>NZ_CBDIMS010000001.1:0-1860571 GCF_965283145.1 Nocardia sp. Marseille-Q1738 | reverse complement strand
ACCCTGCCCTTCGGCATCGTCATCCCCCTCCCCGGACCGCCCGCGCCTCAACAGTGATTCAAACCTGCTATCAGATCACGAAGCAGTAACAAAAAGGTCTCGGGTGCGGTAATCTCCACTTCGTCCATAACGAAGGGCTCACAGCGAGCCATGGGAGGGTCACCACACCGTGGGGCGTCACCGAAAACAACCGCCCGCCACCGTCAGGCGGAGTTCCGTTATCGCATTGACCGGACTGGTTCCCGCTGGGCTCGTAACCGTCACCTCCGCCTCCGATGTCGGCGGCGCCGCTCCCCTTGCGGTCGCGGTCCAGACACCGGAAGACGATCAGGACGCACACGGCGCCAGACCACAGAACGCGCAACCCCTGGCCGCCGCGGAATTCGTCGGTCACGCAATGGCGAAGGCGGCGCCCACCGCCGCGCCGATAGTGAAAAGCGTTGCGCTGGCGAGCAATCGGCAACGCGCCGCGTTGCCCGCGGGGCCGATGGGCATTCCCGGCGTAGCCGTCGCGGCATACCAGAACGCGGAACGCATTCTGGCCGCGGAAAATCCAGTGTGCGGCATGCCGTGGTCGCTGCTGGCCGGCATCGGGCGAGTCGAGTCCACCCACGCGTTCGGCGGCAAAGCCGATGCCGACGGCAACCCGCTGAGCCCGGTCTACGGCCCGGTCCTCGACGGTTCGCTGGCCGGTAACCAGGTGATCAGGGACTCCGACGACGGCGCGCTGGACGGCCTGGCCGGTTACGACCGCGCGACCGGCCCGATGCAGTTCCTGCCGCAAACCTGGAAGCGCTACGCGGCCGACGGCAACGGCGACGGCATCGCCGATCCGCAGAATCTCTTCGACGCCGCGCTGACCGCGGGGAGATACCTGTGTGACGGCGGTTTGAACATGCGCGATCCGGCTCAGCGGTCCAAGGCGATCCTGCGCTACAACCACTCCATGGCCTACGTCACGAAGGTCATGTCCTGGGCGACCTCCTACAGCACGGACACCGCACCACGGGCCGGAGACGTGCCCAAAGTTTGACACGCCTAAAATTTCTGCCATGCCAGTGCTTACGGAATCGGATGTGCGGGGAGCCCTCGCGAAGGTCGACGACCCGGAGATCCGCAAACCGATCACCGAACTGGGCATGGTGAAAAGCGTCGCCATCGGCGCCGACAGCGATGTCCACGTGGAGATCTATCTGACGACGGCGGGCTGCCCCCTGCGCACCGAGATCACGCAGCGGGTCACCAAGGCCATCGCCGACGTGCCCGGTGCGGGCGCGGTGACCGTCGACCTCGACGTGATGAGCGACGAGCAGCGCACCGCGCTACGCAAGCAGCTGCGCGGCGACTCGGCCGACCCGGTCATCCCGTTCGCCCAGCCCGGCTCGCTGACCCGCGTCTACGCGGTCGCCTCCGGCAAGGGCGGGGTCGGGAAATCCAGCGTCACGGTGAACCTGGCCGCCGCCATGGCCGCACGCGGCTTGTCGGTCGGCGTGTTGGACGCGGACATCTACGGCCACTCCATCCCGCGCATGCTCGGCACCGACGCCAGGCCGACGCAGGTCGAGCGGATGATCATGCCGCCCGTCGCGCACGACGTGAAGATGATCTCGATCGCGCAGTTCACCCAGGGCAACACTCCCGTGGTGTGGCGCGGCCCCATGCTGCACCGGGCGTTGCAGCAGTTCCTCGCCGACGTGTTCTGGGGCGACCTGGACATCCTGCTGCTCGACCTGCCGCCGGGCACCGGCGACGTCGCCATCTCCATCGCGCAGCTGATCCCCGGCGCGGAAATCCTGGTCGTCACCACCCCGCAGCCGGCCGCCGCCGAGGTGGCGGAGCGGGCCGGCGCCATCGCGCTGCAGACCCGCCAGCGCATCGCGGGCGTAGTGGAGAACATGTCCTGGCTCGACCTGCCGGACGGCACCAGGATGGACCTGTACGGCTCCGGCGGCGGACAAGCGGTCGCCGACCGCCTGACCCGCGCGGTCGGCGCCACCGTGCCGCTGCTCGGCCAGATCCCGATCGAACAGGCACTGCGCGAATCAGGCGACGAGGGCACCCCCATCGTGCTGCGCGACCCGGAGAACCCAGCCGCCAAGGCACTGCTCGAGGTCGCCGACAAACTCGCCGTCCGCCGCCGCGGCCTGGCCGGCATGGCACTCGGCATCGACACCACCCGCCACCTGTAGCGCACCCCACGGTCATAACCGCCGCGCGCGAAGAGCTACAGCGGGGTCCACTCCGCACGCCCACACCGGCGAGCGCGGCGGCGAACAATCGCGGGATCGGTCACGTCGACTCCGACCAGTTCGATGTCGTCGAGTGCGGCGGGTGACACGGTCAGGTTGAGATCGGACCACCGGCACTGCCCGCACATCCGCGAAAACGCTCGCTCGTGCAGCTGCCACCCCGAGCCATGAGGGGGCCGCGAACACGCGACGCGCTGGCCGTTGGAGCATCGAACACAGCCCAGCTCGCGCCTGGGTGGCGTCGCTCCGCAACGAAATCGCTGGCGGCGGTCGGCCTACCCACAGCTACCGGGTCGGAGCGACCATCAAGGTGCTGCGGTTTTCGCGCTGCGTGACCACTTGGCCCTACTCCGGCTTTCGAGCGAAGCGAGACAGAGCATTGCCCGTTCGCGGCCCGGCTCAAGGGGGCCGCGAACACGCAGCGCCGCAGGCGCTGCAAAAATTACACAGCATGCTCACCATGCTGCTGTACGTGCTGATCGTCGGCTTGGTCGCCGCGGTGCTGTTCCTGCTCGCCAGTGCGGTGTTCGGGCGGTCGGAGGAGCTGGGCCCGCTGCCGGAGGGGACGACCGCCACCGTGCTGCCCGTCGAGGGGATCACCGGGGCCGACGTGCGCGCTCTGCGCTTCCAGCAGGTACTGCGTGGATACAAGGCCGGTGAGGTGGATTGGGCGCTGGCCAGGCTGGCCGCCCGGATCGACGAGTTGCAGCATCAGCTGGCCGAGGCGCAGGCCGCGCGGTGGCAGACGCCGATCGCGCCGGAGTCGAAATGACGGTGCCCGCCGATGATGGCCTGGTCCGCTGTGCGTGGCCGCTGGAAACCCAGCTGTACCGGGACTATCACGACTACGAGTGGGGCAAGCCGCTGCACGGCGACGACGCGCTGTTCGAGCGGTTGTGTCTGGAGGCGTTTCAGTCCGGCCTGTCCTGGCTGACCATCCTGCGCAAACGCCCCGCCTTCCGTGCGGCGTTCGCCGGATTCTCGATCGAGCGCGTCGCGGAGTTCGGCGACGCCGACGTCGCCCGGCTGCTGGCCGACGCCGGCATCGTCCGCAACCGGCTCAAGATCGAGGCGGCCATCGCCAACGCCAAGGTCGCGCGGCGCCTCGACATCAGCTTGGACGAGTTGCTCTGGTCGTTCGCCCCGCCGCGGCGTCCGCGTCCGCGCACCGGCGCCGACGTGCCCGCGACCACACCCGAATCCGTCGCCATGGCAAAAGAATTGAAACGTCGCGGGTTCCGCTTCGTCGGCCCGACCACGGCGTACGCGCTCATGCAGGCGACCGGAATGGTCGATGATCACCTGGCCGATTGCTGGGTCGGCAGCGAGGTGTCCAGCACCGGCTGACCGGTCAGTTTTCGAACTCAGCTATCCGTCCACATCGGCGATAGGGAAGAATGGGACGGGTGTAGCTCGCCAAACGCCGGCGGGCTACCTAGTTGGTGACAACTGTAGTTCCAAGAAAGTGCGCAGCAGACCGCGCAGATCTGGAGGGAGCAGAGGATGGCGGCCATGAAGCCCCGCACCGGGGACGGTCCCCTCGAGGCAACCAAAGAAGGGCGTGGAATCGTTATGCGGGTTCCACTCGAGGGTGGCGGGCGTCTGGTCGTCGAACTCACGCCGGACGAGGCGGCGGCACTCGGTGACGAACTGAAGAGCGTCACCAGCTGAGTGGCCGAGGCTGAGCACTCGGCTCTCGCCGTTGCCGCCGGTCTCCTGGCCTGCCCCGAATGTACGCGGGCGCACCGGAACGCACCGGCGCTCGCTCTCGAACCGCGGGACCGGGCGCTGCGCTGTGCGCGCGGGCACAGCTTCGACGTCGCCAGGCAGGGCTATGTCAGTCTCCTGACCGGCGCGTCCACCAAGATGACCGGCGACACCGCGGCCATGCTCGACGCACGCGCCGCCTTCCAGACGGGGGGACACTTCGCGCCGATCGCCGACGCGGTGACGCGTGCCGTCACGGCGCGACGGACCGATGGCGCGGTGCTGGAAGTCGGCGCGGGCACGGGCTACTACCTCGCTCAGGTGCTCGACGCCGCTCCCCCGGCCGTCGGCATCGCGCTGGACGTGGCCAAACCGGCCGTCCGGCGGTGCGCTCGCGCCCATCCGCGCGCCGCCGCGGTGCTGGCCGACGCCTGGCTCGGGTTGCCGATTCGCGACGGCGCGCTCGACAGCGTGCTGTCCGTATTCGCGCCGCGCAATCCCGGCGAGGTCGCCAGGGTGCTCGCCGAGGACGGCCGCTTCGTCGTCGCCACCCCCACCGAACGTCACCTCGGCGAGTTGGTCGGGCCGCTGGACCTGGTGCGCGTCGACCCGGAAAAGAAACGCAGGCTCGACGCCGCGATGACGGGGTACTTCGAGCCCGTCGAACAGACCCTGGTCGAGTATCCGATGAAGCTCCCCAGAGACGATGTAGCGAACGTCGTTGGCATGGGGCCGTCCGCGCATCACGCGGCCACCGAGGACGCGCGTCTGGCACGGTTGCCCGAGAGCATCGAGGTAACCGCGTCGGTGCTGGTCGGCACCTACCGCCCGGCGGCCTGACCGCCGCTACCTCGGCGGTGACTCAGCCCTTGCGTACCTTGTCGTAGACCTCGACCGTCCGCGCCGCGATATGCGACCAGTCGAACTCGGAGACCGCGCGTGCACGGCCCGCGGCACCGAACTCGGCCGCCAGCACTGGGTCACCGGCGACTTCGTTGACAGCGGCGGCCAGCGCGCGCTCATAGTCCTCGGCGGCGCCCGCGTCGTAGTGCACCAGTCGTCCATTGCGACCGTCCGCCACGACTTCGGGGATACCGCCCACATCGGAGGCGACCACCGCGGTCGCGCACGCCATCGCCTCCAAGTTGACAATGCCCAGCGGTTCGTACACCGACGGGCACACGAACACCGACGCGGCGGCCAGAATCTGCCGGATCTGCTCGGTCGGCAGCATCTCGCGAACCCAGAACACGGTGCCGCGCCGCCGCTGCAATTCCTGCACCGCCGCGGTGGTCTCCTCGGCGAGCTCCGGGGTGTCCGGCGCGCCCGCGCACAGCACGAGCTGGATGTCGGGATCGAAGTCGCGGGCGGCGGCCAGCAGATGACCCACCCCCTTCTGCCGAGTGATACGACCGACGAACGCCACGATCGGCCGGTCCGTACGCACACCCAACTCCGCGAGCACCGACGGCGAGTCCTCGGACGGCGGGCCGGGATGCCAGATGCCCCCGTCGATGCCGTTGTGCACCACATGCACCCGGGCCGGGTCGACGGACGGGTACGCGTCCAGTACATCGCGGCGCATGCCCTCGCTGACCGCGATGATCGCGTCGGCGTGCTCGACCGCGTTGCGCTCCGACCACGACGAGATCCGGTAGCCGCCGCCGAGCTGCTCGGCCTTCCACGGCCTGCGCGGTTCCAGCGAATGCGCGGTCAGCACGTGCGGGACGCCGTAGAGGGTACCGGCCAGGTGCCCGGCCAAGCCGGTGTACCAGGTGTGCGAGTGCACCACGTCCACCTCGCCCACGGCGTCGGCCATCCGCAGCTGCGTGGACATCATCTGCAGCGCGGCGTTGGCGGCGTAGAGCGACGGATCCGGTTGGTGCACCACGGCATCCGTGCGCGTGGCGCCCATGCAGTGCACGGTCACCTGGCACAGGTGACGCAGATGCGCCGTCAGCTGCGTGACGTGCACCCCGGCCCCGCCGTACACCTCGGGTGGGTACTCACGGGTCAGCATCGCGACCCGAAGCCGGTCCCGCTCGCCGGAATCCACCGACGCGCGTCCGCCATCCGTGCCGAAGCTCACCGATTCAAACTAGACGTTCAACTGCTCGTGGGCCACTCACTACCGCTTTACCCGGTAGTTTGGCAGATGTGAGGAGCCAGCCGCACGTACTAGGAATCGTGCTCGCCGGTGGCGAGGGCAAGCGACTCTTTCCACTCACGGCCGACCGCGCCAAGCCCGCCGTCCCCTTCGGTGGCGCCTACCGCCTGATCGATTTCGTGCTCAGCAATCTGGTCAACGCGGGCTTCCTGCGGTTGTGCGTACTCACCCAGTACAAATCGCACTCGCTGGACCGGCACATCTCGCAGACGTGGAGGCTGTCCGGTTTCGCGGGCGAGTACATCACCCCGGTGCCCGCGCAGCAGCGGCTCGGGCCGCGCTGGTACACCGGCAGCGCGGACGCGATCATGCAGTCGCTGAACCTGATCTACGACGAGGACCCGGACTACATCGTGGTGTTCGGCGCCGACCACGTGTACCGCATGGACCCGGAGCAGATGGTCCGCCACCATATCGATTCCGGCGCCGGCGTGACCGTGGCGGGTATCCGGGTGCCGCGCAGCCAGGCGAGCGCCTTCGGCTGCATCGACAGCGACGAGTCCGGCCGGATCACCCAGTTCCTGGAGAAGCCCCCGCACCCGCCGGGCACCCCGGACGACCCGAACGTCACGTTCGCGTCCATGGGCAACTACGTCTTCACCACCAAGGTGCTGGTGGATTCGATCAAGGCGGACGCGGACAACGCCGACTCCGACCACGACATGGGCGGCGACATCATCCCGTCGCTGGTGTCCGCGGGGCAGGCGGGCGTCTACGACTTCGCCGACAACGACGTGCCGGGCGCCACCGACCGGGACCGCGGCTACTGGCGTGACGTCGGCACCATCGACGCGTTCTACGACGCGCACATGGATCTGGTATCGGTGCACCCGGTGTTCAACCTCTACAACAAGCACTGGCCGATTCGCGGCGCGGCCGAGAACCTCCCGCCGGCCAAGTTCGCCCAGGGCGGGCTGGCGCAGGAATGCATCGTCGGCGCGGGCAGCATCCTGTCCGCCGCCACGGTGCGCAATTCGGTGCTCAGCGCCAACGTCATGGTCGACGACGGCGCCACCGTCGAAGGTTGCGTGCTCATGCCCGGCGTCCGGATCGGGCGCGGCGCGGTGGTACGGCGCGCCATCCTGGACAAGAACGTGGTCGTCGGCGAGGGCGAGATCATCGGCGTGGACCTGGCGCGCGACCGCGGCCGGTTCGCCATCAGCAACGGCGGCGTGGTGACGGTCGGCAAAGGCGTCTGGGTCTGAGTTCCGGCCACGCAACTACTGATTTCGCACGAAACATGGGTAACTCGTCGGGCACGCCCAGAACCCGAGCGGCACCCGACGCAGGACCTGAACGTAAATCCCTCAGCTCGCGACTTGTACGGCCTAAAGACGCGGAGAGGCGGGAGAGCCCGGCTCAGGGGCAGGGGATCCGATGCAGAATGGCGCGCACGGGCCCGGGGTGCGCGGGACGGTCGTCTTCGAGGCCTCACCGAAATCGGCGGTGCTGACCAAATAGACCGCCAGCACGGCGAACAACAGCACCGCGGCGAAGGCCACCATCGTCCGGCCCCAATGGATCGGACGTGGGCGACGCTCGTCCTCGTCCCACAGGAACATCATCATCACGGCACCGCACCCTCTTCCGGACCCGCTCCGACTATGACCCCACCAGTATCCTGTTCACCCGCGCTCCGCAGAAGCATGCGCCGAACCGTGGCCGTACGGAGGCGGATTTCCAAACTCGCTCGCGTGGGCGAGCAATTCATTTGCTATGCGCCACGGGCATCGGACCCGAGTAGATTCGGAAAGTACTCGGAGGCAAGCACATACGAGTGCCCATGACCGTGGAAGAAAACGGCTCGGCGCCTGACGACTATGGTCCGGGCGGCGCGACCGGCTGTGTGCAGAACGGCTCACAAGGCCCCTGCGTCGGAGTGACTTTGGCGGGCCCGGTGTCGAAATCGGCATTGCTGACCACGATCAGCACCAAGACGGCTCCCAGGAGCACCAACGCGAGAGCCAGCATGGTCGGCCGCAGCCAACTCGACCGACGCTCCGTGACGACATGCCCCATGGCACCCATCTCGACGGCATCCAATTCACGCATAACCGATAACCTCGCTGACTTGTTTCTCAGCGCGTACCCCGATTCGGCCGTGGAAAACGACTCCGCCCGTGGCGACCAACGGCCTGAAGGCCCGCCCGAGGCGGGGAGCATCACTATCCGCGCGAGGCACAAAGCAATCCGTCACCCACCGGAATCAGCACACAGGTGAGTTCGGGATTCTCCGCGATGGCGCGGGTGGCGGCGCGCACCGCCTGGGTGGCCGGGTCGCGCTGCGCCGGGTCGGGCACCCGGCCGCCCAGCAGCGCGTTGTGCAGCAGAATGGCCCCGCCGGTGCGCAGTAATCGCACCGCTTGGGCGACGTACTCCGGATGCTCCAAGGGCGCGGCATCGATGAAGACCAGATCGTAGGCGCCGTCGGCCAGCCGCGGCAGCACGTCGAGCGCACGCCCGTTGATCAGGCGGGTTCGCGCGGGCGGGATGTCCGCGGCGCGGAACGCCTCCCTGGCCGCGCGCTGATGCTCCGGCTCCGAATCGATGGTGGTCAGCGTGCCGTCCTCACGCATGCCGTCGAGCAACCACAGCCCACTGATGCCCGCGCCGGTGCCGACCTCGACCACCGCCCGCGCACCGAGCAACTGCGCGTACATGCTCAGCAGCGCGCCCACCGAGGGCGGCACGGGCACCACGCCGAGTTCGGTGGCCCGCTCGCGCGCGCTGATGAGGATCTCGTCTTCCACGACGGATTCCTCCACGTAAGCGAGATTTCGCTCCAGATTCGATGCCACGGGTATGAGGCTAACGCCGGGCGGCTGGTCTCGGCGTTCCGGACAACACGCGCCGCCACCAATTCCACGGCCATTTTTCTCAGGTGTCCCTCAGGATCTCCATAACCCGGCCATATCAGGACCAGAAAGAGTATGTGCAACGCAAGACCACGACCGTGTATTAACACAGGACGCGGGAACAACGACATACAGGTTGTCGGTTGTATCCGTACGTGACGGTCCGTAGACCCGGACCCGAGCGAGTACCTGCCTGTGCGGTCCCTAGTAGGAGGTAGCCCCATCCACATGGTCGATGCGGCGCGTGAGTACGCCACCTTGCCCGAGCAGATCCTTCCTGTCGAAGTCGACCCCGCCGAGCTCACCGGGACTGCCGCCTTCGATGCCACCGGTGACCGGTCCGCCATGCCGTCGTGGGACGAACTCGTCCGCGAGCACGCCGACCGGGTCTATCGCCTGGCCTATCGCCTCTCCGGCGACGCACAGGACGCGGACGACCTCACCCAGGAGACGTTCATCCGGGTGTTCCGTTCGCTGTCGAATTACCAACCGGGCACGTTCGAGGGCTGGCTGCACCGCATCACCACCAACCTGTTCCTGGACATGGTCCGCCGCCGCAACCGGATCAGGATGGAAGCGCTGCCCGAGGACTACGACCGGGTGCCCGCCGAGGGGCCCGGGCCCGAGCAGGCATACCACGACGCCCGCCTGGATCCCGACCTGCAATCCGCCTTGGATTCGCTCGCGCCGGAGTTCCGCGCGGCCGTGGTCCTGTGTGACATCGAGGGTCTGTCCTACGAGGAGATCGGCGCTACGCTCGGCGTGAAACTGGGCACTGTGCGCAGTCGGATCCACCGTGGGCGGCAGGCACTGCGCGACTACCTTGCGCATAATGGAAGTGAGCAGCGGTTCGCCGCTGATATGAACATAGGGTGATTCGTCGGAAGCCGGCATCGCCCCACGGTCGATGTCGGTTGGAAGGGTGAGCACCGAATGAGTGGCGACTTCAGTACGTCCGGTCGTCGTCCGCCTCGCTTTCGCCCCACCGAACACCTGGCGAGTGAGGCGATCGCGGCATATGTGGACGGCGAGCTGCGGATGAACGCGTACCTGCGCGCCGCTCAGCACCTTTCGCTGTGCCCGGAATGCGCGGCGGAAGTCGACGCCCAGCAACAGGCCCGCATCGCCTTGCGGCATGCGGGCAACGTCGCGATTCCCACCGGACTGCACGACAGCTTGACCAGGATTCCGCTCGGGGAATTGCCGGGTGGCGCGTCCAGCGCGCGGACCCCCACGTCGGGAGCCGGCCAGACCTCCCGTAACGACGCGGTTTTCGGTTTTCTGACCGATTCGTTCACCGCGACTCGGTGGACAACCTGGTGGCGCAAGTAGAGTTTTCCGAGTGACCACCGAATCGACGAATTCCGGATCGGCCGACACCTCGGATTCGGCGGCCAACCGCGGGAATCTCCGTCCACCGGACGCGCCCGTGCTCGGCCCGCGACCGGTCTACCGGCCCCATGTCGACACGCACACCGCACGCGCCTTCCGCAGGCCGTCCGGGCTGTCCGGTTCGTTCGCCGAACCGCCGGTCCGCACCGCGGGCGCGGCACAGAGTGGCCCCGAACCGCAGAACCGTCCACCCGACGCGGTGCTGGCCGAGGCGTTCGGCCGCCCCGAGGGTTCCACCGAGCTGCTGCAGCGCGATCCCGACGCCGCCGGCGGCTCCGCCCCCATCGCCGGTCCCGCCGACCCGTGGCGCGATCCCGACGCCGTCGCGCGGCTGGGCGCCCCCGCGGTGCCAACGCCCAAGCCGCAGCCCCTCGCCCGAGCCGAGAAGCTCAGCGCGCGCCAGGTGCTGTTCGGCGAGCGTGTCGCCCCCAAGGCGCTGGCTTTGCTCGCACTGGTCGCGCTGGTCATCGGCCTGCTGGGCGGGCTGGTCGGCAGGCTGACCGCGGAAACCACCTCGACGCTCACCTCGCGCAAGGTCACCTTGGAGCAGACCGGCGACGGCGATCGGCCGCACGGCCTCATCGCGCAGGTCGCGAACGCGGTGCTGCCCTCGGTCGTCTCGATCCGGGTCACCGTCGGCGACAACGGCGCCACCGGCTCCGGCGTGGTGATCGATGGCGGCGGCTACATCGTCACGAACAACCACGTCATCTCGATGGCCGCGCAGGACAAGAGCAACCGTGCGGCGATCCAGGTGCAGTTCTCCGACGGCACCCGGGTGCCGGCCCAGGTCGTCGGCCGCGACCCGAAGACCGACCTGGCCGTGCTGAAGGTCGATGTGAAGAATCTCACCGTCGCCCAGCTCGGGAAGTCGGGGGATGTCCAAGTGGGCGACGACGTGCTGGCCATCGGTTCGCCGCTCGGCCTGAGCAAGACGGTCACCTCCGGCATCGTCAGCGCCCTGCACCGCCCGGTGAAGCTGGAGGGCGAGGGCAGCGACACGAAGGCCGTCATCGACGCGGTGCAGACCGACGCGTCGATCAACCCGGGTAACTCCGGTGGCGCGCTGGTGGACATGGACGGACGGGTCATCGGCATCAACACCGCCATCCGCAGCGAGACCGGCGGCTCGGTCGGCCTCGGCTTCGCCATCCCGGTGGACATGATGACCGAGGTCGTACAGACATTGATCCGCGACGGCGTCGTGCACCACCCGATCATCGGACTGAGCGCGCGGACCAAGCAGGTGGCCAACGAGGTCATGAGCGGCGCGGCGGTGGCCGACGTCACGCCCGGCGGTCCCGCCGCCAAGGCCGGGATCGTGGAGGGGGACGTGATCGTCAAGGTCGGCGACCGCGAGGTCACCGGTCCGGACGAGCTGGTGGTCGCGGTGCAGTCGCACGAGATCGGGGAGACGGTGAACGTGCAGTTGATCCGCGATGGCAGGCAGGTGGACGTGCCTGTGACGCTGGAATCCGACTGACCCGGCGACCGGATCGCCGGGTAGCCTGATTACGTGTTCAGCAACATCGGCTGGAGCGAGATGGTCATCCTGCTCGTCGCCGCCCTCGTGATTCTCGGACCGGAGCGTCTGCCCGGTGCCGTGCGCTGGACCACGCGCAGCCTACGGCAGGTGCGTGACTACGCGAGCGGCGCCACCTCGCAACTGCGCCAGGAACTCGGGCCGGAATTCGACGATCTGCGCAAGCCGCTGGCCGACCTGAACGAACTGCGCGGCATGACTCCGCGCGCGATGGTGACCAAACATCTTCTCAATGGCGACGATTCGCTGTTCAAGGATTTCAACAGCGCATTGCCCGATCCGAAGGACTTGTACGGCACGAACAGCGGTATGCCGGACTATCCGATGCCGAAGTTGGATAAGCCGTTGGAGCGCAACGAACGTCCTCCGATCGACTCCGACGCCACCTGATCCGTCAAGAAGTCTAGACACCATGCGGTGTTCAGCTGTCTAGACTTCGCACATGTCGGCCGATGACGTGGCGCGCGTGTTCGCGATCGAGGACAAGGTCGAGCGACTGAAGGCGGCCACCGACGGTGTGGCGGCGGCCCAGCAGACCATCAACGAACTGACCAGGATTCGGCGTGCCGTGATCCGCGAACTCCATGCCGAAGGCTGGACGTTCGCCAGAATCGGTGCGGCGGCGGGCCTTTCCCGCGCCCGCATCCACCAGGTGAGTACGCAGGGGCCCGCGCCGGAAGGACTGTTCTTCGGGCATGGTTCGCTCACCGTGCTCGTCCCGGAGGTGCGCGCCGGGCGGGTGATCGGCGCACCGGATCCGGCCGCGGCGCAGCGACTAGCCGAACTACTTCGCGAACTCGGCTTCACGGTCGCGGTCGAGCATTTCCTCCCTGGCCGCCCGGTCGACTTGCGACGCGACGGATTGATCGTGCTCGGCGGCCCGGAACTATCCCCCAGCCTGCGCCAATTGGTCACCGCCGACCCACGACTTCGCCGTGCTGTGGCCAGAGTGGGCGATACGCGCCGGGGAATCGAGGACCGGGCGGCCCGGCGGGTGTACCGTCCGGGCGGCCCGGAACCGCACGACATCGCCTATCTGGCCAGGCTTCCGCGGCCCGACGGCCGCGGCACCGTCCTGATGATCGACGGCATGCACCCGCCCGGCTCGCTCGGCGCGATCCGCCTGCTCGCCACCCGGCTGGCCACGCTGCACGAGCGAGCGAGCAACCACCTGTTCTCGGTGTTGATCGCCTGCCGGTTCGACCGTGCCACCGGCGAACCACTCGAGGCCGAACTGCTCACGCCGGTCTATCGCCACGACCCCGAAAACCGCTCACCCATATCGGGTCTGCGCCGCTGAGCCGCGGCACGTCCGGACCAACTGCCCGGACGCCGGGCGATCGGCCGGGTCGGCATCGAATTCCCAGGGGGCTTGGCGCGATTCGGCGAGCAGGCCGAATACCGAAGTGCTGGGGGCGCTCGGACGGCTAGTTCCGGCGCAATACGGCCCCATGCGTGCCCCGTCGGGTCTGCACGTAAATCATCCCGCCAGAGGATCACGGCGGTTTCGGCGTGCTTCTGGGACACCGTGATTCGGCCTACTCGACTCGGTTCACCTGCTCACGGGAGCGGTCGGATGCGGGCACACAAAGGAATTCAGCAAACTGCCCGCCACCAAATCTGCAGGGCGCACACCCCCGGCGATCGCCGACGGCACAGCACAGACGCACGGTCTTCGGCACTCCATGCTGCGGCAAGCAGCCTGCTCAACCGCATCAGTCGAGCCGGTGCGAGCGCCGGGCCCGGGTGTGGCGCTGGTCACCCGACCTGCTATGCCACGTTCCCATGGGGCTGGCTAAAATAGCTGAAAGATAACGCGCGAGCCGCTCGACCCGTGGTGCCTGCCGAGACCGACGCGCCCTATCTCCCGCTCCGCCAAACGGACGTGCGAGGCGTCCGGCAAGGAGGAAGTAGTGAATTCGCTTCTGCTCATCGGTGCCGCCATCCTGGTGACGGGGCTGCTCGTCCTGGTCGCCACCATGCTGCTGCGGCCGACGTCGTCGCGCACCCACGTCTCCGTGGCCGAACTCCAAGCCCGGCTCGCGAAAGAGCACGAGGACGCGTCACCCGCGCCGGAGAGTTCCGAGAACGACGAAACGGTGTCCGACGACGACTCGCGGACGGATGGCAAGACGCGTCCGACCATGCCAGCGGTACGCCGTCAGCTCCCCTACCCGATCGCGGATACCGACGGCACGGTGAATGAACCCACGTCGACGACGAGCGACGACGGCACGAAGAGCGATCCCAAGTCCGACGACGGCACGAAGAGTGAACCCACGTCTGCGACGAGCGACGACAGCACGAAGAGCGACCCCAATTCCGCGACGGCCGACGATGTGGACCCCGCGCAGGCGCAACGAAGGGCTGCCGCCGCCGAGATGCTGCGCCGCATCGCGTCCGCGTCGTAACTAGGCTGGCGGTACGGCGGAAACTCGCCGTCCGTCTCGGGCCCGACGCGCTCCGGCCGGACCCGCTCGGAGAGGATCGGTTCCTGGTGCGCGCGATACTCGGGCAATTGATCACCCTGCTGCGGCGCGAGCCCGTCGCGCTGGCGCGTGTAGTGGATACCACGGGGGCAGGCCCCCGCGAGCCGGGCGCGGCGATGATCGTCACCGGGTCCGGCGACGTCCACGGCTCGCTGTCCGGCGGGTGTGTCGAGGCAGCGGTCGTCGTGGCGGCGCACGAGGTCCTGGCGGGCGGGCAGGCGGTGACCGACCGGTTCGGCTACGCCGACGCCGACGGACTCGCGGTCGGGTTGACCTGCGGCGGCGAGATCGAAGTATTCGTCGAGCGGATCTCCCGGGAGCGGCTGCCTCTGCTCTCGGCGCTGCGGCGGCGGATCGACGACGGCACCCCGGTGGCCGCGGCCACCACTTTGGACGCCACACCGGAATGGAAACTTCTGCTGCCCGGGGATACCGATCCGTGGCACGGCGTGGATCGCGACGCGCGGGCACTGCTCGACGCGGGCCGTAGCGGCGTGGTGGGCGCTGCTGAGTGCGCGCCGCACGGCTCACCGCGGCCACGGACGTTCGTGCAAGTCTTCGCGGCGCCGGCGCGCATGATCCTGGCGGGTGCCAACGATTTCGTGCGAGCGCTCAGCCGCACCGGCCGGCAACTCGGTTATCGGGTCACCGTGGTGGACGCCCGGGAAACCTTCGCCACCGCCGCCCGCTTCCCTTCCGCCCACGAGGTGGTAGTGGACTGGCCGCATCGGTACCTGCGCTCGGAGCAGCAGGCCGGGCGGATCGACCATCGCACCGTGGTCTGCGTGCTCACTCATGACGCCAAGTTCGACGTGCCAGCCCTGGCCACGGCACTGGCCTTCCCGCTCGGCTTCGTCGGCGCCCTCGGTTCGCGCCGGACCCATGCCGAGCGCATCGCCAGGCTGCGGGACTCCGGAGTCACCGAAGACCAGCTCGCCCGGCTGAAGAGCCCGATGGGACTGGACCTGAACGCACGGACGCCGGACGAGACGGCAATCTCCATCGCCGCACAGATTCTGGCCGAACGCGGCGGCGCGTCCGCCCGTCCGCTGGACCGCACCGACGGTCCCATCCACCGCTGAGGCGCTCGAAGTCTCTTCCCGCGAGAGGGATTGGATCCCGATTTGCCGGGAATACCCTCGCCAAGCCAGCCGGTCGCATGGCGCGCTTCGCACCCACTTGCACGCCGTGGCTGTTCGGCCCACACTTGATTTGCTGAAAGTTAACTAGACCAGGTGACGGTGCGTTGCGCTTCGGCCCCGCCACGCTCTGCCCGGCCCGCCCCACCGAGAGGAGAAAGCGCCGTGACCGCCACCCAGATCGCCGTACTCTGCTCGCTCGCGGGCGCCGCAAGTCTGGTCGCCACCATCGGTCTGCTGCACGGTCCGGCGACCCGGCGGCGCCGAGTCGGCGTCGCCGAGCACGGGATCGCGGAGCAGGTCGCTCCCCTGCTGCCGACCTGCCCGATCGGTCGGCCCCAGCAACTGCCCACCGAGCCGTTGACCGTGGCGGAGGCACACGAACTCATGCAGCGCCACCGGATCTGCGAGCCCTCGGAATGCGTCCACAAGAACGCGGCCTTCCGGACTCTGATCGAAGCCGGGTACATGCGCGACCCGCGGGCCAACGGGACCTGACCGGAACACCGGTTTTCCGGCGTCACCGCCCACGCCGCGGGTACCGGCACGACGCCGAATCCGGCCGCATATCGCGGTCGCTCAGGCCGCCGCCCACGCGGGCCGCAAAGTGTTCATCGGCGGGCGATCGATCAGCGACACTTCGGTGCTGTGCGCGGTGAATTCATCGCCGATCAGCGGGAATTGGGTCAGCGCCGCGCCGGAGTCCCGAACGCCGCTGCGGCCGAGCACAGTGCCGAGGATCTGGCGGCTCATCACCCCGAGATCGGCCAGCGGCCGGTTCCGATGGGTACGAACGCCCAGGTTGACCTGGCCGATAGCGGACATCCCGTGCCGGTCGTAGGTGTCCAGCAGCAACCCGATCTCCACGCCGTAGCCGGGGGCGAACGGCACCGAGGTGAGCAATTCCCTGGTGCCCGCGTACTCGCCGCCCAGCGGCTGCAAAACCTGCGACAGCTCGGGCCGCAGCGCCGCGAGCAGCGGGCGCGCGACCAGTTCGGTGACCCGTCCGCCACCGTGCGCGTCCACCGCGTCGCCCTGCCGCAACGGCCTGCGGTAGTACGCCTTGGCCAGGTGCATATCGTCCACCGTGAGCAGCGGGCCGAGCAATTTCGGCACGAAGGCCGGGTCGGGGTCGATCAGATCGGAGTCGACGAAGGCGATGAGGTCACCGCTGGTCACCGCCAGCGAGCGCCACAGCACCTCGCCCTTGCCGGGAACCGGGTCCAGCTCGGGCACCGCCTGCTCGCGGCTGATCACCTCGGCGCCGGCCGCGCGAGCCCGCTCCGCGGTGGCGTCGGTGGAACCGGAATCGAGCACGATCAGCTCGTCGACGAGCGTGCCGAGCAGCGGCCGGATGCTGGCCACCACGTCGGCCACGGTCCGCTCTTCGTTCAGCGCGGGCAGCACCACCGACACGGTGCGTCCGGCTTTGGCGGCGACGAGCTCGTCCACCGTCCAGTTCGGGGTGTCCCAGGTATTGGTCGTCGCCCAGGCGGGCTCGAAGGGTTGAAATGTCATACCAGACCTCGCAAGGTTCGTGCGGGGGGCCGGATGCCCTGGATCGCGGCGATCATGTCCACGACCCGCCGGGTCGCGGCGACTTCGTGAACACGAAAGACTCGGGCGCCGGCCGCCGCCGACCATGCTGTTGCCGCCAACGTGCCCTCCAGCCGCTCGGACAGACCGACACCTAAAGTCTCTCCGATGAAATCCTTGTTGCTCAGCGCCATCAAGACTGGCCATCCGGTATTTACAAGAACGTCGATTCCGCGCAACAGTTCGAGCCCGTGATAGGTGTTCTTGCCGAAATCATGGGTCGGGTCGATCAGGATCGAATCCTCGCGCACGCCCGCCGCGAGCGCGTTCTCGGCGGCGCGGACCACCGTCTCGGTGACCTCGTTCACCACGTCGGCGTAGCGGACCCGATGCGGCCTGGTGCGCGGCACCGCGCCACCGGTGTGGCTGCACACCACGCCCGCGCCGTGCGCCGCGGCCACCGGGACCAGCTCCGGGTCGGCTCCCGCCCAGGTGTCATTGATCAGATCCGCGCCCTCCCGCACCGCGGCCAGCGCCACCTCGGCGCGCCAGGTGTCGACGCTGATCAGTAGCTCGGGGTATTGCCCGCGGATTGCCGAGACGAACGGCACCACCCGGCGCGTCTCCTCGGCCGCGTCGACCAGATCACCTGGCCCGGCCTTCACTCCGCCGATGTCGACCAGGTCGGCGCCCTCGTCCACCGCCCGCGCGACGGCGTCCATGGCCGCCGCGTCGGTGAAGGTGGCGCCGCGGTCGTAGAACGAGTCCGGGGTGCGATTCACGATCGCCATCACCAGCGCCCGATCCGTCGCCACCGGCCGGCCGCACAGCGTGGGAAACCGCGCCGGAATCGAGCTGAACATGCAAACGACTCTAGTTGGAGGACGCCGTCAGTTTCGGGGGGCTCGGCCCGCGGCGACGTCGGCGGGGTAATCGTCGTAGGCGGGGATGTAGCCCTCGGTGCGTCCGGCCAAGACGTACAGGGTGCTGTCCGGGTTCGGCGTGTAGCCCTGCTTGCGGAGTTCGACCTTGCGGCTTTTGAACGTGGAGGTGTGTTCCAGTTCGGGGACGACGCGGACGAACAGGGGGATGGCATATCCGGGAAGCTGTTCGTAGGCAAGCTTCGCCAGCGCGACCGGGTCGAACTCGGCGCCCGGGTGCAGCATAACGGCGGCTATGCCCGCCTTGCCGTCGGTTCCGGGGATGTTCACGCCGTAGACCACCGCCTGGGCGATCGGCTCCGCCTTGCTCAGCACGCCCTCCACCTCGGTGGTCGCCACGTTCTCGCCCTTCCAGCGGAACGTGTCGCCGAGCCGGTCCACGAATGCGATGTGATGCCAGCCCTGGTCGCGCACCAGATCGCCGGTGTCGAACCAGACGTCGCCCGGCTCGAAACCGTCGCGTACCAGCTTGGCCTCGGAGGCGGCCTTGTCGGTGTAACCGTCGAACGGGGCGCGATCGGACACTTTGGCCAGCAGCAGCCCGACGCCGCCGGTGCCCACCCGGCGCAGCCACCCGTTGTTGTCCCGCTTGGCCTTTCCGGTCTCGTCGTCGTACTCCACCACCGCATACGGCAGTGGGCCGAAACCCGCGGTGCGCTCCACGCCGAAGACGTTCGCGAACCCGATATTCGCCTCGCTCGCACCGTAGAACTCCACGATCCGCTCGATGCCGAAGCGGGATTCGAACTCCTCCCACAGTTCTGGGCGTAGTCCGTTGCCGACGACGAGCCGGACCAAGTGCTGCCGGTCGGTTGGTTTGACGGGCTGGTTGAGCAGGTAGCGGCACAACTCGCCGATGTAGACGAAGGCCGTCGCCTGTTCCCGGATGACCTCGTCCCAGAACCGCGACGCGGAGAATCCCCGCCCGAGGGCGAATGCGCCGCCGGAAGCGAGCACCGCCGACAACGCGACGGTGACGGCGTTGTTGTGATAGAGCGGCAAGCAGCAGTACAGGGTGTCGTCGCCGCGCAGGCGAATGCCGAGACCCCCGAACCCGGCCATGCACTTGGCCCACCGGATATGGGTCATCACACTGGCCTTCGGCAGGCCCGTGGTGCCGGAGGTGAAGATGAGGAACGCGCGCTCGCGCGCGGTGACCTGGGCGCAACTCGGCGGGTCGGTGTCGTCGGCGCTCTCGGCCGCCCGATGCAGGTCGTCGGCCGACAGGAGGTTGCCGGGTGGCTCGGGCAGCGAGTCGATCGCTTCCGCGCATTCCGCGCCGACCACGTTCAGCACGCTGCCGAGCAAGCCGAAGCTGTGGGCGAGTACATCCCCGCGCTGGTGGTGGTTGAGCAAGCCGACGGTGGCGCCGAGTTTCACCGTGGCCAGTACGACGAACAGCGTCTCCGGTCGGTTGGTCATCAGCACGCCGACCACGTCGCCGCGCCGCGCACCGCGCGCTGCCAGGACGCTCGCATAGCGGTTCACCTGGGCGTTGGCCTCGCCGTAGGTGTACGTCGCGCCCTCGAACCGCAGGAACGGACGATCCGGGTGACGATGGGCTCTGCGCTGGAAATACAGCCCGATGGAAGCCTTGGACTCCCGCTTCACCAGGATTCCCCGCGCGCTGCGCAGCATGCCCGGCACGTCCAGTGCGATGGCGGGCAGATTGCGGACGATATCGGCCAGGCTCACCGTCGAGCGTGCGTCGCTGCTCACGTCTTCAGTTCTCCTCGTCAAGCGGTACGCGGCGCCTCCAGTGCCGCGAACGCGGACGGGAGATCGGTCACCACCGTAATCCGGGACATCGCTGTCTGGGGCACGAACTGTCGGTCGTACAACTCATCCAGCCAGGAGAACAAGCCGCGAAAGAATCCATTGGGATCCAGCACAATAACCGGCTTCTCATGCTGTCCCAGATAGCCACCGGTCCACGTCTCGAAGAACTCCTCCAGCGTGCCGATGCCCCCGGGCAGGGTGAGGAAGGCGTCGGCGCGGTCCTCCATCACCTGCTTGCGCTGGCGCATCGTGTCGGTGACCACGAGTTCGTCGGCGTCGACGTCCGCGACCTCGCGGTGCACCAGGTGTTTCGGGATGACGCCGATGGTCTTCGCACCACCGGCGCGTGCCGCGGTGGCCACCGCGCCCATCATCGAGACGTGACCGCCGCCGGACACCAATTGCCAGCCGCGCCGGGCGATTTCGGTGCCTACCCGGGCGGCCAGCGAGAGGTGGTCCGGGTCGGTGGTGCTCGCCGAGCAGTAGACGCAGACGGCGAAGGGCTGGCCGTTCACCATTCGTCCTCCGTACCGATCGCGTCCTCGGCGCCGCCTGCTTCCACGTTGGCCTGGATGATGCTCACGACCTCCTCGACACTGTCGGTCACGTGCAGCAGGCCGAGGTCACCGGGCGAGATCTTGCCGGAGCCACCGAGTGAATCCCGCAGCCAGTCGACCAGTCCGGCCCAGTACCTGCTGCCGAACAGGATGATCGGGAACCGGGTGATCTTGCGGGTCTGCACCAGAGTCAGCGCCTCGAACAACTCGTCGAGCGTGCCGAAACCGCCGGGCAGGCAGATGAACGCCTGGGAGTACTTCACGAACATCGTCTTGCGGACGAAGAAATAGCGGAAGTTGATGCCCAGATCCACCCACTCGTTGAGGCTCTGCTCGAACGGCAACTCGATGCCGAGGCCGATGGAGTAGCCGCCCGCCTCGCAGGCGCCGCGGTTGGCCGCCTCCATCGCGCCGGGCCCGCCGCCGGTGATCACCGCGAAACCGGCCCGCGCCAGCGCGGCGCCGATCGCCCGGCCCGCCTGGTATTCGGGATGGTCGACCGACGTGCGCGCGGAACCGAAGACGGTCACCGCGCGGGGCACCTCCGCGAGCGCGCCGAATCCCTCGACGAACTCGGCTTGGATGCGCAGCACGCGCCAGGGGTCGGTGTGTACCCAGTCCGTGTCGCCGCGCTGGTCCAGCAGATTCCGGTCGGCGGTGCCGAGGCCGTCTTTGCGGTCGCGGCGGAACATGATCGGCCCCCGGAACTTCGCTGTCGACTTCGGCTTGGTGGTGATCTCAGGGTCGGCGGCGTCGGTGGACATGCGTTCTACGCTACCGTCCGGAAGCGATCACACACTGGCTGGACGTGAGAAGTCGTCCGGCGTTCAGCCGGGCGCAGCGATGGCGAGACGCATCCGCAATCTGCGCGTTCGGCTACCCCGCGGTGCCGGTCAGGTAGTTGCGCAGCATGGCGGTGACGGCGGTGATCTGGTCCACCGGGACGTGCTCGTCACGCTTGTGCGCGAGGTTGGGGTCGCCGGGACCGAAGTTGACGGCGGGGATGCCGCGGGCGGCGAACCGGGAGACGTCGGTCCAGCCGTACTTGGCGCGCACACCGCCGCCACCGTGCCGCTGCACCGAGGCGATGAGGTCCTTGGCGGCCGGGGCGGACAGCCCGGGCAGCGCGCCGGGTGCGGAGTCGGTCACGTCGAAGGAGAGCTCGAGCCCGTCGAAGACCTCGCGCACGTGCTCGATCGCTCGCTCCACGCTGCGGTCGGGGGCGAAACGGAAGTTGACGTCCAGCTCGGCGACGTCCGGCACCACATTGCCCGCCACACCGCCCGCGACGCGGACCGCGGACAGCCCCTCGCGATAGACGCAGCCGTCGATGTCAACCTCACGCGCACGGTAGTCGGCCAGCCGTTGCAGGATCGGAGCCAATCGGTGAATCGCGTTGTCGCCCAGCCAGGCTCGCGCCGAATGCGCCCGCACGCCCGAGGTGCCCAGCCGAACCCGCAGCGTGCCTTGGCAACCCGCTTCGATCCACCCGGCGGACGGTTCGCCGAGCACCGCGAGATCGCCGGTGAGCCAGTCGGGCAGGTCACGCTCGATGTGGCCGAGCCCGTTGAATTCCGCGGCGATCTCCTCGCCGTCGTAGAAGATCAGGGTCAGATCGTGCACCGGATCGGCGACCGTCGCGGCCAGGTGCAGGAACACCGCGTCGCCGGATTTCATGTCCACCGAGCCGCAGCCGAATAGCACCTGCTCGCCCAGCGGGTTCACGCCGAAGCGTCCGGGCACGTTGTCGGCGATCGGCACGGTGTCCAGGTGCCCGGCCAGGATCACCCGGGTCGGCAGCCCGCGATTCGTGCGCGCCAGCACCACGTTCCCGTGCCGCAGCACCTCGAACCCCACCGTCTGCTCCCGCAACGCCCGCTCCACCACGTCCGCGATGGCCACCTCACCCAGCGAAACGCTCGGTATGTCGACAAGCGCGGCGGTCAGCGTGATCGGGTCGGCATGCAGGTCGATGGTCACGCCCTTCACCCTACGGCGGTCGCCTGGCCGCGCCCGTCACCACATGGCGAGGCCGGGCGGTCTCCGCCGGATCGGCGAGTCACCCGATGCGGACGATGCTCTTGCCGCGGGTCGCTCCCGCGGCCAGGTTCGCGATCGCGGTCTCGACGTCGGCGAGGGCGTATTCGGCGGTGATGTCTATGCACACCGATCCATCGGCAACCATCGCCATGGCCTGGGCGGCGCTATCGGCCAACCGCTCCGGGTGGGTCTGGGCGGCCAGGTTGCTGTTGTAGGTCATCAGCGACTGACCCTGCATCAGCAGGTCGTTGGCCGACACGGTGACCGGGTCGAAGGTGGCGATATTGCCGTAGATCGCGATTCGGCCGTGCGGAGCCAACCGCGCCAGATTCGCGACGCGGGTGGAGCCGCCGATCGGATCCAGAATCACGTCGAACCTCTCCTCCCCGATGGCATCGGGAAACTGCTCCCGAAGCAGCACGTCGTGGTAGCCGAAACGGCGGGCGTAGTCGACCTGACCGGCGTCACCGACCACCCCGACGATCCGCTCCGCACCGGCGGCGGCGGCGAACTGCACGGCCAGCGAGCCGACACCACCGGCGGCGGCATGGATCAGCACACTGTCCCCGTCCCGCACCCTGGCGACGGTGTTGATCAGGTCGTAGGCGGTCGGTGCCACCCACCCGAACCCGGCGGCATCGCGCAGGCCGACTCCAGCGGCGTTGATCGTCAGCACCTCCGGCGCAGTCACCACTTCGGCGTAACCGCCCCCGCCGATCAGCGCGGTGACCTGCTCACCGATCCGCGCCTCGTCCACACCGTCACCGACCGCGACGATTTCACCGGCGGCTTCGAAACCCGGCACGAAGGGGCGCGGGATCGGGAAGTGACCCGCACGCACCAGCACGTCGCCGTACTGGACGCCCGCGTACGAGACCCGGATCGCGACCTCGCCCGGACCGGCCACGGGTTCGGCCATCTCCGAGATGCGGAACTGATCGTCGGTGTCCAGAACAACAGCCTTCATTACATACAACCCTTTGTCTTGACTCAGTATCCTGATACAGGAACTCAACCATTATCAGCTAGCTGAGTCAACTTAGAAGGTTGTGACATGACCGATGTGCCTGTGGAGGAGTACGTATGCAGCCGGATCCGTCGCGCCGAACAGGCGCTGATGGGCCATCACGAGACCGTGCTGCGCGCCTACGGGCTGACCATGACCCAGTACACGGTGCTGCTGATCCTGTCGCGCGAGGACGACATGTCCGGCGCTCAACTAGCCCGCGCCTGTGGGGTCACCCAGCAGAGCATGGCCACCGTCCTGGCCGGGATGCAGAACAAGGAACTGATCGACCGGAATCCGTCCCCCGTGCATGCCAAAGTCATGATCGCCAGCCTCACCCCAGCAGGCCGCGACCTGCTCGAGCGCGCCTACCAGGAAGTCATCGTGCTCGAACGCGCCCTCACCGACCGCTTCACCCCCGAGGAGCACAAACTGTTCTGCGAATTCCTCGACCGAGCCACCGCCACCCTCATCGAGCAGACGCCCACACCCAAGACCGACTGACCATCCGTCGAGAGCATGCGGACCGGAGCAGCCGCACGCCCGTTCGACGCGGGTGGGTAACCTCTAGTGACGTGAGCATCCAGGGAGCAGCAGCAGTCGGTATCGCCAATGTGACCGCGGACGGGACCGTGCTGGACACGTGGTACCCGAACCCGCAGCTGGGCGAGTTCTCCGAGAGCGGCACCAAGCGACTGGACGACGCGCCCGCCGAGTACGCGGCGCTGCTCGGCTTCGACGACGCGCGCGGGGTCGACGTGATCGCGGTGCGCACCACGATCGCCGACCTGGCCGCCGCACCGGTCGACGCGCACGACGTCTACCTGCGCCTGCACCTGCTCTCGCATCGCCTGGTCAAGCCGCACGAGGTGAGCCTGGAGGGCCAGTTCGGCCTGCTGACCAACGTGGTGTGGACCAACCACGGCCCCGCCGCGGTGGAGGGCTTCGAGGCCACCCGCGCCAAGCTGCGCGCCCGCGGCCCGGTCACGGTCTACAGCGTCGATAAGTTCCCGCGCATGGTCGACTACGTGCTGCCCTCCGGCGTCCGCATCGGCGACGCCGACCGCGTCCGCCTCGGCGCGCACCTGGCCTCCGGGACCACCGTCATGCACGAGGGCTTCGTGAACTTCAACGCGGGCACCCTCGGCGCGTCCATGGTCGAGGGCCGCATCTCCGCGGGCGTCGTGGTCGGCGACGGCTCCGACATCGGCGGCGGCGCGTCCATCATGGGCACGCTGTCCGGCGGCGGCACCACGGTGATCTCCATCGGCGAGCGGTCCCTGCTCGGCGCGAACTCCGGCCTCGGCATCCCGCTCGGCAACGACTGCGTCGTCGAGGCGGGCCTCTACCTGACCGCGGGCACCAAGGTCGCCACCCCAGACGGCACCGTGGTCAAGGCCGCCGAACTGTCCGGCCGCGACAACCTCCTGTTCCGCCGCAACTCCACCACCGGCGCGGTCGAGGTCGTCCCCCGCAAGGGCACCGGCATCGAACTCAACGCCGACCTGCACGCGAACGACTGAGTTCGCCCGCGGCTGCCGGGCAACGGGGACCTGTCTGCCAGGTCAGCAGCGTCGCCCGGCAACGCGCAGTGCGCGGTTGGCTGTCCGCTTGCTGGAGTGTGTGTACTACGGCTTCGGGTGCTGCGCGAAGATCTCATCGAGACTGTCGGCGGTGACGGCGCGGTCTATCCAAGTGTTGATCTGGTCTGTATCGGTAGTGCCCATGATGCAGCGGAGTTGCCTAGGGGAGAGATCGATATCGCGTTCTTTCAGAAGCGCGAGCAACACCTTGGTCAGCCCGCTGGCATAGCCGTCGAGGTAGTGACGTCGCGCGAAGCCGCTGCGGTAGCAGCAGCCATCGGCTGTAGGCGTCCTGTCGGAGTCAGGGAGTTGATCAGCGAGAATCTCGTTCAGGGACTGTCCGTTGACTGCTCGTCTGGCCCAGGTGAGAAGCACGTCGGGATCGATGCACGCATTGATCCGCGCTGCGCCCCAGTCGGACACAGAGATACCACGTTCGTCCAGGACCGCCAGTAGTGCAGCGGCTGCGCCGTGAGCCTTCCAGCGTTCGAATCCTCGTATCTCACCCTCGGTATAGAACGATTCGATGCTTGGGTGTCGCGATGGTCCGACGTCGGTGTTCACCCTGCCCCCTCCGAGACAGTGGGCGCTTACTCGCTGAAGACTTCGTCGAGGTCGCGGGCGGTCAAGGCACGGTCGAGCCAGGTCTCGATCTGGATCTGATCAGTGCACTCTCGGACCCGAGTCTCGGTCGGCTCGGGCACGGTGATGCCACGATTGCGCAACACCCGCAGCAGCGCTTTGGCCTCACCAAGGACCTCACCCTCCGCTTGGCCCTCCGCTTTGCCTTCGGAGTAGTAATGCCGGGCGAACTCGCTTCTGTACTTGTGCGTTCCGGTGGTCGGCATGAGGCTCTCCAAGAAGTGCCGGGCCGCCTTCGGGAGAACGGCCATTATCAGGTCAATGTACATATCGCGGTTGGCCGCGTCGACCATGTTCTCGGCGAGAGTGGTCAAGATGGCCTCGCGTTCAGGATGGTGTCGATGCGCGATCGCCGACAGAATGATCCAGGGCTTCGCATCAGCCTGGAGTGGGCGTGCGCCGCTGCAATGCGGTTGTGATCAGTGCGCGGGCTGCCTCTCCGCGCATCGCTCCGGCGCTGAGTGCCTGAAAGGTCTTCTCGTACAAGTCGAGTTCGCGTGGTTGAGTAACGGTCAGCTCGGCGGCAACCGTCTCGACTTGAACCATGCGCCGGTCGAAGATCACGAAATTTGTCGCCGGATAGCGGAATGCGGCATCCCGGGGAATGACGCCGAGTACAACTCGCGGGTTGTCGAGCCCGAGCAGTGCGGTCAGCTGCTCGGCCATCACATCATCGTCGCCAACAGTGGTGTACAGGCATTGCTCGGCAAGTAGGAAGCTGAACCGGTGCACTCCCTCGGACAGCACGGCCTTACGAGCCATGCGGGTATCCACGGCGGCGGCCAAGTCGTCGGGTCCGTCGACCATAGCGATGCAGGCCCGCAAGACAGCCTCAGCGTATCGGCGGGTTTGGAGAAGCCCGGGCACCAGTTCGGTTTCGTACCAGCGCTGAAGCCGGGTACCGGCTTCCCACTCGATCGCCTGCTGCTGGCGCCGCGTGTGCCCGTTTGCGAGGATGCGTTTCCACTCGAGGTAGGCCGCGTTGATGTTGCGAACAGAGGCGATCAGGTCGGGGATTTGGAGTGTGGCATCGGTCGCGGCACACCAGTCTCGGATGTCATTTTCGGTGGGTGTCTGCCTGCCGTGCTCGATCCTCGACACCTTCGAAGGATGCCAGCCACAACGGTCGGCGAGTTGCTGACCGTTGAGGCTGGCGTCCTTTCGGAGTTCACGCAGGCGAGTACCTAGGTTCTCGCGTGCTTCCCGTACACCGCTCACGCCTGGGTGTACTCGCTACGGATGTAATCCTGGTGCGGTATCGCCGCGTCCCACAACTGGTCTCGTACCGGCCCGTAGGCCGATATGGCGAGTGGATCTTCGGTGACCGCAACCCCCACCGCTGCACCGTCAGCGTCGTTGACGTTGTAGGCGAGCAAATCGTCATCGAACAGCCACCAGTCGTCCAGCGGCACCGGCAACGACGCGGCAAGATGGCGCGGCAACCACCGGATGTCCTCGTGCAGTCCGAGGTCACCGTTTGCTGTGGTGTACAGCAGCCAGCTGACGTAGTCACTGTGCGGTACCGTCACCACCCGCACCCGCTGCACGGCTACGCCGCGCCCGGTTGTCTCGGTCATCAAGGCCCGCCAGTCCTGCCAGGTATCCGGCGGCGGCAATGGCGGCTCGCCTGCCAAGAATCGGCGCAACGATTCCACCTCGTCATCGACCAGGTACGAATCCCTTGTCTCGCAATGGAAGGCGCGCCGTTTGGCACGAGCGAACAATGGCGGGAACGGATCAGTGGTGACCAGTTGCATGAGGAGTCCTCTCTGCCGCTAGGCGCACTTCCACGGCAACCTCATGGTCGGGCAAATTCAGTTGAGCGAGAGCTTCAGCGTCGGTGACACGCCGCCCGGACAGTCGGAAGCATCCGCCGCCGGAATCCGATAGCGGCGTGTCCAGCCACGTTCCTGGCTCGAGAAACGAAAGTAGACGGTGCGGGATCTCTACCGTGTCGGCGCAGCCGGGGATCTCCCAGCCTTGGACGACAGCGGTGCCATGATCGGTGGCCCACAAGGTGGGCGAGTTGCCGTTTCCGCTGGGGCCACCCAGCATTCGAAGCTTCATGGTTTTGTCCTGACGCGAGGGCTTGCGTTGCACCATCGATCGTCGCGCCTATTTCCCGTTCAGATCAACGATTCTCGGCTGCTACTGCAATCTAACGCAAGAATCTCCCGAGCAGCGCTACCGGACTTCTAGCGTCGGGCCCGGCGACCTGAGGCCGGATGGGTTTCGATCGGTCCTCCACTCGAGGGCAGCACGGGACCGGCAGGGACACACGCACTACCCGGCCTGGGGACGCTCCAAAGACCAGGCAGGGGAAGGCAGTGCGATGGGGTTCAACTGGTCCTACCTTTCTGATGTACCCCGGTCGTCCGGAATGATCGGGTGTGCGAGCGGGGCAGGGATGGTTTTCAATTGGTTGCCCTGGGATGGCCACCGCCGCTGCGCCCCCTGTCCCGCTGCTTCTTCTCGACCGCTGATTAGAGAATGCGACGTCGAATCGCTATGGAGGGCCGAGACGGCGGGAAGTGGCTGCACAGGACAGGGATCGCTACTGGGAGAAGGGTGTGCCGTCTATGACTATTGCCGTGGGTATCGATATAGCGAAAGAGGTCCACTGGGCCGCTGTGAAGGTCGCCGAGACCGGGAAGCTGCTGGCCTCTCATAAGGTCGACAACACCGCGGCCGAGATCGCCGACCTGATCGATGAAATCCGTGGTGCGCAAAGCAAGCATGGTCCGGCGACAGTGGGGATCGACATCTTGGGTGGTATCGCCGGCCTGGTCGAGGCGATGCTGCTGGATGCGGAGATCTCGGTGGTACACGTGCCTGGGCTGGCGGTCAACAGGGCCCGGCGAGCCACCACCGGAGGTGAGAACAAGAGCGATCCCAAAGACGCCGCCGTGATCGCCGACCAGGTCCGCGTCCGTGACGACCTGCGCTCGGTCACCACTGGGCGCGAACCCGACATCGAACTGCGACTGCTGGTCGGTCGGCGCAGCGAGATCGTCGCCGATCAAACCCGCCGCGCGACCCGGTTGCGGGACATGCTGACCTCGATTCACCCCGGCCTCGAAAGCGTCGTGGACCCAACCACCAAGACCGGACTGCACCTGCTGACTCGCTACGTCACCCCCGCCGAGATCAGGGCCGCCGGGCATAACCGCCTGCTGGCACACCTGCGCAGAACAGGCAACGTCAAAGAGACCACCATCCAGGCACTGGCCACCGCCGCCATCACCGCCGCACAAGCCCAAACAATCGCTGTCCAAGGCGAATCCGTGGCCGCCGATCTGATCCGCGGCCTGGCCGCCGAAGCATTGAACGGACGTGAGCAACTCAAGACCATCGATGCACGTATCGAGGCGGTCTTGCGAGATCACCCTGACGCGGCCCTCATCCGCAGCCTGCCCGGGATGGGGGCCACGCTCACAGCAGAGTTCCTCGCCATCACCGGCGGTGTCGACAGGTTCGCCACCGGTGATCAGCTCGCCGCCGCAGCCGGACTGGCACCGGTACTCAAACAATCCGGCAAGGTCCGTTACCTGCAACGCGCCACCACTGGCGACAGAGTCCTCAAACGAGTCTTCTACCAATCAGCGTTCATCGCCGTCCGGCACGACAACGCCAGCAAAACCTATTACCAACGCAAAAGAGCCGAAGGCAAACTCCACCACCAAGCCGTCATCGCACTCGCTCGCCGACGCGTCAACGTCCTACACGCCATCCTCCGCAACCGCCAGCCCTACAAACCAGCAACCAACTCCACCACCGCCGCTTGACAAACGCATTAGAGAGCGGAGGGAAGCTGAGCCGGACGAAACGTCCCCGCAGGCGATCATCGACCGCGTACAGGCCGAGTGGCGCGCCGAGCGCCGACGTATCCAGGCCGAAGATGCGCGGCCCGCCGACATCGGGCTATGGCCACAGGGTTGGCCACACGAGGCACCCGACCACCCACTCAGCGTGCCCGAAGCGCACGCCACCATGCAGCGCCACCGGGAATGCCGCGTGCAGGACTGCCCGCGCAAGGCAGCAGCACGGCAAACGCTGATCGAGGCAGGCCGCATGAAGCCGGACACGTCACGGGAATACTGAGCGATATCGGCCGATATCGCTGTGAAGGAGGGCTTTTCACACCGAGACACCAGTGCGGAGGCGTTCGCCGAAGTGATGGCGGTGGTGCTCCACCACTACGAGCTGTCGCTGCGGAACCGATGCGATACGTCCCACGGTGGCGCTTGGCCCGGCGGGCCGGGTGCCAGGGCTGCGTCGGCGCTTTTGCTGCGCGCGAGCGCGATCGTCGCGACGACCACCGTCGCGAGCGCGCCCACCAGCAGCGCGACCAGCTCGACATCCACATCCAGGTACTCGCCGAGCGCCAGGAATCCAAGGGCGCCGACCACCACCGGTTCGACGACCGTCGCCGCCGGGAACGATGCATGCAGGCTTCCGGACCGATACGAGTACTGTTGCAGCACCGTGGCGGACAGGCCGACGACAACCAGCGCGTAGGTCTCGGCCGAGACGAGCACCGCGTTCACGCCCCGCCCTGCGGTTGCCATCACGCCCTTGACGAGCACGGCGGCGAGTCCGAACAGCGCACCGGAGATCAGGCCGAGCAGTACCGCCCGCCGTGGCCCCGGCCAGGCACGGGCACCGAGCAGCGCGGCGGTGAACAAGGGAACGAAGATGAGCCCCACGATCACCCAGTGCAACGCCTCGGCGTGCGGCTGGCCGGGCCGAGGGTCGCCGACCACCACCAGAATCGCGATACCGGTGGTCAGCGTCAGCGCCCATCCCCAATCGCCGGCCGATACCGAGTGCCCGTTGAGCCACGCGCCCAGCGGCAGCACGAACAGCAGCGACAGCACCAGCAGGGGCTGCACGAGCATCAGCGCTCCCCTACCCAAGGCGGCCGCCTGGAAGGCGAATCCACCGACGCCTACGAGCGTCCCCAGCCACCATTCGGAGGTGCGGAGCAGACCACCCATGGCCCCGAGCGAGTCGGGCGCGTCGGCCGTTCGTGCGGCGGCACGCTGACGGAACGCCGCCCCGAGCGCTATACACACGGCCGCGCTGAGGGCGAAAACGACGGCGACCTGTGAGGACGACACTCCCGCAGAATACTCCGGTGCGATCATCCGGCCGCGTGTACGGCACATAACAGGGGTTCTACCGGGGAATTGGAAGAAGGTCTACATCGGCATCCCCGTTGTCGGCACAAAATGAGGGAAAATAACAGAATTCGGTGCACCATGGAAACACAAATTGGAAAATATTCGGCCTCGATCTTGCGTCCAGCCGCCGCGTCGGCCCGATCGGGTTCGAATTGCGAATTTCGCCCGAATTTCCTTCCTTCGGCGTGGTGGCCCGCTCAGCGGCTCCGCTGCCGGATCACACGGGGCCGGATGTGGCTGCCTTTCTGCTCGCCCGGTACATTTACGCAGGTCAGCCCTGGTGAAGTCGAGAGCCCGAGGCGGGCAGCAAGCGGACACCGCGACGGATTGCGGGTAGCTGACTATTGCGGCGACAGTGCGGCACGGTCGTATACTCGCGCTATGGCGGATAAACCGTCCGACACCGAATTTATCGATGCACCTGTCCTTGTGGTGCAGACGAGGGAACGGGTCTATCGGCTACGCGCTGGCGGCGCATATAATGTCGGTCGCGATCCGGAAGCCGACATTGTTGTGAGCGATCCGCGAGTATCCTCGTTGCACGCCGTTCTGGAGCAGGGTTCGGGCGGTTGGGAAATCGAGGACGCGGGCAGCCTCAACGGGACCTTTTTCGAGGGGCACCGGGTCGAGCGAATGGTGATCGACCACGACGAGACGTTCCAGCTCGGTCACGCCGTGGACGGTGAGCAGTTGGCCTGCTCGGTGGAAGAACCCCCCGGTCACGAGTCCGCCGACGAGGTCGGCGGAGACACGATGGTCGTCCCCGATCCCGGCTACGACCTCGACGATGAGGCAACGGTCACCAAGTTCCATCCGGGCCTGCCCCGGCGTGTTTCGCGATCGTCCTCCGCGGCGGCACACCCCGGCGCGGTCGTCCGGATCACATCGGGCACGCTTCGGATCGGGCGCGGCGCCGACAACGACATCGTCGTGTCCGATCTCATGGTTTCCCGCCATCACGCCGAACTGCAGGTGATCGGCGCGGGCCGGTACCGGATCGTCGACCTCGGCAGCCACAACGGCACCTACGTCAACGGCGCCCGGGTCGACGGCGCAGACCTCTCCGAATCCGACTTGATCGGCATGGGGCACACCACGTTCCGGCTCATCGGCGACGAGCTGCGCGAGTTCGTCGACACCGGCGACGTGTCGGTCTCGGTGCAGAACCTCATCGTGCGTACACCGGAAGGCAAGGTAATCCTCGACGAGGTGAGCTTCCCCATCCCGGAGCGCTCGCTCGTCGGCGTCATCGGGCCCAGTGGGGCGGGCAAGTCGACACTGCTCGGCGCGGTCACCGGGTTGCGGCCCGCGACGGAGGGGACGGTCCGTTACGACGGACGCGACCTGTACACCGATTACGACGAGCTCCGGCATCGGATCGGGCTGGTCCCGCAGGAGGACATCCTGCACAGCCAGCTTCCGACGCGGCGCGCCCTGCTCTACGCGGCCGAACTGCGCTTCCCCGGTGACACACTCAGCGAGGAGCGGGAGCAGCGGGTCGACGAGGTCCTCGAGGAGCTCGGTTTGGCGCGGCACGCCGATACCCGCATCGATAGGCTCTCCGGCGGGCAGCGCAAACGCGTGAGCGTCGCGCTGGAGTTGCTGACCAAGCCGTCCATGTTGTTCCTCGACGAACCGACCTCCGGCCTCGATCCTGGCCTGGACAAAACGGTCATGGAAATGCTGTCCGAACTGGCGCATGACGGGCGGACCGTCATCGTCGTCACGCACAGCGTCGCGAATCTCGATTCCTGTGACCGCTTGCTGGTTCTGGTGCCCGGCGGGCGGCTGGCCTATTACGGGCCGCCCGCGGAGGGATTGCAGCATTTCGCGCAACGCAGCTGGGCCGAGGTTTTCCAGGCATTCGATCGCGACCCCGACCGCGACTGGGCCGGTGAGTTCCGGGCTTCGTCACGCTTCGAGCAGTACGTGGCGGTCGGGCTGACCGACGATGTCGGCCCGGCGGAAGTGCGCCCACCCGCGCCGCCGCCCGCGCCGCAATCCAAGCTCAGCCAGCTCAGTACGCTGTGCCGGCGATATCTGGCGGTGATCGCCTCGGACCGCAGTTATCTGGTGCTGCTCGGCGTGATGCCCCTGCTTCTCGGTGGCTTGATCGCCGCGATACCGACGGGCGAGGGTTTCGCCGGGACGCCGGGAACCAACACCGATGCCCCGACCAAACTCATGATTCTGATCTTCGCCGCATGCTTCATCGGCACCGGCAACTCGATTCGTGAGATCGTCAAGGAGCAGACGATCTACCGCAGAGAACGCGCGGCGGGCCTGTCGGCTGGGGTCTATCTGATATCGAAACTGCTGGTCCTCGGCGTGATCACCACTGTGCAGGCGGCGCTGCTGTTCTTCATCGGCACCATTGGTGAGAGCATGCCGGCGAAAGGGATATTCACGTCGGTCGAGCTGGAGCTGATCCTGGCGATGGCGCTGCTCGGCATCACATCGCTGGCACTTGGCTTGCTGGTGTCGGTCATGGTGGACACCTCGGAGAAGACGCTGCCGCTGCTGATAGTGCTGTCGATGGCGCAACTGGTGCTCACCGGAGGCCTGGTGCGGCTCCCCGGCACACCCGTCCTGGACCAACTGTCCTACCTATCGCCGTCCCGTTGGGGCTACGGCGCGGCAGCCGCCACCCTCGACCTCGACACCCTCTCACCGCACACGGGCGCAGCCGACCCACTGTGGAGACACACTCTCGGCACGTGGTTGGTCGACATGGGAGTCGTGGCCGGTCTAGGGGTCATCTTCCTCGCACTGGCCTGGTACCGCCTGTACCAGCTGCGCCCACGGCGCCGCGGTGCTCGCCGCGCGAGGCTTTGAGCCGCGACGGTGGTTTTTGAAGGCCCGCTCAACGTCTATTGGACCGGTCAGGCGTTGTCGGGGTCCTCACCTGCCAAGCCGAAGGCGATGATCCGGTCCGGGCGGATGCGGATCATTTCGCGGGAGACGCCGGAAATGTAGGGGTCGACGTCGGTGAGCGCTTCGGCGGTGCCGCGGATTTCCAGGCAGCGGACGCGCCAGGGTTGGACGGAGGCGATGTCGTCGACGACGAATGCGACGTGGTCATTGGTGGCGAGGTTGCGGAACTTTCGGGAGGCGCCCATGTTCCAGCCCGCGATGTCGATGGTGCCGAGGTCGGCGTTGTAGTGGAAGCCGACCGGGTTGTTCTGCGGTGTGCCGTCGGGGCGGACGGTGGCCAGGCGGCCGAGGCGCTGGGTGTGCAGGTAGTCGATCTGTTCGGGGGTCAGGTTGGAGGTCATGTGGCGACCGTAGAACCTTGACCTAACTCGAGGTCAAACGATCGACCTCTCAGCTCAGCAATTTCTTCTGGACCTTCCCCATGGCGTTGCGCGGCAAGGCGTCCACCACGCGGATCTCGCGAGGACGTTTGTGCACCGAAAGCTGTTGGGCGACATGGTCGATCAAGGCGCGCTCGGTGGCCGCGCCGCGCAGGACGACGAAGGCGGTGATGCGCTGGCCGAGGTCGTCGTCGGGGAGGCCGACCACCGCCGCCTCCGCGACCGCGGGGTGGCCGAGCAGCACCGTCTCGACCTCGCCCGCGCCCACGCGGTAGCCGCCGGACTTGATCAGGTCCACCGATTCCCGGCCGACGATGCGGTGGAAGCCGACTGGGTCGATGACGGCCACGTCACCGGTCCGGAACCAGCCGTCCTCGGTCCAGCACTCCGCGGTCGCCTCCGGACGGTTCAGGTAGCCGTCGAAAAGCATCGGGCCGAGCACCTCGAGACCGCCGATGCTCTCTCCGTCGTGTGGGACCGGGGCGCCGGACTCGTCCCTGAGCCGGGTTTGCACACCGCGTACGGGCGTGCCGACCCAGCCCGGCCTGCGGTCGCCATCGGCGCGGGTGGACAGGGTGATCATGGTTTCGCTCATGCCGTAACGCTCGATCGGTGCGTGCCCGGTCAGCTCACGCAGCCGCTCGAACACCGGGACCGGCAGCGGTGCGCTGCCAGAAACCAGGAGCCGGGCGTCGGCCAATTGCTTTGCCGCATCGGGGTCGTCGACCACCCGCGACCACACGGTGGGCACGCCGAAGTACAGCGAACCCTTGGCCGCCGCGTATGCCTGAGGCGTTGGTTTACCGGTGTGGATCAGCGGACTGCCCACGCGCAGCGGGCCCAGCACGCCGAGGATCAGCCCGTGTACGTGGAACAGCGGAAGCCCATGTACCAGAACGTCGTTCGCGGTCCACGCCCATGCATCGGCGAGCGCGTCCAGACCGGCCGCGATCGCACCGCGACTCAGCACGACACCCTTCGGCAGACCCGTGGTACCCGAGGTGTACAACACGAAAGCCGTTGTGGCGGGATCAGGTTCGGGATAGGTGTGCCACGACCTGGCGTGCCGCCGCACCGGCACCCGCGGCAGCTCGCTGCCCTCCGGAGCCTTCCCCAGCCACGCCTGCGCGCCCGAGTCGGCGAGGATATGCGCCCGCTCCGCGGTTCCGGAGTCCGGCGGCACCGGCACCACCGTGACGCCCGCGATCAGGCAGCCGACCACCGCGAGGACGGTCTCCACGGTCGGTTCGGCCAGCACCGCCACCCGCTCCGCGCGGGCGACACGTTCGGCCACCGAGGTGGCGGCGCCGAGCAGGTCGCTGCGCGAGAGGGTCATCCCGTCGATCGTGACGGCGTCGGGGATGTCCGCTCCGCCTGCGACGGCGAGCGGGTTCAGCGAACTGAGCAGCAGCGGCGGGACGAACGGCATTCGACCACGCTACTTCGTCGGTTCCCCGGCGCCGCGGCGACATCCGGCCGAGCACCCGCGTCGTTGACACCCCGCTGATGCGGTGAGAAAGTTGTTGCATAGCCTTCTCAGCACTGCGAGGTCAACGATGACCAGGCCACTTCGCTCGACGCATCGGCCCGAATCGCCGGACTCCTTCGACATCGGGCAGTACATCGATGGCATCGCCGGATTTCTCGGCGGCACCGCGAACGTCATCATGCAGCTGAGCGCGCCGCCGGTCGGATACGGCGTGGTGGAGAGCACCGTCGACAGCGGGAAGGTCATGCTGCACCCGGTCAAACGGTTGCGCACTACCCTGACCTACCTGTCCGTGGCGATGCTCGGCACCGACGAGGAGCGCGCCGCCTACCGGGAGGCGGTCAACGTCTCGCATCGCCCGGTCCATTCGACCGCGTCGAGTCCGGTGCGCTACAACGCCTTCGACCCCGATCTGCAACTGTGGGTCGCGGCCTGCCTGCACTGGGGTGCGAAGGATCTGTACGAGCGGATGCACGGCCCGATGGACGAGGCGACCGCCGATGCCTTCTACCGGCTCGGCGCCAGGCTGGGCACCACGCTGCAAATGCCCGAAACGATGTGGCCCGCCGACCGGCGCGCCTTCGACGAGTACTGGGCCGCGAACCTCGCCGAGACCAGCATCGACCCGACCGTTCGCGCCTATTTCTATGACCTGATCGACCTGCGCATGCTGCCGCGCCCGGCGCAACTGGCGTTCGCCCGCCTGCATCGCTTCTTCGTCACGGGTCTGCTGCCTCGGCACTTGCGCGACGAAATGGGCCTGACCTGGACCGAACGCGACGAACGCGCGCTCGGCTACCTTCTGCGCGCAGTCGGCGCCGCGGAGGCCAGGCTGCCGCGGCCGATCCGCGTCTTCCCGTTCAACGCCTATCTGCTGGATATGCGCATCCGGCGGCGGCTCGGCCTGCGGCTGGTCTGACGCAAATCTCGTTTCACCTGGCAATCTCTGGGCAATCGCACCTCGGACAGTCCGATTCCGTCCGTCGCAGTGTTGTCCGACCGATGCGCACCCCAGCGAGCCAGGAGGAGACGATGGGCTACCGAATGACGGCGACCGCGCTCGTCGCGGGAGCGTGCCTGGCACTGTTCGCGCCGGTCGCGGGCGCCGAACCCGTCGAGACCGACGAGGTCGCCGCCGTGCCGCCGCGCACCGCGATCTCCGTGCGCACCACCTTCGGCCTCGGATGGGGCACCGCCAACGAACACGAGTCGCGCTCGAGCCTGTCGCTGGCCAAGCTCTTCATGGCCGACTACGCCCTGCGACACGGCGACAGATCGGCCGAGGACCGCGACTTGGCCGAGCGAATGATCCGCTACTCCGACGACGGGGCGGCGAGCCTGATGGAGGCCAAGTATCCGCAGGCAGTCGCCGCGATCGCCGCGGAATACGGCCTCACCGAGACGGTCCCCGGCCCCAGCTGGGGCGCCGGGGCGACGAGCGTGGCGGACGTGTCCGACTTCCTCGCCGCCAAACTGCGCCAGGACCCCGGATCGCCCATCTTCGAGTGGATGGCGGCCGCGGGCTCGACGGCCCAGGACGGCACCGAACAGGATTGGGGCACGGCGCGCTGGCCGTTCGTGCTCGGCACCAAGTGGGGCTGGTCGGATTTCGGTGAGTCCGAGGTAGCCTCGGCGTCCTTTGGCAACGGCTTCGCGGTGACGGCGCACACCCGCGGCACCGCGGCCGAACAGACCGACGACGTCCTCGCCATGCTCCAGGCGATGCTCACCGGCCTCCCGCTCGTCCGCTGAGCGGCCGATCGTCCCGGCCACTACGGCACCCGGAACGACACCACCACGTGGTCGCGCGCGAACTGCCGGATCGCGGCGTCGTCGCCGAGCGGGATCACCGTCTGCGGGGTCAGCGCGAGCGAAAGCGCTGTGCGGGCGATCATCTCGGCCAACGGTTCCGGGTCGTATTCCGGCAGCTTGCCCTCCCGCTGCAGCCGCGTGATGAACTCGGCGAGGTAGTCCCGCCCGAGTTCGATGACGGGGGCACCTTCGGTGGTGAGGTAGGGCAGCACGAGTTCGGGCTCGGTCGCCAGCAGCCGGTGGATCAGCTGGTTTCCGCGCAGGCCGGTGATGAACGCAGCGAACAGCTCGACGATCTGATCCTCGGCGCTCGCGTCCCGGTCGACCTGCCGTTGCAGCGCGGCGTCGACTTCCTCGATGAACTCCCGGGTCTGGCGCAGTCCGACGGCTTTGATCAGATCGGACTTGCTGGCGAAGCGGCGATAGAGGGTGGCCAGCGACAGCCCGCAGCGGCGCGCGACCTCCACCATGCTGGTGCGTTTGATGCCGAAGTCCAAGAACGCCACCAGCGCCGCGTCCAGTACACGGGCCTGATTGCGGTCCTCCGGGGCCGCACCGCGCACCAGCGGCAGCAGTCTGGTCAGCGTGGCCATGCCTCCACCCTCTCCGCGTCGGCGAAACAATGACACTTCCAGCATCGCATACCATCACGACAGATCCGCGTCGATTGACAGGCCCATCAAGATAATGAGAAAGTGAGGACATAATCTTCTCATTGCTCGGCCGTGGGTCGGGCGGATACCGAAAGACGAGGTCAACGATGACCGCGCCGCTGGGCACCACCGAGCACGAGCCGGATCCGGACCTGATACTGACCCCGGAGACCGTCGCGGAATACCTGGACGGAATCGCCGCGTTCCTCGGCGGAACCGCCAACGTCATCCTGCAACTGAGCCTGCGTCCGGTGGGCCGCGGCGTTCTGGAGAGCACCGTCGACAGCGGCAAGGTCACCCTGCACCCGCTCAAGCGGCTGCGCACCACACTGACCTACATCGCGGTCGCGCTCCTGGGCTCGGACGACGAACGCGCCGCCTACCGTGCGGCGGTCAACGTCTCCCACCGCCCGGTGCGCTCGACCGCGGCGAGCCCGGTGAAATACAACGCCTTCGACCCGAACCTGCAACTGTGGGTGGCCGCCTGCCTGTACTGGGGCATCGACGATCTCTACACCCGGATGCACGGCCCGATGGACCCCGCCACCGCGGACGCCTTCTATCACTACGCCGCACGCCTGGGCACCACGCTGCAGATGCGGCCGGAGATGTGGCCCGCGAATCGTGCGGAATTCCAGCGGTATTGGGATGAGAACCTGAAGCAGCGCGCTATCGAACCGGCCCTGCGGGACTACTTCGAGGATCTGATCGATCTGAAGATGATGCCGCGTCCGGTGCAGCTGGTCTTCGCCAGGCTGCAGCGGTTCGTCGTCACCGGACTGCTGCCCCAGCACCTGCGCGACGAGATGGGCATGACCTGGAGCGAGCGCGATCAGCGTCGCTTCGATCGGCTGCTGCGGGCCATCGCGGCGGTGCACACCCGGCTGCCGCGGCCGGTACGGATGTTCCCGCTCAATGCGTATCTGCTCGACCTGCGCATCCGGATGCGTCTGCGGAAGCCGCTGGTCTAGCTGGTCAGGTATGGCCCGCCGCCGCGGCGCGTATCACGTATCCATGTGCGGGTAGCGGTATTCGACCGACGGAACGAAGGTCTCCTTGATCGTGCGCGGCGCGACCCAGCGCAGCAAGTTCAGCGGCGAGCCCGCCTTGTCGTCGGTGCCGGAGGCGCGGGCGCCCCCGAAGGGCTGCTGGCCAACAACAGCACCGGTCGGCTTGTCGTTGACGTAGAAGTTGCCCGCCGCGAATCGCAGTGCGGCGTCGGCCTGTTCGATCGCGTTCCGATCCTGCGCGAACACCGCGCCGGTAAGCGCGTAGGGCGCGGCGGACTCGACCTCGGCCAGAATCGCGCTGTACGCGCCGGGTTCGGCGTCGTCGTAGACGTACACCGACAGAATCGGTCCGAAGTACTCGGTGGCGAACGATTCGTCGTGCGGGTTGTCGGTCAGGAACACGGTCGGCCGGACGAACCAGCCTTCGCTGTCGTCGTAGCTGCCACCGACCGGAATGGTGAGACCGGCATCCCTAGCGCGCTGGATGGCCGCCACATTCTTGTCGAACGCCCGCCGATCGATCAGCGCCCCACCGAAATTCGACAGATCCGCGACGTCGCCATAACTCAGCTGTTCGGTGACGTGCAGGAAGTCATCGCCCATCGCGCGCCACACCGATCGCGCGATATAGGCGCGGGAGGCCGCCGAGCACTTCTGGCCTTGATACTCGTAGGCGCCGCGAATCAGGGCGGTACGCAGCGCGTCCGGATCGGCGGAAGGGTGCGCGACGATGAAGTCCTTGCCGCCGGTCTCCCCGACCAGACGCGGATAGCCGTGGTAGCGGCCGATATTCGCGCCGACTTGCCGCCAGAGATACTGGAACGTCTCGGCCGAACCGGTGAAGTGGATACCGGCCAACCGCGGATCGGTCAGCGCCACCTCCGACAGCTGCACCCCGTCTCCGGTGACCATGTTGATCACGCCGGGTGGCAGGCCCGCCGCCTCCAGCAATCGCATGGTGTAGAAGGCAGACAGGGTCTGGGTGGGCGACGGCTTCCACACCACGGTGTTGCCCATCAGCGCGGGAGCGGTCGGCAGGTTACCGGCGATCGCGGTGAAATTGAACGGGCTGATGGCGTAGACGAATCCCTCGAGCGGCCGGTAGTCCATCCGGTTCCACATTCCAGCGCTGGATTGCGGCTGCTGCGCCAAGATGCCGCGCGCGAAGGACACGTTGAACCGCCAGAAGTCGACCAGTTCGCACGGCGCATCGATCTCCGCCTGCTGGGCCGATTTCGACTGCCCGAGCATGGTGGCCGCGGCGACGGTTTCCCGCCAAGGGCCGGCCAGCAGGTCGGCCGCGCGCAACAACACCGCGGCGCGTTCCTCGAACGGCAGGGCCCGCCAGCCGGGTGCGGCCGCCATCGCGGCGTCGATGGCTCCGTGTGCTTCCGAGTGCGTGGTGTCGGTGTAGGTCCCCAGCACCTGTCGGTGCCGATGCGGCGCGACGATGTCGTGTCGTTCGCCGATGCCCGGCCGGTGCTTGCCGCCGATCACCAGCGGCACGTCGACCTGCTCGGCGGACAGCTCGGCCAGTTTGCCGAGCAATAGTTCCCGTTCCGGGCTGCCCGGCGCGTAGGTATGCACCGGCTCATTGCTCGGCGTGGGGACAACCGTGACAGCGTCCATACCCCAGGCTAGCTCTCTCGGCCCGACGCGCGCGGCCGCCGACACACCGGTTTCCACCGGCCTGCCATGTCCCGCGATCCGCCCCCGGCCCTCAGCCCACGGTGAGGCGTTCGGCCGCCGCGGCGATGCGCTCGTCGGTCGCGGTCAGCGCGATCCGCACGTGCTCGCCTGCGGCGGGGCCGTAGAAGTCGCCGGGAGCGGCGAGGATGCCGCGGTCGGCCAGCCAGTCCAGCGTGGTACGGCACGGCTCGCCGCGCGTCGACCACAGATACAGGCCCGCCTCCGAGTGATCGATGCGGAAACCGGCCTCCAGCAAAGCCTTTCGCAGCACTTCGCGGCGTGCCCGGTAGCGCTCGCGCTGCTGCGCCTCGTGTGCGTCGTCGCTCAACGCGGCCGTCATCGCGGCCTGGATCGGGAAGGGCACCATCATGCCCGCGTGCTTGCGTACCTCGAGCAGCTCGGCCACCAGAGCCGGGTCGCCCGCCACGAATCCCGCGCGGTAGCTGGCCAGGTTGGAGGTCTTGGACAGCGAATGCAGCGCGAGCAGGTTGGTGTGGTCGCCGTCGCACACCTCGGGGTCGAGCAGCGAGACCGCGCGGCCCTCCCAGGCCAGTCCCAGGTAGCACTCGTCGGAGGCGACGATCGCGCCACGTTCGCGCGCGAAAGCCACCACCTTGCGCAGATGATCGACGCCGAGTACTCGACCGGTCGGGTTGGACGGCGAGTTCACGTAGATCAGCGCGGGCGTCTGCGGACCGAGCCGGGTCAGCCCGTCGGCGCGCAGCACCTGCGCGCCCGCCAGCAGCGCGCCGACCTCGTAGGTGGGGTAGGCGACCTCGGGGACGACCACCAAGTCGCCGGGGCCGAGACCGAGCAGCCGGGGAAGCCCGGCGATCAGTTCCTTGGTGCCGATCGCGGGCAGCACGGCCGCCGGATCGAGACCGGTGATCCCGTAGCGCCGCTTCAGCGCGTCGACCGCGGCCGCGCGGAGCTCGGGGGTGCCGTGCGTGGTCGGGTATCCGGGCACCTCGGCGACCGAGTTCAATGCCGCCCGGATCACCGGAGCAACCGGATCGACGGGGGTGCCGACGGACAGATCGACGATCCCGCCGGGATGAGCGGCCGCCCTCACCTTCACCGAAGCGATGGTGTCCCAGGGAAAATCGGGCAGCTGACCGCTGACCCGGCCACGCGGTGACACGTCAGATCTCACTCGCTCGCCATCGGCGGCAGTTCCTTGATGAACGGCGGGTCGTAGTCGACCTTGCCGACCTTCGTGGCGCCGCCGGGCGAGCCCAGCTCGTCGAAGAAATCGACGTTGGCGTTGACGTATCCGCTCCATTGGTCCGGGGTGTCGTCTTCGTAGAAGATCGCCTCCACCGGGCACACCGGCTCACATGCACCACAGTCCACGCACTCGTCGGGATGGATGTACAGCATGCGACCACCCTCGTAGATGCAGTCCACGGGGCATTCCTCGATGCATGCCTTGTCCTTCACGTCAACGCACGGTTCAGCGATGATGTACGGCACTGCCGCTCTCCTAGTCTGTCCTCGCCTGCGGGATAGTCCGCCCGGCGAAACCCTATCCCGGCACCCCACGTTACTACTGGTCAGCCTGCCCTAACTCACGAGCTTACGCACGCGAAAGCTGGGTGGGTTTTCGCACTACCCCACTGTCAAGGGGAGTGCCGACATCGTCCGCTTCGGCACACCGTAGGTCGTGGTCCGTTCCCGGGCCGGTCGCCCGATGCCCGAGGCGATCTCGACCAGCTCGGCGACGGTTTTCGCCGAGCCGTGCTGCGATCCGGCCATCCGGGAGATGGTCTCCTCCATCAGCGTGCCGCCCAGATCGTTGGCGCCGCTGTTCAGCATCACGCGGGTTCCGGTGGTCCCGAGCTTGACCCAGCTGGTCTGGATGTTCGGGATCCGGCCGTGCAGCATGATCCTGGCCAGCGCGTGGGCGGCGCGGTTGTCCCGGTTCGTCGGGCCGGGACGCGCGGCACCGGCCAGGTACAGCGGCGCGCTCTGATGGACGAACGGCAGCAGCACGAATTCGGTGAAACCGCCGGTCTCGTCCTGGATTCCGCGCAGCACCCGCAGGTGCCCGACCCAGTGCTTCGGATTGTCCACGTGGCCGTACATCATGGTCGAGCTGGACCGGATGCCCACCTGATGCGCCGTGGTGATCACCTCGATCCACGCCGAGGTGGGCAACTTGCCCTTGGTGAGCACCCAGCGCACCTCGTCGTCCAGGATCTCCGCGGCCGTGCCGGGAATGGTGTCCAGACCGGCTTCCTTCAGCGCGACCAGCCAGTCCCGGATGCTCTGGCCGCCGCGCGAGGCGCCGTTCACGATCTCCATCGGACTGAACGCGTGCACATGCATCGACGGCACCCGCTGCTTCACGGCGCGCACCAGGTCCGCGTACCCGGTGACCGGCAGGTCGGGGTCGATGCCGCCCTGCATGCACACTTCGGTGGCGCCGTCGACGTGCGCCTCCCAAGCCCGGTCGGCGACCTCGTCCATGCTCAGCGTGAACGCGTCGGCGTCGCCCTTGCGCTGGGCGAAGGCGCAGAACCGGCACCCGGTGTAGCAGATATTGGTGAAGTTGATGTTCCGGTTCACCACGTAGGTGACGTCGTCGCCGACCGTGTCGCGGCGCAACTGATCGGCCAGCGCGGCGACCGCGTCGAGTTCGGCGCCGTCGGCGGTGGCCAGCGCGAGATACTCGGCGTCGCTGAGCCCGGCCGGGTCGCGTTCGGCGGCACGAAGCGCCGCGAGCACGTCCGAGTCCAGCCGCCCCGGCGTCGCGACGGCGAGATCGCGCGCCTGCTCGCGGATGGTGTCCCAGTCACCGAAGGCGCCGACCACGTCTTGGCCGAGCCCGGCGTCGCTGCGGTGCTCGGTGTTGCGGCCGTCGATATCGATGGCGGTGTTGAGATCGACGCGTCCGGTCGACTCCCAGGACTCGTCCGGCTCCTGCCAGGGCAGGCCCACCGGTATCGCGTCCGGATTCGCCAACCCGGTCGCCGGGTCGGTGAGCGCCGCGACGTGCGCGCCGATGCGCGGATCGACCCACGGATTGCCCGCCCGCACGTACTTCGGGTGCGCGGAGGTGCGCTCGACCAGCTGATAGCCCGCCGCCTCGGTGATCTCCCGCAGGGTGTCCAGGTTCGGCCACGGCCGCTCCGGGTTGACGTGGTCCGGTGTCACCGGCGACACACCGCCCCAGTCGTCGATGCCCGCCTCGATCAGCGCGCGGCACTCGGCATGCGACACCAGGTTCGGCGGCGCCTGCACCGGCACGTCAGGCCCGAGCAGGATGCGGGTGACGGCGATGGTGGCGAGGAATTCCTCCAGACCCGCGTCCGGCACGTCCCGCATCGCGGTGTCGTCCTTGGCGCGGAAGTTCTGGATGATGACTTCCTGGATGTGCCCGAATGCCTTGTGCTGCTTGCGAATCGCCATGATCGACTCGGCCCGCTCTGCCATCGTCTCGCCGATGCCGACCAGGATGCCGGTGGTGTACGGCACAGAGAGCCGGCCCGCGTCGGTGATGGCGCGCAGCCGCACCGCGGGGTCCTTGTCCGGGCTGCCGTAGTGGCAGTTGCCCTTCTCGGTGAACAGCCGGGTCGCCGTGGTCTCCAGCATCATGCCCATGGACTGCGCCACCGGCTTGAGCCGCGCGATCTCCTCCCACGACATCACACCCGGATTCAGGTGCGGCAGCAGGCCGGTCTCCTCCAGCACCATGATCGACACGGCACGCAGGTAGTCCAGCGTCGAGTCGTAGCCGCGCTCGTCCAGCCACTGCGCGGCCTCCGGCCAGCGGTCCTCGGGCCGATCACCCAGCGTGAACAGCGCCTCCTTGCACCCGAGCGCCGCACCGCGGCGTGCGATGTCGAGCACTTCGTCGGGTTCGAGGAACATCCCCTTGCCCTCGGCGCGCAGCTTGCCCGGCACGGTGACGAACGTGCAGTAGTGGCACTTGTCCCGGCACAGTCGCGTCAGCGGGATGAAGACGTTGCGGGAATAGCTGATCGTCTTCGGACGACCCACGGAGGCCAGCCCGGCGTCGCGCACCCGCGCGGCACTGCGACAGAGGTCGGCGAGGTCGTCACCGGTCGCGTGCAACAGCACCGCGGCCTCGTCCACGTTCAACGTGACACCGTCGCGGGCCCTGCGCAACGCCCGGCGCATGGCCGAAGGATTGGGCGGTGCCGGCGGGACGCTCGGGTTCGGTAGATCGGTCACGCCGTCGATCATGCGCTACACATCCGGAACTGTCTCCCTCCAGTGCTCGACAGTGAGGCGAAGCGGACCAGCCGCGCTCGCTCACTACAGCGGCCGCGCTGGACGCGGGCGCCGTTGAGCGTTGACAACTGCGCGGCGCCCGAGGCTATTCCGGGGTGGCGTCGGTGAGCACCACGTCGCCTCGGTCCGTGGACGTTTACCTGCCACAGCGGATCGCGATCGTGCAACCATGGCAGCATGTCGCAGTCGCGCACGATCTTGGCCGACCCGGCCTGGCGCCCCAGCCCGAAGGCGAAGCTGCTGTGGACCGTGCAGGCGGCGCTGGCCTGGGTGATTCCCTTCGCGGCGCAGATCGTGTGGGCGATGCTGGACTCCACGCACCGCGGCTGGCAACTCGGCATCTTCCTGGTCACATTGGCGCTGGCCGCGCTGAACATCGGCGTCGTGCCGTGGTGGCGGTACGCCGTGCACCGCTGGGAGGTGACCGACGAGGCGGTGTACACCAGGGTCGGCTGGCTCAGCCAGGAGAGCCGGGTCGCGCCGATCTCGCGGGTGCAGACCGTCGACACCGAACGGGGACCCCTGGAGCGCCTGCTCGGCCTGGCGACGGTCACCGTGACCACCGCCTCCTCGGCAGGCGCGGTGCAGATCAGCGCCCTCGATCTCCCGGTCGCCGAGGAGACCGTGACGCGGTTGACCCGGATCGCCGCCCAGCACCGCGGGGACGCGACATGAGTGAGCACTGGCTCGTCACCACGCCGAGCGGCATCGAGGGGTCGGCATGAGCGAGCGCAGCGAGCGAACAATGGACACAGCCGAGCACTCGCTCGTGCCGGAGCCGAGCGCCAGCGAGGCGCAGGCATGAGCGAGCGCAGCGAGCGAACAATGGACACAGCCGAGCCCTCGCTCGTGCCGGAGCCGAGCGCCAGCGAGGCGCAGGCATGAGCGAGCGCAGCGAGCGAACAATGGACACAGCCGAGCCCTCGCTCGTGCCGGAGCCGAGCGCCAGCGAGGCGCAGGCATGAGCGAGCGACCTGACGAACACAGCCGAGCACTCGCTCGGGCGGCACGAAGTCCCGGCGAGGGGCGACATGAGTGAGCCCAGCGAACGAACCGCGAACACGGCCGAGGCGGGCACCGCGCAGGCGGGGCAACCGTGGCAGCGGCTCGACAAGCGGATGCTGCTGGTCCATCCGATCACCGAGGTGGTGAAGTTCATCCCGGTGCTGATCGGTTCGGTGATCCTGGGTACGAGCAGCGGCAACCATGTGTGGAGCATCATCCCGGTGGTGCTGATCGTCGGGTTCGCGCTCACCCGCTGGTTCACCACGACGTACCGGGTCGGACCGACGCACGTCGAGCTGCGCACCGGGTTGCTGCAGCGCAAGAAACTGTCGGTGCCGCGGTCGCGGATCCGTTCGGTGGACATCGAAGCGGACCTGCTGCATCGGGTTCTCGGGCTCGCCGTACTGGCCATCGGGACGGGCCAGCAGGCCGATTCCGGTGAGCAGTTCAAGCTCGACGCCTTGGACGCGCGGGGCGTGCCGCCGTTGCGCGCCGGGCTGCTCGCGCACACGGCGGGCCAGGTGGACGAGGTCGAGGAACGAAAACTACCGCCGCAGAATGTATCCGGTGGTTTCGTCACGACGCGGACTCCGGCGCGTGAGATCGGGCATTGGCGTCCGGCGTGGGTGCGTTATGCCCCGCTGTCGCTGACCGGGTTCGCGATCGTCGCGCCGATCGTGGGCGTCGCCTTCCAGTACGGACTCGGCGAGATCGTGTTCCGGTCGGACGCGGTACACGACGTGGAAGACGGCGGCGCGCTGGCACTGGCGCTCGCCGGGGTCGCACTGCTGTGCGCCATCGTCCTCGTGGTCAGCGCCGCCGCGTGCGCGCACTACCTGACCACCTATTTCGGGCTGCGCGTCAGCGATGACGGCAAGACCTTGCAGTTGCGCCACGGCCTGTTCACTACCCGCCAGATCACCCTCGACCTGGCCCGCCTGCGCGGGGCCACGGTGAAGGAGCCGCTGCTGCTGCGCCTGGCGGGCGCCGCCGAACTCGAGGCGATCATGACCGGCGAGAACCCGCGGCAGAAGATCCTGCCGCAGGCACCACGCGGCGCGGTGGAACACACCCTGAGCCATCTGCTCGCCCCGGACGAGATGCGCGACAACGATATTCCCGCCCCGGCGGACGCGATTCCCAGTGGCGCAGGGGCATCGGACACCGGTCCGGCGCCGGGCAGCGCGCCGTTGATCGCACATGGCCCGGCCGCACGGCGTCGTAGGCACACCCGCGCACTCGCCCCGGTCGCTCTCCTCGCCGTCGTGATGGCCTATCTCGCCCTTGCCGGAGCGGGCTATTCGCCGTGGTGGTGGTTCCTGCCCGGCCTCGCCGTTCCGGTGGCGCTCGCCCTGGCCGAAGACCGCTACCGCGGCCTCGGCCACGCCGTACTTCCCCGCACGGCCACCAGCCCGACCTGGCTGATCACCCGCTCCGGATCCCTCGACCGGGACCGGGACTGCCTGGAGGCGCCCGGCGTGATCGGCTGGACCGTGCGTCAGACCTTCTTCCAGCGCCGCGCCGGAGTCGCCACGGTCGTCGCGGCGACCGCGGCGGGCAAGAAGCGCTACGCGCTGGTCGACATCCCGATCGACGACGCATGGAAGCTCATCGAGGCCGTCACCCCCGGGCGGCTCGGCATGCGCTGACCCGCCCCGACGCCGTGATCGCCACTTGGCGGTCCGGCTCGCCCGTGCTCAGCGCGGGCGGAATACGCGGGCGTTCATCTGGAAGTAGATGTACGCCAGGGGCGGAAGCAATCCGCAGAACAGCAGCAGCGCGGTGCGCCAATCGCTGACGAGCAGGATGTCGCCGCCAGGGCCGACGCTCGCGCAGACCAGGAACCCGAACGCCCACGCGGCCAGCGGAAGACCCATGGCCGAGGTGCGCTGGGTAACCGACCGCACTCCCGCGACGAGCAGCACGTTCACCACACCGGCCAGGACAGCGGCGATCGGAAGCGCGGTGGCACCGAGATAGGTCGGCAAATACAACACCTCGACCGACAAAGTGAGCAGTGCGTCCAAGACCAGGACAACGAGGATCACCTGGGCCAGCACGCGGCCGACCGCGAAACGAGCGGCACCGGATGCGGCGGGAGCGTGGTCGTCGACTTTCGTCGTCACGGCACCGGTGGGTAACCGAGGAGGGTCAACAGGTGGCTCTGCATGTCGACAAACGCGTACAGCACCGTCATATACAGGTCGTGTTGCTCCTGCCAGTGCGGCTTCATGCTGTCGACGAACGCCGCGATCGCGTTCTGGAGCTCCCAGTTGTACATACTGCCGAGTCTATTCCGGCGTTCCCGCGCACATGATCAGTTCTCTCCGTCCACCGGGAGGTTCGCGACCCACTATCGTCGTTCGGATTCCGTCAGTCCAAACCCGCGAACAAGTCGTGCTCCCGCCCGTCCGGCCCGACGGGACCGCGCGAACCTCGCACGAGAATGAAGTGCTCTTCCGGCAGCACCGGTTGGGCGACATTGTTCGACAGGGCGAATTCCCGCCCGGACGGCGCGACGGTGACCTGTGTCGCGTGCGCCCGCAGCGCCGCGCGCTTGGCCGTCAGCACGTCGGAGACGTCGACCGTGGTGGTCACCGCGTGGCTGGGCACGCTCGCGAGCTCCCCTTCGGCAGGCAGCCGCCAGCCCGGAGGCAGCGCGCCGGGCAAGCCCTCGACGGTGCGCCGGGCCAGCGCGGCGGTGTGCAGGCGCAGCATGTCGGCGTCGGTGATGGTCCAATAGAACTTCGGAGTGTTCCAGCCTTGGTCGGCCGCGGCGTGCACGGCGGCGGTGGTGACCTCGTGCGCCCGGATGTGGTCGGGGTGGCCGTATCCGCCTTTGGGGTCGTAGCCGACCACCACGTGCGGCCGCAGCCGCAGCACCACTTCGGTGAGTGCGTGTACCGCCTCGTCCCCGGAGCGCACGAACACCCGCGGTTTGTTCGCGGCGAGAGTGCCCGCCATGCCGGAGTCACGCCAGCGACCCGCGCCACCGAGGAAATGCGGCGGTCCCGCGTCCAGCGCGGCCAGCGCCCTGGTCAGTTCGAGGATGCGATAGCCACCGAGCTGGTCGGCGTGCTCCGCGGCCAGCAGCCCCCATTCGTCGCCGATCACCTCGCCCTCCTCGCCGAGGGTGCAGGTGACCACGGTGACCGGCACGCCGCGACGGCGGTAGTGCGCGATCGTCCCTCCGGTGGTGATGGATTCGTCGTCCGGGTGGGCGTGCACCAGCAGCAGCCCGCCCGTTGCCGCCGAGGTCACGGGATCCTGCGCCACAGGGACGCGTCGCCGAAAATGCCGACCTGAATGGCTCCGCTGAGCGAGGCGCCGTCCACCCGGGGCCCGGATGCGGCGACGGCGTTGTCCTGCACGATCGGCAGCACCGTCGCCATAGCCCACAGTTTGGGCTCGGCCTCGGCGAGCACCCGGCCCACGTCGACCCCGCGCAGCGCTTCGTCGATCGCGGGCTGCAAGCCCGGATCACACACGCCGGACAGGTTGCTCGGCGCGCGCTGCGCGGCCTCGGCGATGGCCTGCGCCGGGCCGGTGACCCCCGGCAGCGCGGGCGGCGGGCATGCGTAACGGGACGCCAGCACCGTCGCCGGGTCCGAACCGGCCACCTCCCAGCCGACGATGGCGTCGACCGTGCCCTCGATCAATTCCTTGCCGTACAGCTCGTCGGCGGCGACACTGCGCACCGTCGCGTCGATGCCCGCGCTGCGCAATTGGTCGGCGGCGGTATTGGCCACCGCGAGCGCGGTGGCGTCCTTGTCGACCGCGCCGATGCGCACGGTCAGCGGCTTGCCGTCCTTGCCGACAGTGCGCGGCTGCGGCGCCGGCGAGGTCGGCGAGGTAGCTGGTGGAGGCTCCGGCGCCCGGCCGTATCCCGCGGCGGCGAGCAGCGCGAACGCCTCGTCCGCGGATGGCCGCGGCGGCGCGGTCGGGGCATATCCGGGATCGGACGGCGCGAGCACCTGCGCCCGAGCGGGTTCCACCCAATTGCCGGTCTGCGCGCCGACCGTCGCGAGCAGGTTGGGGTCGAGCAGCGCGAGCACGCCCGAGCGCACCCGCGGATCGCTCAGCTCACCCTTGCGCCCATTGAGCACCAGCCGCAGCACCCGTGATTGCGGCATGATCGCGGTCCGCACCGACGGGATCGCGCCCAGCTGTGCTTGCGTCGCCACGCCGCCGTGGACCAGGGCCATCTGCACGTCGCCGGTGCGCAGCGAGCCCGCCAGCTGCGCGGTCGTGCCGCCGCGGCGAAGCAGGATCTGGCCGGGCATGGCCGGTGTCCCCCAGAAGCGGTCGTTGCGTTCCAGCAACATCTCGTCGCGCCCCGGATCCGCCGAGCGGATCCCGAACGGGCCTCCGGACACCCGGACGCCGTTGACCTGGCCGTTCATTCCCCGGGCGAATCCGCCGGGAGCGTCTTTCAGCAGATGCGACGGAAGCAGGTCCGTGAACAACTCACGCCAGCCGGGATACGGCTGCGACATCACGACGGTGACCGTCTTGCCACCCGCGGAGGAGTTCACATCCGAGATCAACCGGTATCCGGCCGGATCGACGACGCCGGGTTCGGAGATCATCTCCTGCCACAGGTAGCGGAAGTCCTCGGCCGCGATGGGCGCGCCGTCCGACCACGACGCTTCGTTGCGCAACTTATAGGTGATCGTGAACGGCTCCTGCGCGGTCACGTCGGCGGAGACCAGCAACGACGAGTCCGGCACCCACGCCGTCGCCCCCGGTGTGGTCGGGCTCGGCACCGGCCGGAACGGGCTCGGCAGCACCAGCGAGGCGATGGCCGAGGTGGCGGCGGACTGGTCGGAGCGCAGATGCGGATTGAAGGCCGTGCCGATGGTGTCCAAGGCGACGACGACGGTGGACTCCGCGGGTTTGACCGGCGTGGTCTTCGGGCTGTCGGTGCTTTCGATGGGCGGCGGCGGGTTGGCCGCGCAGCTGCTGATCAGCGCCAGCACCGCCATGGTCGGCAACAACGTGCGCCACGCTGCGCGTTTTCCTGCGCCCACTTTCACGCTCGCGAACTCTACCGTAGAGTCCGGTCCGATCGCAGATTCCTGGTGTCACGAGAGCGATCGGCGATACCGATCCGCTTGGTCCGCGACGCCATGCCACACCAACTCGGTTGAGAGTCGGCAAATAATCCGCGCATCCGCGACGGCCGCAATACTCGACCATTCACAGTCTCAGAAGTGACGAGCGCAATCCATATGCACGGCGATAGCGCCGACGACCCGTCCACCGATGGGCAGCACGCGACAGTGAACAATCGCGTCGACATGGCGCGGGAAGGCAACTCCCGCGCTCATGTGCGTTCCCGGCACAGACACTGCGGATCCTCGGGGCCGCCACACGCCCTGCACACCAAGGCTTTCCGAGCAGAAGCATGCCCAAGCACCGACTAGCGCCACGCGACCGCATGCGCGGAGCGTGGCATGCATCGCCGATATACGGCGCACAACCACGAGCCCAGCGTTATTCGACGAAATCGATTTCGCGGCAAATTCCGGCTTGCCGCGAAACCGGGATAGCGGCCGCGGTCGAAACCAATTCTTCGGACGGTTACGAGTTACCCACGTCGGGGCATGACTCGGGATAAAGCGAATAGTGGCAGAGAATTACCCGACCACCGGGCTCACCAATCCCCGACCAGAGAGACTACCCGACCAGCACAAACTTGAAACGAAGCAATCCGACCATCGCGGAGTCGTTCTCGATAGTAAATTCCCGGGAAAGCGACGATGAATTGCCGACCAGAGCTACCGCGCGACGATTCACCGGGACCCGCGATCAGCCGCGACCGACCACCACCCGGCAGTCGGCCGCAGCACTCCGCCACGCGACCTGGCGGCGAACCCGGCGCCACCATGACGCCGAATTCGCTTCCACGGCAACCGATTACAGCGCCGCCCGGTCGCGCGCCTTGCGCCGGGACAGCTCCCGCGCACGCTCGTTCTGCCCGAGAATCACCTTGCGCACCCGGACCACCTCCGGCGTGACCTCCACGCACTCGTCGGCGGCGCAGAACTCCATAGCGCCTTCCAAATCGAGCTGCAATGGCTTGGCCAGGGTCTCGATCACGTCGGCGGTGGAGCTTCGCATATTGGTCAGCTTCTTCTCGCGGGTGACATTGATGTCGAGGTCCTCCGCCCGCGGGTTGATGCCGACGACATGGCCCTCGTAGGTGTCCGCGCCGGGCTCGACGAAGAACTGGCCGCGGTCGGCCAGCTGGATCATGGCGAACGGCGTCACCGTGCCCGACCGGTCGGACACCAGCGAGCCGGTGTGCCGGGCCCGGATCTCTCCCGCCCAGGGCGCGTAGCCGTGTGACACCGCGTTGGCGATGCCGGTGCCGCGGGTCTCGGTGAGGAAGTCGGTGCGGAAGCCGATCAGGCCGCGCGAGGGGACGATGAACTCCATCCGCACCCAGCCCGCGGCGTGGTTGCTCATCTGCACCATCTTGCCCTTGCGCGCGGCCAGCAGCTGGGTGATGGCGCCGAGGTACTCCTCGGGGCAGTCGATGGTCAGCTCTTCGTACGGCTCGTGCACCTTGCCGTCGACCTGCTTGGTGACCACCTGCGGCTTGCCGACGGTCAGCTCGAAGCCCTCGCGGCGCATGGTCTCCACCAGGATGGCCAGCGCCAATTCGCCACGGCCCTGCACCTCCCAGGCATCCGGGCGGCCGATGTCGAGCACCCGCAGCGACACGTTGCCGACCAGCTCCTGGTCCAACCGGGCCTTCACCATGCGGGCGGTCAGCTTGTGTCCCTGCACCCGGCCCACCAACGGCGAGGTGTTCGTGCCGATGGTGACCGAGATGGCGGGCTCGTCGACGGTGATGCGCGGCAGCGCGACCGGATTGTCGAGGTCGGCGAGGGTGTCACCGATCATGATGTCCGGGATGCCCGCGATGGCGACGATGTCGCCCGCCACCGCGATCTCGCCGGGCTGGCGTTCCACGCCGACCGTCTGCAACAACTCGGTGATCTTCACCTGCTTGACGCCGTCGGCGTGCATCCACGCGACGTTCTGTCCTTTGCGCAGCTCGCCGTTGTGGACGCGGACCAGCGCGAGGCGGCCGAGGAACGCCGAAGCGTCCAGGTTGGTGACATGCGCCTGCAACGGTGCGGACGGATCGCCCTTGGGGGCGGGAATGTACTCCATCAGCACGTCGAACAGCGCGTCCAGGTTCTCCGCGTCCGGGGCGTTCCCGTTCTCCGGACGCTCCTTGGACGCCTTGCCTTCCCGGCCCGAGGCGTACAGCACCGGCAGGTCGAGGGCGAGCTCGGCGGCCTCGGCGGCGGCGTCGTCCAGATCGGAGGCCAGATCGAGCAGCAGGTCGTGGCTCTCCTCGACGACCTCCTCGATGCGAGCGTCGGGACGGTCGGTCTTGTTCACGACCAGGATCACCGGCAACGACGCGGCAAGAGCCTTGCGCAGCACGAAGCGAGTCTGCGGCAGCGGTCCTTCGGACGCGTCGACCAGCAGCACCACGCCGTCCACCATGGACAGGCCGCGCTCGACCTCACCGCCGAAGTCGGCGTGACCCGGGGTGTCGATGACGTTGATCACGGTGACCGAACCGTCCGGATGGTGGCGGTGCACCGCCGTGTTCTTGGCGAGAATGGTGATGCCCTTCTCGCGCTCCAGGTCGCCGGAGTCCATCACGCGATCGACGGGCTCGGCCCGTTCGGCGAAGGCACCGGACTGGCGCAGCATGGCGTCGACCAGCGTCGTCTTGCCGTGGTCGACGTGGGCCACGATGGCGACGTTGCGAAAATCGCGTGCAGACGACACGCCTGAATCCTCCTGCTGTTAGGTGTTGGTGCTCGGCCGACCCCTGCAAACAGGTGGAGAATCGAAACTCACCGGGCATCGCGGCCAGGTACACCCTACCGGCTGTCCGGTTCCCGCAACGTTTCAGGCTTTGTATTAAGGGTAGGCTAACCGCCGTGGGCAAGGTCAAAGCGAAGAAGGTTTCCAGCCTGAAACCGAAGAAGAAGTGCTGTCGGAAGAAGACGCGCTGCTTGAAGTGCCCCGTTGTGATCATGCGGATGAAGAAGTGCGAAGCCGCTGGGATCAGCGGCAAGGATCTGAAGAAGGCACTCAAGCAGGCGCGCGCCGCCTGACCAGCGCCGCGACCCTTTCGGGGCGGCCCGATACGAGGAGTAAAGAGCTATGGCGCAGCAGACACTGCTCTCCGATATCGAAATCGCCGAGGCCCTCACCGAGCTGCCCGAGTGGGCTCGATCAGGCGACAGCCTGGTCCGCACCGTCAAGGCACCCACGTTCCCCGCCGGCATCGAACTCGTGCGCCGAGTCGCCGAGGTCGCCGAGACCGCCAACCATCATCCGGACATCGATATCCGTTGGCGCAACGTCACCTTCACGCTGTCCACCCACTCCGCGGGCGGGCTCACCGCGCTGGACGTCGCGCTGGCGCACGAGATCGACCGCTGTATCTGATTTGCAGCGCCTGCGGCGCTGTGTTGGTTTTGCCAGCGCCTGCGGCGCTGGGTGTTCGCGACCCTCGTCCGGCTGAGTATGTGGTGTTCCTACGCGCCGCGGACGGAGCCTTCCGCGGTCGGACGCGCTTCCCTTTCCCCGCCTGACCGCACGCGGCGGGTTCCGGACCGGATCACCCAGAGGTAGAACACCACGACGCCGAGCACGTCGACAGCGCCGAGCCAGGCCAGCACACCAGGACGTGAGATGGTCCAGATCGAATCCTGGAAGAAGGACAGCACCCATGGCACGCCGACGAGCATGGTCGCCACCCAGAATCCCGCGATGACGCGCGCCCCGGCCACCGCACGCAGTGGCCCGTAGACCAGCCACAGCACCGTCGGCAGCAGCCACACCCAGTGATGCGACCACGAGATGGGCGAGATCATCAGCCCGAACAGTTGCACCACGATCAACGTGCCGAGCCGGTCCTCCGGCTCCAAGGCGCGCCAGGCCAGGACTGCCAGCACAGCGATCAGCAGCACGGCCGCGATCCACCACGGCCCGGATTCCACGTCATAACCGAGGATTCGGCTCAGCGCGCCGCGCAGCGATTGATTCCACACCGAGCCCACCGGCCCGATCCGATCGGCGTCACCGAGCAATGTGCCGAAGTACTGCCGCGCCTCGATCGGCGCGATCAAGAAGCTCACGCCCACTGTCGCGCCGAACACGAGCGCCGACCACGCGACGGTCGCCCACCGCCGCCGCGCCACGAAATACAGACCGGTGATCGCAGGCGTCAGTTTGATGCCCGCGACGATGCCGACCAGCCCGCCGGACACCCACCATCGCGAACTGCGCACCGCGAGCATCCCGCCGAGTACCAGGAACACGTTGACCTGGCCGTAGTCCATCGTGGTTCGCACCGGCTCCAGCCACAGCCCCAGCGCGGTCCAGCCGACCGTCGCCACCCGCCACCGCGGCGCGCGCAGCGTCTCCGCACCGAACATGAGCTCGAAACTGATGTGCACCACCGCGTACAGCGCCACGGCGATGGCCAGCAGCCAGGCCACCGCGACAGCGGTGAACGGCAGGTAGTGCAGCGGGAAGAACACCAGCGCCGCGAACGGCGGATAGGTGAACGGCAGCGGGAAGTCCGGCGTCTTCTCCGCATAGGTGAAGTCGTAGAGCTGATCGGTCAGCAGCGCGGCCGATCCGCCGACGTAGACGTGCAGGTCGACCAGGTTCATCCCGTTCGGCGACAGCAACATCCAGAGCAACCGGGCCAGCACGGACAGACCGAGCACCGACACAGCCCATCGGAGGTGACGATTCAAATCGCTGCTTTCGGCTCGGAGGCGGTGTGTCGGTTCGGCACGCCCGGACTTCGGAGTGTTCCGGCGACAGCGCGGACGGCACGGATTAGATTAACCGCAGCGCGAATCCGCTCGGTGCCACCCTCGAACCACCGGTAACATTTGCATCAAATTTCACACCAGTAACACCAATGGTGCAGTATCTTCTGCTAACACTGATCGTCCACAGCGCCATTCGGACACTGCGGCTGTACACATAGCCGCAATGTCCCTAGAGTGACCCCCGAAACGATGGCTTTTAGCAATCGAACCGAGTTGTACCCGAGGTAAGGACGGCCAGACCAGTGCTTCGCACCCGAGGATCGCGGATCGCATTGACCGCACTCGCCATCGCGGCGAGTGCCACGCTCGCTGCGCCGACGACAGCAACCGCTGCCCCCGCACCCGCGGCGACCACACAGAGCGTTCCGATGGTCCCCGAAGGGGTGCCGGTGGACGCGCTGGCCGCGCTCGCCCCCGCCATCGTCGGTGCCATCGCCGGCCCGGCGGACATCGCGAGCCCCGCGGGTATCGCGGGCCCGCAGTCGGCGATTCTGGACCAGGCGCGCAGGCTGCTCGCCACGTTGAATCTGCCGCCGCAGATCAAGTCCACGCTGGAGCGGATCATCACCTTCCTCGACGGCAGCGGCGGCGGTGGTCCCGAGGTGCCGCAGGACGGCCCCGTGATCGCGCAGTTCCTGTACCCGACCATCGGCAAGGGCTGCATCAGCCCGACCGCCGACTCGATCGGGACCGCGCTGGCCGTGCCCGGCCCGGCCACCCTGCCGCCCCCCGGCCCGCAGGCCGGCCAGACCGGATTCGTGTTCACCGCGCTCGGCACCAAGGCGCCGACGCCGGTGCAGAACCCGCCCATGACGGTGCAGTGGCTGAACCTGGACACCCGTCAGTCCGGCGTCCTGCCGCTGACCGACGAGGCCAAGATCAACCCGGATGGCCCCGCCACGCTGTCCGCCATCGCCAACACCGGTTCCGGTCGCATCGTCGCCGTGGTCGGCGGTTCGCTGACCACCAAGGCCGGTGACGCCGAGCCGCGGACCTGCTCGTTCCTGCCGACGCTCGGGTTCTTCACCGTCGCCTGATTTTCGTCCGAGGGCGGCGACTCCACCGGGGTCGCCGCCCTCACTCATACCCGCGCCCGCCGCCATCCTGAAGGATCTGGCGCGAGGACACATGAGTCCGCCGGACTGTGGTAGACCGCTAACTATGGCGACCATCGATCTTTCGACACACCCCGGACGTTCGATTCGGAGCAGGCGCTCGCACCGCTCGATCCTGTCGATCCGCTCCGAAGGTTCGATTCTGTCGATCGGCTCGGCCTATTCGATCCTGTCCATCGGCAGTGTCGGCTCGGTGCTGTCCGTCGGGTCCGTGGGATCATTCGGGTCGGCGATCTCATCGTTCTCCTTCGCCAGCCTCGGTTCGGCCTTCTCCGGACTGTCCCGGTGGTCGCTCTTCTCCTGGCTGGGCGACCACGAGGCGCCGGAAAGCCGCCCGACGCTGCGAGTCGTCCCCGACGACGAACCCGACTTGCGCGTCGCACCCCTGAGCCACAGCCAGACCTAGCTGTGTCCATTTGCAGCGCCTGCGGCACTGCGTGTTCGCGGCCCCCTTGTGGCTCGCGTCCGAGCGACCGCCGCTGGCGACTGCGTCGCGGACGCGACGGCCACTCGGACGCGAGCCGGGCCGCGAACGGGCAATGCGCGATCTCGCTGCGCTCGAAAGCGGGAGTTGAGCCGATGCTGTTGCGTGGGCTGATAACTATTCGACACTCGAATGCAAGCGGGGGCGGTGCGCGATCACCACTGCCCGTACTCCGGCGCGAGCACATTGTTCAGATCGATGCCCACCCCGTCGATGGATCGCTTGTCGATTTCGAATTGGTGCAGGTGGGCGGCGGGGTGCACGAAACCGTCCGGCGTGCCCCAATCGTGCTGCCAGTACCAGGAGCACAGCCCCGCGGCGGTAGCGAGCTCGATGGTCGGGGCGTTCGCGTAGACGCCGGTCCTCGCCTTGCCGAGCACGGCCTCCCAGCCCAGCAGGTACGGCGCGATCATGGTGGCGAAGTCGACCGCCGAGGGGTTGTCGTCGATGGAGGCGTAGATCGGCGCGTGGTCCGGGCCGCCGGCGGCGCGATGCAGCGCGAGTCCTCGCTCGGCATGCCGCTTGCCCGCCTCCAGCCCGCCACGCCAGTCCGCGGTCGGCCCCTTGCCGAACTGGTAGCACGACACGATCCGCAGATCCGCCTCTTTCAGCCGGTCGACTTCGGCGACGCGCAGCGGCTTGCCGGCCATCCACTCGGCGCCAGGCCTGCGATCGGAGACGTAGCGGATGACGCCGAGGTGCCCCGCCTCCTTGATCGCCGCGGCCGAGGGAACGCCGCCCGCGTAATCGACGAGGGTGCCGAGCGAGGGCCGGGCGGAGGCCGGAGCCGCACCGGCGGTCATTCCGACGACGGCCGCCGCGGCCGCGTAGACGAACAAGTCTCGCCGGGATACCGAATGAGAACGCATCGTGGACTCCTTCGCGCAACCCGGCCTGGATGGCAGCGTGCCCGGCGCACCTTCCCCTATCCATCGCGCGCCGGGAGCCTCGAACGTGAACTCATTTCACCATATTCACAAGGGAACCGCTAGACCCAGGAGACACATATTTCACATTGGTCACATGACCCACTCTGGAGCGGCGGACTGTCAGGCGATGCCGTCGATCCGCGCGGCAACGTCGATGGTTCGCATCGACGAGTTGGCCAGTTCCTTGCGGACCACCGCGACGACCTGGCCCACGACCTGCTTCTTGATCCCCGCGAGCGCACCGAGCGTGGCCGCGCGGGCGCCGTGCGCGGTGAACTCCATGCGAACGTCGGCCGGATCCGGCGGCGGAACGTCGATCACCACCAGCAACGGGTCGGCCGCTCGAGCGGTGAGCACCAACGGCACTTCCACATCAGCACGATAGCGATTGGCTTTCAAGACATCCACGGTGATATCCAGACTCACCGGCAGCGTCAGGTCGAACGCGACCGGCTCGGCCGAGCGGTCCGCCAGCCGCGGGATCCGCACCGCTCCGCGGACCGTCACCGTCGCGGCGCCCCGCGGTCCGGTCCGCAGCGGACCGACCTCGATCGGTCTGCCCGCCAATCGCTCCACCACGTCGAACACCCGCTGGCGGGTCACGATGTGGGAGAAGAACCGATGACCGAACTCGTCGTAGCAGATCCAGTCGAACTCGGCGGAGTCCCGGTGCGCCGAGCGAGTGCCACTGACCATCGCGTCGATGTCGAAGACCAGATTGCGGCGAGTGTGCGGATCGGCCAGCATGGCGTTCACCCGGGAGGCGACCTCGCGCTGCACCACTCCGGCGATCGGGTCGAGCAGCCACTCCCAGGCCGACTCCACCGCCTGGGCGCGCAACACGAAGCTGATGTCACGCTGGGTGATCGGCGGGATATCGATGACGATGAGCACGGGTTCCGCGGTGCGGGCGTGCAGCGTCAGATCGACCTCGACCCTGGCCTCCAGCCGCAGTTTCCGGCCACCGAGCAGTACCTTCAGCGTCAACGACACGGGAACGGTGACCTCGAACGTCACCTGTGGGCCGCTGCGCAGGACCTGCGGCGTGCCGACCTTGCCCTCGGCGACGAAACCGGCGAGCCCGGCCGGGCCGATCGACACCGGGCCGATGGTCAGCCCGCGGCCCGCCATGCTGGAGATGGCGGATTCGATCCGGGCCGCGGTCACGGCGTGCTTGACGAAACGCTCGCCGAATTCGGCATAGTCGATCCAGGCCGGCTCACTACGCGGTTCGTCGGTCGGCTGCATCAGTAGTTCCGAAACCCTCAGCTCTCGATGGACAACCGACACGGTACGTGATACCCCACCCGAGATCCCCGTCCTGCCGATGAGGGGGAAGCAGGGCGGGGATCGGCGACGGCGCTGCCGGGCGCCGCCAACTCCATCGTAGGACTATCCGGCGCGCTGTTTCACCCGCTTATCGGGTGGATTTTCGCGCGCTGGTAGTGACTGGTCACAATCGCCCGAAGCCGACCACGCCGGGCACGTCGGCCAGGGTGAATCGATGGATGCGCACCTCGTCGAACTCGTTCCCGCCGATCGTCGTCACCTGGCCCGCGTCGGCTCGCAGGACGATGTTCGTGTGCTGCCCGAACGGGCTGGACTCCCGGTAGAGCAGCACGTCACCGGTGCGCGGTTGGTAGTCCGACCCGACCGGGACGAACCGTCCCGCGCTTTCGTAGTACTCCTGCAGCGTGTACACGCCGGGAATCCGCCATGAGCCCGAGTGCGGGTTGGCCAGCGGCGCACCCGCCTCGCGCAGGACCCAGCTGACGAAATCGGCGCACCACGCCTCGTCGACGCCCTCCGCGTACTTCGTGCCCGCACCCGGATCGCTGAACTCGCGCTCGGCCACCGCGACGATTCCCGCCTGGGCCGGGTCGAGCCTCGAACGATCCAGCCTGGGGAACTCGGTGAGTCGCTCACCCACGACAGCCTCGCTGTCCGACCGCTGCTGCCACCAGAGGCTCCCGGCAATCCCGGCGCCCGCCAAGGCGAGCAGCACCAAGGCGAGCGCGATCCACGAGCCGTGCCGCGACCGCAGCTGTTGTGTCATCGCTCCCCTGGTTCGGCCTTGTGCATCGATTCTCGGTCTTATGAAGTTCGACGCACGAAAGCCCCGAATGGTTCCCGGCACCATACGGTTGGTTTCGATTACCGTACGGGCGGGCAACCCGTACGAGCCGGAATCGCTTCCGGCACCGCGGAAACCGCGATAGTCTCCGAAGAGACCAGCCGATGGGGAGGTCGTGCCCTGGACACGCTCTGGACATTCGTCGTGCACCGGCGGCACCAGTTGCTCGTCGACTCCTACCTGCACGTCTCGGCCGTGGTGCAATCGGTGCTGCTGGCCACGGCGGTGTCGGTGCTGCTCGGAATACTGGTCTATCGCAGCCGATTCGGTTCCTCGGTTGCCACCGCGCTGGCCAGCGCGGTGCTCACGGTTCCGTCGTTCGCGCTGCTCGGCCTGCTGATCCCGGTCCTCGGCCTGGGCGTCGCACCGACCATCACCGCGCTGGTGGTGTACGCGCTGCTGCCGATCCTGCGCAACACCATCATCGGACTGGCTTCGGTGGACCCCGCCGTCACCGACGCGGCACGCGGCGTCGGGATGAATCGGCTGCGCGTGCTCGCCCGCATCGAACTGCCGCTCGCCTGGCCGGCGATCCTGGCCGGTATGCGGGTGAGCACACAGCTGATCATGGGCATCCTCGCCATCGCGGCATACGCCAAAGGCCCCGGCCTGGGCAACCTGATCTTCTCCGGACTCGCGCGCCTGGGCAGCCCGAACGCGGTGCCGCAGGCTCTGACCGGCACGATCCTCATCGTCGTGCTCGCACTCGTGCTCGACGGGATCTACGTCCTCGTCGGGCGGCTCACCACCTCGAGGGGAATGGCGTGACGGACACCGAAACCCGCGGCGACGAAGCCGAAGCAGCCGTCTCCGGCGTCGAGATCGTGCTCGATTCGGTGACCAAACACTATCCCGGTCAACGAGATCCGGCCGTGGACCAGGTATCGCTCACCATCCCCGCCGGTGAGATCGTGGTCTTGGTCGGACCGTCCGGCTGCGGCAAGACCACCACCATGCGGATGATCAACCGGCTGATCGAGCCCACCTCGGGCACCATCACGATCGGCGGACGCGACGCCGCCACGATCCACCCCGACAAACTCCGGCGCGGCATCGGCTATTCGATTCAGCAGGCGGGCCTGTTCCCGCATCTGACCGTCGCGAAGAACGTCGCCACCGTGCCGGGCCTGATCGGCTGGGACCGGCGGAGGATCGCGGCGCGGGTAGACGAGATGCTCGAGCTGGTCGGCCTCGACCCGGACACTTTCCGCGACCGCTACCCGCGTCAGCTCTCCGGCGGCCAGCAGCAGCGTGTAGGGGTGGCGCGGGCGCTGGCGGCCGATCCGCCCGTGCTGCTGATGGACGAGCCGTTCGGCGCGGTCGACCCGATCACTCGGGGACTGTTGCAGGACGAGTTGCTGCGCCTGCAAGGCGAGCTCGGCAAGACGATCGTCTTCGTGACCCACGATTTCACCGAGGCGGTCAAGCTCGGCGATCGAATCGCCGTACTGGGCAACCAATCCCGGATTTTGCAGTACGACACACCCGCCGCGATCCTGGCCGACCCCGCCGACGAGACGGTCGCCGGTTTCGTCGGCGCGGATGCCTCGCTCAAGCAGCTCACGCTGACCAGGGTCGAGGACGTCGAACTCGGTGCATGCCCCACCGCGATCGACCAGGACCCGGTCGACGAGCTGCGCGGCGCGCTCACGGGCCGGGACTGGCCGTGGGCGCTGGTGCTCGACCGCCAGCGCCGGCCGCTGCGCTGGGTCTCGGCCGAGCAACTGGCGCACGCGGACTCGTTGCACGGGATCGGTTCACCGCTGCAAGAGACGTTGTCGCTGAAGTCGACCTTGCAGGACGCCCTCGAAGCCCTGCTGGCCCATCAGAGCGCGACCGCGGTGGTCACCGGAACGCGCGGCGAGTACGTCGGGCTGATCACGATCGACACCCTGGTCGCACACCTGTCTGCGCTGCGCGCCGAACACGGCGGCGACCGTGCCTCATCGACGGATGACGCACCATGACCACCACCGCCGCGGCCTCGCCCGCGACCCAGCGCAGGGCCGAGCGCATCCGGCTGTTCGTGCAGCCCGTGCTCGTTCTCACGCTCACCGCGGGCGTGCTGGTGTGGGCGTTCGCTCGCGACCTCACCGTCACGCAGCAGGCCAGTCTCAGCGCGGGCAACATCGCGACCGTCACCCGCCAGCACCTGCTGATCACCGCGACGGTGGTGCTGATCGTCGTCGCGGTGGGCGTTCCGCTCGGCACCCTGCTCACCAGGCCCGGATTCCGCCGCCTTGCACCGATTTTCGTCGGCATCGCGAATATCGGCGCGGCCGCGCCCGCCATCGGCCTGATCGTGCTGTTCTATCTCGCCACTCGCACCACCGGCTTCTGGATCGGTGTGGCGCCAATCGCGTTCTATTCGCTGCTTCCGGTGCTGCGCAACACCATCCTGGGCTACCAGCAGGTGGACCGGACGTTCATCGATGCCGGACGCGGTCAGGGAATGTCCGCGGTGACGGTGTTGCGCCGCATAGAATTCCCGCTCGCCGTGCCCTACATCTTGGCCGGACTGCGCACGTCACTGGTACTCGCCGTCGGCACCGCGACGCTGTCGTTCCTGGTGAGCGCGGGCGGGCTCGGCATTCTGATCGACACCGGATACAAACTGCGCGACAACGTCACCTTGGTGGTCGGCGCGGTGCTCGCCGTATCGCTGGCGCTGTTGGTGGACTGGCTCGGCGCGCTCGCCGAAGAGTTCCTCGGGCCGAGGGGGTTGAAATGACCCGGGTGTGGCGCACGTTCGCGCTCGTGCTGGGGCTGGCACTGCTGGCCGCATGCGGGCTGCAATCAGGCACCGCGGTGCCACTGCGGGTCGGTCCTGGCAGCATCCGCCCGGTGCCCGAACTGGAGGGTGTGCGCGTCACCGTGGGCTCCAAGGACTTCACCGAGCAGAACATCCTCGGATACCTCATCGAATTCGCCCTGTCGGCGGCCGGTGCCGACGTGCGCGATCTGACCAACATCCAGGGCTCCAACAGCGTGCGCGACGCCCAGTTGCACGGTCAGATCGACATCGCCTATGACTACACCGGCACCGGTTGGATCAACTATCTGGGCAACGAGACGCCGGTGCCCGACGAGATCGGCCAGTTCGAGGCGGTCCGCGCCGCCGATCTCGCCGAGCACGGCATGGTGTGGACGGCGATGGCGCCGATGAACAACACCTACGCGCTGGTCATGAGCGCACAGACCGCGCGGGAGACCGGGGTGCGCACGTTGTCGGACTACGCCCGGCTGGTCGACGCCGACCCGGCCGCAGCGGCCATTTGCGTCGGCACCGAATTCAATGTCCGGCAGGACGGGTTCCCCGGCCTGGCCCGCAAATACGAGATCGACGCGAGCAAGGTGCGCAAGCAGATCGTCCAGGACCCCGTGGTCTACCAGGCCACCGCGGACGGCAAACAGTGCCGCTTCGGCTCCGTCGCCGCCACCGACGGGCGCATTCCGGCCTTGAATCTCGTTCTGCTCGAAGACGATCGCGGCTTCTTCCCGAAATACAACGCGGCGCTGGTGATGCGCCAGGAATTCGCCGACGAACATCCACAGATCGCCGCGATCATGGCGCCGATCTCGCAGCGCCTCACCAACGAGGCCATCACCGAACTCAATCGCCAGGTCGACGTGGACGGACGCGAACCGGCCGAGGTGGCGCGGGATTGGATGGTCGCCCAGGGGTTCGTCACCGCCCGCTGAGTCTTACCTGACAGCGTCGAACGGGCCTCCGTCCGGGCCCTGGCTTGCGACGATTCGCAGTGCGGAACCACCGCGATTTGCGTCGCCCCAGTGTTTCGGTAACCGGCAGGTGCTTGCGGGCGACGCGTTCTGGGCACCCAGCGCACGCTGCTGAAGGCGCCGAGGCCCCACCAGAGCCGTGCTCCGCGGCTCAGGCGCGCGGATCGCGACCCAAGTATCGCAGCAGCGCTGCGACGGCGGTGTCGTCCGCCTGACCGGCCACGATCGCGGCATAGGCGCCCCACTGACGCAGCGGTTCGACGAGTTCGGCCGCCTCGCCACCGCCGGGGGCCGGATGGAGGGTGCGTGCCGCGGTGAGCAGGTGCGTGGCGAGCTCGTCGGTCAACGGCGACGGCTGACCGGTGGCGATCGCGATATCCCAGGCGTGCACCGCCGCGTCCAGCGCGCACATGACCGCCGCGACCGGAGTGGCGAGCGCGCCGTGCGGCAGCGGCGTTGGCACCGTCCCGGTGGCGTCCTCGACGGTGGCCCACGCGGCGGACGTCTGCTCGATCGCCTCGCGCACCAGGTTCGACGGAGAACCGTCGATCGCGCCGGAGGGCGCGAACGGATTGTCTGCCGGACCGTCGCCGATACCGAGGAACTTCGCGTACGCCAGCTGATCGCCCGCAGCGTGCTGAACCACCTGCGTCACATCCCAATCCGAGCACGGAGTGGGCAGCTGCCACTGGTCGGCACGGACACCGGCGACGACGGTCTCCAGCGCGCGGTAGGAGTCGGCGAGCACGTCCCGCCAAACAGGGAGCAAGGTCGCGGGGGTGGTGGCGTTCATGTCGGAGCCCTTCGGATCGTTTTCGTTGCTGACATCAGCCTATGGGGCCATTAGGCTAATTTCGTTCCTAGTTTCAGAGGAGGCATAAGTGGCCTCGACCACTACACGATTGCTGCGGTTGCTGGCACTCCTCCAAGGCCGCGCGCACACCGGCCGCGAACTGGCCGAGCGCCTGGACGTCACCGACCGCACCCTGCGCAACGACATCCAGCGGCTGCGCGAGCTGGGCTACCCGGTGCACGCCGAACGCGGCGCGATCGGCGGCTACCGGCTCGGGCGCGGCACCACCATGCCGCCCCTGCTGCTGGACGACGACGAGGCAGTGGCCGTCGCGGTCGCGGTCGGGCTCGCCGAGGACGGCTCCACCGGCATCGCGGATATCGCCGAGCACGTCACGAGGGCGCTGGGCAAGCTGGACCAGATACTGCCGAAACGCTTGCAGCGCAAGGTGTCCGCGCTGCGGGAGGCCACCGCGATCGGCCCGGCGACAACCGGGTCACGGGAGCCGGACGCCCCGGTTCCCGCCGCCGTCCTCACCACCCTGGCGGGCGCCATCCGCGACGGCGCGACGGTCAGCATCGAGCAGAGCGCCGAACCCGCCACGGAAATCGAGCCGTACCGGCTGATCAACTGGCAGCGGCGCTGGTATCTGGTCGCCTATGGTGTCGAAAACCATTCCTGGCGTGCGATTCCCGTCGCCCGGATCACTCGGGCCGAGGCGAACCCTCGCCGCTTCGCCGCACGCTCGCTTCCCGACGACGATCTCGTCGCCTTCGTCATGCGCCATATCGCCACGACCGGCTGGAAGGTCCATGCCCGGGTCACCGTGCTCGCCCCCGCCGACGTCGTGATCGCCCGCATCAATCCCGCGGTCGGCGTGGTCGAACCCGTGGACGCCCACACCTGCGTGCTCTACACCGGCGCGGACGCACTGGAGACCATCGCCATCTACCTGTCCATGCTGATGATGGACTTCCGCGTGGACGGTCCACCAGAACTCGTCGCCCACCTCCGCACCCTGGCTCGGCGGTACGCCGACGCGATCGCGAAATGACATAGTGAGGTGCGGCGAGCGGCACACCATGGAGATAGCCACTCGACGTTCGCCGCAGCCATGTGCCACTCGCCACCGACATCGGGTGGGCGAGGGGATTACACTTCCAGGTCCTCCTCGATGCCCTTGAGGCGGTGCCGGGCCAGAGCCAGGTTTGCCCGGCCGCGGTCCAGGGCGAGGTAGAGGAACAGGCCCTTGGACTTGCGGCCGGTCATCGGCCGGATGATGTGGTACTGGCCGGACAGCGTGATGAGGATGTCCTCGATGTCGTCCTTGAGCCCGAGCTGGTCCATGGTGCGCAGCTTGGCGCGCACCACCTCGGTGTTGCCCGCGCCGGCGACCTGGAGATCCAGGGACTTGGAACTACCGAGCATCCCGAGGGCCATACCGCTGTTGTAGTCGACGACGGCGGCGCCGATCGCGCCATCGATCACCATCATGTCTTTGAGGGCCAGATCCATATTGGACATATCCGTTCCTTTCAGTGGGTTTTCGTTGCCTGTTCTTTTCCGGAGTCGTTCGCCACCGGCGTCAGAAGGTCGGCGATCGCGCGCGCTACCGGACGCGATTCCAGATGCAGCCGACCGATGTTCACTTCGGGGCTCGCCAGCACGGTCAGCGAGGTCCAGCCCGCCGCGTAGATGACCACGTGCCCGCCGGTGCCGTGCACCACGACCTCGCTGAACCCGCCGCCGTGCGCGGTGGCGGCCAGCCGGTGCGACAGCGCCAGCTGCGAGGCGGCCATCGCGGCCATCCCGTTGGGCTCGATGTGCGCGGGTAGATCATGCGCGACGAGCAGCCCGTCGTTGGACGCCACCAGCGCGCCGGTGAGCCGAGGGACGCGGTCGCGCAGCGCCTTCAGTTCGGTCAGCACCGCCGCGTTCGGTTCGGGTCCGGACATCCCCACCTTGGTCAACCTTCCCATCAGTTCGCCGAGCCGTTTCTTCCGCGTGATCACGCGAGCTCCTCCAAAGCCGCCCGCAGGCGGACGAGTAGGTCACGGTCCGGCGGCTCCAAGCGGTCCGGGACGGGCACCGATGCTTCCGGCCGCCGGACTCGGCGTCGAGGAAGCCGACCAGATCCCCCGGCCGCTACGGGAATTACCGCTACCGGCTCGGCAGGCCTGATCGGTTCGACGGGAGGGGGCGTCGCGACAGGCTGCTCGATCAGCCCGGCCGCGGTCAGATCCCGCACCGCCATCAGACAGCCATAGGTGGTGCGACCGAGTTCGCGGCCGATCTCCGCGATAATGCGCCGGGCATCGGCGGCGGCCAGCACCTCGGCTTGGCCGCCGGTGAGTACCACGCGCCGTCGTCGCACACGGCGCACGGGTACGACGGGGGCGCGGTCGACCAGTTCCGCCGGCCACGGCCCCCACTCCGGATCGCCGCGCCGCGCGCACTCGTGCACGAGCGCACGCGGCGCGATGTGACAGACGGGCGCGAGCCAGTGTGGCGGCGCGGGCCGGAACTCTGGGACGGCGGGTGAGGCCAGTAAAAAGTAGGCGGCATCGAACACCGACAGCAGTGCCAGGGTTTCCAGCCGTGGCCGCCCCAGCACGCGGCCGGGGTCTCCGGATCCGGCACGCTGCCAGTCCTCGGCGGTCGCCACGCCCGCCTCGATCACCAACCGGTCCAGTCCGGTCGTGCGGCCACAGTCGGCGGAGACGATCGCGCCGTCGGTGAGATGAAACGCGCCGTCGGCGGCGTGCAGCACGCCGGTGCGTCCTTCCTTTTCCAGTCGCCGCAATTCGACCGCGAGCTCAACACCCATGCCCGTCCTCAGCCAATTCGGCGAGAATTCCCCGGAGCTGGAATCGCGCCATCGCCAGATTCCCGGTGTCCTCGTCGAACAACACGTGCACGAAAAGCCGTCCGTCGAAGTCGCCGTTCACCAGATTCAACAGGTGATAACCACTCGTCCCGCAGACGATGATTTCGGTGACGTCGTCGCCGTCGTGTCCGGTGGACAGCGCGGAGCAGCCGAGCACCGCGCGCACCACATCGGTGGTGGCCGCGGCGTCCTCGTGCTGGTCAACCAGCTCGTGCACCCCGGCCGCGGCGATCGCCAGGCCGCTCGCGCCGTCCACCAACGTCACACTGCGCGCACCGGGAATATCCATGATGCGTTTCAGACAGCCGTCAATACCGATCACGCGCCACCACTCGTCATCTGCGGGTGTTTACGGGTTCCAGACGCTACACACGACAGCCGAGCGCTGTACAGCAATTACGGGAGAAATTTCCGGTAAAAATAGTTTCCGCTGGCAGAAGGTAAGAAATACCTTTCGGTATTCAATACCTCTTGGTATTCAATACCTTTCGGTTTTCATTTGCTGCCGACGGGCACGAGAACGCGAATCCTTGAAACGGACGCTCAGCTGTTCCGGCTCGACCAACGCGCGACATCGCCGACTCTCGTGGTCGAGACCGTACGCGGGATAAGCGGTGACGCATGGCTTTGCCGCCCTTCGCCCGCCGGGGTAGGTCCGGCATGGCGTCGCCACGTTTTGTAGTCATCGCGCAGCAACTGCCGGATCGGCCACGCGCCACGGCTCCTGGCTGCGCGACCGACCGCACAGCGGGCATGATTCAGGCGCGGCGGACCCGTTCCATCCGAAATGGGCCAGTTGGTCCCTGAGCCCAGCTACCGACTCGGTGTCGGCAGGGCGAATCGAGGTCCGCGGGTAACGAGCGGAGGACGTCAGCCGCCCGTGATGCCGGTGGAGAGTTTGACCACGACCTTGTCGTTGGTGACTTCCTGCACCGTAACGGTGCGCCCATCCGCGGACTGGGTTTCCCCGACCGGAACGGTGACCTCCTGACCACCCACCGAAAGGGTGACCACATTGCCGTTCACCGCGACGAGTTTCGCCTCGATGCCCAGGATGCTCGCTTTGGCGTCCACACCCCGGGCGAACGTGACCGTGCAACCACTCACCGCGCAGTCGGTCTTCGTGCCCTGCCCTTCTGCCGTGCAGGCAGCCCCGAGCGGGGTCAACAAGACGAACAGGGACACAGCGACCAGCCGACGAACAGACACGCGACGAGTGTAGAGCCAACCGGCCCCGCCGTCCCGCATCTGGCCGGAATCCCTTGCGATGAGCCGCGTGCGAAGTCCTTCAGCCACGTCTCCCGCGCAAGTAGTCGCTCACCACGGCCGCGCCCAGACCGTCGAGGTCGGGCGCTACGACGCGGCCGCCGCTGCGGCGAGCCATCAGGTCGACGAATGCGGCCAGTCTCGGGTTGTCGCCGAGCATGAACACCGTCACCGACGCGCCCAGTTTGGCCAAGGCGTCGACCTGGGCCATCGTCGCGGCCAGGGTGCGCGACTCGGGCGGCCAGTTGAAGTACGCCTCGCCGTCCGGCTCCAGATGGGCCGTGGGCTCGCCATCGGTGACGACGAGCACGACCGGCACGGCGTCCGGATGCCTGCGCAGGTGCGCCGCGGCGAGCAGCAGTGCGTGGTGCAGATTGGTGCCCTGCTCCCACACGCCTTCCAGCGCGGTCAGTTCGCCGATGTCGACCGTCGTCGCGTACCGGCCGAACGTGATCACGCCCAGCGCGTCGGAACGAAACCGGGTGCCGATCAACTGGTGCAGGGCGAGGGCGGTGCGCTTCATCGGCACCCATCTGCCGTCCTGCACCATCGACCAGGAGGTGTCGACGCACAGCGCCACGGCCGCCCTTGACCGCTGCTCGGTTTCCATGATCTCGACGTCGGAAACGTCCAGCGCGACACGGCGACTGCCCGTCGACGCCGATCGCAGCACGGCGTTGCGCACGGTCCTCGGCACGTCCCACGGTTCGGTGTCGCCGAACCGCCACGCTCGCGCCGCACCGGTCGGCTCGCCGGCCGCACCGGCCAAAGCCGTGTCCCGCTCGCCGCGCCGAGACCGCAACCGCCCGACGACATCACGCAGCGCTACCTCGCCGAGTCGCCGTAAAGCCTTGGGCGTCAATCGAAGCGAGCCGTCCTGCCCGCGTTCGAACAGACCTTGCCTGCGCAGTTCCCGTTCCAACTCGGCCAGCCGGCCCGCGTCCACGCTCGCTTCCTCGCCGAGATGACGGGACAGGGCGTCCAGGTCGATGTCCTCCAACCTGGCACCGGGGTAGGACTGGGCGAGCTGCTCGGCGAGCGCGTCCAGTTCGGCGAGATCCTGCAGGGCCTGCGCGCCCGCACCGAGACCCAACGGGTCCTCGCCGCGAAACTGCCGCCCGGAGACCCAGTCCTCGCCCGGACGCAGCGCCCGCAGATTCGCGTCCAGCGCGGCGACCTGCTGGGCGATGCTCGCGTCGCCGAACGCCTGGCCGATCAGGTCGGACAGCTCCGCCCGCTGCTGCTCGGACATCGAGTTCATCATGCGTTGCGCGGCGGCGGCGCGGGAGGCGAGCGCATCGATCAGTTCTTCGGTGTCGCGGGGGTTCTCGGGGAAGAACTCGCCGTGCTCGGCCATGAAATCGGCGAATCGCCGCTCGGTGTCCTCGCCCCGCGCATGGGCCGCGAGCAAGTCGTTCAGGTCGGACAGCATTCGTCCGACCCGCTCGACGTCCTCCGGCGTGGTGTTGCGTAGGGCCTGTTTCATGCCCTGGAAACGGGATTCCAGCAGTTCCCGGCCGAGCAGATCGCGGATCTTCTGGTAGTTCTCCCGGCCGGTTTCGGACCGCCAGCGGTAGTCGGCGAGTTCGTTGACGGCCGCGGCCGTACTCGACGGCAACGCGTCCAGCTGCGCTTCGGCGAACCTGGCGTCATCGGACGGATCGGGGAACAGGGCGCCGCGCTCGGCGTCCAGAGCCTCGTTCAGCAGTTCGCGGACCTGTTGCAACGTGCCGTCCAGCCGGTGGCGCCGGGAGATCTCCGACCGGCGCTGCCACACTCGGCGGGTCAGCTCCTCGAGCCCGGGCATGGTGCTGGTGCCGCGCCGCAACAGCTCCTGCAATGCGCTGCGCGGCGAACTGCCCTCCATCACCTCGCGCCCGATCCGGTCCAGCGCCTCCCGCAGGTCCAGCGGAGGCGCCAGTGGATCGGGCCCTTCGTGATAGGGCCCGTAGGAGTAGCGATCGGCGGAGGTCACGATGCCTCGCTGGGAGCGGTCATCGCCCGTACACCGCCATGCCGTCGTCGGAGTCCTTGGCGATCTGGCGCGCCAGATAGAGGGCTTCCAACGCGAACTCGACGGCCGAGGCGATCCGCGGCGGCGGATCGGTGGCGTCGACACCGAGCCGACCGGCGACCTCGTGCAGGACGGGCAGCTCGGGCAACGCGGAGAGGACTTCCTCGCCCGGCACGCGTTCCCCGGTGGTGACCAGGTGACCGTCGCCGACCGCCTCGGCCAACGGCCGCAGGTTCAGTCCGCCGAGCAGCGCCCGCGCGGTCTCGGCGAACGAGCGCCGCAGCAGGTGCGTGAGATGTTCCTGCTCGCGTCCCTCTTCGCCGGACTCGAACTCCAGCTTGCCGCGCAACACCGCGGGCACGGATTCCAGGTCGACGGGACGGGCGACGGCGGGACGCTCGCCGGTCACCGCGGACCTGCGCAGCGCCGCGGCGGCCACCGTTTCGGCGGCGGCGACCGCGAATCGCGCGGACACCCCCGACCGCTGGTCGATCGCGGACGATTCGCGTAGTTGCCGCACGAACCTGGCCAGCACCTCGATCAGCGGATCGCCCACCTCGGCCACCAGTTCGGCCTCTTGGCGCACGAGGGCCACTTCGGCTTCGACGGTGAGCGGATAGTGGGTGCGGATCTCCGCGCCGAACCGGTCCTTCAGTGGCGTGATGATCCGGCCGCGGTTGGTGTAGTCCTCCGGGTTGGCGGTCGCGACGAGCAGCACGTCCAGCGGCAGGCGCAGGGTGTAGCCGCGCACCTGGATGTCGCGTTCCTCCATCACGTTCAGCAGCGCGACCTGGATGCGTTCGGCGAGGTCGGGCAGCTCGTTGATCGCGACGATGCCGCGATGGGCGCGCGGCACGAGCCCGAAATGAATGGTCTCCGGATCGCCGAGACTGCGCCCCTCGGCCACCTTGACCGGGTCGACGTCACCGATCAGGTCACCGACGGACGTGTCCGGTGTCGCGAGCTTCTCCGCGTACCGCTCCGAGCGGTGCCGCCACGCGACGGGCAGGTCGTCGCCCAACTCGGCCGCCAGCCGACGCCCTTGCGGGCTGATCGGCTCGAGCGGGTGCTCGCCCAGTTCGGCCCCCGCGATCACCGGCGTCCACTCGTCCAGCAGGCCGACCAGCGTGCGCAGCAGCCGGGTCTTGCCCTGACCGCGCTCGCCCAGCAGCACGACATCGTGCCCCGCGAGCAAAGCGCGCTCCAGCTGCGGCACAACGGTCCGGTCGAAGCCGACGATGCCGGGCCACGGCTCGCCGCCGGAACCCAAGAGCGTCAGCAGATTCTCGCGGATCTCGGTCTTCACCCCACGCGGCAGATATCCGGCCGAGCGCAGCTCGCCCGCGGTCGTGGGCAGGTGTGCGGGAACTTTCACGAATTCGACGCTACGTGCATTCGGCGATCAGGTCGACGTAAAGCTGATGACCTGCGTCTCGACGTCTCCGCAACCCTACGGACACCGCCACGCCTTGTACATACATACGGTCGGCCGTATTCTTAGAGTAGCGGGTCGATCGAAGGGATGCTCACCATGGAAAGTCGGCGCATGTTCGAACTGGCGCAAGCCTTGGCCATTGCCAAGAGCAAGCAAGACCTGCCCGCGGCCATGACGCTCCTGCATCCCGAGATGGTGCTGGAGACACCGGCATTCGGGACGATGGCCCGAGGGCGGGCGGAGAACGAAAGGGCACTGTCGAGATTCTTCGTCTCGTTCCCGGATTATCACGTCGAGCTGGACGGTCACGCGGACGACGGCGAGACATTGGTCTGCTGGGGCACCGCGTGGATGACCATGACCGGCAATCGGTTCGGCGTCGAACCCAGCGGCGAACGTGCGCAGGTGCCGGTGTTCATCCAGTTCACCTTCGCCGACGATCTGATCGCCAGTGAACGGTTCTGCTTCGACCTGTCCGTCCTGTGCGCCCAATCCGGCGTCTCCACAGATGCGGTGCGGCACAAGCTGTTCGGCGAGAACCTCCGCTAGGAAGTCAAGATAGGAGATTGACCGTGGACGCGCGCGTCAAAACCGTCGGCACGATTGCGACGACCCCGTTGTTCGACGTCGTCGTGGATCTGAATCCGCGATTGAATTTCGGCGACGGTCCACTCGGTCGCAGAATTCTGTTCGGTGCGGCCGGTGGGTCTTTCGAAGGGCCGAGACTTCGCGGTGACGTGGTGGCCGGTGGCGGCGACTGGGCCCTGTTCCGGCCGGACGGCACGATGGCGCTGGACGTGCGGCTGACCCTGCGCACCCACGACGACGAGCTGGTGCACATGAGCTACGGCGGCCGGTGGGTCACACCGCCCGAGGCGCGGGCCGAGCTCGCGGATCCGGTCAAGAAATCCCAAGTCGACCCGTCGCGCTACTACTTCCGGACGGCACCGCTGTTCGAAACCGGCTCGAGCCGGTACTCCTGGCTCAACGACATCGTCTGCATCGGATCGGGGTACGTGGTGGACGGCGGCGTCGCCTACCACGTCGAACAGGTGTTGTGAAACAACACCGGCGACAAGGCCATTGCGGCCGAGGGTCGCGCGGTCATTGCGATCGACCGCGTGCCTGGACCGGCCAGAGGTCGACGAGCATGTCCCCCTCGACCACGTGCAACAGGTCGTAACGGTCGATCGTGGGATCGGACGGAAGACATTGCAGTGCTGTCCAGAAGGGACATCGGGTTACCTAGTAGTGAGCTCGGGCTCGTCGGCCACCCGAGGTGCGGTCGCGGCGCGGGCGTCTCCGGTTTCGTGCGCGGTCGGTCCGGCTGCGATCAGCGTGTTCTGATCCAGGCGGGCCTGACGATCGTTGGCTACCGCGTGCGGTGTCCGGTTCTCGGCGACACGCGTGGACATCGGCTCCCACTCGTCGAGCGCGATCGATTCGGGGTGCGTCTCGGCCGTCTCCGCACCAGCGACATGTTCCTCCTCCGTCTCAGCGGAATCAGGGGAGGTCCGCTGATGCGGAACAGCGAGGAGACGCTGCGCCGGGTGCCCGGCGGGCACGGGCTCCGCGCGGTGCTCGGCAGGCAGGCGCTGAGCTGGATGCTCGGCAGACACACGCTCCGCCAGATACTCCACAGGCAGGCGCTGAGCTGGATGCTCGGCAGACACACGCTCCGCCAGATACTCCACAGGCAGGCGCTGAGCTGGATGCTCGGCAGACACACGCTCCGCCAGGCGATCGGCAGGCACGGGCTCCGCTGGATGCTCGCTGATCCGGATCCGGTGCAGTGTCTTTCGCACCGCCGCCGCCAACCGTGCGTCCAGCTCAGCTTCGTCCGCACTGGCATCGGCAGATGCTTCCGGCCCGCTCGCGGGCACCACGGGAGGCCGTTCGGCCGAGGGAAGCGGTGTTGTAGCGAGCCACAGCTCAGTGAAGGGTGGCGCGGGCACCATGGCAGCGGGATCGGCACCACTAGCAGGGATTTCGGCTTCGGCGGTGGACTGCTCCGCGGTGCTCCGTTCGTGCTGAGCAGCGTCGATGCCAGGTTGCCCTGGGAGAGCCGGGGTCTCCGTAGCGTCGGCGGGCTCCTCGGCGGCACCAGCAGACCGCTCGCCGGCGCGGCGAGCGGTCGTGGGCTGCTGGGTGAGGATGCTCGGCAGGATCTGGTTCGCGGCTCCGCCGACCTGGGTGAGCGCCGCCAGCCGCTCCTGGAGATCTTCATGGTCGGGTACGGCCGTGGTCGCTTGCTCGATCGCCCGCCCGTATCGCTCGGCGACAAGTCGGTGTGTGACGAGCGCGACGCCGATCATGATCGGCGCGATCATATGGATCCCGATGCCGGCCATGTCGCCTGCCCTGAAGTAGGGGAACGTGTTCAACGCGATGCTCGCTGTCAGCAGGAATCCCTCGACGGTGTAGACCTGCCACAGCCTGTCGATCACACCCCACTCGGCGGTATCGGCGGTGGACAGCATCAGCGCGATGAGTACCGCGCTGATCAGGGCTTCCAGGCCGTACGACAGCCAGAACATCGGATTGGCCGCGCCGCCGGTGGGTGCGATGTTCTGCTGCACCGTGACGGCGGAGAACAGCATCGAGAACCCGACCACACCGGCGAGCAGTCCCAGCACACGCGGTTTGCGCTGGTGCAGACGAGCGACTTTCGCGTGCGGGCTGCTGCTGTGCCGCTGCTCCCCGATCGCCTGCGCGGCCCGCAGCAGGTCGGCGGCCTCACGTTCGGCCAATTCGGCCGCCGTGCGCCGCACCCGCTCCGCGGCATCGGCGGCCGCCTGGATACGCGCCCGCTGCTCGTGGCGTTCATAGTCACGCACGAGCTCGGCCAACTCGCGAGACGCGGCGAGCTCGCGCTCCGACAATGCTTCCAGCAGTGCCGGATCGTCCTGGTGCGCCAACCGCTCATGTGCGATCTGCACCCGGTCCGGCAGAGCACCGGCCACCAGATCATCCACAGGCTGCGCCGCGGTGGGCGCTTGGGTCGTGAAACGACGGAGCATCAGCAAAGAACCTTTCCGACGATCGAGTGTTCCAGACGCAGCGCGCCGGAGCAGCTCCGGCCGTCCACGTCTCTGGTGTCGAACGCGACGACCGCCTCGGCCGAGACCGAAAAGATAACCCGTCATCGAAAACCGTTCGACCCGACGAGCAGTCGGGTCGCTGCTTGTCCGCCGTCGGACTCACACGACAGCTTCGAAATAGGCGCGCTCGGCCGACCAGCATCGAAACGCTGGTCTGCCGAGCCCAGCTAGCCACGAAGCAGATCGCTCGGCCCTCAGAAATGATCCTTGTGTTCGGTCACCCATTCGGCGAAGGTGTGGGCGGGACGACCGAGTATCCGCTCGAGGGTGCCATCCGGAGTCCGCGCCGACTCCGGTGGATCGGCGTGCCAGCCGACGACGTACTCGGCGTCGGCCCGCGACACTCCCGTCTGCTGTAACCGCTCGATGGCCTGCTCATAGCTGATCTGTTCGAAGGCGAGGTCCCGGCCGAGCGCGTCGGCGACCATCGCGACGCGCTCGCTCGTGGTCAGCGCCTGAGGTCCAGTGAGGTTGTAGGCCCTGCCTGCATGCCCGTCCTCGATCAGCGCGGTCGCCGCCACCGCGCCGAGATCGGCCGGGTGCACGACCGCGCTGGGAAGGTCGAAAGGCTCACGCACCACGGCCTCGGCGCGGATCGAGTCGACCCAGGTGAGTGCGTTGGACATGAACTCCTGCGGCTCGAGCCTGGTCCAGGCCACACCCGATTCCGCCACCGCGGTTTCCGCGGGACCGACGTACCCGCCCCACAGGATGGTGATGCGCTCGACTCCGGCCGACACCGCCCGGCGGACCAGCTCGGGTCCGGTCTCGGCCACTCCAGCGGTCACGGTGATGTGCAGCCCGGTCACACCGTTCAGCGCGGCATCAAGTGTGCCCGGCTCGGTGTGGGTGCCCGCCACCAACTCCACGCCCGCGGGCAGTAGCGTCGCGGCACGCTGAGGATCGCGGGTCAGCGCACGCACCGATCGCCCCCTCCGCAGTAGCTCGGCCGCCACGTGCCGTCCGGTGTTTCCCGTTGCGCCCGTTACCAATATCGTCACAGTGAACTCCTTTCCGGAGCGACGCTATAACCTCAACAAGCATTGAGGTCAAGGATGCTTGACGACGGGTTCTCGGGCGCGCCAGCGCGCGAACATTCGAGGCCACCCGATCGCGCAACCTCGTCGGTCGGTGTGCCGCCGTCCCAGCAAAGGGTGTTCCGCATTGGACTTCGGTGTTCGTAGGTCGTCATCGACGTCACAGTGCACCCTCCGACGGGCGCTGATCGGTTGGAAAGCCATCTCGGGCCGGACACCACCTATCGATCGCAGCCATAAGAGGCCATCGAGCCTCGACGTCATCCACATCGAAGATGACATCGGCTCGCCGCATCACCTGCCCGATATGACCGTCGAGATGCACGCGCCCCGGCACGATAACCGCCTCCGCATGCGTCCGCTCGATCTGATCGAGCAGCAAGCCAACCGGATCGGCCGTCTTCGCCGACAGCGCAATCGTTTTGCACAGGTCGTAACCGAGCCGCTTGGCCAGACTCCGCATCTGCGTCTCCAACCATTTCTCATGCGGTGCCGCGATATCCGTCCGCAAGAACCCGATCGCCCGAGGGCGACCGGACGGCGTCATCGCACACCTCCAGCCAGGTCCCCGGTTCGGTCATCGATGACCTCGGCACCACTCCATGCACACGTTTCCGGCCCATCAGTCCGGTGCAGGCCGATCCGACCGTCGATCACCGGCACCATCCGCTGACACAGAAGACACATGACCTGCTCGATCGGACCCGCCAAGCCACGCGCATAGGCCGCGCCACACATGCTGACCGTGATCCGCGGCCGGACTTCTCCCGACAAGCCGCTTCTCTGTTTCATCATCCGTGCCCCTCCGTTGGCTTTGCTAGGCCGCGGCGGGGTGAGCATCACCACCCGCTGAACCGGGCCTGGTGGAACACTCATGAGACTCCCAAAGCAAGATGTCCTTCAAAAGGCCATGTAGCAGGACATCAATAGGACATCTTCATCCAAAGGCCTTGCAGGAGCGTCCTATACGTGGACTAGTCTGGCCGCATGGCATCGTCAGGGAACGCTTCACTTCGCGCGGCCAGGCAGGCACTCGGCTTCCGATCTCAAACGGCACTCGCCGAAGCGGTCACGGAGGCTGCGCGCCAAATCGGACTGCGCATCGAAGTTGCCAGCCGGACCGTCCGCCGATGGGAATCAGCCAATCCACCGTGGCCTCATCCTGAGCACGCAGCTGCACTCGAGGCACTTTTCAAGCGGCCGGTTACGGAACTGGGCTTCTCACCGCCTTGGACGGACGGGGCCAGCGATGCACGCGCAGTGCAGGCGCTTGCTAGCGCACACTCACGTCTCCCACGGAGCCACAAGGCATTCGGCACGGCCGCATCGCAGCTTCCGGCTTCTGTAGCGAAAGACTTTGCCTCGATCACAGCGTCCCATCGGCACCTGTACTGGTCGACCCCGGCCGCTCGGCTACACCGTTTGGTCGCCGATCATGCACAGTTCGGCCTCGAGCTCTTGCCCCAGGTGTCCGCCTCAGCCAAGGCGATTTTGGCGCGAGCTGTTTCGGAATCAAGTCTGCTAGCCGGACGTTTGGAATTCTTCGACCTCCAACAGCCTGAGCTCGCACAGCCGAGCCTCGTGCTCGCGCTTCAGGCTGCGCATGAAGCCGAAGATTCCCTTCTCGGCGCAGCGGCGCTTGCGCACATGGCCTTCGCGCCAGCGTTCTCGGGGGAGGCGTCTCGCGCTGGTGAGGCCCGTGAACGACTACGTGCCGCACGCGCTTTCGCGGGCAGAGGCAACGCCAACGCCAACGCCGAGATAATGGCTTGGCTGGACGCGGTAGAGGCGGAGGTGGAAACGCGGTTCGGTGACACACGCCGGGCTCTTGCCCTCATCCACCACGCCGAGAAGATCTACGACGAACACGACAGCGACTCGCAACCCTCACCTGACTGGTTCGACTGGTTTTCCCCGATCAGGCTCGCCGGCTTCAAAGGAAACACACTCACCCTCGCCGGCCGTGGCCGTGAAGCTCGCGAGACCTTGGAAGGGGTACTCAGCGATCTGCCCGATGAGGACGCAAAGCAGAGGTCGATCTATCTCGCTGATGCGGCCGCCGCAGCCGTGCTGGAGAAGGACCCCGAGCAGGCGTGTCGCTACCTCGAGGAAGCCCTCGATCTACTCGGGCGCAACTGGTATGCAACTGCGCTTGATCGGATCAAGGCAGTGCGTCAAACGCTCACGCAGTGGGACTCCTTGCCCTCAGTCCGCAGTCTTGATGAACGGTTGTATGACTGGCATACAACCGTTAACTCGTTGATGGGCTAACCGTCACCATTCTCAGCCGCGACGATTCCGGCCAGTTCGTTGAGATCGCTGATCTGCCAGTCCGAGAGGTCAGCGATCTCTTTCTTGTTGCGGTGGATCCACCCCCATGGACCTCGTACTACGTAGGCTGTTCGCATACCGACCTGTTTTGCAGGTGCGACGTCGTTGTCGATGCGGTCGCCCACGTAGATAATCTCCTCCGCCGGTCTCCCTGCCGCCTCGACGATCTTGGCAAAAAACTCGAGCGAAGGCTTCTGCACACCCCAGTCGTCGGAGGTAGCGATGAAGTCGGTGGGCAGGTTCAAACCTCGCAGCAGTGTTCCGGCGCGAACTGTCTGATTGCCAACGACACCAACCCAAATACCCATATCCCGAAGCTTCGACAACGCGGGCCGGACGTCCGGATAGAGGTCACCCTCGCCGAACCACTCTGCCTGTCCGGCGTCAGCCCGCGCCTGCCGTTCCTTATCGAGGTCGAACCCGGGCCGAAAGATCTGAAACGTCTCGCGGTAGTCGAGCCCAGTTGCGATCACAGCCCCAAACGCCGCCGCGAACGTATGCCGGGGCACCCCGAGCCAATCCGCCCACGTTCCGTACTCTCGGGTCTCATCAACGAGCGTCTCTCCGACATCAAAGACAACTGCGGCGATCACCAGCCAACCGTACCCTGTCGCCTCGACTGATTACCGGCATGCTGGGTACACCCAAGCGCCCGCCCGAAGCGCAGCCGCATGGCATGGGCGGCCGCGAGATCGACTGCACGAACTGTCGCGACCTGCTCGGCTGCCGAGAATCGAGGAACGCCATGGCGCGCACGGAGTACTACAACGATCCGGCCGCGCCCCAGCCCAATAGCATTGTCGCCGCAACGACCGCGTTCGTGCTGGACAACGCGGATCGCCTGTTGATGATTCGGCGCGGCGACAACGGCCTGTGGGCAATCCCCGGCGGCGCTCAGAATTTGGGAGAGTACATCGTGGAAGCCGCCGTTCGCGAAACGCTCGAAGAAACCGGGATAAACATCGAGACCGTCGGGATCGTCGGGATATACACGAACCCGAATCATGTTGTGGCGTACTTCGATGGCGAAGTCCGACAGCAATTTTCCATCTTCCTGCGCGGACGGCCCACCGGATGACAGTTGCGAACGAGCTCCGAATCAACACGGGGTGGGTTGGGTGCCTCCGAGTGAACTCAACACTCTGGATATCCATCCCTCGATGCGGCTCAGGATCGACCATGGCTACGCGAATTCGACTGAGCCATATGTCGTCGGCCACCCCTGCTACGTCTGATCGAGCATGGTGAGGTAGGTATCGAGCTGGGCCGCGCCGGTGAGAAGGTTGCGGCTGCGCGTGGTCAGCCGGTACTGCCAGGAGTGGAGGAAGGCGGCCAACGCGTCCGCGCCGCCGGCCTTGCGGAGCGAATCGATGAATTGGGCGACCTGGGACAGCTGGTAGCCGCCTTGGCGCAGCTGCCGGGCGATTTCGGCGTCGCGTACGCAGTCCGGTCCGTATTGGCGGTAACCCGTTGCCCGGTCGCGTTCGGGGCGCAGGATGCCCTGGGTCTCCCAGGTGCGCAGCGTGGCCGGGTGCACGCCGAGCCGGCGCGCGAGCTCGCCCACGGTCAGCGATCGTCCGTGGACAGGGGTCGGTGTCGTGGTGGCCAGGCTGCCCAGGGCCGTTGCGACCTCGGTGCGGGTGGCGCGTTCGGCGAGCAGCGCGACGTGTGCGGCGTCGATGAGCCGGTAGGCGGACTCGGTGTCGCAGCGGTTGGTCGCGCGCATGATCTCCATTGCCTGCTGGTGCCCGTGGCCACGGCGCAACGCGAGGAAGGCGCGTAGAGCCTGCGCGTGCAGGGGCGTGTAGCGCCGGTAACCGGTCTCGCTGCGCTCGGTCGGCGGGAGGATGCCCGCGTCGTCGTAGTTGCGGATCGCCTGTGCGGACAACCCGTGTTCCCGGGCGAGGTCGATGGGCCGCAGCTTGCACCTCCGATTGAGGCTTTGATCTCTAGATCTCAGGTAACAGTCGCAGAAGTTTCAACCGACCCTTCAACGATACTGTCGAGGGCAGTGCCTTCCGAAAAAGGGGTGTTCATGTCCACTGCCGCATCACTGCATGGAATCGGCCGCCAGCTCGACGACCCGGCAAGCCTGGGCCGTGTCCTCGACGAACTGCTCGCCGCACGGACCGAACCGCCGGCCCTGCTCGCCCTCGGCGAGCCGACCCATGGGATCGAGGCGTTCCCGTTGCTGCGCAACGAATTCCTCAGCCACCTCGTCGATCGGGGGTACCGGTCGATCGTGCTGGAGACCGATGTCTTCGCCGCGTCCGTTGTCGACGGCTACGTCGGCGGGGGAACGGCGGAGATCGACGAGGTGCTCGCGACTGGGTTCAGCCACGGATTCGGCGCCGTGCCGGGAAACCGTGCACTCGTCGAATGGCTCCGCGCGCACAACGCCGGCCGCGCACCGTCGGACCGGGTTCGCTTCTACGGCTTCGACGCACCGGTGGAGTACTCCGGCGCGCCGAGCCCGCGGCGCGCACTGTTCTCGGTTATCGACTACCTGCCCGCTGCGCTGCGGCCGGAGTCAGTCCGCGACCTCGACGCGCTGCTCGGCGAGGACGCGGACTGGACGAACCAGGCGGCCATGTTCGACCCGGCGGCGTCCGTCGGCGACTCCGACCGCGCTCGCGCCCTGCGTATCGTCGCCGACGACCTCGCCAGCGCGCTGCGCCGCGCGGCACCCCGCCTGCGTCCCGCCGACGCGACCGGCTACGACCACGCCGCCGCGCACGCGCGCACCGCCCAGGGCCTGCTGCGCTATCACGCGGCCATGGCCAGCCCCGCACCCGATCGCATCGCGACCTTGCTCAGCCTGCGCGCCGAGATGATGGCCGAGAACCTGCTCGCGATCGTCGCCCAGGAGCAGCGACGCGGGCCGAGCCTGGTGTTCGCGCACAACGAGCACATGCAGCGTGCGCAGTCCCCCATGCCGGTCGGCGAGGACGACGTGAACTGGTGCAGCGCTGGCGCGCTCGTCGGGCTCACCCTCGGCGAGCGCTACGTGTTCGTGGCAACCGACGCCAGCCCGCACAGCGATCCGGACACCCTCCAGCGTGTGTTGGCCGAGGCGACCACCCGCCGCGCCCTGTTCCCGGCACAGGCCCTGCGCGCCGCGCTTCCCCCGTCGATCGGCACGGGCGAACCGATCGTGCCCGGCCACATCCCGCTCAACCCCGCAGACTTGGACGGCACCGACGCGGTCATCTTCGTCGCCGACACCGACGGAAAACAGCATCGGTACTGGTAATGGCACTCCATGGGGAGTCAACGGCAGCATGTGAGCCTGCGGCAGACCATCGCATGGGAAACACGCTCATCCTGCCGCATATCGCGCTGACCAGACCGGCCATGGGCGGTCGGCCGCGCGCTGATCTTCAGGCATCCGGCACGTCTCCGAGCAGGTCGATCGCTACATCGAACTCGCCCATGTCCCAATGGAGCTCGACCGTGGCAACCTGTCGGTCACCGTGATGTGCGAACCGGCCAGTGCTCTACTCAGACAACGATCGAGCCCCATCCGGATCTCCAGACGGGGCTCGGTTTCGGCTTCTACCAGCTGTGATTCAGCGTGGCGAGCTACTTCTTCCCAGAGGGGTCGAACGTTGACATGGAACTCGACAGCATCCTCCACCTTCGCCCCTACTGCGGCAACCAGGTCGATGTGCAGGAAGCGCACGGGGTTCAATGATCAGGCAGGCTGGTCCTTCTCCGACGGGAGCCAGATTTGCAGGTTCTGCGGGTTGATTGGAATCGAGATGTGTTCGTGGGTGATCAGCCACCTGCCGTTCGATCGTTGCAGGCACACGGTCTCTCGTACCCATATCGACGCCTGCAACCCGCCCTTTCGCGTGCCCGAGTCCAGGTGAAGCATGTTCGCGAAGGCGACATCTCCAGACGTCGCGACGGTCAAGTCGTGCGTTTCCAGGCTGATGGGACCGTCGTAGCCGTCGAACCACCGCACAAAGTTCCGGCGTACTTCGTCGGTCCCCGTGAACCGGAGCGGGGGAACGACATCGTAATAGACGATGTCGGGAGCGTAGTGCTCCATGAGTCGATCGATGTCCTTCGACTGCTGGGCATCGGCGCGACTTTCCAAGAACGCCCTGAGCTCGGAATCGTTGGCAGTCATCGCATCCTCCATTCGAGAATTCCGACCGCAACCAGCTCTTCTGGCGACGGTCGGCTGTGGTGTCGGTAATCCGACGACGCCGCCGTCTGGAATGTGAGGTGACGCGACGACCTCACATTCCGAGAGGCTGTCTCGTCGTTCCGATGAGTGCGGATGCGACAAAGAAAGGCCGGCGACATCATGACCACCGAACCCGGGCCGGCGGACGGCCGACTCGATCCGAGCCTGAACGCGATCATGAGCGAGCGCGGTCAACTGATCAATCTCGCGTACCGGCTCCTCGGTTCGCTGGCCGATGCCGAGGACGTCGTGCAGGAGACCTACGCCCGCTGGTACGCCATGCCCTGCAAGCAGCAGGAGGCCATCGAATCCCCTGGCGGGTGGCTGACGAAGGTCGCCGGCCGCATCTGCCTCGACCTGCTCGGCTCGGCGCGCGTCAGACGGGAACGCTACGTGGGCGAGTGGGTCCCCGAACCACTGCCCGACCGCAACGAGTGGCGCGACGGACGGTCCGGCGGCACCGCCGCCGACCCCGCCGACCGGATCACCCTGGACGAGTCGATCAACATGGCCTTTCTCGTCGTGCTCGAATCGATGACCCCGGCCGAGCGCGTGGCGTTCATCCTGCACGACATCTTCCGCTACCCATTCGCGGAAGTGGCCGAGATCGTCGGCCGGAGCCCGGCGGCATGCCGCCAGCTGGCCACCTCCGCCCGCCGCCGCATCGCCGCCTCGCAGCCTCCCGCGACTCCGACGGCCCAGCAGGCCGGCATCGTCCGGGACTTCAAGCAGGCGTGGGAGACCAAGGACATCAAGGCCCTCATCGGGCTCCTCGACCCCGACGCCACGGGAATCGCCGACGGCGGTGGTCTGGCCAGGGCCGCGCTCCACCCGATCGAGGGCGCCGAGCGGATCGCTCGCTACCTCGTCGACTTCACGGGCAGAACACCCGGCCTGATGATGCTGGAGCGCACGGTCAACGGCCAGCCCGGCCTGGTAATCCAGATGAACCGAACCACAACCTCGGTGGTGGCGTTCGACATCTCAGGCGACCGGATCAAACGCATCTGGGCCGTCCGCAACCCCGACAAACTTCGCCTGTGGACGACCGGTGGTAACGACTGAACGCGGTGTCCTCGATCGGTGTGACCCGGCGCCGGCCCGCTGCACCCGGCCGCCGTGGGCTCAGCGTCCCGCGGCGGTGAGCTGGTAATCCGCTTCGAGCAGCATCCACGCGCTCAGCTGTACCGAGAGATCGCGGCTCAGGTTCGCCGACGAAGCGGCGGACGAGTGCGTGAGCTGGGGAAAGGTTTCCGGATGCTCCGGCACCGTAACCGGGCGGGTCCAGTCCACACCGAACAGCGGTAGCCCGTCCACCTCGGCGCGGTGCGTCCAGGCCGCCCGCGCGGAAGCGTGCACGATATTCGCGGCGGTGGTGTCACCCAAGGACAGTGCGGCTTCCGCGAGATATCTGGCGAGGATGCCCATGAACAGCCCGGAGTCGTCCCCGGAGGCCGCGGCGATCACCCCTGCGTCCGTGAGCCCGTCCCCCGCTGCGGCAACGAGGGCTGCCGCGCGCCTGTGATGGCCCGATTCACCTGTGCGCACTGCCAGCTCGGTTTCCAGCCCGATGGCCACGCCCTGGCAGTAGGTGTGGACGGTCCGCTCTATTCGTCCGCCGGGCTCATGGACACCGTCGAGGATCAGGCCGCTGTCGGTGTCGCGCAATCGGGTGTGCAGGAAATCGGCGAGTTGTCCGGCGCGGGACAGCTCGCCCAAACGCGCCATAGCGATACCGGCCGGACCGATCGCGGGGGTGTTGTAGTACTCGTCGCCGGACCGCCACGGCACCGCACCGACGACCGGGTTCCAACCATCGATCAAGTCGGCCCGTAGCTCGCCGACAGCGTCGCCGAACCGGACACCGAGCAGCCGGTCGGCGCGTTCGAGCGCCAGCACCAGCCACGACATATCGTCGTAGTACCGGTTGGTCCAGCCGGTGAGGTTGCGGGTCCGAATACCGCGTGCGAGGGCGACGACCCGGTCCATGCGTTCGGGGGTGCGGGCGCGGTACGCGGCGTCCACCGCACAGTCGAGGAGGTGGGCTTGCCACCAGTAACACCATCGCACGAACGACTGGTCCAGCAAGGACGCAGGCCAGACGAGCGTGCCCAGCCGCGTCTGCGACTGGCCCCAGAGCGTGCGCACGTGCCGCTGCACGATCGCCTGTTCCGCCAGGTCCGCCCGCTTCCCGGCCTCCTCGGGGCCGGCGGACACGTTCCGCGTGATCGTCTCCGCCTGCGTCGGCTGCGCCATTGCGGTGAGTGCGATCGAGGCTCCGGCCGCCAACAGCACACTGCGTCGGCTGATCCCCTTGTTCCGGCGATCCATCCGCTCGGACTCCCTTTACTGAACAACCATCACCGGAGCCGGAAACGATGCAGCAAGATTCTATCTCGCAACGACCAGGGCGGCGCGGCGCAGACCGGCTGCACCAGATACAGGCGTCAACCGTCGAGCGTGGCTCCTGCCGGTCCGAGATCGAGGAACACCGTTTCGCCGTTGGCCACGTCGAGACCCTTAGATCCAGCGACTGACGAAAGCAACGAAGCCCGAAAGCCCTGCAACACAACAACTCAGCCTGAACAGGCCGTCGCTGAGGTGGACTGCGGCCAGCGACAAGGCCGCGGCTCGACGCGCGGGCGGTGTCTCGCCGATCCCGGATACGGAGGAGTGCCCTGCGACTGGTGCCGCGACAAACGATGACCGGGACGATACACACCCGGCCTGACCGCTCAGATCGGCCGGCCGGGATACCGCCGCCCTGGAACTACTTCTTCCCCGAGGGGTCAAACGTTGAAACGGAACTCGACGACGTCGCCGTCGGCCATGATGTAGTCCTTGCCTTCCATGCGGACCTTGCCTGCGGCTTTGGCGGCGGCCATGGAACCGGCCTCGATCAGATCGTTGTAGGCGACGACCTCGGCCTTGATGAAGCCGCGTTCGAAGTCGGTGTGGATGACGCCGGCGGCCTTCGGGGCGGTGTCGCCCTGGTGAATGGTCCAGGCGCGGGCCTCTTTCGGGCCTGCGGTGAGGTAGGTCTGGAGGCCGAGGGTGTGGAAGCCGGCCCGGGCCAGGGCGTGCAGGCCCGGTTCGGTTTGGCCGATGGATTCGAGGAGTTCGAGGGCGGATTCGTCGTCGAGTTCGAGGAGTTCGGCTTCCACCTTGGCGTCGAGGAACACCGAATCTGCCGGGGCTACGGAGGCTTTCAGCTCGGCAACCTTCGCTTCGTCGGTGAGGACCGACTCGTCGGCGTTGAAGACGTAGAGGAAGGGCTTGGTGGTGAGGAGGGAAAGCTCTTTGAGGAGTTCGGTGTCCACCTTGTCGCTCGCGGCGAACAGGGTGGTGCCGTTGTCGAGGATTTCCTGGGCGGCCTTGGCTGCGTCGGCGACCGGTTTGCGGTCCTTCTTGACCTTGGCTTCCTTCTCCAGGCGGACGACCGCCTTCTCCAGCGTTTGCAGGTCGGCGAGGATGAGCTCGGTCTCGATCACCTCGATGTCGGCGGAGGGGTCGACGCGGCCGTCGACGTGCACCACGTCGTCGTCGGCGAAGACGCGCACCACCTGGCAGATGGCATCGGCCTCGCGGATGTTGGCGAGGAACTTGTTGCCCAGGCCCGCGCCCTCGGAGGCGCCCTTCACGATCCCCGCGATGTCGACGAACGACACGGTGGCGGGCACGATGCGTTCGGAGCCGAAGATCTCGGCGAGCTTGTTCAGCCGCGGGTCGGGCAGCGGAACGACGCCGACGTTGGGCTCGATGGTCGCGAACGGGTAGTTCGCCGCGAGCACGTCGTTCTTGGTCAACGCGTTGAACAGCGTCGACTTTCCGACGTTGGGCAGGCCGACGATTCCGAGGGTGAGACTCACGAGGAACAGAGTCTACGCGGCGCACGGACTCCGCTCCCCCGCGCCCGCCCGCCAACTCTCCCGGGAGTGGCACATGGTGGAGAGGTCTTCTCGGATTTCACCGCAACCATGTACCACTCACCGAGGGCTCAGGGGATCAGGACGACTTTGCCGAGGTTGGCGCGGCCTTCGATGACGGCGTGGGCCTCGGCGGCGTCTTCCAGCGCGAATTCGGCGTGGACGGCGGGACGCAGCTGGCCGGAGGCGAAGTACTGCCACAGTTCTTGGCGCCAGTGCTCGTAGACGGCCGGTTGCCCCTGCGCGATGCGGGCCATTTGGAAGCCGATCACGGATTTCGCGCCGACGAGCAGGTCGTATGCCTGGATGGTGCCGCCGCCGGAGCTGTAGGCGACCAATCGTCCACCGGGAGCAAGGGCGGCGATCGCGGGCGTGAGCAGGTCGCCGCCGACGGCATCGAGGACGTAGTCGGCGGGCGCGCCCCAGGACTGTTGGCCGTACGCGACCACGTCATCGGCGCCGAGCTTCTGCACGAACTCGGCCTTGGCGAGATCGGACACCGCGCCGACCACGCGCGCCGCGCCGCGCACCCGCGCCAGCTGGACCGCGAGGTGGCCGACACCGCTCGCGGCGGCGGTGATCAGCGCGGACTCGCCCTCCTTCGGTGACGCGGCGTCGAGCGCACCGAGCGCCACCAGTCCGCTGCGCACCAGCGCGACCGCGTCGACAGAGGAAGCTCCGTCGGGAATCGTCGAGGCCATAGCGGCCGAGAGCAGCGCATAGTCGGCGTAACCATGCCCGAACACCAGTCCCGTCACGCGGTAGCCGGGCGCGAACCCGTCAACGCCCTCGCCTACCGCGACCACCTCACCGGCGATCTCCCCGCCCAGCGCAATCGGTTCCCGCTGCTCGCGCACCTTCCGCACCACCGGCAACGTCACCCCAACCGCCTCGACGCGGACCAGGAGTTCACCCGGCCCTGGCGTCGGGACCTCGACCGAGACGAGCTCGAGCACCTCGGGACCACCGCTGCGCTCGTATTGCACCCGCCGCATCGCACCTCCAGAAATCGTTAGAAGAGGCAACGGTAGCGCCCGGCGCCACTCAACTACGCACTGTAGTGGTCGATCTCACCGTCGGATGCCGCCTGCGGAGAGGGTCCCCGTCATCGACGACTTCCTGCGGATCAGCTCGAAGCACCGCCAAGGGCCGGGCCGAGGCCGCGAACCAGGGTCCGCGCCAAACCGCGAGCGAGTTCATCCGACGCCGGTTCGGCGTCCGGACCGGACTGGTAGTAGCGCAGAAACGCCTGATGGAAGCAGGCGCCGTCGAGCAGGGACGCCGCGGCGATCACATCGGTTTCGGCGGCGATGCGGCCGAGTTCGCGCTCGGCACGCAGGTAATCCGCGACACCCGCGATGGCATGACCTGGTCCAGCCCCGTGACGCTGCATCGAATTGCGGTGCGCAGCCATACGTTCCGGCTGCGCGAGCAGACCACCGAGCAACGGGATCGATTGCTGGTAGAAGCTCAGCGCGGCGCGCGCCATAGCGGTGAGATTGTCCGCTACGGTGGCCGTCCCGGGCTGGGGCGGCGCGGAAGCCGGAGTGGGCATCCGGTGGCGCAGGACGTTGAGGATGATGTCCTCCTTGTCGCTGAAGTGCTTGTAGAGCGCCGCCTCGGAGTATCCGGCGGCTTTGGCGATCTCCTTGGTCGTGGCGTGCACCACACCGCGATTGCGCATGATCTCCGCCGCCGCGTCGAGGATCTGGTCGCGCGTGCCCATCACTGCTCCCGGTTGACAGGTTAGTAAGTACTCACCCATCCTAGGTTAGTGAGCACTCACCAACCAGGAGCATCCATGCGAATCACCGTCTTCGGAGCGACCGGCAATACGGGCACGCGACTTGTTCACCAGGCACTGACAGCAGGGCACGAAGTCACGGCGGTGGTCCGGGGAAAACACTCGATGCCGGACCATCCCCGGCTGCGCGTCGTGGTGGCCGACGCAATGAATCCCGCGGACATCGTCGAAGCGGTGCGTGGCGCCGACGCCGTGTTGAGCACCATCGGATCGCGAGAGAAGGGGCCCACCTCGGTCTGCACGGACGCTGCACTGTCGATCAGCAAGGCGATGGAACTAGCGGGCGCGCAGCGACTCGTCATGGTCAGCAACAGCGCCGGAGTCGCCGGGCCGGGCGATGATTGGTTCACCCGCTTCGTGGTGAAACCGCTCATCCTGCATCCGCTCCTGCGGCACAGCCTGGCCGATATGGCCGTCGCCGAGCAGGCGGTTCGCGATTCGGCACTCGACTGGACGATCGTCCGCGCGCCACAGCTCACCGACAACGCGGCGAAGGGCGCCTACCGCACGGCGGTCGAGCGCAACGTGCTGTTCGGCATCCGTATCACCCGCGACGACCTGGCCACCTGTCTGCTGGACCTGGCCACCGCCGAAGCGGCGATCCACAAGCACGTCAACGTCGCGAACTGACCGGAGCTCACCTTGCGGTAGCCGACCTGCGGCGTAGCGTGACCGTATGGAGCCGACCACGGAGGTGGTGACGGCGCGTCCGGCACCAATGCTCGCGGCGTTCATTGACCGCTACATCGGCTACCGCATGTCCGGGTTCGCCGCGTCGATCCACCGCGGATTGCCGTCGCGGCATATGACTTTCATCGTCGCCATCGGTCCCACCATCGATGTCGTCGAGCAAACCGATCCGCGCCAGTCGCCGCAGAACTACCGCTGCGTGCTGAGCGGCCTGCAGGCGAGCACGGCGCTGATCGCGCACGACGGCTACCAGGAAGGGGTGGCCGTGGAGTTGACGCCGCTGGGCTGCCGGACCCTGTTCGGCATGCCTGCTGCGGCGCTGTGGGACACGTCGGTCGAATTCGCCGACGTGGTCGGGCCGGTGGGCATGGAGCTGTGGGACCGGTTGCAGCACGCGCCGACGTGGCCGGACCGCTTCGCCGCCTGCAACCGGGTGCTTTCGGCGCTCGCCGACCCCGATCGTGTGGTCGGTCCCGAACTGGCTTGGGCATGGCACACCTTGGTCCGTTCCGGCGGTGGCGTCGCGGTCGGCCCGCTGGCCGAGGGGATCGGGTGGAGCAGGCAGCATCTGACCCGCCGGTTCAATCGCGAGTTCGGCTCGAGCCCGAAACTCGCGGCACGGATCATCCGTTTCGAGCGAGCCCGGCGGATGCTCGCGCACACGCCCTCCTACATCACCATCGCTCAGGTGGCCGCCGCCTGCGGCTACTACGACCAGGCCCATCTCGATCGCGATTTCGCCGACCTGGCGGGAACGAGCCCGACGGGCTGGCTGGCCGAGGAGGTTCCATCCGTCCAAGCCGCCGAGGATGTCGCCGGATGACGATGAACGGCATGACGAACCCGACGACTACCGAAACCAGTACCCGCACCGCCGTCTGGCCCACCCTGACCTTCCGTGACGCCCGCGCCATGGCCACGTTCCTGGTCGAAGCGTTCGGATTCCGGGAGACCGCGCGCTACGCCCGCGAGGACGACCCGTCCATCGTCGAACACGCGGAACTGCGCTGGCCGCTGGGCGGCGGCATCATGTTCGGCTCGGCGGGCAAGGACGACAGCCCGTTCGGCACCCGCCCGCCCGGCACCGACTCCGTCTATCTGGTCTGCGAGGACCCTGATGCCCTGTTCGACCGCGCGACCGCCGCGGGCGCCGAGGTGGTCCGCGGCCTGCGCGACGAGGACTACGGCTCACGCGGGTTCACCGTCCGCGACCCGGAGGGCAACCTCTGGAGCTTCGGCACCTACTGGGGTGCCTGAGTTCAACGACCGCCGAGCCCCGACATCGCGATGCCGCGGATGAACGCACGTTGGGCGATCGCGTAGATCACCAGCAGCGGAATCAGGATGACGACCGCGGCGGCCATCAGGATCGGCCACTGGGTGTGGTACTGGCCTTGCAGCCGGACCAGACCCAGTGTCGCGGTGGCGACGTCGTCACGCTGGATCATGACCAGCGGCCAGAGGAAGTCGTTCCACACGGTGATCCAGGTGAGCACGGCGAGCACCATGAGGGCCGGGCGGGTGTGCGGCAGCAGGACCCGCCAGTAGACCTGCCAGGTCGTGCAGCCATCCAGGATGGCGGCCTCCTCCAGTTCCGTGGGCAGCGTACGGAAGAACTGGCGCATCAGATAGGTGCCGAACGCGCTGCCGAAGAGGCCGGGCACGATCATCGCCCACGGGGTGTCCACCCAGCCGAACGCGCGCATCAGCAGGAACTGAGGGATCACCGTCACGGTCAGCGGCACCATCAGCGTCGCGAGGTAGGCGAGGAACAGCATGTCGCGACCGCGAAAGCGCAAGCGCGCGAACGCATAGCCGGCCAGCGAGCAGAAGAAGACCTGCCCCGCCGTAACGCACAGCGCGTAGACCGTGGTGTTGAGCAGCATCCGCCCCAACGGCAGGAGGTCGAAGACCTTCCCGTAGTTGGCCCACTGCGGCCGTTCCGGAAGCAACGCGGCGTCGGCGATCTCACCGTCCCGCTTCAGCGACCCCGACACCGCCCACAGGATCGGCAGGAGCGCACACCACGCGACGCCGACCAGCGCGGCGTACACCGCGGCCCCGCGGACCACGCGCCGCATGATCGCCCGCTCGACCCGGCCACGCGCGACAACCGCGCCGCCGCGCCGCACCGGCAACGCTCGCCGCACCACCTCGACAGCGTTCATTGCTCGACCTCCGCCCGCCGGGCCATCCGCAGTTGCAGCAGTGTCAGCAGGAAAAGCATCGCGAAGATGACCCAGACGAGCGCGGAGGCGTAGCCCACCTCGTAGAAACCGAATGCGTTCTGGAACAGCATGATCCCCAGCAGGTAGGTGCCCGTCTCCGGACCGCCGTTGCCGCCGGTCAGCGCGTACGCCTGATCGAAGGCCTGCACCGAATTGATGATCGTGATGATGAAGACGAACGACAGCGGCCCTCGGATCAGCGGCAGGGTGATGGCGGAGAACCGCCGCAGCGCGCCGGCGCCGTCGATCTTCGCGGCTTCGTAGAGCGTCTCCGGCACACCCTGCATGGCGGCGAGCAGGATGACCGTCGCGAACGGCACGCTCTTCCATACGGTGACGATGCTCAGCGACACCAGCGCCCAGTCCGGGTCGGTCAGCCACGGCACCGCGTCGATGCCGAACCAGCCGAGCGCGACGTTCAGCAGACCGTCATCGGTGAACAGGAACCGCCACACCACCGCCATCGCGACCGCGGAAGCGACCAGCGGCAGAAACGCTATCGTCCGAAAGATGCCGATACCGGCCAGCTTTCGGTTCAGCACCGCGGCTACCGCGAGTCCGATCACCACGGTGGGCACCAATGTGAACACCGTGAAAACGGCCGTGTTGCGCACCGCGATGAGAAACAGCGGATCGGATCCGAACAGCCTCCGATAGTTGTCCAGGCCGACGAACCGCATGGGACTGAACAGGTCCCACGAATGAAAACTCAGATAGAGCGAAAAGCCCAACGGAAACAACAAGAAAACCGCAACGGCTCCCAAGTTGGGCGCGACGAATGCCCAACCGGCCCGTTCCCGTCGCCGCGCCAATCGGGACGGGGCACGACGGGTGGCTTTGCCCGCGGTTTGCGACCGGCTCATCGTGCCTCCAAGAGGGCGTCGACGTCGGAGGCGAAGCGGCCGTTCAAGGAATCGGCGGTGGCGGCGCCGCGCAGGACGCGGTTGGAGCCCCGCTCGAGCAGTGCGGACACTTTGCCCCAGACGGGTGTCACCGGCAGGGGCCGCGAGTTGGCCGGGCCCTCGGTGAACACCTCGATATTCCGGATCTCGCGGTGCGCGGCGGCGAACCCCGGCGAACTCATGGCGGACTTCAGCACCGGAACGAACAAGCCGGACGCGGCGATGATCTCCTGCCCCACCGGCCCGGTCGCGAATTTGACGAACTCCCATGCCTGTTCGATGCGCGGACTGTCCGCGGCAATGGACAGTCCCGTGCTGCCGACGTCGGTAATGGCGCCGGGACCGCCGCGCGGACCCACCGGCAGTACCGTGACGTCGATGGCGAGATCGTCGTGCCCGGCGAATTCGGAGTACAGCCAATGCCCGCCCAAGGCCATCGCCGCCCGTCCCCGCCGGAACAGGTCCGGCGCCGAAACCGACAGCGTATCGGCGGCTTTCGGCGCCACGCGGTGGCGGACCGCGAGGTCGGCGTAGAACTGGAATCCTTCGGCGAACCGCGGATCACCGATATTGGTCCTGGTCGGATTCACCGACGGCGTGAACCACTCGGCGCCGTTGTTCATGCCGAAGCAGGCTGCCGAGAAGTAGGGCACCCAGGCGTCGGCGAAGCCCCACCGGGTCCGCCCGGAGGAATCGTCCTTGGTCAAAGCGCGGGCGGCGGCGAGGAACTCGTCGAACGACCAAGCGTCACGCCAGCGAACGGGCGGGGTGATCCCCGCATCGGCGAACAATTCCCGGTTGTAGTACAGGAACACCCCGGACCATTGCTCGGGCAGGGCGTACTGGCCACCGGCGTAGTTGAAGGTGTCGTACAGCGCCGGGTAGCTGTCGGCGCGCAACTGGGCCGCGTACTGCGGGTCGCGCTCCAACAGCGTGTTCAGATCCAGCAGCACACCGCGCTCGGCCAAGCCGGAATACAGCAGCTCCCAGGCCATCAGCACGTCCGGGCACTTGCCGCCCGCGCAATAGGTGAGCATCTGCTGCATCGGGTCCGGACCCGACATGATGGTGCGAATCCGGATGTCCGGATGTCGTTTCCGGAACTCGTCGATGATCTTCAGCCGCACCCGCGCCTCTTCCGGCCTGGCCTGGAAGAAGAAGGTCAGCGCGTCGTCATCGGAGCCGCAGCCGCCGGTCGCCAGCAGCGGAGCGGCCAGCGCCGACCCGAGCAGCGTCCGGCGACGGACCCGGGCGACGGGATCGGCACGCAACACAGCCCTCCTCCAGGGCGGATGTGGACCTTCTTCGAACCGCATGGCAGCATACGTTCGGCTATCACGAGGTGACGGCCGACACATGAACAATATTTCACGCTGCTCGCCTGGCGGCCGGAATCGGCACGACGGCGCTCACCGATCGGATACGTTGTCACGTGTTTCAGCAAGATCCTGCGCGTTTTACAGGAGAGTAGGCCGATGGCGACAATCGAATATCTGCGGACCGATCCCGATCTGCCGCCCGTCGGCGTGGTCGACAAGTCCCCGATCACTCCGGCAAAGAAATTGATCTTCGCCGGGATCGCCGTACTGGGTGCGATCGCCTGGGCGGTTCTCGCCATCTCGCGTGGCGAATCGGTCAACGCGGTGTGGATCGTGATCGCCGCGGTGTGCACCTACGTCATCGCGTATCGGTTCTATGCCAGGTTCATCGAACGCAAGATCACCAAGCCGCGCGACGACCTGGCCACGCCCGCCGAAATCCTGGAGAACGGCAAGGACTACATGCCGATGGACCGGCGGGTGCTCTACGGGCACCACTTCGCCGCCATCGCGGGCGCGGGTCCGCTGGTGGGTCCGGTGCTGGCCGCGCAGATGGGCTACCTGCCGGGGACCATCTGGATCGTGGTCGGCGTGGTGCTGGCCGGGGCGGTGCAGGACTACCTGGTGCTGTGGGTCTCGATGAAGCGGCGCGGCCGCAGCCTCGGCCAGATGGCCCGCGATGAGCTGGGCGTGATCGGCGGCTGGGCGGCCATCGTCGGCATTCTCGTGATCATGATGATCCTGCTCGCGGTGCTCGCGCTGGTGGTGGTGAACGCGCTCGCGCACAGCCCGTGGGGCGTCTTCTCCATCGGCATGACCATCCCGATCGCGCTGTTCATGGGTGTCTACCTGCGGTTCCTGCGGCCGGGCAAGGTCGGCGAGGTGTCCGCGATCGGATTCGGCCTGCTGCTGCTGGCCATCGTGAGCGGCGGCTGGGTGTCGGAAACAGACTGGGGCGCCGACTGGTTCACGCTCTCGCCGGTGACCATCTCCTGGCTGCTGATCGCCTACGGCTTCTTCGCGTCGGTGCTTCCGGTGTGGTTGCTGCTGGCGCCGCGGGATTATCTGTCCACCTTCATGAAGGTCGGCACGATCGTCCTGCTCGCGGTCGGCATCCTGGTCACGCTGCCGGTGTTGCAGGCGCCCGCGGTCTCGAGTTTCGCGACCTCCGGTACCGGCCCGGCGTTCGCGGGCTCGCTGTTCCCGTTCCTGTTCATCACCATCGCATGCGGCGCGCTCAGCGGTTTCCACGCGCTGGTCTCCTCCGGAACCACGCCGAAGCTGCTGGAGAAGGAATCGCACGCGCGCATGATCGGCTACGGCGGCATGCTCATGGAATCGTTCGTCGCGGTGATGGCCATCATCACCGCCTCGGTCATCGACCAGCACCTGTACTTCGCGATGAACGCGCCGGTCGGGCTCACCGGCGGCACCGCGGAGAAGGCCGCGGCCTACACCAACGGCCTCGGTCTCAGCGGTCCTCCCACGACGCCCGCGGAGCTGAGCCAGGCCGCGAGCGACGTCGGCGAGACGAGCATCATCTCCCGCACGGGCGGTGCGCCGACGCTGGCGGTCGGCATCTCCGAGGTGTTCCACCAGTTCCTCGGCGGGGCGAGCATGAAGTCGTTCTGGTACCACTTCGCGATCATGTTCGAGGCGCTGTTCATCCTCACCACGATCGACGCGGGCACCCGGGTGGCGCGGTTCATGCTGTCGGACGCGCTGGGCAACTTCGGCGGGGCGGCGAAGAAGTTCCGTGATCCCTCCTGGCGGGTCGGGGCGTGGCTGTGCTCGGCGCTCGTGGTCGCCGCGTGGGGGTCGATCCTGCTGATGGGCGTCACCGATCCGCTCGGCGGCATCAACACGCTGTTCCCGCTGTTCGGCATCGCCAACCAGCTGCTCGCGGCGATGGCGTTGACCGTGGTGCTGGTGATTCTGGTGAAGAAGGGCCTGGCCAAATGGGCCTGGGTTCCCGGCATCCCGCTGGCCTGGGATCTCGCGGTGACCATGACCGCGTCCTGGCAGAAGATCTTCTCCGCCGACCCGAAGCTGGGGTACTGGAAGCAGCACAGCATCTGCCAAGCGGCGCAGGAGGCCGGGAAGCTGTGCCTGACCGCGAAGACCCAGGACGACATGAACGCGATCGTGCGCAACACCTTCATCCAAGGCACGTTGTCGATCGTGTTCGCGGTGCTGGTGCTGATCGTGGCGGTCGTCGGCGCTGTGGTCGCCTTCCGCGCCTGGCGCTCCGGTGAGACGACGACCAGCGAAACCCCGGAGGAACCGTCGAAGCTCTTCGCGCCCAGCGGATTCGTCGCCACCGCGGCGGAGAAGGAAGTCCAGAAGCAGTGGGACGAGCTGATCGCGACCGGACAGGTACGCGCGCCCGGCGCGGCGCACGTGCACGCGCAATGAGTCATTCCGCCGCCACGGGTGCCGACCGGTCCGCGCGACCGGTCGGCACCCGGCTGCGCGCCACCGCCCGTGCCTGCGGGAACGGTGTTCGTGCCGGGATCTGGTGGTTCAACTCGATCCTGGGCGGACAGGACTATCAGCGCTACGTCGAGCACCTGCGCCGCAGGCACCCGGAGTGCGCGATTCCGACCGAGCGGGAGTACTGGCGGCAGCGGCATGCCGAGGCGGATCGCAATCCGGCCAACCGCTGCTGCTGAGCGAAACTTTTCTTGGTGCGCGCCGCCGCACATCGTGTTGGTGCTCCGCACTACTCTGCGCCGGGTATCAATTGTGCGCTGTCATGACGCTTGTGCGAGGTGACGACCACGGCTGGCAATGATGGCGGATTTCCGCTAGCACGGGTCCGCCGTAGCTGACATTGTGGTTGGCGTGACGATCACGGCATTGGATTTCGAACGGTGCTATCGGGCGGTGTCGACCCGAGACTCGCGCTTCGACGGGCAATTCTTCACCGCGGTGCGGACCACCGGAATCTATTGCCGCCCTTCGTGTCCGGCGATCACCCCGAAGCGGGCCAACGTGTCGTTCCTGCCGACCGCCGCCGCGGCCCAGCAAGCCGGCTACCGTGCCTGCCGCCGCTGTCTGCCGGATGCGGCGCCGGGTTCGCCGCTGTGGAACACCAGGGCGGATCTGGCCGCGCGGGCGATGCGGCTGATCGGTGACGGCGTCATCGAACGCGGCGGGGTGCCGGCGTTGGCCGCCACGCTCGGCTACTCCCAGCGGCAGCTCACCCGGGTGCTGACCACCGAACTCGGCGCGGGACCGCTGGCGCTCGCCCGTGCCCACCGGGCGCATACCGCGCGGCTGCTGATCCAGACCACCACGATGCCCATGTCCGATATCGCGTTCGCGGCGGGGTTCGCCTCCATCCGGCAGTTCAACGACACGGTGCGCGAGGTGTTCGCGGTCAGCCCCACCACGATGCGGAGCGAGGCCCAGCGAGCGAATTCCGGCACCTCCGGTCGTCCGGTACCCGCCACCAACGGCTCGCTCACGCTTCGGCTGCCCTACCGGGAACCGCTGGACCGCCCCTGGCTGGAGTGGTTCCTGTCCGCGCACGTCGTGCCCGGCATGGAGCTGTGGGAGAACGGCGCCTACACGAGGAATCTGCGCACGCCACATGGGCACGCCACGGTGCGGCTGAGTTTCCAGCGCGACCACGTGCGCGCGGAGTTGTCACTGCACGACATGCGCGATCTGGCGCCGACGGTGGCGCGGCTGCGGCATCTGCTGGATCTGGACGCCGACCCGGTCGGGATCGATGAGGCGCTCGGCGTCGGGCCGGGGGCGCACGGGCCGTCCTTGGAACGGCTGTCGGATCACCACACCGAGTACTTGCCGGATGCCGGTGCGGGCTCGCCGCCGGACGCCGAGGCGATGCCCGAGGCCAACCGGTTCGGCGCGATGCGCCCACTGTTCACGCCGGGTATCCGGGTGCCGGGCTGCCTGGATGGAGCGGAACTGTTGCTGCGCACCATGATCGGGCAGCAGATCTCGGTCGCCGCCGCGGCCACGCACACCGCGCGGCTGGTCGAGGCACTCGGCGAGCGTGTCGACGGTCCGATACCGCTGCTGTTCCCGACGCCGGAGGTGATCGCCGAGCGCGGCGCCGAAGTCTTGACCGGCCCGGCGCGGCGGATCCGCTCCATCATCGCTGCCGCCGAGGCGCTGGCCGCCGGGGAGTTGCAGCTGCACCAGGGACGGACCGCCGCCGACTTGCGCCGCGATCTGCTCGCGCTGGACGGCGTCGGGCCATGGACGGCCGACTACGTGACGATGCGCCTGCTCGCCGACCCGGACGTCCTGCTGAGCACCGATTTGGTCGTCCGCCAAGGCGCGACCCTACTTGGCATCGATCTGACGGATACCGCGCGCTGGGCGCCGTGGCGGTCATACCTGTCGATGCACCTCTGGAAAGCGGCCCTGACCGACCGCGCCACATTCATCAAAGTCCCCGCGCTCGCCACCCCGAAAGGCAGTGTCGAATCATGAACGCCAGCATCGCCGTTTCCTCCCCAGTCACCGGAAACCTCACTTCTACCGCGGATTTCGCGATTACCGATACCCCACTCGGGCCGTTCACCGCGATTGTCGACGCGGAGGGAGCGGTCCTGGCCTCCGGCTGGACCTCCGACGCGGAGAACCTGCGCGGCTTGATCCATCCCGCGCTGCGCCCGAGCGAACTGCGGCAACGCGATTCGCTGGGCGAGGTGACCAGCGCCGTGATCGCCTACCACCAGGGCGACCTCACGGCGATCGACCCGATTCCGGTTCGCCAACGATCCGGGGAGTTCCTGGTGCACGCGTGGGAGGTGCTGCGCAAGGTGCCCGCGGGCAGCCCGCTCACCTACACCGAGTTCGCCGCCCGCTCCGGCCGCCCCGACGCTACGCGCGCCGCCGCCAACGCGTGCGCCCGCAATGCCGCCGCCCTGTTCGTGCCCTGCCATCGAATCCTGCGCATCGGCGGCGCACTCGGCGGATTCCGCTGGGGGTTGCCGGTGAAACGTTGGCTACTCGACCACGAGGGGTGAGCGTCCCGGACCACGCTTCGTAGGAAACCGTTGGGGCAGGATCGTTTCAGTCTTGGCTGAAGCTCACCGGGGCCTGCGAGCAACCCCTCTATCCGCCGTCGGCTCTCATCCGCCCCAGATATGTCCGAGATTTTGCCAGTGATTCGCCGAGTCGCTCGGGACTCACGGGCTCAGCTGTCATGCGTCTACTCGCAGCGCTTTCGTTGTCGGCAGTAAGGCGATAGACCGTGCGTTCGAGAATTGGCAGGATCTCGGTGATTGCCAAGGTGCCGGTGGCGAATCGACCGATGAGGGCCACGACCATATTGGAGAGGATGATCGCGACGTCTTCGATATAGTCCGGATCCACATCGCGCAGCCCCATCTCGGCTATCGGCAACATCGCGGACAGGCCCTGCTCGTCGAGGCGCTGTCCACCGGGGCCCGACCGGGCATAGTGGTAAGCCTCGAGCATTCTCGGATTCCGCTCCCATGGCTCGAATACACACCGCAGGACCCGCATCATCAGCTCCCGGACGGTTTCGCCGGGCGATGGCGGAGCTACCTCGGCATACGCATGGTCGGTCATCCACTGCTGGAGGGCGGACACGATCAGTTCGTCTCGAGTCGGAAAGATCTTGTAAATCCTGGCAAGTGAGACGCGTGCACGGCTCGCGACCGTGCGGAGTTGCACGGCGTCATAGCCGTCCGACGCGAGCAGATCCAGAACCACCGCGATGATGCGAACAGTCGCGTCAGACTCTTGCCCTCTACCCACCCCATCATGGTAACTTCGTTACTGGTAACCAGGTTACCGAGATGGGATCACACCCCCGAACCCCTGTTGACGGTGCGTGCTACCAGCACCTGCCCGACTGCGTTGACCTGTCACCGTGCCGCCTGCGGGTGCTGAGCGCACGCACCGATTCCGCGGGCGCAGCCTGCCCGAACCCGAATTCGTCCGCACCTGTCGATCAGCGCCTACTCGAGGCGCCCTCACCGTCGAGGGCCAACGCCATCCATGACTTCATCGCTCAGTTCCCTGGCGCGACGCTCGTTCGTCATCGTCGCAGCCACAGCCGCACTACTACCCGTCAGCGTCTCTTCCGGCCAATCACCGTCCGATCCGTTCAGCGGGCCACAACAAGTCACCGCGGTCTCCCACACGTCGGTAGCGCGTGCGACCTGCGGTCCCGGCTCGAGCCCCGAACCCGGCCTCCAAGGCGACGTGCCGGCCGCCGACCGCGACAGCGGCCGCAGCAGGCTCGGCTATAGCTGCAACATTCGGCCAGTGGGCAATCATGCCGGACGGGGAGGTGGTATCACCTCGGCCAGTTTTGAACACTGTGCGTACATCGGGACGTTCTTTCCGGGCAATCTCCTCGGCTCCGAGCAGGGAGTGCGGGTCCTCGATGTCTCCGAACCAGCCGCACCCGTCCACACCGCGACCTTGACCGAGCCGGCGATGTTGGCGGGCACATGGGAAACCCTCAAAGTCAACGTAGCCCGAAAGCTGCTGGTCGGCGCGGGAGTACCCGCGTTGACCGGCGCCGGTCTGCTGTCGGTTTACGACATCTCCGATTGCGCGCACCCACGCTTGCTCAACCCCGGTCCAGGCACCAACTTGTCCATGCCGCTGCCGCTTACCGCACATGAAGGAGGGTTCTCACCCGACGGCAATACCTACTGGAGTTCCGGCGTCGCGCCGGGCTTGGTCACCGCCGTCGACCTCACCGATCCGGCCGCTCCGCACATCATCTGGCAAGGCCTGCCGGGACTATCCATGCACGGGTTCGGCTTCAGCGCCGACGGCAATCGCATGTATCTGGCGAATAATCTCGGCGGCCTCATGATCATGGACATCAGCGCCGTACAACGCCGTGACCCCGATCCGCAGGTTCGGCAACTGGCGGATATGACCTGGACCGATGGTTGGGCGACCCAGCACAGCGTCCCGGTCACCTACAACGGCAAGCCCCACGTTTTCGCCGTCGACGAGTCGGGATCCGGCGGCGTGAAAATCATTGATGTCTCCGATGACCGAAACCCGCGGATCATCAACACGATCAAACTCGCCATCAACCTGGCCGAAAACCAGGACAGCATGATCGCCTCCGCGTCGGGCGGCTCACTGTTCAGCTACGAAGCGCACTACTGCGCCGCGGATCGGCCCGCCGACCCCACCGCGCTGGCCTGCGGCTGGACATCCTCGGGCATACGGGTCTTCGATGTGCACGATCCGCTCGACGTCCGCGAGATCGCCTACTACAACCCGCCCGCCCACACGGGAGAGAACAGCGAACTCTGGAACTCCCCGCACGCCCTCGCGTCGATCATCGGTCCGCCGCTGCTCGCGTCGCCGACCGTGGCCGAAGCGATATTGCAGGGCCAGTTCGACCCTTACCAAGCCGCAGGCCCGAGAACCGGCCGACTCGCGTTCGGCGACCTCTCCACCGACTGGTGCTTCTCGGCTCCCGAATGGCGCGGCGCCCAACTGTGGACAACCTGTGCCGACAACGGATTCCTGACGCTCGAGCTGGCTCCCGACGTCTACGTCCCACCCACCGATCAGCGCTCGACCATCGGATCATGATCCGCAACAGGTGGATCGGGGCCGCGGCGCTCGGCGGACTCGCATTGCTACTGCTCGTCATGGGCGCGGCTCTCGGGCCGACTTTTCTGCCCGGGAAACACAGGCCACTCGCGATCCTGGACGATGCCGAGATCGGCTTCATCCAAGACATGGTCGCCCACCACAATCAGGCGCTGCTGATGGTGCAGCGCCTGGATCCGGCGGCCGATCCGACCGTACGAACATTGGCGCGGCAGATCGCGGACACCCAGCGAACCGAAATCGGAATGTTCCTCGGCTGGCTGCGCCTCGCCGGGACGAGCACCACCAATCCTCGGCCGATGGCGTGGATGCACCGGGGCCAGCCGAACGCCGCAGGCCACCACGCCGGCGCACCTCAGCACACAGACGGCCGGATGCCGGGCATGGCGAGCCGAGCCGAACTCGACGCCCTCGCCGCGGCGCGGGGAACGCAAGCGGAAATCCAATTCCTGCGCTTGATGCAGCGCCACCACCATGGCGGTATCCAGATGGCGCGCGCCGTGGACGACCTCCTGGTCGGCGGCGTGGTGAAGCAGTCAGCGCGCGACATGATCTCCACGCAAGGACAGGAAGTCGGTCTGATGGTCCTGCTGCTGTCTCAGCGGGCGGCGTAGCCGATGCTCGGCGCGCCCTCCCGATGACCGCGTCATCGATCCCGAAATCACTTTCTCAGCACCCTGAAGGTTTGGCATGTCAGTAATCTCGCGCCGCTCCCTGTTGGTGGGGGCGGCCGCAGCCGGTGCCCTTCTGACCGGTACCCGGAAAATCGATGTGCGGAATGGCATCGCCGCACGAGTCAACAGCGTCCCGCTGACTCGGGAAGAGCACCGCGTCGTCGTCGTGGGATCGGGATTCGGCGGCGGGGTGACCGCCCTACGGCTGGCCGAGGCGGGCGTTCCGGTGCTGGTACTAGAGCGCGGTATGCGCTGGCCTACCGGACCGAACGCCGACACGTTCCCGCGGGCCTCCGCACCGGACAAGCGGATACTGTGGTACCGCTCCAGCCCGGAATTATTCGGCAGGCCCATGCTTTTCGAGCCGTACACCGGCCTGGTCGAGGCGGTACCCGGGGAGAATATGACGGCCTTGTGCGCCGCGGGTCTCGGTGGCGGGTCGCTGATCTATCAGGGCATGTCGTTGCAACCGTCGGAAGCGGTATTCAGCACGCATTTTCCGGAGAAGCTCGATTGGGCGACCATGGATCGAGTGCACTACCCGAGAGTGGCGCGCATGCTGAATCTTGCGGTGGCACCCGATGAGCTGATCGCGAACTCGAACTACGCGGCGGCCCGCTTCTTCGCCGAGCGCGTGCGGCGGGCCGGGCTGCCACTATCGAAGATTCCGATGCCCATCGACTGGGACTTCGCGCTGGCCGAGTTGCGCGGTGCGATGACGCCGTCGTACACCAACGGTGACGGCGCCATGGGCGTGAACAACGGCGGCAAACACTCGGTCGACGTCACCTATCTCGCCGCGGCCGAAGCGACCGGGCGCGTGACGGTGCGAACCCTGCACCAGGTCACCGATGTCGAACGCGCCGCCGATGGACGTTGGGTGGTACACGTCGAGCGGCTCGACACCTCCGGCGCCGTGCTGGAGAACAAGATCATCACGACCGACGCCCTGGTGCTGGCGGCCGGCAGCCTCAACACGACCAGGCTGCTGGTCCGGGCCGCCGCGAAGGGCCAGATCCCCGACCCGCCCGACGAGCTCGGCCAAGGCTGGGGAACGAACGCCGACCGGATCTACGTGTGGACCGACCCCGCGGCGAATTTCGGTACCGCTCAGGGCGGCCCGGTGGTCTACGGAAGCCAGAACTGGGACGATCCACACACCGCCCACACTCTTATCCAAGCCTCCATACCGCCGCTGTCGATGGATCCCCATAGCACCATGATGGTCGGATACGGCGTCAGCACAGGGCGCGGCCGGTTCGTCTACGACTCGGCCGAAGACGACGCCACCTTGCACTGGCCGGCCGACGGAGACTCCTACATCCAGGACAACCACATCGGACCCACCGCGCACACGATCGCGGGCGCGGCGAGTGCACTGCTCGACACCAATGCGCTCTTTCCGTCCACCTGGCATCCCCTCGGCGGGGCGAGCATGGGCACGGTATGCGATCTCGAGGGCCGAGTCTTGGGCCAGCGCGGCCTGTACGTGCTCGACGGCGCGCTCATGCCGGGCAACACCGCCGCGTGCAACCCGTCGATGACCATCGCCGCGGTCGCGGAACGAGCCCTCGACCACCTGGTAGCCCATGATGTGGGAACCGTGATCTGACATCGGTCGCGTGGCAGCGGTCTCCTCGCAGCCCTGATGCGACCGCCCTGAGTGCTCACCCGGACGCAGATGGTGGTCCGCACGCGGACACCGGCGAAGCCTCGCAGGCCGGGACGCAGGAGCAGCCGCAAGCGGGATCGTCCGGTCCCGGAGGACCTCGCGGCCGGAACGGCCAGAATTCCCGCAGCAGGCGCAGCCGCGCAGACGCCTCGATCAGGCGATCGTCGCTTGCAGGCGGGAGCCGGTGCGGCCGCGGACGACGTGCAGGCGGCTGGGAATGCGTTGGCGCATTTCGTCGACGTGGCTGACCACGCCGACCACACGGCCACCGGCACGAAGTTCGTCGAGGACCCCCATGACGGCGTCCAGGCTGTCGGCGTCCAGGCCGCCGAAGCCCTCGTCGATGAAGAGGGTGTCCAGCACGACGCCACCGGATTCGGCCGCGACCGTATCGGCCAAGCCGAGTGCCAATGACAGTGAAGCCATGAAGGTCTCGCCGCCGGAAAGCGTTTTGGCGGGGCGGATGGCTCCGGTGTAGTCGTCGCGGATGTCGAGGCCGAGCCCGCCGCGGCGACCGCGCGGACCCGCCTTGTCGGAGTGGACGAATTCGTAACGGCCACCGGACATCTTGCGCAACCGCAACGACCCCGCCTGCGCTACTTCTTCCAGGCGGGCGGCCAGCACGTAGGAGTGCAGGGACATGTGGCGGTTGTTCGCGCCGCGCCCGGCGACCACGTCGGCGAGTCCCTTCAGCTCCTCGAAGGCCTGCTGGGCCGGTGCGATCCGGTCGACAGCGGCCCAGAGCTGACCCACCAGGTCCTCGAGCTGGCTCGCCCGCCTGCTGGCTTCGGCATGGGTGGCCACCGCGGCGTTCAGGCTGCTCTGCGCGGCCGCTACCCGCGCGTCGAGTTCGGTCGGATCACCGGGCTCCAGCGCCGCCGCGGCCTGGATCTCCGGTTCCGCCAGAACGGCTTCCGCGTGGGCGCGGGCCCGGTCGGCCGCCAAGAGTTCGGCTTCGATCTCAGCCTGCTGCCCGGGCGTACGGGACGCGGCGGCGACGACCTTCGCGTATGCGGTCAGCAAGGCGATGTCGTCGCGTGGACCGGACTTCGCGGCCTCGCGATGCACGACGCCGGAATCCGGGTCGCCGACTTCCGCCGGTACGGCACCGGACCGGTCTGCGCTCGCCACCTGCTCCTCCGCGGCAGCCGCCAGGTGCGATTCGGGCACAGAGCAGCCGCCACCGGACGCGGCATCGCCGACCTGCCCTCCTTGGTCGTCCGCGGCAGCCACCAGCCGTGTTGCCGGTACGGAGCCACCGGCACCGGATGCGGGACCGCCGACCGGCTCTTCGGCCACGAAACCGGCAGTGCGGGCGAGCTTTTCGACGCGATCCGCGACAAGCGAGACCTGCTCGCGTGCCGCCAGCGCCTCCGCGCGGGCGTCACGCAGAGCGGACGCCTCGGCGACGAGGGCGGTGAGCCGGGCACGGCGGCGCTCGATGGTCTGGTCGGCACCGGCCGCGGCGCGCAACCGTTCGGTGAGTTCGGTCAGGCGCTTTTCGGCGGAGTCGATGGTGGCGGCGACCGCGCTGCGGCGGGCATCGCATTCGCGCAGCTCGTTGTTCAGGCGCGTCTCGTCGTCGCGCAGACGGGCGAGGTCGGCGTTCAGGTCCTCGGCGTGCGCGGCCAGCTCCGCCGTGTCCTCGTAGCGGTCGGTCGCGGCGCGCAATGCGGCAGCGAGCTCCACGCGGTCGGTGTCGCCGCCGCGCGCGACCAGCGCTTCGATCTCGCGCTCCAACCCTGTGATGCGGGCCAGCGCACGGTCGCGGGTGTCCTCGGCCGCGCGCTCGGCGGCCGCGGCGGCTTCCTCCTCGTCCTTGGACACCGCGGTCGCGGTGGGCCGGGCGGGCGCGGGATGATCAGCGGAACCGCACACCGCGCACGGACTTCCGTCGACCAGTTCACCGGCCAGCTCGGCAGCCATTCCGGATAGCCTGCGCTCGCGCAGATCGAGCACGAGTTCCTTGGCGTCGAGGTGCGCCGTGCGGGCGGTGTCGAGCTCGATCCTGGCGTGATCGAGCGCCGTTCGGCGCGCGGCCAGTTCGACGGCGGCCGTCGCGGCGGTCTGCAGTCGCTCGCTTTCCGCGGTCAGGCCGGGCAGCGCCGCGGCCGCCTCGGTCGCCTCGCGCAATCTGGCCTCCGCGCCGGCGAGCGCGGCGGGCAACTGGTCACGTCGCTCGGTGAGTTGGATGATTCGTTCGGCCAGCGTCGTGTCCTCGGCGTGCAGCGCGACGAGCTCGTCACCCAGCCGAGTGGCGGTAGCCGCGTCGGCGCGCACTTCGTCGAGAGCGCCGATCTGCCCGCTCCAGCGCTGAATCGCCGCATCGATGTCGGCGTCGTCGCGCACAGGGGCGTCGTCATCGGACCGGAGCAACTCGGCGCCGCCGAGGTCGGCGCTCGCCGGTTCCCGGAGCCGGTCGGCCAATCGGATTGCCGCGCTGTGCTTTTCGCTGTCCCGCTGCCGCTGCGTCCGGACCGCCGCGCGCGCCTCGTCGATGGCCGCCGCGACCGGCTCCGCCCGGCGCGCCAGTTCGAGTTCGGCTTGCAGCGCGCCGCGCCGTTCGGCGTCGGCCGCGTAATCGTCCAATTGCCGACGGGCCGCGGCCATGCGGCGGCGCAGTTCGTGCAGTCGACGCTGTTGTTCGGCCTGCTCGCGGGTGTGCGCCGACTCCTGCTGGCAGCGTTCGAGCTCGGTGACGGCGGTCGCGAGGTCGGCGCGCGCGGCGGACAGCAGATCTTCCGACCACGTGACCGATTCCGCGATCCCGATCGAATCCGCGACTCCGGCTGCCATGCCGACCTGGGTGATCAGTCGCTTGATGCCCTCGGTGCGTGCGTCCAGATCGGCTTCGGCGGCGCGGCGTTTGTCCGCGAGCCACTGCTCGGCGGTGCCGAAGCGCTTGGTGTCGAAGAGCTTTTCGAGCAGCTTTTCGCGATCTTCGTTGTCCGATCGCAGGAAACGGGCGAAATCGCCCTGCGGCAGCAGCACCACCTGGAAGAACTGATCGGCGCTCATACCGAGCAGGCGAAGGACCTCCTCGCCGATATCGACTATCCGAGCGAGGTTTTCGCCGCGACCGTCCAGCCAGGTCAGCGTGGCCTTCGCGGGCACGGTCCGCATGCCGGTGCCGTCTCGTTTGGGGCGCTCGAATTCGGGGCTGCGGGTGAGCCGCAGTCGCCGGCCGCCCAAGGTCGCTTCCAGCACCACCTGCGGCGGCGTGTGCTCCGGGGCGTGATCGGAGTGCAACCGCTTGCTTTCGCCGCGCGCACCGGGCACCTTGCCGTACAGAGCGAACGCGATCGCGTCCAGCACCGTGGTCTTCCCCGCTCCGGTCTGGCCGTGCAGGAGGAACAGTCCGTCCGCACCGAGCGCGTCGAAGTCGACGACCGTGGTGTCGGCGTACGGGCCGAACGCGGTCATCTCGAGCTTGTGCAGCCTCATGCCACCGCGCTTACCACTGGTCCCGGCCGGACACCCGTCGCGGCGCCTCGACAGCCCTCGAGACGATCATGCGCGATGCGCACTGGACCGATGATCCGCTCGGAGCGCTCTCTCGTATCTGTCCCGCGACGGTGCTCCGATCCGGTGCGCGAGTGCTCGGCTGCGCCTGCTCCTCGCCCACCGCGCTCAGTCATCGCTGCATAGTGCCGACACCCGGCTTCCGCACGTGCGAGCGCACGGCCGCGTTCCTCTCCTTGCTCACCGCACTCGGTCATCCCTGCACCTCGCCGACACCCGGCTCCCGCGAACGCTCTGTTGCGACCACTGCTCGCGCGGCAGGCTCACTCATGCCGACAGATCCTCGGGCGCGGCTACCACGGTCAGCTGCTCCCGTTCCGCGACGGCGGCGGCGAGCGCACGGTCCAGCCAGGTCATCTCGCTCTGGGTCGGGGCGCCGCGGACGTCGGTGAGGAAACTGCGGGCTACTTCGGTGTCGCGGCGGCCGTGCACCCGCTCACGGTAGCGCAGCTCCGGGTTACCCTCGGGCCGTGCCCATTCCACGTGCACGGCGTAGGGGAACCGTTCTCTGAGCTTACGCATGGCGTCGACCGGGCGAGCGATGTCGGTGAGCACCGCGGACACATAGTGCTGTTCGGCCGCGGTGTGCTCCTCCTCGCTCAGCAACTCGTCCAGGGTGCCGGTGAGTTTGCTCAATCCCCGGATCGTCGGCAGCTCCCGCCGCCGCACCGCATCCAAGCCGGACGCGTCCAGGTCGACGATCCACACCGCCTTGCGATGCGAGTTCTCGGCGAACGAATACGGCAGCGGCGAGCCGGAGTAGCGCACCGACTCCGCCAGTGTCTGCGGAGAATGCAGGTGACCGAGCGCCACATAGTCGATGCCTTCGAAGGCGGCCAACGGTACCGTCTCCACTCCCCCGACCGAGATCGACCGTTCCGACCCGGTGGCCTCACCACCGACGACGAAGGCATGCGCCAGCACGACCGTCCGCGCGCCCGGCCGCCGCGCGATGTCGGCGCGAATGCGTGCCATGGCCGCGTCCAGGATTTCGGCGTGCGAGCGGGCCTGTGGCACATCGAGTTCGGCGCGGGTGATCTCTGGTTCCAGGTATGGGATGCCATAGAACGCGACGAGCCCGTGCTCGTCCTGGAGGAGAACCGGACGATCGGCATCGGCGACCGTGGTGCGCAAGTGCAACCCGCCCGCCGCGGCGAAACTGGCGCCCGCGCCCAGCCGGGCAGGCGAATCGTGGTTGCCCGAGGTGGCGACGATCTGCGCCCCGGCCGCCCGGATGGCCTCGAACCCCCGATTGCACACCGCGATCGCGTCGGCGCTCGGGATCGACCGGTCGTACACGTCGCCCGGCAGCACGACCACGTCGACCGACTCCTCGGCCACCAGTTCCGCTATCGCGGTCAGTGAACGAGCCTGGTCGGCAAGCAGATCGACACCGTGAAACGTACGCCCGATGTGCCAGTCCGAGGTGTGCAGCATCCGCATGCCGCGAAACCGTAGGGCAACCCACCGACAGACTTCAATTGCCCTGCCCGCTGTGTCGGGTTTGCCCAGCCACCATACGGCGTGTCCGCCGCGCCGAGCAGCGTGTTCGATCCGGGACCTCGGTTCGTCCCGCGAATCGAATCACCGCGTCTGCCTTCACTTCCCGAGCGCCGGGACACTGGCGACTCCGTATGCCGAGTCACCGAGCGCTATGTGGATCGGATGGCGATCCGCTGGCGGCGTGCCGCCGACACAATACCGAACAGCTACTCGCGCTCGTACTTGTCGGTGGCGTGCGGCACTATCCGCGCTATGACCGCACCCACGCTCGTCGCCCTGACGCTGGTATCCGCGACCGGTTCCGGTTCGGGCTCGACTGGCAGCGGCATGCCGCACGGGCCGGGCCCCGCGCCACGGCGGCGCACGCCCGCCTCGCTACGTCGGCCGGCAACCAGCGCTTTGCCATGGCAGTCGCCCAGCGAGGCCAGTGCGAATGCCACGCGCAGGCGTCCTGCGGCCGATGCGAATACCACGTGCAGGCATCCTCACGACCTCTGCGCGGTGGTAACGCCGTCGGCCGCATTGCGGTCCTCGGGACGGTGACCACGTTGTTGCGCGGCATCACGTTCGGATGGCGGCCGGGGTACCGGCATCGGACGACGGTGCAGCGGCAGGCTGTGAGCCGTGCCACCCACTCTGGCTGACCGGCAAGCACCCCGGACAGGACGGGCGTCCAAGTCGGCAGGGCCGTTGAGGCTGTCAACTACACCGTGACCTCGGTGGAGTCGCGGGGATAGCCCGTATGGCCGTGCCGCCACGCCGCCGAGCGCGGCGGCAACTAGGGTGCATAGCGTGGCTGCTTCCGAACGTGCGCGATCCCGGGTGCCCGCGCCGCAACGCTCGATCCTGCCGTCGGTGCCGGGGATCCCCGTCGGCGCGGCGGTCCTGATCGCGGTTGCCTGCACGTTTGTGGGATTCCTGATCGATGCCAGCGGCGGAGGCGGCGAGCTGACCGGCACGTTCGCCGCGCTGTACATCGTCGGGTGCATGGCGGCCGTCGCGGCCGTGCGCTACCGCGGGCTGTTCAGCACGATGGTGTTGCCGCCGCTCCTGCTGTTCGTCGCCGTGCCACTGGCCTATCAACAGCTCACCGGCCGCGGCTCGACCTCGATGAAGGACATCCTGCTGAACCTGGCGATCCCGCTGGTGAACCGCTTCCCGACCATGATGCTTGCCACACTCGCCGTGGCGCTGATCGGCGGCGCCCGAATCCTGATGCGCCGGCGCGAGGAAGAGGCGAGCAGGCCACTGCCCGTGCGCCGCGGCGCGAGCGGCGGGAAGACGCCCGCCAAGAAGACCAAGCCCGGTCGCTCCTCCGGCACGCTCGCGGAGGCGGCGCGCCGCAAAGCCCGCCGCCCGCGGCCCGAGCCAGACGAGCCCGACCCCGATAACTTGACGACCCCGCCCCCCGCCCGGCCCGTCGGCCCGCGGCCCAGGTCGCCGACACACCGCCACGGGTCGCGCCGGCCCGCCCGCGCGAGGGCCGCGCCCCGGCACGCGGCGGCTCCCGCCCGACCGGGGCCATGCCCCGCGCCGAAGGCGAACCACCGCGTGCACCAGGGGCACGCCGCGACATCCCGCCGCATCCACAGCCCAATGTCCGCTACCGCGAGCGTGATTCGAGCCGCACCGAACGACGCAGGCCGGAGAGTCTGTAGCCAGGGTCCTCTCGCTACAGTTCGCTGCCGCGCAGTGACCTCGCGACTGCGACGAATCGCATGTGATGGCTCGCGTCACCAGAACCGCAGGCATGCTTCGCACCCCTGGTGCTGCCATCCCGCCTGACGCGATCGAATCGGCCCCACCCGTTCCGGCACGCACCCGATTGGCCGCTACATCCGCGGCCAAGTCCCAGCGGCACTCACCCAACCGCCCGTCCACCAAAAGGTGGCGAACATCCGGGGTCGCCCGTTACCGCACACGCGACCCCATCGGCACCAACCCGGTTTTCGAGCGCAGCGCGACAGAGCATTCCCCCGTTCGCGGACCGCGATCGTCTCCGAGCGGCCGCGACGCAGTCGCCAGCGGCGGTCGCTCGGACGCGAGCCTTCAGGAGTCCGCAGACACGCGGCGCCGCAGGCGCCGCACATCGAACACAATCAGCGCCGGGCCTCGCGCAGCTCTCGGGGCAGCGCGAAGACGAGCGTCTCGTTGGCCGTGGTGACCGGCTGGACATCGCCGTAGCCGTGCTCGGCCAGCATGTCCAGCACGCCGCGGACCAGGATCTCGGGGACCGACGCGCCCGAGGTGATGCCGATCGTGCGGACGCCGTCGAGCCAGGCCGGGTCGACCTCGCGGGCGAAGTCCACCAGGTGGGCGGCCTTGGCGCCCGCACCGAGCGCCACCTCGACCAGCCGCACCGAGTTCGAGGAGTTACGCGAACCGACCACGATCACCAGGTCGCATTCCGGCGCCATCGCCTTCACCGCGACCTGGCGGTTCTGCGTGGCGTAGCAGATGTCGTCGCTCGGCGGATCCTGCAGGCCGGGGAAACGCTGCCGCAGCCGCTGCACCGTCTCCATCGTCTCGTCCACGCTCAGCGTGGTCTGCGAGAGCCAGATCACCTTGGACTCGTCGCGCACGGTGACCTTGTCCACCGCATCCGGCCCGTCGACCAGCTGGACGTGCTTGGGCGCCTCGCCGGCGGTGCCCTCGACCTCCTCGTGCCCCTCGTGGCCGATCAGCAGGATGTCGTAGTCGTCGCGGGCGAACCGTTTGGCCTCTTGGTGCACCTTGGTGACCAGCGGGCAGGTCGCGTCGATGGTGTGCAGATTGCGCGTGGCGGCGGACTCGTGCACCGCGGGTGAGACGCCGTGCGCGGAGAAGACGACGACCGCACCCTCGGGGACCTCGTCGGTCTCGTCGACGAAGACCACGCCGCGCTCGCGCAGCGTCTCCACCACGTGCCGGTTGTGCACGATCTCCTTGCGCACGTAGATCGGGGCGCCGTGCTTTTCCAGCGCCTTCTCGACGGTTTCGACGGCACGGTCGACGCCGGCGCAGTACCCGCGCGGCTCGGCGAGCAGCACACGCTTTCCGCCGTCGGCGTTCGCGACGCCTGCCGAGCGGGCGATTCCGACGTTCAGGGGAATGGCCGAAGACATGCCCACAGGATACGTGCGGCCCGGGGGTTCGCCACGTCCGGGAGTTGTCCGTCACACCGCCCTGCTACCGGCCGCCAGCTGGGCCGGAAGATCACCACGGAACAGGGCGCCGCGACGCGCGGGTGACCGCCACGAATACTCGCGGCGCGACCCGCGGTCTATTCTCCGGATATGAGCGCAGCGCCGCGTAATTCCGGCCGATCCGCCACGCGCCGGGGCGGACGGATATTCGAGCGCACCCCCCTCCTTTGCATAACACACCATTTCGGGCAGGCTAGGATCATGCTTCGACCACCCTTTCTGGCCCGGGTCGCCGCCGGCGCCGCCGTATACGCCCTCGAGGAAACCCGCCGGCTACCCACGGCGGCAATGAATTTCCCGATCACGGCCATCAGTCAGCTGCTGCAGACGACGATGCACGTCCAGCAGTTCGTGACCAGCCTGGCCCTGAAGGGCGACGTGGTTTTCGACCGTTTGGCCAACCGCCCGGTCGAGCAGCCGGAATGGGCCACGTTCGACGAAGACCTCGACGACGATTCGAGTCCCGCAACCAACCACACCAGTCGATTCGATCTCTACACCGCCGACGAGCCCGAAACGGTCCGCACGCCGGAAACCTTTCCTGCCGACGCCGCCCGCGCCACCGAGACCAACGGCCACACCACCTCCGCGCCGTCCATCGATGCTCCGGCCGAGTCGAAAAGCGCTGAGCCGGAATCCGCATCGGATCCCGAGCCCGCCGCGCCCGAGATCGTGGAACCGGAAGTCGCCACCCGCTACGACTACCTCAACATGACCCTGGCCCAGCTGCGGGCCCGGCTGCGCATGCTGACCGTCGAAGACCTCACCGCGCTGCTGGAGTACGAGCAGCAGACCCGTGCCAGGGCGGCGTTCGTGACCATGCTGACGAACCGGATCGCCACCGTCCGGGCCCAGTGACCGACCCTCGGACGCCCGCCTCGCCGACGGCTGGCCGGGAGACCTCCGGCCAACCCGCCGCCGCACCGGCCAACTCCGCCGAGCACCCCTGGCCGGTGCGTTCCGTGGCCGTCAAGGTCGCCCAGTGGATCGACCGGCTCGGCAGCATCTGGGTGGAGGGCCAGATCACCCAGATCAACCTGCGCCCCGGCACGCGCACCGCGTTCCTGGTGCTGCGCGACCCGTCCGCCGACATGTCCCTCTCGGTGACCTGCGATCCGGACCTCATCCGCAACTCCCCGCTCCCGCTGCACGAGGGCAGCCGGGTGGTGGTCTACGGCAAACTCTCCTTCTTCACCGGACGCGGCACGATCTCGTTGCGCGTGCTGGAGATCCGGCCGGTCGGCATCGGCGAGCTGCTGGCCCGCATCGAGCGGCTGAAGGCGCTGCTGGCCGCCGAGGGCCTGTTCGATCCCCGGCTCAAGCGCCCGCTTCCATTCCTGCCCGGAACGATCGGGCTGATCACCGGCCGCGCGAGCGCCGCGGAACGCGATGTGCTCAGCGTCGCGCGCAATCGGTGGCCCGCGGTGCGTTTCGAGATCCGCAACACCGCGGTTCAGGGACCCACCGCGGTGCCGCAGATGCTCGCCGCGCTGGCCGAACTCGATCGCCACCCCGCCGTCGAGGTGATCGTGCTCGCGCGCGGTGGCGGCAGCGTGGAAGACCTGCTGCCGTTCTCCGACGAGGCGTTGTGCCGCGCCATCGTGGCCGCGACCACCCCGATCGTCAGCGCGGTCGGCCACGAACCCGACAATCCGCTCAGCGACTTCGTCGCCGATCTGCGCGCGGCCACCCCGACCGACGCCGCCAAGCGCATCGTCCCGGACGCCGCCGCCGAGCTGGCCTGCGTCCGTGAGCTGCGCGGCCGCGCCGCCGCCGCGCTGCGCGGCTGGGTGGACCGCGAGACCAGGACGCTCACCCAGCTGCGGTCGCGGCCGGCGCTCGCCGACCCCCTGCGCGAGATCGACCGCCGTCAGGAAGAGATCGAGCGCTTGCGCACGTCGGCGCGCCGCTACGCCGAGCAATGTATCCGCACCGAATCCACCGCTACCAGGCATCTGCGCGAGAAACTCACGGCGGTGGGCCCGGCCGCGACGCTGGCCCGTGGCTACGCTGTCGTACAGCGCGTCACCGGCCGGGAGCGGGTGGTGGTGCGCTCGATCGAGGACGCGCCTCCGGGCAGCCAGTTGCGCATCCGAGTCGCCGACGGCGCCGTCACGGCCGCCGCGCTCGGTGCCAAGGCGCTCGGCACCCCGCACACCGACACAGGGAGGAACTGACCTTGGCCGAGCCCGGCAAGTCAGCGGATGAGGAAACGACGGGCGCCGACCCCGCCGACGAACTGGCCGAGATCGCCGGCTTCGGCTACGAACGCGCCCGGGACGAACTGGTCAACGTGGTGAAGATCCTCGAGCAAGGCGGCCTCGACCTGGACGAATCCCTCGCCCTGTGGGAACGCGGCGAAGCACTGGCCAACCGCTGCGAAGAGCACCTGGCGGGCGCGCGCAAACGCGTGGAGGACGCGCTGCACCGCTCCGACCTGGAACAGCGCGAATGACCATCCGCCGCGCCACCCCGGACATCCACACCACCGACCTGGCCGCCAGCCGCGACTTCTACCGGCTGCTCGGCTTCCATGAGGCGATGGACCTGGGCTGGGTCGTCACGATGGCGTCCCCGTCCAACCCGACCGCCCAAGTTCTGCTCGTCGGCCCGGACGCCGAACAGCTCCAGCCGGACATGAGCGTGGAGGTCGACGACGTCGACGCCGTACACGAAGCGATGACCGCCGCTGGCGCCGACATCGTCTATCCCCTGCGCGACGAGCCGTGGGGCGTACGCCGCTTCTTCGTCCGCGACCCCAGCGGAACCATCGTCAACGTGGTGAGCCACCGCTGACCGACGGCCCCGCCGGGTTGCCGCCTAGCGCCGCACGGATGTGGCGCGGAACCGGGCCACGCCGTCCTGTGTGCTGACCCGCTCGAACCCGGCCTTCTCCAGCACACGCACCGACGGCGGGTTGGCGAGTTCGACATCGGCGTGCACCACGCGAACGCCGGGCGCGGTGAACGCGTGGGCGGTCAGTGCGACGGCCGCCTCGGTGGCGTAGCCGCGACCACGCCGCGACGCGACGATGCCATACCCGATCTCGAGATCGCCGTCGAGCGGCGGCCAGAACAGCCCGATCGATCCGACGACGAGCCCGCTGGCCCGCTCGACGATCAATCGGTGCCCGAACGGTCCGAGCCAGTCCGGGTGCGCGTCGAACAGCCCGGCGATGACGCGATCACCCTCGGCCGGGAAATCCGCGGCCCACGCGGCCGCGCGCCGGTCGTCGAGCACCGCGGCGGCCTCGTCGGCCGTCCACAACCGCAGGACGAGACGTTCAGTGGTCAGATCCGGGGAAACAACAAGAGACACGTGACACTCCTGGTCATCGAAGAGGACCGGTCCGCGTCAGCGCGAATCAGTGGCGCGCGGACCGGAAGAAGGCATGCGAAAGACGGCTGAGAACAGCCATATTCATCAACCTCCGCGATCCGGTTCGGCACGTGTCTCGCGCCGCGGTCAACCTAGCCGTCGTCGGCGACCCAAGGCAACCGTGTTTTCAGGTTGCGCGACTGGGCGGCGCATGTGAGACATTCAAACTCTCGATGCGCTGCACCTGGCCGCCGCGTTGGAACTCGCCGACGATCCGACCGCGGTCGTGACCTTTGACAAACGGTTCGGCGAGGCCGCGGAGGCCGCTGGATCGACCTGGGCCGCACCCAGTTGATCAGGGCTTAAGCGGCTGGGCGGCGGTGATCGCCTGGGCCAGGGTGGTGAACGCCGCCTGGTTGCCCGCGCCGGTGATCAGCACACGGGACTGGCCGAGGTCGGCGATCCACGCGGTCTCCGAGCCCTGCTCGGCGTAGACGATCCACTTCTGCGCACCGATCTGCTCGGTGCCGCTGGCGTACCGGGATCCGAGCACGAACCGGGCCAGCGCCTCCTCGGTCGCGTTGCTCTGGGTGAACCGCATGTAGGTGCCCTGCGGGGTGATGTAGCCGACGGTGCTGACCGGTCCGCCGCCGGTGCCGCCGATGGACTCGCGGCTGCCGGAGTTCGGCGTCCAGTCCGCGGGCAGAGCCGGGTTGCGGATCGGGAACGGCAGGGATCTGGCGTCGGCGGTGAGCGCGGCCTGCGCGTCGAAATGCGGGATCTTCCCCTGCGTCGGGCCGTTCGCGGCGAAACTGCACTGGCTTGCCAGGCCCGCGAACACCACGGCGATCAACACCAGCGGGATCAGCGACCAGAACAGATCCCGGTAGTCGTTCATGATGCGTGGCTTTTGGTACGACACGCTCCCAGTATCCACTCGCGCCGCGACGCTCACCCGTGCACCCCGATCACCCGGAGATCACCCGGACCAGGGGTGTACGACCGTGCCACACCGAATGAGACAATTGACCGGCACGTACCGACGCACAGGAGGCACCCCGCAATGACGGCAACTTCCCCCAGCCCCAGCCGCCGCGAGGCGCCCGACCGTAACCTCGCACTCGAGCTGGTCCGCGTGACCGAGGCAGGGGCGATGGCCGCGGGCCGGTGGGTCGGACGCGGCGACAAGGAGGGGGGCGACGGGGCCGCCGTCGACGCCATGCGGCAGCTGGTCAGCTCGGTGTCCATGCGCGGCATCGTCGTGATCGGCGAGGGCGAGAAGGACGAGGCGCCGATGCTGTACAACGGCGAAGCCGTCGGCGACGGCACCGGCCCGGAAGTGGACTTCGCGGTGGACCCGATCGACGGCACCACGCTGATGTCCAAGGGCGTGCCGGGCGCCATCTCCGTGCTGGCGGTCGCCGAGCGCGGCGCGATGTTCGACCCGTCGGCGGTGTTCTACATGCACAAGATCGCCGTCGGCCCCGACGCCGCCGATGTGATCGATATCTCGGCCCCGATCGGCGAGAACATCCGCCGGGTCGCCAAGGCCAAGAACTCCTCCAAGTCCGACCTGACCGTCTGCATCCTGGACCGTCCACGGCACGCGGAGCTGATCCAGCAGGTGCGCGACGCGGGTGCCCGCATCCGACTGATCTCCGACGGCGACGTGGCTGGCGCGATCGCAGCCGCCCGCCCGGACTCCGGCACCGACATCCTGGTCGGCATCGGCGGCACGCCCGAGGGCATCATCGCCGCCGCCGCGATGCGGTGTATGGGCGGTGAGCTGCAGGGCATGCTCGCCCCGAAGGACGACGAGGAACGGCAGAAGGCGCTCGACGCAGGCCACGACCTCGACCGCGTGCTCACCACCGAAGACCTGGTCGCCGGCGACAACGTCTTCTTCTGCGCCACCGGCGTCACCGACGGCGACCTACTCCGCGGCGTGCGCTACTTCGGCGGCGGCGCGTCGACCCACTCGATCGTCATGCGCTCGAAGTCCGGCACCGTCCGCATGATCGACGCCTACCACCGCCTGACCAAGCTGCGCGAGTACTCGTCGGTCGACTTCATCGGCGACGAGCACGCGGTCCCGCCGCTGCCGTAATTTTTTGCAGCGCCTGCGGCGCTGCGTGTTCGCGGCCCCCTTATGGCTCGTGTCGGGGTGACCGCCGCTAGCGACTTCGTCGCGGGCGCGACGGCCACTCCGGCACGAGCCGGGCCGCGAACAGCCAATGCCAGGGCTCTCTGCGCTCGAAAACCGTAGTTCGTTCGGCCGAGTGGGCGCGTATAGCCGGATCCGCCGATCTCAGCATTCGCCAAACCTTCGGAACTGCGGTGACGGGAATCGTCCGCTGGCGACTACACGCGGACGCCGCGGGCGGATCGCCAGGGACTTCTCGGGGATCCGACGGCCGCCGACCCGTGTCAGGCCGGGCAAGCGCTCGTGAGTACTCGCAGTACTGCGTTCGGTTGCATATGTCCGATCGGTGCTTGATTCGATGCCCTATTCCCGGCTCCGGCGTGCGGCGGGTGTGCGAATGACCTCAGGCGTGGCAGCCCCATCGGGGGCGGGTGCGGCATAAGGTCGGAAATATGACCGAGGAGACTCAGTACCGCATTGAGCGCGACACCATGGGTGAGGTTCGGGTTCCGGTGGATGCTTTGTGGCGGGCGCAGACCCAGCGGGCCGTGGAGAACTTCCCGATCAGCGGACGTGGCTTGGAGCGCGCGCAGATTCGCGCGCTCGGCCTGCTGAAGGCCGCGTGTGCCACGGTGAACCGCGACCTGGGTCTGCTCGATCCCGTGAAGGCCGACGCCATCATCGCGGCGGCCAACGAGATCGCGGACGGCAAGCACGACGACCAGTTCCCGATCGACGTCTTCCAAACCGGTTCCGGCACCAGCTCGAACATGAACGCCAACGAGGTGATCGCCTCGCTGGCCAAGGCGAAGGGCGTCACGGTACATCCGAACGACGACGTGAACATGTCGCAGTCGTCCAACGACACCTTCCCCACCGCAACGCATCTCGCCGCCACCGAGGCGATCATCGCGGATCTCGTGCCCGCGCTGGAGCATCTGCGACTCGCGCTGCTGGACAAGTCGACCGAGTGGCGCACCGTGGTGAAGTCCGGCCGCACTCACCTGATGGATGCCGTCCCGGTGACCTTGGGCCAGGAGTTCGGCGGTTACACCCGCCAGGTGCGGGCGGGCATCGAGCGCATCATGGCGACGCTGCCGCGGCTCGGTGAGCTGCCGATCGGCGGAACGGCTGTCGGCACCGGGCTCAACGCGCCGGAGGGTTTCGGCGCGAAGGTCGTCGCGGAGCTGGTGCGCGCTACCGACATCGACGCGTTGCGGGAGGCCGAGGACCACTTCGAGGCGCAGGCCGCGCGGGACGGTCTGGTCGAGGCCTCCGGCGCGCTGCGCACGATCGCGGTGAGCCTGACCAAGATCGCCAACGACATCCGCTGGATGGGCTCGGGCCCGCTGACCGGACTGGCCGAGATCCAGCTGCCCGATCTGCAGCCGGGCAGCTCGATCATGCCGGGCAAGGTGAATCCGGTTCTGCCCGAGGCGGTTACCCAGGTCGGTGCGCAGGTGATCGGCAACGACGCGGCGGTCGCGTTCGCCGGCGCGGGCGGCGCCTTCGAGCTGAACGTGTACATCCCGGTGATGGCGCGCAACCTGCTGGAGTCGATTCGCCTGCTGGCCAACGTCTCCCGGCTGTTCGCCGACAAATGCGTGCGCGGCCTGGTCGCCAACGTCGAGCACCTGCGCACCCTCGCCGAGTCCTCGCCCTCCATCGTCACCCCGCTGAACTCCGCGATCGGGTACGAGGAGGCGGCCGCGGTCGCCAAGGAAGCGCTGCGGGAGAAGAAGACGATTCGCCAGACCGTCATCGACCGCGGACTGCTCGACGAGAAGCTGACCGAGGAGGAACTCGACCGCCGCCTCGACGTCCTCGCCATGGCGAAGCTGAAAGACGCTCGATAAGCGGCTCGAACGTCCACGTTGTGCGAACAACGTGGACGTTCGGCCGACGCGACAACTTATTTCGTGAGCACATGGGTAACTCGCCGGGTACGCCCAAACCTGAGCGGCACCTAACGCAGGACCTGTACGCAAATCCTGCGCCCCCGACCAGTACGGCCTGAAGACCCGGAGAGGCGGAGGAGCCTGAAGACCCGGAGAGGTGGGGGAGCCTAAAGACCCGGAGAGGTGGCGAAGCGTGCGAGTTCGTCGCGCGCGCGCTCGCCGTCCGGACCGAAATCGGTGCGGGTGAAGACGTTCCACCGCTTCAGCAGCGGAGCGAAGACCAGCTCGCCCTCTTTGGCGCGGTCGTAGACGCCCGCCTCGGCGAGCACCTCGTCGCTGCTGCGGCCGTCGGGCAGGGTGACGGTGGGGACCTGGAAATCGGCGACCCGGTCCGCGATGGAGCGGATGGTCTGGTCCGGTACCAGATCGAGAGCCGCGGCGATCAGGTCGGCGAAGACGGCCGACTGCAGTTCGTCGTCCAGCGCGATCCGCTCGGCGATGGCGGTGACCAGCGGGTTCTCCTCCAGGGCCGCGATGTTGCGGTGCCGGATCGCGCTGGCGGCCTCCTCGAACGCGCAGGCGGCCAGCACATCGAGCAGGTGCAGCGCCGGACGGCGGAAGCCCTTGGTCATGTGCTCCATCCGCAGCCGCTCCAGCTCCACCGGGTCGACCGCCCTGGTGACCATGAGGTAGTTGCGGATCATGATCTCGTGACGGTTCTCCTCGGCCGTCCAGCGGCCGACCCAGCGCCACCACGCGCCGGTGCGCAGGTACTTGCCGATCTCACGGTGATACGAGGGCAGGTTGTCGGCGATCAGCACGGAGACGGTCAAGGCCAGTTTGGCGGTGTCGCTGAGCTCGGACTGGTCCGGCGCCCAGTCGGTGCCGCCGAGAAATGCGAAGTTGCGCCCGTTGTCCCACGGCACGAAGTCGTGCGGCTGCCATCCCTCGGCGGCATCGATGTGCTTGCGCAGAATCAGTTCTACGTCCACCGCGAGCGATTCGAGCAGTTCGCGATCGGTCAGGAGAGTTTGCACCGTGACAACCTAGCGGCTTGGCCCGCGAAGCGGGGATGGATGGGACGGACTGGCAACCGGAACCGCCCGGCGGTCCCGGACGCCGAGAACCGGGCTACGACTTCGGCGTGACGGTGATAGTACCGTCCACCCAGGTGATGGTGCCGCCGGTGAAATCGCTCTGCTTACCGCCGGGGATGTCCTTCTCGTCGCTGATCGGGTAGCCGAGCCTGCCGTGCGCGCCGCCGTTTTCCTCCCATGCCTTGCGGATCTCACCCCAGACGATATAGGGCTCACCCTCCTTGGCCTCGTAGATCGTGCCGCCGGCGAAGTCCTGGAATTCGCCCTCGTCGGGGCCGTCTTCCTCGGCTTGCAGGGGAAGGCCGAGCGGCCCGGTCGGGCCGCCGCTCTGGATGTACTTGTCGTAGATGTCGCCTGCGACGGTGATCTCGCCGGCCGGAGTCAGGATCCTGGTTTCCTCCGCGGCGGCGCCCGGGGTGCCCGTGGGGGTGCGGTCTGCGTTGTCCGGGGTTGTGGTGTACCCGGCGGTGGTGGTCGTCGGCGACGCGATGGTGGTCAACCAGGCGGTCGTGGTCGCAACGGTACCTGTGTCCTCATCGTCCCCGCAGCCGGCCACGACCAGCCCTGCCGCGGCGAGCACCGCGGTGAATCCCGCCGTTCGACGAGCGAAGTGGTGCATGTCCGTCCTCTCGCAAGGGGCTACCCGGCGCACCACGGGCACGGTGACGCCGCACGTAACCTCGGCCGATTGTCATACCGAACAGCTATCGCGGCGGATATTACCCGGCGAATATGCCGTGAAACGCGCACGACAAGGCTCGTCAGCGTGCCGCCCACCATTGACCGACCGACCGTCGGTCGGTAACCTCTGGCGCGGAGGTGCGTTGTGCGGCAGGTGAAGAAGCCGGAAATCCGTAAGGCCGAGATCGTGGACGCGGCACTGCGCAGCTTCGCCGAGCACGGATACGACCAGACCACGGTGGAATCCATCACCACCGCTCTCGGCGTAGCGAAGGGGTGCTTCTATCACCACTTCACCTCGAAGGAACATGTGTTCACCGAAGCGGTAGCGGCGCTGGCCGATCGGCTGTGCGCGACCTATCTCGAGATCTTGCAAGACGATTCGGCAACGCCCCGCGATCGGCTGCTTGCCTACATCGATCACGGCTACGCGCTCACCGAACACACCGCACCCGGACTGTTCACGGCGCTGCACGGAGATCGCTTCCGGGGTATGCACCACCGCGTCGTCGAGCAGGTTGCCGGCACACTGCGCCCGGTACTGGTCGCTCTGCTCGCGGAAGGGTCGGCCCTCGGGGAATTCCGCGTGCGGGCTCCCGAATTCACCGCGGTGGCGCTGCTGGGGGCTCTGCGTGAACTGCACGAGGTCTATGCCGACCGCCCCGGCCTCGACCTCGCCGTGCATCGCGACGAACTCCTGGATCTGCTGGAGCGAATGCTCGGCACCGAATTCCCAGGACGCCGAAAAATCTAGGAGAGGCCGATGACGACTCGTACAGTGGAATTCGACTCCGAGGGCACCCGATGCGCGGGCACGCTCTACCGCGCTGACGACGGCCTCTTGGAGCGCCCCTGCGTGGTGTTGTGTCCCGGGTTCGGCGGCACCCAGGACACCCCCGCACTCGTCGCCGCTGCCGCGGCATTCTCCAGCGCTGGATTCGCGGCGCTGACCTTCGACTACCGTTCCTTCGGGGCGAGCGCCGGTGAGCCACGGCAGATCGTCGACATCAAAGGCCAGCTCGCCGATATCCGCGCCGCGATCCAGTTCGCCCGCAGGCACCCCGCCGTCGACGCCGAGCGCATCGTGCTGTGGGGGACATCGCTGGGCGGCGGCCACGTCGTCACCGTGGCCGCCGACGACGAGCGGATCACCGCGGTGATCGCCCAAGTGCCGTTCAACGGTTTTCCGAAGCAGGCCGAAGGACGGTCGGCGGCGGAGACGCGCGCACTGCTACGGGCGATGGTGGCCGACTGGTTGCGCGGGGTGTTCGGACTGCCGCCGCATTACATACCCGCTGTCGGCCCCCCAGGCACGCTTGCCGTCATGACCGGCCCCGAAGCACAACGCACCATCGCGGCGATGGACAGCGCCACGTGGCGCAACACCGTCGCGCCACGAGCCCTGCTGAATATGATGCGCTACAAACCCGGCGACCACGCACCCCGACTGCGGATGCCGCTGCTGGTGTGCATCGCGCAGAACGACCGGGAAACCGTCGCGGCCGACACGACCGAACTCGCCCGCCGCGCACCGCACGGCGAACTGCGCACCTATCCGTTCTCGCACTTCGAGATCTACCACCCGGCCAACCGCGATGCCGTTGTGGCCGACCAGGTCGCTTTCCTCGAACGCATCCTCGCTCCGGCCTGACCTCCGGCCGTCGCGCATGTCCTCCGGGTCCGCCAGGAGGACATGCGCGACGGGAGAACCTGGTCAGGCGTTCGGGCCGTACTCCTCCAGCATCTCGGTGACCAGTGCCGCGATCGGCGACCGTTCACTGCGGGTCAGGGTGATGTGCGCGAAAAGCGGGTGGCCTTTCAGCTTCTCGACCACCGCGGCGACTCCGTCGTGCCTGCCGACGCGGAGATTGTCGCGCTGGGCCACGTCGTGGGTGAGCACCACCCGCGACCCGGTTCCGAGCCGGCTGAGCACCGTGAGCAGCACATTCCGCTCCAGGGACTGGGCTTCGTCCACGATCACGAAGGAATCGTGCAGCGATCGTCCGCGAATGTGGGTCAGCGGCAACACCTCCAGCATGTCGCGGCTGAGCACCTCCTCCATCACCTCGCGGCTGGCCAGCCCGTCGAGCGTGTCGAAGACCGCCTGCGCCCACGGGCCCATCTTCTCGCTCTCGGTGCCGGGCAGGTAACCGAGTTCCTGGCCGCCGACCGCGTACAGCGGACGGAAGACCACCACCTTGCGCTGGGTGCGCCGCTCCAGCACCGCTTCCAGACCCGCGGTCAACGCGAGCGCGGATTTGCCGGTGCCGGCCCGGCCACCGAGCGAGACGATGCCGACGCTCTCGTCCAGCAGCAGGTCGAGCGCGATGCGCTGCTCGGCGGAGCGACCGTGCAACCCGAACGCCTCGCGCTCGCGCACCAATTGCACCCGCTTGTCCGGAGTGACCCGGCCGAGGGCACTGGAGCTGGACCCGAGCAGCCGGATACCGGTGTGACAGGGCAGTTCCCGCGCTTCGTCGAGATCGATGACCGACTCGGCGTAGAGCTGATCGATCCGCGACGAGCTGACGTCCAGCTCCACCATGCCGGTCCAGCCGGAGGTGACCACGTCCTGGGCGTGGTATTCGTCGGCGTGCAAACCCACCGCACTGGCCTTGACCCGCAGCGGAATGTCCTTGGACACCAGCACCACTTCGCGGCCCTCGGCCGCGAGGTTGAGCGCGCAGGCCAGGATCCGGGAGTCGTTGGTGTCGGTGCGGAACCCGACCGGAAGGACCGCGGGATCGGTGTGGTTCAGTTCCACCTGCAACGTTCCGCCCTCGGTGCCGATCGGCACCTGCTGATCCAGCCTGCCGTACTGCAGGCGCAGATCGTCCAGGTTGCGCAGTGCTTCCCGCGCGAACCAGCCCAGCTCGTGATGGTGCCTTTTTGCTTCGAGTTCACTGATCACCACCAGAGGTAACACCACGTCGTGTTCGCCGAACCTGGTGAAGGACCAAGGATCCGACAGCAGGACGGACGTGTCGATGACGAAGGTTTTGCCGAGTAATTGCGAGGGGCGGGCCCCCTTCGCGGCGGCTCCGCCTTTCGCGGAGCGGGAGTTCGCCGAGGGAGCGGAAACGGAGCGTGCAGCAGTCACGGTGGGCTCCTAAGTGTTCGTGCGGCACTCGCACGAACGATCGCGCTGGACCGGTCCGTCCTGATGGACCCGACGTTGCCGTCAGGTGCCACGAGGGCCGGGTGCCGGCCCCCTCGTACTGAGTAGCTCAGTCACGGCCAGGACCTCCCGTACGAGCCACACCGCCGCGGCCCGCACACCCGACGCTACCTGCGAACCCCACTTCCGCGCTCAGGGACGGAGAGGCATGTCCGTGAATTTGTCGTAAACCGCAGCGTCGCGGGCGCTCGACGCAGCAGGTCGAGCAGTACCGCGACATGGCTGTGCGCCGGATCCTGTACGGCGGTGAGCAAGGTGACCGGACCTTCGGCGGCCAGGGCGCGTAATTCCCGCAAATCTTGCTGAGCCTGTGTCGTGGCGAGAGACGCCACGCGGTCGCTGTCGCCGGGTCGGACGGATAGAGTCGCTGGTATGTCCGGTAACGAGGATTTGGAGAAGCTGTCGTCGAAGGAGTTGCACGACCGAGCGATGAAGCTGGCCGTGCGGCGCGGTGATGTGAAGTTCCTCTGGCGGCTGCTCACCTCGATCCCGGCCGCGGAGGCCGCCGCGGGCAATGTCGGCGAGAGCGAGGCGGACATCAAATATGTGCTGCCCATGATCGACGACTACATCCGCGGGGGCGACACCGCGGTCGCCGAGGTGTTGCGGCCGGTCTACCTGGAGTACCTGACCCAGCACTCGTCCTGAGTCCGGGTCAGCCGCGCTGGGTACCACGCGCCAGTGCCGCACGCCAGAGGCCGGCGGCCGTGCCGCGGAGGAAGTTCTCCCAGCTGAAGTGGTCGTGCCACAGGATGATTCGGCCGTCGCGCAGCTCGAACGTGCCCGCCACCCAGAACCCGATGCGCACCGGCCCGAAGCGCAGGTAGTCGGTGCGGTCGGTGAGCACGATGTCGCCGTCGGCGGCGATGTGGTGCATATCGACGCCGAATCCGAGCCAGCCGCGGCGCAGGCCGCGCAGTACGCCGCCGACCCGGCGGACGCCTTTCACATCGGGCAGCGAGGTGTTCTTCCAGACGATGTCCCGGTGCAGCAGGTCGATCGCCTCCTCGGAAGCGCCCAGTTCCAGCGCGGCGAAGAACTCCCGCACCGTGGTGATCGAGTCCTGTTTCAGATCGGGTTCGTCGGTCATGGCCCGAGCCTAAGCCGCACCGGTCAGCGGCGGCGCGCGATGAGCACGGCAAGTCCGTCGAGGATGCGCCCGATGCCGAACTTCAGTGCGCCTTCCCCGCCCGCGGCCGCGCCCTCCTCGGCGAACGCGGCGGCCGACTCCGGGTAGCGATCGGCCGCGGCGGCGACCAGGTCGGCGAACTGCCCCGCGATCTGTTTCTCGAGCGCCTCGGCGTCCATCACGCGCACCTGCTGCACCAGACTGCGCGCGTGGCCGGTCAGCAGGACGATGGTGTCCAGGCGTTCGGCGTTGGTGAGTCCGGTCCCGGCGATGGCGCCGAGTGCTGATTCCATCCAGCCCATCTCGTTCGGGCCGATCGGCCGCACCCCCACCGACACCTCCAGTGACCAGGGGTGTTCGCGGAAGCGATGGTAGAGCGTCTCGCACCATAAGCCCAGTTGGCCGCGCCAAGGCTCCGCGGCAGACGCCGACTCGGCCGCCGCCATCTCCGGGGGCGCACCGAGGGCGGCGTCCAACATCAGCGCGACGAGTTCGGCCTTGCCCGGCACGTAGCGGTACAGCGACATCTTGGTGAAGCCCAAGCGCTCGGCCAGTCGCTGCATCGACAGGTTGGCCAAGCCCTCGGCGTCGGCGAGCGCGATCGCCTCCGCGACGATCCGCTCCAGCGACAGCGCGGGTTTCGGCCCGCGCTTGGGGCGCTGCTGGGTGCCCCAGAGCAGTTCGAGGGCGGTCGGTGTCGGCATGACCGAATCCTTCCGGAGAACGCCTTGACGTGAAACTGTGTCTACCATACGCTAATTTGCGTCCAGCGGAAACAGATTCCATAGGACGCAGATTCTCCAGGAGACTCCCATGCGCAACACCACCGTCCTCATTTCCGGCGCCGGCATCGCCGGGCCTGCACTGGCCTACTGGCTGCATCGCTACGGATTCGCCGTCACCGTCGTAGAGCGCGCTCCCGCCTTGCGTCCCGGCGGGCAGGCTGTCGACTTCAAGGGCCGCGCCCACCGCACCGTCCTGGAGCGAATGGGCATCCTGGACGACGTCGAGGAACGCAGGACCGGCACCACCGACATCGTGTTCGTCGACGAACGCGGCACCCGGCTCGCCCTGATGTCGGGCGATTTCACCGGCGGCGACGTGGAGATCCTGCGCGGCGACCTGTCGGAGGTCATCTACCGGCGTACCGCCGACCATTGCGACTACCTGTTCGGTGATTCGATCACCGCGCTCGGCGAGACCGCGGACGGCGTGCACGTCGAGTTCGAGCGCGCCCCCGCGCGCACCTTCGATCTCGTCTTCGGAGCGGACGGCATTCATTCGCGGGTACGGGCGCTGGCTTTCGGCCCGGAGCGGGATCCCGTGAAGTACCTGGGTTACTACTACGCCGTCGCAGGCGCGAGTCCGTGGAGCACGACGACGACCGGACCGCGGGAACGGGCGACCGCCTACGCCCACAACGCTCCCGGGCGGCTCGTCATCACCGGCGGCCCGAAGGCGCAGCAGATGTACATGTTCGCCTCCCCCGAGCTCGACTACGCCCGCGACGACAGCGCCACCCAACGGCGCATTCTCACGGAGTCCTACGCCGACGTGGAATGGGAAGTGCCCCGGATGCTCGCGGAACTGGCCGACTTCGACGACGTCTACCTGGACTCCATCAGCCAGGTCCGCATGGCGGGCCGTTACACCAAGGGGCGCGTCGCGCTGGTCGGCGACTCCGCGTACGGAAACACGCTTGGCGGCTTCGGCACCGGGCTCGCCGTGGTCGGCGCGTACGTCATCGCGGGCGAATTGGCGCTGGCCGACGGCGATCACACGGTGGCCTTCGCCCGTTATGACGAGATCATGAAGCGGTATGCGAAGATCGCGGGCAACAGCAACGTCGGCCCCTTCCTCGCTCCGAAGACGGCGCTCGGCATCAGAATGCGCAACTGGTTCCTCGGATCTCGGTTGTTCGGCCTGATGGCGAAATACGGTGACAATGCCGCCAACGACATCGACCTGCGGGACTACCCCGCTCTCGTCGGCGCGCGGGATGCGAGCTGAGAACTCGTCACCCGCCTTGACATCGATCGGCCTCAGCCCGCTCGCCGGGTTGCTCGACACAGAACCGCAGTTCGCGAGGGCCACATCGCCAACACCGAGTGCTGCGGGGCATCGACCCGGGAACTCCGTTGTGTTTCGATGGAACCGGAGCGGGATGGGACGCGTCTATAAGGTCAGACAGCACTGACGGAAGGGGCGGCGATGGTGGACAGTCCGTTTCCCGGGTACATCGAGGCTGCGAAAACCGGGGCGTTGCAGGTGCGAATGGATCCGCAAGGGTTCGTCGAGATCGACCGGGCGTGCCAGGAGTTGATCGATGCGCTTGTGGCAGCGCAAACCGACGTACGAGAACTCGGTGAGCGACAGTACTGGGGGCTCGGCGAAAACAATCCGCGGTTGTCGTCCGCTATCGAGTTGGTCCGCCTGTTCCGGGAGAAGGCCTTCGGCGGGCCGAACAACGCCTTCGACACCTTGACCGACTACATCTCCATGACGCAGGAGATCCAAGCCATGTTCAAAGCCATGTGCGATGCCTACGTTCGCACCGATGCGGAATTCGCGGCGGCTATGCGGGAGCTCCACGTATGAGGCTCGGCACAGCCGCTCGGGGAACGGGTTTCGCGGTGGGAGCAGCTGGTGTCGTCTTGCTGGCCGCGTGCGGCCAGGCCACGCCTACCGACTCACCGACGTCGGCCGCTTCAGGAACTGCCGGTGCGGGGCCGAGGCCGTCCAGCGGAGCGACCTCGGAGGCGAAGTTCGATCCCTGCACCGCACTGACGCCCCAGCTTCTCGCCCAGCACCAGTGGGACGCCAAACCGCCGGAACCGAAACAAGACAGTCAAGGCGGCGTCACCTGGAAAGGGTGCCGCTACGTCGCTCGGGCCGGCTACGGCTTCGTCGTCGAGACGACCAACGGCACCCTCGATCAGGTTCGAGGAAAATATCCGGCTGCCATGAACATCTCGGCGGGCGGCCGGAAAGCCGTGCGCTATGAGGCCCGTCCGGATGTTCCCGGTGGCTGCACGGTCAACGTCGAGATGACCTCCGGCTCGCTCTACATTCTCACCAACGTGCCACAGACCTCGGCGAACAAGAACCTCGTTGCCTGCGATATCGCCACCGACATCGCCCAGACAGTCGCACCGCTGCTGCCCTCGGGCAGCTGAACATCGGGGGAAGCGCGATCATGAGACAGACCGACGGCCGAGCGATCACCAATCCGGAGAACGCCCAGAGTTTCTCGCACGCCGAGATCAAACAGGCGGCCGACGCGATGAACCCGGCCGAGCTGGGCGGTGCGTTCGACGCGTGGGCGGGTATCGCGGCGGCGGTGACGAACGCTGGGCAGGAGTTCGAAACCGCGATCAAGAAAGCGGTGGAACAGCATTGGGAGGGCGCGGCGGCGGAGAACGCGGTGCGCGCCGTACGGGACTACGTGGCGCGGGTGGGTGAATTCGGCGAGGCATTGGGCGCCCAGAACGGGCCGCTGTCGGCGGCGGCGAACGCGGCGGCGAAGTTCAAGGTGTCGGTGCCGGACGTGCTGGACACCTCCGGCAGTCCGGCCGATCCACAGCAGCGCAACTCGCGGGAAGAACAAGCCCGCGACGAGATGAATACCCAGTACATCCAGCCGTACGGGACCACCGCACCGGGCATTCCCACCCTGCCGCCACCCATCGGACCCGCCGCCGCGTCATCGGGCGTCGAGGCCGGAAGCGGCGCGGAGGCCGGTACGAGCGTCAGCCCGCAGGCGCTGTCGAACGGTACCGGCACCAGCGACACCGCTTCCTCCGAGGACACGTCCTCTTCCGAGAGCAGCGGCTCCACCGGCGGTGGCGACGCGGAAAAGAAACCCGATGGGGAAACGGCGCCAACCCCCCAGACCCTTCCCGAAACAGTTTCTGCCCCAGCCGGTTCAACCAACCCAGGACATTGGTACGTCGACGGCGTCCACCACGAGGTCGCCAGCATCCACCCTCGGCACCCCGATCGCGCCCACCACGCCACTGCCGACGACGCCCGCCACCGTCACTCCCACCTCACTCAACGCCACGCCCAGCAGGCCGGGCACTCCCGGTCCCCTCGGTCGGCCGGGTGTCACGGGAGACAACGACAACCAACCTCGACCAGGTACCTCCCGCGCCGCACCGCCCACCGCCCCCGCGGCGTCGGCGGCACCATCCGCCGTGCCGGGACGCCCCGGTGTGCCCGGCGTCTCGGGATACTCGGGCATGATCCCGCCCGGTATCCGCGGCCGGGGCGCGGACGACGACGAGCACAAATCGCCGAAGTACCTGCGCACCGAAGAGCACGCGAAAGAGTTGCTCGGCGAAGTCGAGCCGACGGTGCCGCCGGTGTTCGGAGAGCAATGATGGCGCGGTGGACACTGTCGGCCGAGCAGTTCGCCGCGGCGTGGTTCGGTACCGGCCTGGACCGTATGCCGTTCCCGTTCCGGTTCACCAGCCGCTTTCCCGGCCTGCACGAGTACCAGGCTTACCAGCAGCAGTTCCGCGCCGAGCTGGGACGTGACGACCGGCTGCCGCTGCGCACGGCGATCACCACGCTGGCCCGGCCCGATTGGCGCGTCGAACTGGTCGGTTACGACAACACCCGCGACGGCATCGAGCTGCGCGCCATCGCCTGCGGCACCCGCACCGGCTCGGGTGTGCTCGCCGAGCAATCCCCCGGGCCGGACGGTGGTCGAGTCCGGTTGCGCCGCTGTCGAACCGACCAGCTCGCCACCGAACTGGTGCGCCTGCTGCCGGACACCCCGGCCGGCACAGCCGGTGAGAAGAGCTTTCTGCTCGATGATCTCAACGACGATCGGCCCGATCTGCTCGGCAGCGCGCCCGCCAGTCAGGTCAAGGAACGCTACCGGCGTTTCTGGCGCCAGTCGTGCACCACGCGTGGCACCGCCGTCGTGCTGCTCGGCCCGCGCAACGCGGAACCGTTGCGCACCGGCCGCCTGCGCTGGATCGACACGCCCGACGGCCGCTACTGCGAGGTTCCGGCCAACCGCGCGCTGATGATCCGCCCCGGTACCAGCGGGGATATCGCCCGCTACCTGGACGAGGCGATCGTGCGCGCCAAAGCCCGCATCGATCGGTAGTTCCGGATCGCCGACCGGACTCGTAGTTTGGGGCTATGCGAACTCGGGACGAAATCGAAGCATTTCTGGACGAGTATCAGCAGGCGTTGAGCTCGTTCGACGCCGAACGCTCGGCCGCACTGTGGGGAACGCCGGGCACCATCGTGAGCGACGGATTCGTCGGCTCGCTGTCCTCGCGCGCGGAGATGGAGCAGGGGCTGCGGCAGTCCTATCCGTTCTACCGAGCATTGGGGCTCGCGTCGGTCGACCACACCCTGCTGGGACAAGTGGAGCTCACCGAGCGCATCACACGGTTGCGCGTCCGCTGGCACTTCTTCGACAACGCGGGCGAATTGCTCACCGACAGCGACTACGAATACCTGCTGCGTCGCGACGATGACGGCGCGCTGCGCGTCTATGTCGCGGTCGCGATCGACGAAATGCGGAAGCTGACCGAACTCGCCGCCGCTAAAGGCATCGAACTACCGGGTTCGTGATCGTTGCCCCGTGCGACTTCGCCACATCAGTGCTCAACGATTCCGCTTCGCACATCCGATTGGTACTCACCGGATGTGCGAAGCGGAGTCGGGTCAGCCGAGGAGGCGCCAGTCCTCCAGACCGTCGTACAACGGAACGTCCTTGGCGAGCTTGCTCACCCTGGCCCGCAGCGAGTCCAGGTCCGCGGTACCGGCCAGCGCGCTGGCGATGATGTCGGCGACCTCGGCGAACTCGGTGTCGCCGAAGCCACGGGTGGCCAAGGCCGCGGTGCCGATGCGCAGGCCGGAGGTGACCATCGGCGGACGCGGGTCGAACGGAACGGCGTTGCGGTTCACCGTGATACCGATCTCGTGCAGCAGGTCTTCGCCCTGCTGGCCGTCGAGCTCGGAGTTGCGCAGGTCGACCAGCACCAGGTGCACGTCGGTGCCGCCGGTGAGCACGCTGATGCCCTTGTCCTTGACGTCGGCGGCGGTGAGGCGCTCGGCGAGGATCTTCGCACCCGACAGGGTGCGCTCCTGGCGGTTGCGGAACTCCTCGGTCCCGGCGATCTTGAAGGCGACGGCCTTGGCGGCGATGGCGTGCATGAGCGGTCCGCCTTGCTGGCCTGGGAACACCGAGCTGTTCAGCTTCTTGGCGTACTCCTGCTTGGCCAGGATCAGGCCCGAACGCGGGCCGCCGAGCGTCTTGTGCACGGTCGAGGACACCACGTCGGCGTAGGGCACCGGCGAGGGGTGCAGCCCGGTGGCGACCAGACCGGCGAAGTGCGCCATGTCCACCCACAGGTAGGCACCCACCTCGTCGGCGATCGAGCGGAACGCCGCGAAGTCCTGGTGGCGCGGGTAGGCCGACCAGCCGGCCACGATCACCTTCGGACGCGCCTGCAGGGCGATGTCGCGCACCTGGTCCATGTCGACGCGGTGGTCTTCCTTGCTCACCCCGTAGGAGTGCACCTCGTAGAGCTTGCCGGAGAAGTTCAGGCGCATGCCATGGGTGAGGTGACCACCGTGCGCGAGGTCGAGGCCGAGCAGCTTGTCGCCCGGGTCCATCAGGGCCATCAGCACCGCCGCGTTCGCCTGCGCGCCGGAATGCGGCTGCACATTGGCGAATTCGGCGCCGAACAGCTCCTTGGCGCGGTCGCGCGCCAGGGTCTCCACCACGTCGACGTGCTCGCAGCCGCCGTAGTAGCGCCGACCCGGGTAACCCTCGGCGTACTTGTTGGTGAGCACGCTGCCCTGGGCCTGCAGCACCGCGCGCGGCACGAAGTTCTCGGAGGCGATCATCTCCAGGGTGTCGCGTTCGCGGGCGAGCTCGCCTGCCATCGCGGCAGCGAGCTCCGGATCGAGCTCACCGAGAGACTGGGAATTGACAGAGGCGGTCGTCTGCGTCACGGACTCAGTCTATGGGCCTGGGGCCGGGGTCTCGAGCAGGGGGTTCGTCCCTCGCGGTCGCGCGAGGACGCCCGGCTGTCCAGTCGTGACGTGCGACACGCCAGGCGCGGCCATAACGGACGCCGCCCGGCACATCGTCCACCTGGAACTGTCGGTCCCGCTCCAGCCGCGAACCGCGGTACCGCACCCCAGGGCTGCGTGCGCTCAGCGCGATTCGCCGTCGGCGGATAGATAGTTCTCCAGCAGCACGGTGAGGTATCGCTGCGCGTCTTCCAGCGGCTTCGGGGATTTCATAGCCCGCGCCTGCACGATGGCGCCTTCTATCGCACTGAACGCGAAACTGCTGAACGACCGCGCCTCCTCCGCTGACAGGCCCGCGGCGGTCAGCGCCGCGCCCAGCCGCTCGTGCCAGTCGGCGAAGACCGCGCCCGCCGCGGCCTGCACGCGGGGCTCCGACTCGGCGAGGGCCGCGCCGACGACCGGGCACCCCGCGCGGTATTCGGTCTTCTCCAGCGCGGTGACCCACCAGCCGAGCAGCGACCCGAACCAGCGCCGCGGGGGCGCGGCCGTGATCTTGTCGATCACCGCACCGATCCGGTCGCCCGCGACCCGGGTCGCCGTCTCGACCAGCTCGCTCTTTCCGGAGGGAAAGTGCTGGTAGAGCGAGTTACGCGAGGCGTTGCTGCGTTCCAGCAGAGCCGCCAGGCCCGCGGCGTGCACGCCCTGCTCGCGAACCAGCTCGATGGCGCTGTCGATCAGCCTGGTACGCGGCCCGGCGGTCATGCGGATTCCTTGCTCACGGTTGCGTGAACCGATCGGTCCATGTTGCAATCATGGCAGATGTGGACCGATCGGTTCACCGAAAGGATGGGGATTGATGTCCGAAGCCACGGTCGACCTGGCTCAGCTGTCCGGTCTCGAACTCCTGCGGATCGCGATGACCAGGACGGATCGCCCGCCGTTCATCGGTGATCTGCTCGGCATGGAGGTCGACGAACTCGAACACGGCAAGGTGGTCTTCGCGCTGCGCACCCGGCCCGATTTCGCCAACCCGCTCGGCACCACGCACGGCGGCATCTGCGCCACCCTGCTCGACTCGGTGATGGGTTGCGCGGTGCACAGCACGCTGGAAGCGGGCGTCGGCTACACCACGCTCGAACTGAAGATCAACTACATCCGTTCCGTCCCCACCGACGGACAGCGGCTCACCGCCACCGGCACCACCATCCACGTCGGCCGCACCACCGCGACCGCCGAGGGGCGGGTGGTCGACGAGAAGGGCCGCTTGGTCGCGCACGCCACCACCACCTGCGTCATCTTCCGCGGTGACCGCTGACCCCGGGACCCGAATTCATGGGGCTCTACGAGCCGTAACGAAAACCGGCGGTTCGAGCGGTTTCCCTGGTGACAGCTATTCAGGACCACCCAGTGGAGGAACGACCATGGTCGGCTTGGTTTCGGTGCCCAACTCTCCCATCGAGGCGCTACTGCGCACCCTTTCGCTGCTGCTGTGCAGCATTTCCTCGGGCGGACAGGGCTGCGCCGTCATCCAGTAGCACTCCGGAATGGCGTGTGGCCCGGGCGGAGTCGGGCACACGTCGTATTCGTCGTTCAGGCCGCGGCGCGTACCGCGCCCGGCGTGAGCGGTTCGTCGAGCAGCCTGCGGAACCGGTCGGCCCGGTCGTCGGCGTCGACCGCGCGATCCAGCCACCCGCCCAGCAGTCGATACCCCTCCACATAGGTGGAGATGTAGGCCCGCCACAGCGGCGAGGACAGGAACCGCAGCGACTGCCGCGCCCGATCCGGCGTCACCAGACTCCAGGTCTGCAAGAACTCCGCCACCTCGTCGTGGGTGCGCCCCCGGTCGTGCAGCAGCAGCGCCGCGTCTTGGCGCACACCGAGCAGCTTGGCCGAGGCGTTCGAAAGGCGTTCGGCCCGTTCGCCATCGAAGCGCAGGCCGAGGTCGGCGTAGATCTCCTGCGCCCATTTCCCCCAGCCCGGCCCGACGATGGAGCGCAGCGCCAGATCGGCCAGACCTTCCGCCATCAGGCACTGCGGCGTGTTCACCAGGAACAGCGTCTGCTCGGCCTGCCCGTCGGCGACCAGCCCGGCCTCCTTGCGGCAGTGCTCGGTGTGGTGCCCCGGGTACGACTCGTGTGCGATCAGCTGCGGCAGGTGTGCCATGTGCTGTTTGAGGTCGGAATTGATCGCGACCCGTGAGTGGTAGTTGCCCAGGTAGTAGTTGAATCCGGACCAGGGTTTGTCCCCGACCACCTCATAGGTGACGTGCTCGTGGTCGGGCAGCGGGTAGCGGGCGCGGACCAGTTCGCGCAGCGCGCTGGAAAACGCCTCGACGCAGACCGACAGGCGCTCCGGTGGGATCTCGTCGGCCTTACGATGCGCGGCCATGCGTTCGGCCAGGGGGCCGTCTCCCGCGAGCACCTCGTCCATCTGCCGGTGTGCGTCGCGGTAGTCGGCCACGTCGCCGGGGGCGATGTCGACGTCGAAGTAGGCCCGGACCTCCTCGACGAACCCGATCTCGTCTCCGGCGAACTTGCGGCCGGAACATTCCAGCGCGCGCAGGTGCACGTCGAGGAATTCCGCGCGCTGCGGCGACAACCCGGCATCCGGTACCGCGGCGCGCAAGTCGGCGGCGCGGCGGGCCAGCTCGCGTGGCTGCGGCGCCGGCGCGTTCTCCACCTCGCGGCGCAGCGCGGGATCGCCGGTGTAGGCGTCGACGAACCCTTCCTCGAGCCGGTCGAAGGCGAGGCCGAGCCGCAGGTATTCGGTGACGAGTGGATGCGCTTCCATGCCCGCCGACCTTAGCGCGGCGAGGGGACAGCCACAGTGCGGGGCTTCTGGAGCTGGTGACTGGAACGGTCCCGGGATGGCGGGGAGCCGTCCAGCGACGCAGCCGCCGGAACGCGAGCTCTGACCGAGCGGCCACCCAGCGAATCCGGCGCAGAACAGCAGTTCGTCAGTCCGAGTCGCCGAGGGCTGCGGCGATCTCGTGGAACGATTCCCGCAGGATGTCGCTGTAATCGTCCAGGTCGGGGACGATCTCCGGATCACACGCCACGGACACGGTAAAGCTGTCGCGCACGCCTACGAACGAGTGCGCCAGGCCGATGTCCGGGTATACCGGCGGCAGCATGCCCGCGAAGCGAAACGGCTTGCCCAGCAACGACCATTCGGCGGTCGGCTCGCACCTGATGCTGGTCAAGATCGTATGCGCGACGGCGGGAGCGTCGGCGGGCGGGAGCGTGCCGTACCTCGCCCGGTATACCCGGCTCGGGAGCAGGTCGACCAACTCCAGCCGGTTGAGTTCGCGGCGGCTCGACGCCGAATGGCGACGTACCCGCAGCGTGGCGTCGACCTCCCGCGCGCGGTCGGCGAGGTCGAGTTCTCCCGGGAACAGGTCGACCACGTCGGCGCCAACGTGATTGACCCCCATCACCGGCGCATCGGGCACCGCGATGGTCACGAACGCCGCGAGATCGTCCGGGCACGCGTCCTGTTTTTCGAGATAACGCTGCATAGCGCGCGAGATCGCGGTCAGGCCGACGGCCGTCACGGTGATCCCCGACGCCCGGACAGCCGCCAGTTCCAACGGGAATGTCCGCATGACGCGTCCCGGACCGATCCGCTGGTTGAGCACCGTCCGGCTGCGCGGTGGCGTGCTCGGCCCGCTGTCGTCGCCGTCTCGGGCGATGCGCCGGTTCTCGGCCCCGACCCGGGCGTTGAAACGCATCACCTGGAACGGCCACCGCAACGCGCCACCCGCGGCGGCGAGTCCCAGGCGCAGGCCCAGACGCTTGGCGGCGGGCCCTTGCCCCTCGATCCGCACCGGTGCGGGCGCCGACGCGAACAACGCTTCCGACAGCGACGTCATGGCCGGGCCGGCCATGAGCGCGTGACTGACCTGCATCATCACCACGATGCCCGCACCGCTCAGCGTCGGTATGCCGGATACGCCGGGGAACACGTGCAATTGCCATGCGCTGACCCGAGCATCCAGCGGTCGCTCCAGAATGCTCCCCATCTGGTCGAGACACCCCGCCCAGTCCAGGTCCACCGCGTGGGTGACGACGTGACTGTCTATCGGACTGTCGTCGACGCCCCAGAACGGATGCCCGAGCCCGCCCGGCACGTCGTGAATCCGGCGGCGCAGCGGTTCGAGCACTTCGGCGCGTTCGCCGATGTGGCGAGCGATGTCGGCGGCCTCCGGCGGCGCACCGGTCTCGCTGTCGAACACCCACCACATCGGCCAGTCGGTGACCCGCCCCGAGCGAGCGAAGTAGTAATAGGAGGCATCATTGGCCACCAGCTGTGATTCGCGCATCCTGCTGCTCTCGTCGATCTCGGGTTTGCCGCACTCTATCGCCGGAAGGCCGAAATCGCCTGTCCGCCTGCGGAACAGTGCGACGTCCGCGCCCGGCGGCCTGTCCGATCAGCTACGGGTCAATTTCGGCAGCCGGAAGCGGCGAGCACGCGGTGCGGGAGCGCTGACCTCGGACAGGGCGGCGTATTCCTCGTCGGTGAGCGAGATGGTGGCGGCCGCGATGTTCTCTTCCAGATGCGCCACGCTGGAGGTGCCGGGGATGGGCAGCAGGACCGGAGAGCGACGCAGCAACCAGGCCAGCGCGAGCTGGGACGGGCTGGCGTCCTCGCGCGCGAAGGTGTCCAGGACACCACCGGGACGGGCGAGCTCACCGGTGGCCATGGGGAACCACGGGATGAAAGCGATGTCGTTCGCTTCCGCGTACTCGAGCAGGTCCTCCGCCTCCCGGTTGGCCAGGTTGTACAGGTTCTGCACCGAGACGATGTCGACGATCTTGCGGGCCTGCTCGAGCTGGGCGACGGTCACCTGGGAGAGGCCGATGTGCCGGATCTTGCCCTCTTCCCGCAGCAGCGCCAGCTCACCGAGTTGGTCGGCGAGCGGCACCTTCGGGTCGATCCGGTGCAGTTGATACAGATCGATGCGCTCCAGACCGAGGTGCCGCAGGCTCAGTTCCAGCTGCTGGCGCAGGTATTCGGGGCGGCCGACGGGACGCCAGTCGCCGGGGCCGGGCCGGGTCAGACCGCCTTTGGTCGCGATGACCACGTCGTCGGCGTACGGATGCAGTGCCTTGCGGATCAGCGTTTCGCTGACGAACGGACCGTAGGAATCCGCCGTGTCGATGAAGGTGACACCGAGTTCCACGGCACGGCGCAGGACGCGCACGGCCTCATCCGGATCCTTCGGGTCGCCCCATACGCCCTCCCCGGTGATCTGCATCGCGCCGTAGCCAAGGCGATGGACCGGGAGGTCGCCGCCGAGGGCGAAGGTGCCCGAGGCGGCGGCGGGACGTGACTCGGCTTGTGTGGTCATGCTTTCCTTCCGAATGGGGGGCTGATCACTCAGCGTGCGCCGTCATCGCTCGGGCCGGGAAAGAACCCCGAGTCGATGAAGGATTCGACATACGCGTCCAGCGCAGCCGTATCGATCGGCGGGCAATGGATTCCGTGCCCGGCGAGCTCCGTACGAGTCTGGGTGTCGTCGACGGAGACCGCAACCCCGCCGTAATTGCCGCTGACCAGGGCGGCGCGTACCAGCGAGTCGTCACCGGCCGCGTCGCGCGCCGCGGCTTCCTCGGCCAGCCTGGTGACGATCTCCTCCACCGAGGCGATCGCGACCGGGATCCCGTGCCCGCGCAGGGATTGGAAGATGTCGCGGATCGCCACCCGCTGCGAGTTCACCAGGTGGTAGGCCGACCCGCTCGGGGCTTCGGCCGCCAGCGCCACGATGGCACCGGCCACGTAGTTCACCGGCACCAGGGCCGTGTCGGCGTCGCCGGTGTCGGGGGCGAGCCCGAGGATGGCGGCCGCGCGGATCATGTTCCAGAACGAGTCGTCCGCGCTGTTCACGCCTACCCGCGGATCACCGCAGACGATGCCGGGACGGTAGATGCTCACCGGCACACCGCGTTCGCCGGCTTGCCGGACCAGTTGCTCGGCAACCCATTTACTGGCCACATACCCGTTCGGGGAGACCTCACCGACGTCCAGCACCGCGTCCTCACTGCCGCGGAAATCCGGTCCGGGAGCGGCCGGAATCACCGCGTTGACGGTGGAGACGAAATGCACCGGTTTGATCCGGCCGGTGGTCGCCAGCCGCAACACCTCGCGAGTGCCATCCACGTTGGCGGCGCGCAGCCGCGCATAGGGCTCGATGTGGTTCACCCGAGCACCGTTGTGGTAGACCACGTCGATCCGCTCCGTCAGCCGGTCGTAACCGACCTCGTCGAGCCCGAAGCGGGGCGCCGCCAGATCGCCTGCGACAGCGACGATGCGGAGTTCGTAGGCGTCGTCCCAGATGCGGTACTTCTCCAGGGCGTTGCGAATCCGCTTGTGTGCCCGCTCGTCGTCATCGCTGCGGACCAGGCACCAGACGCGCGCCCGGGTGCTGACCAGCAATTCCCGGAGCAAGTGCGCGCCGACGAACCCGGTCGCACCGGTGAGCAGCACGTCCGTGGGGGTTTCCGAGCGCGCCGGCGCGGCACCGGCACCATCGATCTCCGGCTCGAGCACCGCATCGGCGGCGATCGTCGCGGAGTCGTCGGCCGCGACCGCCGCCGGCTCGTCCAGGTTGTCGATGCGGGCAGCCAGTCCGCGCACGGTGGGTGCGGTGAACAACGCCGCCATCGGCACGTCGACACCGAGCCGGGCGGTCAGCGCGCGCTGCAACGTGAACGCGAGCAGCGACGTGCCGCCGAGATCGAAGAAATCGTCCTCGGCACCGGCCCTGGCGATGGCGAGCACGTCGACGAACACCTCGGCGACCGCCCGCTCGGTCGGACTCGCCGGGGCGACGAAATCGCGGGCCCGGAACACCGGCCGCGGCAGCGCGGCACGATTCAGCTTCCCGCTGTCGTTCATCGGGAAGGAATCGAGCACCATGATGGCCGACGGAACCATGTACGACGGCAGCACCTGCGCCAGCGACTCGCGGAGAGCGTCGGCCGCGAGATCGGCCGCCGCCGGGACCACGTAGGCGACCAACTGGTCGCCGCTCTCCGACGCCGTCACCACGACCACCGCCTGGGCGACGGACGACTCGGCAAGCAGCGCGGCCTCGATCTCACCCAGCTCGATCCGGTGGCCACGAATCTTCGCCTGGAAGTCGCTGCGTCCCAGATACTCCAGCACGCCGTCGGCACGGCGGCGCACCAGATCACCGGTCCGGTACATCCGGGCGCTAGGCGGCCCATAGGGGTCGGCGACGAATCGATCCGCGGTCAAGTCCGCACGCCGCAGGTAGCCGCGCGCCAACTGGTCTCCCGCCAAATACAACTCGCCGACCACGCCGGCCGGTACGAGATGCAGCCGGGAATCCAGCACATAGGTCCGCGTATTCCACTCCGCGACACCGATCGGCACGGTGGCCCGGTCATTCGTGGACGCGGGCCAATACGTCACCGACACGGCCGCTTCGGTAGGACCGTACAGGTTGTGCAGTCCGGCACCCGACAACGCGGCGAAGTCCGCGACGGTGCTGGGCGGCAAAGCTTCACCGATGACGAAAACCGCACGCAGGGAAGCCAATTGCTCCGCCGTGGCCGCGGCAAGGAACACCTGGAGCACGGAGGGGACGAAGTCGGTGACCGTCACCTGGTGGGCGGCGATCAGGTCGGCGATGTAACCCGGATCGCGCTGGCCGCCCGGTGCGGCGAGCACCAGTCGCGCGCCCACCCACAGTGGAACGAAGAATCCCCACAGCGACACGTCGAACGTGGTCGCCGTCTTCTGCAGGTAGACGTCGTCGGGCCCGAACGAATACTGCGCCGCCATCCATTCGATCTGGTTGGTGATCGCGCCGTGCGACACCATCACACCCTTGGGGCGTCCGGTCGACCCCGACGTGAACAGCACGTACGCCGGATGGTCCGCACGCAGGGGCGCACGCAACTCGCCCGTGGCGACGGGATCCGCCGAGTACGCCGCCAGATCAAGGGAGTCGACATCGATGACCGGAACCCCGGAAACGGATACCGGATTGCCGTTGTCCGTGAGCACACACACGGGCTCGGCCACTTCCAGCACGTACGCGATCCGGCCTGCGGGATGATCGAGGTCAAGCGGCAGGTACGCGCCTCCCGCGGTGAGCACCGCGTACATCGCGACCAGCAGCCCCGGTGAACGCGGCATCGCCAGGGCGACCACGGACTCGGGACCGATCCCCTGCTCGATCAGGTACCGGGCCAAGCGGTTGACTCGCGCGTCGAATTCCCGGTAAGTCCACGCCGTCTCGTCGTGCACCACAGCAATCGCGTCCGGTGTCGCGGTGACGGCGCGGCGATAGCCGGTCAGCAGGACATCCGCCGACACCGGGTGAGCCGTGTCGACCGCGTCGGACAGCAGCCGCACGCGTTCGGCCGGATCGATCACCTCGATGTCACCCAGAACCGCCGTGCGGTCGGCGGCAATCGCGGACAGCAGGCGCACGAACCGGTCGACGAAGCCTTGCACGGTGTCGTGGTCGAACATGTCGGCGGCGTAGCTGACCACGCCGCCGATCCCGGTCGGCGTGCCCGCACCGTCGTAGGTGTCGCCCACCATCCAATGCAGGTCGAACTGCGATACCTCGGTTCCGATATCCAGGCTGGAGACGGCGAGGTCCGGCAGTTCCAGCGTGACGGGCTCCAGATTCTGGAACGACAGTGCCACTTGGTACAGCGGATGCCGCGCGGTCGACCGGACCGGCCGCAGCACGTCGACCAGACGCTCGAACGGCACGTCCGCGTTCGCGAACGCCTGGATATCGGCCTTCCGCTGCCGTCGGAGCAGGTCGGTGAAGGTCTCCCCGGCGTCGTATCCGGTACGGAACACCAGGGTGTTGATGAACATGCCGACCAGGTCGTCCAGGACCGCTTCGCCCCGCCCGGCAACCGGCGAACCGATCGCGATGTCGTCGGTGCCCGACAACCGCGCCAGGAGCACCGCCAGCGCCGTGTGCACGACCATGAACAGCGTCGCGCCTTCGGCCCGAGCCAATTCCACCAGTGCACGGTGGGTTTCGGCATCGATGCGCACCGCCACCCCGCCTCCGGCGTAGGAGCGCAGCAGCGGACGCGGCCGATCCGACGGCAGGTCGAGCTGATCCGGCAGCCCGGCCAAAGCCTGCTTCCAGTAGGCGATCTGCTTGGCCGCCAGGGATTCCGGATCGTCTTCGGCGCCGAGCAGCTCCCGCTGCCACATGCTGTAGTCGGCGTACTGCACCGGCAACGGCGCCCAAGCCGGGGCCGCACCGGCACAGCGAGCCGCGTACGCGGTCATCAGATCACGGGTCAGCGGGCCGATCGACGACCCGTCAGCGGCAATGTGGTGCACCACCATCGCCAGCACATATTCGGGTGCCGCGCCGGAGTGGTCGGGGTTGTCGCCGCTCAGGTCGAAGAGCACCACCCTGAGGGGCACGTCGGTGGTGAGGTCGAAAGCCGTACCCGCCAAGGCGACCACGGCATCCGCCACGTCGGCCGGGGCGACGGCCCGGATCTCGAACTGCGGAACCGCCTGTGCCACAGGCAGGATCACCTGCACGGGAGCGTCCTGGGAGTCCCCCGAACCGGAACCCTGGTGTGGATAGATCGTGCGCAGGATCTCGTGACGAGCCACCAGATCCTCGATCGCCGTCCGCAGCGCGTCCGTATCGATGGCGCCGGTCAACCGCACCGCCAGCGGCACGTTGTAGGCCACCGAAGCGGTGTCGAAGCGGTTGAGGAACCACATTCCCTGCTGCGCCAAGGACAACGGAATCCGCTCCGGGCGCGGACCGGCGGTCAACGGCCGACGGCCTGCACCGGTCGAATTCTCGCCCAAGCGTTCCGCGAGCGCGGCCACCGTCGACGCCTCGAACAGCAGCCGCACCGGGATACGGATATCCAGCGCGGCCCCGAGCCGCGCGATGACCCGGGTGGCGATCAGCGAGTTGCCGCCCAGTTCGAAGAAGTCGTCGTCGGCTCCGACCGGCGTCGCCGGACGGAGCAGTTCGGTGAACGCGCCCGCGACCAGTTCTTCCAGCGGCCCGGACGGCGCCCGGTACTCCCTCGCCTGCAGCACCGGCGCTGGCAACGCGGCACGGTCGAGTTTGCCGACCGGGGTCAGCGGGATCTCGTCCAGCACCATGACGGTGGTGGGCACCATGTGCGCGGGCAGGCTGCGTTCGGCGAACGCGACGAGCTCGTCGGGCCGGGCGATCGCACCGGCGGCGGCATGCACGTACGAGACGAGGATGGTCGCGCCACTGGCGAGTTCGTGCCCGATGGTGACAGCGAAGTCGACGGTGTCGTGCGCGCCCAGGACCGCGTCGATCTCGCCGAGTTCGATGCGGAACCCGCGGATCTTGACCTGGAAGTCGTTGCGGCCCAGATACTCCAGCCTGCCATCGGCCGTGCGTCGCGCCAGATCGCCGGTCCGGTACAGGCGGTCTCCGCTCGGGTCGAACGGGTTGGCCACGAACCGGGCGGCGGTCAACCCCGGTCGCTCATGATATCCCCGTGCCACCTGCGCGCCGGCGATGTACAGCTCGCCGACGACCAGCTCCGGCACCGGATTCAGCCGCGGGTCGAGCACGTACTCGGTGATGCCGCGGATCGGCCCGCCGATGGTGACGGTCTCCCCCGGCACCAGCGGCGCGCTGATATTGGTCATGATCGTGGTCTCGGTCGGCCCGTACCCGTTGTAGAACTCACGGGTGCGGCGTCCACCGATCGGGATCGTCCAGCGCTGGACCAGATCCGGCGGGCACGCCTCGCCACCGGCGATCACGACGCGGAGCTTGTCCAGTCCGGCCGGATCGACCGACGCCAGCGCCGTCGGGGTGATGAACGCGTGCGTCACCCGCTCCCGGCGCAGCAGCGCGGCCAGCTCGGCACCGCCGTAGACGGTCGGCGCCGCCACGATCATGGTCGCGGCGCCGCCCACCGCCAGCAGCAGTTCCAGCACCGACGCGTCGAACGACGGCGAAGCGAAATGCAAGGTCCGTGACGTGCTCGTCACCCGGTAGCGCTCGCGCTGCTCGTCGCAGAAGCTCGACAGCCCGGCCTGCGTGACGACCACGCCTTTGGGTTTGCCGGTCGATCCGGAGGTGTAGATGACGTAGGCCGGGTGCGCGGCGCGCAACGGCCGCGTGCGGTCCACGTCCTCGATCGGCGCGGCCGAGTAGTCGTCGAGCCGTCGATCGACATCGTCGGTATCGATGACCAGCCAGTCCACCTCTTCGGGCAGGTCAGCGCGTACTTCGGCGACAGTGAGTCCGAGCACCGCACGCGAATCCGAGACCATGTGCGCGACCCGCTCGGCCGGATAGTTGGGATCCACGGGGACGAACCCGGCACCGGTCTTGGCGATGGCCCACACCGCGAGCACCGAGTCGATCGACCGCGGAATGCCGATCGCGACCAGGTCCTCCGGGCCGATGCCGCGCTCGATCAGCAGCCGAGCCAACCGGGTCGACCGATCGTCGAGGTCGACGTACTCCATCTCGCCCAGCTGCGTCGAGGCGTCCGCATAGACCACCGCGACACCATCGGGATTGCTCTCCACTGCGCCCGCCAGCAGCTCCGGCAACAGCGTCACACCGACCTGCTCCGCCGTGCTCGGCTCGGCGGGCCGGACCGGCGCGGTCAGCGCCCGATCCTGTTCGGCGACGTCGGCAATGTCGAGGTCACCGACGATCGCGCGGGGATCAGCGGCGACAGCGGCGAGGACCCGCTCGAATCGTCGAGCGAGCCGCTGCACGGTCGCCTCCTGGAAAAGCTCAGACGCATAGGTGAACACTACGACGAGCTCGTCCGGCGTTCCATTCGCCCGGTGCCGCGGCTCCACGATCACCTCTAGATCGAATTTCGCCACGACCTCGTCGGTCTCCAGCGCCGAGACCGTCAGGCCGGGCAGCTCCAGCGAGGGCTGCTCGGTGTTCTGGAACGACAGCATCACCTGGAACAGCGGGTTCCCCGCGCCGGCCGCAGCGGGGAGGACCGCATCGACCACCTGTTCGAACGGGATGTCCGCGTTGGCGAAGGCGGCGAGGTCGGTCTCGCGCACCTGGCCGAGGAGCGCCGCGAACGCGGCGGCCGGATCGACATCGGTGCGCAGCGTCAGCGTGTTGACGAACATGCCGACCAGATCGTCCAGAGCGGCCGCGCCGCGACCCGCGATCGGGGTGCCGATCGCGATGTCGGAGCCACCGGACAACCGGGCCAGCAGCGCCGCCAACGCGGCGTGGACCACCATGAACAGCGAGGAATTGTGCTCGCGCGCGATGCGGGCGATGCCCTCGTGCACCTGCGCGGGCACCACGACGCCGGTCGACGCACCACGCAGCGACGCGACAGCCGGACGCGGACGGTCCAGCGGCAGCTGCGCCGCCGCGGACACTCCGGCCAGCTGCTGCCGCCAGTACGCCAATTGCTGTGCGGCGATGGAGTTCTCCTCCGCATCGGTGCCGACGACCGCGCGCTGCCAGACCGCGAAATCCGCGTACTGCACCGCCAGCGGCGCCCAACTCGGCGCGCTGCCAGCGATGCGCGCCAGATAGGCCGTCACCAGATCCCGCGCCAGCGGCGCGAGTGAAGAGCCGTCCGCCGAGATGTGGTGCACGACGAAGACGAGCAGATGCTCGTCGGCGGCCGGGCCGGAGAACAACCGGATCCGCACGGGCGGATGCTCGGTGACGTCGAATCCCGCGGACAACAGTTTGGCCACCTGATCACGATCGGCGGCGGCGACCGTCTCGACCTCGAGCCCGTCGGGCAGCGTTTCGGCCACCGACAGGATCTCCTGGTGCGGCGTGCCGTCCGGGCCGGCCACCGGGAACCGCGTGCGCAGCGCTTCGTGCCGCTCCAGCACATCCACCGCCGCCTGCCGCAGGGCGGACACGTCGAGGGCACCGGTGAGCCGCAGGGCGAACGGCAGGTTGTAGGCCGGAGATTCGGTGTCGACCTGGTTGAGCACCCACATGCGCTGCTGCGCCAGCGACAGCGGCACCAGATCCGGTCGCGTGGCCCGAGCCAGTGGTGGACGACTCGCGGCACCGGAGCCCGGCACGATCCCCGCCGCCAGTTCGGCGACCACGGGTACGTCGAACAGGGTCCGCACCGACACCCGCGCGTCCAGCGCCGCACTCAGCCGGGCCACGACCTGGGTGGCGACCAGCGAGTTGCCACCGAGGGCGAAGAAGTCGTCATCGACGCCGACCTGGTCCAGGCCGAGCACGTCGGCGAACACCCCGGCCACGATCTCCTCGATGGGGGTGGACGGCGCCCGGAACTCACGGCCGGTGAACGTCGGCAGCGGCAACGCCTTGCGATCCAGTTTGCCGCTGGTGTTGAGCGGGAACGCGGCCAGCTCCACGACCGTGGCCGGGACCATGTAGGCGGGCAGCGTCCGCGCCAACGCGGGCAGCAGCTGCGCCGGATCGATGCCGGCTCCCGGCGCAGGCACCGCGTAGGCCACCAGCTGATCGCCGAGTTCCGACGGCACCACCACGACGACGGCCTGGCTCACCGCGGGCTGCTCGAGCAGCGCCGATTCGATGTCGCCGAGCTCGATGCGCTGGCCGCGGAACTTCACTTGGAAGTCGGTGCGGCCCAGGTATTCCAGCACGCCGTGCGCCGCGACGCGGTCGCCGGGTCCATCCGTGGAGCGACCGGGCTCACGCCAGATCACCAGATCCCCGGTCCGGTACATCCGCTCGCCGGAACCGAACGGATCGGCCACGAACCGATCCGAGGTCAGATCGGGCCGGGCCACGTAGCCGCGGGCCAGTTGGTCACCGGCCAGATACAGTTCGCCGGGAACCCCGGACGGCACCGGCCGCAACCGCGAATCCAGCACGTAGACACGGCTGTTCCACTGCGGCGATCCGATCGGCACTCTGGTGAGCTCGCCGCCGGACGCTCGCCGATAAGTGATGGATACCGCGGCCTCGGTCGGTCCGTACAGGTTGTGTACGGCGGCATCGGAGATCGCCCGGAGCGCGGCGACTGTCTCCGGCGGCAGCGCCTCGCCGATCGCGAAGACGTGTCGCAGCGTCGGGATGGCATCCGCCGCCGTGTGGGCGGCGAACACCGCAAGCATCGAGGGAACGAAGTCGGTAACGGTAACTCGCTGTGCCGCAATCGTTTCCGCGATATAGACGGGGTCGCGATGGCCGTCGTGCGTGGCGACCACGAGTTTCGCACCGGCGCGCAGCGGCATGAAGTAGCCCCAGAGCGAGACGTCGAAGGTGGTGGCCGTCTTCTGGAAGTACACATCGTCGGCGCCCAACGGGTACTCGGCAAGCATCCAGGTGATCTGGTTCTGGATCGCGCCGTGCGACACCGCGACGCCTTTCGGGCGTCCGGTAGAGCCCGACGTGAAGATCACGTACGCCGGGTTTTCCGGCCGCACCGGTCGCGCCAGTTCCTCGGCACGCAGCGGCGCGCCGTCGAAGCCGTCCAGTTCCACGGTGTCGATGTGCAGCACGGGAATTCCGTCGGGCACGGGCACGGCGTCCGTGGTCGTGGTGAGCACGCACAGCGGTTCGGCGGTGTTCAGGACGTGCTGGATGCGCTCGTCCGGATGATCCGGATCCAACGGCACGTAGGCACCGCCCGCGGTGACGATCGCATACATTCCGACGACCAGGTCCAGCGAACGCCGGACCGCGAGGCCGACCAGCGATTCCGCACCCACGCCGCGCGAGATCAGCAGGCGCGCAAGCCGATTCACGCGCACGTCGAAGTCCCGATAGGTCAGCTCGTGGCCCTCGTAGACCACCGCGACCCGATCGGGATACGTCCGCACCGCACGTCGGTAGCCGTCCAGCAGCAGCTCCGGCTCGACCGCATGCCGGGTGTCGTTCCACTCCCGCAGGATTCGATTCCGCTCACCGCTGGTCAGCATGATATCGATATCGCCGACTCGTGCGCCGGGATCGCCGACCAGTGCCTCGAGCACCCGCAGCAGCCGTGCGGCAAGGGCTTCCACCTCGTCGGCGGTGAAGCGGCTGCCCAGGTACTTCCATGTCAGCTCGATCGTCGACGCCGAGTGCACCAGCAGCGTCAACGGGTAGTGCGTATCGTCCTGGAGACCGACACCGGTCACCGACATGCCGTCCACGGAACTCACGGCGGCGATCGCGTCCCGGTCGATTGGGTACGACTCGAAGATCAGCAGGGTGTCGAACTGCGCTCCGGCACCGACCGCGCGCTGGATATCGGTGAGGCCCACATAGTGGTGGTCGAGCAGATCGGCCTGGTCGCGTTGCAGGCGCTCCAGCAACTCGCCCACCGCGAGGCGATCGTCGATACGCACACGCACCGGCAGAGTGTTGATGAACAAGCCCACCATGGACTCCACGCCGGTCAGCTCGCCGGGGCGGCCGGACACCGTCGCGCCGAACACCACGTCGCCGCGACCGGTGAGCCGCCCGAGCAGAATGCCCCACGCGGCCTGCACCAGCGTGTTCACCGTGACGCCGAGTTCGGCGGCGCGCTCGGTGATCCGGCCGGCGCCGTCGGCGTCGATCTCGGTGATCCGCTTCCCGATCTCGTACTGCTCGGCCGCCCTCGGTTGCGGCGCTAGCCGCGTCGGCTCCTCCACACCGGACAGCGCCTCCGCCCACACCCGTAGCGACGCCTCCCGATCCCGGCCGGCCAGCCAGCTCAGGAAGGTGCGGTAGGACGACACCCGCGGCAGCGCGGACTGATCGCCCCGCGTCGCGTACAGCACCAGCACATCGCGCAGCAACAGCGGGTTCGACCAGCCGTCGAGCAGGATGTGATGGCTGGTGATCACCAGATGCCACCGCGTCTCGGTGGTTTCGTCGACCGCCGCGCCGGTGCCCGGCAGTCCCGTGCGGTACAAGGTGAACCGCATCAGTGGCGCCACCGACATATCGAAATGGGTCTCGCGCTCCAGCGCGACCAACCGGTGTAGCTCCGCCGAGCGCTCCGACTCGGGCAAGTGCGTCAGATCGACCTCACGCCAGGGCACCTCGACCCGGTCCATGATCACCTGCACGGGGTGCCCCTCGGTGTCGGTGACGAACGCTGCCCGCAGGTTCGGATAGCGGTCCAGAACCGCCTGCGCCGCGGCCCGCAGCCGCTCGACGTCCAGGCTGCCGCCCAGTTCCACCCGCGCCTGGGTGATGTACACGTCGACGCTCGACTGCGCCATCAGGGCATGGAACAGCAGGCCGGACTGCAACGGCGACAGCGGCCACACGTCCGACAGCGCCGGGTAATCCCGTTCCCATACGTCGATATCCGATTGGCCTACCGCGACCAACGGCAGGTCCGATGGCGTCAGGCCACCGGCGTCCGGCCGCTGTGCGTGCCGAGCGAGCGCGGCGAGCGCGGCGGCCCACAGATCGGCGAGCTCCCGCACCCGCTCCCGCGACAACAGCCCGCTCGGGAAGGCGAACGACGCGCCGAGCCGCGGACCGTCCGCGCCGTCGGTGACGATCGCGTTGAGATCGATCACGCCGCCCGCGGGCATGTCCGGATCCATCTCGGCATCCAACTGCCCCAGATCCGCGACCGGCACCCAACCCAACTCGCCGAGTTCGCCAGGTATCTCGCCCGTCGACACACGACCCAGATAGTTGAAGCTGATCTGGCCCGCGTCGCGCAGCTGTGCGGCGGTCTCCGGGTTCAGGTAGCGCAGCAGGCCGTAGCCGAGGCCCTTGTCGGGGATCGCCAGCAGCTGCTCTTTCACCGATTTCACGATGTCACCCAAGGGCTTTCCGCCCTCGAACGCCGCATCGACACCGGCTCCTGCGAGATCCAGCCGAACCGGGTAGACGCTGGTGAACCAGCCGACCGTCCGGGACAGATCCGCGCCAGCGGCGACATCCTCTTCCCGGCCGTGGCCCTCCAGCTTGACCAGCACCGTGCCGCCGGAGGTGTCGCCGCGCCACTTGCTCACCGCCAGCGCCAGCGCCGACAGCAGGCCATCGTTGACGCCACCCCGATACCGACCCGGGATCGCGGTCAGCACGGCCTCGGTCACTTCCGCCGACAACGTCACCTCGACGCGGTCGACGGTGGCGAACGTGTCCACCGCCGGATCGAACGCGCGTGCACCCAGTGGCGGATCCGGGGTAGCCGAAACCTGCTGCCAGAACGGCAGTTCCGCGACGCGCGCGGGTTGCTTCGCCGCCTCGACGAGGGCGTGCGCCCAGCGCCGCATCGAGGTTCCATTGGCCGGCAGCGTCACCGGCTGTCCCCCGGCCAGTTGCGACCAGGCCACCGCCAGATCCGGAATCAGAATCCGCCATGAGACGCCGTCGACCACGAAGTGGTGGGCGACGACGAGCAACACATCGCGACGCCGAGCAGACCCCGCATTCGCGGCGTCGCCGGTGAAAGCGAACCAGACGAACTGCACCATGGCCGCATTCGACGGATCGAGCCGCCCCAGGGCCGCGTCGTACTCGTCACTCGCCCGCCGAGACAACTCCGCATCGTCGATGTCGGCGGGCAACTCGACCCGCCGCACCAGCGTGCCGATCTCCACCGCGCCGGGCTCCAGCGCCTCGAAGAGCCATGAGGCGTCCGCCGTCCCGGATGCCGCTCGGCCATTTCGGCGCAGGCGAGCGCGCAGCACATCGTGGTGATCGAACACCGCGCCGATGGTCGCGACCAAAGTCTCCCGATCGATGTCGGCGGGCAGCCGCAGCGCCATCGATTGCGAGAACCGCTGATACGACGAGCCTTTGGCCAGCGTCCCCGCCATGATCGGCGTCAACGGAATCTCGCCAACCCCGCCACCGGGCAGTTCCGCCAGCCGGTGCTGCTCCGCGGCGCCGGCGAGCGTGGCGATCTCGGCCAATGCCGCGACCGTGCGGTGATCGAACACATCCCGTGCGGTGAACACGACACCGCGCGCTTTGGCCCGCGACACCAGTTGGATCGACAGGATCGAATCGCCGCCCAGCGCGAAGAACGAGTCGTCGAGGCCGACCCGCTCGACACCGAGTACCGCCGCGAACACTTCGGCGATGACGGACTCGGCCTCGCTCACCGGAGCACGGAAGTCGCGCCCCACGAAGACCGGCTCCGGCAGCGCGTTGCGGTCCAGCTTGCCGATCGGGGTGAGCGGAATCTCGTCCAGCACCACGATCGCCGCCGGGACCATGTATTCCGGCAACCTGCCACCGATGAAGGTCGCGAGTTCTCCCGTGTCCACATCGGCCCCCGCATGCGGCAGCACGTAGGACACCAGGGCTTTCGCACCGGACGGCAGCGTCTTGCCGAGGGTGGCCGCGTAATCGACCGCTGGATGGGCGGTGAGCGCATTGTCGATCTCACCCAGTTCGATACGGAAGCCGCGGATCTTGACCTGGAAGTCCGAGCGGCCCAGGTACTCGAGGGTGCCGTCGGCCTCGTTGCGCCGCACCAGATCACCGGTCCGGTACAACCGCGCGCCCGGCTCACCGGTCTCGGCACCGAACGGACTGGCCACGAACCGTTCCGCGGTCGGCCCCGGCCGCCCCAGATAACCCTGAGCCAGCGCCGGCCCTGACAGGTACAACTCCCCGACCACTCCCGCCAGCACCGGTCGCAACCGCGCATCCAGCACGAACGCACCCACCCCTGCGATCGCGGTGCCGATCGTGATCGGCTCGCTCGGCCGCAAGGGCCCGCTCAACGTCGCCCACACCGTCACCTCGGTCGGGCCGTACCCGTTGACGAACAGCCGCCCGTCCCGCGCCCAGCGCCCCACCAACTCCGGGCTGCACTTCTCGCCGCCGACCTCCACCACCTCGAGGTCGTCGAGCCCGGCCGGATCCACCGATTCCAGCGCGCCCGGCGTGATCACGATGTGCGTGACCCGCTCCCGGCGCAGCAGATCGGCCAGCTCGGAGCCACCGAACACGTGCGGCGGCGCGACCACCAGCGTCGCACCGGACGAGAAGGCCAGCAACAGCTCCAGCACCGAGGCGTCGAAATTGGGCGAGGACACGTGCAAGATGCGCGAGCCCTGCTGCACGCGCAGGCCTTCACGCGCCGCGGCAACCAGCCCGCCGAGACCGGTGTGGGTGACCACCACGCCCTTGGGTTTCCCGGTCGAACCCGAGGTGTAGATGACGTAGGCGGGGTGCCGGGGATCGATCGGGCGTACCCGGTCGGTGTAGGAGATCGGATGGCCCGGCCGCTCGGCGACTCGCTCGGTGTGCACTGGATCATCGAGTTCGATCCAGTCCACATCCGGACCGAGCGCCGACCGGTGTGCCGTGGTGGTCAATCCGAGCACCGCACCCGAATCCGAGAGCATGTGCGCGATCCGCTCGGGCGGATACGCCGGATCCACCGGCACATACGCCGCGCCCGTCTTCGCGACCGCCCATACGGCCAGCACGGATTCGATGCTGCGCGTGATCCCGATGGCCACCGTGTCACCGGCGCCGATCCGGCGCGCTATGAGCTCGCGCGCCCACCGGGACGACAACTCATCGAGCTCCCGGTAGGTCAACTGCCGGTCATCGGACGGATCCCCCGAGGGGTTGAACCGGACGGCGACGACGTCGGCCGCGGATTCCACAGCGGCCGTGAGCAGCCCCCCGAAGAGTAGACCGACCCGGCGACGTCCCCGCGAGGCACGACGATCCCTACTCATTCCCGCATTTCACCTCTCGCCGCTGGCGGCATTTTGCATGAAGAAAGTCATTTAAAACAAACCACACTTCGCGAACCAAATACCACACCGTCGCGAACAAATTAATTACCCTACCAAAAACACATTGCCGGATATTCCCACATGCAGGAATATCCGGTTGCCCGCGGATCGAAATTATGCCGACTTACTCAGCGCCGCTCCGACATGCTCGATACAACTCGGGGAATCGGTGCACAGCTCGGCCGACGCGGCCGATTGCGGCGCGAAGCTCGCCACAGCCTGCACGAAAATACCCTTTTACCTGGGATTTCGTTCACCCACCCGTTCCGATCGCCGTACCACGCGCACCTCCTTCTGGCCGGAGCATATCCATTGCTGCCACAGAGCGGTTCGGACCACGGGCGAGGGTCGAAGACGCGCGAATAAATGTAATGCAGCCCACATCGATAGCACCACGAACAGGTCCTATGCATACCCCGGACAGAATTGCCCAGCCGTGCGGCGATTCGGGCAGAGACGCACTTGATCGGACTGGGCGGATGGTTTTTCCGACGCATACCAGGAATTCATTTCGGTCACACGGTCGAGTGCAACGGGGACCCGCATTCTTTTGTGAACCGCCCGACTACTCGGACCGAACCGGCCCCGGATATCGCCGCACAGTCGACCGGTATGCGAACCCGCCGGACAGCGAACGCCGCTCGTACCCCGCAATGGACCTCGCCGATCTCGTCGAAGACGATCCAGGATGGACGAGACCGGCCCGCCGCCAAGCGGTTCGTCGTCGTCTCCCGCGCTGGTCATCGGCTCGTTACCAGCCGGTAGTGGACCCCGCTCAGCACGTCGTCACGACACAGAGCAGAATTCGGCTATGCGGCGACAGCTAGACCGAATCTCACCGGATCCGCACGGTAACTGTGCGTGTTTGCCGAAGTGGAGTGTCGGGTAAGTGGCACGGATGAGCGAGCCGAGTCCATACGTGGAATTCGACCGGAAACAGTGGCGGACCCTGCGTAAGTCGACTCCCCTGGTGCTCACCGAGGAAGAGCTGATCGGCCTGCGTGGCCTCGGTGAACAGATTGATCTCGAGGAAGTCGCGGAGGTCTACCTCCCGCTCGCTCGTCTCATCCACCTGCAGGTGGCCGCGCGCCAGCGCCTGTTCGCCGCGACCGCGACCTTTCTCGGCGAAACCCACCCGGACCAGCAGGTACCTTTCGTGATCGGCGTCGCGGGCAGCGTCGCGGTCGGCAAGTCGACCACCGCCCGCGTGCTCCAAGCCCTGCTGGCGCGCTGGGATCACCACCCCCGCGTCGACCTGGTCACCACCGACGGATTCCTCTATCCCACCGCGGAACTCACTCGGCGCGGCATCATGCACCGCAAAGGTTTCCCGGAGAGCTACGACCGCCGCAAGCTGCTGCGCTTCGTCACCGAGGTGAAATCCGGTTCGGCGGAAGTCTGCGCGCCGGTGTATTCGCACATCTCCTACGACATCGTGCCGGGAAAGCTGCACTGCGTACGGCAGCCCGACATTTTGATCGTGGAGGGGCTGAACGTGCTGCAGACCGGTCCCCGGCTGATGGTCTCTGATCTGTTCGACTTCTCGATCTACGTCGACGCGCGCATCGAGGACATCGAAAACTGGTACGTGCAACGGTTTCTCACGCTGCGCGAGACCGCGTTCGCCGATCCCGACGCGCATTTCCACCACTACTCCGGATTCAACGACGAGCAGGCCACCGCCGCCGCGAAGGAGATCTGGAACAACACCAACCGCCCCAATCTGGTGGAGAACATCCTGCCCACCCGGCCGCGCGCGACCCTGGTGTTGCGCAAGGATGCCGACCACACCATCAACCGGTTGCGGCTGCGCAAATTGTGATCTCGCTTACAGCTTCCACGCTTCATCGAGGCGGCGGGCGACATCGATATCGCACGCCGCGGCAATGTCCGGCCTGCGGATCTCGGCGGAGATATAGCGGGCGACGAATCGCCTGACCTCGTGATCGACGCTGGCGAAGATCCGCAGCAACTGTCCGCGCCTGGTGGCGGCGGCGACATTCACGCGCACGTCGACCGGACGCGGCTCGGCGATATCGATCACCACCCGCAACGGCGTGGCGGTGCGCACCGTCAGGTGCAGGTGGACGGTCCCCTCGACATGGAACCGATGCCGATCGACCGCCAAGTCCAGCAGCAGATCGAGGTCCAGCGGAATGAGCAGCTCGAACGCGATCAGCTCGCCGCCGAGGCGGCGCAGCCGCGACCGGCCGAGCTGGACCTCCGCGGTCACTTTCGCCAATCGCCCAGGGCCGACGCCGATCGGGCCGAAATCGAAGGCGGCACCGGTCAGCTGACCGAACGCGCCCAAGATGCGCTCTTCGGAGGCCGCGAACTCCAGGAAGCGCCTACCGAACTCCGCGTAGCCGATGAAATCGCCCGGACCGTGCCGCACCATCCCGCTGGCGCTCGGCTCCGTCACGAGCGAGATCCGATCACACGCCGAAGCGGCGATGGCGCGCGGCGTAGTCGCGCAGCGCGCGCAGGAAATCCACCCGCCGGAACTCCGGCCAGTACGCCTCGGTGAACCATATTTCCGAGTATGCGCTCTGCCACAGCAGGAACCCGGACAATCGCTGCTCGCCGGAGGTTCGGATGACCAGATCGGGGTCCGGCTGGCCGGAGGTGTAGAGGTGCTGGCCGATCGCGTTCACGGTGATCGACTGGACCAGGTCCTCGCCCGTCTCGCCCGCGGCCATCTCCTGTCGGACCAGCGAGCGCACCGCGTCGGTGATCTCCTGCCTGCCGCCGTAACCGACCGCGACGTTGACGTGCACACCACCCCGCCCTTCGGTGCGCTCGGCCGCGGTACGCAGCCGTTTGGCGATGAGCTCGGGGAATCCGTCGAGCGTGCCCACGATGCGCACGCTCCAGTTCTGCTCCGGCGCAGACAGTTCCTCGACCACGTCGGTGATCACCTCGAACAGCGTCTCCAGCTCGTCCGGATCGCGCTGCAGGTTCTCGGTGGACAGCAGGTAGACGGTCACCATCTCGATACCCTCGGCCTCGCACCAGCCGACCAGTTCGGCGATCTTCAGCGCGCCGACCCGATGACCGTGGCTGACGTCGGTGAAACCGTTCTCCCGCGCCCAGCGGCGATTGCCGTCACACATCACCGCGACGTGCCGGGGATGTTGTTTGCCGGCCAGCTGCCTGGACAGCCGGGCCTCGTAGATGCGATACGGCAGACCCCGCACCTGACTCGGAAGTTCCACGCGGGCAACCCTACGCCTCGGCGACACGATCTCGGCATCGACCGCGATACGCCGGTACAGTGGCTGGAAGCTCAAACTTACGCTTCCGTAGGTTACTCGCGGGTTCGGCTGGGCGGCTACCACGCCTTCGCTCGGCCCGGGGTTGGCTACGGACGCACTTCGTCCGGCTGCGTCTATCAGGAGGTACTCGTGTCCGAATCGGTCGGCGCCGTCGACGCGGCACTGGTCACAACAGGCTCCCACTCGGCGGGCGAAGCGCTCGCGGAGGCGCTCGTCAAACCACGCCTGCGCGGCTGGATCCACACCTGGGCCGTCGGCATCGCGGCGATCGCGGCCGTGGTCCTCATCACCACGGCCGCCACGGTGTCGGCGACGGCGGGATGGTCGACGCTGGTCTACGGCGTCACCGTGTGCGGACTGTTCGGCATCAGCGCGGTCTACCACCGGGTGACCTGGCCGACCGCCCGCGCCCGGATCCGGATGAAGCGGGCCGACCACTCGATGATCTTCCTGTTCATCGCGGGCAGCTATACGCCGTTCGCCCTGCTCGGCTTGCCCGGACCCACCGGGCAGACGTTGCTGTCCGTGGTCTGGGCGGGGGCGCTGGCCGGAGTGGCGCTGAAACTGCTGTGGCCGACCGCGCCCCGCTGGGTCGGCGTTCCGCTGTATCTGCTGCTCGGCTGGGCCATCGTGCCGGTGGCCGGGCAACTGAACAGCCAGATCGGCATCGCGCCGTTGATCCTGCTGCTGATCGGCGGTCTGTTCTACAGCGGCGGCGCCATCCTCTACGCGACCAAATGGCCGAACCCGTGGCCGACCGTCTTCGGTCACCACGAGTTCTTCCATGCGGCCACGGTCCTCGCGGCGCTGACCCACTACGCCGCGGTCTGGCTCGTGGTCCTGCGCTGAGCGCAATACAGTCGGCGGGGAGAACCGACGAGAGGCGCGCAATGGCACGGCAGACGATGGGAGGCGCAGGCGTTCCGGGAGGCCGCCGGTGCTCCCCAGCCGTGTGGCGGCCGGATGCGGCGACCTCTCCGCCAAGATCACGGGGAAACCGCCTGTGCTGGTCACCCTGGTTCTATGCTGCTCGTTCGTGTTCCTCGTCGCTGCCTTCCGCCGCATCGCCCTGCCGGAGCGGGCAGTCGTGATGAGCCCGTCCCGCACCGGGGCGGCGCTCGGTGGTACCGGACTCTTCCAGCTCGTGCGGCCCATGGACGCGCCTGGGCCATCGCTGGGGTCCGGAGCGTTCGCGTGGATATCGAAGCGCCGCGCGGCGGGATCACGCATGGTGTGGCGACCCGGGCTGCGAAACCGATGATCTCGAAGTTCGTCCTATGGGCGCTCAAGGCCAGGGGTGGGTTGGCCGTGGTGGTCACCACCGCCAACCTCAGCGGCCTCGCGGTGATCGTCACCCAGCTGTGGCTGAACGGCTTCCTCGGCAGGCTCGGTGCGGACTGGCTGCGGGCGCTGGTGCTCGTCGGCATCTATCCGGCGGTGGGGTTCCTGGTCGGCGTCGTTCTCGCGGTGCGTGACCGCAAGGTGTATTTCGGCTGGCTCGACGCCGGACGAAAACCGACCGAGGCGGAGGCACGACGCCTGCTGCGGCTGCCGATCGCCATCAGCATCCGCGCGATCGCGCTGTGGATTCCCGGCGTAATCGTGGCCGCGGCGATCTTCGCGCATCTGAGCCCGGAGAACGACCCTGGCGTGACGACGGCACTGTTCACGATCGGGGCGTTCGAGACGGCGGCGGTCACCTTCCTGATCGTGGACCGGCTGATCCGGCCGACCATTCCCGTGGTCGCCGGAATTCTCGGCTGGACGATGCACTGGAGTTCGTCGGTCCTGGTGCGGGTCGTGGTGACCTGGGCGGTGGCGGCGGCGCTTCCGCTGCTCATGCTGATCGTCGTGCTGGCCGACCCGGCCGCCGCCGCGCCCGATCGAGTCCGGACCGCCATCTACCTGTCCGCGGTCGGTCTCGGTGTCGGCGCGCTGGCCACCGCCTTCCTCGCGCGTGCCGTGGCCGCGCCGATGCGCACGCTGCGCCGGGCGCTGGACCGGATCACCCAGGGCGATCTGGACGTCCGGGTGCCGGTCGGCAGCACCAGCGAGATCGGCAGGCTGGAACACTCGGTCAACGAGCTGGCCGCGAATCTGCGCGAGCGGCAGCGGATGCGGGACGTGTTCGGCAGGCACGTCGGGGCGGAGGTGGCCGAGCGCGCGCTCACGCGCGGCGTCGATCTCACCGGTGACGTGCGCGAGGTCTCGGCGCTGTTCGTCGACGTGACCGGGTCGGTGGAGTTGTCCACCGGGCTGCCGCCGCAGGAGTTCGTCGCCAAACTCAACCGGCTGCTCGCGATCGTCGTCGCGGCGACCGAGGAGAACAACGGGCTGGTCAACAAGTTCGAAGGCGACGCGGCGCTGTGCGTCTTCGGAGCGCCGATCGCCCTGCGCGACAACGCGACTCCCGCCCTGCGCGCCGCACGCCGGATCCGCGACGAGGTACTCGCCACCGGCGAACTCGACATCGGCATCGGCGTGGCGCGGGGCCCGGTCTTCGCCGGCGACGTCGGCTCCGACACCCGGCTGGAGTTCACGGTGCTGGGCGACGCGGTCAACGAGGCCGCCCGCCTCACCACCGCGGCCAAAGCGGTGCCGCGGCGAATCCTGGTGAGCGAAGCGGTGACCGAAGCCGCCGCGGACCACGAGCGCGCCAAGTGGACGTTCTACGACACGATCGTGCTGCGAGGCATGAAGGACCCAACGGCATGCTGGACCGACATCGATCGCCCCGCCACGCCGCCCGACTCCACCGCGACCCGCGCCGAGCAGCCCGACAACGGCAATCCGGCAGATACCAACCCCGTCATCGAAATCCACACCGCCGCAGCTGAACCCGGGGTACAGACGCGGAACACCGAACTGGACACCCCACCCCGGCGATAGCCGCGACATCACCGGACGTCGCCTGTCGCGTCAGGCTTTTCACTCGCCTTGCCGAGCCGGTTGCTCCGGGGCTCCGGATCTGTCGAGGGCGATACGCCATGGCAGGCGGATGGAGGTGGGCGGGTGGTCGTGTATCCACTGGGCGAGCGCTGTGATGGCGGAGAACAGTGCGGTGGCGCCGGCGAGCAGAGCCCAGGGTGTGAGTCCGGCGGTGTCGTACGAGATCTGCCGGACTCCCGGCACGACGATGCTGCCATTGCCGAAAGCCCAGCTCATCACCATTCCGGCCTGTCCACCCAGGTCCGAGGTGCGGTAGAGCATGGCCCGTAGCTCCGGGCTTTTGCTGTTCAGGTAGAGCACGGTGAGGATGACCAGGGCCGCGGCGGTCACCGTGGAAATCGTCGCCATCCGGGACAGGGCTTCGGTGCGACGCCCCAGATTCGCCACCACCGTGCAGACGGTGACGGCGATCGCGGCAGCGGAGAGTATCGCGAAGGCGCCGCTGATACGTGCGGCGGGCGGCGGCGACGATGACCAGATGTTGAGCAGAGACGTGGTCGCGGTCATCCGGCCGAAGGCGTTGACGCTGGCCTTGCCGTCGGCACCGGCAGCGGTCAGCCATGGCCGGAACAGCAGGATCAGCGTGACAATGCCGCCCGACGCGGCGCCCAGGTAGCCCCAGTTGCCGTTCAGCCTCGACAGGCGTGCCCGGAAATCGGCGGGCCGTCCGGGTGCTGCGCTCGGCGCTGGTTCGGGTCGGATGTCCTTGACTGACCAGGGAGTTGGCTGCACCGTCGCTCCGAATCGGGGATAGGTCGGCGTCGAGCCGAGGCGGACATGGTGATTCCCCTGCCGCTGGTCGTCCGTGCTGGTTTTCGCGCTGCCCGGGACGTGGTGCAACCGGACCGAGGCGTCGTCGCTGTCGTCGGTCACAGTCCGCACAGCAGGGGCTGCCCCGACAGTAGGAGGCGCAGTACGTCCGCAGAATGATTGCGATCAGCGCGATCTTGAATCCGGGCCGGACACTCGGCCGCGCGCTTCCGCGTTATCGACACCCGCTGGTTCTGCTGGAGTGCCGTGCGGAGTTGGCCCGAAGTCGAACCAGCACTCCGCAACTCGAGAGGCTAATTCCGCTGGAGTGCCATGCGGAGTTGGTCCGGGGTGGAGACCGGGAGGTCGCACACCGTACCGCGGCAGACGTAGGCCGCGGCGGCGTTGCGAACCAGGGGGCGATCGGCCAGGAGCGGGACGGCGTTCGGGGCGGCGGCCAGCACGACCGACCCGCCAGGGGCGGCCGAGCGGGCCGTGGTGAGCAATTCCGTTGGATGGGAGCTGGATTCGGTGGCGATGGCGACCTGGAGTGGCCCGCGCAGGGCGGCCTCGGCGACGGTGAGCCACTGGCCCGCCGAACGCGGAGCACGAGCCAAGACGATCGCGCCGCGCTCGAGCGTGCGGTCGGCGAACTCGCGGTAGCGCGCGGCGCGTTCCGGGTCGCTCGCGGCCGCGGCGGTGAGCAGCGCCTCGGCCAGCGCGGAGGCGCCTGCGGGTGTGGCGCCGTCGATCGGGTCGCGCGGACGGGTGACCAGTGTTTCGGCGTCGTCGGCGGTGTCGAACCAGCCGCCGGGCTGGTCGGGGTCGGCGAAGTGCTCGATCGCCGTGTCCAGCAAACGCTGCGCGTCCTCGAGCCAGCCGAGTTCACCGGTGGCCTGATGCAGTGCGAGCAGGCCCGTGACCAGCCAGGCGTAATCCTCCAGGATGCCCGTCGCGGCGCCGACGACACCGCTCAGCGACGCGCGCCGCAGCCGCCCGTCCACCACGTGCTCGGCGAGCAGGAAGCGCGCACACCGGACGGCGGCGGCCACCCACTCCGGCTCGTCCAGCGCGGCCGCGGCTTCGGCGAGCGCGGTGATCGCCATCCCGTTCCACGCGGTCACCACTTTGTCGTCGCGCTCCGGCTGCGGACGGCGGTCGCGCGCCGCGATCAGCGTCGCTCGAACGCGTTCCAGGCGGGCGTTGCCCTCCGCGCCGGTCGGCTCGGTGTACCTGGTCAATACGGAGGTGCCCTGTTCGAAGTTGCCCGCGGTGCTGACGCCGAAGAATTCGGCGGCCCACGCCCCGTCGATCGCCCCGAGCACACCGGCCAGTTCGGCGGGCGTCCACACGTAGGTCGCGCCTTCGACACCGGGTTGGCCGGGCTCCAGGTGCGTGTCGGCGTCCAGCGCCGAGGCGAACCCGCCCTGGGCGGTACCCAAGTCGTCGAGCAGGAACCGCACCGTCTCGCGCGTGACCCGGTGCGACAACGATTCCGGCAGCGCCGACGTGCTGCGCCGCGCCAAGTGCGCGTAGGCGCGCAGCAGCTGGGCGTTGTCGTAGAGCATCTTCTCGAAGTGCGGCACCACCCACGCGGCATCGACCGAATACCGTGCGAAACCCCCGCGCAGCTGGTCGTAGATGCCGCCACGCGCCATCGCCTCGGTGGTCCGCGCGACCACGTCGAACACGGCGGGTTCGCCGGTCCGCTCCCAGTGCCGCAGCAGACCCTCCAGCAGCGCGGACGGTGGGAATTTCGGCGCGCCGCCGAATCCACCGTGTTTGGCGTCCTCGTCGCGCAGCACGGCGGCTACGGCGTGGTCGAGCAGCTCGGCCGTGATGGTCAGATCGGCGTCGGGCAGCCCCGCCGTCTGCGCGCGCAGCGCCGCGGCCACCTGCGCGGACGCTTGGTCCACCTCGTCGCGGCGCGTGCGCCAGGTGTCGGTGATCGCGGTGAGCAGCTGGGTGAACGACGGCATGCCGCCACGCGGGAGTTTCGGGTAGTAGGTGCCGCAGTAGAACGGTTCGCCGTCCGGGGTGAGGAAGCAGGTCATCGGCCAGCCGCCCTGACCGGTCATCGCGACCGTGGCGTTCATGTACACCGCGTCGAGGTCGGGCCGCTCTTCCCGGTCGACCTTCACGCAGACGAAGTTCTCGTTCATCTGCTCGGCGGTCTCCGCGTCCTCGAACGACTCGTGCGCCATCACGTGGCACCAGTGGCAGGACGCGTACCCGACCGAGAGCAGGATCGGCACGTCTCGCTCCCGCGCTTCGGCCAGCGCCTCGGCATCCCACTCCCGCCAATCAACCGGATTGCCGGCATGCTGACGAAGGTAGGGCGACGTCGCGTCGTTCAATCTACCCATGCATGTCAGCCTAGACCGTCGTCGAGGTGCTCGGCTTTCATCGAGCGGCCGCTTGGAATGTGCGTCAGCACCCGGCCCCCGCAATCCGGTCCGTGGTGGTCGGATCGTACGGTCGTGACCTACCCGGTAGGGGTGTGACTTCGAAGCGACTCGGTCATCACATGCGACTCGGTCGCCGGCGCAGTCATTCGACTGATTCGGCAGGGATTCTCCGACTCCTAAATTCATTGGCATGCCACTGACCGAGGCGTCGATGACCGGAACCGAGAAGTACGTCGACGGGTCGTGGCGTTACGAACGGCTCGACGGTATCGGACACTGGATGCAGCTCGAAGGACCCGATCAGTCACAGGTTGCTGCTCGACTTCCTGTCCGAGCACTGAGCGGGTTGCTCGCGGCGGCGGAGAAGGGAAGTCATGACAGAGTCCACACAAACACCATCGATGCTGGCTCACACCTTGGCCGCCGGGCGCGACCGGGCCTTTGTCGGCCGGCGCGCCGAGCTCGAGTGGTTCGCCGCGGCGCTCGCGGGGAAGACTGAAGCCCGGCCCGTCCACTACCTGCACGGGCCGGGCGGTATCGGAAAGTCCACACTGCTGCGGAAATTCGCTGCACAAGCCCGGCGCGCGGGTCGGTCGGTGGTCGAAATCGACGGCCGTACAGTGGTTCCCACACCCCAAGGGTTTGTTGCGGCCGCGGGGACCGCACTGCACCAGCCCGGGGTGGTGCTGCTCGTCGACACCTTCGAAAAGTGTCAGGGGCTCGAAGGATGGCTGTGGGAGCGGTTTCTGCCGCAGTTGCCCGTCGGCGCGGTGGTGGTGGTCGCCGGGCGTGCCGAGCCGGACCCGCTGTGGACCTCCGACCCGGGGTGGGTTGATCTACTCCGCGTCACCGCGCTACGGAATCTCGTTCCGCAGGAGGCCGCCGAATTCCTGCACGCGCGGCACGTGCCGGCCAGTGCGCAGCAGGCCGTGCTCGAATTCACCGGCGGTAATCCGCTCGCGCTGGCATTGGCGGCGGTCGTGGCGGTGAAAGACCGTACACCGATCGGTGATTGGAAACCGAGCCAGGACACCATCGCGACGCTGCTGCGCCAATTGGTCGGCAACACACCGAGTCCCGAGCACCGCAGGGCGCTCGAAGTCTGCGCGCACGCGTACGTCACCTCGGAGTCGCTGCTGCGGGCCGTATTCGGCGAAAGGGCGGCGGAGCTGTTCGCGTGGCTGCGGGTGCAGCCGTTCATCGAATACACCGACACCGGGCTGTTTCCGCACGATGTGGTGCGGGAGGCGCTCGAGGCCGATCTGAAGTGGCGTGACCCGGAGGGGTTTGCGGAAATGCATCACCAGATGCGGGAAGTACATCTGGCACAATTGCGTTCGGTTCCGGAATCGCAGCTGCTACAGGCGACCGGTGCGGTGATCTTCCTGTATCGCACCGACAGGCAGATCTCGGAATTCAATATCTGGCGCGATGTCGGGCTCGTCGAGGACCATCCTTACGCCGAGTCGCACCGCGAGCAGGTGCTGGCGCTGGTACGACGACACGAAGGGGAGGCGTCGGCGGCGATCGCGGCATTCTGGCTGGACCATCAGCCCGCGGCGTTCCGTGTCTATCTCGCCACGCAGACGGGGGAGCTCGTCGCGTTCTCCGCGTGGCTGGCACTCACCGAACCCGTGGGACTGGACGTCGATCCGGTGGTCGCGGCGGCGTGGAACTACGCGCGGGCCAATGGGCCGTTGCGCTCGGGTGAGTATATGGCGTTGGCCCGCTTCACCGTCGATGCCACCGCTTACCAGCGGCCGGCTGCGTCCACCACCCTCGCCCAGTGGCGTGCCACCGGTGAAATGGTTCGCGGTGAACGGCTCGCCTGGTCGTACGTCGTCATGCGAGACGACGGCTACTGGGACGCGCATCTGGGCGATATCAATATGGTGCCCATCGATTCTCCGCCCACTGTCGGTGCCCATCGGTACGCACTGTTCGCCCACGATTGGCGCACGCAGCCACCCGGTCCGTGGCTGGAGGAGAAGTCCGCTGCCATGCTCGCGGGCGCCTCCATGGCCGATGGGCCGGTTCGCGGGCCCGCGGAGTTGGTAGTGCTGTCACGTCCGGAGTTCGAGACCGCCATCCGCGACGCACTGCGCACGCTGCGCAGACCAATTGGGCTCGACGACAATCCGCTCAATCGAAGCCGTCTGGTCGTGGAAAGCGGGAAGTCGCTGGCCGAAGTGCTCGCGGACGCGGCGCAGTCGCTGCTCAGGGAGCGCGGCGGTGAGAAGTTGCACCGTGCTGTGAGTGTCACCTATTTCAAGGGCGCGCCCACGCAGGAAGTGGCGGCGGAACTGCTCGGATTGCCGTTCAGCACCTACCGCCGCCATGTCAGCACCGCCGTGGAGCGGATGAGCGAGCTACTCTGGCATCACGAGTTGAACGGCCATTGAGAACCGTGTGCGGGAAACAGTGACGTCCAGAAGTCCTGCAGCGCTTCGGCTGCCGCCGCCGGGCGCTCGGCCATCCACCAGTGGCCCGCGTCCGGCATGAGGTAGAAGGTGGCCCCGAGTTGCCGGGCGACTTCGGCCGCTCGTTGGCAATCGTCGTAGGGGTCTTGCAGCGGATTGATGACGAGTCCCGGTGCGTCGGTGCGCTTCAGGTCGGGCCCCCAGTCGCGGTAGGGATTGGGGGTGGCCGACCGGTAGAGATGCAGGATGGCTCGGCCCATGCGAGCGTCGATATCGGTGGACTGCCGCATGAATTCCTCGCCGGCGCCGATGGTCTGCCAGGTTTGTGCCAGCTCGTGCCAGAGATAGTCCGGGTGCATGATGCTCGCGACGTCGGCTACCCAACTGCGCAGTGGAAGACTGTATTTGGTGACAATCCGATAGGTCAGCAGGGCTCCCCAGTCGTGGCCGACCAGGTCGATGGGGCCGGGAATTCGGCGCAGCTCGGCAGCCAGCCAGTCTGCGTATTCGTCTTTGGTGGCGGCGAATGATTCCGGTCTGGCGCTCCCGAAACCGGGCAGCGACAGTGCCATGCTGTCGTTATCGAGGTGGGCGCGGAGGCCGTCCCACAGGGACGCCATCTCCGGGACGCCGTGTACAAAGACGACGGTCATTCGAGTTCCTCTCTTGAAACTGCTGAGTAGCGCGGCTTTTCGGTGTGGCTCATGGCAGTGCGCGGAGCGGGCCGTAGTCGCGCTGGTAGATTCGGGGTGCCGCCAGACGGAGCACCGCATTGCGAACGACCGGGGTCATGCCCCTGGTGCTGTCGCGCCGCCGCGTCCTCGCCTGCACCCACCGGGTGCGTGGGAGACGCCGCCGCCGAAACCGTTCCAATAGATGCTCGATTTCTCCGGTCCCGCATAGTGATTCGGCCAGAACGAGGGCGTCTTCCACCGACATCGCCACGCCCTGGGCCATATTGGGTGAACTCGCGTGCGCGGCGTCACCTATGAGGATGATTCGCCGGGTTCGCCAGGTAGAGTCGGTGACTTCCTCGATGAGGGAGAAGTAGGCCTCGGTGGCCTCCGGTCCGGCGAGCAGGGCTCGGACTCGGTTGTCGAAATGAGAAAAGTATTCGGCCGGTATTGATCCCGCCGGTGCAGCGGCCGGTTCGGACGTCGACAGATCGGCGTAGCAGTACAGCAGATCCTTGCCGACCGGTACCGCGAGGAAGGTCGACCCTCGCCCGAGCCACACGGTCCAGCCATCGATGTCCGCTGCATTGTCGGTGACGAACCGCCAGCAAACCTGACCCACATAGCGCGCTTCGGCGTGCGGATTCACCATGCGCCGCAGCTCGGAGTGCACCCCGTCGGCCCCGACCACGACGTCGTAGTGGCCGCTGCTCCCGTCGCTGAACTCCACCTCCACACCGGATTCGGACTCGGTGAGCGCGCGCACGGTGGCGCCGGACCGGACGGGAAGACACAGGTTGTCCGCCAGCGCCGACCGCAGCCGGTCATACGTAATGCCCACGGGCTGCCCGACTCCCTGCCACAGGGCGGCCATGTCGATTTCGGCCAGTGCTCGGCCCCGATGGTCCCGCAGTCGCTGGGTGCGGATCGGTACGCCATGCTCGCCGAGCGCGCCCCCATATCCCAGTTCCGTCAGCGCCCTAACGGCGTTGCCCGGCAAGAAAAGTCCAGTCCCGGACGGGCTGTACGTCCGTCGCTCGACAATGTCTACCGACATCCCGCGACGATCCATCGCGGCCGCGACCGCCATTCCTGCGACTCCGGCTCCGACGACGAGAACGCTGAGCGGAATCGGCATGTTGTCTCCTCGTCGTGTCTGCCCAACTCACCCGAGCCGGTACGGCACCTACCGTCCCCGCCGCCACAGCTCATTTGCCAGGCCAGAAATTGCTCACTTCGAGAATTCAGGGTCAGGTGCCGTCCGCGGCGAGCAGTCCGGCCAGGCCGAGGAAACACCGCCGAGGATCTGGCTCGCTCCCGTGATGAGCGAGACGAGTACGGCCCCGCATCGGTCATGTGACTTGGTCCGGGGGGCACCGGAGAATTCGGATAGGGTCCACAGTCGATACGGTCGAAATCGATCAATTGGGGATGTTTCCCCATACGTATCGGCAGGCAGATGCGGAGAGGGTGACCCAATGCAGGGAATGCTGGTCGGCCGCGACCAGGAGCTGTCCCTGATAGCCGATGCGCTGTCGCCGCACACGGCGGGCCCATCGCTGATCGCCGTGCTGGGCGAGGCGGGAATCGGCAAATCCGCGCTGCTGGCCGCCACGGCCGAGGAGGCCGTCGAGCGCGGCGTTTGCGTACTGCGCGCCCGGGGCAGCGCCGCCGAGACCGACCTCGCCTACGCCGGTCTGCACCAGCTGCTCTTCCCGTTCCTCGACCATGCCGGCGCGCTGCCCACCCGACAGCGGTCGGCGCTGCTCAACGCCTTCGGCTTCGGCGATGAGACCGCCGCACCAGACCGCATGATCTTCAATATGGCCGTGCTGACGCTGCTGTCGAACCTGGCCGAGCAGCAGCCGCTGCTGCTCGTGCTGGACGACCTGCAATGGTTCGACCTCGCCAGCCGGGCGCTGCTGGCCTTCCTGATCCGACGGCTGGAAGGCGAACCCATCGGCCTGCTGGCCGGATGCCGGGGCGACCGGCTGCCGGATGAGTTCGAGGATGCGCTGCCCTCGATCGTGCTGGCTCCCCTCGGGCCGGTCGAGTCGGGGCAGGTGCTGGACCTGCTTCCCGACGCACCGGACGGCGCGCTGCGGGACCGGGTGCTCGCCGCGGCGGAAGGCAATCCGCTCGCCTTGCACGAACTGCCCAAGGCCATGCGCAACGCCGACGTCTTCGCCCCTGCCATACCCGTCACCGATCGGCTCATCCGAGCCTTCGCCGCCCAACTCGCCGCGCTACCCGCGGACACCCAGCACGCGCTGCTGGTCGCCGCCGCCGCGGACACCACCGATCAGGCGGTCGTCCGGGCCATTCTCCCGCCCGCCCGCGACCAGGTCTGGCGGCCCGCCGAACAGGCTGGACTGATCCGGCTGAGCCCCGGGCGCATCGAGTTCCGTCATCCCCTCATTCGCTCGGCGATCTATGGCGCCGCGCCGTCGTCCGTCCGCAGAACGGTGCATCTCGACCTCGCCGAGGCGTTGACCGGAGACATCGTCCGCCGGGCCTGGCACCTGTCGGTAGCCACCATCGAGCCGGACGAGGAAATCGCGCAGACTATCGAGCAGGCCGCGACGCTGTCCTGGGGCCGCGGCGCGTTGGCGGAGGGCGCGACCGGCCTGGTGCGTGCGGCCCAGCTCACGCCCGGCGTGCGCGACCGCGGCCGACGACTGTTCCATGCCGCGATCGAGTTCTTCGCCGTGGGAATGGTGTCGCAGGCAGCGACACTCGCCGCCCGCGCCGGCGAGCTCGTCGCGCAGAACGAGGAATCGGCCGACGACGCGATCGCCCGGGCATGGCGCGCGATCGCCGCCGTCCAGGATCTCGAGCTGGATCGGGCCTACCTCCTGCTCACGCCCGCCCTGGACAACGCCGTGCCGTACGACGCGGGCACCTTGACCGTCCTGACCATCGCCGGGGAGACCACCTATCTGTCCGGCCGCACCGCACACCGCGCACGAAGTCTTCGCGCCATGGACGATATCGACTGGATCCCGCAGGAGTACCGGCTGGACATGCTGGTGGCGGTCGATCCCTTCGGATTCGCCGAGACCGCCCGGAACAGCCTGCCCGACATGACCGCATCGCAGCAGGAGCACACCGCGCTGAATTTTCACGTCGCGCGGATCTGCCTGCGGCTCGACGAGACCGCGACTGCCGTGAGCCTGCTGAACTCCGGTGCACACCCCGAACGCTCGGACGCCCACGTCGTGCTCGGTGGGCTGATGGCCGCCTATCTCGGCACCGCGCTGTTCTACACGGGCCGCTGGGACGAGGCCGAACGTGCCATCGCCAAGATCGGCAAAGGCGAGGGCACACTCTTGGCTGTCCAGTTCGCTCGGTTCACCCAGGCCGCGGTCGCCGCCCTGCGCGGCGACGCGGTCCGTGCGTCGACCTCGGCCGCGGACATTCTCGCCCGCATCCCGGATCCGGCGAGCACCAGCGAGTTGACCGTCAAAGCCTGCTGGGTCGCGGGCATGGCGGCGATCGCCGAAGGTGATCACCAGTCCGGTTTCGCTTGGTTGCGAAAGACATTCGATGGTGCGGGCGGGCCGCTCCATTACAGCGTCTCCTGCTATTGCGTCGCGGACCTGGCGGCGGCCGCCGCCAGAACAGGCCGGATCGAGGAGGCCCGTGCCATTCTCGAACGTGTCGTCACCGACACCGCGGCAGGTCCGTCACCGCGGCTGCGACTGATCTTCGACCGTGCGCACGCCCTGCTCGCCGCGGGTGACGACGCCGAGAAGCACTTTCGGACGGCACTCGACACATCGGCGGGCGTGGAGTGGCCGTTCGAGCGGGCGCAGACCCAGCTGGAATTCGGCGAATGGCTGCGCCGAGCCCGCCGGATCACCGAGGCCAGACCCGTTCTCAACGAGGCACTGCGGATTTTCGAAAGACTGGGTGCCGCACCTTGGGCCGAACGGACCCGCGCCGAGCTCCGCGCGGCGGGATTGAACCCCAAACCCGTCAGCCGCGGCGCAGTGGCCAACCTGCCCGCTCGCACCCGCCAGATTGTCGAACTCGCCGCCGCGGGCTACACCAACAAAGAGATCGGCGAGCGTCTCTATCTGTCGCACCGTACGGTCGGTAGCCACTTGTATCAAGCCTTCCCATTGCTCGGCGTCACCGCACGTTCCCAGCTCAGAGACGCTGTCGCGGAAGGCTAGACGCCCCGGCTCGGGACAGTCATGTGACGGATGTGTTCGCCGCCGGCGCCTCGGCAGGATGGAGCACAAGTCCGTACTCCCACCGAGGAACGGGGTTCATCGATGGCGCTGCGAATATTCGGCAGTCGCTTCCTGGCCTATATGGGTGATTACGTAGCCGTGTTGCGGTACGAGTCGGACACCCGATTGACGATCACGGTGCTGGAAGGAGCCGGGCTGGCCGAGGGAGGCCATCGCGAGTCCGTCGAGACCACCATGGCGGAGCTGCGCCCCGGCTTGTTCTTCAGTACCTGGCGGGAGCGGAGCGGCACCACGGTCACCCAGATCGCCGACTTCCCCAATGGCGTAGTGCGTGCCGTGGCCGTGCCTGTCGAGGGTAACGCGGTGATTCTGGTCGGCACGTTGCGAGTGCTCCGTGCTGCGTGCGACGACGAGTTCCTGTCCTGAGGCCCGACCGCCCAGGCAACGCTACCGGCGCAGCGGTCAGGAAGCGCATGCCGCACAGCGCGGCATCAGGACATCATCGAAGAGTATTCGCTGATGCAAGGCGGCCAGCGCAACGCCCGGCTCGAGGCCCAGATCCGCCACCAATTGCCGCCTGGCGTCCAGATAGACGGCCAATGCCTCGGCCCGTCGACCGCTGTCGTGCAGGGCCGTCATCATCAGCGCCGTCAACCGTTCGCAGTGCGGATCCACCCGTCGCAACGACGCGACCTCCGCGATGGCGCGGTCATGTTGTCCGGTTGCCGAGGCGATTTCGATCGAGTACTCCTGCAGGGTTCGCCGCAGCCGCCGCAGCCACGCACGCTCCGTCGCCGCCCACGGCCCCAGCACCCCGGTCAGTGGGTCGCCTCGCCAAAGCGCCAGTCCAGCAGCGACTTGCCGGTCCGCATCGACGAGATCACCTGCGGCGCGCGCTATATCAGCCGCAACTCGATGTCGCTCGGCGACATCGGCATCGGTACAGACCTGGAGCGCCAGGCGGTAACCACCGCGCACCGAAACCACGGCATCGGCGCTGCCAAGATGAACGGCCAACTGGCGTCGTACCGACCACACGAAGTTCCGAATGGCCCCGACCGCCGAAGCAGGGCTGTCTTCGACTCCCCACAAGCCATCGATCAGCTCGTCGATCGACAGGACCCGGCCGGCGTTCCGGGCCAGCATCGCCAGCAGCGTCTGCGGCTTCTGCTGCCGGATCGCCACCGGAACCTCGCCGAACCGCACCTCCACCGGTCCGAGCACCGAAAGCCGCAACAACGCCACATCCATGTCCACCACCGCCGTGCACTCCTTCCTCTGGGCAGGAGCCCATGATCACCGCGAAAGCTGCTCACTTCCCAGCCCGTTCGGCTGTTCAGCATTGCTCGAAATCAGCGTCTCCGGCCGAGGAGCCGCGGTCGGTGCTCGCGCCGGGCGGCGACTCCCCCGAGCGCTCGCAGTCGTTCGACTGATTCGGCACAGGTGCCCGGATTCGTAATTTCAATGCCATGACATCGACATTCACCACCACGGACGGCGCTGAGATCTTCTTCAAGGACTGGGGCAAGGGACAGCCCGTCGTCTTCAGCCACGGCTGGCCGCTCAATGCCGACGCCTGGGACGAACAGGCTCGACTTGTCGCCGAGAACGGTTTCCGGGCGATCGCTCACGACCGCCGGGGACACGGCCGCTCCGCCCAGACCTGGGACGGCAACCATATGGACCGCTACGCCGACGACCTCGCCGAGCTGATCGAACACCTGGACCTGCGTGATGCCGTGCTCGTCGGCCACTCCACCGGCGGCGGCGAGGTCGCCCGCTATCTGAGCAGGCACGGCAGCGCCCGCGTCGCGAAACTTTATACGGCTTCAACCGTCCCGGCGTGATCGCGTCGGAAGGTTTGCGCCGCGCGTTCTGGCGGCTCGGTATGCAGGCCGGAATCCGCGCCGCCTACGAATGCATCACCCAGTTCTCCGAGACCGATTTCACCGAGGATCTGCGGCGCATCGACATTCCGGTGCTGGTGGCCCACGGCGATGACGACCAGATCGTCCCGCTGCACAACTCGGCGGTGAGATCCGCTGAGCTGATCGAGAACTCGACATTGCGCGTCTACCCCGGCGGGCCGCACGGGCTCTACGGCGAATTCCGGACCGCCTTCGAAACGGACCTCCTCGAGTTTCTGAAGAACTGACTTCCACTGTCATTCAAGCCATTCCACAGAGGACCTCATCATGCGTATCACCAACATCGCCAAGATCGCCGCTCTCGTACTCGGACTCTCCGCGACCATCGCCAGCGCCGGTTGCGCTACTGCCGACCCGGGTCCCGCCCCGGTGCGGCCGACCATCGTCCTGGTCCACGGCGCGTTCGCCGAATCCGCCAGCTGGAACGGGGTGATCGACCGGCTGAACCAGCAGGGCCTGACCAGTATCGCGGTGGGCAATCCGCTGCGCAGCGTCCAGGGCGACGCGGACGCTGTCCGAGGTGTGGTCGCCCCCATCAGCGGTCCGGTCATGCTGGTCGGGCATTCCTATGGCGGGCAAGTCATTTCGCAGATCAACGACCCCAAGGTCAAGGGCCTGGTCTACGTGGCCGCTTTCGCCCCCGAGGAGGGCGAGTCCATCGGTGAGCTGTCCGGCAAGTTCCCGGGCAGCACCCTCGGCGAAACCCTGAACAAGGTCACGCTTGCCGACGGCAGCACCGACCTCTACATCCAGCCCGACAAGTACCACCGCCAGTTCGCCGCCGACGTGCCCGCTACGCAGACGGCACTCGACGCCCGCACCCAGCGGCCGCTCAACGATCGCGCGCTCAACGGCGAATCCGGTGCACCCAACTGGAAGACCCTGCCGTCCTGGTTCGTCTACCCCGACGCCGACTACAACATCCCGGTCGCCGCGCACCGGTTCATGGCCGAACGCGCCGGAGCCCGCGCGATCGTCGAAGTCCCCGGCGCCTCACACGCGCTCACGGTCTCGCAGCCCGACGCCGTGGCCAAGGTCATCATCGACGCCGCCGACGCCGTCTCCTGATCATCCCGCCCGATCCGATGCGGTGCCGCGTGGATACGCGGCACCGCCAACTTCTGAAGAAATGAGCAGTTTCCGGTCTGGGAACTGAGCGCCATTCCGGCCGACAGTTGCCCGGACATCCCCAAGAGCCGAAAGGGCACATCATGCGAACCACCAAGGAAGGCCGGCCGATGCACGTGGTAGTACTCGGCGCCGGTCCGACCGGCTTGACCGCGGCCATGCTGCTGGCCGGCGAAGGCCACCGGGTCACCCTGCTGGACAAGGATTCCGGTGGTCCCGGCGCCGACGCCGAGCACGCATGGGACCAGTGGCGGCGACCGGGAGTCAACCAGTTCCGGCATCCGCACATCATGCTGCCCGGGGCGTATCACCTGCTCTCCCGCGAACTACCCGATGCGGTCACCGAGCTGCGGGCGCTGGGCGCACGGACACACAATATGCTCGACGGCGCCTTCGATCTACCGGCCATCGGCGGCCGCAAGCCCGGCGACGAACGGTTCGACACCCTCGCTGCCCGTCGACCCGTCATCGAGCAGGGACTCGGTAACGCCGCCGCGCACGCCGGGGTCACCGTCCGCCGAGACACCCAGGTCACCGGATTCCTGACCGATGCCACACCGGCCGCCGGCATTCCGCACATCACCGGCGTGGTGACCGCGCACGGTGAGTCCATCCACGCCGACCTGGTCGTCGACGCCCTCGGCCGCAACTCTCCCGCGAGCAAGATGCTCACCGACATCGGCGCTGTCGCCCCGAAATACGACAAGCACGAGACCGGATTCCTGGCCTACAGCCGCTATTTCCGCTCCGCAGATGGATCCTATCCGGAACAGGCGACGTGGCCGCTGGAACACCACGACAGTCTTGGGCTGACCACCGTTCCCGGTGATGCGGGAACCTGGGCACTGGCACTGTTCGTCTCGGCCAAGGACCGCGCCATGCGGGCATTGAGCGATCCGGAGGTCTGGCAGCGCGTCGCGGCGCTGTATCCCGGTATGGCGCACTGGGCTTCTTACGGTGAACCCATCACCGGGGTGCTGGCCATGTCCGGCATGGAGTCCCGGCATCGACGCTTCGTCGTCGACGACAAGCCGGTGGCGACCGGGGTGCTCAGCATCGGAGACGCCTGGGCGACAACCAATCCGACCTTCGGCTTCGGCATTTCCATGGGCATGTCACATGGTCTGCTGCTGCGGGATGTGCTGCGCGAGGTCGGCTTCGACGATAGGGAGAAGCTCGCTCTTCGGTTCGACGAGGTCACCAATGCCACGCTCCTCCCCGCGCAGCAGGCCTCGGCGGCATGGGATCTGCATCGGCTCGCGCAGATCGACCTCGAAATCGCCGCCATCCCGTATCAAGTGGGTGTCACTTACCAAACCGATGATCAGGACTGGAACCTGCGGCAGGCGTTGGAGGTCGCGAAACTGCGGGATCCCGACGTACTGCGGGCTTTCGGCGATGTCGGTTCGGGACTGAGCACCTCCGAGGAAGCGCTGGCGCGACCCGGCGTGCTCGATCGAATCATCGAACTCGGCGGCGATGCTGCCGGCTATTCGGAGCCCGGCCCGTCGCGTGTCGAGCTGCTCACTGTGATCGGAGCGAAGTAATGCGTATCGAAACCAATGGCATCGAATTGCAGGTACAGGTCAGCGGCTCCGGCGCGGATGTGCTGCTGGTGCACGGCTATCCCGATACCCATGCCGTATGGCGCCACCAGGTGCCCGCGTTGAACGCCGCCGGTTACCGCACGATCGCGCCCGATCTGCGCGGCTTCGGGTCCTCGGACAAACCCACGGAACTGGCACAGTACGAGCTTGCGCAGTATGTCGCCGATCTGGTGGGCGTGCTCGACGAACTCGGAGTGCAGCGCACACACCTCATCGGACACGACTGGGGAGCGTCACTGGCCGTGCTGCTCGCAGGGCTGCATCCCGAGCGAGTCGCCAGCCTCACCACCCTGTCGGTCGGGACCCCGGCTGCGGTCGTGGACGGGGGACTGCCACAGCGTGAGAAGTCCTGGTACTTCTTGCTGTTCCAGTCCTTGGGGATCGCTGAACGCTGGCTCTCGCAAGACGATTTCGCCAATACCCGGCAGTGGCTGGCCAGTCACCCGGATCTGCACGAGGTCATCGAGCGGATGCGTGACCCGCGGGCCCTCAGCACCAGCCTAGGGCTATACCGCACCGGGGCCGGACCGGAATTCCTCGTCGAACCGCCCGTCCTGCCACCCGTGCTCGCACCCATGATGGGCGTGTGGAGCAGCGAAGACGCGTTCCTCACCGAGCAGGCGATGCTCGGCAACGAGAAGTATGTCAGCGGGTCGTGGCGGTACGAACGGCTCGACGGCATCGGCCACTGGATGCAGCTCGAGGCTCCGGACCGGGTCAACGAGCTTCTGCTGGACTTCCTGTCCACAACGCCGCATTAGCCTCTCGGATATGGTCGTTCACCCCCTGACCACCAAGATCGAGTCGGTATCGACGACCGCTGGAAGGTCGTCCACGCAAGTGGCGAGTGAGATTGGACCCGGGGGTGAACAGAGCTTCCTGACCATCACGGCGGGCGTCGTGGTGGCCTGATGGTTTCGCGTCTGGCAGACGTCTGATTCTCGCCCTGTTGAGGCTGGTCACTCCAGACCTTCGTGAGCCTGCCGTACGACGGGAACGCACCGGTGTCAGGAAGTATGACGCGTAGGCCGAACAGGAACTCGCCGACAGCCCCATGTGAAATCGAGCCATGAGGCAATGACTGATCACCGCAGAGCAATCCGTCGTATCCTGCTCGACGAGATCCGCCGCATCGGAAGTGGCCGGGCGCACAGCCCTGGAAGCGGCGACCGTGGCGAGGAAAGGGGTACAACGAGTGACCACCGAATCTGCGCCGATCCACTACCCGAAAGACGAGTCGATTCGAGCGCTCGCGCACTGGATGCTCGATCAGCATCAGGAATGGGACTCGCCGCCGATGTTCTTCGGATTCGCCTCCGATCCCAGCGGCGAACTCGCCATCGCAGCCGGTCCGCTGCACAGCGAGGAGGCCGAAGAATCCGGCCTGAACCCGGTCCACTTCCGGGCGGCGCAACTCAAGCAGGCGCGAATGCCGTTGTGGGGTTTCGGACTCCTCTTCGAGGGCTACTGTGAGGATCTCACGCCTGAGGAAGCCGCTTCCGACGAGTTACGTCGTACCATGCTCGACGGTCACTTCCATGAGCGCCCCACCGCCGATGAAATGTGCAATGCGGTCATCTACGACGCGCGTGGAAACGAATGGGTGGCACTCACCTACCGGTACTTGCCCGAGCGGGGCATCTCCGAGCTGTTCACCCCCGCCGACGCGATCACCAAACCCCCACTGGGCATGTCCGGATTCTTGTGGTCGGCAGCACTTTTGCTCGACCCGGCGAACCGTGCCCGGGTGGTCGAGATCGTCGCCGCCGACGACGACGAATGAGCCGGTGTCAGCGGTTCGGATATGGCGGCTGGCCGTACGGCGGAGCCGGATAGCCGGGGGGTGGAGCGGCTGGATGTCCGTAAGGCTGGGGAGGCTGGTGGCCGTACTGCGGGAACGAGGGCTGACCATACGGCGGCGCGGGCTGGTGGCCGTACATCGGAACTGATTGACGACGTGCCGCGATCCACCGGCCGGTCGGACTGATGGCGGCGAGGACAATGGTCGCCAGCGTGAGCACACCGGCGATTATCGGCTGCAGGCCGAAAAGTCCTATCATCGCGAGCCCGATAGCCAGGTTGATCAAACTCAGCGCGCTGCCGACGATCACCAGAACTCGGCCGACCGTCAATCGGCACAGCAGCAGGACACCGCCCAGAAGCAGCAGGAACGCCACAAGTCCGGCCACCGCCACGCTGACCAGCGCAAGACCTGCCAGAGTGTCGAAGATCCGAGAAGTCACCAGCGAGACGAGACCGTATGTCTCCCAACCGCCACCCAGCAACGCAAGCAGTCCAGCCGCGATTCCGGTGCCGCCACCCGCCGAAGATTGGGGCGGCCCATAGCCGTGACCCGGCAGGTGGGGATGAGGGGGCGGATAGCCGCCCGGTGCGGCACCGGGCCCGCCGTACTGGAAGCTCATATCGGTAGTCATTCCTCCTCGGTCGCGGCGGACCATACCGTACTCATGGTTGGCTCGCCCTTTGCTGCGGCACTGGATAGATGCCCTGCCGCCGGGCGGGCTACACCTGCCGCGGCCCGAATTCGGCCATCTGCCCGCCGGTGCGCCCGCGAACCCCGGGCGGCCCCGAGCTCAGATGGTGAGGCCGTAGCCCAGTTCCTCAGCGGCGACGGACCAGAACTGGTTCTCGCCAGCGACGGCGGCAGGGTCGATGCCGCGGAACGTGGCGAGGGTCTGTTCTCCGTGCGCTTCCAAGGTCTCCTCATCGTCCTCGTCGATGTGGCGGGCTTGCTTGCGGGCCTCGGTGTAGGCGCGGGCGCACGCGGCGAAGCGCTCGATGGTGGTGTTGACCAGTCCTGTGCCGTCGTCGGTCACGATCAGGACTTCGCCGTCGTCGGCGACGACCAGGGTCTGTAGCCCGTCGTCGTCAGCGAGGACTGTGCAGGCGCGGCCATCGGCCAATTGGGTGCGGGGATACGGTGCGAGGCACCAGGTGCCGGCGAACGGAACCATGCTGCCGCGCCTGCCGTCGAGGCCGGCCAGCGCCGCGTCGATGTCGGAGTCGTGTGTCATGTCGGGTCGTCCAGAAGGGGTGTCGTGGCGTCGATCCGCGCGGGGGGCGCCGCAGGGACGCTACCGGAATGCACAGACAGCCGATCTTGTATCCGGCGCTGCCTCTGGCAGAGCCACGGGAACGAGCAAGGTTCACCGAGGCCACCGATCTTGGCGAGGGCTGGTTGCAGGAGAGGTGGCGCTGCCGCGTTTTCCGCGGCGGTGGGGTGGGTTTTCGAAATTGCTGACTTTATCGTCAGCTATGAAGATATACTCAGCGTGCGCACCCGCTTGCGAGAGCGCACCGCAACAACAACAACCAGCCGATGTCAGCCGGGGGCCCGCCAGACCGTGCGGCGCCTCGTGCAGCGATCTCGTATCGAACTCATCGATCCGAACTTCGCGTGGATGCGGCTCCCCTGTTCTTCACCCGGACTCGCCGGACGAGGAACCCAAGCTAAGGAAAGATCAATGCCCCTTCGCAGAGCTGCGTGGGCAGCAATACTCACCGCCACTACCGTCGTGACCGCGACCGCGACCGCGGCGGCAGGCCCCGAGACCGACCCGCCTCGGGTGGCGTACTACGCGAGCGTCGTCGACAGGTCGGTGATCACCACACTCGACCACGGGGTGTTCGCCCTTGCCGAAGACCGGCAGTCGGTGGTCGTGCGCAACGCTGCCGGACACGACCTCGAGGCCGTTCCGCTGACCTTCAGCATCGACGGACAGCGGCTGCCGATTCGATATGAGATCTCTGGCGACAGCCGTACGCTGACGATGACCCCTGAGACCGAAGGCATACGGCGCGACGAATTGAACCTGGTCGCTTCGCCTTTGGAGAACCAGCTGGCAATGAACGATCTGATCAATGCGGTCAACATCGGCACGTCGCTCGGCAGCTTGGTCGGCACCGCGATCGGTGCGGTCGTCGGAATCGGCGTCGGATTCGTACTGGCAGGCGCGGCATGCGTGGTCATCAGTCTCGGCTGCGTGGTCACGGTGCTTCCGATCATCGGCCTGGTGGGAGCCGTAGGCGGCATCGCCGGGCTGGTTCTGGGTGGAGGACCGACCGCCGCCTATGCGTTGTACGAATACGTCACCACGCTGCAGACACCGCCGGGCGAGACCAAGTACGCCCCGCACGTTCAGGGCCGGCCGGGTGGGGTTCCGGCTCCCGCTCATGCGTCGCACGGCCAGTGACGGGTGGAGGGACGATCATGATCAAATGGGGATCGGCAATCTTGGCCACGACCGTAGTGTTCGCGGCGGTGGCGTCGGCGGGCGCCGAAACGTTGCCGTCTGACACCTACCGTGTCGATATCATCGGGCAGTCCGTGGTCACCACCTTGGATGGCGCAACCTTCGCTCTCGCCCCGGACCGGCAATCCGTGTCCATCCTCGACCTCGATGGCGAGCTGCTGGACACTCTCCCGTTGGCATTCACCATCGACGGCGAACGTCATGAGATCGCACAGCAGATCACCGGTGCGGGAAGAGTTCTCACGCTCATACCGGACGTCGCGTCGCATCGGGACCGAGCGCAGCCGGTCGCCTCACCACTCGAGGAGCAATTGGCGCTCAACGACCTGTCCAACAATCTCACCCGCGGCACAGTGGTGGGTACCGTCGTCGGATTGGCTACCGGAGCCGTAATCGGAGCCGTAATCGGCCTCGGCTCATGCCTGGTCGTCGGCCCTGGTTGTCTCGCAACGGCACCCGCGGTGATCATGGCGCTCGCCGCGGGTGGCGGCCTGGTCGGGACGTTGCTCGGCGGCGGCATCGGACTTGCGGACGGATTGTGGAAGTACCTCACGACGCGACAGGCGGCACCCGGCACGAGCCCCTACGCGAACCAAGACGATCTGCTGGACCCCAACGGCGCCGGTGTGCCGGATGCCGAACTCCGGCTGCCAAGCGGATCCGCCGGCGGACTGAGGAGCGGATCATTCAGCGGTTCCGGCCGCTGACCGAACTGTCCCGCCTTCCGCGGGACAGCTAGGTTGAGGTAGGTCGCGGCTTCGGCGTCCGTTAGATTGCGGCGAGAGCGATTGCCGCGACCCATAACTCCAGCATGATCGCCTCCTCGTTCGGGCGGCCTTCGTCGGCCGGGCGGAAGGTCACCACCGGGTCCGTGTCCGGCTGGTCCTGGAACTGCACGGCCTTCCACATGTTGCCCCGCGCGTCGGCGGTCCACACGGCCATTGCTTCGACCGATTCGCCGTCGCGTTCGGTGCGTACTTCGTCGCGATATCCGAAGCCCCACAACGTTGCTCGGGGGGCACGCGAGAAGATCAGCGTCGAAAGGTCGTGAATCGGCGGTTCGTCCGTCGGCGGTATCGGCTGCGGCATGACGCCGACTCGATCCGGTCCCGCCAAGGTGAGGCCGAAGAACACGGGGGCGGAGTCGACATACAGGTCGAGCAATCTCGCTGTGGTGATTCGGATCTGCTCGTCGGAGGGGTACAGGATCGTTCTCGGCATCGGTCGGTGGCGCCTTTCAGCAGGTTCGGGCAGGTCCCGCCCCCTCCGGCCCGGCGCTCGTGACTGCCAGCGCGCCCCGCACTGAGGAGACCGCTGCACTGCGGTGGGCGAATGGTCGGCTCCGTCAACCCTAGTGCCTCGTCACGCAACCTTCGGTGAAATCCAGTGACAGCCGCGTAGGTGGTTCGTCGCCGACTACGGCGTCCGGGTCAACACCTCGCGTCCGACATAGGCCAAGAGCCGACGGTGTGCCGGTTCTTCCTCGGCCACAACGATTTCCGGTCCGAAAACGCCCCGCGCTCGGAAGGAATCGATCCCGCCCATCGCCTGCATGGTGGCGAGCAATTCGCCGCAGAGCTCGTCGTCGGCGAGATCCGGCCGGTCGATGGCCACCGCGATGTCGACACCGTGGACGAGAACTTCGGTCAGATGCACCAGCGCCGCCGCAGGGCCCGGCAGTTCCCCCAGCGAAATGCCCACCGTGCCGTCCAGCGCGTCCGGCCGGTGCCAGGCGGCGCGATCGACCTCCGCCGCCGCGGCGTAGGCGCCCTGCGGGTCACCGCCGAGCCAGTCGGAATCGTGTTCGGCGCCGGCATCCGTGCCGCTCAGTGCCGCCGCGAAGATGTGCATGCCACCCACGGTGTGGTTGAGGACGGCCCGCACGTCCCAGTCCCGGCACGGCGTCGGCGCGGCCAGGCCCGCCCGTTCCACGGCGGCGACGATCGCTCCGGTCGCATCGAGTGCACGGTCGATCTGTCCGATCACGTTGTCCATGATGTTCCTTCGGTCGAGCGGTTTGGCTGAATTGGTAACACAGGACACCGACCGACGCGCGGTATTGCGAACACCATATTGCGCAAAATGGTTGCCGGCAGTGCGCTTACGGGCAACCGCGAAAGTAATGAGTCGTGTGGGAGCCGAGAAAAACAATCCGCGGCAAACAATTCAGGCGCGCCACCGAGCTCCGGCATCCGGCGGTGACAAGGGGCACCACAACTCCATTGCACCTCCCGGTGCGAAGTCGACTATCCCTTCGCTACGACGACCCGCGGGGCCGAGCCCACTTTCCGGCCCCGGCCCCACGGAGGTCGATCACCACCCGCCCGCAGCCGCCACTGCGCGACGGCTCCTGCGCTGGTGCGTACCCAGCGCCGGGCAGAGTCCATCTGCCCGCAGCCGCCGCGACTGTCCGCCCCGGCAGCTACCCGAGCACCGGGTAGTTGGCCCGGATGACGCCGCGCGGGTCCCGAGCGCGTTTGATCTCGCGCAGCCGGGTCAACGTCGCGGAATCGAAAGCGGCGGAGGCGTTTTCGTCGGGCGTGAGGAAGGTGAACGGCTTCCGTCCACTGATCTGGCCGCTCAGCGCGTCGACTATCGCCGTGCGCCGGGCCCTGACGGCCTCGGCAAGGTGCGGGAGCCCGAGACCAAAGCAGTAGAGCAGATACGGCTCGGCGACCGGGCCGCGCGCGCCACCGTCGGAACGGAGTTCGGCCAGCGCCCCGCCCAGGTGGCGGATCTGCAGATTGGCCAGCGGGGCGACCGGTTCGTCGATCAGGGTCTTGACCACGGCGTCGCCGAGATCGGTCAGCTGCTCGGCACGCGACAGCGAGGGGCTCGGATCGGTGGGTTCCGCGGTGATGGCGCCGATATCGGCGGGCCCGAAAACCCCACGCCTGTCGATGATCACATCCCCGATGGCATCGAGCCGGGCGAGCAGAGCGCGGCCCTGGTCCGGATCGCCGAGGTACACCGCGTCCAGCCCGACCATGGGCGGCGCGTCCGGAATCTGCAGACGCTGGAACCAGACGGCCAGCTCGTCCGGGGCCGTCGCGGTGATCTCCTGGAACGCCTCGAAGACCTCGCGAATGCGCGTCGCGGGCCACAAGACGCGGCCACCGAACAGTTCCGGCGCGGGGAACAGGTCGAATTCCAGTGCGGTGACCACCGCGAAGTCTCCGCCGCCTCCGCGCAGCGCCCAGAAGAGGTCCGGGTCGTCCGCAGCCGTGACCCGGCGGCGCATGCCCTCGGCATCGACGACCTCGAAGGCGCGCACCGCGTCGGAAGCCCAGCCGTGCTTGCGGCTGAACCAGCTCATCCCGCCGCCCACGGTGTAACCCGTCACGCCGACCGCGGGGTTGCTGCCCGCGAGGCCGGTCAGCCCGTGCGCACCGGCGGCGGCCTGCACCCGGCCCCAGCTCGCGCCCGCGCCGACCCGCGCCACCCGCCGTGCGGGATCGATCTCGATGCTGTCCAACTCTCCCGTGCGCAGCAGAATCGCGTTCGCGATGTCACCCGCGGCACCGTGCCCGGTCGGTTGGGTGACTACCGGAACACCGGCGCCGCGCGCGTACTGGACGACGGCCGCGACGTCGTACGCGTCGGCGGCGTGTACCACCGCGGCCACCGGCTGAACGACGGTCAGCGTCCACGGCCGGGCCGCGTTCTCGAAACCCTCATCACCCGGCAGCAGCACGCGGCCCGGCAGCGCACCACGCAGTTCCTCGAATGTCATCGCTCTGTCCTGACTCTCGCGTTCGTATCGAAGGGAGACGCGAGCAACGAATCCAGGTATTCGGCCGTCCTGCGGGCCGTGGTTCGTGCCGCGACTGCCTCATTGACGATCGAGAGCGCGGAAAGGTAACAGAGCGCAGCTCAGCGGGGGTTTCAGCTCGACTCGGCGCGGCCATCGGGATCCGCGCCCTTGGACTCGGCGCGCTCCTCGGGATCCGCGTCTTCGGACTCCTCGGCGCGGCGCGTGATGCCGTGCTCGGTCCCCTCGTCGGCCTCCTGATCCGGTTCGGGGTGATCCGGCTCGAACGTCGCGGGCAGGCCCTTGATGTGCCGGTTCATCGACCGGATCAGCAGGAAGGTGCCCACGAGCAGGATCAGCACGATGACGAGCCCGAGCGGCGATGCCTTGCCGAACTCCGGCCCGGTCGGGGTGCCCGGCGTCTGGGCGAGCAGGACCAGCGTCACGACCGCTCGTCCTCGATGCCCGCGAACAGGTCGGTCTCCGGCAGCGCGGTGCTCACCCGGGTCTTGGCCAGCTCGAACTCCTCGGTAGGCCACAGCCGCTGCTGCATTTCCAGCGGAATGGCGAAGAACGCGCCGTTCGGGTCGATCTGCGTCGCGTGTGCACGCAAGGCGTCGTCACGCTGCGGGAAGTACTTGGCGCACTCGATCTGCGTGGTGATCCGGGAGACCACGTCACCGCGCTCGGCGGCGTACTTGCGCATCCGGTCCAGCCATTCCTGCAGCGGGAACGGTTCGCCGAGCCGCTCGTACTCCGCGGCGAACAGTTCCATCCGCCGCATGTTGAACCCGTGGTCGTAGTACAGCTTCAGCGGCGTCCACGGCTCGCCGGCGTCGGGGAAGCGCTCGGGGTCGCCCGCGGCCTCGAACGCGGCCATCGACACCTCGTGGCAGCGGATGTGGTCGGGATGCGGGTAGCCGCCGGTCTCGTCGTAGGTGGTCATCACGTGCGGCTTGAACTCGCGCACCACGCGGACCAGCGCCTCGGTCGCCTCCTCCAGCGGAACCAGCGCGAAGCAGCCCTCGGGCAGCGGCGGCAGCGGATCGCCCTCCGGCAGGCCCGAGTCGACGAAACCGAGCCAGTGCTGGCGCACGCCGAGCGCGCGGGCCGCGGCGTCCATCTCCTCGCGGCGGATCTCGTGGATCCGTTCCAGGACGCCGGGGGTGTCCATGGCCGGGTTCAGGATGCTTCCGCGTTCTCCGCCGGTCAGCGTGACGACGAGGACCTCATGTCCTTCGTCGGCGTAACGGGCGGTCGTCGCGGCGCCTTTGCTGGATTCGTCGTCCGGGTGGGCATGCACCGCCATGAGGCGAAGGCCACTCACGTCTCGTTCACCGTCGCTCTCGCTCGCGGGTGTCGGGGCTTCGTTACCTATAGTTCCATTCGACCCATCTTTGTTCCGACGTACCCCCCGGGAGCGCCTACCCATGAGCGAGCGAACAAGCAGGCACAGCCGAGCGCTCGCTCGTGGCGGCGCCGAGCGCAGCGAGGGGGCGGCATGAGTGAGCCTGCGCCGGAGAACGGCGGCGGGAAGGCCACGCCGAGCGGCCCGCCCGCCGACCGGTACGGGACGCGGCCATCGGCGCGGCGGCGCTGGATAGTGCCGGTGCTCGGCGCGCTCGTGGTGCTCGCCGGGCTCGGCGTCGCCTACCTCGGCTATCAGAAGTACGGCCCGGACGACATCGAGGCCGAGCAGCTCGGCTACACCGTGGTGGACGACTCGACCATGACCATCCGGCTCAAGGTCACCCGTGCCGACCCATCGCGGCCGGTGGTGTGCTTCGTGCGCGCGATGGCGCGCGACGGGTCCGAACTGGGCCGCCGCGAGGTGCTCGTCGAGCCCTCGAGCAGCGGAACCGTGGAGCTGACCACCACCGTGCGCGCGTCCGCGCGGCCGGTATCGGGCAGCATCTACGCATGTAGTGATCAGGTGCCCAGTTATCTGCGAGCTGGCTGATTTCCGCGCGTTTGCCCCCGACGTGCCCAGGAAATCAACTCCGACCTGCACATTTGTGAATCATGCTAAAATGGCTGGATACACGGTTCCGGGGTTCGGAGCCGTGTTTGCTGCATTGGCGGCCAGCGCTGACGGTTCGGGCTTGCGAGCTTGCCCGCGACCAGGGCCTGTCGGGGTTCGATGAACTTCCCAGGATCGCTCTAGCCGTCGACTGGCGCGTGCCTGCTGTCGAGTGGGTATACGCCAGTGCTCAGGGAATCCCGGCCCGCCGGGAACAACTACTAGGGAGTGATCGAGATGACTGAGACGCAAGTGACCTGGCTGACCCCGGAGTCGCACGACAGGCTCAAGAGCGAACTCGACGCGCTCATCGCCAATCGTCCGGTCATCGCCGCCGAGATCAACGAACGCCGCGAAGAAGGCGACCTCAAGGAGAACGGCGGGTACCACGCCGCGCGCGAGGAGCAGGGTCAGCAGGAGGCGCGCATTCGCCAACTGCAGGAGCTGCTGAACAACGCCAAGGTCGGCGTTGCACCCACCAAATCCGGCGTCGCGCTTCCCGGGTCGGTCGTCAAGGTCTACTACGACGGCGACGAGACGGACACCGAAACCTTCCTGATCGCCACCCGCGAAGAGGGTCTGCGCGATTCCAAGCTGGAGACCTACTCGCCGAACTCCCCGCTCGGTGGCGCACTCATCAACGCCAAGGTGGGCGAGACCAGGGAATACACGTTGCCCAACGGCAACACCATGAAGGTCACGCTGATCAGCGCCGAGCCCTACCACAGCTGATGCTCGCGGCCGCGGCGCGCCGCCCGGCCGATACCCCCGCGGACACGAGCGGCCGCGCCCGATCACCGGGTGCGGCCGCTTCGTCATGTCCGTGAATTTAGCTCAACGCCTGTTCGACGTCCGCGAGCAGGTCGCTGACATCCTCGATGCCGACCGACAGCCGCACCAGATCCGCGGGCACCTCCAGCTCGGAGCCCTCGGTGGACGCGTGCGTCATCGCGGCCGGATGCTCGATCAGCGACTCGACCCCACCCAAGGACTCGGCCAGGGTGAACACCTCGGTCCGCGAGCAGAACTTGCGGGCGGCCTCGACGTCGCCGTGCAGGCGCACCGAGATCATTCCGCCGAATCGCCGCATCTGCTTGTCGGCGACGGCATGGCCCGGGTGCTCCGGCAGGCCGGGGTAGATCACCTGGGAGATCGCTGGGTGCCGGGACAGGAACTCCGCGAGGGTTTCGGCGTTGTCGCAGTGCCGGTCCATCCGCAGCGCGAGGGTCTTGGTACCGCGCAGGGTGAGGAAGGCGTCGAACGGGCCGGGGACCGCGCCCGCGCCGTTCTGCAGGAACGCGAACGCCGCGTCGAGTTCCGGATCGTTGGTGATCAGCGCGCCACCGATCACGTCGGAATGTCCACCGAGGTACTTGGTGGTGGAGTGCACCACGATGTCGGCGCCGAGCAGCAACGGCTGTTGCAGGTAGGGGGTCGCGAAGGTGTTGTCCACCACCAGTTTGGCGCCCGCGGCGTGCGCCACGTCGGCCAGCGCGGGGATATCGCCGATGCTCAGCAGCGGGTTGGTCGGGGTCTCGATCCACACCAGTTTGGTGTTCGGCCGGATCGCGGCGCGCATCTCCTCGACGTTGAACACGTGCGCGGGCGAGTGCTCGATGCCCCACTGGCTGAATACCTTGTCGATCAGCCGGAAGGTGCCGCCGTAGGCGTCGTCGGGGATCACGATGTGATCGCCGGGACGCAGCGTGGCACGCAGCGCACAGTCGGTCGCGGCCATGCCCGAGGCGAACGCCCGGCCGTAGCGGCCCGATTCCAGCGCGGCGAGGTTCGCCTCCAGCACCGAGCGCGTCGGGTTACCGGTGCGGGCGTACTCGAAACCGCCGCGCAACCCGCCCACGCCGTCCTGGGCGAACGTCGAACTCGCGTAGATGGGCACATTCACCGCGCCGGTCTGCGGATCGGGCTCGTACCCGGCGTGCACGGCACGTGTGGAGAATCCCAGCTCGCTCATGGGCTCAGCCTAATCGGGCGATTCCCGGGCAACTGTCCCGGTGGGTTCGCATGGGGGAAATGCCGGGCACGCGAACGCGCCGGGACCTCCCGCATCGCGGGGTCTCTCCGCTGGCCCCGATCGAATTACGCGCCGATCATGCTCTGGAAATCTTGCGCCGCACGCGCCGCGTGAGATCGGTCTCACCGGTACGGCGTCCGTTTACGCTGAGTCCATGGTCACCGTCGAAGAACTGTTCGCCACCGATGCACTGCTGTCCGAGGAGGAGGGCGAGATCCGGGACGCCGTCGCGGCGTTCGCGGCCCAGCGACTGCGCCCGCACATCGCGGACTGGTTCGAGGCGGGCACCTTCCCGGCACGCGAGCTCGCACCGGAATTGGGCAAGCTGGGACTGCTCGGCATGCATCTGGACGGCTACGGCTGCGCGGGCATGTCGGCGACCACCTACGGCCTGGCCTGCCAGGAACTGGAGGCGGTCGATTCCGGGGTGCGCAGCATGGTCTCGGTGCAGGGTTCGCTGGCGATGACCGCGATCCACAAGTTCGGCTCCGAGGAGCAGAAGCAGCAGTGGCTGCCGGAACTCGCCGCGGGCCGCGCGCTCGGCTGCTTCGGACTGACCGAACCCGATTTCGGCTCCAACCCGGGTGGCATGCGGACCAGGGCCAAGCGCGACGGCGCCGACTGGGTGCTGAACGGCTCCAAGATGTGGATCACCAACGGATCGGTGGCCGATGTCGCGGTGGTCTGGGCCCAGACCGAGCACGAGGGCAAGCAGGTGATCCGCGGGTTCCTGGTTCCGGCGGGCACGCCCGGGTTCACGGCGCGGGAGATGCACCGCAAGCTGTCGCTGCGCGCCTCGATCACCGCGGAACTGGACTTCGACGACGTTCGCCTGCCGGCCGAGGCGGTGCTGCCGGGGTCGCGCGGACTGGCCGCGCCGCTCGCCTGTCTGAGCGAGGCGCGCTTCGGCATCATCTTCGGCGCGCTGGGCGCCGCTCGCGACTGCCTTGCGACGACCATCGAGTACGCCAGGACCCGCGAGGTGTTCGACAAGCCGCTGGCCGCCTACCAGCTCACCCAGGCCAAGCTGGCCGACATGGCGCTGGAGTTCGGCAAGGGCCAGCTGCTCGCGCTGCATATCGGGCGGCTGAAAGACCGCGGCGTGGTCACGCCCGAGCAGGTGAGCGCGGGCAAGCTGAACAGCACGCGCGAGGCCATCGCGATCGCCCGCGAGTGCCGCACCATCCTCGGCGCCAACGGCATCACGCTCGACTACCCGGTGCTGCGCCACGCGAACAATCTGGAGTCGGTGCTCACCTACGAGGGCACCGCGGAGGTGCATCAGCTGGTACTCGGCCGTGCCTTGACGGACGCGAATGCTTTTCGCTGACAAAATCTTTCCCTGGCAATAAGTTTGCTGAGTCGAACCTCGACCGATCATTGGACCGCGGCCGAAGTCACAATTTGATAAATACTGGATGATTGCTAGCATATTGTGATGTTTTTGCTCGGCCCCAGCTTTCTCGAAGCGTCGGCGCGCAGGACTTTGAATCGCCTGCACCAGACGCACGGAGCGCCCGCGACCGCCGCTGCCGCGCGGCTGCCCGCGCTTTCGGCCGTCCTGGACCAGCATGCTGCCGCAGTTCGCGACATCCTGCGGCACGGCGTGGCGGATTCGTCGGACGTTCCTCCCGCCGTGCTGCTCGCGGGTTACGCGCGCGGATTGCTCGACCAGGTGCGTGCGGACCGTGCCGCCGAACGCGGCGGTTACGGCCAGCCGGACGCGCCGGTGACGCGCGCCGGGCTGCCGCAGGATGTCCGCGAGTGGGCCGAGGCGGAATGGATCCATCTGCGCCTGGCCGGGGTGTGCCTGCACGGCATGCGCAACCCCACCGAGTCCGCGCTCCCGCAACTGCACTGAGCGAGTTGCCGCAGCCGAGCGCGTCCGCCGTGCCTACGACGGACACGCTGTCCACGCGGCGGATCTGGACCTACCGCTCGTCGCCTTCATCGCGGTAGTCCCGGTACTCGCCGGGCTGCGGTCGGCCCCCGCCCGGGGTCGTCCCCTGGCCGGGCTGTGGGTAGCCTCCGCCGGGCGCCGCACCCCGACCGGGCTGCGGGTAGCCTCCACCGGGCGCCGCACCCCGACCGGACTGCGGATAACCTCCGCCCGGCGCCGCACCCTGACCAGGCTGCGGGTAGGCCGCACCAGGGGTTGTGCCCTGACCTGGCTGCTGCCCCGGGCCGCGGGTGCCGGGTTCTTGCCATTGCTGCCCCTGCGCGCCCTCCTGCTGCGCCGGCGCGCCAACCGGTTGCTGTTCCCACTGCCCTTCGGCGGCGGGCTGCTGACCCCGCGCCGCCTGCTGATCCATGAGCATCTGTTCGCGGGCAGCGTCCTCACGGCCCCGGCGGTAGGCCTCGGCATGCCCCCTGGCCGTGGGGATCTCGTGCTCCAGGTCGCTGATCCAGTTCTCCCAGCGCTGCTGCATCGGGCGGATCATGCCGCCGCCGACGCCCACGACCAGGATGCCGCCGACAGTGGCCAGCACCGCGATCAGAATCGGCACGGTGACCGCTGTGGCGACGCCGATCTGGTTGAGCGCGGCCACGATGCCGATGGCCCAGATGAACACCGCCGCGATCCGGGCGAGCATCGGGCCGTAGGACAGGCCGCCGAGCGTGTTGCCGACCACATCGCGCACCGCGGTCGCGATCGCACCCGCGACCACCACGATGACGATCGCGACCGCCGCCCTCGGCAGCCATGCGACGATGCCTGCGATCACGTCGCTGACCGGGTTCGGGCCGAAGACGCCGAAGCCGATTTGCAGGGCGATCAGCAGAATCGCGTAGTACGCGAGCCGCGCCAGAATGCCGGAGGCGTCGTATTTACTCCGCGCCAGCATTTGCCGCACCCCGCCGCGCTCGACGGCCCGGTCGAACCCGACCCGCTCCAGCACTTTGTCGACGATCTTCTCTACCGCCTTCGCGACGAGCCAGCCGATGAGCAGGATGACGAGGAAGCCGACCAGCTTGGGCACGAACGTGGCGATGGAAGCCCAAGCGTCGGAGAACCCCTGCTGAAAATCGATGGCCAGACTAGAGGTGTGCATCTCCATCCCTTCGCTGTGCGATGGCGCCGCGGCTATTTGCCACGGCTGCGTCCAGCCCGGCTATACCCCTGGAAGAATCTCTGAATCTGATATTTGCGGACAGATTGCCATTTTTTTATTTTGATCTTTGTCGGACTTCTCGGTCACAGCCGATCGCGCGCACCACTGAATTCCCGCCTTCCGCGTGCCGAGCTCGATTGCGCTCGCCCAGCGCCGAATTGACAGCATCGAGCCCTGCCCGGCAGACTGCCTGCCGACCCACTTCGCAAGCTGAATCGAGGCCCGAGCACACCTCGCGGCCGGTGCGAAGGATTGCCGTGCGAAGCCGAGTTCTCCAAGGGGAAACGCTCACGGCGTGGTGGGTCGCCACGGGTAGGGGATTGTTACGTTTGGTCATTTTGGTGCCATGTGGGTGTCACCGGCACGCCAAGGGCGGTGCTCAAGCTAGAGGGGGACCCCGGCATTTGGGCGATGCCTCCACCGCCACTCCATCGGAGGTGCACGATGCACAGTTTGACAATCGACCGTAGCGCACGGTGGTCGGTTCCGAATGCACTGGGAGCCAGCCATGTTCGTGCGTAACCAGCACCTGCCGCGGCATCCGCGCGGCGGCGAAAGGCCATTGCCGGATCAGCGCGAACTCGTCGCCGCCTTCGGCGGGCATTCGAGCGACTCGGACGACGACCATCCCCTGCTCACCTGGGCCGCGACACTGGCGACGCTGCACCGGCAGCGGCACACCGATCCCCTGGCCGCCGCCGGAATCGACTGCCGCCGTGCCGAACTGGTGGCCGCCATCGATGCGTGGGTGGTCGACCAGTTCCCCCGCAAGCGCTCGACCGACCATCTGCGCGCGGAATCTCTCGGCGCCACCGTCGATCGCATGGCCGCGGCCCACGTCCACGCCAGCCACCTGCTGCACACCGCCGAAAAGGTCTCCGACGCCCGGGTGCACGCCGCCTGGTACCGGCTGGCTCTGCTAGCCGACGAGTGGACCGACCTGATCACCGGCGGGGTACGCGAAACAGTGCGCAGCAGGCGACCGGCATAGGCTCGACTCGACAGCCGAAAGTCAGTGCCCTGTAAAGGACACCCGGGAAGCCCGGCCGCAATCTCGGCGAAGCGCGGCCGGTGCACCCGGGCAAAGCCCGGCACCGCGCGAGTCACGCCGCATCCACTTCGCTGCCGGGCCATTCATGCATCCGCCACAAGTCTCACATGGGGCGTTCCCGAGGCCTTGCCACCGCGTCGGCCGTCGAATCATGAGAGCCCTGCGCCATAACCTCGATGCCGCAGGGCGCGCTCGATCGATGCGGCGGCCCGGCGTGCTCGGTTACTTTCCGATGTGGCCGGTGCTGAGGAAGCCGAGCAGGTCGTGACGAGTGATGACGCCGACGGGCTTGCCGTCCTCGACGACCATGAGGGCGTCGGTGTCCGAGAGCGCCTTGGTCGCGGCGGAGATGGGCTCGCCCGAGCCGATCAGCGGGAACGAGGGGCTCATGTGCTGGGCCACCGAATCGGTCAGGTGCGCCCGGCCTTCGAAGACCGCCGACAGCAGGTCGCGCTCGGACACGCTGCCCGCCACCTCACCCGCCATCACCGGCGGCTCGGCGCCGACCACGGGCATCTGGGACACGCCGTACTCGCGCAGGATCTCGATGGCGTCGCGCAGCGTCTCCGACGGATGGGTGTGCACCAGGTCGGGCAGCTCGCCGGACTTGCCGCGCAGTACGTCACCCACGAGCGGTTCGGCAATGCCGTCCATCCGTTCGCGGAGGAAGCCGTAGGAGCTCATCCACTCGTCGTTGAAGATCTTCGACAGGTAGCCGCGCCCGCTGTCGGGCAGCAGCACCACGACCAGCGCGTCCGGATCACGCCGCGCGACCTCGATGGCCGCGACCACCGCCATGCCGCAGGAACCGCCGACCAGCAGACCCTCCTCGCGGGCCAGCCTGCGGGTCATCTCGAAGGAGTCCGCGTCGGACACCGCGATGATCTCGTCCGGCACCGCGGGGTCGTAGGCGGACGGCCAGAAGTCCTCACCGACGCCCTCGACCAGGTACGGCCGCCCGGTGCCGCCGGAGTACACCGAACCCTCCGGATCGGCGCCGATGATCTGCACCTTCCCGCCGGAGACCTCCTTGAGGTAGCGGCCGGTGCCGGTGATGGTGCCGCCCGTGCCGACGCCCGCCACGAAGTGGGTGACCTTGCCGTCGGTGTCGCGCCAGATCTCCGGGCCGGTGGTCTCGTAGTGGCTGTCCGGCCCGCCCGGGTTGGAGTACTGGTCGGGCTTCCACGCGCCGTCGATCTCGCGGACCAGCCGGTCGGAGACGCTGTAGTAGCTGTTCGGGTGGTCCGGCGGCACGGCGGTCGGGCAGACCACGACCTCGGCGCCGTAGGCGCGCAGCACGTTGCGCTTGTCCTCGCTGACCTTGTCCGGGCAGACGAAGACGCACTTGTAGCCGCGCTGCTGCGCGACCAGCGCCAGGCCGACCCCGGTGTTGCCGGAGGTGGGCTCGACGATGGTGCCGCCGGGGCGCAGCTGCCCGGACTTCTCGGCGGCGTCGATCATCTTCACCGCGATCCGGTCCTTGGCGCTGCCGCCCGGGTTGAGGTATTCGATCTTGGCCGCCACCAGCCCCGCGTTCGGTCCGACGACCGAGTTCAACCGGACCAGCGGCGTGTTGCCGATGAGATCCACGACATGATCCGCGATGCGCATGGCCCCCATCGTTGCAGACGCACTACCTGTGAGTTCGCGCACGCCGGACGCAACGGTCCCGGCTACCGGCAAACCGGCGCTCGCGCCTTTAGGATCGCTGCCATGAAGCAGCCGAACATCGCCCGCGCCGCAGCGATTTTGGCCGGATCGGCGATGGCTCTAGCGATCGGATCCGGCGCGCACGCGGACGCGGCGACCGTCGAATTCCCCGACGTGCCCACGCTGGCGCATGGTGGTCTGTGCTGGACCACCATCCGCACCTGGGCCGATACCAGCGCGGAATGGCCGGGCCGCGCCGTTCTCAACGTCCGCGCACTCCCCGTGTCGGGCATCGGGCCGGGTCGCCACCCGTTCGCGCCGCTGTGCGAGGTCCGCACGACCGTCGCCTGGCGCAACGTCACCACGGGCGCCACCGGCCGCTACGACAACACGGTGGTCACCGGCATCTACGGCAGCATCCAGTACGCGCTGTTCCAGGACACCGGGCCGGGCTTGGTCGAGGTCACCATCTCCACCGACGCCGCGAGCGTCCCCGCGCGCGGCTCCTTCGTGGTGCCGGGCGACCCAGCCGCTCCGGTGACGGCGCCTCGGACCGGTACGTCCTGACCGGCCGGATGGCGACTGCACCGACCAGGGACGGCCGACGGGCGCGGGGCTATCGCACCCGCCTCGGCGCAGAGGTGCCGCGGACGCGTCCAGCCGATCACGTCGGGGGCCCGATTCGTTGCGGCGCGGGACTGAGCGGATCGGCGTGATTTCGTAAAATTCCTGGCGTGAGCGCACCTCAATTCCGCTGGCGGACGGCGGCGATGACCGGTGCCGCGGCCCTGCTTGCCGGTTCGGGCGCGGGCACCGCGTGGTGGGTGACCTATCGCCTGCTCATGGCCCAAGCGGGTGCCGCGCGCGGCGTGATCGGCCGGGACACCTCGAAACCGCCGGAAGCGGACGGCATCTACACCGCGGGCTGCGCGGAACCCGAGCCGTGGCGTACCGGCAAACACGCCGACCTGCACCTGATGATCTTCGGCGACTCCACCGCGGCGGGCGTCGGCTGCCTGGTACCCGACGAGGTACCGGGCGTGCGCCTGGCCCGCGGCCTCGCCGACGCGACCGGGCAGCGAGTCCGCTTGAGCACCAAGGCGATCTCCGGCGCCACCTCCAAGGGCCTGGCCGGTCAGGTGGACGCGATGTTCGTCGCGGGTCCGCCACCGGACGCCGCGGTCATCCTGATCGGCGCCAACGATGTCACCAAGAAACACTCGATCCGCGCCTCCGCGCGCAGGCTCGCCGCGGCGGTGGCCCGGCTGCGCCGCGCCGACGCCGTGGTGGTGGTCGGTACCTGCCCGAACCTGGGCACGGTGACCGCCATCCCGCAACCGCTGCGGAGCGTGGTGCACAACTGGAGCGTCCGCTTGGCCAGAGCGCAGCACGTGGCGACGACCGTCGCGGGCGGGCATCCGGTGCCGATGGGATACCTGCTCGCCCCGGAGTTCCGCGCCGCGCCGGAACTCCTGTTCGCCGCCGATGGATTCCACCCCTCCGCCGTGGGCTACGAACTCGCCGCCGCGCAGCTGCTTCCGGTGCTGATCGACGCACTGGACGGGACACCCGCTTCCGGTTCTCGGCGACGGGACGTAAATTCGATACGAACCAGCGAGTAAGTACAAAAAGGTTCGCCACAACAGTCAGACAAAGGAGTCCTCATGCCTGAGGCCGTCATCGTTTCGACCGCACGCTCCCCGATCGGCCGGGCCCGCAAGGGTTCGCTGGTCGACCTGCGGCCCGACGATCTGACCACGCAGATCGTGCGGGCAGCGCTCGACAAGGTGCCCGCCCTGGACCCGGCCCAGATCGACGACCTGATCCTCGGCTGCGGTTCCCCCGGAGGTGAACAGGGCTTCAACATCGCCCGCATCGTCGCCGTGCAGCTCGGCTACGACTTCGTGCCCGGCACCACCGTGCACCGCTACTGCGCGTCGTCGCTGCAGTCCACCCGGATGGCGTTCCACGCGATCAAGGCGGGCGAGGGTGACGTGTTCATCTCCGCGGGCGTCGAAACCGTCTCCCGCTACGTGACCGGTTCCGCCGACAGCTGGCCGAACACCCAGAACCCCCTGTTCACCGAGGCACAGGAGCGCACCGCCAAGACCGCCGAGGGCGGCGCCGGCATCTGGCACGACCCGCGTGAGGACGGCCTGCTCCCCGACGCCTACATCGCGATGGGCCAGACCGCCGAGAACGTCGCCACGTTCACCGGCATCACCCGCGAGGAGCAGGACCGCTGGGGTGTGCGCTCGCAGAACCGGGCCGAAGAGGCCATCAAGAACGGGTTCTTCGAGCGGGAGATCATCCCGGTGACGCTGCCGGACGGCACGGTGGTCAGCAAGGACGACGGCCCGCGCGCCGGCGTCACCTACGAGGCGGTCTCCGGGCTCAAGCCGGTGTTCCGCCCGGACGGCACCATCACCGCGGGCAACTGCTGCCCGTTGAACGACGGCGCGGCGGCGCTGGTCATCATGAGCGACACCAAGGCCAAGGAGCTGGGGCTGACCCCGCTGGCGCGCATCGTGTCCACGGGCGTGTCCGGACTGTCGCCGGAGATCATGGGCCTCGGCCCGATCGAGGCGTGCAAGCGTGCGCTGGCGCTGGCGGGCAAGACCATCGACGACATCGACCTGGTCGAGATCAACGAGGCGTTCGCGGTGCAGGTGCTCGGCTCGGCCCGGGAGCTGAAGATCGACGAGGACAAGCTGAACGTCTCCGGCGGCGCGATCGCGCTGGGCCACCCGTTCGGCATGACCGGCGCCCGGATCACCACCACGCTGATCAACAACCTGCAGACCTACGACAAGCAGTTCGGTCTGGAGACCATGTGCGTCGGCGGCGGCCAGGGCATGGCGATGGTCATCGAACGCCTGAGCTGAGACACGAAAAGGGCGGTCGCCGGATGATCCGGCGACCGCCCTTTCGCTGTGCGGCTAGTCGTTCTGGAAGTAGCTCAGCAGTCGCAGGATCTCGACGTAGAGCCAGACCAGGGTGACGGTGAGGCCGAGGGCGACGCCCCAGGCCGCCCGTTCCGGCGCCTGCGCGCGGATCAACTGGTCCGCGGCGTCGAAGTCGAGCAGGAAGCTGAACGCGGCGATGGCGATGACCACCAGGCTGAAGACGATCGCCAGCGGGCCACCGTCGCGCAGACCCAGACCGCCGGAGATGAAGAAGCTGGCGATCAGATTGCCCAGCATGAGCACCAGGACGCCGATCATGGCGCCGACGATCATCCTGGTGAACCGCGGCGTCACCCGGATGGCGCCGGTCTTGTAGACCACGAGCATGCCCGCGAACACACCGAACGTGCCGAGCACCGCCTGACCGATCAGCGCGCTACCGCCGGCCCCGCCGAACTCGATATTGGTGAACATGAACGACAGCGCACCGAGGAAAAAACCCTCGGCGACCGCGTAGGACAGCACCAGCACCGGGTTGTCCATCTTGTTCGCGAACGTCGCGATCAGCACCAGCACCAGGCCGACCAGGCCGCCGACGATCACGAACAGCGGCGCGAGCGACGTGTTCGCGTTGGTGAGGCCGTAGGAGACGATCGCGGACAGGGCGAGCACCGCCAGGGTGATGCCCGTCTTGGTCACCACGTCGTCGATCGTCATCGCCCTGGTGGTGGACGGGGCCTGTGGCGGGTAGGGCTGCTGGGGGTGCTGGCCGTACGGCTGGCCGTACTGGTTGCCGAACTGTCCCGCGGTGGTCACACCGGAACCGAAGTTGGCGTATCCACCGCCCTCCTGCCTGGGCAGGTTCCTGAAAACCGGATTGCTCGTGGTACGCACGGCGTCCCTTTCTGGAGTCGTTGCCGCTGTTCATCGAGGTGGTCGCCTCGATATCCAACTGCTTTGTCCAACGTTTGTCCCCGGCCGCGAGTTCCCCGGGGAAGCTCACTGAGCCAGACAATTCGGACTCTACCGCTGCCTCGGGTCGTGCAGACCACGCACGGACCGAGTCACCGTGAATTTCCGGTTGCGCCCGACCACCTCGGTCCGGCCGACCATCCGTTCCACCACGGCGCGATAGTTGAGATGCGAGTTGTACACGGTCCACAGCTCACCGCCCGGGCGCAGCACCCGTCCGGTCTCGGCGAACATCTTGATCGCCGATCCGGTGTGTACCGCCGCGCCGACGTGGAACGGCGGATTGCACAACACCAGATCGGCGCTGTTGTCCGCGGCCGAGGACATCGCGTCGTCGCGCGCGACGCACACGCGGTCGGCGACGCCGTTCGCATCGGCGGTGGCTCGCGCCGAGGCGACCGCGGCGGCCGATTGATCGGTGGCGACCACCTTGATTCCCGGCCGCGCGGTGGCCAGCGCGACGGCCAGGATGCCGGTGCCGCAGCCGAGGTCGATCGCGTCGCGGGCGTCCGGCTTCATCAATTTCAGATGTTCGAGCAGGAACCTGGTGCCGATGTCGAGGCGGGCGCCGGAGAAGGCGGCGCCGTGCGCGACCACCTCGAGACCCAATTCGTCGAGCCGTTCGTGCACCGGGAAGGGCGGGTCGCCCACCGGCTTCGCCCCCGCCACCAGGAGGGTGCGCGACTTCTGCCTGCCACGGCTGGCGCGTACTTCGCAGAACGACTGGGCCAGAACGTCGTTCATCGACTTGGTCAGATACTTGTCCCGGCCGCCCGCGAACACCTCCACGTCCGGATCGGCGTAACGGGCGATGGCGTCGGCTGTTTCGGCCAGCCCGGCCAGCACTCGGGGCAGGCGGAGCAACACCACTCTGGCATCACGCAGCAATCCGGCGCCGAGTGGGTGCGCGGTGTAGCGATCCGACAGACCGAGCGCGCGAGCGTTGTTCGCCAGCGCGAGTTCGCCGGTGAGCAGATCCTGGTGCACTCGGACGTCGCGCAGATCGTGACCGGCGATGGCGCCGAGGGTCAGTGCGCCGTAACTGTCGCCGATAACGGCTACCTTTCCGCTATCGACGGTCGCCAAAGCGTCCGCGGCGACGTCGAGGATCAGCCGATCGGCGGCATCCACGGCATAGAGGTTCAGCGCCTCCACGTCCGGATACCGCCGCAATCGGCTCAGTACGTCCTCGACATTTCCCACGCCTCAAGTGTGCTAGATCGTTGCCGAATGGTCGCGACCACCCCGTCCAACCGACCGTCTCGTGGTTCGCGGTGACATCAGCGGGCCGAGTGACGCATTGCCGCAGAGGAATTCGACGTGGAGCGAGAAACGCACCGGATCGCGGCGTGTCGACCGCTCCGAGGTGAACGGAGTCCGCGGCCGGACAACTCACGGGCTACGCATCGTCGACGGAACGCACCGCGCCGACGGCACGGTCATCGAAGCGACCCGAACGACATCGCGCCATCCACCGTTGAGCGGACCGTTCGCGAGAACGGCTGTGTCCTCGACCGACCTGGCCACTCGGGGCGGTCGCTTCTCGACATCCCCTGACGCATCCGGACCGGCGCCTCGCGCCGATCCAGCCCGGATCTGCGAAAGGCGCTGCTCGCCAATCGAACTACGCAATCCGTGCGCCACAGCGGGATCGAGCGGGCCGAGCTGTTACCCGGCTTGACGGCGGCGATCGGCGCGCGCCGCGCGAACAGACCCCGTGCGCCGCCGAGAACGAGAAATAGCAATGGACCGGCAATTTCCTGCTCGGCACCGCTGTCCTGCCGCGCCGTAACCCACTCGCGGCGACGTCCCTTTCACTTCCGCTGCACGGCGAATCATCCGCAACGAGCCCCGATTACGCCATCCGACGCGCGCCGCTGAGTAGCATCGGCCTCATGCGCAACTGGATGGTGCTGACGGTCGCGGTCGCGACAGTACTGCTCTCGGGCTGCGGCAATGGCGAGTCGGCCCCGGAGCTACCGGCCCCGTCGCTCACCGGCGCGCCGGCCGCCACCGGCACACCGGCCGGGCCGGCGCCCGCCGTGCCGCAGGACGCCTCGCCCAAGCGGGGCACCGCTTCCGGTGACGCGGCGCTGACGGTCACCGACATCCGCATCGGCCGCCAACCCGGCTTCGATCGCGTGGTCTACGACCTCGGCGGCGTCGGCACGCCCGGCTGGCTCGTCCGATATACCGACCGCGCCGTGCAGGACGGCAGCGGCAATCGCGTCGACGTGGCGGGCCGGTCGATTCTCGAGGTGCGGATCCTGGGCTCGGCCTACCCCTTCGACAGCGGGGTGACACCGTACGCGGGCCCTGATCCCGCCGTCGACCCGGCGGTGCCCGGTGTCGCGGGTGTGTACCGGACGACGGTGTTCGAAGGCGCCACCCAGTCGTTCATCGGCGTGCAGGCCGACCGGCCCGCCTTCACCGTCACTGCCCTGTCCAATCCGACCAGGCTGGTCGTGGACATCGCCAGCCCGTAGACCTATACCAGTACGCCCAAGGGGTATGCGGCCGCGAGGAAATCCGCAGGCACTAGACTCGCGGTCGTGGTCCGTAGCCGCATGCTCCGAGCGACCGGGTTCGCCCGGTTGCTCGGCGTGCTGGCATTGCTCGCCGGAATCGTCGCCATGCATTCGGCCGTCTTCACGGTCGTCGGCCATGCCGCCGGTGCGCATGGCAGGAACGCGGTGCACCCTGAGATCGCGAACCGCACGCCCGATCCGGAGGCGGCCGATGCGCACGCACCGGCTGCGGTCGCGAGAAGCGGTCCCGCCGCTACCGCCATGCCGGATATCGCCTACGCCCGGTCAGGCCACACCGAGACTCGGCCACACTCGCTACCGAGCCGTCGCCGCACTGTGCCCGGCCACTCCGAAGCTCGACTGCACCGAATCGAGCCCGGTGATGGGCAGATTCGCACGAAAGTCGCCTGGACACAGCACAACCGTGACGGCACTCTGCCCGGCCCAGACGAGGCTCGACCGCACCACCGAGTCGAGCCTGGCGACGCACGGATACGCACCGAGCCCGTCTGGACACGACCGAGCCTCAACGGCACCGTGCCGGGCCACGACCGGAAACGGGCGGAGGACGGGGCCCAACCCGGCTACCGCGAATCCTTCCGATCCGCGGGCGGGATCGGCTCGGTAACAACGGTTGCAGGCGGTCTCGGTCGAACCACCGTGGACGCCGCGAGCGCGGCGCCGTGGGCCCATACCGTGCGGCCGGTCGCAGTGGTGTTCGCGGCTGGTGCCACACCCGGTCCGGATTGCGCCGGGGACGGGTGCGATCGCGCGCACAGCGGGATGCACGGCTGCGTGTTCATCCTTGTCGTGCTCACGGCACTGGTCGCGTTGGTGCTGCTCTACCGCATGGCGGCCGATCGCCCCGGCCGCGGTGTGGCGCTGCCTCGGCATTGGCGACCGCGGCAGGAACGGCCACCGCCGTGGACCGTGCTCACCTTGGCCGAACTGGCGATTCTGCGGATCTGACAGCTCCGCCGCGTCCCTGTGTCCGAACCACGGTCGCGGCGTTGTCCACTCCGCCATCAGACTTTCCATTTCGCAAGGAGCACACCCATGTTCGTCACCCGAATCCGCGTGACCACCGCCATCGCCGCGGTCGCCGCGCTGAGCCTCGCCGGATGCGGCGACGCCGATACCGGCCACACCACCGAGCACGGCACCTCGGTGAGCGCGACAGCGACCACGAGCGCACCGGCGCGCGCCGAGCACAACGACGCCGACGTGACGTTTCTGCGGATGATGTACCCGCATCACGCGCAGGCCGTCGAAATGGCCAGGTTGGTACCCGGCCACACCGACAATCCGCAAGTGCGCGCCCTGGCCGCATCGATCGAGCAGGCACAGGCGCCGGAGATGCAGCAGATCACCACTCTGCTGCAGAGCTTCGGCCAGCCCGCACCCAGCGTCGGCCAGGAACACCAAGGCCACGACATGCCGAGCACACCCATGCCCGGGACGCCGATGCCCGGCATGATGTCCGCCGAACAGATGGCGGCCTTGCAAGCGGCATCCGGCCCGGATTTCGACCGCCAGTGGCTGACCATGATGATCGAGCACCACACGGGCGCCATCGCCATGGCAGAGACCGAACTCGCCGACGGCACGAACCCGGACGCGCAAGCGCTCGCCCGCGCAATCATCACGGCCCAGCAGGCGGAGATCGACCAGATGCGCACCATGCTCGGCCAGAGCTGAACCAGCGCGCCGCGCCGATATCGGTTGACCATCGATATCGGCGCGGCCGCGCGACGCTCGTGCTCGGCAAGTACGGTCGGACTGTCCGGCACTGTTGCATCTGTCCCAGCCGGACGTACGAGGGGAAAGTGGGACCGACCATGCGACGACTGGAACGCACGGGCCTGGTGGCCGCCGCGATGACCACCGCGGCGGGCGTGTTGATCATCGGTGCCTGCGCACAGCAGGTTTCGGGTACCGCGGAGGTCAACGAGACGGACCTGGCCGCGTACGCCTCGGAAGTCACCTCGTCGGCGGCCGCGGCCTCGTCGTCGCGAGCCGCGGCCGTGGAACGCGCCACCGACTCGGCCTGCGACGCATTCCTCACCGCGAACGGCAGTTCGGTACGGGCGTTCAACGACTACATCGACGCCAGCAACAGCAAAGGCCGCAACGACCCCGACACGAACGGTAAAGCCGTCCACGCCGTCGCGACCCTGCGCGACAACGCGCGCTCGGTAGATCAGAAGGTCACCAGAGACGTGCCGTCCGCGGTCGCCGACCCGCTACGCGCATACCGGGATGACACCACCGCCCTGGCCGACACGCTGGACCGTCGCGCGGACACCGACACACTGAACGCCGTGATCGACCGGTTCAACGCCACCAAGAACACGGCGCTGACGGCATGCCAAGGCCATGGCACCCGGTAGGCGTTAGTCACGGTGCAGTAGCCTTCGCAACACGCTGGACAGCGCGTCGGCCGGATCGCCGCCCTGCGCGTCGGCGCGCCACGCGACGATGTGGTCCGGCCGCACGAGCAGTGCGCCGTCGGACGCGATTGCTGCCCGCCGCGGCCACTCCGGCACGTCGATCACCTGGGCACCGACCGCAACGCCCAGCCGATCGCCCGCTGCACGCGCCGCGCCGACCCACCGCGCCCCGCCCGGACCGGCCAGTACGCAGAACTGGGAGCGGACCAGATCGAGTGTCGACTCCCCTTCGCCGATCCACAGGTGCGGGAGCCGAGAACCCGGAGTCGCGTCGAGGACCGAGTCGAGTTCCTCGGTGTCCGGCAGATCGGTTCGCGCATCGATCACCGCGGCGGAGTCGTACCGATACCCCATGGCCACGACGGGCCCGTTGACCATGCCCACCTCGGCGCGGGCAGCGCCCGCCCCTTGGCTGATATCCCAGTGCAGGCGAGGATGAGCCACCCGCAGCAGCGCTTGGTCGAGGGTGAACGAGGCGACCGCGCGCCGCTCGGACTCGTAGGTGTCCAGCAGGGCGGATCCGGCCTGCCCGCGGAGCACCGCGGCCAGCTTCCAGGCCAGGTTGTGCGCGTCCGCGGCGCCGGTGTTCAGGCCGAAAGCGCCTTGCGGCGGCACGGCATGCGCCGCGTCACCGACCAGGAAGACCCGTCCGTCCCGGAACTTATCGGCCAGCAACCCGCGTGCGCGCCAGGACATTCGACTCAGAATCGCCGGCTCGAGAGCCGGATCGCCGACCGCCGTGCGGATCAGCGCGCGACACCGCTCGTCGGTGAAGTCGTCGGCCGACTGCCCGGCCTCCGGGTGGTAATCGGTGTGGAAGATCCACTCCCGCGCACCGTCCACGGTGACCAGCAGGCCGGGCGCGTCGGATCCGGTGATCTCCGCCGTGGCGAAGTGCCTGCCGTGGGTGTAGGGCAGCAGATCCGCGCGGAACAAGATGCTCATCTTCGGATTACCGAGTGCCCCGGGACCCGAGGTGCCGATGCCGAGCGCGGCGCGCACGCCGCTGCGCACGCCGTCGGCGGCGATCACGTAGTCGGCGCGCACGGCGGTGCCGTCGTCGAGCCGGGCGGTGACGCCGTCCGCGTCCTCTTCCAGTGCGACCAGCGCGGTCGAATAGCGGATCACCGCACCGCGTTTCGCCGCGGCGGGGGCCAATACCGCGTCCAGCCGGTCCTGCGCGCAGATGCCGCGGATCGCTGCCGGGCTGATCAGGTCGGAAACCGACCATGGCCGGGTGGGCGCCGCGGCGATGGAAGAGAAATCGATCGAGGCCAGTGTCGCGCCCGATACCCGCCCTCGGCTGCCCGCCGACATGTCGACGGCCGCCGCGTTCACCTCGTCGGCGAGAGCGACCTCGCGCAGGAATTCCATGGTGCGCGGGCCGAGTCCGGTCGCACGCGGATGGATCGACGGTCCCGGCGCACGCTCCACCACGTGGACCGCCACACCGTGATGCGCCAGGAAGACGGCCGCGAAAAGCCCGACCGACCCGGCACCGACGATGAGCACGGGAATTCTCGACACGGACATGCCCTACTCCTTATGGTTACAGCGTTCTCATAACGGATACACCGTAACCACAGTGCTAGAATGAGCGCAAAGGAGGACGTGATGACGAGTTCGCCCAAGCCGCCCACCCTGGTGTGGAGCAAGCAGCCGCGCACCCCGCGCCGTCAGGCACCCAGCGTGGAGCGGATCGTGCGCACCGCCGTCGACCTCGCCGACGCCGAGGGCTTGGACGCGGTGTCGATGCGGCGGGTCGCCACCGAACTCGCCTCCGGCACCGCGTCGCTCTACCGCTACATCGCCAGCCACGACGACCTGCTCGACCTGATGATCGATGCGGTCCTCGGCGAATCCGACCCGCCCACGCTCAGCGGGGACTGGCGCGCCGACCTCGACGCGGTCGCCCGGCATCTGCGCAGCACCCTGATCCGGCACCCGTGGCTCGGCGCCGAACTCACCGGACGCCCTGCCCTCGGCGCGAATTCATTACGCCTGCAAGACCTCGCACTGACCGCCGCCGGAGCTCTCACCGCCGACATCACCCTCGCCGCCGCGGTTGTCGAGACGGTGCAGGCGTATGTCTTCGGCGCCGTCGCCCAGCAGCTGGCCGACGAGAGAGCCCAGCGCCGAACCGGTCGCACCGAGGACGAATGGCGGCAAGCGGTCGCGCCCTATATCCGGGAGGTCATCGCGAGCGGCCGGTATCCCGAATTCGGACGCCGCGTTCGCGAAGCCGTAGACCAGGACGCGGACCAGCGCTTCGCTTTCGGGCTCGCTTGCGTGCTGGACGGCATCGCGGCGCACGCGGCCGGTTGACGGCGGGCTTGGTTTCGCGAACCTCCCAGATCCTTTGGACTGGGCCGTCGGCACAGCGCGGAACCAGCCGGGTTCGTCAACTCCGCGGGTACACGGTGTTCCGATCCGCGTTCTGTCGAGTCCGTGCTTGTCCGCGCAGTCGTTCGAGCACGACCAGGATCACGCCGACCACCAGGAAGACAGCGGCGATGACCGCTGCCGCGAGCGCGGCACGATCGAGGCCCCACCCCGCGAGCAGCGCGGCGCCGATCGCGACCAACGCCGCGACCAGCAACAACCCGTACCCCGGCCAATTCTTGGTGTCGGCCAACGCCGCCCCCGGTTGCGGTGCAGGGTCGCGCGCGATGTCCGGAGCGTCATCGAGCGGGGGAATCTCCCACGGCTCGTCATCCGCTGTCATTGCTGCTTCCTCATACCTACGGTCGGATACCTGATACGAGGAGGATGCCCGGCTCGTCCGCACCGAAACGCGGACGCGGAACTCAGTTGTAGGACTTGGTGACTCCGTCGAGCAGATGCTCCAGGGTGTCGTAGGTCGGTGTGGCGACCACGTCGATCAGGTCCGCGGCCACCGGAACATTGCGCTCGGCGGCGACCTTCGCGAACTGGGCGGCGTCGTTGGTGCGGAAGCCGTGCTCGGCGGCCAGCCGCTGCAGCTCGAGGTCGGTGGACAGCAGGCGACCCAGCCGGTCACCGGTCGCCCCGAACGGCACCAGCGTGTGCCGGGACAACACCGTCGGAGACGGATACAACAGCGTCATGTCGGGCTTGACCTGTCCGCGCACGGTGGCCTCGACGTACTGCGCCTCGTAGATCCAGACCATCGGTGTGGGGCCCATGCCGGTGGCGAGATAGTTGTTGAACGGTCCCTCGGTGGTGTTCTCGGTGTAGCCCTGGCCGACGAAAAGCCGTGCCAGCGCGGGCGAAACGGAGTGCTCGGCGGTCTGGCCCTGCACGATCGTGTTGCCGTTGGCGACATAGCTCGCCGCGGCCACGTACATCGCGGCGGAATTCGAGCTGCGCGGGTCGGTGGTCGAGATCAGGATGTTCTTGCGCACCGGGTAGGCGGTGTTGCCGGGCAACTCGTCCCAGCGCGTGTTGTTGCGGACCAGATCGAGGTAGCGGCGCAGGTCGAGGGTCGACACCGGCCCCTGGCGTACCACACCCGCCCCGGCCAGCAGATCCGCGATCGGCTTGAACGTCGCAATCGCCATCGGGGCGGAGAACGGCGTGTACTTGGCGGTCACGTTGCGCTGCCGCTGAATTCGCTCCGCGGCCTGTTCGCTGGACGGGAACGCGAAATCGTATTTCGCGAGGTCGATGGAGGTGGCGATCTGCCGCGATCCGGCCGGCTCCACTTCGACGCGGACGCCATTGCGCGCCAGCGCGTCGATCACCTTCGGGTCCTGGAAGAACGCCATCTTCTCCGAACCGACGACGCCGCGCACCACGGTGGGCGCGGCAGCGGGGGCAGGTGCGGCGGCAGGCGGCTGCGAGACCGGCTGACGCACAGCGAAGACAACCGCCAGCACGACCACGACGACTGCTGCCGCGACGGCAAGCGGCGCGAAACGCTTGTTCGCCGACCACAATTGGCGGAGATCCGGCAGCGTGAACGTGGTATTCGGCTCGGTCGCCTTTTCCACCGCCACGGCCGCGGCTTCGGCTTCCGCCTCGGCGGCCTTCTCCAACTCGCGTCGCACCAGCCGCTCGATCAGGATCGGAACGAACTGCCGCACCGGGCGACCTTCGAACTTGCGTCTCGCCGCACCGATGGTGCTCTCGATATGCTCCGCGGAGTACGTCTCGGTGTAGTTTTCGACCAGCCGCTCCGTCATCTGACGAATCGCCTGTTCCTCACGGACGGTATCGATAACCACCACAATCTCCTCGGCGTGCCGACGCTAGCGCGGCAGCGTCCCGGGCTGCACCGCGCCGGCCAACCGTAGCCGCATCCGTGCGGCGCCGACATCCGCCCGGACTTCCCGCCAGTGAATGATTTGCACTGCGCCGGAGCACATCTCACGCGCCCGGCGAGTTGCTTCCGCCCAGCTCAGAGGCCCCCGAAACACCGATGTGCAGGGGACCCGGCACCGCCCGTACAGGCTGTCCGGCCCCCTGAACTCGCCATGGAGAATTCAATACCGCATCGCCGATCCGCCACCGCGCGTTGTACTCGTGTTTCCCACGCGCACCGGGGCGCTACCGCATAGCGAAGCGCAGCAGCGCCTGCTTGTCGCCCTGCTTGATCTTGCCCTTGCGGTTCAGCACCTCCAGCTGCCACGCATCGCCGGAACGGAACGCCCGAGCGACCGCGTTGGCGTTGTCGTTGCCGAGCAGCGACGGCCAGATATCGGCGACCTGCTGGCTGCTGCCACCGGTCGAGTCGTAGACCTTGAACGAAATGTTGTTCGCCTTCTCGAACGAACTCCCCTTCTTGAAGGCCGCGGCGACGAAGATGATCCCGTCGATCGCGCCGGGCACATCCGCGAAGGTGACGTGCACCGTCTCGTCGTCACCGGAAGCGGCGCCGGTCTGCTCGTCGCCGGTGTGCACAACCGAGCCGTTGCCCAAGGGATCCAAGGAGTCCAGTCCGGCGAAGCGCACCGGCTCGCTGCCCTGCATGAGAATCGCGATCAAGTCCAGGTCCACGCCACGCTTGCGGCGCGCCCAGCCGAGTGCCCCGCCGCTGGTGCCGCCCGACGGATCCCAGCTCACGCCCACACTGAGCTTGGTGATACCCGCCAGATCCGCGGCGCCATCTTCTTTTTTGAGCGTAATCATGGTCGCCAGGTTACCGGCGATTCCATGACGCCGAGCGGTGGAGCGGACACCGGATCACACTCGCGAATCCCCGCGAATACCGTGCTCTTCCGGGGATTTCCGTACCGCCCTTTCTCGGCGCATCGCCCGCCGCTGTAGCGCGTATCGCAAGTTGACGATATCGTCAGCGCGTTGGTGTCGAAAGGAGCTGTCCTCATGTCCCGTATCGCCGTGGTTACCGGTGCCTCGTCCGGAATCGGAAAGGCCACGGCCGCCGCACTTGCCGGGCGGGGCTATCAGGTGATCGGAACCAGCCGCAATCCCGACACTATCGGCGCGGACGCCGTGGTGCCGGGCGTCGAGTATCGGGCGCTCGACCTGACCGACAAGGAATCGATCGAAGCATTCGTCGCTGGCCTCGACCAGGTCGACGTCCTGGTCAACAATGCGGGCGAAAGCCAGGCCGGACCACTCGCCGAGCTACCCACTGACGCGGTCGAGCGACTGTTCCAACTGAACGTGCTCGGCCCGGTCGCCCTGACCAAGGCGCTCCTGCCCGGCATGCGCGAGCGCAAGTACGGCCGCGTGGTGATGGTCGGATCGATGCTCGCGAGCTTCCCGATGCCCTACCGCTCCTCCTACGTCGCCACCAAGGCAGCACTGCGCGGCTTCGCGGTCGCCGCACGCTTCGAGGAATCCCCCTTCGGCGTCTGGATCACCGCCGTCGAGCCCGGCCAGATCGACACCGGCCTGCGCGAGCGCCGCACGAAATACCTCACCGAAGGCTCCGCCCACACCACCGACTTCACCACTTTCATGGCGAAACTCGACGAAAAGCAAGCGAAAGGCATTACGCCGGAAAAGGTCGCCACCACCATCGTCAAAGCAATCGAAGCCGACCGCCCTCTCCCCCTCTACGCCGTAGGCAGCAATGCCCCCGTCCTGTTCACTGTCCGCCGCCTGCTCCCCCGCACGGTCATGGAACGCATCATCGCCCGAGCGCACGGACTTTCCCGCTGAGCGGAGCGGTCACCAGCGGTGGGCTCCGTTACCGGGCGGTGCCGACGCAAAAACTTACCTACTCCGCGCCGCTACTCGCGTTCATTTCTGGGAGCGATCTGGTCGAGCATTGATGCCAGCCACCCGGCGGACCGATGTGGAGCGGGCATTGCGGCTACACCTTGCATAGCCTCCTTGATTGCATCGGCCTTGCGTCCCAACAGTGCCAGCACTATGCCGCGCTGTACGCCCCAGAATCCCAAGGTATACCAGTAGCCGAACGAGGGTAACTCGATGCCTTCAGCAGCTTCCGCAGCCTTGTCGGCCAAGGCCAGCGCCTTGCTCGCCTGCCGTGATTGCCTACGCAGGGCGAGGAGTTCAGCGCGCTGGTACCGGTCGTACACCCGGAGAATAGGGTGTGCGCCGTCTACTCCGATTGCGGCATCGGTTAGTGCTATCGCGCGTGCAGTATCGCCCTGATGCCGAGCGGTGTACGCCCGAAAGCTATAGGAGTGCGCCAGCTGAGACCGGTCTCCGGCGTCTTCCGCCAGACGCGCCGCATCCTCCAGCGCCCTGTTCGATACATGCGGGCTGTAAATGGCGTGCTCCAGCCATCCCCGGTAACGAGCCACCTCCGACGCGATACTCGCCGCTGCACGCCCGCCTACCCGCTCGGCAGCCAGTGCACGCGCTACACCGTCTATTCCTCGTATCACGGGTGTCACGAGTTCAGCGCCCGCGACGTCCTCCAAATGACGCGTGCGCTGCAGGATTACCGCTATGTCCTCCAGGCTGGATCGCCCGGCGGTAGACGGATCGGCAACCGTGGCCTGTAGCCGTTCCGGGTCGACGTTCGCTAGCCCCAACGTCGGATCGCCCAGAGCGGCGCGGTAGGCGTTCAAAACCGCCGGGGTCACCGGCTTGCGCTCTGTCTCAACCAAGGACAGATAGCCCGGCGTGCAGCACGTGCGCTCTGCCATCGTCCGCAGTCCAATACCGGCCATTATGCGCAGTTCGCGCAGCAAGCTACCGGACACCGCCCCGCCATCGGTAAACATAGGTAAACCGTATTGGCCCTGCTCTCAACCCGGTAGTCCTCCACAGTGTTTTCAGCCCCGCCGCCGGGTGGACACGCGCATCGGTACCGCCGGACGTGAGCCACTGGCCTGTCGTTATCCGCGGCGGCGGGTGCTCACCACGGAAGCGGACCAAAGGGGGACCAATGAGTACCGGAACGGCGGCCGAGACGGCAATACTGGCCGTACTGGCACCGGGCGGCATGCTGACCGCCGACCAGATCACCCGAGACGCGCAGCTCACCGAATGGAGTGCCCGCCGGGCTATAGGGCAGCTGGAATCGCGGGGGCTGATCATGGCTACACCGCATTCCGCCCGCTGGTCGATTACTCCACGCGGTCGCTCGGCTTGGGCCAACAAAGGCAGGCGGTACGCGGAATGAGTGGCAGTTGGGTCACATTCGGATCGAGAACGAAGAAGACCCACCACAAGCACTGTGACCCTGCGCCCGAGACGGCTCGGGGTTGGAAGCCACCAGCACCTTCACGGTCCCCCGCCGGGAATCGACCCGAACTTCGCAGTCGTGCGGGGGCGTCTATCAGCACACCAAGCTTGTACGAATGTACCGAAATAACTGGGTGTGAGTCGGCATTTGCGCAGGTCCGCCCCAATAAGTAGGGGCGCTCAGGGCGGTAACCGGGGGTGGGTTGGGGGCGATGAGCCGGTTGAGTTCATCGAGAGTGGAGGCCGGCGTGGGCCGTGGTTCGAGAAGTATTGTGGGGGCTGCCATTGCGGCGAGCGCACTGATACTGGGGGTGGGTGCGCCGGTGATCGCGCAGGCAACGCCGGACGGGCTGAAGCATTGTGCGGTCAGCAGCGGACGGGCACCCGAGACGGCGACGCCGGAGGAAGTCGGAATCGATTCGGCGGCGCTGCGGCAGGCGGTGGCGTTCGCGGCGGATCCGACGCGCACCACGCTGCAGGTGTTCCGGAACAACTGCTTGATCGCGAGCGGGCCGAACAATGCGCGGGCCAGCGGTGTGCCGTGGAATCTGTGGAGCAGCACCAAGAGTGTGGTGGCGATGGTTGCCGGGATCGCGGTGGACGAGCAGCGGCTGCGGCTCGACGACCCGATCGGCGCCTATCTGCCAACCGATCTCGGTGATTCCGGACATCGCGCGATCACGGTGCGGAATCTCCTCCTCGAATCGTCCGGTATGCAGGTGGCGGTGGCATCCGAGGGCATAACCGGGTTGGCGCACCTCGACCCGAACGTTGTCGCGCAGGCCTTGGCGATGCCGATCGATCAGCAGCAGGGCACTGAGTGGCGTTACAGTCAGCGCGCCGTCGATCTGCTCGTCTACGTCGTCCAGCGAGCGGTCGGCGAGGACTTCCAGGCGTACGCGCAACGAAAGTTGTTCGACCCATTGGGCATTCCACGGACCGACTACTTCTGGGGGCGCGACCGCAGCGGAAACACCTACGGCTACGCGCATCTGCTGCTGCCACCCGATGATTTCGCCAAACTCGGCCTGCTGCTCACCAACCGCGGCAATTGGGGCGGCAATCAGATCATTTCGGCGGAGTACCTGGAGGAGGCAGGTCGGCCAGGCCCGACGAACCCGTGCTATGGATTCCTGTTCGTGGTCAATGGGCCGGAGTGCACCAACTACTTCCCCGGCCTACCGCCAGATGCGATGCAGATGTCGGGGATGATGCGCCAGGACAACTTCATTGTGCCGAGCCTCGGCTTGCTGGTCAGCTGGACCGGTGTCACCGTCCCCGGGAGCGCGCTGAGCTTCCCACACGAGGTGCTGCGCGCGATCGGCGCCGCCTTCCGTGAACCCCGGCTACCCGACTCGGGACCCTATGAACAGCAATCCGATATCCAACTATCCGACCCGATGATCTCGAATCCGGACGCGACCCTCGCCGCCCTCGGCATCGGTCCGATGGCCTACCCGGGCTGCAACCCGCTGTCCTGCCTCGGCAAACCCATGTCCGCACCGTTCGCGAATTGGCCGCCGGGCTGCTTCATCCTCGGTTGCCTCGGCCCCCATCCGGCGACCCCCGGAATCCGTTAGCAACGATCGCACCAAACGAATCCCGCCGCCAATGCCTCGTGAGTGGCACATGGCTGCGGCAAAACGCGAGAAGATCTCTCCGTGGTGTGCCACTCGCGGGGATCAGACGATTAGGTGGAGGAAACGAACTTCCGCGCCTTACAGGGCCAAGCGGCCGGAGGATGCTCAGTAGTTCGGCAACTAGTGGAAGCGCCACCGGATCTCCTGCTGCTCGCCGTGGGTGGGGTACTACCAATGGTTTCCGACGGTGACCGTGGTTGATCCGGTGACGGGCGAAAAGTCGAAGAAGAAGGTCAAGTCCGACGAGCGGTACGGCAAGGTCAAGCGTTGTCGTGCGCGGTATGTCGAACCGAACAGTCCCTGCACCTTCTGCTCGAAACCCGCGCACCGCGAAACGACCGACGAGTCGGTCCTTTACGAGCTGGTGCACGACTGGCGACCTTGCCGTGAGACAGTGCACGGCCTATCTCAACACGCATCTGGAACAAACAATTGGCTCCACCAACGTCAGCCGCTGCTGGTCTACCGATCGTCGCTCGACACCTGTGTAACGGAGAGCTCAGGCTGTACGACGAGAAAACCGCGTACCACATTGGATCACGTAGATCTTTGTTCCAGAAGCTTGTTCACAAAAGGGAAGACTTATGTCGGCTAAAGAAATTCAGGAGAACTTTTCCGACCTCGCCGAGAGGGTCGATGCGGCTGGGGGTGCCCTGGCGACGGACATGGGTGAGCTGCGAGACCTGGTACAGGCTGGACGGCTTGCACCGGGACCGATCTCGCAAATCGAGCACAACCTCGAAAGAGTCGGACTGGCCGCCACTGAGTTGACCCAGTCCCAATGGGCTTGGACCCTTGTCTATCGCACCTCTTCACCGGTTGGGCGAATCATCGACGCCGCTCACGGAGGTACTGAGCACTCGCACACCGACCTCTTCAAGGCGATCAAAGAGGTGGCAGCCAAGGATGCCGCGGCAAACCAGACCGAAGAACTGGACTCGTTGCGGGCCACCGTCGAACAGATCAAGGCGTTGGTCACCGCCATCTAGGAGTGGGGTGCGCGGCGTGGCCGCGCACCCGTGGGTGGTGGTTTGCGACAGCGGCCTGTGCGATGGGTCAGCTCAAATCGCTGACGTGATCATGACACCGCACGCGGGCAATCGGTGGATCACCCCACGCGGTCGCTCGACTTGGGCCAGCAAGCCAGCCGACGGGGAATGCGATCTACCTGAGGTCTCGTGAGTGCCCCCAGTCGGACTCGAACCGACACTGGGCGGATTTTAAGTCCGCTGCCTCTGCCAATTGGGCTATAGGGGCGTCCGGGACAGCGTACCGAGTCGTACGGCTGTACCGGAATTCCGACAATTCGCCGGGGTGCGGGGCGTCTGCCGTGGCCGGACGGTGGGTGGTGCGGTAGTGCGACCAGGGGTGGTGGCGGGTGTTTCGGCCCGGTGGTGGCAGGCGTCCCAGAGAACTAGATCGGCGGCGGCGGGCTGGTGTTACGCGTCCGTGACCGGACTGGCGCGGAGATTTCGGCCGTCGGCGTGTCGGCCCTCGGCGTGTCAGCGTCGGGGCGGCAGCGGGATCCGGGCGAGGTCGGTGGCGATGTGGATCTCGCCGGTGAAGTACTTCGACGCTTCGGCCAAGTGCTCGTCCAGATCGCGGTAGCGCTGGGAGAAGTGGGTGAGCACCAGGGTGCGGACACCGGCGTCGGCCGCGGCTCGGGCGGCCTGGCCCGCGGTGAGGTGGCCGTATTCGGTGGCAAGGTGTTCGTCGGCGTCCAGGAAAGTGGCCTCGATGACGAGCATGTCGACGTCGGCGGCGAGTTCCTGGACACCGGAGCACAACCGGGTGTCCATGACGAAAGCGAAGCTCTGCCCGGGCCGCGGCTCGCTGATCTCGTCCAGAGTGACTGTGCGGCCGGCCGACTCGACGCTGCCGCGCCGTTGGAGTTCGGAGATGACCGGGCCGCGCAGCCCGAGGGCGCGCAGCCGGTCGGGCAGGATGCGCCGGCCGGGCGGCTCGCTGAGCCGGTAGCCGAAGGTGTCGACCGGATGCGAGAGCCGGACCGCGGTCACCGTGAACGGCGCCTCGGGCAGATCCACGACGCCCGGTCCGTCGATGGGACGCGGCCGCAGCTCGGCGCGGTGATAGTAGGACGTAGCGTTGACCAGCCGGTCGTAGTACACGGCCCCCGACGCCGGAAACCACACATCGACCGGATGCGGCACCCGATCGAGATTGATCCGCTGCACCACCCCGGCCAGCCCGAGACTGTGGTCGCCGTGGAAATGGGTGATGGCGATCCGCGTCAGCCCCGTGACCGAGACACCGGCATACGTCATCTGCCGCTGCGTCCCCTCGCCGGGGTCGAAGAGGATCGCCTCGTCATCCCACCGCAGGAGATACCCGTTGTGGTTTCGCTGTTTCGTCGGCACCTGGCTAGCGGTCCCGAGAACAACCAACTCACGCTGCGACACCGCGCCAGGCTATCCGCCGCTACCGGATAGCCGAACACGGCATGCGGCTGGGCGGCTGCCTCACTTTCCTCGGCTCGGCGCCGCAGGACTTCGTCCGGCGGCAACCAGCCGCCACGCCGCCCGACGCGGAGTCGCCCTTACGCAGCCGGAGTCTTCCCGAGCAGGGAGTTACGGCGGGAGTAGCTGAAGTAAATGACGAAGCCGATCAGCATCCACACCAGGAACCGCAACCAGGTCTCCACCGACAGGTTGAGCATCAGCCACAGGCAGGACAGCATCGCGAGGACGGGAATCAGCGGAACCAGCGGGACGCGGAATCCGCGCGGCAGGTCGGGACGGGTGCGGCGCAGGATGAGCACACCCACCGAGACCAGCACGAACGCGAACAGCGTCCCGATGTTGACCATCTCCTCCAGCGTGCCGAAGTCCACGAACCCGGCCAGCAGTGCGCACGCCACACCGACGAGCACGGTGACGCGGACCGGCGTGCCGTGCTTACCGGTGTGCGCGAGCTTGCGCGGCACCAGGCCGTCGCGCGCCATCGCGAACAGCACCCGGGTCTGGCCCAGGTACATGACCATGACCACCGTGGTGAGCCCGGCGAGCGCGCCGATCGAGATGATGTTCTTCGCCCAGTCCGCGCCATGGAGCGCGAACGCCGTCGCCAACGTGGCGTCGGTACCGGACAGCTCGGTGTAGGAGACCATGCCGGTGAGCACGATCGACACCGCCACATACAGGACGGTGACGATGAGCAGCGACCCGAGAATGCCGCGCGGCACCGCGCGCTGGGGATTCCTGGTCTCCTCGGCCGTCGTGGCGACGACGTCGAAGCCGATGAACGCGAAGAACACCAGGCTGGCCGCCGCGAGCAGGCCGTACCAGCCGAAGTTGCTGTGCCCGGCGCCGGTCAGATAGGAGAACAGCGATTGCCGCAGACCTTCGCCTCGCTCGCCGGGCTGGGAAGGCGGGATGTACGGCGAGAGGTTCGAGGACTTGAAGTAGGTGATGCCGACGACCAGCACGAGGGCGATCACGCCCAGCTTGATGGCCACCGCCAGCGCCGACACCCGGGAGGACAACTTGGTGCCCGTCGCGAGCAGCACTCCCAGCACCGCGATCAGCAGCACCGCGCCCCAGTCGAAACTCACCGAGCCGAAGTGCGCGATCGGCGAGGTGGTGCCGAGCACCTCCCCGAGGTACTGCGACCAGCCTTTGGCCACCACCGCCACGGCGAGCGCGAACTCCAGGATCAGGTCCCAGCCGATGATCCAGGCGACGAGCTCCCCGAAGGTGGCGTAGGAGTAGGTGTACGCGCTGCCCGCCACGGGAACGGTCGAGGCGAACTCGGCGTAGCACAGCGCGGTCAACCCGCAGGCGATCGCGGCGAAGACGAAGGCGAGCGAGACGGAGGGACCCGCGACATTGCCCGCGGTGCGGGCGGTCAGCGTGAAGATACCCGCGCCGACCACCACGGCCACACCGAAGATGGTGAGGTCCCAGGCGGTGAGGTCCTTGCGGAGTTTCGAGTCGGGCTCGTCGGTGTCGCGAATCGACTGCTCGATGGACTTGGTGCGGAACATGCCGCCCCATCGGGACGAGACATCACCCGTCTCGGCTTGTGGCCTGGGGTTCGTCACTGGTTCTCCTTAATCAACGCTGATGTGCATCTGTTCTGTACCCCGGCGGCGCGTCAATGCACGCCCGCCATGAATTTGCTGATCCACGGTGCGACGGCGGCGACGATCAGTCCCGCGCACACCACGACCGTCCCGGTGATACCGAAGTAGGCGAATTCGTGGCCCGGGTCATAGAACCGAGCCAAGGTACCCGACATCGAGGTGCCGATGCCAATGGAGAAAAAGTACAGTGCCATCATCTGCGCTCGGAAAGCTTCCGGTGCCAGCTGGGTGGTGACCGCAAGTCCCACCGGTGACAGCAACAGTTCGGCGATCGCGAACACGGCCATGATCGCCAGCACGAGCAGCGCGGGCACAGCGCGCCCGGTGGTGCCGGACATGGGCACGAACAACCAGAACGCGGCGCCCATGCCGATCACGCCGAGCGCGAATTTCCGCGGCGTGCTCGGTGCGCGCTGGCCCAGCCTGGTCCACAGGAGCACGAACACCGGCGAGAGCAGGATGACCCAGACCGGCTGCACCGAGCCGATCCAGCTGGACGGCGCGGTCCACCCGAAGATGCTCCAGTTCATCCGTTCGTCGGAGTAGACCGCCAGCACCGTGAAGATCTGCTTGAACAGCGAAAAGAACACGGCGTTGGCGATGAACAACGGAAGGAACGCGCGCACCCGGCTGCGCTCGAATGGGGTGACTTTGGCGCTGGTGAGCAGCACGGCGAAGTACGCGACCGACGCGACGACGATGACGCCGGTCGTCACCGCGGGCAGGTTGTCCAGTGTGACCAGGCCGGTCACCCACACCACCACCACGAGCAGCACGCCCCCGGCCAGCGCGGCGACCAGCGGCCGGACGGCGGTGCGCGGGAGCGGATTCGGTACCTCGCGGCCGTGCGTGCCGAGATTGCGGCGGAACACCACGTACTGGGCGAGACCGAATGCCATGCCGATCGCCGCCGCTCCGAAGCCGTAATGGAACCCGAGGTGGGTCTGCAGCAGGCCGGTGAGCAGCGGGCCGCTGAACGCGCCGAGATTGATGCCCAGGTAGAACAGCGTGAAACCGCCCGCGGCGCGCGCGTCACCCTTCGGATAGAGGGTGCCGAGCAGCGAGGAGGCGTTGGCCTTCAGCCCACCGCTGCCGAGCGCGACCAGCATCAGGCCGACCCCCACGCCGGACAGTCCCGGCAACACGGCCAGCGCGATGTGCCCGGCCATGACCACGACGCCGCCGTAGAACAGCGTGCGCTCCATGCCGAGCAGCCGGTCGGCGATCCACCCGCCGAGCACGGTGGACAGATAGACCAGGCCGCCGTAGGCGCCGACGATGCCGACGGCGGTGTCCTTGGCCAGTCCCAGGCCGCCGTCGGTGGCCGAGTAGTACAGGTAATACCCCAGGATGGTGACCATCCCGTAGAACGAGAAACGCTCCCAGAGCTCGACGCCGAACAGGTTGGCCAGCCCGATCGGGTGGCCGAACAAGGTCCGTGTCGGTGATTCGTGCGATGTTGCCGCTTCAACCATTTTCCGACGATCACACGTGGGCGAATGATCCGGTGAGATTCGTTTGTTCTGTTCAGGAACAAATTTGGTTCGGCGCCCTGAGGTGGTTTGTTTTCCACGCGGTCGGGCACCCGGCTAGCAGCAGGCAAACCAGCCCGAGCCGCACTCCAGAAAGCATTGTGCTGATGGTTCACGTGGAAATGACCGTGCCGACGACACCCGAGCAGATCTTCGACGTCCTGGCCGACGGGTGGCTGTTCTCGGCCTGGGTGGTCGGCGCGACGCACATTCGCGACGTCGACGACGACTGGCCCGCGGTCGGCTCCCGGCTGCATTACAGCGCCGGTGTGTGGCCGCTCACCGTGGATGACACCACCGAGGTGGTCGCGTCGGCCCCGCCGCGGATGCTCGAACTGGAGGCCAAGCTCCGGCCGCTCGGCTCGGCATGGATTCGCCTCGAGCTCGTCGCGACGCCGACGGGCGAAACCGAGGTCCGCATGTACGAGCACTCGAAACACGGGCTCGGCGCCCTGATACCCACCGTCGTCCAGGAACTGCTTCTGGTACCGCGCAACAAGGAATCGCTGTCCAGGCTCGCCGATATCGCCGTCGGCAAGGCACGCCGCGCGGCCGCTCGCGCCGAAGTGGGTTCCGGGCAGGGGCTCCCGGTTACCTGACGGCGTCCGCGGGGCGGGTCAGGCGATGGACAGGGCGATGCCGTCGAGGATGTCGTGCTCGCTGACGACCAGCTCGGAAATGCCCGCGCGGCGGGACAACTCCTCCGCCAGCACCTCGGTGATGACCGCACCGCCGCCGATCACGTCGACCCGGCCCGGGTGCATCGGGCCGAGCGCGGCGCGCTGGTCATGGTCCATGGCGATCAGCCTGCCGCAGACGTCGTGTACCTGCTCCAGGCTGAGCCGGGTGAGGTGAACCTTCTCCGAGTCGTATTCCGGAAGGTCGAGCGCTACCGCGGCAATGGTGGTCATAGTTCCGGCCACACCGACCCAGGTGTGCGCCCCTTCCACCGGGACGTGGGTGAACGCCTCTCCCAGCCGTTCGGTGGCGAAGGCGCGGGCGGCCGCGATCTGTTCATCGGTCGGCGGATTGCCCGCCAGGCAGCGCTCGGTGATCCGGACGCAACCGATATCGGCGGAGAACGCGGCCCGCACGCCCGAGCTGTCCCCGAATACCAGCTCGGTCGATCCGCCACCGAGGTCAACGACCACGAAAGGCCCCGCCGCGCTGGACAATTCGCCGATCGCCCCGGCGAAGGACAGACGCGCCTCCTCGTCGCCGGTGATCACCTCGGCTTCGGCGCCCGCCACCACGGTGCCGAGTTCGGCACGCGCCATGGCGAAGAAGTCCTCCCGGTTGGCGGCGTCCCTGGTGGCGGAGGTGGCCACCATGCGGACCCGGCTGACCCCTGCTTCGCGCATCAGGGCCGCATAGTCGGCCAGCGCGGCGCGGGTGCGTTCGATCGCCTCCGGGGCGAGGGAACCGGTCGCGTCGACGCCCTGGCCGAGCCGGACGATACGCATCTCCCGGTGCACGTCGGTCAGGTGTCCGTCGCCGAGCACGTCGGCGATCAGCAGTCGGATGGAGTTCGTGCCGCAGTCCACGGCGGCTACCCGGTCACTCATTGCTGCCTCCAGTCTTTCCCGGGCCGGTCGGCTGATATCTCGGCCAGTCGGCCGGAATCGCGGTGCCGCGCAGGCCGTGCTCGGCGGCCAGCGCCACCGACTCGTCGCCGAGCGGATTCACGCCCGGCCCCTTGGCCAGCGCGTGCGCGATCAGCACGTGCAGGCACTTGACCCGCTCGGGCATCCCGCCGCCGGTGAAATCGGTGCCGAGCGATTCGATCTCGTCGCGCTCGGCCAAATAGCTTTCATGGGCCGCGCGGTAGGCGGCGGCCAGTTCCGGGTCGGCGCCGAGCCGTTCGGTCATCTCGCGCATCACGCCCGCGGATTCCTGCCTGCTCGCCTCGGCCGTGAGCCGCGGATCGGTCAGGTAGTAGAGGGTCGGGAAGGGGGTGCCGTCCGGCAGCCGCGGCGCGGTCTTCACAACGGCCGGGATCCCGTCCGGGGTGCGGTAGGCGACGGCGAGCACGCCGCGCGGCGCGCGGCCCAGCTGCTCGGCGATGATCGCGAGATCCTGGTCGGTGGGTGCGGTCACCTAGGTCCTTCCGGTGCTTGCGGTGGCGGGGCGGCCGGCGTCGGCTGCGGCTCGGAGATGCTGCGCCACAATTCGGTGTACCAGGGGTCCGGTTCCCTGGCTTTGGTGGGCGCCGGCGGCGGTGCGGGCGCCTCGATGCCGGGGATCTGCACGATATATGGCGTCTCCCCGGGCATCACCAGACGCAGCCGATCCCGCGCCTCGGTACGGATGTAAGCCGGATCTTGTTGCTGCGCACGGCGATCGCGCAACCGGGCCAGATCCGCCTCCAGCTCCGCACGCTGATTCGCCAGCTGCGCCGCCTCGGCGCGCTGGGTGAAATACGTGCGCATCGGCACGGCGAGGGTGAGCGCGAGCCCGCACACCACCATCGCGAGGATCACCGCCTTGCCGGTGGAGAGCCCGAGGATGGTGTGGTCGTGCTGGTCGCCGCGGGAATTCGGTTCGCGCTTACGCGGCCCCGGCTTCTTCTCCGCGGAATCCGACCGTCTGCGACCACGCTTGGCCGCGGCATCGGCCGGGCGTGATCCGGCGGCACGCGACGTGCGGCGGTCCCCTCGTCCGGCCGGACTGGTCCCACGCGCACGTCGCTCCGTCATCTCATGCCTTGGAGATTCAGCCTTCGAACACGAAACGCGGGAACGCGACGTCCCCGGCGTAGCGCGCCGAGTCACCGAGCGCGTCCTCGATGCGCAGCAGCTGGTTGTACTTGGCGACGCGCTCGCTGCGCGCGGGAGCACCGGTCTTGATCTGGCCGCTGCCGACCGCCACGGCCAGGTCGGCGATGGTGGTGTCCTCGGTCTCGCCGGACCGGTGCGACATCATCGTCTTGTACCCGTTGCGGTGCGCCAGCTCGACCGCGTCCAACGTCTCGGTGAGCGTGCCGATCTGGTTCACCTTCACCAGCAGCGCGTTGGCGGCGCCCTTGGCGATGCCCTCTTCCAGGCGCTCCGGGTTGGTGACGAACAGGTCGTCGCCGACGAGCTGGATCTTGTCGCCGATCAGGTCGGTCAGCGCCACCCAGCCGTCCCAGTCGTCCTCCGACAGCGGGTCTTCGATGGACACCAGCGGGTAAGCGGCGAGCAGCTCGGCGTAGAACTGCGCCATCTCGTCGGCCGACCGCACGACGCCCTCGAACTTGTAGCCGCTGCCCGAGGTGTAGAACTCGGTCGCCGCGACGTCCAGCGCGAGCGCCACGTCGTTGCCCAGCTTCAGGCCGGTCTTGCCGATGGCCTCGCTGATCAGGTCCAGCGCCGCCTTGGTGCCGGCCACGTCGGGCGCGAAACCGCCCTCGTCGCCGAGGCCGGTGGCCAGGCCCTTGGACTTCAGCACCGACTTGAGCGCGTGGTAGACCTCCGTGCCCCAGCGCAGCGACTCCTTGAAGGTCGGCGCGCCGATCGGGGCGACCATGAACTCCTGGACGTCCACGCCGGTGTCGGCGTGCGCACCGCCGTTGAGGATGTTCATCATCGGGACCGGCAGCACGTGCGCGTTCGGCCCACCGAGGTAGCGGAACAGCTCGAGCCCGGAGGACTCGGCGGCCGCGCGCGCCACCGCCAGCGAAACGCCGAGCAGGGCGTTGGCGCCGAGGCGGGACTTGTCCTGGGTGCCGTCCAAGTCCAGCAGCACCTGGTCGACGGTGCGCTGCTCGACGGCGTCCAAGCCGATGACCGCGGGCGCGATCTCGTCGAGCACACCCTCGACGGCCTTGCGCACCCCCTTGCCGCCGTAGCGCTCGCCGCCGTCACGCAGCTCGACGGCCTCGTGCTCGCCGGTGGACGCGCCGGAAGGCACGGCGGCCCGGGTCAGGGTGCCGTCGTCGAGAGCGATCTCGACCTCGACGGTGGGGTTACCGCGCGAATCCAGGATCTCGCGAGCTCCGACCTGTTCGATGATGGCCACGAAAACGACACTCCTTCGGCTGCTGACACGGTAGGTCTTACGGGTTGGCCGTGCGCTGCGAGCCTATCGTCCCCGCGGCTCGGCGGGTAACCGGCACTCCGGGGAGCAACCCATCACACGCGGCGCCCGACGCTGTAGCTGGCGGCCCGGTCGCGCACCGTGAGCAGGTAGCCGCGCGACTGGTTGTAGGTGAGCAATGCCCGTTGCCAGCCGTGCTCGGAGGTGAGATCGCCGCCGCTGGCGCACAGGTAGCGCGCTGCGGTGAGCGCGGCGTCGTCGATGCTCTGTGGGTCGGCGACGTTGTCTCCATTGGCGTCGACACCCCAGCGCTTCCAGGTTTCCGGAATGAACTGCAGCGGGCCGACGGCGCGGTCGTGGACGGGGTCGCCGTCGAGGGCGCCGCCGTCGGTGTCCTCGATCAGGGCGACGCCGGGCGAGCCGTCCAGCGCGATGCCGATGATGGGCGGGCGAACCGCGCCGTCGTCGCCGACCGCCGCCCCGCGGTGGGTGCCGTGCTTGCTCTCCACGCTGGCGATGCCCGCGAGCGTCGTCCACGCGACGCCGCAGTCGGGGCGGGCCCTGGTCATCACGGCCGCCGCGTAGCCGTAGGCCTCCAGCGCGATCGACGGGATGCCGAGCCGGTCCGATTGCTCGTCGGCCCAGCCGCGCAATTGGAGAGCGGTGCGGCCGGGGGCGTCCAGATCGATGACGGGCAGCGGGGTGCCAGGGCCGGGCGGAATGCCCTCCGGGATCGGTGTGCGGTCGATCCCGCAACCGGCTAGTCCGAGGAACACCACGGCGGCGGCCAAGGCGCCGGTCTTCTTCACCACCTCTCCCATGATCCAGATGAGGACGGGTGCTCGCGGATAACAAGTGCTCGACGCCACTTCGCGCGTGTCGGCCGCATACCCGCCCATTGCCGTCGATTGTGCGTGCATCGCATGCTCTGTCGGCACTCGGTGATTACCCACACGGTGTCGCGCCACGCCCAGCAGCGGGCTCGTCATCGGTTCACTGTTCCGGGGCCGACCGGCAGCTGAGTTCAGACGAGCAGCTCGCTGGTCGCGGTGTGTGTCGGCGCGGCGAGAACCGTTCTGGTATGGCCGGATTCGACGATGCGCCCGTTATCGAGGACGAGCAGCCGCGGGCAGTATTCGGCGACCAGCGACATGTCGTGGGTGATGATCAGCAGGGCGGTGTCGCGCTCGGTGCGAATGCGGTCCAGCAGGGCCATGATCGCGGCAGCGGTGGTGTGGTCGAGCGCGGAGGTGATCTCGTCGCACAGCAGCACGGCGGGTTCGGCGGCGAGGGCTCTGGCCAGCGCGACGCGTTGGCGTTGGCCACCGGACAGCTCGTGCGGATAGCGGGCGGCAGAGTCGGCGGGCAACTCGACCGACGCGAGGAGGTCGGCGACGCGCCGCGGAATGTCCCGTCTCGGGACGCGCCCGATACGACGCAGCGGACGACCGAGCGTCTGCGCGACGGTGCGCCGCGGGTTGAGCGCCGATCTGGGGTTCTGGGTGACCAGTTGAATACCGCCCGCGCCGTAGCGGGTTCGCCTACCCGCGCCGACCGTGATCGGTTTCCCGCGCAGTTGGAGCGAACCGGTCGCGCACGGATGTAACCCCGCGATGACACGCGCCAGGGTGGTCTTGCCCGCGCCGGAAGCGCCGACCACCGCGAGCGCCGCACCCGTACCGAGCGCGAGATCGATGTCCGCGAGTACCTGGTGACCGTCGACAGAAGCGCTGATTCCCCGTGCGCGCAGGACGACCTGGTCCACCGGTCGGTCATCCGACTCGATGCCGCCACCGGCCGCCGCGACACCGGTGAGCGGGGCGGGCAGCGACCGAACGTCGTTCTCTTTCGTCACGGTGTCCCGTACCTGCCCCGCGCAGGCACCTTCGCGCCTATCCTCCGAACCCGCCCGTGCTGGGCCGGAGTCAGCGAGGCGGCTCTCGTGTAGCGGTGCCACACCGGACGCGTGACCGGACCGAACGCGATCGCCGTCGAGCACCGACACCGGCTCTGTCCGGGAATGATCACCGGTCCGGTCCCCAGCATTCGGATCAGCGACTTCGTGCAGCACCGCGGGCGGGATGCTCGATGCTTGATGCGCGGCCCCGGCGACCGTGCCGAAAGCCTTTGCCGACATGTGGTTTCCGTTTCGGAGCGCCTCAGAGGGACGCGTGGTCACGGATGCCGGGTGGACCGCGCCGAGTTCGACCACATCGTCGGCGATCGAGTGCACGAGGGCGGTGTCGTGGCCGGAGAGCAGGATCGCCGCTGACCGTTCGCGGGCGAGTTCGGTGAGCCGACCCGCAATATCGGTGCGTAACGCGCCGTGCAGTCCGGCGAACGGTTCGTCGAGCACCAGCACGCCGGTCCTCCGGATCAGCGCTCTGGCCAGGGCGACCCGGCGCTGCTGGCCGCCGGAGAGTTCGCCGGGGCGGCGGTGCAGGTAGTCCGGCGACAGGCCGACCAGCGCGAGCGTGTCGGTCAGTGTGGCCTTGGACGCGTCCGGCGCCACCTCGCGCAGCAAGGCGCGCACGCGCAGCAGCGGGTTCAGCGCCGAACCGGGGTCTTGCCCGACGTAGGCGATGTGCTGCCGCCGAAAATGCCGCAGCGCTTCGTGATTCAGCGCCAGCACGTCGTGTCCGGCGACCGACGCCGAACCCATGGTTCGCGCGGCGGCGGACGGCAGGTGCCCGAGCAAGGCCCGCATCACCGTGGTCTTGCCCGACCCGGACGGACCGGTCAGCGCGGTGACCGTGCCCGCCGGTATCCGGAAGGTCGTGGGTCCAGCAAATTCCTGCTCGTTCGAGCCGAGGACGGTCAGGTTGTCGACCAGCACGACTTCACTCATCGCCGCACCGCCGCATCGGGTACGCGCGATCCTCCGACACTCTTGGTTTCCGTCGTGACGGTGTTCATTCCCGCTCCCCTCGCCCGAATGCCGAGACGGCGAGGTTCACGCTCACCGCGACGATCGCGATCGCCAGGCTCGGCGCCAGCACCGCCCAGGGATTGAGCAGCATGCCGGATGCGTTCTCGCGCACCATGACCGCCCAGTTGCTCGCGCCCAGCGTGGTGGGCAGATGCAGGAACGAGGCGGTACTGACCAGATAGACCCCGGCAACGAAACGCAGACCGAGCTGAGTCGTCAGTGCTTCGCGCGTATTCGGGATCACCTCCCGGAAGACCAGATACGGCAACGACTCGCCCGCGGCCTGCGCACTTTCCACGTATCCGGATGCGGCGACACCGGCAGCGGCGGCCGTGAAGATCCGTGCGCAATAAGGAGCTCCGAACAGCAGCGCCAACACGATCAGTCCGACGCTGCCCGCCTCCGGCCACGAGGTCAGCACGAGCAGGATGCCGAGCACCGCGGGCAGCAGGATGAAGAAGTCGGTGCCGAGTTCGATCACCGCGCCGATCCGCGGGCGCAGCGCCGCCACAACGCCGAGCACACACGCCGTCCCGGTCACCACCACCGCGATGACCGCCGACAGCAGTAGCAATCCCCAACCGCCGTAGAGCAGATGGCTGAACACGTCGCGGCCGAGCCGGTCGGTGCCGAGCACCGCGCCGTCGCCGGGATCGCCGAACGGGATCCCGATCGCCTCCTCGGCCGGATGCGGCGCGAGCGTCGGTCCCAGCAATGCAAGCACGGTGACCACCACGGCGGGCGCGACGGTCAGCCAGCCGAGCCGTCGCCGCACCGGACCGGCGATATCGATCGAACGGAAAGCGATCATCGGCTCCCCTCCCCCTGGTCGCGGTGCGTCACTGCGATAGCGCCCTGTCTCGCACCGAGCGTGGCGACCGTTCCTGCTCGTTTTCCCCGGCACTTCCGATGGCCGACGCGATGGGACCCGGGCTTCATCGCCGCCCCCGCAGCGACCAGGCCCGGATGCCGTCGGCGGCGGCCAGCATCCCCATGATGACCACCCCGGACAGCGCGACGACCGCGGCGACCACCGAGGTGTCGCGGTCGGCGACCGAACCGGCCAGCACCGCGCCGAGACCGGGATAGTTGAAGATGGTCTCGACCACCAGGGAGCCGCCGAGCAGCATCCCGACCGTGGTGGCGAAGCTGGCGACGATCGTCGGCAGCGCGAACGGCAGTACGTGCCGCGCCAGGACGACGCGGGTGGAAAGCCCATCCAGCATCGCGCTTTCCACGTGCGGAGCTTCGGCGGCGTCGGCCAGCGCGGCCCGCACCACCCTGGTGTTCCAGCCGATCTGCGGCAGCGCCAGTGCCAGCACCGGCAACACCAGCATGTCGGGACCGGCCGGGAAGCCGGACCGGTCGGTGATGGTGACCGCGGGCAGCCAGCCGAGGGCCAGCGCGAACACCAGGATCAGCACCGTCGAGATCACGAACTCGGGGATCGCCACCGCCGTGGTCGTCGCGGGCTGAAGCACGCGCGTCGCCGCACTGCCGGGCCGCGTCGCCCACCACGCGCCGAGCGCGAGCGAAGCGAACACGGTCGCCGCCAAGGCGAGCCCGCCCAGCAGCAGCGTCGGCGGGAACTTGTCGACCAGCAACTCGTTCACCGAACGCCCCCGCGCGGTATGGCCGAAATCGCCGGTGGCGACGCCCGATATCCAGTCCCAGAACCGCACCGGCAGGGGACGATCCAAGCCGAGCTGGTGTTCCTTGGCCGCGATCTGCTCCGGCGTGGCCTCGCGGCCGAGAACGGAGCGGGCGGTGTTTCCCGGCAGCAGGTCCACGGCGACGAACACGGTGGCCAGCAGCGCCACCAGCAGGGCGACGCGCCGGAGCAGAAGTCGTGCGAAGGAGATCACCCGGCCAGCCAAGCCCTTTCCAGCTGGACCCGGGCGAATCCGCCGAGCGTGGGTAGGTCGCGCACTCGGGAGGACGCGATGTCGATGCCGTCGGCCATGCCCCAGACCAGGTACCCGCCGCGGTCGTACTGAATACGCTGCAGCTCCTGGGCGGCTTGCTTGTATTCCGAGTCACTATGTGCCGCAAGTGCCTTAGCGGTCGCCCCATCGAACGCCGCGTCCTTGAAGGCGGTCTCGTTGCGGTTGGATCCGCTCGACAGCAGCTTGCTCGCGAAGAACAGCGTGGAATCGTTGGTGCCCCAGGACATCGTGTAGATCGGCGCTTTCAGCCAGGTCTGGTCGTAGAAGGCGTTCGGCTCCTGGGTGACCACCTCGAGCCGGACGCCGATTTCGGCCAGCTGGGTGGCGATGACCTTCGCCGATTCCACTTCGCCGGGCGCCTCGGCCTTGGTGACGAACGGATAGGTCCGTCCGGTGTCGAAGTTCGCCTCGCGCAGCAGCGCCTTCGCGCGGTCCAGGTCGCGAGTGCGCTGCGCGATGGAGGTGTCGTAGACCGGATCGCCGGTGCCGAGGATGTCGTTGGCGATCTTCCCGTAACCCGAATGCACTTGATTGACCAGGGCATTGCGGTCGACGCCGAGCCGGAGGGCGGTGCGCACCCGCGCGTCGGCGAACGGACCGTCGGAAGTGCGCATGGCGACGCCGACCACCGTGTCGTTCGGGCGGCGCACCACCGTCAGGTCACCACGGCCTTCGGCGGTGCGGCCCGCGATGGCGCCGACATTGGAGGCGAGATCGATCTGCCCGCCGAGTACCGCGTTGCCCAGGGCGGTCACGCTCTCGAACATGGTGACCTCGATGGCGTCCAGCAGCGGCGGCGTGCCGTGCCACTGCTCGTTGCGCACCAGCCGGGCGTTGCCGCCCTGGTAGGACTCCAGGCGGAACGGTCCGCTGCCGATGGCCTTGGTGAAATCCGTAGTGTCCTTCTTGACCGTGAAGGTCATCAACCGGACCAGCAGCGGCAGCTGGGTATTCGGCTCGGGCACCGCGAGCACCACCCGGTTCGGCCCGTCGGCCGTGATGTCCTCGACGGCCACCGGCATTTTCGACGCGCCGCCGACCGTGCGCAGCCGGCGCAGCGACCACACGACGTCCTCGGAGGTCACCGGCGATCCGTCGTGGAAGGTCGCGTTCGCGGCGAGGGTGAAACTCCAGCGACGCCGGTCGGCGTCCGGCTCCCACCGGGTGGCCAGGCGCGGCGCGACGTTCGGGTCGGCGCCCGGCACGGTCAGGGCGTCGTAGACCAGCGAGGTGATCAGGAAGTCGCTGTCGTTGCTGAGGTTGGCGTGCGGATCACGTTCCAGCCGAGCCGAGGTGCCGAGCGCGCCGACCCGCAGTGTGCCGCCGCGCCGGGCCGGTCCGGACGAGTCGGCCGTATCGGAGCACGCGGCGACCAGCAGCGCCGCCCCCGCTCCGAGACCCGACCACAACAGCTGCCGCCGACTCAAAACCATAACGCTGCCCTCTTCCTGGACGAACCCACCGCGATACTGCATAATCACCTGTTGATTCAGGACAGGCTAGCCTAATCCGCCGGGAGACTCGCCGATACGGCACCAAAACGGCAGCACAAGGGCGCACTGCCGGCAAACACGAAGCGGCACAGCACAGCCAGCCATGCGTATTTGCTATTTTCCCCGCCTACTTAGGTAAGCCTTGCTTTACACTACCGGAAGCGCTACCTTCAAGATCGAGTCGTCACCCTGCTTTTCGAACCGATGCGAAGAAGGGAATCCCCGGTGAAAAGCGTTCTCTCCGAACGTAAGACGCTTCACCCACAAGATCTCGAACGGCGCGAGCTGCCCGTTGACGCGGGCCGAGCGGTGCGCGAACTCGCCAGAGAGATCTCCGCGACACTCGACGCCACGCTCGCCGATCCGGCCGCTGCCGCACGCACACTCACGGATCCGGCGCTGATCGAACGGATCGATGCCCGTGTCGCGGAGCTTCCCGACGAGGTGCGCCACGCCGTGCGCCCGCCCGCCACCGCGGCGGGAGCCACCATCGTCAGCAGACTTCCGCTGGCGGACAACGAATTCGGGCCGACTCCGCCGAGCTGGCGAGAGGCCGCGCGGTGGAGCGCCGATCCGGCGACGCGCGCACACTCGTTCGAATTCGACCTCGTCATGCTGCTGCTCGCCCGCAGCGCGGGTGAGCCGTTCGGCTGGCAAGGCCAACAGGACGGGCGGCTGGTCAACAACATCGTTCCGGCGGCCGGTCACGAGCACGAACAGTCCGGCGCCAGCAGCAAAACACTGCTGACCCCGCACACCGAGGACGCGTTCCACCCACGGCGCGCCAACCTGCTGATGCTCGCCTGCGTGCGCAATCCGGACCTGGTCGGCACCACGGTGTCGTCCGTACGTCGCGTCGAACTCTCCACCGAACAGCGCGAACTGCTCAGCACGCCCACACTGCCGATCCTGCCGGATGTCTCCTACGGCGCCGGACACGAAAGGTACTCGGCCCCAGCGATTCCTACGCTGTGGAGTCCGGACGGCCCAGCCCGGCAGACCATGCGCTACGACCCGGCATACACTCCGCTGGAGGACGCCGACCCCGAATTCCGCGCGGCCTACGAACGACTCACCGCGGAGCTGGAACGCGTCTGCGTGACCGCCGTGCTCACGCCCGGCGAACTGCTGCTGGTGGACAACGACGTCGCCGTGCACGGCCGGGTGCCGTTCACCGCGCGGTACGACGGCACCGACCGATGGCTCAAGCGAGTGAACGTCCGGCTCCCGGAACGACCGCGACGCGCCGAGGAAGCCGACGAGAATGGCTACGGGCAACAAATTGTTGCCCCGTTCCGAGCGGCGGGCATCCTGCCGGTCGAGAGCGGCACTCGAGAGCGAGCAGTACCGAATGATCGAGGACCCGTTGAACACCCGTGACCGCAGCACACCCTTGCGGGTGCTGAGCCGCAGCGACTTGGCCGACGTGCCGATCACGCCTGCCGCGGTCGTGCGTGCGGTGGAAGAGGCGTATCTGGCCTTCGCGGCGGGTGATTCGGACAACCCGCGCAAGCTCAGCGTCGCGAACCCGGACGGCTGGTCGGTCGCCTACGCCATGCTCGGCAGGGACGGCCGCAGGCGCGTGGTCGCGATGAAGACCTCCTACAAGTTCGACCCCGGCCACGACCGCAGCACGAAGCGGTACTACACGACCATCACGCTCTACGACGACGCCACCGGCGCGCCGATCGCGATGATGGACTGCGCCAGGGTCGGCGCGCTGCGCACCCCGGCGGTGTCGGCGCTGCTGGTGCGCGAGACCGTCCGTCGCGGCGCGGAGAGCGTGCTGCTGATCGGCACCGGAACCCAGGGCCGCAACGCCCTTCCACATCTGCTCGCCGCGAACCCGCAGCTGCGCAAGCTGATGGTCTACGGGACGCACCCCGAGGGGCTGGCGGCCGTGCACCGCGGGCTCGCCGAGCACTACCCGCACGCACTGCTCGAGACGGTGCCGGATCCACGCGCCGCGGCGGCGGCCGCCGACGTCGTGCTGGCCACCGCGGGACCAGGCACCGAGGTCGCGCTCGAATCCGCCGATCTGGCACCGGGTTCGGTAGCGGTGCTGGTCGGGTACGGGCTCGCCCCCTCGACGCTGTCCGACGCCGATCGGGTGATCGCGACCAGCGCCGAGCAGATGGCGCTCACCGGCACCGACATGGTGGGTCCCGACGGAAACCTGCGCGCGGTGGACGCCGAGCTACCGCAGATCCTGAGCCGGCGTGCGGTGGCGCGACGCTCGGACGACGAGCGCATCTTCGTCTACAACAGCGGACTGGTGCTCACCGATATCGCGGTTGCCCACGCCCTGGCCGAGCGGGCGATCGCCGAGGGCCGCGGGACGGAGGTGCCACTATGGGACTAGAGGCGGACGTCGGCAGCGTTTCCTCCGTACCGAGCGGACCCGCGGTCGTCGCGGCGACAGACGATGACGCAGTGCGCTCGAGCACGGCGCACGACTCGATCAGCGCGACGCCGATGCCCGCGCATCTCGATCCGTGGGAGCGTCGCCTCCTCGATGATCCCCACCTGCTTGGCGACATCGCCTTTGCGACGGGCGGGCCGTTCCACGTCATGTATCCGGCGCGCGTGGCGCACAACATCAGAGAGTTCCGGGCCGCCTTCGAGCGAGCCGGGGTGCAGGGCTCGATCTACTACGGCAAGAAAGCGAACAAGGCCGCGTGTGTCGCGCGTGCCTGCGCCGAAAACGGTGCGGGCGTGGACGTGGCCAGCATCGGTGAGCTGACCGCCGCGCTCGCGCAGGGCGTCCGCGGTGACGAACTCATGGTGACCGGCCCGGCCAAGTCGGACGAATTGCTCTGGTTGGCGGCCCGGCATGGCGCGCTGCTCGCGGTGGACGACCTCGGGGAACTCGACCGGCTCGCGGCTCTGACGTCGCCAACCACGCCCGCGCGCGTGCTGCTGCGCGTCCTGCCCGCCGCTTCGGCGAGCCGGTTCGGCATGACCTGCGACGAAATAGCCGAGGCGCTCACGGTATTCGGCGCTCGTGAGTCGATTCGCTTGGAAGGCTTCAGCTTTCACCTGTCGGGCTACGACGCGGTGGCACGCGCGGAACAAGCGGGCGAGCTGATCGCGCGCTGTCTGCACGCGCGCACGCTCGGGCATCCGGCGTCAACCGTGTCGATCGGCGGCGGGTTCGGCGTCGACTACGTCCCGGCGGAGGCGGCGGCGGCGTTCAGCGAGCGCGTCGGCAGGCACTGGTTCCACTCGGGGAAGTCCTTCGACTCGTACTACCCCTACCACTTCGCGGTGCCGGGTGCGGCCATGCTCGCACAGATCCTCGAGCACGACGATCTCGCCCGGCGGTTGCGGGACAACGCCATCCGGCTCGCGATCGAACCCGGACGCGCCCTGCTCGCGCACGCGGGATGCACCGTCTTCCGCGTGCAGGGCAGCAAGACCAGGCACGAGCGCGGTCGCCCCTACCGGCTGCTCACCGTCGACGGCACCAGCCTGAGCCTCTCCGAACAGTGGTTCGACAGCGAGTATCTGCCAGATCCGCTGCTGTGGCCTGCGCGCCCCGGCACACCGACACCCACCAGCGTCGGTGCAGCCACCTGCCTGGATTCCGACATGCTCAGCTGGCGCCGGGTGCCGCTGGCCCGCCCCGCCGAGGTCGGCGACCTGCTGGTCTACCCGAATACCGCTGGCTACCAGATGGATTCGAACGAGTCCGCCTTTCACGAACTGCCCATCCCGCCGAAAGTCGTGTTGCACGACGCATCGGACCGCCGCTTCCGTTGGACCCGCGACGGTAGCTGACCCCCACTTCCCCCGATACGAACGAGGAGAAATCAATGCCGCTCGTCACGCGTGTGACGGATCTGATCGGCCGCACGCCGCTGTTCGAGCTCGCGGCCACCGCGACGGGCACCCGCTTACTGCTGAAACTCGAGCAGTTCAACCCGACGGGCGCGGCCAAGATCAGAATGGCGCGCGAAATGGTGCTCGACGCCGAGCGACGGGGTTTGCTGAGCAGTGGCGGGCATATCATCGAATCCACGTCCGGGAACACCGGGCTCGGCCTCGCGGTGGTGGCTGCCGAACGTGGGTATCGCTTCACCGCGGTGGTCGACCACCACGCATGTAAGGACAAACTGCGGGCGATGCGAGCGATGGGCGCGGAACTGGTGTTCGTCGCCGACGAGGGCGACGACAATCTGGCCACCTCGGCGCGGGAGGATCTCGCCGAGGCGATGGCGGCCGAACGCGACGGCGCGTACTTCACCGAGCAACACAACAACGACGCCAACGCGGTCGGCTACTACGCGGTGGCCGAGGAGCTGCTCGAGGACGTCGAGCGGGTAGACATCCTGCTGTCGGCGGTGGGCACCGGAGGTTCGCTGTTCGGCACCGCGACCCGCCTGCGCCAGCTCGGCTGTGTCCCGCACGTGATCGGCGTCGAGCCGGTCGGTTCGATCGCCTTCGGCGGGCCGGGTGGTCCGTACTGGCAGTCCGGCACCGGCACCCCGCCGGGCGCAACCATCGGCACCGCCGTGGACTATTCGCTGCTCGACGAGGGCGTGAAGGTCTCCGATGTGGCCGCGTTCGCGACCGCCCGCGCGGTGGCGGCCGAACTCGGCTTGATGATCGGCGGCTCCGCGGGCGGGTCGGTGCACGCCGCGCTCACCCGTCTGGAGGAGTTCCCGCCCGGCTCCACCGTGGTCACCATCGTGTGCGACGGCGGGGAAAAGTACCTGGACACCGTCTTCGACGACGAGTGGATGAACGAACGGAACCTGCTGAGCACCGACACCGAGCGCGAGGTGCGGGACATGCTGCGGCGGTACACGCCCGCCACCCGCCGCACCCTCGTGGAGGCGCGGTGATGCCCGGCGGGCAGTGGTCAGCCCGCACATCCCGGCTTCTGCACGCAACGACGAACCCCGCACCGACCACGGTGTGCTCGACCCGGGTTCGCATCGCGCCCGCGTCCTCCAGCGTGCGCGAGACCAGCTGGCCGCCCCATCCGCGCGCGGCGATGAGTGCGGCGCTTCCGTCGTCCCTGAGGGAGGGCCGGTGAACCTGTCGAGCTTCCGCGGTGACGGCCGGCGGTTGACCGCGCTGGCGACGCCCATCGCGCTGACCCAGCTGGCGCAGATCGCGGTGTCGACCACCAATATCGCGCTGATGGGCACGCTCGGCGTGCGGCAGGTGGCCGCGGGCGGCCTGGCGATCGTGCTGTTCAACCAGATCCGCACCATGTGCGTCGGGTTGATCACCGCCAGCGGCAACCAGATCGCCACGGCGGTGAGTGCCGCGGGCAAGCGCGGCGACTCGCCGGATCCGGAGATCCGGGACCTGCTGCGGTCCAGCTTCCTGATCGCCACGGTCGCCGGACTCGTCGGCGGCGCGGTGCTGATCGGGCTCGGCTGGCTGCTGCCCTGGCTCGGGCAGGACCCGGGGGTGCTCGCCGATGCCCGTCCGCTGATGGTCGCACTCGCGCCGGGCTTGTTGCCCTGTCTGTGGTTCCAGGTGCTGCGCCAGTACACCGTCGGCATGCAGCGGCCGCAGGCGCTACTGCTGGTGACGCTCGGATCGGTGGTGCTGAACCTGCTGCTGGCCATCGGCTTCATCCACGGCAAGGCCGGGCTGCCCGCGCTGGGACTCACCGGCATCGGCGTCGCCACATCGCTGGTCTTCCTGATCACCTTCGGTGTGTTCTGGGTGATGGTGTGGCGCGACGACCGGCTCGGCAGCACCCTGCCGATGAGCCCGCTGCCGGTGCGCCCGGCGACGGTCAAGGCGGAGCTGAAGCTGGGCACGCCGATCGCGCTCACCTACGGCTCCGAGGCGGGCATGTTCTCGGTGCTGGCCCTGGTCATGGGCAGCATCGGGCCCGCGGCGCTGGCCGCGCACAACGTCGTCTACCAGATCATCTACATCGTGTTCCAGGTCGCGATCGGCCTGTCGCACGGTGCGTCGATCCTGGTCAGCCACGCCGTCGCCCGCGACGAGCACAGCCACGCCCGCGCGCTGGCCTGGCTCGCGCTGCGGCATGCGGCGGTGGTCGCGGCCGTGACGGGCGCGGTGTACGTACTCGCTCCGGATCTGGTGCTGCTCCCCTTCCTGGACTCCTCCGACGCCGACACCATCCGGATCGCGCACACTCTGCTGCTGATCGGCATCGTGCTGCAGTTCTTCGACGCCGCCCAGAACATCGGCACCGGACTGCTGCGCGGCCTCAAGGCGACCAACGCGGGCTTCCGCCTCTCCCTGATCGGCTACTGGGGCGTCGGCCTGCCTGTCGCCCTTTTGCTCGCGTTCCCGCTCGGGCTCGGGGCCGCAGGGGTCTGGTGGGGCCTCACCGCGGGCCTGGCCACTACCGCGATCCTCATGCTCCGCCGCTACTTCGCCCTGCTCGACGAGCAGGAACGCGACCGCACCCGCCTGGTCCCGGAAACCCTCAGCGCACCGAGCTGATCGCCTCCGTGGCCCGCGTGGGTCGCGTAGCGTTGGAGAGGTCGTCGGTCGGGCTGCCCGGGTGTGCACGTTCGGGATGGTTCGTGGTCCGGGATCGGGAGGTGTCGGATGCTGAGCGTGTTCTCCTCGCCGGGGCACTATGTGCAGGGACGGGACGCCACGGCGGCGCTCGGCGCGGAGATGACCCGTCTCGGAATCGGCGGTCCGGTGCTGATCGTGTCGGGGGGCAGCGCTTTTCGGCTGCTCGCCACGACGTGGGAACGGTCGCTCACCGACGCGAAGATCGCCTATTCGATCCACCTGTCCGGCGGTGAATGCAGCAGGGCGGAGATCGCCGAGATCGCCCACGCCGTCGAAGAGTCCGGCAGCACAGTCGTTTTGGGCGCGGGCGGCGGCAAGGTGCTTGACGCGGCGCGCGCGGTCGCCGACGATCTCGAGCTGCCGATGATCAGCTGCCCCACCACCGCTTCCAGCGACGCGCCGTGCAGCGCCCTGTCGGTGATCTACACCGAGTCCGGCGAATTCGAGGCCTATCAGCTGGTCCGGCGCAATCCGGCGCTGGTGCTCGTGGACACCTCGGTCATCGCGCAGGCCCCGGCCCGGCTGCTCGCCGCCGGCATGGGTGACGCTTTGGCCACCTGGTTCGAGGCGCGCACGTGCAGTGCGGCGCAGGTGCGCAACATGCGTGGCGGAGCGTCCACGCGCAGCGCCACCGCGCTCGCGGAGCTCTGCTATCGCACCCTCCTCGCCGACGGGGCGCAGGCGCTGACGGCGGTCCGCCGGCACAGCGTCACACCGGCGCTGGAGCGCATCGTCGAGGCGAACACGCTGCTGTCCGGGCTCGGTTTCGAATCGTCGGGGCTGGCCGCCGCCCACGCGGTGCACAACGGCCTCACCGCCGCCGCGGGGACGCACCCGTTCCTGCACGGGGAGAAGGTCGCCTTCGGCACGCTCACCCAGCTGGTGCTCGAAGGCGCGCCGACGTCCGAGGTCGAGACGGTCCTCGACTTCTGCACCGAGGTCGGGCTGCCGACCACCCTCGCCGCGCTGGGTCTACCCGACGCCGATCACGAGACGCTGTCGTCCATCGCGGCTCGGGCCACCGCCCCGGGCGAAACGATCCACAACGAGCCGTTCACCGTCGACGCCGCGATGGTGGTCGACGCGCTGCGCACCGCGGACGCCATCGGCCAGGCGTGACCAACGCCACTGCACCGGCCATTTCCCCTGCGTTCGACACCGAACCCTCACCTTCCCGCAAGCATGCCGTCACCAGCCGTCGGGAAACCTGTTCGTAACCGACGCTATTCTGGCGGCGGAGCCAAGCCAATGGCGGGCAAACCGCCAGGAGGGATTTTCGGTCCGGTGCCCATCACAAGAGTCGCGGAGCACCCGCGTCCGGATCACGTGTTGTTCCACTTCAGCGACACCCACCTCATCGCGGGCGACGACCCCCTGTACGGCGATGTCGACCCCGACCTGCGGCTGCGGCAACTACTGGAGCAGGCCGCGGCCAGCCGGATCCATCCGACCGCGATCGTGTTCACCGGAGACCTCACCGATCGCGGCGAACCCGCGGCATATAGCAAGCTCAAGTCCATTGTCGAGCCGTTTGCCAGAAGTTTGCAGGCACCCATCGTGTGGGTCACCGGCAACCACGACGACCGCGCCGCGCTGCGCGCCCGGCTACTCGGCGAACGCGCCACCACCTCCCCGCTGGACCGCGTCCACCTGATCGACGGCTTGCGCATCATCGCCCTGGACACCTCGGTGCCCGGCCACCACTACGGCGAGATCTCCGACGATCAGCTGGACTGGCTGCGCGGTGTGCTGGCCGAACCCGCTCCCTTCGGCACCATCCTGGCCATGCACCACCCGCCCGTGCCGTGCGTGATCGATCTGGCCGTCACCGTGGAGCTGCGCGATCAGCGCAGGCTGGCCGACGTGCTCGACGGCAGCGACGTGCGCGCCATTCTCGCGGGCCATCTGCACTTCTCCACCAGCGCGACCTTCGCGGGCATCCCGGTCTCGGTGGCGTCGGCGACCTGCTACAGCCAGGATCTCGGCGTCGCGCAAGGCGGCCTGCGCGGACGGGACGGCGCGCAGGCCTTCAACTACGTGCACATCTATCCGGACACCGTGGTGCACTCGGTGGTCCCCATTGAGCGCGGAACCACCGTCGGCGCCGCGGCGACGCCTGAGGAGGCGCAGCGGCGGCTGGCGGAGGAGGGCATCGTGATCCCGCCCGCCGCGCGCATCCCGCACGTCATGCGGCGCCAGGCGTCGACTCCGGAATCGGATGACGAGACGGTGCGCTGAGCCGCTCCCACGGCGCGGGCTCAGGGAAGTAGTCGGCGAGGAACTCCGACACGATCCGCACCCGCTCGGCCTCGGCGACCTCGGGGAAACTGCCGTCGTTGAGGCAGAAGAAGTCGACGTCGCGGTTTCGCGCCAACCCGGCCAGCAAGGTCAGGCCGCTGTAGCTCGTCGTGTCGACGTAGCACACCTTCGCCGATTCCTGCGGGACAGCCCGACCGGTCAGCAGCGCGTAGTAGTGGTACAGCGAATTGGTGACCGAGATGTCGGTAGCCGCCCGGAAACGGCTCCCGCTCGTGCGCGCGAAATCGGCGGCGAACTCCTCTTCCATCTCCAGCAGCACACTGCGCCGCAGCGGCACCGGCGTGTGCTCGAGATGCCGCGTGATGACATGGCCGAAACGGTCGGCGAGCAACGCTCGGTTCACCCGCGCGGCATTCTCGAAACCGCTGCGCCGCTCGTTGTTGCGCCCCGGACCGATCCTGGTCTCCGCCTCGATGAACCGGCTCACCCCGGCGGGGGTGAAGAACATCGACGGGCGCACCGGCCGCGCGAAGAACATGTCGTCGTTGGAGTACAGGAAGTGCTCGCTGAGCCCTTCGATGTGCTGCAACTGGCATTCCACCGCGTGTGAGTTGAAGACCGGCAAGCCGCTGGTGTCGCGGAAATGGTCCACCGCCCGCACCACCGTCACCTTCGGGTGCGCGGACAGCCACCGCGGCGCCGCGGAGTCGGTGGCGATGAAGATTCTGCGGATCCATGGCGCGTTCTTTTGCACCGATCGCAGCGCGTACCGGAGCTCGTCGATCTGCCGGATGCGGGCATCCGCGTCGTCGCCCTCGCCGACCGCGACCTGGGCGAGCATTCCGGCGCGGCGCGCGCGGAATTCCGGATCGGAGCCGTCCACCCAGGAGAACACCAGATCGATGTCGAAATCGACGTCGGTGGACTGCGGCGCGAACATGTCCACCAGGGTCGGCCAGGTCCGGTCGAACAGCCGCACCTGCGTGCGCTCGACGTCGGCAAGGTCGAAGACCGTCCGGGTGAGCGCGTTCGGGCGCGGGCAGGTCACCGTGTCGCCGTGGTACTCCCACAGTTCCAGATCGACGTGATGGGCCGGGTCGCGGTCACGCCCGAGCCGGAACACGTGCTGCCGCAATTCCACACAGGAGAATCCCGCCGCGACCGCCGCGGCCGTCACCCGGCGCACCATCATGCGCTGCGCCGCGTCGGCCGCGAGCACCAGCCGGTGTCCGCTGTCGCGCACGAGCAGAAACGGCACCTCCGCCGCCGCCAACTCCTCGCGCAGGTAGCCCAGATCCTCGATCACCGCGGCCGACACGGCGAGATTGCCCGCCATCGGTCGCGTCACCACTTCTACCGCCCCCGCATTCACTCCCCTGTCCACCATGACTCTCTCCACATCCGTCCATCCACCGGCTTCCGATTGCATCCGGGGCGCCGCGCCGAGCGGTGAATCCGCCGATGCCGTGGCATCGGCGCGCGCGATGACCGCGCTCGGCGCGGTGAATTCAGAAATGGGGAAGGGTGCCGAGGCGCGGGTACGAATTGATCACCCGGTATACGGACGACTGGTAGATCATTTCGTTTCACCTCACTCACGGCCGGACGCCGAAGCGTCATGGTTGGAAGCGCTGCACTCGTGCGCGGCGAGGCCGAAGGGCACGCGTGGCAGCCGCCGAGCCGGACGGTCATTGGCCGGCAGGAAAGTGGTTTGCCCAGAAAACAACGGGCACCGTTACGAATGATGCATCGCGGATGACATTCCGTCAATCGGTGCAGTTCGCCAGCCCGCCGCCTCTGAGCAGCGCCATCGCGCCAGGCCGTAGCACATCGCGAGCTGGATAGTTAGGATAGCCTCACTGTATCGATGAAGGAAGGGGCAGTGCTGGTGCGCGTCGTCATTTTGTTCGGAACCGAGATGGGGACCGCGGAGTCCGCCGCGGACAGCATCGCCGCGGAGCTCTCCGGAGCGCACGACGTCTCGGTGCACGACATGACGGACTTCGACATCGATGACGTTGACGTGCGTGACTTCCACGTCATCGTGTGCTCGACCTACGGCGATGGCGATCTGCCGACCGGTGCGGAGCCCTTCGCCGACGCGCTCGACCGTCACGCGCCGGAACTGACCGGCCTGCGGTTCGCCGTGTTCGGGCTCGGCGACACCGTGTACGGCGACACCTTCAACCGTGGCGGCGAGATCATCGCCGAAAAGCTCATCGCATGCGGCGCCACCCAGGTCGGCGAGCACGCCCGGCACGACGCGTCGACGGAGATCCGGGTCGAGGACATGGCGCAGCAGTGGGCCGCCACGCTCGACATCCCCGCGTTGGTCTCGGCCTGATCATCGCCCAGGGCCCGGCTGATCTTCGCCCCGCCCGACCCGGCTGAGCGTCGCGCAGGACCCGTCGTGATTGTCATCTGAGAGCAGCCCCGGCAAAGGGGCCGCAGCGCTAGCGCACAAGTGGCGCAGCACCTTTACGTGCCAACGGCAAGACCTCGCACGGGTGCTTTGTCCGCGGCCCCGAGAGTGTTGCGCCGGGTCGCGGCGAGATATGCGGTGGAGCGCGGCACACTATGGGGGTGTTGCACCTGCGGATGCTGGCTCCGGCCGAGATGACCGATGGCGTGATCCGAATCCTGGAACAGGAGGATGCCGTCAGTGGCCTCGCGGTGATGCGCGGCGCCTCCCTTCGGCCCAGCGGTGACGTGGTGCTGGCCGACGTGGCGCGGGAGGCGGCGAACGACGTCATTCAGCGGTTGCGCGCGATCGGCCTGCACCATGCGGGCAGCATCGAGATCGAGCCGGTGCGTACCTGGCTGTCGCGCAGTGGATTCGCTGCCGAGGTCCGCACGCCTGGCAGCAGTGCGGACTCCGTGATCTGGGCCGATGTCGCGCAGCGCTCGTATGAGGAAACCGAGCTGAACTGGACCTATCTCAGCTTCATGACCTTCGCCACGGTGATCGCCGCGATCGCGATCGTGCTGGATTCGCAGATTCTGGTCATCGGGGCGATGGTCCTCGGTCCGGAATTCGGGGCCATCGCCGCGCTCGGAGTGGCCTTGGTCCGTCGCCGATTCGTGTTGTTCGGCCTCGCCGTGCGCACGCTGCTGCTCGGTTTCGCCACGGCCATCGCCATCACCTTCGTCCTCGCCTTGATCGGGCGCGCACTGGGCTGGATCACCGTCGACGACGTCACCGGTCCGCGCCCGGGGACAGCCTTCATCTACACCCCCGACAAGTGGTCGTTCATCGTCGCCGTCATCGCGGCCGCCGCCGGAGTGCTCGCGCTGACCTCGGCCAAGGCCGGGGGAATGGCCGGTGTTTTCATCTCGGTGACCACCGTGCCCGCCGCGGGCAATATCGCGCTCGGCGCCGCCTTCGGTGTCGGGTCGGCGATCTGGGGCAGCACTCTGCAACTCATGGTGAACCTGTGCGGGATGGCACTGGCGGGCTGGGCCACCTTGGCGGTACAGCAGGCGGTGTGGTCGCGGGTGTCGGTGCGCCGCGCCAAGGCGATGAACCATCCACGCCGGATGCTGTAGTCACCCTGGTCGCGGTCTGATAGTCACCTGAGAGCAGTCCGGACAAAGGGCGCAGCGCCAGCGGACAACGGGCCCAGCGCCTTAGACTGCTAGCAAGCGCGGTACAGCCCGCCGCGCTCGACTATGCATGAGGTGACGAAGATGGCAGCCGGAGCGAGCCCCGCCCAACGTCAATACAACTCGGCAGATCATCCCGAGCTGGACGTGCTCCCGGAATGGCCGCTGGAGACGATCGGCGTGCTGGTGACCACCGACCCGGCGCCGCACGCGATTCCGGTGTCCTGGCCGGTGCGGGCGGGCGATCGGCAGATCCTCATCAGCCTCAAATTCGACCGCGGCTCGCTGGCCCGGCTGCGCGAGCGGCCGGAGGTGGCGCTGCTGGTCCTCGGCGGCGGCAACGTGGCGATGTGCGCGCGCGGCACCGCGCACGTGGTCGCGGAGAGTATGCCCGACGCCGAAGATTATGTGGCCGTACGCATCGACGTCGACGTGATCGACGACCACCGTCAGTCGGCCTTCGCGATCGTGCAGGGCATCCAGCGCACGGTGCTCGACGACGAGAGCGAGCTGCGCGCGCTGAAAGGCCGGGTGAGCACACTGCAATCCTGGGTGGACGACCAGAACTGAACCGGCGCAACGTTTCCGGTAGCAAAGAAGAAAGGACGCGGCACCGGCCGTGCCGCGCGGAAGGGGATCATGAGCGTCACTTTGGCCAAAGGCGGCAATGTTTCGCTGTCCAAGCAGGCCGCGAATCTCACGAAGGTGTCGGTGGGCCTCGGCTGGGACGTCCGCACCACCACCGGCGCCGACTACGACCTCGATGCCAGTGCGCTCGCGTGCGGGCCGAATCTGAAAGTGCTGTCCGACCAGCACTTCATTTTCTACAACAACCTGCGCTCGCCCGAGGGGTCCATCGAGCACACCGGCGACAACCTGACCGGCGCGGGCGAGGGCGACGACGAGGTGATCAACGTCGACCTCACCGCCACCCCGCCGACCATCACGAATATCTTCTTCCCGGTCTCCATCCACGACGCCGACGCACGCGGCCAGTCCTTCGGCCAGATCCGCAACGCATTCATCCGCGTCGTCGACGCCGGCACCGGCGTGGAACTGGCCCGCTACGACCTCACCGAAGACGCCTCCACCGAAACGGCCATGATCTTCGGCGAGCTGTACCGCCACAACAACGAATGGAAATTCCGCGCCATCGGGCAGGGGTACGCGTCGGGTCTCGCGGGGATCGCCCGCGATTACGGCGTCAACATCTGATCGCGTTCGAATCCCTGACGCCGCGCTGGTCTTCCGCTCGATGCACTACATCGAATTCCGGAAGACCCGCGCGGTGTCTGTTCGGTACCGGCCGCCCCGAGGACAACCGGTACCGCCTGCACATGCGGCGATTGCAACCGGAACGCCCGACGGTTACGACTGGATCTACCGCCACGACGCGACCGAGATCCACTGACAAGACGCCGCCAATTCGGATCGAGCCCCCTTCGGCGTCAAGGGAAAGGATCAGCTACTCCGTTCCACTCTCAACATATAGCGCACAGGGGGCCTTGCGGCAAGACCCGGGGCGTGCCGCAGAATGTCCGGCTGAAGCCTGAACCTGCGGAAATGGGAGTACCGAAATGCGTGTTGTCGATGACCGGGATGTGCGGGGACGCGACGAAGGACTCCGAGGGGAACGGCGAGTGATGGACACCGACGTCATCATCGTGGGCGCCGGCCCGACCGGGCTGATGCTGGCCGGTGAACTGCGCCTGGCCGGAGTGCGACCGCTGGTGCTGGAGCGGTATCCGCAGCCCCGAGACACCCCGAAGGCCAGCGGTCTCGGCGGGGCGATCCTGCACTTGCTGCGCTACCGAGGTCTGCTGGACCGATTCGAGGCAGCCAGCAGCAACCCCAACGTGGCTCCACGATTTCCGTTCGGCAATATGTATTTGGACTTCACACACCTGGCAGATCCCCCGATGCGGGCGTTGCCGCTCCCGCAACTGGAAATCGAGCGACTGCTCGACGAACGCGCTCGCGAACTCGGCGCCGACATCCGTCGCGGACACGAGGTGGTCGGGGTGAGCCAGGACGATGCCACGGTGACCGCGGACGTGCGCGGGCCGGATGGACCGTACCGGGTGACGGCCCGATACCTGGTTGGCTGCGACGGCGGGCGCAGCCGGGTCCGCGACATGGCCGGAATCGCGTTCCCCGGCACGACATATCCAGAGGTCAATCGGCTTGCCCAGGTCGCCGTGCACGATTCGGTGACCGTGCTCGACAACGGCGACATCGACGTCCCCGGCTTGGGCAGGATCCATGCGGGTTTCACACGAACAGACCGCGGTGTGTTCGCGTTCGCGGTCGGCTCCGGGGTTCTGTCCCTCCAAACCACCGAAGACGAGTCCACCGAATACGACGACGACGAGCCGCTGACTCTGACGGAGCTCGCAGACAGTGCTCGCCGCGTGCTCGGGGCGGATCTCCCCTTGGGAGAACCGACTCGGCTGACCCGCTACACCTTCAAGGATCGGCAGGCCGAACGATACCGCGACGGTCGGATCCTGCTGGCCGGCGATGCGGCCCACCTGTTCCCCGCCACCGGCACAGCACTCAACGTCGGCATGCTCGACACGGTCAACCTCGCCTGGAAGCTGGGCGCCGACATCCACGGCTGGGCACCGGCCGGCCTGCTGGACACTTATCACGACGAACGCCACTTCGCCGGTGCACGGGCGCAGCTACAGACCCGAGCTCAGGTGGCACTGCGGCGCGGACACGACCCGGCCGCCGAAGCGCTTCGGCAAGTCTTCCAGGAACTGGTCGCCGACGAGCCGGCATTGCGCCGTATGGGTGCCCTGGTCGGCCACACCGACATTCGCTATCCGATGCCGGGCTCCTACCACCACGCCTTGGCCGGCACGTTCGCACCCGACCTCACCTTGCACACCGACCAGGGCATCACCAGCGTCGCGGAACTCATGCAGACCGCACGGCCCGTCCTGCTCGACCTCTCCGACCGCCAAGACCTCCGCGAGATCGCCCGAGATTGGCAGCATCGGATCGACATCCGCACCGCCAAAACCGATAACCGGCCAGCCGACGCCCTACTGATCCGCCCGGACGCCCACATCGCCTGGGCCGCAACGATCGACGAACCGGCCGACACCGCCGCGCTGGCGCTGCGAGAAGCACTCTCCTCCTGGTTCGGCACACCCCTGGAATCGACAGCGCCGATCATCGATCGACCCTCCTGATCGACCGACCGAATATCGCCAGGAGAACGCAACAGTCGCCGCCGTTCGTGTAGTCCCCGCGCCCGGCCGGAGCGCCCGAGACTGGGCCACCGAGCCTACTCGCCTCGCTCCGGCCAGAACTCGCGCCAATCCGCGGCCGTAAGCGGAAGGCGCTGGTGCCGTTGCTTTTCCGCGTCGTCTTCCGCTGAGCGGATGGCGGCGGCGAAGGCGAGGGTTGCTTTGCGGAGGCGTTCCTCGGCACTTTCGGGGCCGCCGAGGTGGACGACCCGGAGGGATTCGGGAATGAGGTCGGGTGGCAGGCCCGCTCTGGTGGCGCGGGAGATGATCTTTTCCGCCAGCGCCAGGGCGGGTTGGGCCATGGCTATGCCGTCCAGGCAGGAGCGGCGGGACTTTTCGGCGGATTTGCGTTCTTCCCAGGCGCGTTCCTGGGCGGCGATCTTCTCCTCGACCGAGGCGGCGGTATCGATCGCGGAGTCGGCGAGGTGGGGGCTGCGGTTGACGAGCTTGGCCACCAGGGCGGCGGCCACGTCGTCGACGGTGAATTCGCCTGCGGCCTCGGCGATCCGGGAATGGAAGAGGACCTGGAGCAGCAGGTCGCCGAGTTCTTCCTTGATGGTCTCGGCGTCGTCGTTCTGGATGGCGTCGAGCAGTTCGTAGGTTTCCTCGAGCAGGTACGGGCGCAGGGAGTCGTGCGTCTGGGTGACCTCCCAGCCGCCGAAATGCCACAGGCGGTCCATGACCTCGACAGCATCGGCCAGCCCCGCCGCGACTACGGCCGTGTCGGTGCGCGGAGCCGACTCACCGTTCGGCACGGGACGATCGCCCCCGTTCGTCTTCTCCGCCGCGCCGTGCCGCGCGTGCAGCACGGATTCGTCGCGATCCCCGGAGCTCATCGGGGCGCCATTTCGGCGGCGACGGTGAGGTCGACCGCGCCCTGCGCCTTTCCGTCCAAGGCCAGCAGCAGGTCCGCCACGAACTGGAGCAGCACGACGTCGCGCACCCGCTCGGCGCCGACGCTGTCCTCCACCCGCGGCAGCGGTAGCTGCACCACCCCGGACGCGGCGCGGTAACCGGCGCTCGGGTAGAGCCGCTTGAGACGTAGCTGCTTGGAATCGGGCAGATGCAGCGGCGAGATCTTCAATGTCGCCCCGGTGACCGCGATTTCGGTGACCTCGTACTCGCGGGCGAGCAGCCGCAGCTTGGCGACCGAGACCAGGCGGCCGACCTCCACCGGCAGCGGGCCGTAGCGGTCGACAAGCTCCTCGACGACCAGTGCCAGAGCCGGATCGTCCTGAGCCGCGGCCAATTTGCGGTACGCCTCCAAACGAAGCCGATCGCTGGCGATGTAGTCGGGCGGGATGTGCGCGTCGACGGGCAGGTCGATGCGTACCTCCTTGACTTCTTCGGTGGTGATCGGCTTGCCGTCGGCCGCGGCGCGGTACGCCTCGACCGCCTCGCCCACCAGACGGACGTAGAGGTCGAAGCCGACACCCGCGACATGGCCGGACTGTTCGGCACCCAGCACGTTGCCCGCGCCGCGGATCTCCAGGTCCTTCATCGCGACCGCCATGCCCGCGCCCAGGTCGGAGTTCTGCGAGATGGTGGCCAGGCGGTCGTAGGCGGTCTCGGTGAGCGGCTTCTCCGGCGGGTACAGGAAGTAGGCGTAGCCGCGCTCGCGGCTGCGTCCGACCCGGCCGCGCAGCTGGTGCAGCTGCGAAAGACCCAGCGCGTCGGCGCGTTCCACGATCAGCGTGTTGGCGTTGGAGATGTCCAGGCCGGTCTCGATGATCGTGGTGCACACCAGCACGTCGTACTCGCGCTGCCAGAAGCCCTGCACGGTGGACTCCAGCGCGTCCTCGTTCATCTGGCCGTGCGCGACGACCACTCGCGCCTCCGGCACCAGATCGCGAATCCGCTTGGCCGCCTTGTCGATCGACGACACCCGGTTGTGCACGTAGAACACCTGGCCGTCGCGCAGCAACTCGCGGCGGATGGCCGCGGTGACCTGCTTGTCGTTGTAGCCGCCGACGTAGGTGAGCACCGGGTGACGCTCCTCCGGCGGGGTGAGGATAGTCGACATCTCGCGGATACCGGCCAGGCTCATCTCCAGGGTGCGCGGAATCGGGGTGGCCGACATGGTGAGCACGTCGACGTGGGTGCGCAACGCCTTGATGTGCTCCTTGTGCTCGACGCCGAACCGCTGCTCCTCGTCGACCACGACGAGGCCGAGATCCTTCCAGCGCACACCGGTCTGCAACAGCCGGTGCGTGCCGACCACGATGTCGACGCTGCCGTCGGCCATTCCCTCCAGCACGGCGCGGGCCTCGGCGGGATCGGTGAATCGGGACAGGCCCTTCACGGTGATCGGGAAGCCTGCAACCCGCTCGGAGAAGGTCTGCAAATGCTGTTGCGCGAGCAGCGTGGTCGGCACCAGCACGACGACCTGCTTGCCGTCCTGCACGGCCTTGAACGCCGCGCGCACGGCGATCTCGGTCTTGCCGTAGCCGACGTCGCCGCAGACCACCCGGTCCATCGGGACCGGCTTCTCCATGTCCGCCTTCACCTCGGCGATGGCGGTCATCTGGTCGACGGTCTCGGTGAACACGAACGCGTCCTCCATCTCCTGCTGCCACGGCGTGTCCGGCCCGAACGCGTGGCCGGGCGCGGCCTGCCGGGCGGCATAGAGCTGCACCAGCTCGCCGGCGATCTCACGAACGGCCTTGCGCGCCTTGCGTTTCGTGTTTGCCCAGTCCGAGCCGCCGAGCTTGGACAGGCTCGGCATCTCGCCGCCGACGTAGCGGGAGAGCTGGTCGAGGGATTCCATCGGGACGAACAACCGGTCGCCGGGCTGGCCGCGCTTGCTCGGCGCGTATTCGATCACCAGGTACTCGCGGCGGGCGCCGCCGACCGTGCGCTCGATCATCTCGACGAACTTGCCGATGCCGTGCTGGTCGTGCACCACCATGTCGCCCGCGCTCAGCGCGAGCGGGTCGACCTGGTTGCGGCGCTTGGCGGGCATCCGCTTGCCCTCGGTTGGCGCGGTGACCCGGTTGCCGGTGAGGTCGGACTCCGCGACGACCACCAACCCGGCGTTCTCGAACACCAAGCCGTCGTGCAGCGAGCCGCACAGCACGCCGACCACGCCTTGGTTCGGCTCGGCGCCCGTCTCCAGCGCGGCGGCGGGGACATCGGCGTCGGCCAGCCGTTCGAGAATGCGCTGCGCCGTACCGTGACCAGCGACGACCACAACCGCCTTGCCGCCGGTGGACACGTGTGCGCGCAACGAGGCGAAGAGGGTAGCCACCAGCTCGTCGGACCCGCGCGCCGCCGGGCCGGGCAGCACCGGAAGCACGACCTCGGACGAGTCGCCGGACGCGAGCGGGCTCAGCGTCCACCAGGGCAGGCCCTCCCGGTCCGCGCTGGCATGGATTTCGGGCAGCGGGCGGTAGGCCGAGGCCGCGAGGTCGAGACCGTGCCCGCCGAGCGGGGCCGCACCGCCGAACGAGGCGGCCGTCCAGGATGCCTCCAGGAATTCCTCGCCGGTGCGCACCAGGTCGGCCGCGCGGGTGCGGATCTTCTCCGGATCGCACAGCAGCACGTGCGTGCCCTCGGGCAGCACTTCGGTCAGCAGGCGCAGGTCGCCGGGTTGTAGCACCGGCAACAGCGCCTCCATGCCGTCCACCGGGATGCCCTGCGCCAGTTTCTCCAGCATCTCGACCAGCGCCGCGTCGGCCGCGTTGGCGACGGCCACCTCGGCGGCGCGCTCGCGCACGGCGTCGGTGAGCAGCAGTTCGCGGCACGGCGGCGCGACGACCACGTCCACCGTGACGTCCGGCAGCGAGCGCTGGTCGGCGACGGCGAACGGTCGCAGTTCGGTGATCTCGTCGCCCCAGAACTCGACGCGCACCGGATGGTCAGCGGTGGGCGGGAAGACGTCCAGGATGCCGCCGCGCACCGCGAACTCACCGCGCTTGCCCACCATGTCGACCCGTGTGTAGGCGAATTCCACCAGGCGCGTGAGCAATTCGTCGAAGTCCAGCTCCACGCCGACGCCCAGCACGATCGGCTCGATATCGCCGAGCCCGCCCGCCATGGGCTGCATCAACGACCGCACGGTGGTCACCACCACCCGCAGCGGCGCGGGGAAATGGGGATCGTCCGGGTGCGCGATCCGGCGCAAGACCTCCAGCCTGCGCCCCACGGTGTCCGCGCCGGGCGAGAGCCGCTCGTGCGGCAGCGTCTCCCAGGACGGGAACTGCGCGACCGCGGGCCCGAGCATCTCCTCCAGCTCGACGGTCAGATCGTCGGCCTCGCGCCCCGTCGCGGTGACCACCACCAGCGGTTTGCTCGCCGCGATGGTCGCGGCGACGAACGGCCGCACCGCCGACGGCGCCACCAACTCGACCGACGTGGTGCCGATCAGCTCCGCGACGGTCCGTAGCGAGGTATCGGCACCGGCCGCGGCGGCCAGTCCCGCCAACGGCGGGCGGTGGGTGGACATCGTCGACTCCTGAGCGCAGACGGGCGGTTCGAGCAGCCAACCGAGTCTAGTAAGCGTCTGTGTTCGTTTTTCCAGCGCCTGCGGCGCTGGGTGTTCGCGGCCCCTTTGTGCTCGCCGCTGCGGATCTACCCCCGCGCGCCGTCGGCGAAGATCATCCGCACCTCGACCCCCGACTTGCGCACCTCCCGCGCCGCCAGGTACTCGGGCGAGTCGTACCACTCCCGGACCCGATCGAGGTCCGGGAATTCCAGGACGACCGCACGCCCGGGCCACGCGCCCTCGACCGCCTCCGGCACGGTAGCGACGAGGTAGCGTCCGCCGAACCGGCGAATCGACGGCTCCGCCAGCCGCCAGTACTCCAGATCGACTTCTTCATCCAGTACCTCGGCCTCGACAATGACGTAAGCGGGCATGCGCGACTCCAGTAGAACGAGCGGATCCGAACCCGACCGAGACTAGCGCGGCAATCGCACGCAACCGTCATCCAGCGCCTGGCACAGGTACGGCGGTTGCTTCCGCACGCAACCACACCGGCTCGACCACCCGCTTTCGAGCGAAGCGAGACCGAGCGTTCCCCGTTCGCGGCCCGGCTCGCGTCCGAGCGGCCGCCGCGTCCGCGACGAAGTCGCCAGCGGCGGTCGCTCGGACGCGAGCCACAAGGGGGCCGCGAACACGCTGCGGCGAAGCCGCTGCCAAAGTTACGGCACGTAGCGCCGCAACCGTCTGGCCGCGAATTCCCTGAAGTACGAAAGCTTTTCGGGCGGCACGAGGGCGGGGAGCAGAAAGTACCAAGCCCGCTCCATCCGCACCGCCATTTGATCGATCGACTCGGTGCCGACGGCGATGATGTGCACGCCGGCGGCCATCTCCTGCAAGAGCAAGCCGATGATCTCGGCATCCAGATCGGGGACCAGGTCGCCCTGGGCGATCGCCCGTTCGGCGAGCAGCCGGTAGGTGTCGCCCCAGGTCTTGGCGATGTTGTCGCCCTGAGCGCCCCGGTAGTCGCCGATCTGGTGGGTCAGTTTGAGCATCGCGCCGACCATCGGGTCGTTCATCGATAGATCGGCGACGACGTAGGTGATCCCGATGCACGCTTCCAGCGCGGGCACCCGGGGATCGAAGAAGCCCTGACACGAGCTGATGAGTCTCTCGTTGCCCTGGTCGACCACGGCGCGGGCCAGCTCTTCCTTCGAGCCGAAGTGAAAGTACAAGGCGCCCTTGGTCACATTGGACTGCGCGATGATCTCGCTCAGGCTCGCGTTCGCATATCCCAAGCGCAGAAAGACATCGGCAGCGCCTGCCAGGACGGAATCGCGGGTGATCTCCGCGCGCGCTTGCCTAGCCATCAGATCCGCCTGTCATCCCAAAACCAGCCATCCTGAAGTAGACCGACATCCCGAAGTTGACCGACTTACCGCCCGAACAGCACCCAAAGGATGGGTGAACCGTACCACCAGGAGCGCGCCCAGCAGCCAATTCGCGCATACCGCCAGACCTACCGCGCAATTCGCTGGTTAACAATCCGGGTCACTCCCCGGCTCCCGCACGCCATTCCGAGCTCAATCGCGGATCGGCCTCCAGATGGCTCAGGCCGTTCCAGCACAGGTTCACCAGATGCGCCGCCACCACCTCTTTCGACGGTTGGCGTTCATCCAGCCACCAGGTCGCGGCGGTGGCGACCTGACCGACGAGCGCCTGCGCGTACAGGGTGGACAGGCTGGCGTCGAGCCCGCGACGCTCGAAATCGTTCGCCAGGATGTGCGCCACCTGATTGGTCGCCTCGTTGAGCAAACTGGAGTACCGGCCTTCCGCCGCGGCGGCGGGCTGATCGCGCACCAGAATTCGAAACCCGTCGGTCCGTTCTTCGATGTAGGTCAGCAGCGCCAGCGCGACCTTTTCCAGCCGGATCCGGGATCGGTTCTGGGTGAGCGAGGACGTGATCATGTCCAGCAGCATCGACATCTCGCGATCGACGACGACCGCGTACAAACCCTCTTTGCCGCCGAAGTGTTCGTACACCACGGGTTTGGAGACCTGGGCGCGTTGCGCGATCTCCTCGATCGAGGTCGCGTCGTACCCACGTTCGGCGAACAGCGCGCGACCGATCTCGATCAACTGCTGGCGCCGCTGGGTGCCGGTCATACGCGGCCGGGCTACCCGATGCGGCTCACCCGAAGACACTGACACTGTGCTCACCCGCCTCTCCGGGTCTTTAGGCCGTACCAGTCGGGTGACCCAGGATTTACGTTCAGGTCCTGCGTCGGGTGTCACCCTGGGTTCTGGGCGTGCCCGACGAGTTACCCATGTTCATACGAAATCAGTCGTCACGTCGGGAAGACCCCGACGCACTGATGTTCGGATACCACTGTTCCAGACCGCTCGGCAACGCCCCCGATCGACCCTCGATCACAGCTCCACACTTCATTCGATCCCACCCCGGACACGGGCAACCCACTGCGTACGCCCAGATTGCCAGGCATCCGACACCGGACCGAGCGCCCCAATGACACCACCACTCTCAACGCGACAACTGATCTAGCACGTACATGGGTAACTCACCGGGTACGCCCAGAACCCGAGCGGCTCCCAACGCAGGACCTGAACGCAAATCCAGCGCTCCCCAACTAGTACGGCCTAAAGACCCGGAGAGGCGGGGGAGCGAGGCGGGAGAGCACCAACAATTCGCGGGGAGGCGGGAGAGTATGCGAGGATTCATCCCGTGCCGTGGCACAGCGGCGGGGGTTTACCGAACCGCCGGTGTGGCAATCCGCCGTGGTGTAATGGCAGCACATCTGATTTTGGTTCAGAGAGTTCAGGTTCGAGTCCTGGCGGCGGAGCTCGAGAGCACGAACGACTATCGTTGGCCCGCATATCGCTGACCAAGCACGACGACAGCCCAGCACGAGGACAGGCAGCCGAGGGAGATCCATGCCACAGCAGACCGTCGTCGTCGTTCTCGCAGCCGGTGCCGGAACGCGAATGCGGTCGAAGACCCCCAAGGTACTGCATCCGCTGGCCGGTCGGAGCATGCTCGCACACGCGCTGCATGCGGCGAACGAGATCGACCCCGCATACCTCATCACCGTGGTGGGCCACGACCGTGAACAAGTCGGCGCTGCGGTGGCCGCGGTGGCCGACGATCTGGGCCGGGAGATCACCTCGGCCGTGCAAGAGCAGCAACTCGGCACCGGGCATGCGGTGCAGTGCGCACTGGCCGCCCTGCCGGTCGGCTTCACCGGCGACGTCCTGGTCACCTCCGCCGACGTGCCGTTGCTGGACGGGCACACGCTCGCCGCGCTGCTCGACGAGCACCGCAGCTACGCCGAGCGTCCCGCGGTCACGGTGCTGACCTTCGTGCCCGAGGACCCGAACGGTTACGGCCGGATCGTGCGCGACGCCGACGGCCAGCTGGCCGAGATCGTCGAGCACGCCGACGCCACCCCGGAGCAGACCGCGATCACCGAGGTCAACTCGGGCGTGTACGCGTTCGACGCCGCGGTGCTGCGCACCATGATCAGCAGGCTGTCCACCGCCAACGCCCAGCACGAGCTGTATCTGACCGACGTGCTGCGCCTCGCCCGCGAGGCCGGTCACCCGGTGCACGGCGCCCGCCTGGTGGACGCGGCCAAGGTCACCGGGGTGAACGACCGGGTGCAGCTGGCCGCGGCGGCGCGCACGCTCAACCGGTACATCCTGGAGCGCCACATGCGTGCGGGTGTCACGATCATGGACCCCGCCTCCACCTGGGTGGACGCCAGTGTGCGGATCGGCAGGGACGCGGTGCTGCGCCCGGGCGTGCAGCTGCTCGGCAACACGGTCATCGGCGAGGACGCCGAGGTCGGCCCGGACAGCACGCTCACCGACGTCGTGGTCGGCGACGGCGCCAAGGTGGTCCGCACGCACGGTGACGGCGCGACCATCGGGCCGAACGCGACGATCGGCCCGTTCAGCTACTTGCGCCCCGGCACGGTGGTCGGCGACACGGGCAAGCTGGGCGCCTTCGTGGAGACCAAGAACGCCTCGATCGGCGCGCACTCCAAGGTGCCGCATCTGACCTACGTCGGCGACGCCACCATCGGCGAGCACAGCAACATCGGCGCGTCGAGCGTTTTCGTCAATTACGACGGGGTGAGCAAGCACCACACCGTGGTCGGCTCGCACGTGCGCACCGGCAGCGACACGATGTTCGTCGCGCCCGTGACCGTGGGTGACGGCGCCTATACGGCGGCGGGTACTGTACTGCGCAGAAACGTTCCGCCCGGGGCTCTCGCGGTGTCCGGTGGACCGCAGAAGAACATCGAGGGCTGGGTGCAGCGACACCGTCCAGGGACGGACGCGGCGCGCGCGGCGGCGGAAGCCATCGCGGCCAAAGAGATGTCGGGTCAGGCAATCGAGCAAAAGGATGGCAAGTAGCAGTGACCGCGTCATGGATCGACAACCAGAAGAACCTGATGCTCTTCTCGGGACGCGCTCATCCTGAGCTGGCCGAGCAGGTCGCCAAGGAACTCGACGTCCACGTCACGCCGCAGGTCGCGCGCGACTTCGCCAATGGCGAGATCTTCGTCCGGTTCGAGGAGTCGGTCCGCGGATCCGACGCCTTCGTCCTGCAGAGCTTCCCCGCGCCGCTGAACCAGTGGCTGATGGAGCAGCTCATCATGATCGACGCGCTCAAGCGCGGCTCGGCCAAGCGGATCACCGCGGTGCTGCCGTTCTACCCGTACGCCCGCCAGGACAAGAAGCACCGCGGCCGGGAGCCGATCTCGGCCCGGCTGGTCGCCGATCTGCTGAAGACCGCGGGCGCGGACCGGATCATCACCGTCGACCTGCACACCGACCAGATCCAGGGCTTCTTCGACGGCCCGGTCGACCACATGCACGCCCAGCTGCAGCTGGCGGAGTACATCCGGAACAACTACAGCCTCGAGCACATCACCGTGGTCTCCCCTGACTCCGGCCGCGTGCGCGTCGCCGAGAAGTGGGCCGACTCGCTTGGCGGCTCGCCGCTGGCGTTCATCCACAAGACCCGCGACCCGCTGGTGCCCAACCAGGTGAAGTCCAACCGCGTGGTCGGCGAGGTCGAGGGCCGTACCTGCATCCTGATCGACGACATGATCGACACCGGCGGCACCATCGCGGGCGCGGTCAACGTGCTCAAGGCGGCCGGGGCCGGTGACGTGGTGATCGCCGCGACCCATGGCGTGCTGAGCCCGCCCGCCGCCGAGCGCCTCGCCAGTTGCGGCGCCAAGGAGGTCGTGGTGACGAACACGCTGCCGATCATCGAAGAGAAGAAATTCCCGCAGCTGACCGTGCTGTCCATCGCGCCGCTGCTGGCCCGCACCATCCGCGAGGTCTTCGAAAACGGCTCGGTAACCGGCCTTTTCAACGGCAACGCCTAGGAATACGTCGCGAAAACGGCGGCTCGGACTCCGGTCCGGGCCGCCGTTTTCGAACATCTGACCACGTCCAACGCAACAACTGATCTCGTACGGACATGGGTAACTCGTCGGGTACGCCCAGAACCCGAGCGGCACCCGACGCAGGACCTGAACGCAAATCCAGCGGTCCCAACTAGTGCGGCCTGAAGACGCGGAGAGGCGGAGGAGCGATACTGGGGGTATGGACCGTGACCCGTTGGAAACCGAGATGGGGGACGACGACCAGGAGTACGAGATCCGCGAGTATCAGCGCAACATCGAGGATCCGCCCGACGACCTGACCATCCGCTACCACGAGAACGACGACGACGGCAGGCTCGGCATCGGTGACGAGCTCGACCAGGAGTGGACGCAAAGCAACGGCCGCGCCGAGGAGGACGAGGCCGACGACCGATCCGCCGAGGTGGCCGCGATCGAGATCGTCAGCGACGAGGACCTCTGAGACGTGCCGGTCCGGCACGCCACACCGGCGCAATCGGGTATGACGACGAGTTCGCCGTGGTAGGCATAGGTGGCGTGACCGGGACGATACGAGGAGGGTGCGATGAGCACGCCGAAGGATCCGGAACCCACCGACGACGCGCAGCGCCCGTCGGCGTCGTCGAAGCCCACCGGGGACGCGACCGGCGGCGAATCCGCGCAGCCGCCGACCGGCGATACGGCTCCAGGCGACGAATCCGCGGGAAAAGAACCGAAGCCCGCCGAGCCGCAACCTGAACGCGAGCCGGGGCCGACCGGAGCCCAGCCCCCTGGAGAATGGTGGCAGCCCACCGGCACACCGCCCGCAGGCCCGCTGGGTGGGGAGTGGGGCGCGGAACCCAGCGGTCAGCCAGCCGAACCGCAGCCATGGGGCGCCGACGGCGAGACCGGTCAGCAATCGTGGGGCGCCGAACCCGCCTCGCCGGGCCAGCCGCCGGAAACCCCGTTGTCCGGCTCCGCGCCGCAACCCCCGACCGACGAGTCGACGAAGCCGTTCACGCCGGATGATCAAGCGCGGTACGGGCCGGGCGGTCGAACGCAGTACCCGCCCGGCGGCCAGCCGCCGTACCCCTCGGCCGGGCAGCCACCGTACCCCTCGCGCGAGCAGCCGCCGTACCCCTGGGGCGAGCAACCGCCGTACCCCTCCGGCGAGCAGCCACCGTATCCTTCCGGCGAGCAGCCACCACCGTATCCCTTCGGCGAGCAACCGCCGTACCCTGCGGCGGGGCAGCCGTCTAGCGGCGCTCAGCAGCCTTACCCGCCTAGCGGTCCATCCCAGTACCCGGCGGGCGGAGCGTACAACTATCCGCCCGGAGGACCGCAGCCGCCGCAATACGGCTATCCGTCCTACCCGCAGCAGGGGTACGAACCCTATGCCACCCCGCCTCGGCAGACCGGCAGCCAGGTGTACTCGATCATCGGATTCGTCTGCGCGGTGACGGCTGTGCTGTTCTGCCCGATCCTGTTCGGCCCCGCCGGGATAGTGCTCGGCGTGATCGGGCACAACAAGGGCGAATCGCTCGGCAAATGGGCCGCGATCGCGTCGGGCGTCGGGATGGTGATCGGCTTCATCGTCGGGTTCGTCGTGTTCGGCGGAGACTTGACGACGTAGATTTCCGGTATGCGTCGATTCGGTGTGGTCCCGCTGGGTTTCTACGAAGACCGTCCAGCCGCGGCAGAGGCACGATCATGACCGGATTCGCGGGCTTCCCGCTGGCCGGATTGGACTTCTACGAAGACCTCGAGGCCGACAACTCCAAGGCCTTCTGGACGGCGAACAAGGACATCTACGACCGCGCGGTGAAGCAGCCGATGACCGCGCTGGTCGCCGAACTCGAGCCGGCGTTCGGGCCGGCCAAGATCTTCCGGCCCTATCGGGACGTGCGGTTCGCCAAGGACAAGTCGCCGTACAAGACCGCACAGGGTGCCGTGGTGCGCGCCGCGCCGGGCGTTGGTTGGTACGTCCGGATCAACGCCGGGGGCTTGTTCGTCGGCGGCGGCTTCTATCAGGGTTCGCCCGCCCAGCTCGCGCAGTTGCGCGCCACCATCGATGACGACGTGCGCGGACCCGAGCTCGTGGCGATTCTCGCGAAACTGGCCGCGGCGGGCTTCACCATCGGCGGCGAGAAGCTGAAAACCAGGCCGAAGGGCTACGACGCCGACCATCCGCGCATCGACCTGCTCCGGCACAAATCCCTCACCTGCGGAAAGGAATTGGGGGCGCCCGCCTGGCTGGAGACGCCGCGCGCGGCGAAGGAGGTTCGTGCCGCCTGGGAGACGATTCGGCCGCTCGTCGAGTGGCTGGCCGCGGTGGTCGGCGGCGCGCCTTCGTAGTGCGGGCGGCCGACCACCGCGGCGTTCGAGCGCGCCGCCCGCCCAGGGTCAGCGGCGTTCGGCCAGCACCAGCGCGAACCGCTCGTCCGGATCGGTCCACACGTTCCGCGTGGCGAAGCCCGCGGCGGCGAGTTCGGCGTCGAGGCGCTCGACCCGGAACTTCGCCGAGATCTCCGTCCGCAGCTGCTCGCCGCGGGCGAAGCCGACGGTGAGGTCGAGGTCGGCGACCGTGACGGTCATGTCCTCGCTCGCCTCCAGCCGCATCTCGATCCACTCCCGCGCCGGGTCCCAGACCGCGACGTGCCGGAACTTCTCCGGCGCGAAGTCGGCGCGCAAGCGGGAGTTCAGCACGTGCAACACGTTCCGGTTGAACTCGGCGGTGACGCCCGCCGCGTCGTCGTAGGCGGGCACCAGCACCGCCGGGTCGATGACCAGCCCGGCGCCGAGCAGCACATGCTCGCCGGGCTCGAGCACGTCGTGGATACTGCCCAGGAACTCGGCACGTCCCTCCGGGACCAGATTGCCGATGGTGCCGCCGAGGAAAGCGATCATCCGGCGGCCACCGCGCGGCAGGTTCTGCAGCGTGTCGGTGAAATCGCTGACCACGCCGTGCACGGCGAGCCCGGGAAACTCGATGGCGACCTGGTCCGCCGTGGCGCGCAACGCCGCCGAGGAAACATCCTGCGGCACATAGGTCTTCAGCGGCGCCTGCGCACTCAGCGCGGTGAGCAACAGCCGGGTCTTGGCCGCCGAACCCGCGCCGAGCTCGACGAGCACCTCGGCCTGCGCGGCGCGGGCGATCTCATCGACCACTCGCTCCAGTAGCGCGCGCTCGGTGCGCGTCGGGTAGTACTCGGGCAGCTCGGTGATCCGCTCGAACAGCTCGCTGCCCCTGGCGTCGTAGAACCATTTGGGGGGAAGCCATTTGGGGTCCGTGGTCAGTCCCAACCGGGCGTCCGCGCGCAACGCCGCGGTCAGGTCGTCGTCGGTGAGGTGGATGTCCAGGGTCGCTGCGGTCATGGCAGAGGCCTTTCGGGTCAGAGGAGAGCATCGACGGACAGCGCACCGGGCCTTGCGGTCACCAGGCTGCGGTCCGGGATCGACTGCCAGCGGGGGTCGTCGTCGAACGGTTCGGAGGACAGGATCGCGAAGTCGTCGGTGACCAGCGCCGACAACGAGTGGTGGCAGGTGGTCGCCCACATTTGCGCACCGTCGGAGAGCAGGAAGTTCAGGCGTGCTTCCGGTGCTCGGTCGAGAATCGCGGAAACGAGCAGCCGCAACGCCGCCGGGGCCGCGGACCACTCGCCGTCCGGCGAGCTGGTGGCCAGCAGATCGCACAGCAGTACCCACAGCGTCGCGGTGTCGGTGGCGGATTCCGCCTCCAGCAGCCGCGCCGCGGTGAACAGTTCCTCGGCGCCGAGTTCGGCCGCGATGAGCGCGAACTCGGCGGCTACCGCGGTCAGGGTGCGGCGCCAGTCCGGAACCACGCCGTTGTGGCTGAAGGCCCAGCGGTCCCGGGTGAACGGCGCGCACGCGGAGCGCTCCACCGGCATGCCGATCGTCGCCGACCGGACCGCGCCGAGCATCGCGGAGGATTCCAGGTGCGGCAGCACTTCCTCCACCGCAGGATCGGTCCAGATCGGTGCGGCGTTGCGGTACCGGCTGACGGTGATCACGTCCTGCGCGGTGTGCCACCAGGCGACGCCGAAGCCGTCGGCGTTGATGGTGCCGCCGCGGCGCATGTCCCGCGGGGCCCACGACTGGGTGTGCAGCGAATGCGAGCCGAGCGTCAGCATGTCGCCGACGCGCACCGGCGGGCCGATATAGCCCAGATGTCTACACATCGGCACCTGCCGAAGCGATCAACGGGGGGTGCCTGTGGTTCACCGATTCGCCCGAACAGCCCGACCACAGGCCACCGGGGCGAGCGTGGTGGTTCACTCGCCTTCTCCCGGTCGCAGATCGCGCGCCAAGCGGAAGCCGGCGAAGATCTGGCGACGAATGGGATGGTCCCAATTACGGAAGGTGCCGCGGCAGGCGACCGGATCGGTACCGAAAGAACCGCCGCGCAGCACGCGATAGTCGCCGCCGAAGAAGACCTCGGAGTACTCCCGGTACGGGAACGCGCGGAAGCCCGGGTATGCCTCGAAGCCGGACGCGGTCCATTCCCACACGTCACCGATCAGCTGATGCACGCCCGCAGGTGACGCACCGGCCGGATACGCACCGACCTCGGCGGGTTCCAGATGACGCTGTCCCAGGTTCGCGGTGGTGACGTCGGGATCAGCGTCACCCCAAGGGAATCGGCGCGACGCACCGGTCACCGGGTCGAACCTGGCCGCCTTCTCCCATTCGGCTTCGGTGGGCAGCCGCTTGCCCGCCCAGTTCGCATAGGCCTCGGCCTCGAACCAGCACACGTGCACGACGGGCTGGCGCGGCCGCAGCGGGGTCATCACCCCGAACACCCGCCGCCACCAGCGCCCGGACGGGTCGCGCTCCCAGAACTGCGGCGCGACCAACCCCGCCTCGATCCGGTGCGTCCAGCCGCGCTCGGACCAGAGTTCGGGGCGCTCGTAGCCGCCGTCGTCGATGAAGGCGAGGTACTGCTCGTTGGTCACCGGCGCGGCATCGATCGCGAAGCCGGCCACCCACATCTGATGGGCGGGGCGCTCGTTGTCCAGCGCCCACGCGTCGGTCGAGGTGCCCATGGTGAACTCGCCCGCGGGGATGACGATGTCCCCGCTGAGGGTCGCCGAAGCGGACGGCACGGCCGCAGCGGAGAGCACGGCGGCTCCGGCGCGCAACTGGTGGGTGGCGAGCATGGTTTCGTCGTGCTGCTGCTCGTGCTGGGCGATCATGCCGAACGCGAAACCGCCGTCGATCAGTGGCCTGCCTCGTAATTCGCTGTCCTCCAGGACATCCCACACTTTGTCGCGCACCGTGCCGGCATAGCCGCGGGCCTGTGTCGGGTCGAGCAGTGGCAGCGCGGGCCGGTTGGCGCGGGCGTGCTTGAAGGCGTCGTAGAGCTCGTCGATGTCGGCGCGTACCGGCTCGCGGCCGCCGACGTCGCGAACGAGCCAGAGTTCTTCCTGATTGCCGATGTGCGCGAGATCCCAGACCAAGGGGCTCATCAAGCGCGAATGCTGGGCTACCAGTTCGGCTTCGTCGACACAGTCGGTGAGGGCGAGGGTGCGCTGCCGTGCGCGCGTGAGAACGTCGGCGATCCGGTCGCGGAGTTGTTCGGTGCCGGAATGGTCGGTCGGGGCTGGGTGCGAAGTAGTCACGGGAAACGTCTCCGGGATTCGTGCTGGTCGGCGTCGTCGCGGCCGCGAGACTCGGTGCGGCCGCGCGCGATTCGGCCCTTGCTGGACTGGTCGGCCGGCGCGCGGCCGACGATGCGCGGTAGGTGGGTCATCACGGGTCGGCTCCCGCGGGCGAAGGTGAAGCGGCCGCCGGAGGTTGCGCGCCCACACCCTTCTCGGTGTCGTCCTGGGGGTTGCCAGTGAGTCGGCCCATGCGGGCCTCAACCGGTCCGCGGTCGAGAATGCGGGGCGGGTGCGTCGTCACGGGGCGCCTCCCGGAGGCTGTGCGGCGCCATTGTTCTCGGCGTCGTCTTCGGCCGGAGTGCGACCGCCGCGACATCGCTCGGCGGCGGACTCGATGGCACGGGCCGCCTGTTCGGTCGCGGCATGCGCGGCCGCGAGTCGCAGCAGCGCGACCGCGGCCGTCCGGAGCTCCGGGTCGGCCAACCCGGAGCGGGCGGCGTCGACCCAGCGATCGGCGAGCGGCGCGGCGATCGATGTCGCCTCCGCGACCACCGCCGGGCTCGACAGGAGCGCGGCTATCACGTGGACCGGGATGGTCCAGGCGTCGCCGGGCTGGGCGTCGATGTAGCGGACCTCCAGATGGCCCGAGGCGCGCACCGGCGGGAACAGGGTGGTCAGGTGGTAGTCCAGGTCGCCGGTGTCGGGGCGGCGGCCGACTTCGTCGTCCAGCGCGCCGGAGAGCCAGTCGGCGAAGGTCGCGCCGGGTGGCGCGGACCAGCCGTGCTCATGGCCGTTACCGGGCGCGTCGGCGTCGTCGGGTCGGCGCACGCACAGCAGCGGTACGTCCAGCGCCCATTTGCCGTACGAGGCCACCGGGTCGGTCCAGTCCAGCACCGGTGGGCGGGTTCGGGCGTTGTCCAGGCGGAGCCAGGCCCGCATGCGCTGGGACGCCCATGCTCCCGGCGGCGCACCACGAAGAAGAGGCGAACAGGCGAAGGCGGCGAGCAGGGCGGGACCGATCGCGTACAGCGCGGTCCAGCGCGCGGTGACCTCCGCGCGGTCGGCGCCTGCGTCGACGCTGACCTGGGTGGCGGCGGTATTGCACATCATCAGCTTGCCGAACGGTCCGATGCCGCCGAACGATCGCTCCATCGCGCGGTAGCGCGGCAGCTGGAGCAGGCGTTTGGGGCGGCGGTCCGCGTCGGCGGCGACCGAAACGGGGCGGATGGACCGGGATTGGAGAAGTTCCCGCAACATGCGGGCGTCCTCGCGCAGCCGGTCGCACAGCTGCGCGGCGGTGCCGTAGGGGGCACTGGAAAGTTCGATCTGACCACCGGGCTCGAGCGTGATCCGGCTGCCCCCCGGCAGAGCGAGCGCCGGTGAATCCGGGGCGATGGACCGTGGTGCGTAGGGTCCGAGGGCATCCGCAAGGGCAGTCAGCTGCGGACGCGGAGCGGCCGAAGGGCCGGACGCCGAACACTCACCCTGCACCGTGAGCCACTCGAGTTCGGCGCCGATCAGAGCGGGTGGTCCCAGCTTGAAGCAGACACCGCCGATATACGCCTCCGCCGCCGCGCGGGAGGACAATTCCCCCTGCTCAGTGGCACAACTGGCTGTCTGGGGACTCTCGAGCGTGACCGCCATGCCAACCTCCACTCCGGCGTCCCGGATGTAGTCCGCTGTCTTCCGTTATCGCCGCGCGACCCGGTCGTATGCCACTCCTGGACCGACTTTCGCACGCGGCGATCCATCCAGCGTAGCCACGACGGCCGACAAGAAACCGACATGAAGCCGAACAATCGACCCGTTAAGGTCGGCTGCATGCTGGATGACGATCGTGTACGAGCCGACACTCCCGGATGCGCGTCGGGGTCCGGACCCGGCCCCGTTTTCCTCGACAGCGCCGGGTCGTCGCTACCGCCGCGGGTCGTCACCGAGACGGTTGTCGCGCATCTGCGGCGCGAAGCAGAGGTCGGCGGCTACCGCGCCGCGAACGAGCGGCTCGACGACCTCGCCGACGTCAAGACGGCGATCGGCGCGCTGATCAACGCCGATCCCGCGAGCATCGCGCTCAGCGACAGCGCCACCCGCTCGTGGGCGGATTTCTTCTACTCGGTCCCGCTGTCCCCCGGCGATCGCATCCTGGTCTCCGAGTCCGACTACGCCAGCAACGCCATCGCCGCGCTACAGCGCGCCCGCGCCACCGGGGCAACCGTCGAGACAATCCCCAGCGACAGCGGCGGACAGATCGATCTCGACGCGTTGGCCGCGCTGGTCGACGAACGGGTCAAGCTGGTCTCGGTGCTGCACGTGCCCACCAACGGCGGCCTGGTGAACCCGGCCGCCGAGGCCACCCGGATCGCGCACTCGGTCGGCGCGCTGGTGCTGCTCGACGCCTGTCAGTCCGCTGGACAGCTGCCCTTGGACGTGGTCGAGCTCGGCGTCGACGCACTGTCGGCCACCGGCCGCAAGTGGCTGCGCGGCCCGCGCGGCACCGGATTCCTGTATCTGCGACCAGAACTGGCGCGGTCCATGGAACCCGAGCGGCTCGACCTGCACAGCGCCGAATGGACCGGCCCGAGCGACTACCGGCTCGCGCCCGACGCCAGCCGCTTCGAGTTCTGGGAATGCGACGTCGCGGGGCGGCTCGGTCTGGGCGCCGCCGTGCGGTACCTGCTCGACCTCGGTCCGGAAGACGTTTACGCCGCGATCGCCGCGCGCGCCGAACACCTGCGCAAAGCGCTGCCCGAGATTCCCGGCGTGACGGTGCGCGACCTCGGCATCCGGCACAGCGGCATCGTGTCGTTCACCGTCGACGGCGTCGACTCCGTCCAAGTGCGCGACCGGCTGCTGGCGCAGGACATCACGGTCACGGTCAGCCATGCCAGCTCGACCCTGCTCGACATGACCGGCCGCGGCCTCCCGTCGGTCGTGCGCGCCTCGCCGCACTGCTTCGTCGGCTTCGACGAACTCGACCGATTCGTCGCCGCGGTGGCTGCGCTGTAGCCCCACCTCAACCCTGTCCTGACCTGGCCGCCGAGAAAGGGGGTTAACGTCGCGCCGCCGGGGCGGGATAGTTGGGGGAGGCCGGTTGCCGGCCGATTGTCGGCGGTGAGGAGTTGGACGTTGAGCAGGTTCACCGACGAGATGTATGCCACGGCGCAGACCTCCGAACGCGGTTTGGTGACCGGCGAGCCGACTGCTCCCCTGCGGCGTACCTGGGCGGAAATCCATCGAATCGCCCGGCGTATGGCGGGCGGGTTGGCCGAGGCGGGCATCGGGCACGGCGACGCGGTCGGGGTGCTCGCGGGCATGCCGGTCGACATCGCCCCGGCCTGCCAGGCCATCTGGATGCGGGGCGCGTCCATCACGATGCTGCATCAACCCACCCCGCGCACCGACCTGGTGATCTGGGCCCGCGACACCGAGACCGTGCTGACCATGATCGAGGCGCGCGCGGTCGTGCTCGGCGCGCCGTTCGAGGCGGCCGAGCCGCTGCTGCGCGAACGCGGCATCACCGTGGTGCGCATCGACCAACTGCCCGACGGTCCCGACATCGACCCGGTGCCGACCGGCGAGGATGATATCGCCTTGCAGCAGTTGACCTCCGGTTCCACCGGGTCGCCCAAGGCGGTGCGGATCACGCACGCGAACTTCTTCGTCAACGCCTACGCGATGTTCGACCGGGTGAAGTTCCAGCTCGACAGCGACGTGATGGTCAGCTGGCTGCCGCTGTTCCACGATATGGGCATGGTCGGATTCCTCAGTGTCCCGATGCAATTCGGAGCCGAAGTGGTGTCCGTGACGCCGCTGGACTTCCTGACCCGGCCGCTGCTGTGGGCGGAGCTGATCAGCAAGTACCGCGGAACCGTCACCGCCGCACCCAATTTCGCGTACTCGCTGCTGGCCCGCCGTCTGCGGCAGGCCGACGACGGCGCGTACGACCTCAGCAGCGTGCGATACATGTGGAACGGCGCGGAACCGGTGGACGCGGACACCATGGACGCCATGGCCGCGGCCGGAAAACGCTTCGGGCTCAACCCAATGGCACTCACCCCGGTCTACGGCATGGCCGAGACCACCCTCGCCGTCTCGGTCCCGGATCCCGGTCACGGGCAGGTGGTCGACGTGATCGACGCCGACCTGCTCGAGGCGCTGGGCAAGGCGGTGCCGGTACCGGACGAGCACGGGCATCCGGCCCACATTCGCAGGTTGCCCACGCTGGGCTACCTGGTCGACCACCTGGAAGGCCGGGTCGTCGACAGCGAACGCCAGCCGCTGCCGCCCCGGTCGGTGGGCGTGATCGAGTTGCGCGGCCCCGCGGTCACGTCCGGCTACGTGACGATGGACGGATTCAGCCCGGCCCAGGACGCCGACGGCTGGCTGGACACCGGTGACATCGGATACTTCACCGATGAGGGCCTGATCGTGGTGTGCGGCCGGATGAAGGACGTGATCATCATGGGCGGCCGCAACATCTATCCCACCGACATCGAGCGCGCGGCGACCAGAGTGCCCGGCGTCCGGGCCGGCAACGCGGTCGCGGTGCGCTTGGACGCGGGCCAGAAGCGCGAGACCTTCGCCGTGGTGGTGGAGAGCAACAGCCACCAGAACCCCGAGGAAGTCAAGCGCATCCAGCACGAAATCGTGCACGCGGTCTTCTCCGAGGTGGGCGCGCGGCCACGCACAGTGGCGGTGCTCGGCCCCGGCGCACTGCCGAAAACCTCCTCCGGCAAGCTGCGCAGGTCCGCCACCGCGATGCATCTGCCGCACTGGTGAACCACCGCTGAAATTCCCGTCGCGCGTGGAGCCGCCCACGCGAAGCCGATCCGGCTGTGCGCAATCGGTCCCGGCCGAACCGGAACCGGATTCCGCATCGCCACGAGTCTGGCTGAGGCTCAGTGCAATTGGTTCTGGGCGGTCTCCAAGCCGACGCGCAGCAGCAGCTCCACCGCGTCGGCGGCCTGCTCGACGATCACCGGCACCTCTTTGCGTTCCGGCGCCGAGAACGGCTTCAGCACGTAATCGGCCGGGTCCTGCCGACCCGGCGGACGGCCGATGCCGATCCGGGTGCGCAGGTAGTCCTTGGTGGTCAGGGCGCTGGAAACGGAGCGCAACCCGTTGTGCCCGCCCTCGCCGCCGCCGCGCTTGAGGCGGATCGCGCCGAATGGCAGGTCGAGTTCGTCGTGTACGACGATCACCTCCGTGGGCGGCACGGAGAAGAACCTGGCCAGCGCGGCCACCGACCGGCCGGACAGGTTCATGAACGAGCGCGGCTTGGCGATCAACACTTGGCGGCCGTCCAACCGCGCTTGCAGCAGGTCGGCGCCGGACTTCTTGTGCACACCGAAACGGCCGCCGACGCGCTGCGCGAGCACGTCGGCGACCAGGAAACCGACATTGTGCCGGGTGCGCTCGTATTCGGGACCGGGGTTACCCAGTCCGACCACGAGCGCGGGCCCGGTGGACGATTCGGTGTTGTTCAGCGCTCTGGCTTCCGGCTTACTCGGCCGCTTCGCCCTCGGCCTCACCCTCGCCCGCGGCGGGCTCGGCGGCCGGGGCGGCGATGACGTTGACGATCAGGGCCTCCGCGTCGACGGCCAGGGTGACACCGGCGGGCAACTCCAGCGCGCCCGCGGTGATCTGGGTACCCGGCTCGATGCCCTCGACGGAGACCTCGATGGTCTCGGGCAGCTTCATCGCGTCGGCCTCGATGGAGACAGTGGTGGCCTCCTGGGTGACCAGGGTGCCGGGGGCGGCGTCGCCAACCACGGTGACGGTCACGTCGGCGGTGACCTTCTCGCCACGCTGGATGATGAGCAGGTCGGCGTGCTCGATGTAGCGGCGGATCGGGTGCACCACAACGGATTTGGTCAGCGCAAGCTGCTTCTTGCCGTCGATGACGAGGTTCAGCACCGCGTTGGTGCCGTGCTCGCGCAGGATGGCGGCGAAGGCCTGGGCGTTCACCGACAGGTGCTGCGGGTCGGTCTGGTGGCCGTACAGCACGGCCGGAACGTTGCCGGCACGGCGGGTGCGGCGGGCGGCGCCCTTGCCGAACTCGGTGCGTACGGAGGCTTCGAGAAGGTTGACGTCGGACATGACTGGATCTACTCCTACGGCTCTTCCTGGCGGTCAGCGTCTTACCCGTCAGGGGTTGCTCACGCCTGACCGGGGTGGTCTACTCGTCGGGGCGAAGACCGAACGAGGACGGCCGGAAGCCGCGCCGCGTCGATCACGGTGTCGCAAATCTGGTCTGCGGTCACCCTCGCCGAGACAACCCGAACACCATACCCCAGCGCGGGAGCGCTCCTTGAATCGGGTGGTAACCGACGCATCGACTCCGGTTCGCACCGGTCGCGTACGCTGGCGTGGTTGCCGATCGGTCGTCTGCGAAAGGTTGTTTTGCGTTGAGCGCCTCCCCTGAGGGTGTCGTCGCGCCCGCTCCCCGCGGGTTGCCCGCCGAGGTCGCCCGGCGGCGCACGTTCGCGGTGATCTCCCATCCCGACGCGGGCAAGTCCACGCTCACCGAGGCGCTCGCCCTGCACGCCAGGATGATCTCCGAGGCAGGCGCGATCCACGGCAAGGCCGGGCGCAAGTCCACCGTGTCGGACTGGATGGAGATGGAGAAGGCGCGCGGCATCTCGGTCAGCTCGACCGCGCTGCAGTTCAACTATCGCGCCGCGGGCTCGGAGGTCGACAGCGTCATCAACCTGGTCGATACCCCTGGTCACTCCGATTTCTCCGAGGACACCTACCGGGTGCTCACCGCCGTCGACGCCGCGGTGATGCTGATCGATGCGGCCAAGGGCTTGGAGCCGCAGACGTTGAAGCTGTTCCAGGTGTGCCGCCACCGCGGCATCCCGGTGATCACGGTGATCAACAAGTGGGACCGGCCGGGCCGGGCGCCGCTGGAACTGCTCGACGAGATCGACGAGCGAATCGGCCTGACCCCCACCCCGCTATTCCTTCCGGTCGGCATCGCGGGCGATTTCCGCGGCCTGCTGCGCCGCGGTCCAGACGGCGTCCCGCTCGAATACATCCACTTCACTCGCACCGCGGGCGGCGCGACCATCGCGCCGGAGGAGTCGCTCACCCCGGAGGCCGCCGAGGCGCGCGAAGGTGAGCCGTGGAACACCGCGGCCGAGGAGAGCGAACTGCTCTCGGCCACCGGCCAGGACCACGACCAGGAACTGTTCCTGGCCGGGCAGACCTCACCGGTCATCTATGCCTCCGCGATGCTGAACTTCGGCGTGCGGCAGCTGCTGGAGACGCTGGTCACGCTCGCGCCTGCGCCCGGCGCACGCCCGGACGTCGACGGCAAACCGCGCGCGACCGGCGACCCGTTCAGCGCGGTGGTGTTCAAGGTGCAGGCGGGCATGGACGCCGCCCACCGCGACCGGCTGGCGTTCATGCGGATCGTGTCCGGCGAGTTCGAGCGCGGCATGGTGGTCACCCACGCGCAGACCGGACGACCGTTCGCCACCAAGTACGCGCTGACCGTGTTCGGCCGCGAGCGCGCCACCGTCGACACCGCCTACCCGGGCGACGTGGTCGGCCTGGTCAACGCGACCGCATTGGCCCCAGGCCACACGCTGTACGTGGACAAGAAAGTGGAGTTCCCGCCGATCCCGTCGTTCGCGCCGGAACATTTCGCGGTGCTGCGCGCCCGGAGCGCGGGTAAGTACAAGCAGTTCCGCAAGGCCATCGACCAGCTCGACTCCGAGGGCGTCGTGCAGGTGCTGCGCAACGAGCTCCGCGGCGACGCCTCCCCCGTGCTGGCCGCCGTCGGCCCGATGCAATTCGAGGTGGTCACCGCGCGCATGCTCACCGAGTTCAACGTGGAGACCACGATGGAGCACCTCGGCTACACGCTGGCCCGGCGTACCGACGCCGCGTCGGCGGACGAACTCGGGCGCCAGCGCGGGGTGGAAGTCTTCACCCGCTCAGACGGTGCGCTGCTCGCGCTGTTCAGCGACAAATGGCGGCTGCAATACATCGAGAAGGAACACCCGAAGCTCACGTTGGAGCCCCTGGTCGCCACAGCCGACTGAGTCAGCCGGCCTCGGGCTCGGTCCGCACCGTCGGGCCGGTGGGTTCGCGTTCGACCGAGGCAATGCCCTCTTCCCGAGCGATCAGACCCCAGCGGCTGGATGTCAGCCGCAGGCTCGGCAGATCGCTGAGCGAGAGCACCACCTCGTAGGTGCGCTCGTAGCCGGTGTGGGAGATCCGCCAGCGTCCGTCGTCGCAGCGGACATAGCGGTCGTTGTAGAAGGCCGCGCCGCGCAGCAGCATGTTGTGGCCCGGAATGAGGACCGTGTCGGCGAGGTACCAGGTGCCGCTGGCGTTGTCACCGTCGACATCGATCTCCGGGTGGTCACATCGGTGCTCGGTGATCACGTGCGGACCGAGCGTGTTCCGCATGAACGCGATGAACGCCTCACGCGATTCGAACTGGAGATATTCGCTGTAGGTCGCGGTCGCCTCGGGGATCATGGTGTCCGCGAACTCATCCCATGATTTGGTGTCGAGCGTGCGAAGGTACCGGTACTTCAACCGACTGATCGCCGATACGTCGTCCACTTCCCGCTCGTCTTCGCGGGCTCGCGCCGGTCTCGGATCGCCGCGCACCTGCCCGAAGTCGATCGGCCCCGCGTCGAAGCGCAGCCGCGCGCCGGTGCGATCGCCGCGGGTCTCCTCACCGGTGCTCGTCCCGCGGCCGCCGCGGTCCGGTCTGCCTTGGTCGACGTCCTGAGCGGCCCGCTCCGGTCTACCGGGATCGATTCCCACGCTGCCGCGCTGTTGCCGGCCCGGGTGGAATCCCGGGTCGTCGCGCCCCTGCCCACCGGAGCCCGCGCCCCGGCCAGTACGCACTTGCGCAGCGATGCCCACAGCTGGGTCGCCGCGCCCCTGCCCGCCGGTTGCCTGATCCATACCCTCAACAATCCCACCCCGAGTCTGGAATTGGGAGGGTTGTATCAGATTGCTATCACGGTTAGGGCAACATTCCGGCGAATATCAACGGACTTGGGGGTCAGCTTCCGATCGTGAAGCAGGTGCGGCAGAAATCCTCGCCGAACTCGGTGAGCCGAAGACTCTTGCGGACGATCTTCGGCGCCCGGCCCGCTTTCTTCAGCGCCGCCTCCACCACGGGCTGGACCTCGAGCACCATGTACCGGCTCAGCACCACCGGATCATCGGAGGCCAGGGTGAGTCCGAGACGGTTGAGGTTGATCAGGTACATCCGCGCGCGGTCCGGGTAGCGCACACCTGCCTGGTCCGGCACCGAGGTGAGATCGCCCTGCACGAGTTCCGAGCCGATCCCCAGTGGACGGTTGGTGCGCACGTCGACCGACGGTTGCGGGCCGTTGAGCGCCATGAAGCGCAGGATGCGGGCCTCGTCGGGCGCGAGCTCGTCGAGGATGCGGTCGTAGGCCGGGTGCACGTCCTCGGTGAAGTAGACGTCGGCGGACCTGGCCAGCAGCGCGTCGCCGCGGCGGCGTAGTTCCTCGGTGGTAGCCGAGCGGAGGTGCGAACCGACCGCGAGCGCCTGCTGCGCGCCGTTGGATGTCGGGACGTAGCTGACGATCTCCCGCACCGAACCCTCGGTGACGCCGAGGGCGCTGCGGGCGATGGAGCGCAACGCGTTTCCGGTCCGCTCGGCGATCTCGGCCGAGGACTCGCCGTCCAGCGCCGCCTGAGTGATCTCCTTGGTGACCTCGAAGGTGGTACCGACGGCCCACTGGCTGCCGCGCACGACGGTACCCGCGGCCAGTCCTGCCGCGCGGAACACGCCGCGGATCAGCCGCGCTTCGTTGCTGATCTGCCGCTGTTCGACATCCGAACTGCGCTCGACGGAGCGGTAACCGGGCCGGGCCACGTCCCGTCCGGTTCTGTCGTCTGTCACGTTTTCTCCGATATCGCCGGGTGAACGAATCCGCCCCACAGATTACTTCCCCTTGTGTCGCGGGTCATTCGCAACGCCCTGACTCGGACAGTGCGACCGGCTCGCGGCGGACAATAGGGTTTCTTTGCCGAGCGGGTGCTAGTTTTGGGTGCCGGTGAGGCGGCGATCACCGGTGTGTCGGCAGGAGGGTGTCGTGTTGGAGAGCGTATTCGGAATCCACCCCACGATCCTGCTCGAACTCGTCACCATACCTCTATTCACCGGTGTCATCGGCTACATCACCAACTGGACCGGCGTGCTCATGCTGTTCAAGCCGGTCGCCTTCCACGGCTTCCGAGTTCCCGGCCTGCGCGCGCTGTACCCATTCCTGCCCAAGCGAATTCAAGTTCTCCCACTGCTCAGCTACGACGGCCGATTCGGCTGGCAGGGCATCGTCCCCTCGCGCGCGGACAAGATGGCCAGCATCGCGGTCGACAAGGGCCTGGCCAAACTCGGCAGCGTCGCCGACTTCTACCGCGAGCTCGAGCCGGACAAGCTGGCCGAGCATCTCGCGAGCATCGCCGACACGCAGATCAAGGACATCGTCGAGGACATCCTGCGGCGCGAGCATCCGCAACTCTGGTACAACCTGCCCACGCAGGTGCGCGAAGTGATCCACGAGCGGGTGCGCCAGCAGTTGCCGGAGATCCTGCGCGAGCTCACCGAGGAATTGGGCGCGAATATCGATCAGCTGCTCGACGTGAAGCAGATGGTGATCCGCTACTTCCAGGCCCGGCCGCATCTGCTCAACACGCTGTTCCAGGTGCTCGGCGCCAAGGAACTGCGTTTCATGCAGAACTTCGGTTTCTACTTCGGCGCACCCATGGGCGCGGTGCTGGTCGCCGTCTTGCATCTGACCGGATGGTCGAGCCTGGTCGTGCTCCCGATCGGCGGCGTGATCATCGGCTGGGTGGTCAACTGGATCGGCATCAATATGATCTTCGCGCCCGCCTATCCGAAGTGGTGGTGCCCGTGGCGGCAGGGCCTGCTGATCAAACGCAAATCCGAAATCACCGACGGCTACGCGGAATTGGTTTCCAGCCAGGTGATCACGGTGGCGAATATCGGCGACGAGTTGCTCAACGGTCCGCGCTCGGATCGCACCATGCAGATGCTCGAGGACACGCTGCGTCCCGCCGCCGACCGTGCGCTCGGACCCGCGCGGCCCGCGGTCAAGTTCATGCTCGGCAGTCGCGAATACGACTCGCTACAGGCGACGTTGACCACCGAGGCCATGGCCATCGCGCCGATCGCGTTCGCCGACCCGGAGTTCAACGTCCGACAGGGCAGGCAGATCAACGAGTACATCGCCAGGCAGATGTCGGCGCTGTCGCCACCGGACTTCGTCGACATGCTGCGCGCCGCGATCAAACAAGATGAATGGCTGCTTTTCGTCCATGGCGGTGTGCTCGGGCTGTTCGCCGGATACGCTCATATCCTGATCTTCGGAACGGGAGTGGCGACATCATGGCTGTAGCGGGTCCGGACGACGGCGATCTCCAGGCCGTCGAGCACCGCGATGCGACGGAGGCGAACGCCGAGCCATCGCGGGAAATCGCCCGGCGGCCTGCCTCGGACATCACTCGTTCCGACGAATCATCCAGACCGGTAACGGTTCCCGTGGCTACGGTGCGCGCCGCTACGGGCGTCGCAAGGGTCGCGTGGAGCGCCGTCACGGGCGTGACCGCCTGGGGTGTCGGCACCGCGGTCGGTGTCACCTCGACCGTCGTGCGGCGCAGCATCGAGGGCGCACCGCCCCGAGAAGTGCTCGCCGAGGCCGAATCCGAGGTCCGCGCGGCGATGCGCAGGGCGCTCGGCATCCCGGCCGCCACGCAACCGTCCACCGGGGAGAGCGTGCCGACGCTGCGCGAGCAGGGTGCCGCGCTGCTGCGGTTGTCGGCCAGCGCCCACGGCGAGGACGACAACCACCCGGCCTTCGCGGGCATGCTGGCCGAGCTCACCCCGGACGAGGCACGCATCCTGCGCTTCCTGCACTTGGACGGGCCACAGCCCTCGATCGACATCCGCACCGGACGCCCGCGCGCGCTCGGCGCGGAACGCGTCGGCTCGATGCTCACGCTGATCGGCGAGCATGCCGGCCTGCGCTTCCCGAACCGGATCCAGCAGTACCTGACCAACCTGCGCAGACTCGGCTTGGTCGAGCACGCGCGCGAGCCGGTCGGCAACCCCAACCGCTACCAAGTGCTGGAGGCGCAGTCAGCGGTGCGAGAGAAGCTGAAGCGATCCGGATTCGGTACCAAGGTGATCTACCGCAGCGTGGTACTCACCGACTTCGGCGCCGACTTCGTGCGCAGCTGCCTGCCGGTGATCGTGCAGGACGGGCGCGCCTCCGGGCACTAGGTCGCCCACCCTCGCATCGCCAGCTCGGCCACCCGCTCCAGTTCCGCGCGGCTCGCGCCGTCCCTGGCCGCATGGGACATACCCTGCATGACCGTGGCAACGTAGCGGGCCAGCATGCGCGCGTCCACATGTCCCGGCAAGAGGCCCGCGTCGATGTCGGCCTGGATGCGGCCGGCGAGCGTGTCGATGTTCCGATTGCGCATATCGCGCAGCAGATCGGCGATCTCGGCGTTGGTCGTGTTGACGCCCGCGCTGATCACCAAGCAACCGTGCGGACAGTCCGGCCGGGTGTACTCCGTCGCCGCCTCGCGCAGGATGCGTCGGACCGCCGCCTCCGCGGTCGCCTCCTCGGCGAGCGCCCGTACGACGAACCCGCCGTAGCGTGCGCCGAAACTCGCGACCGCCTCGCTGAACAGCGTCGCCTTGTCACCGAACGCCGCATACAGGCTCGGCGCCCCGATCCCCATGGCCGCGGTCAGGTCGCCGATCGAGGTGGCCTCGTACCCGCGCGCCCAGAACAGCCGCATCGCCTGCTCCAGCGCCACGTCCCGATCGAAGGATCGGGGTCGTCCCCGGGTCGTCGTACCCACGCCAAGAATTTTATAGCGCTCACTAGACAATGTGCTACTTTGATTTCTGTAGCGACCGCTAGAGAAAGGGGCCCGGCATGGGCACACTGACGGGCAAGACGGCATTGGTCACCGGAGCCAGCCGGGGAATCGGACGGGCCATAGCCGAACGACTCGGGCGCGACGGCGCACGGGTCGCGGTCCACTACAACGGCAACGAGCAGGCGGCCAAAGCGACCGTCGCCGCGATCGAGGCCGCGGGCGGCGAAGCGTTCGCGATCCGCGCCGAACTGGGTGTGCCCGGCGACGCCGCGACCCTGTGGGCCGCTTTCGACGCACACGCCGACGGGCTGGACATCCTGGTGAACAACGCGGGCATCGACGGCATCCGTGAGCCGATCGCCGGAACCGACGAGGCGGCGTTCGACCGGGTCTTCGCGGTCAACGCCAAGGCGCCGTTCTTCATCACCCGCCTCGGCCTGGACCGGTTGCGCGCGGGCGGCCGGATCGTCAACATCTCCACCGGCCTCACCCACGGCGCGCACATGCCGCAGCTGATCGCCTACACCATGACCAAAGCCGCGATCGATAGCTTCACCAGCGTGCTGGCCAAGGAGGTCGGTGCACGCGGCATCACGGTGAACGCGGTCGCCCCCGGAGTGATCGACACCGATATGAACGCGAGCTGGCTGCGCGATCCGGAAGTCGCGGCGATGGTGGCGGCGATGTCACCGTTCCATCGGGTGGGGCAGTCCGCCGACGTCGCCGACGTCGTCGGTTTCCTCGCCTCCGACGACGCGCGGTGGGTCACCGGCCAGTGGATCGACGCCACCGGCGGCGCGCTGCTGTAAACCTTCGGAACGCCTTCCTCCGGCTGGGCCCATTAGGCTTGAGCACCGTGTTGTCCGTAGTGCCGAGTCCCGTCACCGTGCGCGCGCCATCGAAGGTGAACCTCCATCTCGGAGTCGGCGACCTGCGCGCCGATGGCTATCACGATCTGACCACGGTGTTCCAGGCGCTGTCGCTGAGTGACGATCTGCAGATCGCGCCGGCGGCATCGCTCGCCGTACGAGTCACCGGCGAGGGCGCCGCGGAGGTGCCGACCGACCGGACGAACCTGGTGTGGAAGGCGGCGGTCCGGCTCGCGCACCTCGGCGGCCGCGCACCCCTGGTGGAAATCGCAATCAGCAAAGGCATTCCGGTGGCGGGCGGGATGGCGGGCGGCAGCGCGGACGCCGCCGCGGCGCTGGTCGGCCTGAACGAGCTGTGGGATCTGGGCTTGTCCCGGGACGAGCTCACCGCGGTGGCCGCCGAACTCGGCAGCGACGTCCCGTTCGCGCTGCACGGCGGGACCGCGCTGGGCACCGGCCGCGGAGAACGCCTGCTCCCGGTGCTGTCCCGCAACACGTTTCACTGGGTGCTCGCCTTCGCGAAGGGCGGCCTGCCCACTCCGGCCGTTTTCGCCGAGCTCGACCGGCTGCGTGAGCACGGCGAACCCCCTCGGCTCGGCGAGCCGCAACGGCTGATGCAGGCACTGGCCTTCGGTGATCCACACCAGCTCGCCCCCCTGCTCGGCAACGATTTGCAGGCGGCGGCGCTGTCACTGAAGCCGGAGCTACGCCGCACCCTGCGCGCGGGCGTGACCGCGGGCGCGCTGGCCGGGCTGGTGTCCGGCTCCGGCCCCACCTGCGCGTTCTTGTGCGAAAGCGAGGAATCCGCGATATCGGTGGCGGCCGAACTCGCGGGCGCGGGCGTGTGCCGCAGTGTTCGGACGGCCAGCGGCCCGGTGCCGGGGGCGCGCATTCTGACCGCCGACGCATCCGGGAAACACTGACTTCGCACGCCCCATTGGGTCAGGAGACGACGTCGGCCAGCCGATCGACCTGGTCGGCATCGCGTCCGTAGCAGTAGAGCATCACCTCGTCGGCGCCGAGATCCTCGAATTGAGCCATGGCCGTGCGGATTTCGTCCGGAGTGGTGAGCATTCCGGAGACCATGGACTCGGCACGTCCGGTGAACTGGTAGTAGGCGCCCATCGCGGCGCGGGCGTCATCGATGACCTCCTGCGGGCCGAGCGCCGCGTTCACCTGGGCGACGATGCGGGGCGCGCCGGACCTGCCGTGGTCCTTCCAGGAACGGCGCACGGTGTCGAACAGGCCACCCGCCCACGACGGTGGCGCGGCGGCGAGAAACCCTCCGCCCCAACGGCCGACCCGCTCGAGCGCCGCGGGTTGGAAACCGCCGAACAGGATTTCGGGGCCTTCCGGCCGCAGCGGCGCGGGTCCGACCGGACCGCACTCGTCGCTGTAGGGCGCACCGGACCACAGTCGGCGCATGAGTGCGAGTTGCTCGTCGAGGCGGCGGCCGCGGGTGCGCAGGTCGGTGCCGGAGGCATGGTGATCGTCGGCGCGTCCGCCGACGCCCAGGCCGAGTATCAGGCGTCCGCCGGTCATCCGGTCCAGCGTCGCGACCTGTTTGGCGAGCAGCACCGGGTCACGCAGCGGCGCGACCAGCACTTCGGTCTGGACCTTCAGCCTGGGGGTCGCCCCGGCGATCGTCGCAAGCGCGATCAGCGGTTCGGGGTTGTCGTACACCAACCGGTCGAGCAAGCCGAGCGTGCGAAAAGGGCCCGCGTCGGCGCGTCGGGCCCAGTCGAGCAGAGCGGCGGGATCGGAGATGGGCAGGCCGAGGCCGACATGCATGGGGATCCTCCAGAGGGAGCAAAGCGGAATGGGAACAGTGCCGCCCACCGAACACCTCGAAACGACGAGGTGGGGCTCCCATTCTGCGGCGTTACTTCTGGGGAGCGCCGGATCGGTTCCGTGGAACGAACGTTGTTCGTCGAGGACGAATCTAAACGAACGTTGTTCGTTCCGCAAGCGCCCGCGCTCGCCGGGGCAGCACCCTGTCCACGCCGGTCGGTACGCTGGCTCGGGGCAATCATCGGCGCGTCGCCGAAAGACACGGAAGGATCCATGTCCAACCTGATCAATCTCGAACAGGTCCACAAGAGCTTCGGGATCAAGCCGTTGCTGGACAACGTGTCGCTCGGCGTGCACGCGGGCGAACGGATCGGGGTCGTCGGCCTCAACGGAGGCGGCAAGACCACCCTGCTCGAGGTACTCACCGGCATCGAGGAGCCGGACAGCGGCCGGGTCAGCAGGCTCGGCGGCTTGCGATTGGCGGTGGTCACCCAGCGCGGCACACTGCCCGAGGGCGCCACGGTGGGCTCGGTGGTCCTGGCCGGTCTCGCCGACGACGCGATGACCGATCAGGTCGCCGAACACGAATGGGCGGCCGACCCACGCATCCGCTCGGTGATGGAGGGCATCGGCATCGCCGGTCTCGGCATGGACACCCTGGTCGACAATCTCTCCGGGGGCGAGCGGCGCCGGGTCGCGCTCGCCGCCGCGCTGGTGCGCGAGCTCGACCTGCTGGTACTGGACGAGCCGACCAACCACCTCGACGTGGAGGGCGTGCAGTGGCTGGCCGAACACCTGCTGAGCCGCCGCAGCGCGCTGGTCGTGGTGACCCACGACCGCTGGTTCCTCGACACCGTCGCCACCAACACCTGGGAAGTGGTCGGCGGCAAGGTGGAAAGCTACGAAGGCGGTTACGGCGACTGGATCTTCGCCCGCGCCGAGCGCGCCCGCCAGGCGGACGCCTCCGAGGCGCGGCGGCGCAACCTGGCCCGCAAGGAGCTGGCCTGGCTGCGGCGCGGCCCGCAGGCCCGCACCTCCAAACCGCGCTACCGGGTCGAGGCCGCGGAAGCCTTGATCTCGGATGTGCCGCCGCCGCGCGACAGCGTCTCACTGGCGGCGTTCGCGCGAAAGCGCCTCGGGCGCGTCGTCGTCGAACTCGAGGACGCCACGCTCGCCACCCCGGACGGCAGGGAACTGGTGCGCGATCTGACCTGGCGGCTGGCGCCGGGCGAACGCGTCGGCCTGGTGGGCGTCAACGGTTCGGGTAAGACGACGCTGCTGCGCGCGCTGGCCGGAGACACCGGGCCGAATGGTTCGGCGCTGGCCGCGGGCAAGCGCATCCAGGGCCAGACCGTGCAGATCGGCTGGCTGCGCCAGGAACTCGACGACCTGCCGACCGATCTGCGCGTGCTGGAGGCGGTGCAGCAGGTCGCGCAGCGAATCATGCTCGGGGACAAGGAGGTCTCCGCGGGCCAGCTGGCCGAGCGGCTCGGCTTCACCCCCGCCCGCCAGCGCACGCCGGTCGGCGACCTGTCCGGCGGCGAGCGCCGCCGCCTGCAGCTGACGCGCATCCTGATGTCCGAGCCGAACGTCCTGCTGCTCGACGAGCCGACCAACGACCTGGACATCGACACGCTGCAACAGCTGGAGGACCTGCTCGACAACTGGGCGGGCACGCTGGTGGTGATCAGTCACGACCGCTACCTCATCGAGCGCGTCTGCGACTCCACCTGGGCGCTGTTCGGCGACGGCAAGCTCACCAACCTGCCCGGCGGCATCGAGGAGTACCTGACCAAGCGCGCCGCGCTCACCGCGGGGCGAACCCGTGTGACGGCACCGGAGGCCAAGCCCGCCGACGCGCCCGCCACCGATTCCGCGGCCTACCGCGCCGCCCGTAAAGAGCTGACCCGCCTGGAACGCGCCATCGACAAACTGTCCGACCGCGAACAGCGGCTGCACACCGCACTGGCCGACGCCGCCACCGACCCGGACAAGCTGGTCACCTTGGGCGCGGAACTCAAGCAGGTCATCGCCGAAAAGGAAACCGCCGAGGAACGCTGGCTGGAACTCGCCGAGGGCGTGTAGTCACGGCGCTCGGTCACCCACCGATACGCGGCGGCCGGGCGGCTCCTCGAGCGACCGACCGCTCCATGTGACAATCCCGAGCCAGCAGTACAGCGCAGCACGGAAACCGCGGCGCGAGAATCGAACCCGGCCATGGGACGATGTCGGCAGAGCGGTGACCATTGCGCCATATACCCGTAGGGGGTATGTTTACAGCCGCCGGGGTACCCCCTGGTTGTATGAGCATCAGGAAGCAAAGGAGTCGGACATGCCCACTACCACCTACACCGTCACCGGGATGACCTGCGGGCACTGCGTCAACTCCGTCAAGACCGAGATCGGCAAGATCGACGGTGTGACCAGCGTCGACGTCGATCTCGCCAGCGGCGCGGTCCGGGTCGACAGCACCGCGCCGATCGCCGGGGCCGATATCGCCGCCGCCGTGGACGAGGCGGGCTACGAAGTCGCCGTCTGATCTCCTCTTCCGCGTGGCTCCTCGCACACCCGCGAGGAGCCACCGCTGTTGCTGGAGCGCTACGCCTGGGCCGCCAGACGAACAAAAGCCGCGGTGTCGAGGGTCTCCCCGCGGGCGGTAGGCGAAATGCCGGCGGCGAGCAGGCGGCGTTCGGCTTCGGCGGGCGAGCCCGCCCAACCGGCGAGTGCGGCGCGGAGGGTCTTGCGGCGCTGCGCGAAGGCGGCGTCGATGACTTCGAAGACCCTGCGGCGATGCCCGTCATCCATCGGCCACGGTGGCTCGGCGAAGCGTTCGATCCGGACCAGGCCCGACTCGACCCGCGGCACCGGCCAGAACACCTGGGTGCCGACCGCGCCCGCGCGCCGGACCGTGCCGAAGAAGCCCGCTTTCACACTCGGCACGCCATAGATGCGGCCACCGGGCTCGGCGGCGAGCCGATCGGCCACCTCGGCCTGCACCATCACCAAAGCCACCGCGATGCTCGGTAATTCGGCCAGCAGATGCAGCAGCACGGGCACCGCGACGTTGTACGGCAGGTTGGCCACCAGAGCGGTCGGCACGGCGGGGAGATCCGCGGCGGTGACGCGCAGCGCGTCCGCCTCGACCACCGACAACCGTGCCGCCAGTTCCGGCGCCCGATCCGCGACAGTCACCGGAAGATGCCGCGCGAGCACGGGATCGATCTCGACGGCGACCACCGAATCCACCACATCCAGCAGCGCGAGGGTCAGCGAACCCAGACCCGGCCCGACTTCCAGCACCACGTCGGCGCGCCCCACTCCCGCGGCGGCGACGATTCGCCGCACCGTGTTCGCGTCGTGCACGAAGTTCTGCCCGAGTTGCTTGGTCGGCCGGATCCCGAACCGTTCGGCCAGCACGCGCACCTCGGCGGGACCGAGCAGCGCGGCACTTCCGCGAGCGGCAATCTCAGGTTCGGACACCTCGAGAATCTATCAACCGAGCCCCAGCCTGCTGGTGCAGGCGGGCCATGCCCCCCAGCCCTGACGTTGCCGGGTGATCTCGGCGATGGCGATCTGCTCTTCCCTGGTCGCCAGGTCGGCGCGCGGCGCGTACCGCAGACCGCCCTGCCGCTCCCAGGTGCCCTGGTCGAACTGCACGCCGCCGTAGTAGCCGTTGCCGGTGTTGATCGACCAGTTGCCGGTCGACTCGCAGCGGGCCAGCGCGTCCCAGATCGCGCCGTCGCGCACCGGCGGCACCTCGGTGCCCGGCTTGGCGCCCTTGCGGACGGTCTTCGGCTGTGCGGCGACGGTCACCGTCGAGCCGATCGGCGTGCGGTCGACTTCCTGGCCGTTGACCATGGTGACCGCGAACGTGACGTCCTGGATACCGGGCTTGCCGGGTGATTCCACGACGGTGCGGCTCATGTTCAAGGTCGGGTCTTCGATGACGTTCTCCGGCGGATCCAGCGGCACCGTCTCGGTGTGCCGCTCGACCCGCTTGCGCGTCACCGTGATTCGCAGGCCGTTCGTCAGCGGGGTGGACGCGGCGGGTTCGACGGAGTCCTGCTCGATCAGCGGGATGCCCGCGACCTTCAGGAACTCACCGACCGTGGGGGCGGCCAGGCGAACGTCCACCGGGTTGCCGATGCCGTCGAGCAGCGAGACCGTGCGCGGGGTCGCGATGAGCAGTGACCCGCCCTGCAACGGCAGCTTCTCCTCGCGCGCGGGCGAGACGTACACCTCTTTCGGGATCTTCAGCTGCTCGAGCGCCTCCCCGGCGGTCACACCGGTGGTCCACACCTTCTGCGTCAAGCCGTCGACCGAGAGGTCGACCTCACGAGCCCGATTGAGCGTGATCGTCGCGCCGTTGCCGATGTGCGCGGCCAACGCGGGAGCGACCTTGTCCCGGTCGGTCACGGCGAAGCCAGCGGCCTTCAAGACGCCGCGCACGTCGGGCGACATGGTGGTCTGCAACAGCTTCTCGCCGTCCACGACGACGGTCACCGTCTTGCGGTTCACGATCGCCAGGCCCGCGCCGACGATCAGCGTCAGCAGCAGCGCCCCGACCGCGAGGTACAGCAGCGGGGACCGCGACTGGTTGATCCGCGTAAAGGGTGACATGGTCACAGCACGATAACGAGGGCACCGAGACCCGACAACCGCAAGCTCAGGAACAGGGCCTTTTCAATATCACGATCAGATATCGACTGCGCAGGTAAATCACGAAACGAGATACCAAACGTGACATAGAACACATTTGGTATGGGCGGCTCTGGTCAGTGCCCAGCCGCCGGGTACTCAGATGCGGTAGAGGCGACGCGCGTTGGCGGTGGTGATCTTCGCCAATTCCGCGGGATCCTGGTCGCGCAACGCGGCCAGCGCTCGCACCGTGTAGGGCAGGCAGTACGGCTCGTTGGGCGCGCCACGGAACGGATGCGGGGTCAGATACGGCGCGTCCGTCTCGACCAGGATCTGATCGTCGGGCACGACTCGAGCCGCCTCGCGCAGTTCGTGCGCGTTCTTGAAACTCACCGACCCGGAGAAACTCAGGATGTAGCCCTCGGCCACGCAGGACAGCGCCATGTTCGGGTCCGAGGAGAAGCAGTGGAAGATCACGGTGTCCGGCGCGCCCTCGTCCAGCAGCACCGTCAGCAGGTCGTGGTCGGCCTCGCGGTTGTGGATCATCAGCGGCTTGCGGACCCGTTTGGCCAGGTCGATATGCCAGCGGAAACCCTCGATCTGCGTCTCGATATCGGCGCAGCCGTCCAGCTTGCCCGGCCAGTAGTAATCGAGGCCGGTCTCGCCGACGGCGACCACGCGCGGGTCGGCGGCAAGGCGCTCCAGCTCGCCCTTCGCCTCGTCGTCGAGCGCGTTCGCCCTGGTCGGATGCAGCGCGACGGCCGCGAACACGCGATCGTCCCAGTGCGCGGCCCGCACCGCCCACCGCGCCGCGGCCAGGTCGTCGGCCACGGTCACCACCTGACCGACGCCGACCGAAGCGGCCCGGTCCACGATCGCCGCGGTGGAGGCCGCGTCGGTCGCGCCGCAGGCGTCCAGATGGGTGTGCGCGTCCACGATCGGCGCGAGCGGCTCCGGCAGCTCCGGCGCGGGACGTGCGGCGCTCATCGGCGGCCACCCCCGGTGGGTGCGCGGTGGTCGGTGAGTGCGCGGTGGTCGCGCAGCGCGGGCGCGTCGACCCGCGGATCGACGCCGGGGATATTCACGCGAGCGAAGGAATGCACGAGCATTACAGTAGACAGCACCATGAGCGAAGCTGACCGCCCCGCCTTCTACATCACCACGGCCATCGCCTATCCGAACGGTGCGCCGCACATCGGGCATGCGTACGAGTACATCTCGGCGGACGCCATCGCCCGCTTCAAGCGGCTCGACGGGTACGACGTGTTCTTCATGACCGGCACCGACGAGCACGGCCAGAAGATGCAGCAGGCCGCGACCGCCGAGGGCATCCCGGTGCAGGAGCTGGCCGCGCGCAACTCCGATGTGTTCGAGGCGCTGGACAAGACGCTCGAGATCTCCTTCGACCGGTTCATCCGCACCACCGACGCGGACCACCAGGTGGCCAGCGCGGCGATCTGGGAGCGGATGCTCGCCAACGGGGACATCTACCTGGGCAACTACTCGGGCTGGTACTCGGTGCGCGACGAGGCCTTCTACACCGACGAGGAGACCACGGTGCTGGAGGACGGCACCCGCGTCTCCACCGAGTCCAAGACGCCGGTGACCTGGACCGAGGAGTCGAACTACTTCTTCCGGCTGTCGGCCTACCAGGACAAGCTGCTCGCGCTCTACGACGAGCATCCCGAATTCATCGCGCCGGCAACGCGACGCAACGAGATCGTCAGCTACGTCAAGGCGGGGCTGAAGGATCTGTCCATCTCGCGCACCACCTTCGACTGGGGTGTGCCGGTGCCCGGCCACCCGGACCACGTCATGTACGTGTGGGTGGACGCGCTGACCAACTACATCACCGGCGTCGGCTTCCCGGACACCGAATCCGCCGCGTTCCGGAAGTTCTGGCCCGCCGACGTGCACATCATCGGCAAGGACATCACCCGGTTCCACACCGTGTACTGGCCCGCGTTCCTGATGTCGGCCGGTGTGGAGCTGCCCGAACGCGTGTTCGTGCACGGGTTCCTGTACAACAAGGGCGAGAAGATGTCCAAGTCGGTCGGCAATGTGGTCGACCCGCTGGAGTTGGTCGAGAACTACGGCGTGGACGCGGTGCGTTTCTTCCTGCTGCGCGAGATCTCCTACGGTCAGGACGGCAGCTACAGCCACGAGGCGATCGTCGGCCGGATCAACAGCGACCTGGCCAACGAGTTCGGCAACCTGGTGCAGCGCAGCACCAAGCTGGTCGCGCGCGACTGCGGCGGCGTGGTGCCGACGCCCGGCGAGTTCACCGCCGACGATCGCGCCCTGCTCGACCTCGCGGGCGGCCTGCTGGAGCGCTGCCGCACCGAATTCGACGCGCAGCAGATGCATCTCGCGCTGGAGGCGATCTGGCTGACGCTCGGCGAGACCAACAAGTACTTCTCCGCCCAGGCGCCGTGGGCGCTGGCGAAATCCGGGACTCCGGAGGACCTCGCGCGTGAGGCCACCGTGCTGTACGTGACGCTGGAGGTACTGCGGATCGTCGCGATCCTGGTGCAGCCGGTGATGCCGGGTTCGGCGGGGCGCATCCTCGATCAATTGGGTCAGCGCGACCGCGCCTTCGCCGACATCACTACCCCGATCGAGCCGGGTGTGACACTGCCCGCGCCGGAAGCTGTTTTCCCCAAGTACGTCGAACCGAAGGATTGACGCGGACGTATTGCGTGCCGGAACATCAAGGCGCGCAATAATTTTCGCACTGATCCCCCGGGGCTGAGCCGGGCACCGAACCACCTGCCTTCCCGCAGTGGAATGCGTTGTCGGATAATGAAACACCGGTTCGCGGCCGCGCAGCGCCCCCGGGCCGTGCGCGATCGGTACGTCGACGTTCCGTTCGGATCGGTTCCGGCACAGAGAGGGCACCCATGCGCCAGCAGCAGGCGACGACATCCGTTCAGCGGTCCGGTTTCGCCGAGCGCCATCGCGCCGCGCGCGAAGCCGTGCTCACGTCGCAGCGCGGCAGGCTGGTCGAAGCCATGGTGGAGTGCGTGGACAGCAAGGGCTACCCCGCCACCACACTCACCGATCTCGTTGCCCGAGCCCGGGTTTCGCGCACCACCTTCTACGAGCACTTCACCAACAAAGAGGAGTGCTTCGTCGAGGCCGTGCACACGGGGGTCGACATCGTGGCGACCCGGATCGCCGAAGAACTCGCGCAACTGCCGCCGGACGCCGACGCGTACGCGAAGATCGAGTCGATCGTCGTCACGTTCTGCCAGACCGTAGCCACCGAGCCGGATTTCGCGCGACTGGTGCTGGTGGAGTCCTTCAAAGTGAACCAGGCCGCCGTCGGCTACCGTGACCTGGCCGTCGACCGGTTCGCCCAGCTGTATCGGCTGTTCTACGACGAGGCGCGCGCGGCGGATCCGACGCTGCCGGAGGTCTCGGACGAGTTGATCGCCCTGATCCCGGATGCGATCGGCGAGCGCACGCGCCGCGTCATCATCGCGGACGGACCCGCGCGCGTACCGGAACTGGCGCCGCTGTTCGTCCAGTTCGTCATGACCACACTGGGCTTGCGCTACCCCGCCTCTCCGGGTATTTAGGCTCCCCCGCCTCTCCGGGCCTTAGGCCGTACTGGTTGGGTTGCTCGAGATTTGCGTTCAGGTCCTACTTTGGGTGTCGCTCGGGTTTTGGGCGTACCCGGTGAGTTACCCATGTGCTCTCGAAATCAGTCGTTGCGTGGTGAGACGAAATCAGTTGGTTGCGTATTCCGTATCGGCCTGACGCGCTCACTTCCAGCGATCGAGTAGGCGGTTGGTCTCCGTGGTCAAAGCGGCCTGGAGGAACGGGCCGAAGGTGATGCGGGCGACGCCCTGATCGGCGAGGGCCGCCTTGTCGGCCTGATCCGGGAGCACGGTGGCGCTGATCGGCAGCGGCAGTTCGCCGGTCAGGCGGCGCATGTCGGCCTCGGCGTGGCGGCCCACCGGGAACAGCACGTCGGCGCCGGCCTCGGCGGACAGCTTCATGCGTTCGATGGCACGGTCGACGCGGTCGGCGTCGTCGCCGTCTTTGCGCAGGAACAGGTCGGTGCGCGCGTTGATCACCACGGGCACGCCCGCTGCGTCGGCGGACTCGCGCAGCCGGTGGACCAGGTCGGCATGCTCCTGCGCGGTGCGCAGCCGCTTGCCCTCGCTGTGCACGGTGTCCTCGATATTGAGTCCGATCGCGCCCACCTCGAGCAGCCCCTCGATCAGCCGCGCCGGCTCCAGCCCGTACCCGGATTCGATGTCGACCGACACCGGCACATCCACCGCCGCCGTGATCTGCCGTACCCGGGTCATCGACTCGTCGAAGGTCATCCCTTCCCCGTCGCCCCGCCCGATCGAATCGGCCAGCGGATGACTGCCGACCGTCAATGCCGAAAAACCAGCTTCTACAGCGACTTTCGCGGACCAGGCATCCCATACCGTCGGGAACACTCCTGGATCCCCCGGCACATGCAATCCGAGAAACGTCGTGGCCTTTTTCTCCAGAGAAGTCATACCGATGATCTTGCCCGCCGCATGCCCTCGAGCACACATGAGACGCGCCACGCCATTGTTTACCCGCGGCGGGCGGTGAGGACCGCGTCGTAGAGCTCGCGACGGGAGACGGCGTGCACGGCGGCGACTTCGGCGCAGGCGTCCTTGAGGCGGATGCCGGTGGCGGTGAGGGATTCGACCGCGTCGACCAGGTCGGTGGGATCGGCGGAAGCCGGCGCAGCACCCGCCAGGACCACGGTGATCTCCCCGCGCACTCCCTCGACCGCCCAGGCCGCGAGTTCGGCGAGGGTGCCGCGGACCACTTCCTCGTAGGTCTTGGTCAGCTCCCGGCAGACGGCAACACGACGATCCGGTCCGAGGATCTCGACCGCGTCGGCCAGGCAGTCGGCGAGGCGGTGCGGAGCCTCGAAGAAGACACAGGCGCGTGGCTCGGCACCCAAAGTGCGCAACCATTCCCGGCGCTGGCCGGATTTGCGTGGCGCGAATCCGTCGAAGCAGAACCGTTCCACCGGCAGGGCCGACAAGGCCAGCGCCGTGGTCACCGCCGAGGGGCCGGGCAGACACGTCACCGGAAGGTCGCGCTCGACGCAGGCCGCGACCATCCGATAGCCGGGGTCACTGACCGACGGCATGCCGGCGTCGGTCACCAGCAGCACCGTGCGACCCGCGGCGATCTCGTCGAGCAGCATCGGGATCCGCGCCGTCTCCACGTGGTCGTAGAAGCTGACCACCCGGCCGGTGATCTCCACGCCGAGCGCCTTGGCCAGCGACCTGGTGCGGCGGGTGTCTTCGGCGGCGACGACATCGGCCGTGGCCAGCGCCTCGCGCAGGCGCTGCGAGGCATCCCCGACATCACCCATCGGTGTCGCCGCGAGCACCAGCCCGCCGGTCTTCACCACTCCCACTCCCCCGCCTCTCCGGGTATTCAGGCCGTACCAGTTGGGTGGCTCGACAGTTGCGTTCAGGTCCTACCTTGAGTGCCGCTCGAGTTCTGGGCGTCCCCGGTGAGTTACCCATGTTCTCACGAGATCAGTTGGTTGCGTATTTCGGTGTCGGCGAGGATTCCGGGCACGCCTCATGGTCTGCTGCGGGGCCCGTTGGGTAGGTAGATGCGATCGGGTGTGACCCGAGTGGCAGACCAGCGTGCGACCGCGACGCAGTTCCACGCGCCGCGTCCGAGACGAATCTCACTCACCCCACCCGACGAACCCAAGTTCTGCCTCATCGAACCCGGAACACGCAACCGTGACCTCGCCCCGCAACACCTGATCTCGCAAGTACATGGGTAACTCACCGGGTACGCCCAAAACCCGAGCGATCCCGAACGCAGGACCTGAACGCAAATCCCGAGCCACCCAACTAGTACGGCCTAAAGACCCGGAGAGGCGGCACAGCATACGATCGGGGCGTGACTCAGGTGACCGACCAGCGTGCGACGGCACGGTTCGGGACCGTGCCCTCCTGGTCGAGTCCGGCGCCGCTGCGGCCCATGCCCGACTTCGGGCCGACCGACCGGTTGCGGGGGTGGCTGGTGACGGCGTTCCTCACCGCGATCGCGGCGGTGACGCGGTTCACGATGCTCAACTATCCGACCGACGCGGGCACCCCTGTGTTCGACGAGAAGCACTACGCCCCGCAGGCCTGGCAGATGCTCACCGGCGGCTGGGTGGAGGACAATCCCGGCTACGGGCTGGTTGTGCACCCGCCGGTCGGCAAGCAGCTCATCGCGATCGGCGAGGCGATGTTCGGCTACAACGGCTGGGGCTGGCGCTTCACCGCCGCGGTCGCCGGAACAGTGCTGGTGCTGCTGGTGATCCGGATCGTGCGCCGGATGGCGCGCTCCACCCTGATCGGCGCGATCGCGGGCATTCTGCTGATCGCCGACGGGGTCACCTTCGTCTCGTCGCGCATCGGCATGCTGGACATCTTCATGGCGCTGTTCGTGACCGCCGCATTCGGCTGTCTCATCGTCGACCGCGACGAGGTCCGCACCCGGATCGCCAGGGCGGACGCCGAGGGCCGGATCGGCCTGACGGACTGGGGACCGCGCCTCGGCGTGCGCTGGTGGCGCTTCGGTGCGGGCGTGCTGCTCGGGCTGGCCTGCGGAACCAAGTGGTCCGGCATCTATTTCATCGCCGCCTTCGGGCTGATGAGCGTCTACTTCGATCTCTCGGCGCGGCGGGCCTACCGGGTCCGCCGCCCCTGGCTCGGTGTCGCGGTGCGCGATATCGGCCCAGCGCTGTACGCGCTGGTGCTCGTGCCGCTCGGGGTCTATCTGGCCGGCTACTGGGCCTGGTTCGCCAGCGAGACCGGGGTGTATCGGTATATGCCGGGCAATCCATCGGCACCGACGGACTCGATCGGCACCGGCGGATTCTGGTCGCATGTGGTGCCGGGCGCCCTGCGTTCGCTGTGGTATTTCAACGCCAGATCGCTGGAATTCCACACCGAGCTGACCAACTCGGCGGGCAACCATCACCCCTGGGAGTCCAAGCCCTGGACCTGGCCGATGGGCCTGCGCCCGATGCTGTACTACTACGCCGACAGCGGCGTCACCGGCTGTGGCCAGACCCAGTGCGTGAAGGCCGTGATGCTGATCGGGACGCCCGCCCTCTGGTGGATCGCGGTTCCGGTGCTGGTGTGGATGCTGTGGCGCGCCGTGGTCCGCCGCGACTGGCGCTACGGCGCGGTGCTGGTCGCCTACGGCGCCGCGCTGCTGCCCTGGTTCGCGACGCTCGACCGGCAGATGTACTACTTCTACGCCGTCCCGATGGCTCCGTTCCTGGTGATGGGCGTGGCGCTGGTGCTCGGCGACATCCTGGGCCCGGCGCGCCCGAGCCCGATACCGCGCAGCCCCGCCGGAACCTACCTGTCCGCGCCGCCCAGCGAACGGCGCAGCCTCGGCCTGCTCATGGTGTGCCTGTATCTCGGGCTGGTGATCGCCAACTTCATCTGGCTCTGGCCCATTCTCACCGCCCTGCCGATCACACCGAGCAACTGGCACGACCACCTCTGGCTGCCCAGCTGGCGCTAGCTCTGTCTGATTTGCAGCGCCTGCGGCGCTGCGTGTTCGCGGCCCCTTTGTGGCTCGCGTCCGAGCGACCGCACCGCCGCTGGCGACTTCGTCGCGGACGCGGCGGCCGCTCGGACGCGAGCCGGGCCGCGAACGGGCAATGCTCGGTCTCGCTTCGCTCGAAAACCGGAGTTGGGCCACGTGGTCACGCAGCGCGAAAACCGCAGCACTTTGATGGTCGCTCCCGCCCGGTAGCTGTGGGTAGGCGACCGCCGCTGGCGACTGCGTCGCGGACGCGGCGGCCGCTCGGACGCGAGCCGGGCCGCGAACGGGCAATGCTCGGTCTCGCTTCGCTCGAAAACGGGGGTCGGCCCATGTGGTTGCGTGCGGCAGCAGCTGCGGCCCAGGTCGGTGCCGGTCCCTCGAGCAAGCCGCTGGGGAGCCGCGTCGATGTCCAGCAAGATCCGGATCGCGCGGCCACGGAACGCTGCCGCCGCTCGTCAGGCTTCCAATGCAGCCCGCACGTAGCGCAGAGCGGCGGCGTCGTCCAACCCCAATCTGCGCACCGTCGCGACGTATGCGGTGGCGGCCCGCCCCGCCACGTCCCGCGTCGGGTCTCCCGACGACGCGATGAACGACCCCTGTCTGCCCCGGGTCTCGACCACTCCGTCGGCCTCCAGCTCGCGGTAGGCGCGAGCCACCGTGTTCGGGGCGAGACCGAGCTGGGCGGCCAGCGCGCGGACGGTCGGGATCTTGGTTCCGGCGGTCAGCTCGCCGGACCGCACCTGGGCGATGATGCCGAGGCGCAGCTGCTCGTAGGGCGGCACGGCCGACTCGTGTGACACCGTGATGGTGAACATGGCGTGCTCACACGTCGTCTCGGGACAGCGGACAGGACAGGCAGCGGGGGCCACCGCGGCCGGAACCCAATTCCGAACCGGGGATGCGCAGCACCTCGATGCCCGCGTCCTCCAGTCTGGCGTTCGTCATCTCGTTGCGCTCGTAGGCCACCACCACGCCGGGGGCGAGGGCGAGGGTGTTGTTGCCGTCGTCCCATTGCTCGCGTTCGGCGGTGACGCCGTCCAGCCCGGTGTCGATCACCCGCAGCTTGCCGATGCCCATCGCGTCGGCGGCCGCGGGCAGGAACGGTTCGGGACCGCGCATGGCGACCCGGCCGCTCCCCTGCCGTCCGCCGTAGTCGTCCTCCTTGTGAATCGTGAACGCGCACAGCGAGTCCCGCACCGCCGGGTACATCACGACGGCGTCGGCATCGACCATGGTGCACACCGTGTCCAGGTGCATGGTCGCGCGGGTCTGCGCGATCGGCACCACCAGCACGGTGTGCGCGAGGTCGTCGTCGAACAGGCTGCGGGCCAACGCTTCCGCCCCCGCGGGCGAGGTGCGCTCCCCGACGCCCACCGCGACGACTCCGTCGGACAGCAACAACACGTCACCGCCCTCGATCGGAGCGGTGTGCGATTCGTAGGCACGCCGGACCCCGAGGAAGCGGGGGTGGAAGGCGTAGATGAGATCGGTCAGCGAGGTCTCGCGATGCCGGGCCGGCAGTGCGAGCGAGGTGATCGCGACGCGCGGACCGACCCAGAACGAGGAATCCCTGGTGAACAGCAGATTGGGCAGCGGATCGATGACGAAGTCCGCGCCGTGGTGCATGCGGCGGACCAGGGAGGTGGCGTCCGGTCCGAACGGCAATTCGTCGAACGTCATGCCCGCCATCAGGATCTCGGCCAAGTCCCTGGCCGGGACTCCGCGCAGGAAGGCGGCCAGCTCGTCGGCCAGCGTGTGCCCGAGCCTGCGGGCATCGACCGCGGCCGAGATGCCCTGGATGCGGGCGGCGCCGCTGACCGCGAGCGTCTCGGCGAGCAGGTCCGACAGCAAGACCACCTCGGTGCCGCGTTCGCGCAGGACGTCGGCGAAGATGTCGTGCTCCTGCTGCGCGCGCTCCACCCAGGGAATGCCGTCGAACAGCAGTTGATCGTTGTTGCGCGGCGTCAGCCTGCGCAGCTCGTTGCCGGGCCGGTGCAGGAGCACCGTACGCAACGAACCGACTTCGGAGGTCACCGCGAGGCGCGCATCGTCCTGCGCGGGTCCCTGCGGGTCCGGACCCTCGCGCCGCGCGGACACAGCATCTGCTCCCATGATCAGACCGTAGTTCGCCACCGCCCGGAGAGCACGCAATTGTGCCGATCGCCCATGCTGCTGAATCCGCCTCCGCTCACCCTAACCTGAAGTATTGTTGAGGGTGATTGGAGGAGTGTGCATGTCGACAGCCGATTGGCGAGCGAAAGAGCTGACCCCCGGCCAGCTCTCCGAGCGTAGTGGAGTCGCGGTCTCCGCGTTGCACTTCTACGAACGCGAAGGTCTCATCACCAGCAGACGCACCAGCGGGAACCAACGGAGATACGCTCGCGAGACGCTGCGCCGGGTTGCCTTCATTCGCATATCGCAGCGCGTCGGCATACCGCTGAGCGAGATCCGGGCCGCCCTCGATCAGCTGCCCGAAGGCCGCACCCCCACCCGGCGCGACTGGGAGACCCTGTCGACCGCCTGGCGTGCCGATCTCGACGACCGGATCACCCAACTGGTTCGCCTACGCGACAACCTCACCGGCTGCATCGGCTGCGGCTGCCTGTCGCTGGGCAGCTGCCGTCTGGTCAACGAGCACGACCGGCTCGGCACCGAAGGGCCGGGCGCGCGCGTCCTCGACGTGCACCTCAACTGCCCGTCGAAACCGGCGGCCTGCTGAACCGCGCGCGGCCGTGCACACCGTGACGGCTAGCGGCCGAGCACCGCGAGCATGCCCGCGACCGCCCGCGGCCAGGTGAACTGCTCGGCGCGGCTGCGCGCGGCCCTGCGCCGCCCGGCCTGCGGCATCGCCAGCACGTCGGTGACCGCCTGCGCGAACGCGGACGGATGGTCGGCGGCGACCGCGCCACAGTCGGCGGTCACGATGTCGGCCAGCGCCGAGGACCGGCTCGCCACCACCGGCGTGCCCGCCGCGAGCGCCTCCAGCGCGGCCAGCCCGAACGTCTCGTGCGGACCGGGCGCCAGCGAGACATCCGCGGTGGCAAGCAGTTTCGCGACCATCGCGCGGTCGGAGATGAACCCGGTGAAATGCACGGCGGGCACCCCACCCGGCAGCGCGGGCAGCGCCCGTGCCCGCCGCTGCAAGGCATCTCGCCGCGGACCGTCTCCCGCAACCACCAACCGGGCCTCGATGCCCGCTTCGCGCAGCGCGCCGACCGCCTCGATGCTGCGATCCACCCGCTTCTCCACCGACAACCGGCCGCAGTGCACCAGCAGCGGATGTCCCGGCACCCCGAGATCGGCACGCAGCCTGCGGTCGCGCCGCCGCGGGCTGAACAACTCCAGATCCACTCCCAGCGGGACCAACTCCACGTTGGAAGCGCCGATCCGCAGGAATTCCTCGCGGGCGAATCGCGTCGTGCACACGACGATGTCGTACTCGCTGGCGGTATGCCGGTTGGCCACGTCGGCGCAGCGCCGCGCGACCGGACCGGGCAGCACTTGGCCGAGCAGCCGGTCGAGGCGCTCGTGCGAGATCATCACGCCGGTCACGTCGCGCCGCCGCGCCCAGCGACCGAATCCGCGCAACGTCAGCCGATCGGACACCTCCAGCACGTCGGGCCGCAACCCGGCCAGCACGTCGGCCACCCGGCGTGGGTCCGCCGCCCGGTAGCCGCCGGTCCACGGAATGGCCAAGGCGGGCAGCGTGATCCGCACGACCCCGGTGGGCAGGATCTCTTCCGACCGCCGCGGACCTGGCACGATCAGGACCACCTCATGCCCGGCGGCGGCATACCCCTCGCCCAAGTGGTGCAGCGCGGTGCGCAGCCCACCCGAACGCGGGCCGTAGAAGTTCGCCAGCTGAACTATGCGCACGTCGCCGATCGTGCAGCGGATCGCGTTACCTGCGCCGAACGACACGTGAACAGCTGTGAAAGAACAGGGAAACCAGCCGATTCGACCCGGGAATACGACCACGGCGTGCGGTCGGATCAGTGCGCGGGCAGCCCCCGACCGGCTCGCGGCAGATCGAGGTCGAGCGGAATCCGACCGGCCTCGAGATGGGATTCGACCTGTTCGGCCGGCATGGGCCGCGCGATCAGAAACCCCTGGGCGCGATAGCACCCGAGGCCGACGAGGGTGCGCGCGGCCACCGCCGTCTCGACGCCCTCGCCGACGACACCCAACCCGAAGGAACCGGCCAGGCCGATGATGGATTTCACGATGGCCAGGTCGTCGGTGCTGGCACCGAGGCGCTGGACGAAGCCGCGGTCGATCTTCACCGCGTCCACCGGCAGCGCCTTGAGATGCGACAGCGAGCTGTACCCGGTGCCGAAGTCGTCGATGGCGATCTGCACGCCCATCCGCTTCAGTCCACGCAAGGTGACCTGGGTCCTGGCCAGATCTTGGACCACGACGTGCTCGGTGATCTCCAGACACACCGAGCTTCCGTCGATGCCGAAAAGGCGCAGGATGTCTTCGATGCGCTCGACGAAATCGAGGCTGACCAATTGCACCGGCGACACGTTGATCCGCATCACGACATTTCCCGCCATGCCACGGCGGCGCCACTCCGCGAATTGCGCACAGGCCGACCGGATCACCCAGCGCCCGAGCTCACCCGCCAGATTGGTGGCCTCGGCAACGGTGACGAACGCGGCGGGCGGCAATAACCCCCTGGTCGGATGCAACCAGCGCACCAGCGCCTCCAGCGCGACGATGCGGCCGGTGCGCAGATCGACTTCGGGCTGATAATGCAGCAGCAGCGAACCGTCCGACACCGCGCCGCGCAAATTGAGCTCCACATCGTCCTGGAGCTCGAATTGGGCGCGCATGGCGTCGGTGAACACCGCGACACCGTTGCCACCGCCCGACTTCGCCGACAGCAGCGCGTGATCGGCGCGGCGCAGCACGTCCGCGACGGTGGTTTCCCCGGGAATGCCGAGCGCGACTCCGACGCTGGCGCCCCGGCTGACGGACTCGCCGCCGACGGTGACGCGCCGGGCGATCAACTGCTGGATGCGGTTGGCCTCGTACTCCGCGGCCACCGCGTCCATGGGTTTGGCGGGAACGATGACGAATTCGTCGCCGCCGAGCCGGGCGATCATGTCGTTCGGGTCCAGGTTCTCCCGCAACCGCGTCGACAGCGTGCGAATGAAGTTGTCCCCGGCGGTGTGACCGAGGAAATCGTTGAGTGCCTTCAAGCGATCCAGGTCGAGGAAAAACGCGGCCACCGGACCGGGACTGCCCACGCGTAGTCGCTCTTCCATGTGCTCGAGCAGCGCGCGTCGATTCGCCAGGCCGGTCAAATCGTCGTGCAGCGCGATATATCGGAGTCGTTCCTCCGCGACGACCCGCGCCTGCAATTGCGCGAAGAGCGCCGCGATGGCCTTCAGCACGTTGAGCTCGCGATTGCTCCATTCTCGATCACCCGCTTTGACGAACCCGAGCGCGCCGGTCGGCTCGCCCCTGGACACCAGCGGCACGGCGGCCGAGGTGACGCCCGCGATGCCGGAGGCCCGGCGGACGGTCTCCTGGTAATCGGCGAACTGCGGGGTCGGACGCGCGACCAAGGGCTCGGTCGCGTTTTCCAGCGCACGGAATACGGGGTCGGCGCTCTCGAAATAGATCACGCCGAGCGGGTCGGGGTCCGGTACGTTCTGCCGGTGCGGCCACTCCGCGATGAGCACGGTTGCTCGACGTTCGCGGTCGGTGTGTCGCACATAGCTGAAGTCCACGTCGAAGTACTCGACCAATTGAGCGAGCACACGCTCGGTGGCGGCGACCATGGTCGTGGCGTCCACACCCATGAGCTCGGAGGCGACCTGAGTCACCAATGAGTCGAGTGTCCGCCGTGGCACATTGTCTCCGATCGCGCTAACTACTGGCGTCCACGCCGAGCACCGGACGCCGCCGGCTGCGTACGGTGGCGGCGGAGGCGTAGCTCAGGCGAAGCACCAACGCCATGGTCTCATGCTCGGGCACTTCCAGCAGGTTCAGGAAACGACCTTGAAGTGACGCTAGTGTATCCGCGAAGTCGGGGGAAATCGCGGTAAGTTCGCCCGGGCGTCGGGCGTACAGGTATACCGGCGAAATCGGTTGCACACACAATCCGAGGCGCTCGGCCTGCACCCAAACCTGTGCGACCGCCGCCCCCGCCTCGGCGTAGTCGCTCAAACCGGGGTCGGCGCCGTCGAATGTCACGGCCACAATGGCGGAGCTGGATCGCACGCGGTCGGCGGTGTATTTCCCCAGAGCCGCACCTCCGGACCAGGATCGCAACTGTGCCATGACATCGGCGCGCGTGACGATCTCGAACGCCGCCCACTCGTCATCGGTGAGTTCGAGGCTGCGCGCATCGATCCCGGTGTCCGGATCGTCGTCCGGCCACCGAACTTCGGCGAGCATTTCCTCGTATAACCGGGGCGTGAGATAGCGGATTCGATCGGAATCGCCCAGCAAACGGGCAGCTTCTTCGATTCCCAGCCGGTCCACCACCGCGCGCAGATGCGCACCGGCCGATTCGGCGACCGCCGCAAGGGAACTCAGCACCCCGTCGGCCAGCGGGGCGCCGGTACCGACCCGGCGATTGGTCGCGCGGCCCAGCACGGCCGGATAGTCGGCGGCGAGCGCCGGATTCCGTTCACCGCCCAGCCGCAGCCGCGCGACGAGCTCGCCGGACCCCGCGGCGCCCTCGCTGAACTCGTATGGGCCGAGGATGCCGTGCGCGGCCGCGGCCACCCGCGCGTTGTACAAGGCGGCGCCGAGCGCGACGGCGCTGCCGCGATAGCCGACATCCATCGCCGAGCTGTACTCCGGAGCCAGCTCGATGTGGATGTCGCCGGGCCCGGCGCGCAGCGTCCACGGCTGCATGTTTCCCCCCGACGGCGCCCGCTGCGCGCAGGCCAGCACGCTGTCGACAGGTCCGGTGACAGATTCCGGCGCGACCTCGGCCCAGCTCGGTTCGTCGGCCGGCGGCGGGTCGGCCAGCTCGTCGAGATGCCGTTCCACGTCCACCCGGACGCGGCCGGAATCCAGCTTCATGCCCAGGCCGATGCGCCGCACGGCGGCCACCACACTCGCGGCCCCGAGGGTGACGTCGCCGCCCAGCTGTGGCCAGCTGGTCACCGTCTCCCCGACTTCGACCATGCTCGCGCCCAGCCGCGGCGACAGCCCGGCGGCGCCGAGCAGCTTCACCACGAACGGCGCCTTCTCCCTCGGCGTCAACCCGCGCAGATCCGCGGCGCGAATGTCGCCGAGCAGCCCGTGGAATGCCGGACGCTGGGGTTCGAGATCGAAACGCTCGACATCCAGCAAACCACGGTCGCTGGTCTCCATCAGCAATGGAATGCCGTGCCTGGCCGCCGCCTCCCGGACCACGAGCTTCATATCGAGCGAATCACATTCCTCGACGACGACGGACAGGCCGTCCAGGAAAGCGTCCACCGAATTCTCGTCGACTCCGGCGGCGAAGATATCCACCGGCAGATAGGGATCCAGTTCGGCAATACGCCGCGCCGTCACAACCGCTTTGTTGACGCCGATATCGAACAGCGTTCCTGGAACGCGGTTGAGATTGGACAACTCGATTTCGTCCAGATCGGCCAAACGCAGCCCGCCACAAATGCCTTCGAGTGCGAGCAGATGCGCGATCGCGTGTCCGGCGCTTTGCCCGATGATCCCGATCGTGCTTTCGGCCAGACGATCCTGTTCGGCTCTGGTGAGTTTGTTTCGATTGCGATCCAGCCGGATCATTCGTAATGTCCGCGGGCCCGGCAATCCGATCACGGCGGCGCGCCACGGATAGTAGATCCACCGATCCGCCTCGGGGCCCTCCGAGATATCCGGGGCGGCAACCATTGTGCCGACCTCGGCGCGTAGCGACCCGCGCAGGTCGGTGAATTCGATGCGCGGATCGTCGCGCAGCGTGGCGAGCGTTCGAGCGTCGCCCGGGTCGGCACCGTCCAGGATCAGTGGCCGGTGCGACGCCACTCGGCTCGGGTCACCACCCATGTCGGCGCCGATCCCCCGTTCCCCGGACGCGCCCACACAGGCCATCGGGTGGTCGGGCAGCCGGTATGCCGAGCGCCTTCTGCTCGACCCGGACCAGGGACCGCTGCAATTCCTCGGCAAATGCCGAGTAGGACCGGGTATCCCACCACAGCGGCACGGTCCGGTAGCGCTCGTCGGGATACGGAACCGCCGGGATCCCCTCGGCGGGCACCGCGCCGCACGACCGATGTCGGCCCACGGTGAACGACGCCACCGTGGCGAAACCGTAACGCGCGCCGAGCAGGCGGGCCGCGTGCAGCACCGTGCGCGAGATGGCCGCGCTCAACTCGGCGCGGTGGGGCGCGGCACGGGAGACCCACGCACCCTTGGCTTCGATCACACCCTCCGGTATCCGATCGGCAATCATCCCGCGCAGCTCGTCCGCTCCGGGATGACCCGCCCATTCGACCAGCGCGTGCGCCTGCCGCGCCGCGGTGTACGGGCCTTGCATCCGCACGCCTGCGACCATCTCGCCACCCGCGTCGAGCGCCGCGAAGAACAGCGACGTCGATCGACCATCGGCGACCGACTCGTATTCGAGCGCCGGCTCGACTCCGAAGCGCTGGTAGACCTCCAGCGCACCGTCCAGGTACCGGTGCCAGAGCTCCGGCTGAACGCTCGGTTCGGCGACAAAGAACGCACACTCGGATTGCGCGTCGTAATACCGAAACCCTCCCCGCCCAAGGGAGTTCGTCGGCACGACTGCAATCAGATCCACAGTCATGTTGTTCCTACTCCATCGCCGCGCTGTTATGCGCGATAGCCCAGCCTCGTGCAGCACCCCCACGGCCCATGAGCCGAGATGAAGTTGCCCAGGGCAGTATCCGTCATCCGACAGAAATTGACCAGCCGTCCGGCTAATCTTCCGAAAACTCTGCGGTACACCTCATGTTTGCGCAGGTCAGATGCCCTGTGATCAATATCGGAAATAACGGGGAGACCAGTCGGTTCTGCTCTAGCTACCGTCTAGCAATCTATACGAGGATGGCGATGAACAGTTCCACCGACTGCGGTCCGTGCCAGATCTCGATCTCTTCACGGTAGGCACGGGTGATCTCGGCCGACGCCGTCGCGTCGTCGACCTGCGCCCACACGTCCTCCACCGGATCGTGATAGTCGCCGTTCGGCGCGAAACGCGCGTAGACACCTTTCGGCACACGTACCAGGACGTCGCCCACCGGCACGGCATCCGCGGAGGGGTACTCGAAGCACACCACCGCGTTGTAGTTGCCGGCCGGATCCGGCACGTACACCGTGTACATCGGGCGATCCTCGCCCGCGCGGTCGCGCAGCCGGTCCTTGAGGAACTCGATCAGGTCGCTGTTGCTGACCTTGAAGCTCGGGCGCACCCGCGGGACCACCAACCCGCCGTAGATCGCCTCGGCGCGCACCACGATCGCATAGCTCATCGCGCCTCGACCGCCAGGTAGAGATCGATCTTGTAGGCGTGCGGATAGCACTCGAAATCGCCGGTATAGGTCCGTTTGATCTGGTTGTGTTCCTCGGCATAGGCGATCTGCGTCCACAAGTCGGTCATCACCTGCGGGAAGTTACCGACCGAAGAGAACCGTGCATAGGCGCCGCGCGGCAGGCGTGCCACCAGGTGCCCGCGGGTGACGTCGTCGAAGGACGCGCACTGATAGCCGACGATCTGCGTGTTGTAGGTGCCGAGCTCACCGCTGTAATCGGTGTAGGCGCTGGCCAGCGGTCCGCCGAGTTCCTGATGCAGCACGGCCGCCCAGGCGGCCTCCAGGTCGCGGTCACGCAGTTCCCCGAGCGCACGCTTTGGGCTGCGCACCGGTAACCCGGCAACCCACGTCTCGTCCCGCTCGACGATTTCAAACTGCATGGAAGACTCTTTCGAATGAAGCCGGCGGTGAGCTACCCCGCATCCGGTCGGTCGGAACCGCCATGCTACCAACCCGGACCGGGTGGTACCGATCACATGTCCGGCTCGATATCCGCTCCGTCACGCCGCTGAACTGGACAGACGTCCGAGGGCGCGGGTCCGGGTGGGACGGATCGGCTATGAACAACCGATTTGATGCATAGTGGGCATGATCGTCCGGTTCGCCGAAACTGCGGCACCACCGAACGGAGTTCTGATGAACAACAGCTCGATCTCCGGCCGCGTGTGCCGCAGCATCGCCGAACTCGACGCCGCGGTCGCGGACTGCTTCGCCTGCCCGCGCCTGGTCGCCTGGCGCGAACTCGCGGCCGAGCAGAAGCGCCCCGCCTTTCGCGACCAAACCTATTGGGGGCGTGCGGTCCCCGGATTCGGACCGGATGACGCCCGCATGCTCATCGTCGGCCTCGCGCCCGCAGCGCACGGCGGCAACCGGACCGGGCGCATGTTCACCGGCGACCGCAGCGGGGACGTGCTCTACGCCGCGCTGTACGCCGTGGGCCTGGCCAACCAGCCGACGTCGACGAGCATCGATGACGGGCTGCGGCTGACCGGCGTTCGAGTGACCGCGCCGGTGCACTGCGCACCGCCGGACAACAAGCCGACCCCGGCCGAACGCGACCGGTGCAGTCACTGGTTGGACACCGAAGTTCGCCTGCTGACCCCTACCTTGCGCTCGGTGGTGGTGCTCGGCGCGTTCGGCTGGCAGGCGCTGTTCCCGGTGCTGGCACGGGCGGGTTGGGTCGTGCCGCGCCCGCGACCGAAATTCGGCCACGGTGCGCACGTGGAACTGGCCGCGGCCGACGGGGAACGGACACCGCTGCAGCTGTTCGGCTGCTATCACGTGAGCCAGCAGAACACCTTCACCGGACGACTCACCCCGGCCATGCTCGAGGCGGTGCTCGGCGACGCGGCGGCGGCCGCCGGCATCGATCTGCGGCGGGCGCCTGCTCCGCGCGAGTGAAACGGTCCGGACCGGCGGTTCAGTGACTCACGACCGCACCCGCTGACGTTCGCTCACACGTGGTCGACCAGGGCAGGGTGACCTGCCTCGTGAGCGCAGTGCGCGCAGCAGAAGTAGTCACCGCGCGCCTCGACGCCGTGCCCGAGGATTCGGCACGAACAGTGCGTGCACGTCGGGGCCATCGCGTTGATCGCGCATTCGAAGCTGTCGAAGATGGCGGATTCGCCGTCCCTGGTGATGGTGAATGTCTTGTCGTACTCGTTACCGCAGGTAGCGCAGGTGGCCATGGGATATCACCGGTCCTCTCGAGTCGATGGACAGCTCGTCGAGATTCGCGGTACCCGCAAGAGGCGACGCAAAACGGAGCGCGGCAGGCAGACGCCGGGATGCGATGGTCCGTGATTCGGAGACTTCAGGCGAGGCGTAGCGCTTGAACGGGGCAGCTGTCCACGACGAGCTCGAGCAGCTCGGGCTCCGCGGCGACCGTGCCGGCGACCGGCGTGGCAATCCCGTGCCCATGCCATGGCCCGCACAGACGGTGCGGTCGGCGATGATCCTCATCGGCCGATCCGCTCCAGCCGGATCGGTAGGCCGTCGGCTGGCACGGGGCCGGTCCCAGCGACCAGCGGCACCCGGTAACCGTCCGGAACAGTCCAGCGGTATCGCAACAGCATTTGGTGCACAACGGCTTTCACCGTCATACCGCCGAAGTAGAGTCCGATGCACTTGTGCGCGCCGCCGCCGAACGGCGCCCACGCGAAACGATGGGATTTGTCCTCGCGGCGGTGGTCGGCGAAACGCTCCGGGTCGAACTCGTCGGCATCATGCCAGTACTCCTCGGTGCGCATGATGGCGTAGGTGCCGCACAGGACGAGCGTCCCCTTCGGGAGGTAGTAGCCGAGGATGTCGGTGTCGGTGACCGTCTCGCGGATCTGCTGGGCCACCGGCGAATAGATCCGCAACGCCTCCTTGAACGCGAGATCGAGCGACGGCAATCGGTCGAGATCGTCGTAGCCGAGCGCGGGCTTGCCCAGCGCGACGGATTCGGCGCGCAGCCGCTGCTGCCATTCCGGATGTCTGCCGAGTTCATAGACCAGCATGGACGCGGCGATGGTGCTGGTGTCGTGGGCGGCCATCATCACGAAGATCATGTGCTCGACCACCTCGGCATCGGTGAAGGTTTCGCCGTCCTCGGTGCTCGCCCGGCACAGCACACTGAACAAGTCATTGCCGTTGCCCGCCCGTTTGGCGGGCAACGCGCGGCGGAAGTGTTCCTCGAGCACCCGCCGCCCGCGCAAGCCGCGGGCCCACACCCCACCAGGGACGTTGGTCCGGATCAGCGCCGCCCCACCGCGCACCGCGTCCTCGAAGGCACGCTCGAGCCGGGCGGCCTCCGCGCCGAGCTCGGCACCCGCGAAAACCTCGGTGGCCTGCTGGAGCAGCAGTTTCTTGATCGCGCGGTAGACGCGGAAGTCCGCACCCGGCCGCCAGTCCGCGATGCCGCGGGTGATCCGCGGCGTGGTCAGGTCGAGATAGCCGATCAATCGCGGCCGGGTGAACGCCTGCTGCATGATGCGCCGATGGAACAGGTGCTCGTCGAAATCGCGCAGCAGCAGCCCGCCGCGAAAGAACGGGCCGATCAGGAATTCCCAGCCACGCTGGGCCGAGAGCGCCTTGTTCCGGTCCAGCATCACCGCCTCCAGCGCCTCCGGGCTGGCGATCCCGACCATGCGGCGCCCGAGCAGGCCGAACCATTGGATCGGACCGAATTTTTCCGATCTCGTCCGCGCGAACCGGATCGGGTCGGCCAACGCCTGCAAGGTGTAGCCGATTCCAGGCAGTCCGAAGTCGCCCGGCACCGGTTTCAGTCCGCTGCCCGGCGGCGGATCGGCCAGCGGCCGGACCGGGGCTGGATAACGTTCGGTGAGCCGCGCGCCCGCCCGCTGCGCATGCCAGGCCCACGTGGCCCGCGCCTGGCGGACCGTACCGGAGACCTCGTTGATCGATTGGGGCACAAGCAGACTCATGGCCGTCATCCCTTCGCGACACTGCGACGGTTCGACCATACGCCGCTCGTCTCACCGAGCGGCCGGATCCTCCCGCACCAGCTTCGTGATCAGCTGCGACATCAGCGGTTCCCGCAAACCCGGCAGGCCGTCGAAGTCCCCCGCGACGATTCGGTTGGTCGCCAGCGCGACGACCGCGCCGATCACCGCCTCGGCCACCACACGCTGATCCGGCAGGCTCGCGCCGAGCGCCGCGGCGAACCCATCCACCAAACCGGCCTGTGTCGCCAATCGCCGCTGGAGCACCGCCGTTCCCGCCGCGTACACTTCCACCAGGAAAACCTTCGCGACCTCGGGTTCTTGCGCGAGCGTCGAGAAGTAGGCGTCCAGGGCGCGGTCGATGCGTTCCAGCGCGGGACCGTCGGTCGTGAGCGCAGTCCCGATCCGGGTCATCACGATCTCCACGGCCATGTCGTATGCGGCGAGAAAGCAGGCTTCCTTGTTCGCGAAATGCTGGTAGAACGTCATCCGCGAGACACAGGCACGCTCGAGCACGTCCGCGACGGTGACCGCGGCGTACCCTTTCTGCGCGGCGGCCTCGATCATCGCCACCGACATGCGGGCCTGCTGCGCGGCGACCACCTCTTCCGGCGCGATCCCATGGTTACCGCCGTGCAGTTTCCCGCCCGCCCGCGCCTTCAGCAATGATCCTGGCTCCACGCTCCGATGCTAAGCATTCCCGCGGCCGATCGTGGTCAACTGCTCATTCGTCGCCGCATGTCAGAGGAGTTCGCTGCGGTATTTCGCGGCGAGTTGCCGCGCCTTCTCCCGCTGTTGCGACTCCTCGGCCTCGGTCAGCGGGGGCGGAGTGTCGGTAGGGCTATCGAGCACAGCGCCGATCTCCGCGAAGTATTCTTCCTGGCCCGCTGGTGTGCACATGCACAACATGCGTGCGGGCACGTCCGAGACATTGCGGAAGAAGTGTGGCGCGTTGGCCGGGATGTTCACCGTCGCACCGGCTACCACGTCGACATCCGTGCCACGGAAGGTGAAGCGGACGCGCCCCTCCAGAACCGTGAACATTTCCTCGAAATCGTGCCGATGCGGGGGTGGACCACCACCCGGCGGCACCCTCATCTCGATGAGGGTGTAGCGGCCGTTCGTGGCCGAGCCCGGAATCAGGATGGTGTAGACGTTGCCCACCAATGCCAGATGCCGTAGTCCAGCGCCGGAATTCGCGTCGGCGACAGTCAGTCGACGCCGAGGATCGTCGGGCGGAAGCACTCCATCGGCAGGGGTGTCGGAAAACTCGTCGGGGTTCATGATCTTTCCTTGTCGGCGGAGATCAGGCGACCGCGACGACGATCTTGCCGCGCAGGTGCCCCGCATCCAGGCGGCGATAGGCCTCGGCGGCTTCATCGAGTGGAAACACCGCTTCGATAGGCATGCGCAGGCGCCCGCTTTCGAACAAGGCCAGGTGCTCGGCCATGGCCTCCGGAATGGGAACGATCTCGGTGGAGAAGTGCACGCCGTATTGCGCGGCCCCGAGATCGGCGATGGTGATCACCTTGGCTGGGTCGCCGGTGAGCGAGATCGACAGCGGCAACACACCGCGACCGGAACCGTCGAGCACCGCGTCGATACCTTGCGGTGCCGCGGCCTTGATCCGTTCGGCCGAGCCGTCGCCGTAAGCCACCGGGATGGCGCCGAGCTCGCGCAGGAAATCATGGTTCGGCTCGCTGGCGGTACCGACGACCGTGGCGCCGCGCAGGCGGGCGAGCTGAACTGCCATCAGACCGACGCCGCCCGCGGCCGCGTGCACCAGCAGCGTTTGCCCCTCGCGCACGTCGAGTTGCCGCAGGGTCCGGTAGGCCGCCTCGGTCGCGACCGGCAATGCCGCGGCCTGTTCGAAGCCGAGCGAATCCGGCTTGGCGACAATGTCACCGACCGGCGCGAGCGCGTGGGTGGCGACCGCGTCGAAGGACACGGTGCGACCGAACACCTCTTGTCCGACGGCCCATTCGGTGACGTCGGCACCGATCGCGTCGATCACGCCCGCCATTTCGAGTCCGACCGTGCCCGCAACCGCGGGCGCGGTCGCGCCCGGCTCGAATAGACCCGCACGCATCTTGGCGTCGCGACCGTTGATACCCGCGGCCCTGACCCGGACGCGGACCTGCCCTCGGTCCGGCTGCGGCAACGGCACTTCGGCGAGTTCGAGCACCTCGGGGCCGCCGTATGCACGGAACTGGAGGCGGCGCGTCGTGGTCGTGCTCAGCGGGGAAAATTCCGTTGTCATCACTTGCTTCCTTGCTGTTGGAGGAGCACCTCGGACAGGAATTCCGAAGTTACCTGTTCGAACAGATAACTGGCTCCGAGTCATTCCCCGACCTCTTATGAGGTAGGTCACAGCCACGTCATCCCCGCAGTCCAGACCGACCCATGACCGGTTGGACCCTTCCCCGCGGGCAGGCACTACAGTTTCTACTGTTCGATCAGTGAAAGTGAGGCGTCTCCCATGCAGCACCCGAAGCACCGAGACACGTGGGATCGACCGGCCGACGAAACGCCCGACACGGCAACCGTGCCGGTCCCCGTCACCGCCGAGGTGGGCCCGATCAGCCACACCATCTTCCGAGTCGCCCGCCTGCATCGGATGATCGCCGGACACCTGCTGCGCCGAGTGGGCCTGCACACCGGACAGGAACTGGTGATGATGCAGCTATGGGAACTGGGCCCGCAACGCCAGACCGACCTGGTAAACCTGCTCGATTCCGACGCGGCCACCATGACCAGAACCATCAGACGCTTGGAGAACTCGGGCTTCGTCCGTCGCCGCCCGTGCCCCGACGACAAGCGCGCCACCCTGATCGAGCCGACCGCCGCCAGCCAGGCCCTGCGCCGGGAGGTCGAAGCCGTCTGGATCGAACTCGAAAACGCCGCGGTCGGCGAACTCGACGCCACCCAGAAGGCGCAGACTTTACAAGCGCTGCGTGCACTGGAGGACAACCTCGCCCGATACGCCGCAGGTTGATGTGCCACGTTCCCTCCGGTGTGGCCGCCGGGGATGGGGTCGGTCCGCAGGAACCGGCCCGAATCGGAATGTCGGCGAACTCGCCGCTGACCGTCGATGTTCCAGTCGTACAGGTGGCTCGTGCCGGTGGGGGCGGCGGAAGCTTACTCGAGTCGAATGGCCCCAGGGGTCATGGTGATCGGCCCTGGACATTCAGGGGCGAGGTGTCGATGCTGTCAGAGACCGAGAAACTCGCCGGGGAGCCTCGAGCGATCGCCGGCCGAGCGAGAAGAGGACGCGTCGTGTCACGCGAATCCGCCCGCAAGCCATGGCTCCCTCCACGATGGGTGATTCACCTGGCCTGGCACACACACCGGGCTCTGTACCGTGTGACCCGCGGCCGCGCCGGGTTGGGGCGCCCCAAGGACAGCACCCATTGGGGGACGATGCGACTCACCACCACCGGACGCCGGACCGGTCGCGCTCGCAGCGTCATGCTCGGCTACTTCGAGGACGGCTCGAACCTCGTCACGCTCGCGATGAACGGGTGGGGCGATGGGGAACCTGCCTGGTGGCTCAACCTCCAGACGCACCCCGACGCGATCGTCGATCTGAAGGGCAGCTCGCGCGCGGTGCGCGGGCGCGCCGCCGATGGACAGGAGCGAACGCGGCTGTGGGGCAGGTGGCGTGAGATCGACCGCGACATCGATGCTTACGCCGCGCTGCGATCGTCACCGACTGCCGTCGTGGTCCTCGAGCCGCGAACCGAATCGCGCTGACCAGGGCGGCGGCTGCTTCGGCGACCGCGAAAGCCGCGGCAGGAACCCGCAGCCAGCCCCGGCGGCGCGTGCCACCGCAGTCCGCAACCTGCGCACGGCTCCGCGCCGTGCTCGCTTGCCAGGCGGTGATTCAGTCGCAGCAGTCGCAGTCGTGTCCGCCCGGGGCCGCAATGGCGGTAGGTGCGGGACAGCACGTGTCACCACGCCAGGCGTTCATCCCTTCTTTCACCGCGATCGCGGCGATGACGAGCGCGGCGATCGGGTCCGCCCACGACCAGCCGAACAGGCTGTTGAGCAACAACCCGACCAGCAACACCGCTGACAGATAAGTGCAGAGCAGCGTCTGCTTGGAATCGGCTACGGCCGAAGCCGAGCCGAGTTCACGCCCGGTGTGGCGCTGCGCCCACGACAACACGGGCATGACCGCCAGACTGACCGCGGCCAGGGTGATGCCGATCAGGGAAGGGTTCGGCTCGCCCACGCCCAGCAGCGACCGGATCGAGTCGACGCTGACATAGAGCGCGAGAGCGAAGAAGGACAACGCGATGATCCGCAGCGTGACCTTCTCCCGCTTCTGCGGGTCCGCACCGGCGAATTGCCAGGCCACTGCCGCCGCCGAGGACACCTCGATCACCGAATCCAGCCCGAACCCGATCAGCGCCGTCGACGACACCCGCGCCCCCTCGGTCAGGGCGACGACGGCCTCGATCACGTTGTAGCTGATGGTCGCTGCGACCAACCAGCGGATACGCCGCGACAGCACCGCCCGCCGCTCCGCCGACGGACCCGTCGACGTCACCCCCGACGGCATCCCCAGCGGCGCCGACATCAGCAGCAACCTTCCGCTTCGGCATCAGGGCAACACGCCGGATCCACCGCCAGCACCAGCCCCAGCAGATCCCCCAACGCGGCCCCGATACGCGCATCGGCCAGCTCGTACCGGCTGCGCCGCCCCTCCGGCACCGCGACAACCAGCCCACAACCACGAAGACAGGCAAGGTGATTCGACACAATCTGCCGCGATACCCCGATCCGCTCGGCCAGCTCCGACGGATAACCGGGACCGGCGCGCAGGCTCAGCAGGATCTGCGTCCGGGTGGGATCGGACAGCGCGTGCCCGAATCGAGCCAGCGCGTCACTGTGCAGCAACGTCTCCACACCCAGAACAATACACTGGAATCTGTATTCAGAAAGCTCTGAACTACGCGAGGTTCACCATCCGCTCCCCCGCGGAACGGCCAGCTACGGGTAGCTGTCTGTGTGGGGACGCCGGATCGGGTTACAGCATCCCCGCCGGGATGGCCGATATCAGTCCGCCGTCGATGAGCAGATCCTGTCCGTTGACGTAGGACGCTTCATCGGAGGCGAGGAACGCGACTGCGGCGGCTATCTCCTCGGCCTCGCCGATGCGGCCTGCTGCGACCCCGCTGCCAATGGCAGCCTGGGCCTCAGCGGAGATCTCGGCCCGGAACGCCGGCGTATCGACGTAGCCGGGGCTCACGGAGTTGACCCGGATTCTCCTTGGCGCGAGTTCGGCCGCGAGGGTCCGGGTCAGGTTGTGCACCGCCGCCTTGGTCGCCGAGTAGAGAGCGGCGGAGGGCATCCCACGGTACAGCCCGAACGACGAGTTGATCACGATCGCGGCCTGGTGGGGCAGCAGCGGTAGCGTCTTCTGGATGGTGAAGAACACCGCTTTGAAGTTGATGTCCACGACGCGGTAGAACTCCGCCTCGGTGACCTCTTCGATGGGCTGGAACGCGCCGATCCCCGCATTGGCGAACACCACATCCAGCCGCCCATACCGGTCGTGAATGGCTGTTGCCAGCTTTTCGAGATCGGCGAGATTTGCGGCGTCACCGGGGATCCCGAGCACCCGATCGCCGAGTTCCTCGACCGCGGCATCGAGCCGGGTTTTGTCGCGCCCGGTGATGATGACCTGCGCGCCTTCGGTGAGCAACCGGTGCGCGGCGGCCAAACCCATGCCGCTGGAACCTCCGGTGATCAGTGCGATCTTGCCGTCGAATCGGAAGCTGTTGTGCGTCATGGCCCCAGCGTGTCAATCCGTGCGACAGACAAACAGTGCGCAGTTATCGTGGGTTCGGCACCACCACGTTCGGGCCAGGTTCCGGTCAGGCGTCCGCGGTGCGGCGCGCTCGGGGCGGCGAGACGGATGTGCTGTAGTCGTTCGAGTCGAGCCGCGGTATCGGTACCGGGTCGCGGGTTGTACAGCACGAGATGCCAGCAGGGATGGTCGGCGACCAGCAGGGTCGTCGCGTCGAAGAACAACTCCCCGGCCTCGGGGTGGCGCAGCGCGTTCACGGCCTGGATCGGGACGCCGACCTCGTGGCGCGCCCACAGTTCCGCGAATTCGGCGCTTACCGTGCTGAGATCGTCCACTACCCTGCGGAACTCGGGGTGGTCGGCGCAGTGCGCCGTATCCGCGCGGTAGGCGGCGACGACCGCGGGAGCAGCCGCCGCCCAAACATCGCGCATCGCGCGGTATCGGGGATTGGTGAAGAACGTGACCAAGCAGTTGTGTGCGGTGTCGTCGAAGCCGAACACCGTCCGCGCAGTGTCGTTGAATGCCAGTACATTCCAGTATCGGTCGCGCAACAGCGCAGGTCGTCGCTCCCACCCATCCAGCAGTTGCCGTACTTCGGGAGTTACCTCGGCAGCGGGCGCCCCACCTGCGGGCGGTGGGTTGAGACCGGCCAGCAGATACAGGTGCACCCGCTCCGGCTCACTCAACAGCAGGGCCCCGGCGATCGCATCGAGCACCTCGGCCGAGACCGTGATGTCGCGCCCCTGCTCGAGCCAGGTGTACCAGGACACCCCCACCCCGGCCAGCGCGGCGACCTCTTCGCGCCGCAGCCCAGGAGTACGTCGCCGGCCCGTCGCAACGAGACCGACATCTCCCGGTGCGAGCCGCGCCCGACGAGAGCGCAGGAACTCACGGAGCTGCTCGCGGCGCCGATGCGCGGATTCGCTGGTCATGATTCACGGTAACAACGGCGACACGCCTCCGGGAAACCGTCGTCATCAGCTTCTTTGTGGCCGCTATGCAGCTACGTGGACGTCGCAGATCCGTTCTCCGGACGATCGGAGCGGGCGGCCGCAGAAGCCGCGGAAACGTCGAAAGCGGTACCGGATTGGCAAGCCGGTATGCGTTCTGCACGCGCACAGTCGATTCCGTCCTTCCGGACTCGCTGTTGTCGAGTCCATCCGGTCGTGCGCGTTCACCGGACGGAGGGCGAGTGCCGATGCTCGACCACGAGCTGGTCTTCGAAGACTGCTGGCCGACCTCGTCGAGTGATCTCGGCTACGACGCCGGTGAGACCTTCGGTCGGCATTTTGTGGAGCGGATCACCAAGACCCGTCCCGGGTGGTACCTCGCCGTACCCCTTGGTAGGTTTCGGCTTGTTCGCGCAGCGTCGCGCATCGTCTTCAGCCTTTGACTCGCGGAACATTCCTTCGATCCACAGTTTGTGCGCCTCTTTCGTTATGGAAGCAGGCGGGAATCGTCGTACCACGCAGCCGATTTCGTGCTCATTCTCGACGGCCAAATCCCCTCGTGCTGCCCGCCCTGCTCGCCGCAGGCGTGGCTGTCCTGTCCCATCAAGCCTTGGAGAACCGGTGGTAACCGCACTACCTCACCAGTCCGCGGAACTCGACGCGGTCATCTTCGACTACAACGGCGTCATCGGCCTGCAGCCCACCGTTCCTATGTGGGGCAGGCTCGCCGAACTCGCCGGATGGCACGCAGACCAACTCGGACTCTTCCAGAATGCTTTCTGGAGCGCCCGCGAACCCTACGATTCCGGCGAGTTCGACGACGCGGACTTCTGGACCGCCGTGCTCGGCCATCGCCCGGACCCGGAACTGCTCACCCGGTTGCGTGCCGTCGACACCACACTGTGGACCCGGACCGACGACCGCGTCGTCGCACTCCTCCACCAGGCCCGGCAGGCAGATCTCCCAATGGTGCTGCTCTCCAACGCACCTCATCCGGTCAGCGATGCCCTCGACGCCTCCGACTGGCGCACTCTGATGACCGACGCCCTTTACTCGGCCCGGCTCGGCATGAACAAACCCCACCCCGACACCTACCGAAACGCACTCGCCGCAACCGGAGTTCGCGACCCCGGCCGCGTCCTGTTCGTCGACGACCGTGCCGACAACTGCCAAGCCGCCGCTCACCTCGGCCTGCGAACTCTCCACTACACCGGCTCACCCGCCGATATCGAGAATCACCTCCGCCTCGCTACCGTCGCCGCGTAGGTCCCCGCGAGTCGTCACAGGATTCCGGGTCGGCGCAACACCGCTGCCGGTCGATGGTGGACACGAGCCTGGCCAGACGCTCGGCTGGGGTATCCCAGCCGAGCGTTTCGCGTGGGCGCCCGTCTGGGCCGCCATAACCGAACGCCCCTCCAGGACCAAGGCTCCATCGACTGTAAAGAACGCGGGAAGACGAATGGCATGAACAAACCGGCCGAAAGATAACCAACCAAACGCAACCACAAGCCCTGGGTCCGGCGGCGCGGCATCGAGACTGGCGAGCCCGGTTGGGGTCCGGCGGCGCGGCATCCCGACCAGGCGAGCCCGAGATGGCGGCCCCACGGCGCGGCATCCCGACCAGGCGAGCCCCAGATGGGGGCCCGGGGGCGCGGCGTCCGGACTTGGCGAGCCCCAGATGGGGCCCGGGGCGCGGCGTCCGGACTTGGCGAGCCGAGATGGGGTCAGGCCGCGGCGTGGGGTTGCACCCCACAAAACACGCGGAACGCAAAAGGCTCATGCTCTCCATGAGCATGAGCCTCCGATGCGTGGAGCTAAGGGGAATCGAACCCCTGACCTTCTCGATGCGAACGAGACGCGCTACCAACTGCGCTATAGCCCCGTGCGGCTCCCGAACCGCGCTGTGACACTGTATCAGGCCGGGCCCTCAGACTCCGAATCGGTGGCCTGACCTGCTCGGATGGCGGTTACTCGCCGGCTGCGCGGCGGACATCGTCGGCGGTGCGGCTGCGGAGGGCGCGGGCGGTGGCGGGGTCGAAGGGGTCGAGGTGGTCGAACAGGGGGTCTTCGTCGTCGGGGTCGACGAGTGCGGAGCGGCGGCGGAGGGCGCGGGCGGTGTCGCGGTCCATGGCGCCTTGCGGGGTGCCGGCTCGGCGCGCGCGTGGGTTGGCTCCGCCGTGGCCGCGGTTGAGGCGGGCGGCGCGATTGCGGCGGATCTCCTCCTCCATCCGCACTTGCTTGCGCAGGTAGGCCAGGTACGTCACGAGCACGACGGAGGAGAGCCCGGTGCCCCACCACAGCAAGGGTGTGAAGACGAACGCGAGCGCGCCGCAGAGGATGGCGGTGAGCACCAGGCCGAGCACGGCGCGCTGCCGGAAGGTGTAGCGGGCGGCGCGGGCGATGGCGTCGGCCTCGGGGTCGAAGCCGCCGCGGCCACGGCGAGTGGGGACGAATTCCCATTCGTCCGAATCGGTTTCGTCGTACTCGGGATAGGCCACGCGGGCGGGCGCGGTGGAGCGCGCAGGCGGGATTCTGGCCGCGGCCGGTTCTGGGTGGTGTGCGCCCACGCCGTCATCATCGGTCGCCGCGTCGATCTTCGCAGCGACTTCGGCCGCTTCCTCGTCGTCGTCCGGCGCGGCGGTCACGTCGTCGGTCGCGCCGTCGGCGTCGGCGTCGGCGTCGGCGTCGGCAGCGGCAGCGTCGATGTCCTCCGGTTCGGCGTCAGCGATGTCGGATCCCACGGCGTCGAAGGGCACGGGCAGGTTGTCCTCGTCGGTCTCGGTGACGGGCTCGTCGGCCGGTGTCGTCATCCGGTCCTCCGCATCATCGCTGTGGGAATACTCTCTCGGTACGCGGCGAGGCCGCCAGTTCGGATCGGTTTCGTGCCCGGCGGCCGGGCCTTTCCTTCTGAGACGTCGCTTGCCTCCGCCGCGGTGCAGGACCCGGGTCGCCAGCGCGGCGTCGGTGGTCCGGCGGATTCTCGGGTGGCGGTCGGCGAGCATCGGGAACAGGACGAAGACCCAGAGCACGACAAGACCGATCCACAGGATCGAATTCGGCATCGCGTCAGCACCTCCGTCCCCGCATGGATTTCGTCCGGCTCGGCCCGCGAGCGGCGCGTGATACGCCGCGCTCGTCCGGCTCCCCGTCCGACGCAACCGCGTCGACGCCGGACGCCCGCAGGCTCCCTGCCGATGACGCAAGACGCACCATCGACGTCCGTAGGCTAATTCCGGGTAGCACCAAGTTCCGGCAGGCGCGCCGTGCACATCCGCCACACCTGTCACATTTCCACCAATGCCACCGTGTTCGGTGGCCCGCGCTACAGCAGGGTGACGCGACCCTCTCGCACCAGCCGGTCCAGAACCGTCCCGACCACCTCCTCGATGGTCATGCCGACCAGTAGGTGATCGCGCCAGGCGCCGTCCACGTCCAGGTAGCGCCGTAGCAGCCCCTCCTCCCGGAAGCCGACGTTGCGGAGCACCGCCTGACTGGCCAGATTCTCCGGCCGGACGGTCGCCTCGACCCGGTGCAGGCCCACTGGCCCGAAGCAGTGGTCGAGTCCGAGCGCCAACGCAGCGGTCGCGACGCCCTGCCCGCTGAGATCCTTGGCCACCCAGTAACCGATCCAGGCCGAGCGCAGCGCGCCGCGCACGATATTGCCGACGGTCAGCTGCCCGCTGAACGCGCCGTCGACTTCGATCACCAGCGGGATCATCGCGCCGCGGCGAGCCTCGGCCTTCAGGGTCGACCACAGCGAAGGCCAATTGGACGCGTGATTGCGCGCCTCCCACGACCCGCGGCCGGTGGGCTCCCACGGCTCGAGATGCTCCCGGTCCCGCAACCGAATCCGGCTCCAGGCCGCCGCGTCACGCAGCCGGACCGGACGCAGCGTCACCTGTCCCGCGGCCACCCGGACCGGGCCGAGTCGCGCGGGCCACCCCGGATGCTGCGTGACCCGGAAAACGTTCATCGCGTCCACGTCTCAGCCGCGCTGCGCGAGAAAGGCGACCTGCACCTCGTCACCGGTGCGGATCTCGGTGTCGTCCGGGTCGATCACGATCAGGCTGTTCGCCTCGGCGAGCGTGGCGAGCAGGTGCGAGGACGAGTTCGCGCTGCCCAGCGGCTGCACCAGGTATTCGCCGGTCGCCTCGTCCCGCATGAGCTGCGCACGCAGATATCCCTTGCGTCCGGCCATGGAGCTGATCGGCATGATCGTGCGCGCGCGGATGATCCGGCGCATGGGATGCCTGCGCCCCAACGCGATTCGGATCAGCGGCCGCACCATCACCTCGAACACCACCAGCGCGCCGACCGGGTTGGACGGCAGCAGGAAGGTCGGCACCTCGTCGCGGCCCAACCTGCCGAAGCCCTGCACCGATCCGGGATGCATGGCCACCCGGGTGATTTCGAGCTCGCCGAGCCCCTCGAGCGTCTCCCGGATCTGCTCGGAGGCCCAGCCGCCGACCGCGCCCGCGATGACCACGACTTCGGAGCGCACCAGCTGCCCCTCGACCACGTCACGCAACCGGCGCGGATCGGAACTCACGATGCCGACCCGGTTCACGTCTGCGCCCGCGTCCCTGGCGGCGGCGGCCAGCGCGTAGGAGTTCACGTCGTAGACCTGGCCGGGGCCGGGTGTCCGGTCGATGTCGATCAGTTCCCCGCCCACCGAGATCACCGATAATCGCGGTCGCGGGTGCACCAGCACCTTGTCTTGTCCGACCGCGGCGAGCAGACCGACTTGCGCTGCGCCGATGATGGTTCCCGCCCGCACCGCGACATCGCCCGGCTGGACGTCGTCGCCGACGCGCCGTACGTAATCCCCGGAGCGCACCGGCTCGTACACCTTGATCCTGGCCCTACCCCCGTCGGTGAAATCCAACGGGAGAACGGCATCGGCCAGTGTCGGCATCGGCGCGCCGGTATCGACCCGGACGGTCTGGCGCGGCTGCAACCGGATCGGCTGACGCGATCCGGCGACCACCTCACCGACCACGGGCAGGGTCAGGTCGACGAGATTGCCCTCCTCGTCGCGGATGTCGGCACCCGCGGAGGCGACGTCGACGCTGCGCACCGCGTAGCCGTCGATCGCGGCCTGATCGAAGCCGGGCAACGGACGCTCGGTGACGACGTCCTCGGCGCACAGCAGGCCCTGGGCCTCGGAAATCGCGACCCGGACCGGCCGAGGCGCGACCGCCGCGGCGGTCACCTTGATCTGCTGATCCTCAACCGAGCGCATCCAGCCCTTCCTGATCCTCTCCGCACTCCATCCGATTCCGCCTGCGCCGGCGCGCGGGATCGCACCGCGGCGCAAGCGCGTTCGCGCGCACCGCGGTGAACCACCATTCGTACCCGACGGTCCACTCTCGGCGAAACCCCGGACGGGCCCGTCAGTCGTCGGTAGTCAGCTGCGGATCCCAGTCCGGACCGAGACGGTGCTGCAGCCACTCCCGCAGGGCGGGGCCGTATTCCTCTCGTTCCAGTGCGAAATCGACCGCAGCACGAAGATAACCGCCCGGGTTGCCCAAATCGTGGCGCGACCCACGGTGCACCACCACATGAACCGGATGTCCTTCGGCGATCAGCAGCGCGATGGCGTCGGTGAGTTGCAGCTCGCCGCCGGTGCCGGGCTCGATGCGCCGCAGCGCGTCGAAGATGGCGCGGTCCAGCAGGTACCGGCCCGCGGCGGCGAACGTCGATGGCGCGTCGGCGAGCGGGGGCTTCTCCACCATTCCCTTGACGCGCAGCACGTTCGGGTTCACGGCGTCCGGCACCGGCGCCACGTCGAACACGCCGTAGGCGCTGACCTCGTCCTTCGGCACGTCGATGGCGCACAGCACCGTCCCACCGCGCTTGCGGCGCACCCGGCTCATCACGTCGAGCACACCGCAGGGCAGCACGAGGTCGTCGGGCAGCAGCACCGCGATCGCGTCCTCGTCGGCGTCGAGGGCTTGCTCCGCCTGGGCGACCGCGTGGCCGAGCCCGAGCGGCTCCTCCTGCACCACCGAGGTGACGTCGAGCAGCGCCGGCGCCTTGCGCACCTTCTCCAGCAACTTGTACTTGCCGCGCTCGGCGAGCGTGCTCTCCAGCACCAGGTCCTCGACGAAGTGGGCGACGACGCCGTCCTTGCCCGGCGACGTGACGATCACCAGGCGCTCGGCGCCGGAGTCGGCCGCCTCGCTGGCGACCAGCTCGATGCCGGGGGTGTCCACCACCGGAAGGAGCTCCTTGGGCACCGTCTTGGTCGCGGGCAGAAACCGTGTTCCCAGCCCGGCCGCGGGCACCACGGCGGTGCGGAAGCACGACACCACCGGGGTGTCACCGGGCTGTCCGGCCTTTGCTGTCATGCGTATACCCTATCCATCCATCACGCCGCCGGAGCGGCGTAGAGCCGACCCGGTACCGGGGTGAGCCTATGGTGATCACTGTGAAGATGCCCGGCGAGCGCGATAAACATGCATGGCGCATCGAACTGGTGGCCCGGCGAGCTGTGATGAGTGCCACTGACCGGGAGAACGAGGCGCTCGCCTTGGCCGTCGCGGTCGGCGCGCTGGGTGCCCGGGAGTGGGTCTGCGCGTATGTGCCGGTCGATCCGGAGCCGGGCTCGACGGCCATGCTGGACGCGCTTGTGACCGGTGGCGCGCGGGTGCTGCTGCCGGTCACCGGGCCGCCCGGGCCGCTGAGCTGGGCCGAGTACACCGGAGCGGCTGCCATGCGCCGCGCCCGCTACGGGCTGCTGGAGCCGATCGGCACGGTACTGCCTCCGGCCGCGGTGGCCAGGGCCGAGGTGATCCTGGTCCCCGCGCTCGCGGTGGACCGCCGCGGCGTCCGGCTCGGCCGCGGCGCGGGATACTACGACCGCACCCTGCCGGCCGCGCGCCCGGACGCGCGACTGATCGCGGTGGTACGGGATGACGAACTGGTCGAGCGGCTGCCCGAGGAGCCGCACGATCTGCGTATGGGCTGGGCTCTGACACCCCGCGGCGGCCTGCGACGACTCGGCGATAGCGCCGGGGAATGAAATGCCGATTGGCGATGTTGGCACTGTCGGCTGTAGAGTGCCAGATTGACGAATACCGCGGAGGATCCTGTGCCAACTTACTCGTACGCGTGCACCCAGTGTGACAACCGCTTCGACATCGTTCAGTCCTTCACCGACGAAGCTCTGAGCGTCTGCTCGGAGTGCTCGGGAAAGCTGCGCAAGCTGTTCAACTCGGTCGGCATCGTGTTCAAGGGCAGCGGCTTCTACCGCACCGACAGCCGCGGCGGCGCGTCCACCGCGAGCGAGCCCGCCAAGGGCGACAGCGGTTCGAGTTCGTCCTCGGACTCGAGCGCGTCCAGCGGGTCCACCGCGGCCACCAGCACGGCCGTCGCCAGCTGATTGGACGTTTTCCACAGCCTCGTCGCCATCCACAGCCCCCGGTGAGACGGGACGGCTGAGTGTGAGTTCGGCCATAGGATCCGGCCATGACTCGCGCACTCGCCGACCTCGGCCACGGCGGCTGGAATCCGTCCGGGTGGCAGCGCCCGCCCTGGGCCTATGCCGTCCTCGCCCGTCGGCTGCTCGCCGCCGTCCTCGCCGTAACCGCGGCCGTCCTCTTGGTGCGTGGTGACCCCGATACCGAGACCACGACGGTGGTGATCGCGGCACGGGAGCTGGCGCCCGGACGACTCCTCGAGCCGGGTGACCTGCGCTCGGCGTCACGCGCAGCGGGCACACTGCCCGCGGGCGCGGTCGCCGATCCCGCCGCTCTCGTCGGCGCGACGCTGACCGGCGCGATGCGTCAGGGCGAAGTCTTCACCGACCTGCGGGTCGTCGGTCCACGGTTGGCCGCGGCGGCCACCGGAGCGCGCGATGCCAGGATCGTTCCCATCCGTCTCGCCGACACCGCCGTCGCGGACATCCTGCGTGCGGGCGATCGCGTCGACGTGATCGGTGCCGAAGACTCGAACGGACCGACTACCCGCCCGGCCCGCACCCTGGCCACCGACGCCGCCGTCATCCTGGTGTCGAGGCCGGCTGACGAACGAGGCGCCGCCGAACGCGTGGTCTTGGTCGCGATGGACGCCGACCACGCCACCACCGTGGCCGGGGCTTCGCTACGCACCGCGCTCACCGTGGTCTTCCATTGACATCTGCGGCGCACAGCGGAACGGGCCCGCCGTGTCGACGGACCCGTTCGCGTTGTGCGGGCGGGTGTTCGGCGCTCAGCCGAGGCTGAACGGCGCTCCCCACAGCGTCACCCAGGTGATGACGTTGTCGGTCTCGACCTCGACGCTGACGAAGGCCCGTGCCTGGGCGTAACCGCCGCAGCCCGACAGACCGATGGTCTCGTCGGCCCAAGTGACCGAACCACTGGTGCCCTTGAACGCGTTGCGGGTCTTGTGCGACTCGTTGCCGAAGTCGTCGGCCTGCTCGAGATCGAGCACGTAGAACGACTTCGCCTGACCGGGACCCAGCGAAAGCTCGCCGCCACTGTTGGCTCCCACATTGCCGGACTCGTCGCTCCAGTCCACTTCACCGTCGACGCCACCGGTGGCGCCGCCGCCGGCGATGTTGACCTGGCAACCGACGGTGTAACCCGGGAAGATCTTGCCGCCGGCGGTGCCGGACAGCTCGACCTGCGCGCTACCGGAGACCCACGCGTTGCGGTGCAGCGGCGTCGAGCCCATGGACGGGCTGATGGTGGCCGACTCGCCGACCAGACGGACCGTCACGACGGTGCCATCCGACAACGTCTTGACGAGTTCCCCGCCCGGCAGCGGGACGAAGGTGTCGGCGTGCGCCGCACCTGTCGAGAGCAGACCCACGGTGATAGCGGCGGACGCGCACAGCCCCGCCGCGCGCGCCAGCATTTTGCGATCGAACATAATGGTAATACCCCTAGAGTATCGAGTTCGCTTGAGCGAAAAGAGATTTGACAGATCCAACGGTTGGTCAGCCGATGCTGAACGGCATCCCGTAGAGGGTGGTCTTCGAGTAGTGATCGCCGATGATCTCGACAACCGTGTACGAACGCGCCTGCGCGTAACCCGCGCAGCCCTGGATCTGAATCTCGGCATCCTGATACTCCACCGAGTACACACCCGGCTTCAGAATGTCCTTGTAATCGATCTGAACGAACTTCACCTCGCCCGGCCCGAGGTTGATACCGATCGAACCACCAGCACTCGCCCCATTGAGGTTCACACTGCCCGACACACCCGCGGAGATCGCGTCATCGGCAATGCTGATCTGGCACCCCACGATGTAACCGGTGCTCAACTGCGAAGCACCATGCGTCGAAGAGTTGTTGGTCCCGGGATTACCGGTCGGACCGTTGTTCGGGCCGATCTCACCTTCCGGCGTCACGGCCACATCGGCAATGGCATTCCCCGAAACCCACACGACACGGCCGGCACCGTTCGCGGCGAGAGAAGGGGAGATCAGGGCGCGCTCACCGGTTCGGGCGATGCTCACGCCATGGCCGTTCTTGTGGCCGTCCGGCAACGGCACGAAGACATCGGCATGTGCGGCACCGGTCGAGAACAGACCGGTGGCTACGGCCGCCGCGGCGGCAGCGCCCGCGACGCGGGCGCCTCGAGACAGACCGTTGGTGCGGTACTTGCTCATGTTTTCCTCATCAGGTTGCATCCGCCCGCCCCAGGGTGTCGAGGCGGACATGTCCCTCCAAGCCGACGGGCCGGGTGGTGGAATGTGAAGTCCACCAAACGATCCGCCGACCATCGCGTCATCAAGCGATAGCGGACGAAACAATGCTATTCGGTATCAACCAGACTTATCCGGAAATTCGGGCAAGTTAGCACGGCGCGGCAGCGTCCCCGCTAGGATCGCGAAGCGCCGTTGAACGGCAGGAGAATTCATGACGAAATGGACCCGCCGCCGATGCGACGGGCCCATTTCGTTGGTGGCTATGGGTTTTTACCCGCCTTCACTCAGCCGAGGCTGAACGGCTGGCCCCACAGCGTCACCCAGGTGATGACGTTGTCGGTCTCGACCTCGACACTGACGAAGGCCCGCGCCTGGGCGTAACCGCCGCAGCCGTTCAAGCCGATGGTCTCGTCCGACCAGGTGACCGAACCGCTGGTGCCCTTGAACGCGTTGCGGGTCTTGTGCGATTCGTTGCCGAAGTCGTCGGCCTGCTCGAGATCGAGCACGTAGAACGACTTCGCCTGACCGGGGCCGAGGGACAGATTGCCGCCGCTGTTGGCGCCGACGCCGCCGGTGACGGTGTCGCCGCTCCAGTCGACATCGCCGTCGACGCCACCGGTGGCGCCGCCGCCGGCGATGTTGACCTGGCAGCCGACGGTGTAACCCGGGAAGATCTTGCCGCCGGCGGTGCCGGACAGCTCGACCTGCGCGCTACCGGAGACCCACGCGTTGCGGTGCAGCGGCGTCGAGCCCATGGACGGGCTGATGGTGGCCGACTCGCCGACCAGACGGACCGTCACGACGGTGCCATCCGACAACGTCTTGACGAGTTCCCCGCCCGGCAGCGGGACGAAGGTGTCGGCGTGCGCCGCACCTGTCGAGAGCAGACCCACGGTGATAGCGGCGGACGCGCACAGCCCCGCCGCGCGCGCCAGCATTTTGCGATCGAACATAATGGTAATACCCCTAGAGTATCGAGTTCGCTTGAGCGAAAAGAGATTTGACAGATCCAACGGTTGGTCAGCCGATGCTGAACGGCATCCCGTAGAGGGTGGTCTTCGAGTAGTGATCGCCGATGATCTCGACAACCGTGTACGAACGCGCCTGCGCGTAACCCGCGCAGCCCTGGATCTGAATCTCGGCATCCTGATACTCCACCGAGTACACACCCGGCTTCAGAATGTCCTTGTAATCGATCTGAACGAACTTCACCTCGCCCGGCCCGAGGTTGATACCGATCGAACCACCAGCACTCGCGCCGCTGAGGTTGACACTGCCGGACACACCCGCGGAGATCGCGTCGTCGGCGATGCTGATCTGGCAGCCGACGATGTAACCGGTGCTCAACTGCGAAGCACCGTGCGTCGAGGAGTTGTTGGTTCCGGGGTTTCCGGTCGGACCGTTGTTCGGGCCGATTTCGCCTTCCGGTGTCACAGCGACATCGGCGATGGCGTTGCCCGAAACCCAGACCACGCGACCGGCGCCGTTGGCAGCCAGCGACGGCGAAATCAGGGCCCGCTCTCCGTTCCGGGTGATCGTCACGCCAGGCCCCACCTTGTGGCCGTCCGGCAACGGCACGAAGGTGTCGGCATTGGCGGCACCGGTCGAAAGCAGGCCCATGGCAACGGCCGCGGCAGCGCCGATGCCCGCGACCCGGGCACCGCGGCGCATAGTGCGGTTCTCGCTCATACTTCCCCTCATCAGGTTCAAACAGTCAACCTCGACCATCGAGGCTGAACGTGGTCCTCTCAGGCCCAGCTCAGTGTGTCGCTCCTTTGTTGCCGGTGTGTAACCGGTTGTAATTTCAGCGCAACGTACCAGCTGGCAACGGAACCGAGCCCAGTTCCGCCGAGCGGCCTCATGCGTGCCGATACCCGGGCCTGCGGGGTCCAAATTGCATGGCTCGATGGGGACATTAAACGGTGGATAACGGCAATCGCAACGCGGTGGTTCGTAAAGTTCAGAGTGACGTGAGTCACAGTTGCGAACATTTGAATATGGCGTGACGTGCATAAATGCAGGTTCGCTACAGCCGAGGCGGTCGGAAACCTGCCCAAGGGGGCCGTCGCCACATACGGGACAGGCCCGTAAAGATTTCGCTTGGATTACTTTCGGCCGGAAATGATCACGGCCGAATCACGAGAACACTGGTTCGGATACGTAGCTACTACGTAGATAACGGGCTCAGCCGTGGTGCGGGGGGACCTGAGCGCGTAGCCAGTCGTCGCCGGACCGGCCGTGGTCGGCATCCTCGCCGCGCTCGTCGCTGGTGGTCTCGGGCAGGGGGTCACCGAAGATCTTCGCCAGGCGCGCGGCATCCCTCGCCCGGCGAGCCGCCGGGCGAGGGTTGTCGGAGGGAGTATGGGCGGTGATTACTCGACCAATCCGGAGAGTTCGCCGATCACCCGGCTGGCGAGCGGCCCGAGGGTCGCCATACCGTCCCGGATCGCGGATCTGGTGCCGGGCAGGTTGACCACCAGGGTGCTTCCGGACACACCGGCCACGCCGCGGGACAGACCCGCGTCCAGCGACCCGGCTACCCGGCCGGAGGAACGCAGCGCTTCGCTGATTCCCGGCAATTCGCGGTCCAGCACTTGCGAGGTGGCCTCCGGCGTGACGTCACGCGGGGACATGCCCGTGCCGCCGACGGAGATGACCAGATCCACGCCGCCGATCACCGCGGTATTGAGCGCGTTGCGGATCTCGACCTCGTCGGCCTGCACCGACACCGACGCGTCAACGAGGAAACCCGCCTCGGTGAGCAGCTCGGTGACCAGCGGGCCGAGCGAGTCCACACCTCCATGCGCCGTTCGATCGTCGACGACCACCACCAGAGCACGCCCCGCCACAGGAGCATCGATTTCCATGCTGCTCACCGTAGCGCCTGCATCGAGCAACTCGGCGGCCGCGCCGACAACGCCGGCGTCGAAATCCATCCGAAGGTCGGCTTCGCCTCGCATCATCGGCCGCCCTCCGCGGGCGCGCCGGAGAGGGTCACCTCGACGGTCTTGGGGTTGTTGCCTTGCTCATCGGTGTAGGTGACTTTCACCTTGTCTCCTGGTTGATGGGACCGGACCGCGGCCACGAGCGCGTTTCCGGAGTCGATCGGGCGATCGTCGAGCTTCGTCACCACCGCACCCGGCGGAATGCCCGCCCGAGCGGCGGGGCCGTCCGGCGTCACGTCGCGCACCGTCGCGCCGGAAACCTGCTGTGCCGGATCCTGCTGGCGCGACACGGTGATCCCGATCTGGGCGTAGGTGGCTTTTCCGGTCTTGATGAGCTCATCGGCGACCCGACGCGCCTGATCCACGGGGATCGCGAAGCCTAGTCCGATCGAGCCCGTCTGGCCACCGACGGTCTCGGCGGGCCCGAGCGTCGCGATGGCGGTGTTGATGCCGATGAGCTTGCCGTTGCCGTCCACCAGAGCGCCACCCGAGTTGCCCGGGTTGATCGCGGCGTCGGTCTGGATGGCGTCGATCACCGGGCTGACCGCCGGGCTCGTCTCGCTGCCGTTGCCCGAGGTCACGACGGGCCGGTTCAACGCCGACACGATGCCCGTGGTGACCGTGCCCGCGAGTCCGAGCGGCGAGCCGATCGCGACGACCGGTTGGCCGACCTGCAGATTCGCCGACGCGCCCAGCTCGATCGGGGTGAGACCGCTGCGGCCGGACACCTTGATGACAGCCAGGTCGGAGACCGGGTCGGCGCCGACCACCGTCGCGGGCGCGCTGCTGCCGTCGGCGAACACGACCTCCATCCTCGCGTTCGGCCCGCCGCCCGCCGCCACGTGATTGTTGGTCAGAATCAGCCCGTCGGAGGACAGGACCACCCCGGAACCCTCGCCCTCGGCCCTGCTGCTGGCCACCTTGATCATGACCACGCTGGGCAGCACCTTCTGCGCGACCGCCTGGGTGGATCCGGCCGGGGCGGTGGAGGCGTTGTCGATGTTCGGTCTCGGCGCGTCCAATGCGTTGGTGACCGGGGCGCGGCCATCGTCGGTGCGAGTGACCAGCGCGCCGACCGCGCCGCCGACCCCGCCGCTGACCAAGGCGAGCGCGACCGCACCCGCGACAAGGCCGGTGCGAATCGGACGCCGGGGCGGCACACCGTGGACGCCATCGTGCGGTGTGCCGTGGGGCGCGGTGTACCCACCGAACGGCTGCGTGGGATTGTGCTGGGACGGGTACTGCGCTGACGGATGCTGCGGGCCGTAACCGTGGGCCTGCGCCTCCCCCGGACCGAAGGCGCCGCCATGCGGCGCACCCGCCGACCACGGGCCGGACGCCGCGCCGTGGATATGCTCGGTCGGCTCTCCGCCCGAACCGGCACCGGCCGACCCGGGTTCCGGTCGGTCCTTCGAATCCTCGGTCATGGAATCCTCGTTTCTGCTCACGTCGTCACCGTGCCGGCGCTCGGCGCCGCCGTTCGCGACTGCGTGCTCCCTCGGGTTCGCTCACTATCCATCTCGTCACCTCGCCGACGCTCGGCTACGGCATGAGCGAGTGCTCGGCTGTGTCCATTGTTCGCTCGCTGCGCTCGCTCATCCCTACGCCTCGCTGACGCTCGGCTCCGGCACGAGCGAGTGCTCGGCTGTGTCCATTGTTCGCTCGCTGCGCTCGCTCATGTGCCGACCAGGTTGGTCTCAGTGACTGAGAGCGGACTGAGACCGTGCTTTCAGTTTTCCGAGATCTGTCCATCGCGGCCAGCGTTAGAACCATTGACATGTCGATGTCTCAAATTATGCGACAAACCGATCGCGGCAATGGCCGAATTATCGGTGAATATTTCGCACAGAACTGACCATTGTGGGGGAAATAGACGCCCATCGGGCGGTATTGCGTCAATCCGGCGCAGGGGCTCCTGGCTCACCCGGCAGCACGATGCGGACGACGGTGCCACCGCGTTCGGAGGTATCGACGGCGATGGTGCCGCCGTGTTTCGTCACCACTTGCTTCACGATCGCCAGGCCGAGGCCCGAACCCGGCATCGATCGGGACGAGGTGATCCGATAGAAGCGTTCGAATACCAGCTCGCGCTCCGGCGCGGGAATTCCCGGCCCCGCGTCGTCGATGGACAGTTCCAACAGCCCCGGACCGCTCTCCCGCATGACGATGCGGACCTGTGCGCCGGCGGGGCTCCACTTGGCGGCGTTGTCGAGAACGTTGAGCACCGCGCGCTCCAGCCCCGCATCGTGCCCGTAGACGAACCACGGTCGCAGATCCGCGACGAACTCGATGCCGGTGCGGCGGCGCCGGGCGCGCTCGAGCGCGCGTTCCACCACTTCGCCGAGATCCACTCGCTCGTAGACGGTTTCCGGTGCGTCTTCCCGCGCGAGATCGACCAGATCGCCCACCAGCGTCGACAATTCTTCGATCTGGGCCATGACGTCCGCGCGCAGCCCGGCCATGTCCTCGTCCGGTATCCGGGGTGCGCCCGGGCGGCTCGACGCGATGAGCAACTCCATGTTGGTCCGCAACGACGTCAACGGCGTGCGCAATTCATGCCCGGCGTCGGCGACCAGCCTGCGCTGCCGGTCGCGCGACTCGGTCAAGGCGCGCAGCATGGTGTTGAAGCTCTCGGTGAGCCTTGCCAGTTCGTCGTCGCCGGTCACCGGGATCGGCGTCAGATCGTCGGTGCGCGCGATGCGTTCGGTGGCCGCGGTGAGCCGGGCGATGGGTCGCAATCCGGTCCGGCCGACCGCCGTGCCCGCCGCGGCGGCCAGCACGACACCGCAGCCACCGACCACGAACAGCAGCCAGGCGAGCCGGTCCAGCACCTCCCTGGTCCGGTCCAGTCGCTGCGAGATCACCAGCGTCGCACCGTAGTTCGTGTGCACAGCCAGCACCCGCTGATTGCCGACGGTGCGCAGCGAGGAACTCCGCTCCCCCTCCGCGACGTCCATCTCCTCGGCCCCGACCGGTGGATCGGTCGACTGCGGTGGCGAATAGGGCTTGAGATCGGGATAGATCAGCGCGATGCCGGTGTCGTCGTAGAAGGCCGAGGCGATCATCAGATTCTGGATGTTGAATCCGTACGGATTGCTGGCGATCACGGCGGTGGCGCGGCTGCGCAGCTGCGCGTCCACGTCGGCGTACAAGGCGCGCGCCACGAGGGCGTAAGCAGCGATCGAGGTGACCGCCACCGCGATCGCCACCACGGAGGCGGCCAGCAGGGTCACTCGCCAGCGCAGCGAGACCGAGCGGGTCAGCGGCATCGGCGGCCGCATGTCCGCCGACTCGGGCGGTCGCTGGCCGAGCGCGGCGACGACGGGTCGCTTGGGAGGTGTCCGTGCCATGAAAGCGGCCTACGGGGGTGTTTCGCGTAGCACGTAGCCGACGCCGCGCACGGTGTGGATCAACCGCGGCTCGCCCTCGGACTCGGTCTTGCGGCGCAGATAACCGATGTACACCTCCAGCGCGTTTCCCGAGGTTGGGAAATCGTAGCCCCAGACCTCCTCGAGAATGCGACTGCGAGTCAGTACCCGGCGCGGATTGGCCATCAACATTTCCAGCAGTGAGAACTCGGTGCGGGTGAGACTGATCGGGCGGGCGCCGCGGGAAACCTCACGGGTCACCGGGTCCAGCGACAGATCGGCGAACTTCATCGCCTCCGACGCCTCACCCGGATCGGCGGCCGTGCGGCGCAGCAGTGCCCGCAGCCTGGCCAGCAGCTCCTCCAGCGCGAAGGGCTTCGGCAAATAATCGTCCGCCCCGGCATCGAGCCCGGCAACCCGCTCGGATACCGAATCTCGCGCCGTCAGAACCAGAATCGGCAAATCATCGCCCGTGCTGCGCAGCCTGCGGCAGACCTCGAGCCCGTCCAGCCGGGGCATCATCACATCCAGCACGAGCGCATCCGGTCGCTGCTCGGTTGCCTTCTCCAGCGCGTCCACGCCATCCACCGCGAGATCGACGGAGTAGCCGTTGAAGGTGAGCGACCGGCGCAGCGATTCCCGGACCGCCCGATCGTCGTCGACTACCAGAATGCGCATGCCACCAGTTTGACCGCAGCGACTGAGAGGTAACTGAGAGGCCACCCCCGACACGCCGCGGCGAGTCCTGGTGCAGCGTTCGGCGCGTCACCCCGCTGCGACCCCGATGACCAGGGGCTTCCACAACAGTGCCGAGAAGTTGACGCGTCCCTGACGCATTCCGCCGCGAATCATGTTCTCTATAACCATATTCGGAATTTGCGTACCGACTCCCCCGGATTGCCGATGACCACTCTGCACGGTATGTTCCGTGCGGTAAAAAGAAGACCTCTAGTTGGTTCTTTGCGGGTTGAATCAATACTGAACAGCCACGCGCAACCGAGGTCACTGGTGAAGCGGAGGCGACGGAAGCGGATGGAAGCTGCACCGCGGTCCTGGCAATTCAGCCTGTCGAACTGGTCGGTCACCCGCAAGGTTGGCGTGGTGCTCGTGCTTCCGGTGCTGCTGGCCACCGTCTTCGCCGTGCTCCGAATCAACAACGAACTGCGTACCATGACGCAGTTGGACGCGGCCACCGAACAAGCCATCATCATCCGCCCGATCGTCAAGTTCGGTACCGCGACCGAGCAACTCGGCGTCACCGCGACGGCCACCTGGGGCAACACCGCCGACCCGCAGACCGACGCGGCGCTGACGAAGTTCGACCAGGCGCTGGCCGAGCTGGAAGCCGCGCTGCAGACCACCAAGGCCAGCGGCCGGGTCACCTCCGAACTCGCCTCGGCCATCGCGACTGGCACCACGATGCGCAACAGCCTGCGCAACGGCTCGCCCGCGATGGTCGGCGAACAGTCCGACGAGATCATGGTGCGCATCGGCAACGCGCTCGCGCTGTCACCCTCCGTGGACGACCTGGTGATCCAGCGGTACTTCCTGCAGCTGGCGTCGGTGCAGACCGCACGGCGCGTGCTCACCCAGCAGCGCATGCTGATCGGCTCACCGGACGCGGGCCGCAACACGAGCGTGCGGCCGCGCGTGCTGGTCGCCGCGGGCGCCGAGATCACGATGATCTACCAGTACGCGCAGATCCTGCCGGACTACGCGGGCAATATGCGCCCGCTGCTGGACGCGGTGCAGACCCGCCTGGGCACGTTCAGCCAGAACGTCGCCGATCCGGCGACCAACCCCGCCGTGCTCGATTCGCTCCAGATCAGTTCGGACACCTATGAGAACACCACCGCGCAGCTGATCGACACGATCGACAGCGCACTGGCCGACCGCACCACCGCGGCGCAGACCGGCGCGCTGCGCGAGACGACGATCGTCATCGGCATGCTGCTCGCGGGCCTGGCGCTGGCTCTGTCGGTGGCGCGCACTCTGGTCGTCCCGGTCCGGCGGCTGCGGCGCGACGCGCTCGAGGTGGCGCATTTCAAGCTGCCCGACGAGCTCGCCGTGGTGCGCGCGGGCGGCACCACACCGGAGATCACCCCGGTCGCCGTGCACACCACCGACGAGATCGGCCAGCTGGCCCGCGCCGTCGACGAGATCCACGAGCAGGCGCTGAATCTCGCCGCCGACCAGGCCCGCCTGCGCCTGCAGATCGGCAACATGTTCGAAACCCTCTCCCGCCGCAGCCAATCGCTGGTCGAGCAGCAGCTGGCGCTGATCGAGGATCTCGAACACGACGAGGACGACACCGACCGGCTGCAGAGCCTGTTCCGCCTCGACCACCTGGCCACCCGCATGCGCCGCAACGGCGACAACCTGCTCGTGCTCGCGGGCACCGCGCTGCGCCGCGGCCAGCTGCACCCGGTGCACCTGTCGGACATGCTCTGGAGCGCGGTCTCCCAGGTCGAGGACTACCAGCGGGTCGAGATCGGCGCGGTGCCGGACGGCATCGTCGCGGGCGAGCCCGCGGTCGACATCGAGCACCTGCTCGCCGAGCTGATCGACAACGCGCTGCGCTACTCCCCCCCGACCACCCCCGTCACGGTGATGGTGTCGCGTGCGGTGGACGGCGGCTACCTGATCGAAATCACCGACCGCGGCCTGGGCATGTCCCTGGAAGACCTGCAGACGACCAACGAACGGCTCGCCTCCGGTGGTGAGGTCACCGTCGAGACGGCGCGCCGGATGGGTCTGTTCGTCGTCGGCCGGCTGGCCAAACGCCACACCATCACGGTCAGCCTGCGCCGCACCTCGACGATGGCGCAGCAGCCCGGCATCACCGCAAGCGTGCACCTGCCCGGTGCTCTGGTCGCGCCGCCGATGGACGCCACCGACCCGGCGGGCAAACCCCTCGATATCACCGCCGAACATCAGCTGCCAACGCTCGGCGCGTCGCCGACCGGCGCGCAGCCCCGCAATCTCGTACCGGTGCCGAGCCTGCCGCAGCGTGACGCCGCACGCTTCGGCGTGACGAGTTCCGGTCTGCCCCAGCGCCGTCCGGCCATCCGGGTCGCCGATTCTCCCGACCAGCCCGCGGTCTCCGCGCCGGTCGGCCGCGCGGTCAATCCGGCCGATCAGCCGCCCACCCAACCCTGGCCGGTGCTCACTCCCCGCACCGAGACCGACCACACCCCGACCGGTCCGTTCGGTCCGCCGACGTCCGCTGGGAGTGAACACTCCGGCGACGCCGAACAGCAGCCCGCGCCCGCCGATCTGTGGACCGAGATCCAGGACGACGAGCCGGCCACCGGACCGAATCCGGCGGTGGCCAGGGAGAGCGTCGCACCCCAGACCACCGCACGGTCCGGTCTTCCGATCCGCAAGCCGTCCACCGCACCCGCTGACCCACCGCAGGAGGTGGCACCCGAACCCGCGACGGTCACCTCATCCCGGCTGCAGCCGGTGGCCGGCGCCTCGCCGACTCCGATCTATCAACGCATGGTCTCGGAATGGCTGGTCGAGCCCTCGACCTCGCAATCGCCGGACAGCACATGGTCTTCGCCCGGTGACGCGGGCTGGCTGGCCGCCGAGGATGCCAGCAATCCGACGACCACGGCGCGCACCGTCGGCGGGTTGCCGATCCGCAGGCCGGGCGCTCAACTGGTGCCCGGCGGTCTGGCGCCGGCGGAGGACGCCGGAACGCGTGATCCGGAAGAAATTCGCAACAACTTGACCAGGCATCTCAGTGGGGTCCGCAGCGGGCGGGCCAATGCGCAGTACAACGACGGAGGGCTTGCATGACCAACGCGAACAACAGCACCACGGACGAGAATCTGAACTGGCTGGTCGCCCGCTTCACCCGGGATGTGCCCGGCGTGTCCCACGCGGTACTGGTGTCGGCGGACGGCCTGTTGCAGGCCACCAGCCCGCATTTGCCCAGCGACCGCGCCGAGCAGCTCTCCGCCGTCACCGCCGGCCTTGCCAGCCTCTCCATGGGCGCGGCCTCCCTGTTCGACGGCGGCAAGGTGATGCAGTCCATCGTGGAGATGCAGCGCGGCTACCTGCTGGTGATGAGCGTCGGCAACGGCTCGCACCTGGCCGTGCTGGCGAACAAGTCGCACGATATCGGTCGTATCGGCTACGAGATGGCGCTGCTGGTCGATCGGGTGGGCTCGGTGGTCACCGCCACCGCCCGTACCGCCGTCTGAGTGTGAGATGTCCAACCCATACGGCCCCGGACCACGACCAACCACCCGCGTCCGGCCGTACGCCCTGACCTCCGGGCGTACCGAACCGGCGATCGAGCTGCCGCTGGAGGCAGTAATCGAAACCTTGTCGTACACTGCACATCTCGACTGGCCGACCGGCGACATCCGCACCGAGATACTGCGACTCGGCACGCATCGGCTGTCGGTCGCGGAGATCGCGGCACATCTGGACCGGCCGCTGGGCATGGTCCGGGTGGTGATCGGCGACCTCGTCGTCGACGGCACCATGCGCGTGCATTCGACCCTGACCGAAGAGGCGAGCTATGACGAGCGACGTTCGTTGATGGAGAGGACATTGCGTGGACTCCGCGCCCTATAGGAATCTGGGGCCCAGTGGAAATCCCGGGCCAAGTGGGAATACCGGAACAGGAAACGCTCCTGGGCCGGACGGCTTCGAGAACCGGGTCGCCTCGACGAAGATCGTCGTCGCCGGCGGCTTCGGCGCGGGCAAGACGACGTTCGTCGGTGCGGTGTCGGAGATCGTTCCGCTGCGCACCGAGGCGATGGTGACCCGTTACTCCGACGGCATCGACGATCTCGCCGAGACGCCGGAGAAGGAAACCACCACGGTCGCCATGGATTTCGGCCGGATCATCCTGCCGGGCAACCTGGTGCTCTATCTGTTCGGCACACCGGGCCAGCGACGGTTCTGGTTCATGTGGGACGACCTGATCCGCGGTGCGATCGGCGCCGTGGTGCTGATCGACACCAGGCGGCTGGAGGACAGCTTCGCCGCGGTCGACTTCTTCGAGGCGCGCAAGCTGCCGTTCCTGATCGCCGTGAACCGCTTCCCCGACGCGCCGCGCTTCCCGATCGCGGAGCTGCGCGAGGCGCTTTCGGTCCGCGAGGGTGTGCCGATCGTGGATATCGACGCGCGCAACGCGATCGAGGTGCGCCAGGCGCTGGCCGCGGTGACCGAGTACGCGATCGCCCAGCTGAAGGCGAGCGAACTGGAAGGAACCGCCCGGCATGCGTGAGGTCGCGACGCTGGCCGCGGGCAATGGCGCCGGGGCGTCCGTCGATCAGTTCGCGCTCGGCTACTGGCTGGTCGCGCTGACCTTGGGCATCTCCGTGCTCGGCGCGGTAGTCGGCCTCGCATGCCTCGTGCACAGCGCGCGCTCGGTCCAGTTCCGGCTCGTATGGCTGGTTTCCGCGGCCATCTCGCTCGGCGGCGTCGGGGCGTGGCTGGCCACGTCGGTGGCCATGCTCGGCCTGCGAGTGCCGGGGAGCGCGATGCGTTACGACTCGGGCCGCTTGGTCGCGGCTCTGGTGGTGTCGATCGTGACGGTCCTGGCCGCGCTGCTGACCATCGGCCGCAAACCGCGCCTGGCGCTGCTGCTGCCCGGCGGGCTGGTTCTCGGCCTCGGCATCGCTCTCACGCACTACCTTGGCATCGGCTCGATCGCGATCCAGGGTTCGGTCGACGTGACGATCTGGCTGGCCGCCGTTTCGGCGGTGATCGGGGTGATCACCGCGACCGCGACGCTCTGGTCGTTCCAGGCGGTGCGTTTCCCGCTGGCCCGCGCCGCGACGGTGCTGCTGTTCGGCGTCGGTGTGGTCGCGACCTACTACACGGCGATGGCCGCATTGCATTTCGACGTGGATCGGTCGGCGAAGGTGCCCGAGGGTGTGGAGTTGTTCGACTTCGTGTTCCCGATGTTCGTCATCGGCTTGCTGGCGCTGACGGTTCCGATCTCCGCGGTGCTGATCGCTCCGGACCGCCGCGAATTCGCTACCCCGCCGAAGCCGCGCCGACCGAAGCTGGAGCCCGCCAGCTGATTCGCCCGCCGCCCGGAACGGCGAGTCGCGCTGCGGCAGGTCCGTTTTCGCGACGCTGGCCGACCCGCCTCCCCGATTCGCGCTGATCGGTGTAGGCGGGATTCGGCGATGACCCGGAAAGACCCGCCCGATCGACTTACAGTGGGAGCCATGCTTTTCGGTCCGGGCTTCGCCGCTGGACGTCCAGCGTGCGCCGTGGAGTTCGACTTCGCGGTGCGGGACGGTGCCCGAGGCCTGCCCAGCTAGCTGCTCACGTACCGCCGTAGCGTCGGACACGCGTGCGTCGCGCGCGTCGCCCGGTGACGGTCGGCGGCGCTGCCATGTGAAGGCCGGGACCCGGTTTCGGCCAGTGGATTTCTTTGAACGGGAGGATCCGGACGTGACGCCGGAACAAGAGGCAGTGCTGCGCGACATCCAGGTTCAGCTGCGCGGGCCCGGCCTGTCCGGCTGGCCGCAGCTCGGCACCGACGTGGACGGCGAGCATCGCACGCTGGTGGACGGGTTGGCCGCCGCGATGGCGCGCATCGGTGAGTTGGAGCACCAATACGCCGAATTGCGAACGCAAATAGTCGAATTGCGGACCGAGATCAGCGAACTGGAGGCGACAACAGCCGAGCTGACCGAGCAGGTGCAGCGGTTGGACGGGCCGCACTTGCCGTGGCCGCTCTCGCTGATCGAGGGTCCCGCCGCGCTGGTCGGTGAGCAGCTGGCGCGGTTGGAGGCGCTGTGGGCGGACTTGGCCGGGTCGCGGGGCCACGACGGCGCCGAGCGGCACGAGACCGACGACAAGGCCGGACCTGCGGAGCTGACCTCGAAAAACTGAGCCGCACATCGCCGCCACCGTTAGGTAGCCGGGATCGGCGGTGGGAGAAGGGGATTGGGAGAGCCGGATCGGCGAGACGCCGTTCAGATTGGCGATGAGCGGGTTCTCCTGGGGACCAGGAGAACCCGCCCTCGAGCACGAGGGTACCGCTGTCCGACCTTGTGCGCATCATTTTCGGCGTACTTTTTCGCCACCAAAAACCAACCGGCGGTATCGATTTCATGACGTAGCTATCCGATCGCAACCGCACTGGACGCAATAGTGCGACGTGATGCAGGCCATATCGGTAGCTGAATGATAGCCATGAGGGGTGTGGATTCGTTCCAAGGTCACGTCACCACTGGTTTTCGGACAACCGACCAGCTGCGCCAAGTTTGCCGCCCCGATAGCAAACGAGCAGTAGCAAGCCATCACTCGGAGTCCCACACCGAATACGCAGCGCCGCAGGCGCTGCCAAGGATTACAGCCGATCGAGATCTATCAGGCCGCGCCGCACGGCCGCGACCAGCCTGCGCGGTACCTGATGCACGACGCCTCCGACGGTGACCGGCACCAGTTCGACCGGTGCGGCCTTCCAGTTCGCCCTGCGGCTTCGGGTGTTCGATCGCGACATCTTCCGCTTCGGCACCGCCATGTCAGGCCTCCCCTCGGACGCGCTTGCCGTACTTGCGCTCGAACTTCTCCACCCGTCCCTGGGTGTCCAGCACGCGGTGCGCGCCGGTCCAGAACGGGTGCGAGTCGGCCGTCACATCCACTGTCAGCAGCGGATACGTATTGCCGTCCGTCCACTCCACGGTGCGCGCGCTGGTGGCCGTGGAACGTGTGAGGAACCGCTTGCCGGTGCTCACGTCCTCGAAGACCACCTGGTGGTAGTCGGGATGGATTCCCTTCTTCATTTCGCCTCTCCTCTCGGGCTTTTCACGTCTTCGACCGCTCGGTCCGCGGCGTCGCCGTCCGCGCAGGGATCGGCGTGCCACTCCCCGAACGGGTCCTCCCACTGGGCCACCAGATCGGGTGCCTGCTCGACCAGCAGCAGTTCCTCGTCCTCCACCAGTGCCCAATGCAGCGCCTCGCGGATCTCCGCCGGATCGGCGTCGTGCACCAGGATCGCCAGCGAGATGTCCCGGTCCCCGAAACGCTCGTCCCAGCGCAGCGCGGCCATCGCCCGGCGCTCCGGGTCAACCTCGGCCAGCTCCTCGGGGGACATCGCGGCCAGCCACCGCCCGGCGCCGCCCACCCGCAGGCCGCCGCCCGCTGATTCCAGCCAGACGACCTCGTCGGGCTGGGTCGCCAGCCACAGGCGGCCGCGCGCGGTCACCACGCCGTCGAACAGCACATCGAGCGCCTCGTGCAGGCGGCCGGGATGGAACGGGCGTCCCGCGGCGAACTCCACAAGGACGACGCCGTAGTCGCTGGTCAAGGGTGGGGTGCCGCGCAGCAGCGGCGCGTGGGCGTCGAAGATGCGGCCGCGCCGCGAGTCGGCGCAGATGCGCGCGAGCAGCGCTTCGACCCCGGCGGGCGTGAGTTCGTGTGGCTCGTCGACCCAGTCGACCGGCGCACCGGGGACCAGCCGCGCCAGCACCGCGGCGAGTTTGCCCCGCTCGGTCCGCGCGTCGAGCAGCGTCTCGTGCGTGTCCACGGCGCCGAGGGCGATGACGGCATCGGCGAAGTCGACCTGACCGACCGCGACCTGCGCCACCGTGCGGTCGTCGTCGGCGCGAGCGAGGCCGCGCTCGGCGAGCGTGTCCTCCCCGGTCGCGTCGGCGAGCCACGTGCCGGCGTCCAGACAGGCGAGCACCGCGTCCACCCGCACGTCGCGCCCGGCGGGACCGTCGACGCGACCGTGCACGCCGGTGACCACGACGTGCTCGATGGCCTGGCACACCGCCTCGGCCTCGAACGCGGGATCGAGCGCGAGCACGATGCGGTCGACCGCATCGCGCCGCGCAAGTGTGCACAGCAGCGGGAGCAGGTCCATCCGCAGCGTGCAGGAAACGCAGCCGTGCGCGAGCTCGAGCACGGCGGAGGTCTCCCCCGTCGCGGTGCGCACCGTCCGGTGCACGATGCCCTCGCGCAACTGGGCGAGGTCGTGGCGGACGACGACCGTACCCGGCGCCGCGCCCAGCGCCGCGGCCGCGTGATCCACGCCCGCCGCGGCGAGTCCGGCGAAACCGGCGAGCACCACCACGGGCGTCCTCCGGTCGGACTCGGGTGGGAACAGGGTGGAATCTGCGGCGACCACCGGCAACCCCTTTCGGTAACGATTTTCATTTGCCGTCGCACAACGGTACAGTCCCGGTCAGCCTTTGTCGAAAACGATTGTCATCTACTGGAGGGAGTCCGCATGTCGGCCCACTGCCAGGTCACCGGGCGCAAGCCCGGATTCGGCAAGTCCGTGTCGCACTCGCACAAGCGGACGAGCCGCCGCTGGAACCCCAACGTCCAGCGCAAGACCTACTACCTGCCCAGCGAAGGCCGGCGCATCACGCTGACCGTCTCCGCCAAGGGCATCAAGACCATCGACCGGGACGGGATCGAGGCCGTGGTGGCCCGGATCCGGGCGCGCGGCGACAAGATCTAAAGGAGCGACCCATGGCGTCGAAATCGACCGACATCCGCCCGATCGTCAAGCTGAAGTCCACCGCGGGCACCGGGTACACCTACGTGACCCGCAAGAACCGCCGCAACGACCCCGATCGCCTCGTGCTGCGCAAATACGACCCGGTCGTGCGCAAGCACGTCGACTTCCGCGAGGAGCGCTGAGATGGCCAAGAAGTCGAAGATCGCACGCGATCAGCAGCGCAGGGCGATCGTGGCGCGCTACGCCGCGCGCCGCGCGGAGTTGAAGGAAATCATCCGGAAGCCGGGCACCTCGGACGCCGATCGGGAGGCCGCCCAAGCCGAACTGCGGCGCCAGCCGCGAGACGCCAGTCCGGTACGATTGCGCAATCGGGACGCCGCCGACGGACGACCGCGCGGTCATCTCCGGAAGTTCGGACTCTCCCGTGTGCGTGTGCGCGAGATGGCCCACCGGGGCGAGTTGCCCGGTGTGCACAAATCGAGCTGGTAGGCAACCACTGATCTCGTGAGAAGGAACCCGTCATATGGCAGTCAAGCGAGCACCCTCGAAGAAGGTTCGCGCCGAGCAGGCCCGTCGCCCGAAGAAGAACCCGCTCATCGCCGCGGGTATCGAGACGGTCGACTACAAAGACGTGAACCTGCTGCGCACGTTCATCTCCGATCGCGGCAAGATTCGCAGCCGCCGGGTCACCGGGCTCACCCCGCAGCAGCAGCGCCAGGTCGCTGTCGCGGTGAAGAACGCCCGTGAGATGGCGCTGCTGCCGTTCACCAGCCGCTAGTCGGGCTTTCGATACGCGAGAGACCCCCGAGGAACTCGGGGGTCTTTGTCGTTTCCACCGAGGCCACCGATCGCGAAAGAGCGCCGGGACTAGGGTTGCGGCATGGATCGGATACCGGCCGGACGCGCCGCCGCAGCTGTCGCCGTAGTGCTCGCCTGCCTCGCGGCCACGAGCTGCGGCGACTCGAAAGACACGGAACCACAACCGGACACGAGCACGACGCAGACCGCGGCGCCGAGCACACCGATCGAGGACCCGCACGGGAACCAGGGCACCGTGTTCACCGCCGACCCGACCATCGTCGGCGCGCATCCGATCCCGTTCCGATCATGGACCAGGTTGGCGGACGACAAGATAGCCGTGAACTTCCAAACCGGGACGCCCGAGTGTTACGGCGTGGATGCCACGGTCACCGAAACCGATTCGACGGTGACGGTCGAACTGCGCTCGGGCACCCGCGCCGACGCGGTGGCCCGAATGTGCACGATGATCGCGGTTTTCGGCACGCTGGAGGTGCCGCTGAAAGCGCCGCTGGGCAACCGCACGGTGCTCAGCGCGGTCTAGGGATCAGCGAAGGCCGCGCCGGACCGAGGGCCCGACGCGGCCTTTTCTCGCTGGTGCCCTACGTCAGTGGGCGAAGTGGCGCGCCCCGGTGAGGTACAGGGTGACACCTGCCTCGCGGGCGAGGTCGATGGTCTCCTGGTCGCGCACCGAGCCGCCGGGCTGGACGATGGCGCGGACACCGGCCTGGATCAGGGTCTGCGGTCCGTCCGGGAACGGGAAGTAGGCGTCGGAGGCGGCCACCGAGCCCTTGGCCCGGTCACCGGCCCGCTGCACCGCGAGACCGACCGCGTCCACCCGGTTGACCTGGCCCATGCCGACGCCGACCGACGCGCCGTCGTGGGCGAGCAGGATCGCGTTGGACTTCACGGCACGGCACGCGCGCCAAGCGAACGCCAGATCGGCCGAGGTCTGCGGGTCGGCGGGCTCGCCCGCGGCCAGCGTCCAGTTGGCCGGGTCGTCACCCGCGGCGTCGAGCACGTCGCGCTGCTGCAACAGCGCACCGCCGCTGATCGGGCGCAGTTCGGTGCCCGCGCGCCGCGGCGGCTCGGCGACGAGGATGCGCACGTTCTTCTTGCGCTGCAACACTTCCACGGCGCCGTCGGCGTAGGACGGCGCGACGATCACCTCGGTGAAGATCTCCGCGACCTGCTCGGCCATCTCCACGGTGACCTCCCGGTTCGCGGCGATCACCCCGCCGAACGCGCTGACCGGATCGCACGCGTGCGCCTTGCGGTGCGCCTCGGCGATATCGGCGCCGAGCGCGATGCCACACGGGTTCGCGTGCTTGATGATCGCGACCGCCGGGTCTTCGTGGTCGAAGGCCGCCCGCCAGGCGGCGTCGGCGTCGACGTAGTTGTTGTACGACATCTCCTTGCCGTGCAGCTGCCGTGCCTGCGCCAGCCCGAGGCTGCCGTCGCCGTTGGTGTACAGCGCGGCGGCCTGATGCGGGTTCTCGCCGTAGCGCAGCACCGCCGAGCGTTCCCAGGTGCCGCCGAGCCACTCGGGGAACCGGGTCGCCGCCGCGTCGGCCTCACCGTCGACAGCCAGCACGTTGGTCAGCCAGCTCGCGACCGCGACGTCGTAACTCGCGGTGTGCTGGAAAGCCTTGGCCGCCAAAGCGGTCCGCTCGGCCAGCGTGAACCCGCCGGACTTCACCGCGGCCAGCACGTCGTCGTAGTCGCGGCTGTCGACCACCACCGCCACCGACGGATGATTCTTCGCCGCGGCGCGCACCATGGACGGCCCGCCGATATCGATCTGCTCCACGCACTCGTCGGGACTCGCCCCGCTCGCCACGGTCTGCGTGAACGGGTAGAGGTTCACCACGACCAGCTGGAACGCCTCCACGCCGAGTTCGACCAGCTGATCGACGTGCTCCTGCTTGCGCGAGTCGGCCAGAATGCCCGCGTGCACCCGCGGATGCAGCGTCTTGACCCGGCCGTCGAGGGTCTCCGGGAACCCGGTCAGGTCCTCGACCTTGGTCACCGGGATGCCCGCGTCGGCGATCTTGCCCGCGGTGGATCCGGTCGAGACCAGCTCGATGCCCGCGGCGTGCAGACCGGTCGCGAGCTCGACGAGACCCGTCTTGTCGTAGACGCTCACCAGCGCCCTGCTGATCGGCTTGCGTTCACTCACCGGAGAACTCGCTCATCTGGGATAACTGCCTTTCGTCCGTCGGAGACAATGCCTCTCGTGGCGACGGCGGCGACGACCTCCGCCAGCAACCGTCGCTCGACAACCTTGATGCGCTCGTGCAGGGTGGCCTCATCGTCACCGGGCAGCACCGCCACCGCCTCCTGCGCGAGGATCGGGCCGGTGTCCACACCCTCGTCCACCAGATGCACCGTGCAACCGGTGACCCGCGCTCCATAGGCCAGCGCGTCACGAACTCCGTGCGCGCCGGGGAACGCGGGCAGCAGCGCCGGGTGCGTGTTGATGATCCGGCCGCCGAACCGGTCCAGGAAGGCCGGGCCGAGCAGCTTCATGAAGCCCGCCGACACCACCAGATCCGGGGCGTAGGCCGCGACCGCGTCGGTGAACGCGACATCCCAGGCGGCGCGGTCGGGAAAGTCCTTCAGCGCCACCCGGAAATGCGGCACGCCCGCGGCGTCCGCGTGGCCGGTGGCGGCGCAGGTGCGGTCGACGCCGACGGCGACGATCTTCGCCGGATAGCCGGGAGCGGACGCGGCGTCCAACAGTGCGCGCAGCAGCGAGCCGGTGCCCGACGCCAGCACGACGACGGTGGCCGGCGCCGCGGCGGGCTTCCACGGGGCATGCGAGGACGTCAGCGTAATACTCCTGCGATCGATCGGTATGGCGTACGGATGCGGCACCGCCGGGTTAGAGCCTAACGACCATCCACCCGGTCACTGTCCGGCAGGTCCGTCTCGACCACCTCGGCGTCGACGATGTCGGCCATGGGGTCGCCGTGGCGCGCATCGCCCGTCTCGATCGCGGCCGGTTCGTCGAGGAGCTCGGCGTCGAGTGCGTCTTCCAGCTCCGGCATGTCGTAGCCGAGCGAGCGGTCGTCGTCGCGGTAGTCGTAGTAGTCGTCGTCCGCGTAGTAGTCGTCGTGGTCGGAGTCGGCGTAGTAATCGTCGTCTTCGTCGTCGTAGTCGTCGTAGTCGTCGTACGGATCGGTGTAGTCGGCCGGCGGGACGCCGACCGGCACGAGGAACCAGCGTGCGAACGCCAGACCCGCGTAGCCGGGAATCGCGAGCCAGGCGAAGGTGATCAGCATGAAGATCGGCAGGTCCAGCCCGACCCGGCCGAACGTGCCGAGTTGGCCGCCCGCGACCGCGCCCGCCACCGCCAGGGCGAGCGACGCCAGCGCGGCCGAGCTGAGCGTCGCCCACGGTGCGGTGATCCGGTCGGTCGAGGTACGGGCGCAATCCAGCCCGCCGAGCACGCCGACCGCGGCCGGGACGAGCAACAGCACCAGCCACCATCCCGCCGCCGGCCCCGTCGGTACCGCGGCGAGCAGCGGGAAAGCCGGAATCGGGCCGCCGACCACCGAGAACACGCCGAAGGAGGCGGCGCCGACATGCGCGCTGGAGCCGACCAGCACACCGACCGTGTGGACCACCAGGTTCGGCAGATAGAGCAGCGAGAGCAGGGTCAGTCCGATTACGCCCACAGCGTTACCCGCCGACTGATAGGTGTCATCGACCCGCGAGACGTGCGCGAGGAACGACACGACCACCACCGCGGTGGCGCAGCCCAGCAGCCGCAACACCGACCGGCCCGCGCCGTACAGCCCCGAGACGGCCCAGTCGGGTACGGGCACCAGCACGAACAGCAGTCGGCGGATACGAATGGCGATGCCCGCGACGGCGGCGAGCAGATACAGCACCGCGACCCACGCGAAGGCGGCGAGGGTGTTCGGGGGTTGCAGCGCGATGACACCCGATGCGTCTTCGGCGACGGCGAGGCAGACCGACGTGACCAGCAGCGGACCGCCTACCGCGGCACCGACGATCCACCCGAGATCGGCCTTGGTGCAGTCCGGTTCCGCGGCCTGTGCGCATTCCCGCCCGGCCAGCCAGACCAGCAGCGCGGTCGGCAGCAGCGGAAGCAGGCCGAGCGAAGTCTTGCCGATCACCAGCGGAACCTGGTGCGCGCCCAGCCAGCTGGCGGCGACCGCGCCGGAGGCGCCCGCGAGATCACTGCCCGAGGTCAGCAGCGTGACGAGCACGAGAACGGCGAAGGTGGTGAGCCCGAATGCCGCGGGACGGGCCGCGACCGAGACGAGAACCCTGGATCGCTCCGGAGTCAGTGACAGAAACCCGGCCTCGTCCGCATCGGGATGCGGCTGCGACGCGCGGGTTCGGCGCGTCGAGGAGGTTCTGGGGGAGCTCATGGCTTTTCAGCGTGGCAGCTTCCCCGGCGCGAGCGGGTCAGGCGCGCCGGAAGAGGAGCTGCCACGCTGCTGTCGCGCCGGGAAGCGGCGCGGCGTTACTTGTTGTTGTCGTCCGAGGGACGGAATGCCTGGGTGGCGTCGGAGGATGGATCGCCACCCTGCTCGCCGCCGAACGGCTGGCTCGGCTGGCTCGGCTGCTGTCCGAAGCCCTGTGAACCGTAGGGCGACTGCTGGCCGGACGGTTGCCCGCCGAAGTGCTGGGTCGCGCTCTCGTCCGGACGCGGCTGCGCGCCGTAGGGCGAACCCTGCTGCTGGGACGCGCCGTAGGCCGTGGTCGGCTGGCTCTGCCCGTAGGGCGACTGCGGCTGGCCGTAGGGCTGGCCCTGCTGGGTCTGCTGCCCCTGGCCGTAGCTCGGCTGGCTCTGCCCGTAGGGCGAAGGCTGCTGCGACGGGAACTGCGGCGGGGCCGACTGGCCGTAGCCGGACTGCCCGTACGGCCCGCTTTGTCCGTAACCGGGCTGACTTGGCTGCCCCTGCCCGAAGGACTGCTGCGCCTGCCCGAACGACGGGGGCTGCTGGCCGTAACCGCCCTGCCCGAACCCGCTCGGCGCGGTGGCCGGGCGCGGCGCGGGCGCCTTCACGATGCCCGCGTCGAACAGCGCCGCGGTGATCGCCACCGCGGTCTGCACGAACGCCAGGACCAGCACGATGTACGCGCCCACCTCCAGCTCGCTGCCCTCACCGAAGCTGAACGACTGGAACAGCAGCGCGATGAAGCCCGCCGTCGAGGCCGCGGCGGCCGCGCCGATCCAGTTCTGCTTCGGCAGCAACGACAGCCCGGCGAGCAGGCCGCCGAGCAGCAGCAGTCCGAGCAGCGGCGAGCCGGACGCCACCTCGAAAAGGTTGGCCGTCTCCGGCTCGCTGACCCGCCGTCCGCCGAGGTCGATCGGCTTGCTGCCAAGGAACGGCAGGAAGCCGAGCAGGAAGTTGATCACGCCGAGCGCCGCTACGCCGACCACCAGGAGGAACGGCAGACCTTTGGCATCGGAACCGGTAGCGCTCGAACCTGAAGTGGCGCCACCAGGAGCAGCGCTCTGGCTGGATGGCGCTGAGGGCGAGGGTGTGTTGTACCCGGAGCCCCCGGTCGGGTATGACATGTCGTCGTCTCCTAAATCGAGTCGTTCATGGTCTTCACGGCTGGATTACTTCTGACGCTACTGCACTGCCCGGCCCAGGTCACCCTGCGCCGATCGCCGGGACGAGCGAATCCGTCCGCGTCCCGGCAGGTCGCCGCACGCTTCGAGACACGTGTCCGACCCGCAGCCTCTAGCGAGACCACCGACCGCCTACCTAACTGTTGCCCGCGGTGGCTGTTTTCACACTGTCCGGCTTCTCGAGGACGGGGAATCACCTATGCCGGTGAACCATTTGTCCGGCCGCTTCGTGTGAAGGGGTGAGGAAAAGCACGACGAGTTCCCGCAAGACCAACGGTTCCACACGTGGCTGGTCAGGACGCTCGGCTGCTGCCCAAGCCTGAGCCCACCGGCCACACATGACGAAGGCCGCCCCCCGAATTCGGAGGCGGCCTTCGTGCGTGATGCGTACCGGATCAGGCGCTGATGCTGGCCTTCTCCAGGATCTCGCGGGCCAGCGCGGCGGTCTCGGACGGCGTCTTGCCGACCTTCACGCCCGCGGCCTCCAGCGCGTCCTTCTTCGCCTGGGCGGTGCCCGACGAGCCGGACACGATGGCGCCGGCGTGGCCCATCGTCTTGCCCTCGGGAGCGGTGAAGCCCGCCACGTAGCCGACGACCGGCTTGGTGACGTTGGCCTTGATGTAGGCCGCCGCACGCTCCTCGGCGTCGCCGCCGATCTCGCCGATCATCACGATCAGCTTGGTCTCCGGGTCCTTCTCGAACGCCTCGATGGCGTCGATGTGGGTGGTGCCGATGACCGGGTCGCCGCCGATGCCGATGGAGGTCGAGAAGCCGAAATCACGCAGCTCGTACATCATCTGGTAGGTCAGCGTGCCGGACTTCGAGACCAGGCCGATCGGGCCCTTGCCGGTGATGTTGGCCGGGGTGATGCCGACCAGCGACTCGCCGGGGGTGATGATGCCGGGGCAGTTCGGGCCGATGATCCGGGTCTTGGCGCCCTTCTCCACGTTGTAGGCCCACGCGTAGGCGGTGTCCTGCACCGGGATGCCCTCGGTGATGACCACGAGCAGCGGGATCTCCGCGTCGATCGCCTCGATGATGGCGTCCTTGGCGAACTTCGGCGGCACGAACGCGATGGACACGTCGGCGCCGGTCTCCTTGATGGCCTCCGCGACGGTGCCGAAGACGGGCAGCTCGACCGCGTTGCCGTCCTTGTCGGTGTGCGCGACGGTGGTGCCCGCCTTGCGCGCGTTCACACCGCCCACGATCTGGGTGCCCGCCTTCAGCATCAGCGCGGTGTGCTTGGTGCCCTCGCCGCCGGTGATGCCCTGGACGATGACCTTGGAGTCCTTGTTCAGGAAGATAGACATTGTTTTCGTCCTTACTCGGCCGTCGTTATCGGGCGGCTGCCAGTTCGGCGGCCTTGTCGGCGCCTTCGTCCATTGTCTGCGCCAGCGTCACCAGCGGGTGCGCGGCCTCGACGAGAATCTTGCGACCCTCGTCGACCCGGTTGCCGTCGAGGCGGACCACCAGCGGCTTGTTCGCGTTGTCACCCAGGATCTCCAGCGCCTTCACGATGCCGTTGGCGACCGCGTCACAGGCGGTGATGCCGCCGAACACGTTGACGAACACGCTCTTGACCTGCTCGTCGTTCAGGATGACGTCCAGACCGGCGGCCATTACCTCGGCCGAGGCGCCACCGCCGATGTCCAAGAAGTTGGCCGGCTTCACGCCGCCGTGGTTCTCGCCCGCGTAGGCGACGACGTCCAAGGTCGACATGACCAGGCCTGCGCCGTTGCCGATGATGCCGACCTCGCCGTCGAGCTTGACGTAGTTGAGGTCGTTCTCCTTGGCCTTCAGCTCGAGCGGATCGGTCGCGTCCTTGTCCGCGAACGCCTCGTGCTCCGGGTGGCGGAATCCGGCGTTCTCGTCGAGGGTGACCTTGCCGTCCAGAGCGAGGATCTCGTCCTGCGGGGTGCGCACCAGCGGGTTGACCTCGACCAGGGTGGCGTCCTCCGCGACGAAGACCTCCCACAGCTTCTGGATGGTCACGGCCGCGGCGTCCAGCACGTCGGCGGGCAGGTGGCCCTGCTCGGCGATCGAGCGCGCGAACGCCAGGTCGACGCCCTTGACCGCGTCGACCGGAACCTTGGCCAGCCGCTCCGGCTTGGTCGCGGCGACCTCTTCGATCTCCATGCCGCCCTCGACCGAGCACATGGCCAGGTAGGTCCGGTTGGCCCGGTCCAGCAGGAAGGAGATGTAGTACTCCTCCGCGATGTCCTTGGCCTCGGCGACGAGGATCTTCTTGGTGATGTGGCCCTTGATGTCCAGGCCGATGATGTTCTGCGCGTGCGTGAACGCGTCGTCCTGGGTGGCGGCGTACTTGACGCCACCCGCCTTGCCGCGGCCACCGGCCTTCACCTGGGACTTGATCATCACCGGCTTGCCGATTTCCGCCGCGATCGCGCGGGCGTCCTCGGCCGTGTCCGTGACGCGGCCCTCGGACGAAGGCACTCCGTGCTTAACGAAGAGCTCCTTCGCCTGATATTCGAAGAGATCCATGTACTCACCGTCTCGTCTGCGTTGTGATGACAACGTCTTTGTTGGCGGCCCGACGTCGGAAGCGGGTCGGGTCGGACTTTAACCAGTCACATGGAGGGCCAATCGGCCACGTTCATCCTAAGTGGCGCAGGTCACGGACCGGTGCCGCGCCTCGGCAAAACCGCTGGCCACCGCTACTGACGAGTAGGTAGCTGACGGCATGCCAGGTAGAGCCGCCGAACCCGGGAGCGGGCCAGGTTCTACTACAGCTTGTCGTCGAACGATCTCTCGGGTGTGCCCATACCGCGGTGAGATATTCAGCACGGTCGAAGTGATCAATCTCACATGTTTGTTACGGAATGTCCGCAGCGCTTGTGGGGGCGCAATCGTTTCGTTACCGTCATTGCGGTCGATGTCACAACACGGTCACGACTAGGAGGACGGCAAGCTTTGACGCAGCACAGCGCTCCGCAGCCTGAGAGCCGCTCCGCATACGACCGATCGACGCCGCCGACCAGCGGATATTCGAGTTCTTCCCGCTTCACGATGTGGCACCGCCGATGAACTATCGCTCCACCTTCGCCTCCGATGATCGCCTGCGATCCGGACATCGTTACCGCCAGGACGACGAGTCCTTCGGCGCGGCGAGCCCCTACCCGGATACCCAGATCGACGGATATGGGGATTCCCAGTACGGCGCGGCCTCGCAGTACGACTATCACGCGGCCGCGGGCCAGCAGCCCGGCTTCGCAACCGATCACGCGTCGTTCGAACCCCCGGTTCACGACGCGGCCTACGACCACGCGGCGTACGACCACGCGGCCGACCAGAGCACGGGCTACGACGGCTCCTGGGCGTCGAACAACGCCTGGGCCCAGCAGGATTGGTCACAACAGGGCTCGTGGTCCGACGGTGGCGCGTGGTCCGACGGTGACGCGTGGGCCGAAGAGGAGCACTGGGCGCCGGAAGCGAAGGAATGGGTCGCCGAGGACACCGGCTGCTGGGCCCCGGAGGAATCCTGGGCGTCGGAGACCGCCGGACCCGAGTCGACCGAAACCGGGACCGAGCTCCCGGCCGTGCCGACCGTGATCCCCGCGCGCCGCGCCGCGAACAAGCGTGGTGGCGCGCACCGGGTGCCCGCACCGCCCGCCGCCCTCAAGGGCCGCGCCGCGGTCGCCGCCGTCGCCGCCGGTGCGGTCGTCGCCGCCGGGCAGGCCGCGTTAGCCTCGCCCGAGCAGCCGTCGCAGACCGTCGACTACGAAGCCGCGGGGCAGATCCACGAGATTGCCGCTCAGTCGATGAACGTGGCCGACCCCGGCGCCTCACTGGAATCGCCGCAGGTGCTGAACGTCTCGGCACCCGCCAACCTGGACCAGTTCAACGACATCCTGCAGAAGGGCCAGAAGTACGCGGAGGATCTCGCCGCGCAGGAGTCCGCGAAACTTCGCCCGCTGTTCCACAAGTTCTTCGCCGCAGGCAACTTCACCTCTGGATTCGGCGCCCGCTGGGGCGTGCAGCACCTCGGCATCGACATCGCGGGCCCGATCGGCACCCCGATCTACGCGGTTGCCGACGGCACCGTGATCGAGGCGGGCCCCGCCGCAGGCTTCGGCATGTGGGTCCGCCTGCTCCACGACGACGGCACCGTCACCATCTACGGCCACATCGACACCGCCACGGTCTCGCAGGGCCAGCGCGTGCTGGCCGGCGACCAGATCGCCACGATGGGCAATCGCGGCTTTTCCACCGGACCGCACTGCCACTTCGAGGTCTGGTTGAACGGCGTCGACAAGGTAGACCCGGTTCCCTGGCTGGCCACCCGCGGCATCAGCCTCGGCCAGATGCGCGACTGAGCGACCCGCCCGGCCACACTGCGGACCCGCCACACGGGTTTCGCGGTCAGTGCTGTCCGAATCGCCTGTGACGCAGACCCTTACGGCGCGGCAGCGATCGCCAGGCCGAGCAACGCGACCACTTTGGCGACCTCCAAGCCGATGTACCAGTAGTGGGCGTGCGAACGCGGCAGGTTCTCGCCTGCCAGAACGCGGTCGGCACGGCGGGTCAGCGGCGGCCGCACCACGAGAATCTGGATGGCGAGCAGCGCCACGGCGACGCCCAGCCATGACCAGCTGGCCGCACCGGGCGCCACGATCAACGCGGCGAGCACCAGCAGCGTGGCGAGCGCGGCCTCGACGGCGTTCAGCGCGCGAAACACCAAGCGACCGATCCCGAGGCCGAGCGGCAGCGTCACGCCGGGGGCGCGGAACTTCAACGGCGCCTCCAGGAACGAGATGGCCAGCACCATGCCGAGCCACAGCATGGGCAGAAACCACAGGATGTGCTGTGCGACCGTGTCCATGCCGCGGACCCTACCGGCGCGGCGGGACCAAGGGCAGGGTCGAAAGGCCCCGTCGTACCGGCCCGCCCGTGCTGGGCGCGGCCCGCACGCTCAGAGCTTGACCAGCGTTCGGCTGTATTGCGGGATCAGCCGGATCTTGCCCGCGGTGCCGAAATCGATCGTCACGGTGGCCAGCGGCCCGAAGCCCTCGGCGGCGATCACGCGGCCGAGACCGTATTTGTCGTCACTGACCCGATCGCCCACGGCGAGTGTCAAATTCGTGTTATTGCGCGTCGCTCCGCCGGGCGCGGGCCTGCGCGGGCCCCGGTCCCGCAGGCCCGGCCGTGGCTCCGACCAGCCGTCGCCCCGCGTCCAGTCGCGCTCCAACCCGTCGTCGTCACCGCCGCGCCGCCGGATACCCCTGGTCGCGGACGATCCGGCCGGCTCGAGGCGGCGCCAGTCGATGAGATGACCCGGAATCTCTTGCAGGAAGCGCGATTCCGGATTGGAAACCGGCTGTCCCCAGCCGGAGCGCACGACCGCTCGGGTCAGATACAGGCGCCGCCTTGCTCTGGTGATGCCGACGTAGGCGAGGCGGCGTTCCTCGGCCAGCTCGGTCGGATCGCCGAGCGCCCGCATGTGCGGGAACTGTCCGTCCTCCCAACCGGTCACGAACACCACGGGGAACTCCAAGCCCTTGGCCGTGTGCAACGTCATCATCGTGACGACGCCGGAGCCCTCGTCCGGAATCTGGTCGGTGTCGGCCACCAGGGAGACCCGTTCCAGGAACGCGGCGAGCGAACCCGGGTCGGGCTCGCCTTCGCCTATTTCGGGCACCAGCCCCTCCTGCCGGGCCGCCTCCGCGTTGTTGTGCGCCTCGGAACTGAATTCCCGCGCGACGCTGACCAATTCGTTGAGGTTGTCGAGGCGTGCGCCGTCCTGTGGATCGTCGGACGCCTCGAGCTCGGCGCGATAACCGGTGCGCTCGAGCACCGCCTCGACGACATTGCCCACATCGGGAAAATCGGACTCCGCGCGTTCGCCCGCCGCCCGGATCTCGTCGAGCAGGTCGAGGAAGCCCGCGATGGCCCGCTGCGCGCGGGTGTTCAGCAGCGCCACCTTCCCGTCCGCGGCATCGCGCAGCGCGGCGGCGAAACCGATTCCGCGCTGTTCGGCGTGCACCGCCACGCATGCCTCGGCTCGGTCGCCGATGCCGCGGCGGGGCGTGTTGAGGATGCGCCGTATGCTCACCGCGTCGTCCGGGTTCTCCAGCACGCGCAGGTAGGCGACGATGTCGCGCACCTCCTTGCGCTCGTAGAAGCGGACACCGCCGACCACCTTGTAGGGCAGTCCCATCCGGATGAAGATCTCTTCCAGCGCGCGCGAGTTGTTGTTGGTCCGATAGAACACCGCGACGTCGCCGTAATTGGCCTCGCCTTGGTCGACCAGCCGGTCGATCTCGCGTGCCACGAAGGACGCCTCATCGTGCTCGTTGTCGGCGACGTAGCCGGTGATCAGATCGCCCTCGCCGGAATCGGTCCACAGCTTCTTCTCGCGCCGTTTCTCGTTGCGCGAGATCACCGCGTTGGCGGCGGAGAGGATGTGCTGCGTGGAGCGGTAGTTCTGCTCCAAGAGGATGGTCTCCGCGTCGGGGAAATCGCGCTCGAACTCTTCGATATTGCGGATGGTCGCACCGCGGAAGGCGTAGATGGACTGGTCGGCGTCACCGACAACGCACAGTTCGCTCGGCGGGACACGGTCCTGCGGCCGGTCTTCTCCGTCGTCCGCATGGTGCCCGACCAGCTCACGCACCAAGACGTACTGCGCGTGGTTGGTGTCCTGATACTCATCCACCAGGACGTGCCGGAAACGGCGACGGTAGTACTCCGCGACCTGCGGGTGGTTCTGCAGCAGCGCCACCGTCTCACCGATCAGGTCGTCGAAGTCCAGCGCGTTCGCCGAACGCAACCTGCGCTGGTATTCGGTGTAGACCCTGGCCACCAGGCCGGGCAGCTCGGCATCGTCGGATTCGGCGTCCGCGGCGGCCCTGGCCGGATCGATGAGCTCGTTCTTCAAATTCGAGATCGCGGTCGCCAGCAGGCGTGCCGAGTACTTCTTGGCGTCGATGTCCAGATCGCGGCTGATCATGGTGAGCAGGCGCCGGGAATCGTCGGCATCGTAGATCGAGAAATTCGAATTCAAGCCGGGCAGCAGCGCCGCCTGGGTACGCAGGATCCGGACGCAGCTGGAGTGGAACGTGGACACCCACATCGCGTTCGCACGCGGGCCGACCAGCCCACTCACCCGCTCTCGCATCTCCGCGGCGGCCTTGTTGGTGAAGGTGATGGCGAGCACCTGGCCCGGGGTCACGCCACGCGCGGCGAGCAGGTAGGCGATGCGCCGGGTGAGCACGGCCGTCTTGCCGGACCCCGCGCCGGCCACGATCAGCAGCGGCGATCCGGTGTGCACGACCGCCGCGCGCTGTGGCGGATTCAGCCCGTCGAGCAGCCGTTCGGCCTCCTCGGCACGCCGCTTCTCCCGCTCGACCCGTTGCTGTTCCCGCTCGGCCTCCGATAGCGGTGCCTGCGGCACGGGGGCATGCTGCGGCCGCTCCGCGTCGTTCCTTGCGACCAGCGGTTTCGATGTCGGATCCGGGTGCACGACCCGACCCGTTTGCGTCTTGGGAGCCACCGTGATGTCCATCGCCCATCCACGCTACCGGCGGGCACCGACAGACCTGAAGCCCCGGGGCGCTTCGGTATCCATTCGGCACCGGCTCGGCGAACGAGAGGACCCCCACTGCTGGGAAGCCGCGGCGAAACGACCTGGGCTTCTCGGGCGATTCACAAATGTAGTTGTTTTGCATACCTTCCAGCCCGTGGCAGACTGGCGGAATGCTCAGCGCCCTCCCGATACCTCCGCTTCGGTTACCCGCCGGATGTCGGAATCGCGGAGCCTATGCCTGAGCGCACCGTCTGGGGGGACAATGCAAGGCCCCACCAGGTCTGTTTCACGGTGAAAGAACCGATCGGTAACGAGCCGAGCGCACGCTCCGATCCAAGTTCTGACACGAGGAGATGAATGATGAGCACCCCTGCCACGACGACCGGGTCCGATTCGGCGCTGCCGCAGACCGAGGCCGAGATCGACAAGCTCCGCAAGGAGATCGATCGTCTCGACGCCGAGATCCTCGCCGCGATCAAGCGCCGGACGGAGATCTCCCGGATCATCGGCCGGACCCGGATGGCGTCGGGCGGGCCGCGCCTCGTGCACAGTCGGGAAATGAAGGTGCTGGAGCGCTTCAGCGAACTCGGCCAGGAAGGCCACACCCTCGCCATGCTGCTGCTTCGTCTGGGTCGCGGTCGCCTCGGCCACTGAGAACTACGCGGCGCGCTCGCAAGACCGTCGCATCCCATAAGGCCGCCCCGGGTGGGCACACCCCGGGGCGGTCGTTTCATGTCCGGATCCGGTGTGTCTGTCGGTGGTCTGGGATAGGCTCCGCCCGCATCGACGAGCCCGCGGGGGCCGGACGAAGGGGGAATAACGATGAATCTCGAACGACGCGTGACGGCGCTGGAAGGTCGCGTCACCGATATCGAGATCAGCTACGGCGAGATCATGTACCAGACACATCGTGAGGTCATCCGAAGTCAGATCACGCTGAGCAGGCTGGCCACGAAATCCGGTGTCACAATCGCGTCGGATGCCGAGGTCGACGCCGAACTCGAAAGTCGGTCGTAACCGCGGGGTGGTCAGCCGACTCGGCTGAACACCCCCATCACACGCCTCAGGTGAGGGCGATGTACTTGGTGGACAGATACTCCTCGATGCCCTCGGTGCCGCCCTCCCTGCCGAAGCCGGACGCCTTGACGCCGCCGAAGGGGGCGGCGGGGTCGGAGATGACGCCGCGATTGACGCCAACCATGCCGGATTCCAGGCCTTCGGCGATCCGGAGTGCTCGGTCGAGGTCGCGGGTGTAGACGTAGCTGACCAAACCGAATTCGGTGTCGTTGGCGGCGGCGAGTCCCTCTTCCTCGGTCTCGAAGCCGATGATCGGGGCCACCGGGCCGAACACTTCCTCGCGCCGAATCCTGGCTTGCGGCGGGACGTCGGCGAGGATCGTGGCCGGGTAGAACCAGCCGGGGCCGCCGGGCGCCTTGCCGCCGATCAGGACCTGTGCGCCTGCCGCGACGGCATCGTCCACCAATTCGCCGACCGTCTGGAGTTGTTCCTCGTTGATCAGCGGACCGAGTGTCGTGTCGGGATCGGTGCCCGGCCCGAGCCGCACGTTGTTCGACATCGCCTCGACCAGCTTCGCGGTGAACTCCGCTCGGACGCCGTTCTGCACGTGGAAGCGGTTGGCGGCGGTGCACGCCTCGCCGCCGTTGCGCAACTTGGCCAGCATCGCGCCCTGCACGGCCGCGTCGACGTCGGCGTCGTCGAACACCACGAACGGCGCGTTCCCGCCGAGTTCCATGGAGGTGCGCAGGAGCCGGTTCGCGGACTTCTCCACCAACTTCTTGCCGACCTCGGTGGAACCGGTGAAGGTCAGCTTGCGCAGCCGGGGATCGTCCAGCAGTGGCTGGGTCACCGCGCTGGAGCGGCTGGTGGTGAGCACCGACAGCACGCCGTCGGGCAGACCGGCCTCGCTGCACAACTGGGCCAGCAACAGCATGGTCAGCGGCGTCGCGGAGGCGGGCTTGACGATCATCGTGCAGCCCGCGGCCAGCGCCGGGCCGATCTTGCGCGTGCCCATGGCCAGCGGAAAGTTCCACGGCGTAATGGCCAGGCAGGGGCCGACCGGTTGCTTGTGCACCATGATCCGCCCGGTGCCGGACGGCGCATGCAGATAGCGCCCGTGCACCCGGACGGCCTCCTCGCTGAACCAGCGGAAGAATTCGGCGCCGTAGCGCACCTCGTTGCGGCTCTCCGGCAGCGCCTTGCCCATCTCCAGGGTCATCAGCAGCGCGAATTCCTCCGCACGGGCGGTGATCCGCTCGAACACCTTCCGCAGGATCTCGCCCCGCTCGCGCGCCGAGGTGGCCGCCCATTCCTCCTGCACCGCGACGGCGGCGTCGAGGGCGCGCGGCGCGTCCTCCGGTGTCGCGTCCGCGACCTGCGTCAGCACCTCCCCCGTGGCCGGATTGTGCACCGGAAAGGTGCCTGCGCCGGTGGCGTCGACGGGCCCGCCGATCCACAGTCGCTTGGGTACGGACTCGAGGAGTTCACGTTCGGACACCATGCAGCCAGCGTAAGCCCGCGCCGGGTCCGGCCGAAGTGAACCAGCCGCGATAAATAGCGCGAGGTCCCGTGCGCACCGCCGTGCCTGCTTGTAGTCTCGGCGGACGTGAGCAGCGACATCACCGCGACGGCGGCATGGCGGAAACTGCACGATCACCATGGCGCCATCGCCGGACGACACCTCAGGGAGTTCTTCGCCGAGGACCCGGCCCGGGGCAGGGAGCTGACGGTTCAGGTGGGGGACCTGCACATCGACTACAGCAAGCACCGCGTGACCAGGGAAACCCTGCACCTGCTGGTGGAATTGGCGCGGGAAGCGGGCGTGCCGGAGCGCCGGGACGCGATGTATAGCGGCGAGCACATCAACACCTCCGAGGACCGCGCGGTCGGCCACATCGCGCTGCGGCTGCCGAAGGGCGAAAGCCTGACCATCGACGGCGTCGACGCGGGCGCCGAGGTGCACGAGGTGCTGCGCCGGATGGGTGAGTTCACCGATTCGCTGCGCTCCGGTGAGTGGCGCGGCGCGACCGGCGAGCGCATCAAGACCGTGGTCAACATCGGCATCGGCGGGTCGGATCTGGGTCCGGTGATGGTGCATCAGGCGCTGCGCCACTACGCCGACGCAGGCATCGGCGCTCGGTTCGTTTCGAACGTCGACCCCACGGATCTCGTCGCGAAGCTCGACGGGCTGGATCCGGCCACCACGCTGTTCGTCGTCGCGTCCAAGACGTTCTCCACCCTGGAGACGCTGACCAACGCGACCGCGGCCCGGCGCTGGCTGGTGGCCGCGCTCGGCGAGGACGCCGTCGTCAAGCATTTCGTCGCGGTCTCGACCAACGCCGAGCGGGTGGCGCGTTTCGGCATCGACACCGAGAACATGTTCGGCTTCTGGGACTGGGTGGGCGGCCGCTACTCGGTGGCCTCGGCGATCGGGCTCTCGGTGATGGCGACCGTCGGCAAGGAGCGCTTCACGGAGTTCCTCGCCGGTATGCACGCCGTGGACCGGCATTTCGCCACCGCGCCGCTGGAGGCGAACGCGCCCGTGCTGCTCGGCCTGCTCGGGGTCTGGTACTCGAATTTCTTCGGCGCGCAGTCGCATGCGGTGCTGCCGTATGCGAATGATCTGGCGCGCTTCCCCGCCTACCTGCAACAGCTGACCATGGAGTCCAACGGCAAGTCGGTGCACGCCGACGGCACCCCGGTCACCACCTCCACGGGCGAGATCTTCTGGGGTGAACCGGGCACCAACGGCCAGCACGCCTTCTACCAATTGCTGCACCAGGGCACTCGGCTCATCCCGGCCGACTTCATCGGTTTCGCGCGGCCCACCGCCGATCTGCCGACCAGCGACGGCACCGGCAGCATGCACGACGTGCTGATGAGCAATCTGTTCGCGCAGACCAAGGTGCTCGCTTTCGGCAAGACCGCCGAGGAGATCGCCGCCGAGGGGGCCGACCCGAAGCTGGTGCCGCACAAGGTGATGCCCGGCAATCGTCCGTCCACCACCATCCTCGCGCCGCAGCTCACTCCATCGGTCGTCGGCCAGCTCATCGCCCTCTACGAGCACCAGGTGTTCGTCGAAGGCGCCATCTGGGGCATCGACAGCTTCGACCAGTGGGGCGTCGAACTCGGCAAGCAGCAGGCGCTCGCCCTGGCCCCGCTGCTCACCGCAGCCGAAGACCCTGAGCCACAGGATGATTCGTCCACCGACGCGCTCATCCGCTGGTACCGCGCGAACCGCTGACCCCGGCCGCGGCTGGTCGACCGCACGCCCGGAAGGACTCGCGCCGATCACGTCACCGAGCAGGGGCAGACCGCTTTGCGCGTCCGCCGGTATCGCGTGCACCGCTGAACCCCGCAGCCGATGACGCTGGCCGCAGCGTCCGCAGGGATAGCGGCACGCGCCGGTCGGTGCTCGGTCCGCCGTGCGTACTCCGCTGCACAATGCGGCCGAGCGTCACCGCATGTCAGGCACTGCGGCGTGTCGGAGCGTTTCAGCGCTCGCGGACCGCGTAGCCCCGGGCACGCTCACACAGCACCAAGTCGGCGTATGCGCTCGTGGGGGCGACCAGGTCCGCGTTCCGTAGGTCGCTGTCGCGCACTTTCGTCGCGGCCGCCTCGGGTGTGCGGCCGCCGCGAACATGCCTGCGCAGCAAGCGATTCTCGATTACGTTCCGCGCCGCGTCCAGGTACCAGCACTCGTCGAGCAGTGCGCGGACCGCCGACCATTGCCGAGTGTCGAAGTCGTCCAGCAGCAGGTAGTTGCCCTCGGTGAGCACGATGGACTGCCGGTCGAACACCACCCCACCGGGTACCGGCGCATCGATCGTCCGATCGAAGGTGGGCCAGGCAACGGGCTGTCCGAGCGGTGTGCTCCGCAATCGTCGCAGTCCCGCGACGTACCCGTCGACGTCGAAAGTGTCCGGTTCCCCTTTGCGCGCAAGACTTCCCCTCGCCCGCAGGACATCGTTGATCAGGTGGTACCCGTCCATGGGCGCGATCTCGGCGACCGCGCTGCCCGCCTCGGCATTGATCAGGTCCCGCAACGCAACCGACAACGTGGACTTGCCCGCGCCCGGCGGCCCCGCGATGCCGAGCAGATACCGTTCACCACCTGCCCGGTCCCGCACCCGCCGCGCCAGCCAGCTCAACGGCCTCTCAACGAACTCCCCTGCCACCACCGCCACACTACCGCCGCTCCGGATGCCCGCCCGCCTGCCGCTTGGGCCCTCGCGTACCACGGCCCATCACCACGTTGAGTGCGTTCGGAAAACTCCCGCAGAGCCGATCCGATACCGAGTCCGCCCCGCGACCGAGCCCAGGGGCCTTGTGTCCCCGCATGACCTCATACCCGCCAGAAATGGCCCCTCGACCGCATCTCGCGCACGGCTACCGAAGACGTTGACGTACCTGAGCGGATAACACGGCCGCGTGGTCGCGCAGCGCTTCGGCGAACGCCTGCCGGAATTCGGGGTTGTCGCGGTCACGGCGGTGGGCGATAACGGTCCGGCGGACGGCGGAGGGGTGATCGATGCGGAGAAGAGCGATGGTCGGGGGCAACACGGGGACGGCGATGCCGGGGACCACGGTGACGCCGAGCCCCGCCGCGACGAGGCCCAGTTTGGCGAACCAGTCGCGGGCGACGAACGCGATATCCGGTTCCCATCCGAGATCGCGCCAGGCGCCGAGCAGGGTGGAGCCGGGCTCCTGGCTTCCGGCGATCCATCGTTCGCCGCGCAGCATCTCAGGGGTGGCGCTGGTGACGCCCGCGAGAGGGTGTGTGGGCGCGAGCGCGACGAGCAACGGATCGTTGAGCAAAGGTTGGATCTCGACTCCAGGAGGAGCGGCGTCGGGCGCGGTCACCACCGCAACATCGAGTCTTTCCCGGGCGACCGCGGTGAGCAATCTGGGACTCAGCCCCTCCCGCAGCGATATCCGCGCACGCTGGTCGCCGACCACAGCGGCGATCGCCTGCGGCACGAGGGCGGCCATCGCGGTCGAGAACGCGCCGATCCGTAGCCGGCCCGGTGGGCGGGCCTCCAAGTGGCGGATACTGTGCCGGGCGTTCTCCAGCTCGCCGAGCACTATTTCGGCGTGCCGCACGACGATGCGCCCCGCCTCGGTGGGGTGGACGCCGCGGGCGTGCCGCTCGAACAGCGCACGCCCGGCCGCCCGCTCCATCAAGGCGATCTGCCTCGACACCGCGGACTGCGTGTAGCCGAGATTCTCCGCGGCGGTCGAGAAGGACCCGCAGGTGGCCGCTTCCCGCACAACGCGCAGGCCGAGGACAGTGAACTCACTCATGCGCACTACTCATACCAAGCATGTCAGAGTTTCGCTTGTCGCATGAATTTCCCGCCCATAGCGTCGACGGCATGACTGAGCGAACACTGGACACGTCCGCGATCGAGAACAAGAAGCTGCTCGAGGACATCTTCGAGCAGATGGCGCTCGGCAATACCCGCGCGCTGAGCGACGCCATGGCCGACGACTTCCGGTGGGTTTTCCCCGGCGACTGGTCCTGGAGCGGCACGTGGGAACCGAAAAGTACGGTGTTACACCAACTTCTGCGGCCACTCATGGCCCAGTTCACCGAATACCGCAGTGCCGCCGACGTGATCGTCGCCGAGGGTGATCGCGTCGTGGTGCAGGCCCGCGCCCACGCCGTGACCACCCGCGGCGAAACCTACGACCAGACCTATTGCTTCCTCTTCCGCGTCGCCGAAGGGAAGCTGCGCGAAGTGGTCGAGCACTGCGACACGGCGCTGGTCGAACGCGTGCTGACTCGGCCCGCCTGAGGCTTTCCGGTGCGAAGCCCTGCTCTCGGGACTAGGCAGCGTCCACCTCAGGACAGGTCGACAGTCGGGAGAACGGCGCCTCAGACGAATGCGCGCTCGACAATCGCGCCCGTGTCCACCCCGGTAGGCAGCGTGCCGAACGCGATGCCCCAGTCGTCGCCCAGCCGGGTGGCGCAGAAAGCGTCCGCGACGGCGGGGTGGCCGTGCCGGACCAGTTGCGCCCCTTGCAGCACCAGCGCCATCAGCTCCACCACCCGGCGCGCACGGTATTCGATGTCGTTGAAATCCGACAGCTCCTTGCCCAGGCGGGCGATCGCGTCGTCCAGCCGGGGGTTCTCGCCCTTCGCCAGCGACACTTCGTTGAAGTACGCCTCGACGGTCTCCGGCTGACGGCCCATGGCCCGCAGCGCGTCCAGCGCCGCGACGTTGCCCGAGCCTTCCCAGATGGACATCAGCGGCGCCTCGCGATACAGCCGCGGCATACCGGATTCCTCGGCATACCCGTTGCCGCCCAGGCATTCCAGCGCCTCGGCCGCGTGTGACGGCGCCCGCTTGCAGACCCAGTATTTGGTGACCGCCAACGCGATGCGGCGAAGCGCCGCCTCGGCCGGGTCCTGCGTGGCCCGGTCGGTGGCCCCGGCCAACCGCATCATCACCGTGGTCGCGGCGTCGGACTCGATCACCAGGTCGGCGAGCACGTTGCGCATGGCGGGCTGGTCGATCAGCTTGGCGCCGAAGGCTTCTCGGTGCCGGGCATGGTGCACCGCGTAGACCGTGCCCGCGCGCATCCCGGTGGCCGAGCCGATGACGCAGTCCAGCCTGGTCATGTTCACCATCTCGATGATGGTCTTGACGCCAGCGCCTTCCTGGCCGACCAGCCAGCCGCCGGCGTTTTCGTACTCGATCTCGGAGGAGGCGTTGGACTTGTTGCCCAGTTTGTCCTTGAGCCGCTGGATGCGGATGGGGTTGCGGGTGCCGTCCGGCAACACCCGGGGCAGCAGGAAACAGGACAGCCCACCGGGCGCCTGCGCCAGTGTGAGGAACATGTCCGACATGGGCGCGGAGGTGAACCACTTGTGCCCGACGATCCGGTACGAGCCGTCCGGCTGCGGTGTCGCGGTGGTGGTGTTGGCGCGGACATCGGAGCCGCCCTGCTTTTCGGTCATCGACATGCCCGCGATCAGTCCGGCCTTGGTGGACGGCTCACGCAGGCCGAAGTCGTAGACGCGGGAGCCGAGCAGCGGCTCGTACTTCGCCGACAGCTCCCGGTTGTGCCGCAGCGCGGGCACCACTGCGTAGGTCATCGAGATCGGGCACATATGGCCCGCGTCGGCGATGCCCCAGGTGTAGAACTTCGCCGCGCGGGCCACGTGCGCGCCCGGCCGCTCGTCCAGCCACGGCGCGCCGTGCAGGCCGTGCTCGACGGCGACGCGCATCAGGTCGTGCCAGTGCGGGTGGAACTCGACCTCGTCGATGCGGTGGCCGTACCGGTCGTGGGTGCGCAGCACCGGCGGGTACTCGTTCGCCAGCCTGCCCCACTCCTGCGCCTCGGCGCCGCCGGCGAGCGCGCCGAGTTCGCGCACCTCGGCTTCGGCCCAGCCCGCGCCTTCCCGGTGCAAGCCCTCGATCAGCGCGGGGTTGCGCGCGGCGTCGAACGGCACGATGTCGGGCACCTGATTGAAGACTTCATGCGTCTGCATCTGACACTCCTGATTCCAGCCGAGCGCCATCGGTGCCCGGGTTGTCGCGCACGCCGAGCGCGCGTATCGCGAAAGCGATGAGTTCGGGGACGACGAATTCCCCGTGCGGTGCGTCGGCGAGCGGGCCGACCAGCACCTCGCCGATCGCGCCGACCAAGGCCGCGGCGCTGATCCTCGGGTCCTGCGGCGGAAGCTCGCCCCGCGAAACGCCCTCGGCCACCGCCGATTCGAATGTTTCCGCGAAGGAGCGCCGGAAGTGCAGGCGTTCGCTGTCGACGATGGTGTCGACCGGCTCGGCGAGCAATACGTAGGCCAGGTTCGGGTTCTTCAGCGCGCGACCGGCGAAGGTCTCCACCGCCGCGGTCACCCGTTCCAGCGCCGTTCCGTGCGCACCGGCCGCGGCCACCGCCGCGACCTCGCGGGCGACCACCTTGCGGAAGACCGCGCGTACCAGATCGGCCTTGCCGTCGAAGTTCTTGTAGACGGTGCCGGTGGCAACTCCGGCCTCGGCCGCGACCGCGGCCATGGACAGCGCGGCATATCCGCCGTGGGACAGCACCTTGGTCGCGGCCTGCACGATCAGCCCCGCCTGAGCGTCCAGGCGGGCCTGTACTGCGGGGGTCCTGCGGTAGGCCACACAAGAAGTGAAGCACAGATTCATTTCTTCACACAAGGGTGCTTTTACGGCGTATGGTCGACCTCGTGACGGTTCTGATCGAACGCAACGGCCCTGTGACAACCGTGATCCTGCATCGCCCCGAGGCACGCAACGCGGTCGACGGACCGACCGCCGCCGCGCTGGCCGACGCATTCCGCGAGTTCGACGCCGACCCCGATGCGTCGGTCGCCGTGCTGTGGGGCGATGGCGGCACGTTCTGCGCGGGCGCCGACTTGAAGGCACTCGGCACCGAGCGCTCCAACCAGGCCACCGAGGACGGCGACGGCCCGATGGGGCCGACGCGCATGCGGCTGTCCAAGCCGGTGATCGCCGCCGTCTCCGGCTACGCGGTGGCGGGCGGGCTCGAACTCGCACTGTGGTGCGACCTGCGGGTCGCCGAGCAGGACAGCACGTTCGGTGTGTTCTGCCGCCGCTGGGGCGTCCCGCTCATCGACGGCGGCACCATCCGTCTGCCGCGCATCGTCGGCACCGGCCGCGCGATGGACCTCGTGCTCACCGGACGGCCGGTCGGCGCCGTGGAGGCCCTGCAGATCGGTCTGGTGAACCGCGTGGTGCCCACCGGGGAAGCGCGCCGGGCAGCGGAGGAACTCGCCGCGGACCTGGCCGCGCTGCCCCAGGCGTGTCTGCGCTCGGACCGGATGTCGCTGCTGGAGCAGGATGGGATGAGCGAGGAGTCCGCGCTGCGCAACGAGTTCCGGCACGGCCTGACGGCGTTGGCGGGTGGTGCGCTGGAGGGCGCGCAGCGCTTCGCGGCGGGCGCGGGCAGGCACGGCGGTCGCGCCTGACTCCGATGACCCGGCTGAGCGTCGTCGATGAGATCTTCCTCCGCACCCACCGCGGGCTGGGCACCCCGATCGCGCTGCAAGGCCTCTGGCGGACGGCCGACCGCGTGGACCCAGCCCTGCTGGCGCGAGTGCACGACGCACTGTGCTCGGGGCCTTTAGGACGCAGGGTGGCTCGACCACGTGTGCCGGGCGCTCGCCGATCCTGGCAACCGAACGTCCGCGCGTATCCGATCGCGCATGCCAGCGCCTCGCCGGCGCTCGGCTCCGGCATTCAGGCCGAGCGCATCCTCCCCGTCGCGCAACTGCTCGACTGGGCCGACGCGCAAGGCGACGGGCTCGATCCGGAATACGGCCCCGGATGGCGACTCGCGACCGCGGCGCTGGACGACGGTGGTTCCCTCGTCTCCCTCACGTGTTCCCACGCACTGGCCGACGGGCGGGCGCTGGCGCTGGCCGTGGACGACGCGTTGGGCGGCGAGCGCGCACCGAGGCCGAATTTCGCTGCGCGGGAATCGGATTGGCGCGATGCCTGGCAGCAATGGGCGATCGTGCTGCGCGGCACCGCTTCGGCGTTGCGGCACGGGATACCGCACCAGCCATCCGCCGCGCTCCGGGACGACAGGACACACACCGCGTACGGAACCATGACCCACAGTGCGATCCTGCAATGTCCCGTCGCGGAATGGGATCGCGCTGCCGCACGACAGGGCGGCACGGCCAACAGCCTGTTCATCCACCTCGTCGCGACCATGCTGTGGAACAGCGGGTTTCCCGCCGAGACGATCGAGGCCAGTCTGCCCGTCGACACCCGCGCCGAACCACGCGTGGACAACGACCTCGCCATGACCCAGATCGCGATCGGCCGAGCCGACACCCCCGCGACCATCCGCGCACTGGCCCGTTCGGCCTATGAACACCGCATGTCCGCGCCGGGCGGCATGCCCGAAGAACTGCTCCAGGTGATCCCGGACCGCTGGGCCTACGCCCTGTCCAAGGGCGCGGGCGAGCGAGACATCCTGTGCTCCAACATCGGGGCGCTGCCCGCGTCCCTGCGCACGCTCGGCCCCCATCGCTGCACCGGCGTCGCCGCCCGCGCCATCCACCCTGGCCTGACCACCGCGCGACTGCCGCGCACCAGACTCTCTGGCTATCTGTGCCGGATCGGTGACGACTACGTGCTGAGTCTGGTGAGCCTGGATCCGGATCGCATCGAGTCCGCCGCGGCGCTACGCGAACTGGCGGTGCGCACCGCTGCCTCGGCCGGGCTGCGCACGCGCTCGTGGTGAATTCGTCGCCCAGCGATCCCGATACAGCCGTTCACGACTGAGCCGGGGCAGACCCTCTGCCCCATCCACCTCGACCGCGTCGGGGTAATGGTCCTCAACCCCTGCGGGAATGCCGACGATGCCGACAATGGGGCGAAATCCAGCCGACACCCGTGCCAGACACTCGCCGGGTTAGCACGCGACTTGCTATGGTGCAGAATCCTGCCCGCGATGCCGACGTGGACCGAAAGCCGGTCGCGTCGGTCGACTCGCCGCGCCGGGCCCAATTACCGGCCCCTGAGCTGCACCTACCGTAAAGTTTCGGCCGCACACGCCGAGCAGAATCTGGGGCGATCTTGGTGTGCGACTGCCGTTTGCGTCCGAAGTTCCATTCCGACAGCTACTCGACTGGAGCATGATGAACCGCAAGCATTCGCGTACTCTGGCCGCGATCACCGCGGTGATGCTGACCACCATCGGTGCTGTTACCGGCGCCGATACCGCGGCGGACGCGGAGCCGGGGGAGGTAGGCACCGGCGGGTTGCACCTGATCGCGTCGGTGGATGCCAACCATGTCCTGCCCACTGGCGGTGCTCTCACATTGGGCGTACCGTTCGCGCACGCGGCCAAGGTGTCCGGAGATTTCTCGGTCGTCTCCGACGGACCCTCGTCGCTGCGCGGCGGGCAGATCGTCGCCGGATATCTGATCGGCTGCGCGGTGGACATTTCCGACGGCATCCAGGTATCCATCGCCGCGGCCGCCGGTGCCGGTGTCGACTTCACCCCCGGAATCGCAATCGAGTTCGGTGGGATCGACTTCGGCGGGCTCAACGAGTTCGGGATGATCGAGGATTTTCCCGTCATCGTCGCTCCCACCATTGCACTCGGCGCGGATACCAGCTTCGGTGTCAACGGGGAACTCGGCGGTGAGATCACGGTGAGTCTGGCCCCGGGTAGCGTGACCGCCGCGGTGATCGCCGAGGCGGACCTGGACGAGGACTCGACGTTCCCCTTCACCTTCGCGCACAGCAATACCCCGCTGAATGTCAACGGATGCCTCTCCCCGGCCTCGGCCATGCCATTCATCACCGCCCGCGTCGAGGCCACCAACGGCATCGCGCAAACGACGGGATACGGCCCTCATTTCGTGTTCTGAACCGACCCTGACTCGGTAAGCGCTCGTGGCGTGGGTTCGGCGTCCGCACACAACCGTCCCATGGCCACGAGCGAATGCGAAGAACCGACCGGCGTCGCGAAATACGCGAGCACGGCGGACATTTCGCGGGTCCGAGGCGGTCTGCCGGTCAGTGGATCGGGACCAGGCTCGATTCGCGCCGCCGGAGGACATCGTCCGGGACGGCAATTCCCGGCGGCAGATCGTCCGAGCTGATCGGCGCTCCCCACACCTGGCGTAGCGGAAGCACACCGGCCCACACACCGCCCGCCTCGATATCCGCCGCGTCGTCGACGGGGCCGCCGGTGCGGACCTTCACCGAGGCCTCGGTGAGATCGAGGGCGAGCACTTTCGTCGCGGCGAGTTCCTTCTTACTCGGTGGGCGCACGCGCGACCAAGCGCCCGGCGCGGCATGTTCGACGATAACGCGCAGTCCGTGCAGGCATTCGTCGTGGCCGGTCACCTCGACGGCGCGGCCGAGCACGACGGCCGAGCGGTAGTTCATCGAGAAGTGCATGGCCGAACGCGCATAGACCACGCCATCCACCAGGGTCACCGCCACCGAGATGTCGTGGGCGATCGCCGCGCGCAGGCTCCCGGCGCCGGTCGAGCCGTGCACGTAGAGGGTGTCGCCGTCGCGGCCGTAGATGGTCGGCAGCACGACCGGCGTGCCGCCGAGCAGAACCCCCAGGTGGCAGACCAGCCCGGCGTCGAGCACCGTATCCAGGTCGGCGCGATCGGTGCGCGCCCGGTCCTTGTGCCGGTTCGGTGTGCTACGGGGCGTAGGCGAGAGCGGAGTCCGTGCTGATTCGGTCATGAAACCCAGGATCGGACCACAAATGGCATTATCAAAGTGCCAATTCAGCCGAATTCCAGCAGTCCATTTCGAGGAGGAACCATGCTGGACGACCTTCCTCTCGAGCTGGATCGCGACCTGCCGGAACCACTGTCGGTGCAGATCGCCGACCAGCTACGCCATGCCGCGACCAACGGACCGCTGCGCGGGGGCGACCGGCTGCCGTCCACCCGCGCGCTGGCCGATCGGCTCCGCGTCAGCCGCACGGTGGTGGCCGCCGCCTACGACCAGCTGCACGCGGAAGGCTGGATCAGCGGCAAGCGTGGTTCCGGCACCTATCTGACCACCGCTCCCGCCGTGGCGCCCGCGCCCGCTGCCGCGTCCCACCACACGGACGTCGCATCACACCTGTTCGACCTCGCCCCCGGCGCTCCGTGTATAGAGGCCATCGATCCGGCCGCGTGGCGCCGCGCCTGGCGGGCCGCCGCCGACCACACGCCGCTGGTACGCAAAGACCGCGCGGGTGAACCGGAATTCCGCACGGCGGTCACCGAGCACCTGCTGCGTCACCGCGGGCTCGGCGCGGGCAGCGCCACCACATTGCTGGCCACCGCTGGAACAAGTTCAGCCGTGGGGGAATTGGCGGCCGCCCTGCTGCGGCCCGGCGATGCCGTAGCCATGGAAGACCCGGGTTATCAGCGGGCCGCGGGCGCGTTCGCGGCGGCGGGGGTCGATCTGCTTCCGGTTCCGGTGGACGCGCACGGCCTGCGCGTCGATCTACTGCCGCCAGGTATCAAGGCGGTGTATTGCACTCCGGCACACCAGTTTCCGCTCGGCGCACGGATGCCCGCGGCCCGCAGGGTCGAGCTGATCGAGCACGCGCGACGGTGCGGGATCGTCGTCATCGAGGACGACTACGACGGTGAACTGCGCTACGACACCGCGCCGCTGCCATTGCTCGCCACCATGGCTCCCGATGTCGTGGTCCACTTGGGCACCACGAGCAAGATCCTGTCCCCTGGCCTCGGCGTCGGCTGGCTGCTGGCCGCACCGGAAATCGCCGAAGCCGTGCTCGCCCACCGGGAGCGCACCGGCACCGGCCCGAGCCCGGCAGGCCAGCAGGTGCTGGTGGCCTTGGCCGCGCACGGCGATCTGGCCAGGCACCTGCGCAGGCTGCGCCGCGCAGTGCCGCCGCGGCGCGCGCTGGTGGTGACCGAGCTGCGCAAGCGCGGGCTCGACGTGGTCGGCGACGACGCCGGTTCGCATGTCGTCGTTCCGGTGCACTCGGCCGACGCCGAGCAGCGCGTTATCGCGACCGGACGGCGTCGTGGCGTCGCGCTCGACGGGTTGGCCAGGCATCATCTGGGACCTCGGCGTGATCACTTCGGCGTCGCCCTCGGCTACACCGCGCTGTCCTGGCCGGATCTGGTCACCGCCGTCCCGATCGCCGCCGAGTGCCTGGCCCGGCCCGTAGCATTGTCCGCATGAGCGAACAGGACGTCTTGGCGCGTATCAAGAAGCTGGTCGACCAGGAGCATGAGCTGCGCTCGCAGGCCACCCGGGGCGAGTTGGACCCGAAGACCGAACGCCAGCGTTTGGCCGAACTGGAAGTGATGCTGGATCAGGCGTGGGACCTGCTCCGCCACCGCAGGGCGCGGCTCGGCCTCGGTGAGTCCGCGGACGCGGTCCAGCCCAATTCCGTTTCCCAGGTCGAGGGCTACCTTCAGTAGCGCCGCCATGTCGAACACACCGACCGAATACGACGTCATCGTGATCGGTGGCGGACCGGCGGGCGAGAACGCCGCCGCCTACGCCATCGCGGGCAGTGACCGCACGGCCGCCATCGTGGAACGCGAACTCGTCGGCGGCGAATGCTCCTATTGGGCCTGTATCCCGAGCAAGGCCCTGCTGCGGCCGGGCCATGTGCTGGCGGCCGCGCGGGCGATGCCAGGTGTCGCGGTGAACAGCCTCGACGTCGAGGCTGTTCTGCGGCGACGCGACGCGTTCGTGCACGACCACGACGACTCCTCGCAGGTCGACTGGGCGAAGGACAACCGCGTCGACGTCGTGCGCGGCACCGGGAGCCTGGCCGGAGAGCGCCTGGTCGACGTCGACGGTCGGCAGCTACGCGCCAGGCACGCCGTGGTACTGGCCACCGGCACCACCGCCAATATCCCCGACGTGCCCGGCTTGCGCGCCGCGCTGCCCTGGACGTCCCGCGACGTCACCAATCTGCACGAGGTCCCGCGCCGGGTCGCCGTCGTCGGTGGTGGCGTGGTGGCCTGCGAGGCGGCGACCTGGCTGGCCGCGCTCGGCGCCGAAGTCACCGTGCTGGTGCGCGGCTCGGCGTTGCTGGCCGCGGCGGAACCGTTCGCGGGCGAGCGGGTGGCCGCGGCACTGACCGCGGCGGGCGCGCGGGTGCGGTTCGGCACCGAGCCGACCGCCGTCGAGCGTCCGGTGGCGAAGGACACCGGCGAGGGGTGGATACACGGCGATCCGGTCACGGTGCGGTTGCGCGGCCCGGAGGGCGAGTCGACTCTCGAGGTGGACGAACTCGTGGTGGCAGCCGGACGCGCGCCCGCCACCGAGCGGCTCGGCTTGGCCGCGGTCGGACTGCCCGACGGTTATGTGGCGGTCGACGACCATCTCACCGTCCGCGGCGTCGACGGCGGGTGGTTGTACGCGATCGGCGACGTGAACCATCGCGCGGCGCTCACGCATATGGGCAAGTACCAGGGCAGGGTGTGCGGTGACGTGATCGCGGCGCGTACCGAGGGCAAGCCGTTGGACGACGCGCGGTTCGTCGCGAGCTCCGACCACGGCAAGGTGCCGCAGGTGGTGTTCACCGCGCCGGAGGTCGCCTCCGTCGGCCTGACCGAAGCCGCGGCCCGGAAGGCGGGCCACGCGGTCGAGACCGTCGAACTCGACATCGCGGTGGCCGGTTCGGCGCTCTCCCGCGACGACTACGCCGGGCACGCGAAGCTGGTGATCGACAGCGCCACCGACACCCTGCTCGGCGCCACGTTCGTCGGTCCCGACGTGGGCGAGCAACTGCACGCGGCCACCATCGCGGTGGTCGGCGGCGTGCCGCTGTCCCGGCTCTGGCACGCGGTGCCGGCCTTCCCCGCGGTCAGCGAGTTCTGGCTGCGCCTGTTGGAGACGCGGCGCGCGTAGCTACCATCGGTGGATGGTGGCAACAACGGATATCGCGACCGCCGATGGAGTCGTCCGCGGTCACCGTGGCCGCCGCGTACTCCGCTGGCGGTCCATTCCCTACGCTGCTCCTCCCGTGGGCGACTTGCGATTTCGCGCCCCGCAGCCGGTGCGGCCGTGGTCCGGTGTCCGGGCGGCCACGGAGTTCACCTCCGCCGCGATGCAGCATCGCTCCGGGGCGCGGATCGGACCGCGCGCCTACCAGCCGACCAGCGAGGACGCGCTGACACTGAATGTCACCGCGCCCGCCACGCAGGCCACGCGTCCACGGCCGGTGCTGTTCTTCATCCACGGCGGCGGCTACCTGATCGGCACCTCCGCGCTGACGCTGTATTCCGGTGCGCGGCTCGCGGTGCGCGGCGACGCGGTCGTGGTGTCGATGAACTACCGGCTCGGCGCGTTCGGCTACGTCGACTTCAGCGAGTTCGGCACGCCGGCGCAGCCGTTCGACACGAACCTGGGCTTGCGCGACCAGGTCGCCGCACTGGAGTGGGTGCGCACCAATATCGCGGCCTTCGGCGGCGACCCCGGCAACGTGACGATTTTCGGCGAGTCGGCGGGCGCGCACGCCGTGCTCGGCCTGATGGCCACTCCGGCGGCGAAAGGCCTGTTCCACCGCGCCATCTCGCAGAGCCCGCCCGCCGACTGGGCGGTGACCGCCGAGGAAGCTCGCGCCTTCGCCCGCCGCTGCGTCGCGGCGCTGGGCGCGACGCCCGAGAACGCGGGCGCCGCGTTGCGCACCGCGGGCGCCAACGATATCCGCCGCGCGGTGGACCGCACCCTGAACCAAGTGCTGCGCGAGCAACCGGGCGTCTTCCCGGCCTGTCCGGTCGTGGACGGCGAATTCCTGCCGCACGCCCCCATCGACGCGATCGTCGAAGGCTCCGCCCAGCGGGTGCCCTTGATCATCGGCACGAACCGGGACGAAGGAACACTGTTCGCCAGGTTCGCCGATGAGCTGCCCACCACACCCGGGCGGCTGCGCGCCGCGCTCGCCCGCTCCGGCGAGGGCGCGGAATCCCGCATCGCCGCAGCATATCCCGGCTACCCGCAGGCGAGGGCCGCGATACGCGCGGGTGGCGATTTCACCTTCTGGCGTCCTGCGCTGACCGTCATGGAAGGCCACAGCAGACACGCGCCGACCTACGCCTACCGCTACGACTTCGCCCCGCGCGCATTGCATCTGGCCGGTCTCGGCGCCACGCACGCCACCGACCTCATCCCGGTCTTCGGCGCCGCGGATTCCCCCTTCGGCCGAGCGCTGACCGCCGCGGGCGGTCGACGCGGGCTGCGGGCGGTCACCGAGCAGTTCCAGGACAACTGGCTCGCCTTCGCCGACACCGGCGCTCCGCTGCCGTCCTGGCCCGCCTATACCGAGGCGCGCAGGTCGACCCTGATCATCGATTACCCGACGCGCGTGGAACACGATCCGGACCGGGCGAAAAGGCTCGCCTGGCAAGGCGTCCAGGTGCCGACGCTGACCTGAGACGCCGGGACGCTACTTCAGTAGCCGGGACATCCGCCGGTCGGCGAGCACCTTGCCGCCGGTCTGACAGGTGGCGCAGTACTGGAAGGACCGCTCGGCGTAGGCGACCTCGCGGACGATGTCGCCGCAGACCGGGCAGGGCAGCCCGGTGCGGGCGTGCACCCGCATGCCGGAACGCTTCTCGCCCTTGAGGCGGGCGGCATCCTGGCCGACCGACCGCCGCACCGCGTCGGTGAGCACCTCGCGCATCGCGGCGTACAACTCGGCCAGCTTGTCGGCGGGCAGGGTCTTCGTGTTCGCGAACGGTGAGATCCGCGCGACGTGCAGGATCTCGTCGGAGTAGGCGTTGCCGACGCCGGCCAGCAACGCTTGGTCGACGAGCGCGGTCTTGATCCGCTGGGAGGTGCCGTGCAGGATCTCGGCGAACTGTGCCTCGGTCAGCTCCAGCGCGTCGGGGCCGAGACGCGCGATGCCGGGCACCGCCTTGGGGTCTTCCACGACGTACACCGCGAGCCGCTTCTTCGTGCCCGCCTCGGTGAGGTCGAACGCGGGCGTCGCGCCTTCCGGCGTGAAGAAATGCACCCGCAACGCGAGCGGGCTCTTGCCGCCCGGCTTCGGCGGCGTAGGGCTCGGTTCGTCGATCCAGCGCAACCACCCGCCCCGGGACAGATGCGTGATCAGCCACAGCCCGTCGCATGCCATGCCGAGGAACTTGCCCCAGCGCCCCGCCCCGGTCACGTCCCGCCCGGACAGTGCCGTCACCGGCGGCTCGAATGTTTTGACCGCACTCAACGCGGCCACGTCGACACGCCCGACCACCGCGCCGACCGCATGTTCTCGGAGGAACTGCGCCAACGCCTCCACTTCGGGCAGTTCAGGCACGCGGTCCAGCGTACCCAGCCCCACCGACAAATCCGGCCAGCTGATCGAGCGGAGTCAAATGGCGGCTTCAATCACTACCGCAACCGCCTTTCGACTCCGCTCGATGTTCTGATCGACAACGCAACCACAGCCGGTCGGCTGCGCCGGGACCGCAGGTGCACGCAGGACTGCGGAAGGTAAGCCGGGTACGGCACCCAGCGCACCCAGCACTGTCCGGTACATACACGGAGCGTCGACTGACATGGGCAGCACGACCAAAAGGTGTCTTTACGACGCTCACCGGCCGCGGCGCAGCAGATAGATGTCCATGATCCAGCCTTTGCGCTCGCGCAGCTCGGTCCGGCGGCGGACGATCTCGTCCCGCACCGCGGGCAGCGGACCCTCGATCAACGTCTCGTCCGGCATGCCGAGATAGGCGCCCCACCAGATGTGCACGTCCTCGTCCGGGATCGCGGTGAACGAGGTGTCGCCGTCCAACATGACCAGCGCGTTCTCGGCGCCGAGTCCCTCCTCGCGCAGGCGGCGGCCGGTGGTGATGCGCAGGGGTTCCCCGATTCCGTGCAGCACGATGCGATGGCGGGCGGCCAGCGCCTGCGCGCTGGTGATGCCGGGAATCACCGCGTAGTCGAAGCGCGCCACGCCGCGGGCGAGCACCCGCTCGATCATCCGCAGCGTGCTGTCATACAACGCGGGGTCACCCCAGACCAGGATGCCGCCGACCCCGTCGACCTCGGCGAAAGCCGATTCCAGCAGCGCCGACCTGCGGTCGTGCCAGTCCTCCACGACGTCCAGGTAGTCGGCGGGCGTGCGGTCGCGCGGCGGGTCGGCGATCGGCACGATCCGGTACGGCCGGTCCATGTGCTCGTCCAGGATCGCGGTTCGCACGTCGAGCAGCTCCTGCTTGGCCTCGCCCTTGCCGATCACGAAGAACACGTCGACCTGCCGCATCGCTTTGACCGCCTGCAGGGTGACCTGGTCGGGATCTCCGGCGCCGATGCCGATCACGTAGAGCTTGCGCATGCGGGCGAGCTTGCCAGGACGACTAGAGTTGCCAGGCGTGGCCCCTGACGCGCTCGATCCGGCTTCCACCCCCGACACCCAGTACGAGGATCTGCTGCGGCTGGTGCTCACGTCCGGCACGAGGAAGGCCGACCGGACGGGGACCGGAACCCGCAGCGTCTTCGGCCATCAGTTGCGCTACGACCTTTCAGCCGGGTTCCCGCTGGTCACCACCAAGAAGGTGCATCTGAAGTCGATCGTCTACGAGCTGCTGTGGTTTCTGCGCGGCGACTCCAACATCGGGTGGCTGCGCGAGCACGGCGTCTCCATCTGGGACGAATGGGCCGACGCCCACGGCGAACTCGGCCCGGTCTACGGCGTGCAATGGCGGTCCTGGCCGACGCCGGACGGTACCCACATCGACCAGATCGCCCAGGTGCTGCAGACCCTGCGCACCGACCCGGATTCCCGGCGCATCATCGTGTCCGCGTGGAACGTGGCCGACCTGGACAAGATGGCGCTGGCCCCCTGCCACGCGTTCTTCCAGTTCCACGTGGCCGACGGCAAGCTGTCCTGCCAGCTGTATCAGCGCAGCGCCGACTTGTTCCTCGGCGTCCCGTTCAATATCGCCAGCTACGCGCTGCTCACTCACATGGTCGCGCAGCAGACCGAGCTCACGCCCGGTGATTTCATCTGGACCGGCGGCGACTGTCACATCTACGACAACCATCTGGACCAGGTCACCGAGCAGCTGACCCGCGAGCCCTACCCGTTCCCCACGCTGCGGCTGCGTCCCGCGCCGACGCTGTTCGACTACCGCTACGAGGACGTGGAAGTGGTCGGCTACCAGCATCATCCGGCCATCAAGGCCCCGGTGGCCGTGTGAGCGCGGCGGCGCACGACGGAGCCGAGCGCACGATCGGGCTGATCTGGGCGCAGACGCTGGAGGGAGTGATCGGCTTCCGCAATACCATCCCCTGGCGCGTACCCGAGGACATGGCGCACTTCAAGCAGGTCACCTGGGGCCATCCCGTGGTGATGGGCAGGCGGACCTGGGATTCGCTGCCGCCGCGGTTCCGTCCGCTCGCCGGCCGCCGCAACATCGTGGTGACCAGGCAGCCCGACTGGTCGGCGGAAGGCGCCGAGCGCGTCGCGTCGGTGCCCGAGGCGCTGTCCCGGTGCGCGCCCGACACCGTGTGGGTCGCCGGAGGCGGCGAGATCTACCGCGCCGCGCTGGATTTCGCGACCGAACTGTGCGTCACGGAGGTCGACACCGCGGTCGAGGGCGACGCCTACGCACCTCCGATCGGGCCGGAATGGCGGCCCGACGAGCCGGAGCCGTGGCGCACGTCGACCACGGGACTGCGCTTCCGCATCCGGCACTACACCCGTGCGGGCTCGGCGTAAATGGGCCAGCGGCACCGCAACGGCGGCCCGGCCAACACACCGCACGGCCACGGTGCCCGTCAAACCGGACCCGCGCCGCGGCGGTGTCGGGCATACTCCTCGATATGCGGCGGCCGGACGTTCGTCCGTCCGAGCGCCTCGAGCCGATGCCACCAGCCCGGCATCGGCTGTGGTGATCTGTGAAAGGCGGTCCATGGACAAGAAATCGCTGACTGCGGTCGCGCGCCAACAACTGAAGTTGGCTGCCACCGCCACGAGCGGACGCAGTTCACAAACCATCTACGGCGGTCATACGCATGCTCTGCGGCAAACGGTGGTCGGCTTGACGGCCGGGCAGAGCCTGGCCGAGCACGACAACTACGGCGAGGCCACCCTGCTGGTGCTGAGCGGCACGCTGACGCTGATCAGCGGCGCCAACGAGTGGAAGGGATCGGCCGGCGACCTGATCGTGGTGCCCAAGGCGCGGCACAGCGTCAAGGCGGTCGACGACGTCGCGTTCCTGCTGACGGTAGCCAAGTAGTAGCCACCTGTGCGGCCCAGCCCGGCGGCGGTGCCCGTCGAGCGCTAGTGTGTTCGATCATGGGTGAGCCGCAGCCGATCCTCGAACCGCTCACACCGGCCGCCATCTTCCTGGTCGCCACGATCGACGAGGGTGGCGAAGCGGTAGTGCGCGATCTGCTCGCCGACATCAACGGCCTGCGCCGCTCGGTGGGCTTCCGCTTGCCCGGCGCCGGCCTCAGCTGCGTCACGTCGATCGGCTCCGCAGCGTGGGACCGGCTCTTCGCCGGGCCGAAACCCGCTGAGCTGCACGAGTTCCCCGGTTTTGCCGGTGAGCGCCACACCGCGCCGGCGACACCGGGCGACCTGCTGTTCCACCTCAGGGCACAGGTGCAGGACGCCTGTTTCGAACTGGCCATGGCCATCGCCGACCGGCTCGCGGGTGCGGCGACCATCGTGGACGAGACCGTCGGCTTCCGCTACTTCGAGCAGCGCGACCTGCTCGGCTTCGTGGACGGCACCGAGAACCCCGAAGGGCGCGCCGCGGCCGCCGCCGCACTGGTCGGCGACGAGGATCCGCCGTTCGCCGGCGGGAGCTACGTGACCGTGCAGAAGTACACGCACCCGTTGGCGGACTGGCGGGCGCTGTCGGTCGAGGAGCAGGAGCGCGTGATCGGCCGCACCAAGCTGGACGACTTCGAACTGTCCGACGAGGACCAGCCCGCCGACTCGCACGTCGCGGTCAACACGCTGATCGATCCGGACGGCACCGAGCGGCAGATCGTGCGCGCCAACATGCCGTTCGGCAGCGTGCGCGACGGCGAGTTCGGCACCTACTACATCGCCTACGCGGCCACCCCGAGCGTCATCGAACGCATGCTCACCCGCATGTTCCTCGGCACCGAGGAGGCCGCCTACGACCGCCTCCTGGATTTCTCCGTCGCCGTCACCGGCACCTCGTTCTTCGCCCCTACCGTCGATTTCCTCGACGAACTGCCACCCGCACCGTGGGAGACGGCGGAAGCCGCGGTATCCCTCGACGGCGCTGGTCCGGCAGGTCCGTCCGGCAACGCGGTGCTTACGGGTGACGGTTCACTCGGCATCGGCACGTTGAAAAGGAGTACCCGGTCATGAACAACCTCCATCGCGAACTCGCGCCGATCACCTCCGAGGCCTGGGCGGCCATCGAGGAGGAGGCGACGCGCACGTTCAAGCGGCACATCGCCGGCCGCCGCGTCGTCGACCTGTCCGGCCCGCACGGCACCGACTACTCCGGGGTCGGCACCGGGCACACCACCGCGATCGAGGCGCCCGGCGAAGGCGTGCTCGCCCGCCGGCGGGTGGTCGCGCCGCTGGTCGAACTGCGGGTGCCGTTCACCCTCTCCCGCGAGGAACTCGACAATGTCGAGCGCGGCGCTCAGGACACCGACCTCGACCCCGTGAAGGACGCCGCGAAGAAGATCGCCTTCGCCGAGGACCGCGCGATCTTCGAGGGGTACCCGGCCGCGCACATCACTGGTATCCGGGCCAGTTCTTCCAACCAGGCGATCACGGTGCCCGGCGACCCGCGGCAGGTGCCGGAGGCCATCGCCCAGGCGCTGAGCGCATTGCGGCTGGCCGGTGTCGACGGGCCGTACTCGGTGCTGCTCAGCGCCGACCTGTACACCGCGGTCAGCGAGACCTCCGATCACGGCCATCCGATCCGCACCCACATCGAACGCCTGATCCCGGAGGGCGAGATCATCTGGGCGCCCGCCATCACCGGCGCGATCGTGCTCACCACCCGCGGCGGCGACTTCGATCTGCGCATCGGGCAGGACCTGTCCATCGGCTACCTGTCGCACGACGCCACCTCGGTCCAGCTGTACTTCCAGCAGAGCCTGACGTTCCTGGTGTACACCGCGGAAGCGGCGGTCGCGCTGACCGTGTGAGAACGCTACGGCGGCGCCTGGCTCGGCCACAGATGGGAATCGCCAGGTGTGCTCCGGCGCCCAGGGCGGTAGCGTGTGCCGGAAATGCACCAGAGGCAGGTAGATGAGATGACAACGGTGCGCGCAGGTGTGGTCCCGACGCAGCGGGCGGCCCTCTACAGCGTGCTCGGCATCCTGGCGACCGTGACGATCTGCGCCTCGTTCGTCGTCTCGTTCGGCGTGAACCGGGTGTTCACCGGGCTGCTGGCCGGTGCGGTCGTCGGGATCGCGGTGCTGGCCGCGCTGTTCACCAGGGACGCGGTCGTGCTCACCGACCATGCCATCTACCGGCGCACACCATGGACCGTCTCCAGCATCTCCTGGGATCGGGTGGTAGCCGGTCGCTTCACGCTCGACGAACGCGCCCGCTGGTCGCTGGCCTTGGACCTGTCCGGTGGTGACGAACCGCACGGCGAGCTGGTCCTGCTGTCCATACCGCCGGTGGTCCGCCCGGTCGCGGGCGCCTATGACATGCGTAAACGCGATCAGGTCACGGAGATCCGGGCGATCCTGCGCCGCAAGCGGATTCCGGTGACCGTGCTTCCGCAGATCGCGGGCGCGTTGCACGAGCACTGGCAGATTGCGCCGCCGACGCACTGAGGTCCGCGGGCACGGTGTAGGTCGACACACGCCGAAGGTCATCGCCGCGACCACTCCACCCAGCCGTTCATAGCCGCGCGTCCGGTCGGGGTGTGGATTGATCGCATGCGAGACGCCGTGCGCCGGTTTCGGTTACGTTGACAGATGTGTCGATGCTGAAGGGCGCCAATGTGCCGGTACCGGCGTCCGCCGTCCGGATCGAGGTGGGCTGGCGGACGGGGGCGCCGGACGCCGATGCCTCCGCACTGCTCGTGGTGTCCGGGAAGGTGCGTTCGGACAGCGATTTCGTCTTCTACAACCAGCCCGTCCACCCCTCCGGCGCGGTCCGGCACGAGGGGAAGCGGCCGGGTCCGACCTCGCTGGACGTGCTGTCGTCGGACCTGGCGCGAGTGGAGCCGCAGATCGACGCCATCGTGATCGCAGCGTCCACCGACGGCGGCTCGATCGGGCAGCTCGACGGACTGTCCGTGCGGATCGTCGACTCGGGCACCGGGGCGGAGATCGCGCGTTTCGACGACGTCGGCGCATCGGCCGAGACCGCGGTCGTGCTCGGCGAACTCTACCGCCGCCAGGGCGGATGGAAGTTTCGCGCGGTCGGCCAGGGCTACACCTCCGGTTTGGCCGGGCTGGCCGCCGACTACGGCATCGCCGTCGACGACACACCCGCGCCGCCGCACGAATACGCTCCGCCGCCATTGCCTCCCGCACCACCGCACCAGTTCACGCCGCCACCACCGTCCGCGCCGGTTCTCCCCGAATCGAGCCGTTTCGGCGCGCCGTCACCGCCTTCCGCGCCGATTCCGTCCGAAGCGAATCCCTTCCCATCGTCACCAGCAGCACCCGTACCCGCCGAGCTGTACCGATTCGTGCCGCCGACGGCACCGGCTCCGCCAGAGCCGGGCCAGTCCGCCGCGTCCCCTTCCTCGGCGGCACCGGATCCGTCCGGCGCGACAACATGGCAAGGCCACGTCACACCACCGCCCGGCCAGTACCCGATGCCCGCAGGCCAGCCAGTTGCGCCACCTGGCCGAATTCCAACGCCACTGAGCCAGTACGCACCGCCAGGCCACCAAACGCCAGCGCCGGGCCAGTACGCGAACCCCTTACCGTCAGGATGGTCGGCTCAGCCCGGGCACGCCGCGCCTACGGGGCAGCAGGTCGGCACCAGCATGATCTCGCTGAGCGAGAACTTTCCTTCGGTCTCGCTGACCGAGCGGGGTGCGACCTCCGGCATCATGCGGATCAACTTGGACTGGACCGCCACGGTCGCAGGCTCGAGTGCGGCCGCGCTGGATCTGGACCTGTGTTGCTTCTGGGAGCTGGTCGACGGTCGCACGGGTGATATCCGTCCGGTCGGCAACTTCGGCGCGCTGGACGAGGCGCCGTTCATCCGGCTGGACGCCGACGACCGGTCCGGCGCGGCCGCCGGTGAGAACCTACGGGTCGATCTCGACCACGCCGCTGAGTTCCGCCGAATCCTGGTCTTCGCCACCCTCTATGACGGCGCCGCCGACTTCCGTGGCATCCGGTTGACCGCGACGCTGTACCCGGTCGGTGCGCCGCCGATCGAGCTGAGCGTGGAGGGTTGCACGGACAACTCCCGCGACGTGGTGCTCGCGCTGATCGAGAACACCGGCACGCACCTGGTGCTGCGCCGCGAAGGCCGGTTCGTCCCGCCGCCGCCGAACCGCCCGCGCTGGGGTGTGACCGAGGTGGACAAGGTCTACGGCTGGGGCTTGAACTGGGTGCGGGGCGAAGGCAAATCTTGATCACCGGGCGGGCAGCGCCAAGCGGTCGAGCAGCTCGGTTGCCTCGGCACTGATCGTGTCGAGATCGCCGAGCCAGCCGAGCGTGCGCAGCACCGCCCCCGGGATGGTTTGCTCCGCGTAGGCGGGCGCGGCGCCCTCGTCGGAGCGGATGCTGATCACGGTCTCGACCAAACGGAACGGCAACAGCTCCGCGCCCGGTGTGCTCGCGCCGCCGCCTTCGGCAAGCACCTGCGCGGCCAATGTCTCGTAGTGCCCGCGCAATTCGTCGCGGCGCAGGCGAAACGCGGCGAAGCGCTCGGTGCGCAGCTCCGGCAGCAGGTACAGCGCACCAAGATTCCAGCGGGACGCGCACAGCTGCCGCACGTCGAACAGAGCCAGCGCGTACAGCCGCACCTGCACCGGCTCGGGCGCCTCGCGCAGCCGTTCGGCCAGCTCGATCGGCAGTGCGATGGTTTCGGCGAGCAACGCGTCGAGGATGTCGTCCTTCGCGGCGAAGTGGTGGTACAGCGAGGCCTGCCGGATGCCGACGGCGTCGGCGACCGCACGCGTGGAGGTGTTGGCGTAGCCGTTGGTGGTGAACAGTTCGCCTGCGGCGTCCAGGATTTCGGCACGCGGCGTCTGCCCGCGGCGGCGGCGCTGAGCGACGCGCGGACGGCCGGGACCGAGGTTCGTCACGCCGCCATTCTGGCAGGTAGCCGCGGAGACGCCGCGGCGCGGTGGCCGTCCGGTCGGTTTGCCCACGGAATGCGGTGCAGTTTCTGTCACTTGATAGAAATACCGGCAACGCAGAAGTTACCGCGGTTGCCGGAAGCGATACACGGAGGTCACCGGAAGCGCGATCGCGACCGTAAAACTGTCGTCTGATAGTTATTGGCCGCACGCCGAAGGACCGCCCATGGCCACCACCCTCGCCCCGATCCTCTCCTCCGACCTCAGCGGCGACAGCGCCGACCTCGCCAAGTTCGGGTATCAGCCCGTCTTGCATCGCAAGCTAGGCCGCTACGCCTCGTTCGCGGCGGGCTTCTCGTTCGTCTCCATCCTCACCACGATCTTCCAGTTCTTCGGCTTCGGCTATTCGTTCGGCGGAGCCGCCTTCTTCTGGACCTGGCCGATCGTGTTCGCCGGACAGTTCCTGGTGGCGCTGAACTTCGCCGAACTCGCCGCGCGCTACCCGATTTCGGGCTGCATCTATCAGTGGTCCCGGCGGCTCGGCGGCGAGCTCGTCGGCTGGTTCGCGGGCTGGATGATGATCATTGCGCAGATCGTCACGGCCGCCGCGGCGGCGATCGCGCTGCAAGTGGTGCTGCCCTCGATCTGGAGTGGATTCCAGCTCGTCGGCACGGATACCGCGCTCACCTCGCCGTCCGGCGCGACCAATGCCGTGGCGCTCGGCAGCATTCTGCTGGCGCTCACCACGGTGATCAACGTGATCGGCATCGACCTGATGGCACGGATCAACTCGATCGGCGTCACCGTCGAGATCGTCGGCGTCCTCGCGATCATCGCGCTGTTCTTCACCACCACCGAACGCGGCCCCGGCGTGGTGCTGCACACCGATCAGGCCGCGCCCGGTCCTTACTGGGCCGCGTTCCTGGTCTCGGGCTTGATGGCCGCGTATGTGATGGTCGGATTCGATTCCGCGGGTGAGCTTTCCGAGGAGACGAAGAACCCGCGCCACGTCGCACCGCGCACCATTCTCACCGCGCTGTCGGTCTCGGCGCTTGGCGGCGGTCTGATGCTGCTGGGCGCGCTGATGGCCGCGCCGAGCCTGTCCGATGGCGCCCTGGCCGCCGACGGCTTGGCCTATGTGCTCACCGCCAAGCTGGACAGCCCGGCGGGCAAGGTGCTGCTGGGCTGCGTCGCGGTCGCGATCACCGTGTGCACGTTGGCGATTCAGACCGCGGGCTCGCGGCTGATGTTCTCCATGGCACGGGACGGGAAACTGCCCTTCGCACGCAGGCTCGCCGCCGTGCACCCGCGCTACGGCACGCCCGTGCTGCCCGCCATCGTGATCGGCGCTTCTGGCATCGGCCTGCTGCTGCTCAACCTCGGCAACGCCGCCATTTTCGCGACATTGGCCAGCGTCTGCATCGTCACGCTGTATCTGGCATACCTGCTGGTGACGGTGCCGCTGCTGGTCCGGCGGTTTACCGGACTGCCCGGCTCGGGCACCGACGCGCGCCTGTTCCGCCTGGGCCGCTTCGGCATTCCGATCAACGCGCTCGCCGTGGCCTGGGGCATCGCCATGGTGGTGAACCTGGCCTGGCCACGCGCGGAGGTCTACACACCGGATGGGGGCGGCTGGTGGATGCTCTGGGCCGCACCGCTTTTCGTGCTGCTGGTACTGGGAATCGGTGCGCTGGTGCATCGCAGCGTTCTGGGTGCCACGCGTCGGGTGCAAAGCCCCGAGCCCGCACCACAGCCCGCCTGATCAGCACCGGGTGCGGCGATGAGCGTGCCGGGCCAACGCCGCACCCGGCCTCGACCACAGGGATCGCGAGCCGCGCAATGACGCCAGACGTGACCGGAAATGCCGGACGTCGCAGTATCGGCAACGACTCAGCGCGGCCGGACCCACCACCGCGACTCGCCGCCACATCCCATACGACCGGGGAATGCCTCACTCCAGATTCGCCGATCGCTCGTCGGCCCGGTGGACCACACGAGTCGCACATCTCCGGATGAGAGCGACCGATCCACCCGCGTCCGTCCCGATGAACCACGCAACCACCACGACCCAGCGCACGAAAGGGAAAAAAACTGTGACAAGCACCGCGGACACGTCCGGCGCACGGGCGCACGCACGATCGCAGGCCGCGGCGGCGATCATCGCGGGTCCCGACCTGCCCGCCACCGTACCGGCCTCGAAAATTACCTTCGCGCAACGTATTCCGGCAGACGGTTACGCGAACGCCGCACTCGGCCGCGGCACTCGCGTCCGCCTGTCCGACCCGGCGGGCGCGGCCTGCGCGCACCTGCTGCTGGTGCGCACCGACGCGCCGTGGGAGCGCCTGAACGTCGCCGACACGGTCAAGGTGCCGTGGCAGGCGTATCTGGGTGGCGGCCATCCGTTGCTATCGGATCAGGGACGCATCCTGGCGACCGTGCTCGCCGACACATCCGGCCACCACGACACGCTCTGCGGCCCTACCGCTCAGGCCCGCGCCCAGCTGCTGCTGGCGGGCGCCAAACATGGACTCGAACCCCGCGACATCGGGCCGACGGTCTCGTTCTTCCGTGGCGTCCGGGTGGAGCCGGACGGAAACCTCACCGCCACCGGCAGCGCCGCCCCCGGCGCTTCGGTGGATCTGCTCGTGCATCTTCCGGTCACCGTGCTCGTCGCCAACTCCGCACACCCGCTCGACGAGCGGCCCGCGACGGATCTCGATGTCGTGGCGTGGGCCGCCCCCGAAGGCCTCGCCGCGACCGTCGACGACGACCCGGAATTCCAACGGGCGGTGCAGAACACCGAACAGGCATGGACGGCCGCACTGACTCTGGAGGCAACCGCATGACCACGGCTCGCACCATCGTGCTCGACGAGACCGTCCCCGCCCGCTCCCCATGGTCCACCGTGGTCCGCGCGGGCGACCACTTGGAGATCATCGATCTGCACGGTAACCAGGCGGTGGACTGCCTGCTCTACTCGGCGGCCGACCACACCGAGCGGTACAGCGCGCAGGCCACGGTCGCCGCGCAGCGCAATATCTTCCTCACCACCGGCAGCGTGCTACGCACCGATGCGGGAACGGCGCTGATGACCGTCGTGGCCGACGAGGTCGGCAATCACGACACCATCGCGGGCGCCTGCTCGCAGGAGTCCAACACGCTGCGCTACGGCCACCACACCCGGCACCAGCACGCCTGTGTGGAGAACTTCCTCGCGGAAGGGTTGCGCTGGGGGCTCGGCAAACGAGATCTGGTGTCGAACATCAACTGGTTCATGAACGTCCCGGTCGAGGCGGACGGCACGTTGGGGATCGTGGACGGTCTGTCCGCACCGGGCAAGCGGGTCACCCTGCGCGCCGAGATCGACACGCTGGTGCTGGTCTCCAACTGCCCGCAGATCAACAACCCGTGCAACGGCTTCGATCCGACCCCGGTGCGCATGGTGGTGTCGCGATGACCGTCGCCCAGCTCCCGGTGGGCACCGGATCGCTCCCCGGCGCAGCGGAACCGAACACGGTGGAGGTCGTTCGTCCCGGGATGCTGACCACGGTGCAGGACTGGCCCGGCCGGGTGGGGTACTGGCATATCGGCGTCCCGCCGTCGGGACCGATGGACGATCTGTCGTTCCGGCTGGGCAATCGCGCGGTCGGCAACGACGAGGGCGCCGCCGGTCTGGAGTGCACTCTCGCCGGTCCCGCGCTCCGGTTCACCGCGGCGACCTGGGTGTGCGTCACCGGCGCACCGACCGACGTGACCGTGGACGGTATCCGTGTTCCGCAGTGGCGCACCGTACGGGTGCCCGCGGGCGGCATGCTGGACGTGGGCGCCGTACGCGGGCCGGGTATGCGCTGCTATGTGCTGATCGGGGGCGGCATTGATCTGCCCGAATATCTCGGCAGCGCCGCCACATTCACCCTCGGCCGGTTCGGGGGCAGCAACCGCGGAGCACTGCGCGCCGGTGAATCGCTTCCGCTGGGCGCGCACCACGGCAGGGTCGTGGCGGCCGTCCCGATGGACGAACAGCCCGTGCTGGCCCGGCGCTGGGAACTCGCGGTTACCGAAGGACCGCACGGCGCACCGGAATTCTTCACCCGCGCCGACTTCGACACCGTGGTCGTGACCGATTACGAGGTGCACTTCAACTCCGATCGCACCGGCGTCCGGCTGATCGGCCCGAAACCGGAGTGGGCTCGCACCGATGGCGGCGAAGCGGGACTGCACCCGTCCAATATCCACGACACGCCGTATTCGGTTGGCGCGCTGGATTTCACCGGCGACACTCCCATCCTGCTCGGCCCCGACGGACCGAGCCTGGGCGGTTTCGTCTGCCCGGTCACCGTCGTGGCGGCCGACCGCTGGAAGCTCGGCCAGCTGTCCCCCGGCGACACCGTGCGTTTCGTGCTCGTGCGCGGCGACCGCGCCGCCTCGATCCGGGAGTTGGGGACCGCGCGCCGCGCCGCGTGGCCGACCGTGCTGTCGACGGGCGGCGACGGTGACGACGGCGTGCTGCGCCGCGCCGACGTGGACGACGAGACCGCCGTGACCTACCGCCGCGCGGGCGACGACGGGGTGCTCGTCGAATACGGCGCCATGACCTTGGATCTGGGCCTGCGCGCCCGCGTGCACGCCCTGCACCAGCACCTGCTGGTGGCTCGCGTGCGTGGGGTGACCGAACTGACGCCCGGCATCCGCTCGTTGCAGATCCGGGTGGATCCGCACGTCCTGCCGGTGCCCGTGCTGCTCGACCTGCTCGCCGAGGCCGAGGCGCGGCTGCCCGCTTCCGATCAGCTCGTGGTGCCGAGCCGCGTCGTCCACCTGCCGCTGTCCTGGGACGACCCGTCCACGCGCGAGGCCATCACCCGCTACCTGCACGGCGTGCGCGCCGACGCGCCGTGGTGTCCGTGGAACATCGAGTTCATTCGTCGCATGAACGGCCTGGACACCGTCTCCGATGTCTACGACACCGTGTTCGGGGCCGAGTACCTGGTGCTCGGACTCGGCGACGTCTACCTCGGCGCGCCGGTCGCCACCCCCACCGACCCCCGGCATCGGCTGGTCACGACGAAGTACAACCCCGCCCGTACCTGGACCCCGGAGAACGCGGTCGGCATCGGCGGCGCCTACCTGTGCGTTTACGGCATGGAAGGACCGGGCGGCTACCAGTTCGTCGGGCGTACCACCCAGATGTGGAATCACCGCACCGCGACGACGTCCGCGCTGCCGCCGGGCGCCGATCGAGCCGCCTCTGGCGCTGAAACACCATGGCTGCTGCGGTATTTCGACCGCATCCGGTGGTATCCGGTCGAGGCGGACGAACTCCTCGACCTGCGCGCCGACTTCGCCGCGGGCAACGTCCGGGTGCGGGCCGAGGACGGGGAATTCCGCCTGGCGGACTACCGGAAGTTCCTCGCCGGCAATGCGGAATCAATCGAGGTCTTTCGCGCGAGGCAAGCGGAGGCCTTCACCGCCGAACGCAACTCCTGGCGATCGGCGGGCGAGCTCACCGTCTAGGTTCCCGTCACCAGCCGAAGAGCTCCGCCACGGCCGGAGCAGTCCCCATCGATATCGGTTTCAGCGCAGGTCGCGGAAGAACTCGCGAATGTCCGCGGTGAGCAGGACGGGTTCCTCCATCGCGGCGAAGTGACCGCCGCGGTCGACGTCGTTCCAGCGCGTGATGGTGTTCTCGGTCTCGGCGTAGCGGCGGATGCCGATGTCGTGGGCGAAGACCAAGGCTGCCGTCGGCACGCCGGAGTTCTGCTGTGTTTCGCCCCACGGAGCGTCCTGGGCATAGCCGACGTAGGCCGCCGAGCCTGCGGTTCCGGTGAGCCAGTAGAGCATCACGTTGGTCAGCAAGCGATCCCGGCCGATGATCTTGTCCGGGTCGACGCCGCGAGGATGCGTCCACTCCCGGAACTTGTCCATGATCCAGGCGAGCTGGCCCACCGGGGAATCCACCAACCCGTAGGCCAGGGTCTGTGGCCGGGTGGACTGGATGGCGATGTAACCGAACTCCTCTTGCATGAACGCCTCGATCCGCCGGATGCGATCGCGTTCCAGATCGGTCAGGCTCGCCAGCTCCTCCTCCGCGAGCGGCAGCGGTGGGAAGGGACCGGGTCCGCCGTTGACGTGCACTCCCACCACCCGGCTGGGCGTGGTGCGGCCGACCTGCGGGCTCACCGCCGCCCCGATGTCACCGCCCTGCACGCCGTAGCGGGGGTAACCCAGCCTGCGCATGAGCTCGTCCCAAGCCGCGGCGATCCGAGCTATGGTCCAGCCCGCGTCGGCGACGGGTCCGGAGAACCCGAATCCCGGCAGTGAAGGGATGACCAAGTGGAAGGCGTCGGCGGGGTCGCCCCCGTGCGCTCGCGGATCGGTCAAAGGACCGATCACGTCGAGGAATTCGACGACCGAGCCCGGCCAGCCGTGCGTCATCAGCAGGGGCAGCGCGTCGGCTTCCGGCGAGCGCACGTGCAGAAAGTGGATGGTTTGCCCGTCGATCCGCGTCGTGTACTGCGGGTAGGCGTTGAGCTGCTGTTCGGCTGCCCGCCAGTCGTATTCGGCACGCCAGTATTCGACCAGCTCGCGCAGCCAGGCGGTCGGCGTCCCGGTGTCCCAGCCGTCGCCCGGCAGCGGGGTGGGCCAGCGCGTGGCGTCGAGGCGGGAGTGCAGATCGTCGAGCTGCTGCTGCGGAACGTCGATGCGGAACGGGTGGATGTCGTTGCTCATGCCTTCGACCGTATGACCCACCTAGGACAGGTTCCGCCCTAGCATTCGGGCAGACTTTTCCCATGCTGGAAACCTCCGCAAGATTGTTGCGCCTGCTGTCGCTGTTACAGACCCCGCGCGACTGGACCGGCGCCGAACTGGCCGAACGGCTCGATGTGGATGTGCGCACCGTCCGCCGCGACATCGACAAGCTGCGCAATCTCGGTTACCCGGTGGACGCGACGCCCGGAGTGGCCGGGTATCGGCTCGGCGCGGGCGCGAAACTGCCGCCGCTGCTCCTGGACGACGACGAGGCGGTGGCCGTGGCGCTCGGCTTGCGCACCGCGGCGGGCGGCACCATCGCCGGCATCGAGGACAGTTCCCTGCGCGCCCTCGCCAAACTCGAGCAGGTGCTGCCGTCGCGGCTGCGCCATCGCGTCGGCATGCTGCAAGCGGCCACCATCACGGTGCCCGCGGGCGGCCCCACCGTCCACCCCGACACCCTCACCGCCGTCGCGGGCGCCATCCGCGACAACCACCGTCTGCGGTTCGACTATCGCGGTCACGACGGCGTCGCGTCGCTGCGCACCACCGAGCCGCATCGGCTGGCCCACACCGGCCGCCGCTGGTACCTCGTCGGATGGGACGTCGACCGCGACGACTGGCGTACCTATCGCGTCGACCGCATGCAGCCCCGCATCCCCACCGGACCCCGTTTCACGCCGCGCGAGTCGCCCGACGCCGACCTGTCCGGGTACCTCTCGCGTGGCGTCACGACCGCGCCGTACGCCTACGCGGCACGCATCACCCTGGGCGTCCCCGCCGAAGTCGCCGCCGAACGCATCCCTCCGACCATCGGAGTGATCGAGGCGCTGGACGCCGAGAGCTGTTTACTCCGAACCGGAGCCAACTCGCTCGACGAGCTGGCGATCTACGTCGCCACCTTCGGCTTCCCGTTCCGTGTCCACGAACCACCCGAACTCGTCGCGCACATTCGCGACCTCGCCGCGCGTCTCGGCGCGGCGGTCGACTGAGCCGACTCAGGCCGGAACCGCGGCGACGGCTTCGATCTCGCAGACGGCGCCGGGCACCGCGAAACCCGCCACCTGCGCGACGGTGATCGCGGGCGGGTTCGGGCGACGGCCCCACACCTCGCCGAACGCGGCGAATCCGTCCTGCAGCGGCTCGCCCTCGCGGATCAGGATCGTCCACTTGACCACGTGTTCGATCGAGGCGCCCGCGGCGGCGAGGCAGGTCTGCAAGTTGGCCAGGGCTTGGCGCGCCTGCGAGGCGACATCCGGGCCGACGACCCGACCAGAGGCGTCCACCCCGTTCTGGCCGCCCACGTAGATCGTGTCCGCCGCGGCCGATACCCGGACGACCTGCGTGAAGGCCGGGTTGCTGTGCATCGTCTCGGGATTGATGTGTGTCGTGATCGTCATGACGGCACTGTAACTGGTTAAACTGGTGTCATGCAATCGCGCACCAGTCTTCCCGCCGATCTGCGCCGCCGTTTCCGCACCGGACGGCCCGCGCTCGACCTCGTGCACACCGGAGGCGACGGCGAGCTCGCGGTGTGGGAGATTGTGCACACCGCAGCGGACCTGGGCCGGTGGCTGGCGGTGATCCTCGAACTGAACGAGCTCCACGCCGACGAGTCCGACCTGCCCACCATGCGGAGTCTGCGCACCGCCATCACCAATGCGGCCTACGGCGCAGCCGCTGGAAAACCGATGTCGCCCAACGACGTCGCGGCGATCAATGCCGTCGCCACACTGCCTCCGCTGATTCCGGAGCTTCGAGTGGACGGCACCCGCGGCTACGCCGACCCGACCGCGGCCGCGGCCCTGTCCACGCTCGCCCGCGACGCCATCGACCTGTTCTCCGGCCCGCTGGCCGCGCGTATCCGCGTCTGCGCGGCCGAGGACTGCGGCCTGCTGTTCGTGGACGCGTCGCGCCCCGGCCGTCGCCGCTGGTGCTCGATGGACCGCTGCGGCAACCTCAGCAAGGTCCGCCGCTACCGGGACCAGGATCGATCCGAATGATCCGCACGGCCGCCTCGGCGAGGAGGCAATGCCGCTCGATCACCGAGCGCAGCCGAACGTCGGCGGAGAGGGCGTGGGTGCGATTCGGGCGGATCACCGGCGCGGCAGCTCAGAGGACGATGACCGTCTTGCCGTGGGCGTGGCCGTCCGCGACGTGGGCCACGGCCGCGGCCGCCTCGGCGAGCGCGAAGCGGCGCTCGATGACCGGGCGTAGCTTGCCCTCGGCGGCGAGCCCGGCCAGGAATTCCAGTTCCGCCCGGCGTGGACGCATCAACAGGGGGCGCATCGTCTGGCTGACCACCAGTCCGGTGAGCACAACCGTGGCGACCCACAGCACCGGGCCGAGCCAATTCCCGCCGGGTGCGCCCGCCGAGGAGACGAAGACGCCCTTCGGAGCCAGCACCCGCCTGCACGCGGTGAGCGATCGGTTGCCCACCAGGTCGAGCAGCACGTCATAGCGGTGCTCCTCCCGGGTGAAATCCGTGGTGGTGTAGTCGATTACCCGGTCAGCGCCGAGCGAGCGCAGCATCTCGATATGACGTGTGCTGCACACGGCCGTCACCTCCGCGCCCAGTGCCTTGGCGATCTGCACCGCGCTGGTGCCGACACCGCCCGAAGCGCCGTTGATCAGCACCGTCTGCCCGGCGCGCAATCCGCCGACGTCACGCAAGCCTTGGAGCGCGGTCATCCCGGAATCCGGCAGGGCCGCGACCTCTTCCACAGCCAGGTCGGTGGGAACATGCGCGAGTCGTTCGACGGGCACACTGACGTACTCGGCGAACGCCCCCGAATCCACCGCACCGAAAACCACGTCCCCACGCGCGAATCCGGCGACCCCGGCACCGATTTCGACCACCTCACCGGCCAGGTCATGCCCGATGATCCGGTACTTGGGCCGCCGCAGGCCGAAACCGAGCCGGATCGCGTAGGGCTTGCCGGTGAGCAGGTGCACGTCGCCTTTGCACACCGCCGCCGCGCGCACGCGGACCAGCACCTCGCCGTTGCCCGCGACCGGCCGTGGCACCACCTCGGTCCGGAGGACCTCGCTGGAGCCGTATCGCGGCGCGGCGATCGCGGTCATCGTGGCGTTGTCGATGATGGACGGTTGGCCCTCGGACATGGCGATCCTCGTCTTCGCAGGTTACTTACAGCGTAAGTACAACAGCGAGGACGCTACGCTTACACCGTAAGTACGTCAAGAGAGGGAACGATGCCCGAAAACGGCGCGGCCCGCCCGCCGCTGACCAGGGACGCGGTGTTGCGGGCCGCGGTCCGGCTCGCCGACGAGCACGGCCTCGCCGCGCTGTCCATGCGGAAGCTGGCGCAGGCGCTCGGTGTCGAAGCGATGTCGCTGTACAACCACGTCGCGAACAAGGACGACCTGCTCGACGGCATCGCCGATCTGGTGGTCGCGGAGATGACGCCGCCCGAGATCGGCGGCGACTGGAAGGCCGCCCTGCGCGCCCGATCCAGCTCCGCGCACCAGGTGCTGCTGCGCCATCCGTGGGCGACCGGGCTGATCGGCACCAGGATCAACGTCGGCCCCGCCATGCTGCGCTACGTCGATGCCACGGTGGGTTGCCTGCGTGCGGCTGGCTTCTCGCTGCCACAGGCCGATCGCGCATGGAACGCCCTGGACAGCCACCTCTACGGCTTCACCTTGCAGGAGCTGAACTTCCCACTCGATCCGTCCGAATATGCCTCCGCCGCAAGTGAATTCCTGCCGCTCATCCCGGCTGACCAATATCCCCACATGAACGCGCTGGCCCAGCTGGTGATCGACGGGAGGCACACGGGGATCGCGGATTTCTCCTTCGGCCTCGAGCTGATCCTCGACGGCTTGGAACGGTTGCTCACCGCGGCCGCGGACTGACGGTCAGCCCACGCCGAACGTGGCCTCCGGATTGGACGCGTCACGAACGATCCGCAGTGCCCCGACCAGCGCCTCGACCTGCGCGGGCGTCAGCAATCCGACGAACCAGCGATCGACGGCGGCGAGATAGTCCGGCAGCACCTGCGCGAGCCGTGCCGCACCCGCCTCGGTGAGCACCGCGTACGCGCTGCGCCGATCCTCTGGATCCGGCTCGCGTTCGACCAGACCGGCACGGGTCAGCCGATCGACCAACCTGGTGATGCCGCTGGTCGACAGCGAGGTCTGCACCGCCAGTTCGGACATACGCAACCGCCGCCCCGGCGATCGGCTCAACCGCATCAGCGCGTTCAGATCCAACCCGGACAACCCGTGCGCCTTCCACACCGGCTCCAACTTGGCCACCACACCATGGTGCGCCTCGAAGAGCAGGCCCATGGTGGTCAGGCGCGGATCGTCGAACAGGTCGGTCACGTCCATGCCGGACAACCTACCGCGAATGCCTGATACGCGGATAGTTGACACGAGGAATAATTCGTCGTAGAAATATGTCTACGCAATATTCCTCACGTCAACTAATGGAGGTTCCGATGTCGTCGAACGCCTGGATCGCCGGGTTCCGCTCCGCGGTGATCAGCCCGGACGAGCAGATCAAACTCGCGGAGTCACGCGCGTTCACCGACCAGACCGTCCGGCAAGTGCTGCATTTGGCCGGCGGCGGCGCGCAGGTGCGAGTCAGGCTGACCAACCGCTACGGGAAGACGCCGCTGGTCGTCGGGGCGGCCCGGGTCGCGATACGCAAGACCGGCAACGAGATCGTCGCCGAGACGGACACCGCGCTGCGGTTCGACGGCGCCGAGCGGGTGGTCGTCCCGGTGGGCGGCGAGATCGTCAGTGATCCGGTCGAGCTCGCGGTCTCGGCGGGCGCGGACCTGGCGTTGAGCCTGTACCTGCCCGGCCCGACCGGACTCGCGACCTTTTCCCACCAACCCGGCGAAATCGCCTACGTCGCGGCAGGAAACGTCACTACGGAGACCGCACTTCCCGCCGCCGAGGAGGTGCCCGCGCGGTTCTATGTCGTCGGCGTCGATGTGCTCGCGCCCGCGGGAACGCCCGTGGCGGTCGCTTTCGGCGACTCCTGGTTCGAAGGCGTCGGCACCACGCTCAGTGCCAACCGCCGCTCGGTGGATTTTCTCAACGCACGACTGGAGCGCGGGTGGGTGGTCAATCAGGGCATCTCCGGAAATCGGCTGTTGACCCGCGAGATCGGCGAGCCAGGCCTGGAGCGCTTCGACCGCGACGCGCTCACCGTTCCCGGCGTGACGACCGTGCTGGTGAACTTCGGCATCAACGACCTCATCCTCGGCGGCATGGCGGACCAGCCGCCCGCGACCGCCGACGAACTGATCGCGGGCTTCACCGCTCTCGCGCGCCGCGCCCACGACGCCGGGCTCACCATTCACGCCGCGACGATCGGACCGTACGGCGGTTGCGTTTACGAGGGACTGCCCATCGTCGAGACGTTGCCGACCCGTCGCCGCGTGAACGAATGGCTCCGCCGTGCCGACGTTTTCGATTCGGTCTTCGACGTGGCGCGCGCGGTCGAGGACCCGGAACGGCCCGATTTCATCAGCCCGGAATTCGACAGCGGCGACGGCATGCACCTCAATGACGCGGGCGCTCGCGCGATGGCCGAAACCGTCGACGTCACTGCGCTTTTCGGCCGCTGAAACGCCAGGCGCGACACGGAACTCGTCGTCAACCGGTGGCGTTGGCAGCACCGGCTAAGGTCTCAGACCACGCAGCACGATCTCGACACCACCTCGGAATTCGTCATCGGCCGACATGTTCTTGGCCTGCCCCGCGGTCTGCGCCAGATGCGGGTAGTCCGCAGGGGACAGTTGGGCCATCGCGATCGTCCCCCGCCCCGGCAGCGGCGCGTAGTGCTTGTTCTGTAGGTAGCCGATCAGGAAGGCGACCAGCGTGCGCTGGGCGATCACGCGTGCGCGTCCGGTGAAACCGCCCTCGGTGAGTACGGCGAGCATCGCTTCCATCACGCGCAGCGATTCGACCGAGGACTGCCGATGCCGCAGCACCAGGGGCACGGCCGCCGGATGGGCCGCGAATCCGGCTCGGATGTGTTCGAGCAGCAGCGCTGCCCGCGCCTTCCAGTCGGCACCGGCGGGCAGCGTCGTGTCGATCGAGGCGAACACCTGATCCACCACCAGCACCTCGAGCTCGTCGCGGTCGCGGACGTAGCGGTACAGCGCCATGGTGGCCACGCCGAGCTCCTTGGCCACCGCGCGCATCGTGAGGGCGGGCAAGCCGTCGCGGTCGAGCACGGCCAGTGCCGCCGAGGCGAGATCGGCGGTGGTCAGCGAGCGAGGACGGGGCACGGGTTGACAGCGTACAAGCTACGCGCATACTGGACGTAGGCGTACAAGGTACACCTACGAAAGGAACTCTGATGTCGCTACCGACCGCCGTCCCCGACCGGACGCTCGTCTCGGTCTCCGGTGCGCAAGTCAAGGTGCCGGACCCGGATTGCCTGGTCCACCTGCAATTCCGCCGATTCGCCGGATGCCCGGTGTGCAACTTGCACCTGCGCTCGATCGTCGCGCGCAGAGCGGAGATCGCCGCGGCGAATATCCGCGAAGTGGTCATCTTCCATTCCAGCGCCGGGGAATTGCGCAAGTACACCGCGGAACTGCCGCTGGACGTGATCGCCGATCCGAGCCGAAAGCTCTACCGCGAGTTCGGCGTCGAGACCTCGCCTCGTGCCCTGCTCGACCCGCGCGGGTGGCCCGCAATCCTGCGCGGCGTTGCCCACGATGCGTGGGCGACGCTCCGAGGCAAACAGGCCGCACCGCCCACCAAGCCCGAGGGCGGCAGCCTCGGATTGCCCGCTGACTTCCTGATCGCGCCCGGCGGACGTGTCCTCGCCGCGAAGCTCGGCGCGCACGTCTACGACCAATGGTCGGTGGACGAGTTGCTCGCGCTTGCGCCTGCGCTGGAGCGCCGCGCGTGAAGATTGTCGAAAGGCCGCTACTGGCCAGGGCTTTCGCGTTGCTCTTCAGCGGACTGCTTTCGGGTGCGTTCGGGTATGGAGCGGTCAACGTGCTGTACGCCTTCCGCCGGGTGCAGCTGGAGGTCCGCTTCACCTTCCACACGGCACTGATGAGCGTGAACGGCCTGGTCATGCAATCGCTGATGGGTCTGACCATCCTCAGTACGCTGGCTCTCGCCGTCCGCTCCACCGGCCGGTCACGCCTGCTCGCGGGCGGCGCGGCCGTGCTCGCCGTAGCGGCATTTCTGATCACCCGCCTCGGCAACGTGCCGATCAACCAGCACATCAAGGTGTGGGCCGTCAGTGGCCCTCCGGCCGACTACGCCGAAATCCTCAGCCGCTGGGAGGCATTCCACGTCGCGCGCACCGCCTGTGCCCTGGTGGCCTTCCTGCTCGTCGTGCTGACCACCTTGCGCAATGCGAAAGAAGCACGCCCATGATGACCGTCGAACTGTTCGTTTCCGACGACACGCTGACTACCGACCGCAAACGCGCCCTCGCCGAACGTATCCTGCGCGACCTGACCACCGAACCCGGCGCACCGGAATCGGTGCTGGCGAAAGCCCGTGAGCTGACCCATGTTCTGGTGCGCGGCACCGACGCGTGGGCAACCGGCGGGCCGGACCAGGTCACCGCGCCGCGCTACCTGGTGCGACTAACCGTTCCCGGAGCATGGGCCAACAACGGCGACTTCGGCGGCCACGTGATCCCCTTGATCACCAAGGCCATCGCCGAGTCCGAGACCGACCCGCATCGACTGACTCGCGACCCGCACTGCGTAGTCCAGATCGTCGGCCTGCGCGAACACAACCTCGGCGCCTTCGGCCGGACACTCACCATCACCGAGATCACCAAGCTGATGACCGAGGACTACCGCGCCTCCGGCGACCAGTCCGACGCCCCCGAGGGCTACGCCATCGACCCGATCTGCGGCATGACCGTCGAGCTGTCCACCGCCCGCTTCACCCTCACCCACGACGGCACCGACTACGCCTTCTGCGCCCCGGTCTGCCGCAAGGTCTTCGCCGAGGAACACGCCGTCCCGCTCTGAGGTGTGTCAGCGAAACCTGCCCACAACGATCAGGGCAACAGCGAGCCGGGATCGATCGTGAATTCGAAAGGACTGCGCAGGGTGACCGCATTACCCGCAGGCACCCTGTGCGTCAGCTCGTAGGTGCGGTCGGCCCCGAGTTCGTGTGCGAACAGAACAGGGAGAGATTCCCCGGGCAGCTGCCCTTTGAACGGATTCGGCTCGAACCGCCAGTAGTTCGGAATACCCGCCTCTGCATAGACCACAGGTTTAACCATGCGGTCTTGCAACGTCGTAGATTTGGACACCACTTCGACTACGAGCTCGGTCTGTCCGGCTGGGATCCCTCGCTCATGCCAGTCGATGGGGCCATTCGCCACGATCAGATCGGGGATCGGCTCATCGTTGCCGATCAGCACCCCAACACCTTCGAGCACGATTGCACCGGACGGCACGGCCTCGGCGAGTGCGCGCACCAGGCATTGAATCAGCCACTGATGCAGAGGCTTCGGCGCGGCATTCACGATGAGCTGGCCATTCAACACCTCGTAACGCAATCCGTCTTCGGGCATGTGTTCAAGGTCGGCAGCCGTCCAGCTGTCGGCGTGCGGCACCGGCATCGCCATGACGCCTCCTCCAACCTTGATGGATGGTGGTGGGCAGTTGCCCACCGATCCTGTCCGAGTCTAACTGACTCACCGAAACGAACCCGTCCGACGAAGGGCACGAATCTGTGCCCTTCGTCGGCGTAACTCGCGGTGTCTCTACTCCACGACGACGATCGTGATCTCGTCGCCGGCCGAGTCGGTCGGCTCGCCCGGTGCGACGAACCAGTGGGTGACCTCGGCTTCGGTGAGGTCGGCTTCCAGGTCGCCGGTCGGGAGGACCGAGAGGGCGCCCGCGGTGGCGGAGGCCAGGAACTCCAGCACGGCCGGGTGGCCGGAGGTGGCGGTGGTGTACGTGGTCGACTCGTAGGTGAGCTCGTGCTCCTCGCGCACCTGTTCGGCCCGCGCCAGCGCCTCGGATTGGGAGAGCGTGACGACCTCGCTTGCCGTGCTGACGACGAACGCCGGGTGTTCTTCGCCGAGCGGGCGTACTCGGTCGGCGTAGGACACCGGGTGCGACGGGGCCGCGGCGAGGTCTTGGCGCACCTGTGGGTCGTCGAGTGCTATCCAGCGGATGTCGCTGTCGGACACCGGTTGCAGGGTGATCCCGAATCCGGTGCCCGCGGCGGCGAGCTGCTCCGGCGTGAGGTCGCCCGCGAACAGGCAGGCCGCACCGGCCTTCTGCACCGCCCACGCCGCGATCACCGCGTCCACCGAGCGCGGCAGCGCCACCGCGACGACGTCGCCGGGTCCGGCACCGCGATCGATGAGCAACCTGGCCAGCTGCGAGGAACGCCGATCCAGCACGTGGTAGGCGACCTCGTCGTCCCCGGCCAGCAGCGCGGGCGCCTCCGGGTCCTCCTCGACGACCTCGGCGAGCACCTTGGCCACCGTGTGCGCGCCGACTCGGCCGACCGGCTCCGGCGCGGAAGACGTCGCCGCGACGCCGGATTCGACCAGCAGCCGCGCCCGTTCGTCCGCGTCCAGGATGTCGATGTCGCCGACCAGGGCGTCCGGGTCGCCGAGCAGCGCATCCAGCACCCGGACCAGTCGCTGGGCCAGGATCTGGACCTCGTCGGCGGTGAACCGGCTGCCCAGGTACCGCAGGGTCAGCTCGATGGTGGACTCCGCCATCACCAGCAGCGTCATCGGGTAGTGCGTGGCGTCGTTGACGCCGACACCGGTCACCGACATGCCGTCGATCGAGCTGGCGGCCGAAATCGCTTCCTTGTCCATCGGATACGACTCGAACACCATCAGCGTGTCGAACAGCGACCCGGTGCCCGCCACCCGCTGGATCTCGGTGAGGCCCACGTAGTGGTGCTCGAGCAGGTCGGCCTGTTCGTGTTGCAGCCGTTCCAGCAGCTTGCCGATGGTCTGGCGGTCATCGATGCGCAGCCGCACCGGCAGCGTGTTGATGAACAGACCCACCATCGACTCGACGCCGGGCAGCTCGGCGGGACGGCCGGACACCGTCGCGCCGAACACCACGTCACCGCGGCCGGTGAGACGTCCGAGCAGGATGCCCCAGGCCGCCTGCACCAGCGTGTTCACCGTGACGCCGAGTTCGGCGGCGTGCTTGGTGATCCCGCGGGTGCGGTCGGCGTCGAGCTCGGTGGTCAGCGTGCCGATCTCGTAGTCCTCCGCGCCCCGGGGCTGCGGTGCGAGCTGGGTGGGCTCGGTGACGCCGTCCAGCGCCGCCGCCCAGGCCCGCAGTGAAGCGTCCCGGTCGCGCCCGGCCAGCCAGCCGAGGAAGTTGCGGTAGGAGGCCACCCGCGGCAGCGCGGTCTGATCACCGCGCACCGCATACAGCACCAGCAGGTCCCGCATGAGCAGCGGCATGGACCAGCCGTCCAGCAGGATGTGGTGGGTGGTGATGGCCAGATGCCACTGCTCGGCGTCGCTGCGGAACAGCGTGAACCGCATCAGCGGCGGCGTGGCCATGTCGAAGTGCGTGGCCCGCTCCACCGCGACCTGACGCTTCAGTTCCGTGTTCCGCGCCTCGGCGGGCAGCTCGGTGAGATCCACCTCGCGCCACGGCGCTTCGACCCGATCCAGCACCACCTGCACGGCTTGGCCGTCGGAGTCGGTGACGAACGCGGTGCGCAGGTTCGGGTACCGGTCGATGATGCCTTGGGCCGCCGCCCGCAGCCGCGCCACGTCCAGCGTGCCGCCCAGGTCCACCACGGCCTGCATGGTGTACACGTCCACGGTGGACTGGGTCATCAGCGCGTGGAACAGCAGACCCGACTGCAACGGCGAGAGCGGCCACACCTCGGTCAGCGCCGGGTAGGTCCCTTCCCACAGCTCGATGTCGTGCTGCCCCACCCGCACCAGCGGCATGTCCGACGGGGTGAAGCCGCCCGCGTCCGGCCGCCGCGCGTGCGTGGCCAGCGCGGTGAGCGCCTCGACCCAGAGGTCGGCGAACTCCTGGACCCGGTCGGCGGTCAGCAGACCGGTCGGGAAGGCGAACGACGCGCCCAGCTGCGGGCCGTCGGCTCCCTCGGTGACGATCGCGTTGATGTCGATCGTCGCGTTGGCGGGCATGTCGAGGTCCATGTCGACATCCAGCTGCCCGAGGTCGGCCACCGGAACCCAGCCGATCTCGGCGAGCTGCTCGGGGATCTCCCCGGCCGACATCCGGCCCAGGTAGTTGAAGCTGATCTGACCGGAACCGCTGAGGCTCGGCGCGGTCTCCGGATTCAGCTGCCGCAGCAGGCCATAGCCGAGGCCCTTGTCGGGCACCGCGAGCAACTGCTCCTTGATCGACTTCACCACCTCGCCCAGCGCGGCGCCGCCGGCGAAGGCGTCGGCGAGGTCGGCACCGGCCAGGTCGAGCCGGACCGGGTAGGCGGAGGTGAACCAGCCGACCGTGCGGGACAGGTCCGCACCGGGCACCACGTCCTCTTCGCGGCCGTGGCCTTCCAGCTTGATCAGCGCCGCATTCGAGCCGTCGCCACGCCAGCGGGCGACCGCCATGGCCAGCGCCGACAGCAGGCCGTCGTTCACGCCGCCGCGGTAGAGGCCGGGGATCGCGGTGAGCACCGCGTCGGTGACCTCGGCGGGCACCGTGACCTCGACCCGCTCGACGGTGGCGAACGTGTCGACGGCCGGGTCGAACGCCCTGGCGCCGAGCAACGGGTCCGGCGTGGCCGAAACCTCCTGCCAGAACGGCAGTTCCGCGACCCGCTCCGGCGCGCGCGCCGCCTCGACCAGGCTGTGCGCCCAGCGCCGCATCGAGGTGCCATTGGCCGGCAGCGCCACCGGCTGACCCGCGACCAGCTGCGACCAGGCCACCGCGAAGTCCGGGATCAGGATGCGCCAGGACACGCCGTCGACCACGAAGTGGTGCGCGACGATCAGCAGCACATCGCGCCGCTCACCCTCGAAGGCGAACCACACGAACTGCGCCATGGCGGCATTCGCCGGATCGAGCCCGCCCATCGCCGTGTCCAGCGCCTCGGTGGCGACCCGCGCCAGCTCCGCGTCGTCGGCGTCGGCGGCCAGGTCGACCCGGCGCACCAAGGCGCCGACGTCGACCGCACCCTTCGGCAGCGCCTCGAACGTCCAGTCCGCGCCGGTGCGGCGCAACCGCGACCGGAGCACGTCGTGGTGGTCGAAGACCGCCGCGATGGTGCCGACCAGGGTCTCCCGGTCGATGCCGTCGGGCAGCCGCAGCGCCATGGTCTGCGAGAACCGCTGGTAGGACGAGCCGCTCGCGAGGATCTGCCGCATGATCGGGGTCAGCGGGATCTCGCCGACACCGCCGCCGGGCAGTTCCTCCAGCCGCGCCTGCTCGGCGCCCGCGCCGAACGTGGCGATCTCCGCCAGCGAGGCCACGCTGCGCCGCTCGAACACGTCACGCGGGGTGAACAGCACACCGCGCGCCTTGGCCCGGGAGACCAGCTGGATGGACAGGATGCTGTCGCCGCCGAGCGCGAAGAACGAGTCGTCCAAACCGATCTGCTCGACGCCGAGCACTTCTGCGAATACCTCGGCGATGACGGACTCGACCTCGTTGGCCGGTGCGCGGAACTCGCGCGGGGCCAGCTCCGGTTCCGGCAGCGCCTTGCGATCCAGCTTGCCGACCGGGGTCAGCGGGATCTCGTCGATCACCACGATCGCCGTCGGCACCATGTGCGGCGGCAGACTGCGCGACGCGTACTCGGTCAGCCTTGCGGTGTCGATCTCGCGGCCCGGCGTGGCCAGCACGTAGGACACCAGGATCGTCGCGCCCGCCGCGGTCTGGCGGCCGAGCGTGATCGCGTACTCGACGTCTTCGTGCCTGCCGAGCACGGTGTCGATCTCGCCCAGTTCGATGCGGAAGCCGCGGATCTTCACCTGGAAGTCCGAGCGGCCGACGTAGTCCAGCTCCCAGCGCACCGACGGCAGCGCGGCGTTGCCCGCCCGCTCACCGGGTTCGGCGTACCAGCGCACCACGTCACCGGTGCGGTACATCCGCGCGCCCTCGTTGCTCCACGGGTTGGCGACGAACCGTTCCGCGGTGAGGTCGGGGCGGTTGTGGTAGCCGCGCGCCAGCGCGCCACCGGCCAGGTACAGCTCACCCGCGACGCCCGGCGGCACCGGGTTGAGGCGGTTGTCCAGCACCAGGGCCGACATACCCCGCACCGGGCGGCCGATAGTGATGTGCCTGCCCGGGGTGAGCGCGGCGTACGACGAGATGATCGTCGTCTCGGTCGGACCGTAGGCGTTGAAGTACTTCCGGCCCGGCCACCACTTGGCCAGCAGTTCCGGCGTGGTGACGTCACCGCCGACGGAGGCCACCTCGAGCGCCTCCATGCCTTCGGGGTCGACCGTGCCCAGCACCGCCGGGGTGATGATCGTGTGCGTCACCCGCTCGGTGCGCAGCAGCTCGGCCAGATCCGGGCCGCCGATGATGGTCGACGGCACGACCACCAGCGTGGCGCCGGTGTAGGCGGCGCACAGCCATTCCAGCACCGACGGGTCGAAGCTCGGCGAGCAGATGTGCAGGAACCGGTGGTGCGACTCGAGCTGGTACAGATCGGTCGCGACGCCGACCAGGCCGCCCATGCCCGCGTGGGTCACGGTGACGCCCTTGGGCATACCGGTCGAACCCGAGGTGTAGATCACATACACCGGGTGCCGCATCGCCAGCGAGGAGATCCGGTCGGCGTCGGTGACCGGCGCGGCGGACTGGCTCTCGACGAGCGCACCGAACTCCGGATCGTCCATCCGCAGCCACTCGACCTCGCGCGGCAGCTGATCCACGTACTCGCTCGCGGTGATACCGATGACCGCGCCGGAGTCGTTGACCATGTGCCGCATGCGGTCTTCGGGGTAGGTCGGGTCGATCGGCACATGCGCGCCGCCGGCCTTCGCCACCGCCCAGAACGCGGCGACCATCTCGTAGGAACGCGGGAACGACAGCGCCACGATGCGCTCCGGTCCCACACCGCGCGCGATGAGCACCCGCGCCAGGCGCGAGGAGTACTCGTCGAGTTCGCGGTAGGTGATCGAGCGGCCCTGGTAGCGCACCGCGATCTGCTCGGGGTCCAGTCGCGCGCCGCGCTGGAGCAGGTCCGGCAGCAGGCCGGTGGCCATGACGTCCTCGCCGTGCACGTGCGTGAGCAAGTGGTACTCCGCCGGATCAAGCAGAGGCAGGTCGCCGATCGGAGTCTCCCGGTCGGTGGCGATCGCGGTGAGCAGCCTGGTGAAGCGCTCGGCGAACACCCGCACGGTCTCGTCGTCGAACAGGTCGCGCGCGAAGGAGAATTCCGCGTACATGCCCGCGTCGTCGGGGTTCTCCCCGGCCTCCCGGATGGTCAGCGACAGGTCGAACTTGGCCGTGTCGACGTCGAAATCCACCGCGCCGACGTGCAGTCCGGGCAGCTCGAAGCTGCTCTCGGGCAGGTTCTCGAACGACAGCGCCACCTGGAACAGCGGATGCCGCGCGGTGGAGCGCTCCGGGTTCAGCAGTTCCACCAGCCGCTCGAACGGCAGGTCCGCGTGCGCGAACGCCTGCAGGTCGGCGTCCTTGGTCCGGGCCAGGAACTGGCCGAAGGACAGGTCGCCGTCCACGTGCGAGCGCAGCACCAGGGTGTTGACGAACATGCCGATCACGTCGTCGAGTTCGGCTTCGCCGCGGCCCGCGATGGGGGTGCCGATGGCGATGTCGTCGGTGCCGGACATGCGCGCGAGGAACAGCGCGAGCGCGGCGTGCACGACCATGAACAGCGTCGCGTTCTGCTCCCTGGCGATCTCGGTGAGCATGCGGTGCAGCTCGCCCTCGATCGGGAACACCACGCGCCCACCGGCGAACGACTGCGTCGTCGGACGCGGCCGGTCGGCGGGCAGGTTGAGCTCGTCGGGCAGACCGGCCAGCGCGGCGCGCCAGTATTCGGCCTGCTGCGAGATCAAACTTTCCGGATCGGTCTCGGAGCCGAGCACGTCACGCTGCCAGAGGCTGAAGTCGGCGTATTGGATCGGCAGCGGCGCCCAGCCCGGTTCCACCCCGGCCGAGCGGGCGGCGTAGGCCAGCATCACGTCGCGGGTCAGCGGGCCCATCGACCAGCCGTCCGCGCTGATGTGGTGCGCGACGAACACGAGGACGTACTCGGTACCCGACGCATCGGTGGTGTCGGCACCACCGCTTTCGGCCGCGACGCGGAACAGCTTGGCCCGCAATGGAATCTCGGTGGTCACGTCGAATCCGGCGGAGACCACCTCGACGATCCGATGGCGGATGTCCTCGGGTGCGACGGTTTCGGGTGTCAGATCCGGTACGGCCCGGTCGGCGGGCACGATCACCTGATGCGCCGCGCCACCCTGCTCGGGGTAGACGGTGCGCAGGGTCTCGTGCCTGGCGATCACGTCGCCGACCGCCTGCTGGAGCGCCGTGACGTCCAGGTCGCCGGTCAGCCGCACAGCCACCGGGATGTTGTTGACCGCGGAGGCGGTGTCGAACTGGTTGAGGAACCACATCCGCTGCTGCGCCAACGACAACGGAATCCGCTCCGGACGCGGACCAGCCACCAGAGCACGACGCCCACCAGCACCCGCATGCTGCTCAACCTTCGCGGCCAGACCGGCCACCGTCGAGGCTTCGAACAGCACCCGCACCGGGACACGGGCGTCCAGTGCCGCGCCGATCCGTGCCGCGACCTGCGTCGCCAGCAGCGAGTTACCACCCAACGCGAAGAAATCGTCATCCGCGCCGACACGCTCGACACCCAGCACCTCGGCGAACACCGACGCGACGATCTCCTCGATCGGAGTCGACGGCGCACGGAACGCCTGAACCTCGAACTCCGGCTCCGGCAACGCCTTACGATCCAGCTTGCCGTTGACATTCAACGGCAACGCATCCAGCACCACGAACGCCGAAGGCACCATGTACGACGGCAGGCCCGCGGTCAGCTCGGTCTTCACCTGCGCCACTTCGATACCCGCGTCGGGATCGACCGGGACCAGGTAGGCGACCAGGCGATCGCCGGTCTTGGGGTCGGACTTCGCGATCACCGCGGTCTGCGCGACCTGCGGCAGCGCCAGCAGGGCGGCTTCGATCTCACCGAGCTCGATACGGAAACCACGAATCTTCACCTGGAAGTCGGTACGACCCCGGTACTCGAGTTCACCGTTGGCATTCCAGGCGACCAGGTCACCGGTGCGATACATGCGTGCACCCGGCTGGAACGGGTTAGCGACAAACCGATCCGCGGTCAGGTCCGCGCGACCGAAGTAACCGCGCGCCAGCTGCGCACCCGCCAGATACAACTCACCGGAGACCCCGTCCGGAACCGGCCGCAACCGTGAGTCGAGGACATAGACCTGGCTGTTCCACTCCGGCACACCGATCGACACGGATGTCTCATCGGCGAGGGTGACCCGGTGGCTGGTGATCGACACCGCCGCCTCAGTCGGACCGTAAAGGTTGAACAGCTCGGTACGGGGATGTTCGCGCAGGAACCTTTGCGCGACCGAACCCGGCAGGGCTTCACCGATCGCCAATACACGCCACAACGAGTTCGGCATCCCGGCCGTCAGCAGCGCGTCGAGCATCGAGGGCACCACATGCAGGGTGGTGACCCACTCCCGCGCCATCAGCTCGTTCAAATACGCCGGATCACGATGACCATCGGGTGAAGCGATGACCAAGCGGCCACCGCAGACCGCCGCGGACCAGAACTCCCACACCGACAAGTCGAACGTCGCCGCGGTCTTCAACAGGATCGCGTCCGCGGCGTCGAGACCGAATTCGGTGGTTTTCCACTGCAACTGGTTGGCGATCGCCCCGTGCGGCACCGCGACACCCTTCGGGCGACCGGTGGAACCGGAGGTGAAGATCACGTACGCGGTGTTCTCCGGACGCAACGGCCCGACCCGGTCGGCATCGGTCAGCGGTGTGCTATCCACCGCACCGAGATTCAGTTCGTCGATCCGCACCAGCGGCGCGACATCGGTCTCGAACTCCGCGTCGGCATTCGACAGCACACAGACCGGTGCCGCGGTCTCGAGGATGTAGCTCGTGCGCTCGGCAGCCTGATCCGGGTCCACCGGCACGTATGCGCCGCCGGACTTGGCCACGGCGTACATCGCGACGATCAGATCGACCGAACGGCGGAAGGCGAGCGCGACCCGCGACTCCGGTCCGACACCGAGCGAGACGAGATGCCGCGCAAGGCGGTTCACACGCTGGTCGAGCACACCGTAGGTGATCGACTCACCGTCGTCGGTGACGAGCGCGACTTCCTTCGGCCCGGCCGCGACGGTGGCGTCCAGCAGCGACACCAGCGTCGCGGACGTGTCCACCGGCTGCTCGGTCGCATTGCGTCCGGAGATCAGCTGGGTCCGCTCGGTGGCGTCGAGCAGTTCCAGGTCACCCACCGGCGTGCGCGGCGCGGCGATGATCTCACCGAGCAAACGCGCGAACCGATCCACAAAGCCCTGCACCGTCTCACGGTCGAACAGATCGGTCGCGTAGGTGAAGAACCCGGTGATGCCCTCCGGCTCGCCCGCGTCGTCATAGCGGTCGGTCGCGATCAGGTGCAGGTCGAACTGCGACAGCTCGGTATCGATATCCAACCCCGACACACTCAAACCGGGCAGCTCCAGCGCAGCCTGCGCCAGATTCTGGAACGACAAACCCACCTGGAACAGCGGATGCCGCGCGGTCGAACGGACCGGGTTGAGCACCTCCACCAAACGCTCGAACGGCACATCAGCATTGGCAAACGCCTGAATATCCGTCTCACGCTGACGGGCAAGCAGATCGGTGAACGCCTCACCCGAATCCACCCGGGTACGGAACACCAAGGTATTGACGAACATACCGATCAAGTCATCCAGCACCGCTTCGCCACGACCCGCCATCGGCGTACCGATCGCGATGTCATCAGTCCCAGACAAACGAGACAACAGCACCGCCAACGCGGTGTGCACAACCATGAACAGCGTCGCACCCTCAGCACGCGCCAACTCGATCAACGCCTGATGAGTCCGGGCATCCACCCGCAACTCGACCTTGCCACCAGCGAACGACTGCACCGCAGGACGCGGCCGATCCGACGGCAAATCCAACTGATCCGGCAGATCGGCCAACGCCTGCTGCCAATACGCGACCTGCTTGGCAGCCAACGACTCCGGATCGTCCTCACTACCCAGCAACTCACGCTGCCAGATGCTGTAATCCGCGTACTGCACCGCGAGCGGCGCCCAGTTCGGCGCCTCGCCCGCCGACCGCGCGGCGTAGGCGATCATCAGGTCCCTGGTCAGCGGGCCGACCGACGAGCCGTCACCGGAGATGTGGTGCACGACCATGGCCAGGACGTAGTCCACCGAGCCGTCCGCCGCGGTCTGCGCGCCGTCGGCGATCTGGAACAGCGCGACCCGCATCGGCACCTCGGTGGTGACGTCGAAGATCGTCGAGGTCAGCGCCACCACGGCGGATTCGATCTCCTCGGGCGCGACCACCCGCACCTCCAGCCGCGGCACCGCTTGCGCGGGCGGCAGGATGACCTGCACCGGACCCGACTCGGTCTGCGGGTAGACGGTGCGCAGGATCTCGTGCCTGCTCACCAGGTCGGCGATGGCGGCACGCAGCGCGGCCACGTCCAGCGCGCCGGACAACCGCACCGCGATCGGCACGTTGTAGGCCGCCGACTGGGTGTCGAAGCGGTTGAGGAACCACATGCGCTGCTGTGCCAGCGACAGCGGAATGTGCTCCGGCCGCGGTCCGGCGGTCAGCGCTCGGCGACCGCCCAGGTCGGCGTGCTGCTCCACCCGCACCGCCAGCGCGGCGACGGTGGATGCCTCGAACAGCAGGCGCACCGGCACCCTGGTGTCGAGCGCCTCGCCGAGGCGGGCGGCGACCTGCGTGGCCAGCAGCGAGTTACCGCCCCAGGCGAAGAAGTCGTCGTCCAAACCCAGGCGCTTCGACGTGCCGCTCCCCTGGTCGCTGCGCTCCTGCCCGCCGGAAGCACCCGCGCGATCGGAGATGCGCAGCACGTCGGCGAAGGTGTTCGCCACGATCTGCTCGATCGGCGTGACCGGCGCGCGGAACACCGCCTTCTCGAAGGTGGGCAGCGGCAGCGCCTTGCGGTCCAGCTTGCCGTTCGCGTTCAGCGGCAACGCGTCCAGCTCGATCAGCACCGACGGCACCATGTACGACGGCAGCTCGGCCGACAGCGCCGATTGCAGTGCGCGCTTGTCGAGCGCGTCCGCCGTCCGGGGCACCACGTAGGCGACCAGGCGGTCGCCGATGCTCGGATCGTGGTGCGCGATAACGGCGGCCGCGCTCACCGTGGCCTGCCGCAGCAGCGCGGCCTCGATCTCGCCGAGCTCGATGCGGAAGCCGCGGATCTTCACCTGGAAGTCGGTGCGGCCCCGGTAATCCAGCTCGCCGCCGGCGTTCCACGCCACCAGGTCGCCGGTGCGGTACATCCGGGTGCCGGGCGCGCCGAACGGATCGGCGACGAACCGGTCGGCGGTCAGCTCGGGACGAGCGAAGTAGCCGCGCGCCAGCTGCGCGCCCGCCAGGTACAGCTCACCCGAGACGCCGACCGGCACCGGCCGCAGGCGGGAGTCGAGCACGTAGACCCGGCTGTTCCACTCGGGCGAACCAATCGATACGGAGGTCTGGTCGGCGTCGGTGACCAGGTGGCTGGTGATCGACACCGCCGCCTCGGTCGGACCGTAGAGGTTGTGCAGCTGCGCGGCGTTGTCGCGGCGCAACCGCTGGGCGGTCGCGGCGGGCAGCGCCTCACCGATGGCCAGCACCCGCCGCAGCGAGGCCGCCAGGCGGCCGCCCGATTCGGTGAGCAACGAGTCCAGCATGGACGGCACCACGTGCAGGGTGGTGACGCCGGTGGCGCGCATCAGCTCGTTCAGGTACGCCGGATCGCGGTGCCCGTCGGCGGACGAGATCACCAGACGGCCACCGGATACCGCGGCCGACCAGAACTCCCACACCGAGAGGTCGAACGTCGCCGCGGTCTTCAACAGCACCGCGTCGTCCGCACCGAGCCCGAAAACGCTCGTCTTCCATTGCAACTGGTTGACGATCGCCGCGTGCGGAACCGCGACGCCCTTCGGCTGACCGGTCGAACCGGACGTGAAGATCACGTACGCGGTGTTCGCCGGGGTCAGCGCACCGCGCCGCTCGGCCGCGGTCACCGGGGTGCCGGCGTATTCGGCGAGATCGAGGGCGTCGATCTGCACGATGTCGGCCGCGGACGTGCGGAAACCGTCGCGTCCGGTGGTCAGCACGCACACCGGTGCGGCGGTGCCGAGGATGTAGTCGGTCCGCTCGGCGGGCTGATCGGGATCGATCGGCACATACGCCGCACCGGATTTCGCGACCGCGTACATGGCGACCACGAGATCGGTGGAGCGGCGGATCGCCAGCGCGACCCGGTCCTCCGGGCCGACACCGCGGCCGATCAGGTACCGGGCCAGGCGGTTCACCCGTGCGTCCAGCTCGGCGTAGGTCGACTCCCGCTGACCGGTCGGCTCGTCGGCGACCAGCGCCACCGCCTCCGGCGTCGCGGCCACCGTGGCATCCAGCAACGACACCAGCGTCGCGGTGCGCGTGGAGCCTGCGGAACGCGCGGCGAGCAGAGCGTCGACGTCGTATTCCGTCTCGTTCCACGTGGTGAGGATGCGCTCGCTCTCCTGTGGCGCGAGCAGGTTGATCTCGCCCACCCGCACCGTGGCGTCGGCCAGCACCGCGTCGAGTACCCGCAGGAACCGGTCGGCGAAGCTCTGGACGGTGTCCTCGTCGAACAGGTCGATGGCGTAACCGAATTCGGTGATGATCTCGGCCGGGGTGCCGTCCTCGGCGTACCGGTCGTACAGCGTGACGTGCAGGTCGGTCTTGGCCAGCTGCGAGTCGAAGTTGACCGGGCTCACCGTGAGGCCGGGCAGCTCGAAGGTGGTCTCGGCCAGGTTCTGGAACGACAGACCCACCTGGAACAGCGGGTTGCGCGCGGTCGAGCGCACCGGGTTGAGCACCTCGACCAGGCGCTCGAACGGCACATCGGCGTTCGCGAACGCTTCCAGGTCGCGTTCCTTGACGTCGCCGAGCAGATCGGCGAATGAGTCACCAGCGTTCACTTCGGTTCGGAACACCAGGGTGTTGACGAACATGCCGATCAAGTCGTCGAGTTCGCGTTCGCCGCGACCCGCGATCGGGGTGCCGACCGCGATGTCGTCGGTGCCCGACAAACGAGACAACAGGACGGCCAATGCCGCGTGCACGACCATGAACAGCGACGCGTTGTGCGCGCGTGCCAGCTCGTGCAGGCGAGCGTGCCGCTGCGGGTCGATCTCGAAGCGAATCGCCTTGCCGTGGAACGACTGCGCGGGCGGGCGCGGCCGGTCGGCGGGCAGCTCCAGCTGATCCGGCAGATCGGCCAGCGCCGTCTTCCAGTAGGCCACCTGCTGCGCGGCCAGCGATTCCGGGTCGTCCTCGGACCCGAGCACCGCACGCTGCCACAGCGCGTAGTCGGCGTACTGCACCGGCAGCGGCTGCCACTGCGGCGCCTCGCCCTGCACGCGGGCCACGTACGCGGCCATCACGTCCCGCGCCAGCGGTCCCATCGACGAACCGTCGGCGGCGACGTGGTGCACCGTGAACGCCAGCACATGGTCGTTCTCGGCGATACGGAACAGCGCGACCGCCAACGGCACCTCGACGGTGACGTCGAAGGTGGTCAGCGCGAAGGCGATGACGGTGCCGAGCAGATCCTCCTCGGCAACCTCGACCGGGGTGAGCGCCACCGCGGACTGCGCCGCGGGCCGGATCACCTGATGCGGCCCGTCCGCCGAGCGCGGATAGGTGGTGCGCAGCACCTCGTGGCGAGCGAACACATCGCTGATCGCATGCTCCAGCGCGGTCACGTCGAGCGTGCCGGACAGCCGCACGGCAAGCGGGATGTTGTCCACCGCCGAAGTGGCCGTGTCGAACTGGTTGAGGAACCAGTACCGCTGCTGCGCGGGTGAGAGCGGGATACGCTCCGGGCGCTCCCCCGCCTCCAGGCTCGGCCGATTGCGGCCGGAGCCGGCGTTGCGCTCGACCCGCGCGGCCAGCGCCACCACGGTGGACGCCTCGAACAGGTCGCGCACCGCCAGCCGGGTGTCCAGGGCGCCGCCCAGCCGCGCGGTCACCTGGGTGGCCAGCAGCGAGTTGCCGCCGAGCTCGAAGAAGTCGTCGTCCAGGCCCACCCGGGCGACACCGAGCACGTCGCCGAAGGTCCCCGCGACGATCTCCTCGATCGGAGTGCCCGGCGCGCGGAACACCTTGGCCTCGAACACCGGCGCGGGCAGCGCCTTGCGGTCCAGCTTGCCGGAAGCGTTCAGCGGGAACGCGTCCAGCACCACGAACGCCGAGGGCACCATGTAGGCGGGCAGCTCGCCGCCGAGTTCCCCACGCACGGCGTCGATGTCCACCGAACGGCCCGCGGTCGCGATGACGTAGGCCACCAGCTGGTCGCCGAGCCGCTCGTCCGAGCGCACCACGACCACCGCTTGCGCGATCGAATCCAGCGCCGTGAGCGCCGACTCGATCTCGCCCAGCTCGATCCGCAGACCACGCAGCTTCACCTGGAAGTCGGTGCGGCCCAGGTACTCCAGCTCACCCTTGGCCGTCCAGGACACCAGGTCGCCGGTGCGGTACATCCGCTCACCAGGCGCACCGAACGGGTTGGCCACGAAACGATCCGCGGTCAGATCCGGACGCGCCACATACCCGCGAGCCAGCTGCGCGCCCGCCAGGTAGAGCTCACCCGCGACACCGACCGGCACGGGGTGCAGGCGCGAATCCAGGACGTACACCTGCGTGTTGAACACCGGAGCACCGATCGGCACCGACACCACGTCGTCCTCGGTCACCTCGTGGAAGGTGACGTCGACCGCGGCCTCGGTCGGACCGTACAGGTTGTGCAACCGCGCACCGGTCAGCTCACGCAACTTCTGCGCGGTCACCGCGGGCAACGCCTCACCGGAGGCGAAGACGTTGCGCAGGCTGGTGCATTCGGCCGCGCGCTCCTCCGCGACGAACACCGACAGCATCGACGGTACGAAGTGCGCGGTGGTGACCTGCTCGTCGGTGATGACCTGCACGAGGTACGCCGGGTCGCGATGACCGTCGGGCTTGGCGACGACCAGTCGCGCACCTACCTGCAAGGGCCAGAAGAACTCCCACACCGACACGTCGAACGTCGCCGGGGTCTTCTGCAACACCACATCGCTGCCGTCCAGGCCGTACTCGTCCTGCATCCACACCAGGCGGTTGACGATCGCCGCGTGCGAGACCGCCACACCCTTCGGGCGGCCGGTCGAACCGGAAGTGAAGATCACGTACGCGGTGTTGGCCGGGCACAGTGGCGCACGACGGTCCGCGTCGGTGACCGGCGCGTCCGAGTAGCCCGTCAGCGACACCACGTCGATCTCGATCGCCCGCGTCGCCCCTGCGTCGAACCCGTCGCGCGAGGTGGTCAGCACGCACACCGGACGGGCGGTGTCGAGCACGTACCGGGTGCGGTCGGCCGGATGATCCGGATCCAGCGGCACATACGCGCCACCGGCGACGCTCACCGCGTACATGCCGACCACCAGATCGATCGAGCGGCGCATGCCGAGCGCGACCATCGCGTCCGGCCCGACGCCCAGCGAGATCAGGTGGCGGGCCAAGCGGTTCACCCGGGCCGCAAATTCGGCGTAGGAGAGAGTTGTCCCCTCGAACGTCACCGCGGGCGCATCCGGGGTCCGCTCGACCTGCTCGGTGAACATCGAAACCAGCGTGGCGGCCGGGTCGACCGCGTGCGCGGTGGCGTTCCACCGCTCGACGACGTCGGCGCGCTCGACGCTGTCGAGCAGCTCGACGTCCCCGATGACCACGGACGCATCCGCGGCGATCGCGGTCAGCATGCGCACGAAGCGCTGCGCGATGCCCGCGATCGTGTCGACGTCGAACATGTCGGTCGCGTAAGCGAATTCGGCGGTCATGCCGTCGACGGCGCCGTCGGCGGCGAACCGGTCGGCGAGGTTGAGGTGCAGATCGAACTTGGCGGTCACCACGTCCAGCGGCACACCGGCCACGTCGAGCCCGGGCAGTTCGAACGCGGCCTCGCCGGTGTTCTGGAACGACAGCATCACCTGGAACAGCGGATGCCGCGCCTGCGACCGCGCCGGGTTCAGGATCTCCACCAACCGCTCGAACGGCAGGTCCGCGTGCGCGAACGCCGCGAGATCGGTGTCCTTGGTGCGCGCGAGCAGTTCGGTGAACGGTATCGCCGGATCGACCGCACTGCGCAGTACCAGCGTGTTGACGAACATGCCGATGGCGTCGTCGAGCGCCGCCTCGCCGCGGCCTGCGACCGCGGTGCCGATGGCGATGTCGTCGCTGCCGGACAAACGCGACAACAGGGCGGCGAACGTCGCGTGCACCACCATGAACAGGCTGGCGCCGTTCGCGCGGCCCAGCGCGTTCAGCTCGCGCAACAGCCGCGCGTCGAGGGAGAACTCGTACACGCCACCGCGGTTGGACGCCACAGCCGGACGCGAGCGGTCGGACGGCAGATCCAGCTGCTCCGGCAGACCGGCCAGATGCCGCGACCAGAACGCGACCTGCTGGGCGATCAGCGAGCCAGGATCGCTCTCCGAACCGAGCGTTTCGCGCTGCCACAGCGCGTAGTCGGCGTACTGCACCGGCAGCGGAGCCCAGGTGGGCGCCTCGCCGCGGGAGCGCGCCGAGTAGGCCACCATCACGTCGCGGGCCAGCGGCCGCACCGACCAACCGTCGCCGGAGATGTGGTGCACCACGAACACCAGCACGTGCGTGTCGGGCTGCGAGCCGTCCATCGAGCCGGCGATGCGGAACAGCTGCGCCCGCACCGGCACCTCGGTGGTGACGTCGAAGCCGGTCAGCACCAGTTCGCTGATCCGCTCCTGGATCTCGTCCTCGGCGACCTCGATCGGGGTGAGATCGAGCGCGCTCTGCCCGGCGGGCAGCACGACCTGCACGCCTTGACCGTCGGCGGTCTCCGGGTAGACGGTGCGCAGCACCTCGTGCCGGTCCACCACGTCGGCGACGGCCTGGCGCAGGGCGTCGGTGTCCAGGGTTCCGGTGAGCCGGACCGCGAGCGGGATGTTGTTCACCGCGGTCCGGTTGTCGAACCGGTTCAGGAACCACATCCGCTGCTGCGCCAGCGACAGCGGAATCCGGGACGGACGCGGACCCGCGACGAGCTCGCGGCGGCGTCCGCTGCCCTGGTGCGCCTCCACCCGCGCGGCCAGCGCGGCCACGGTGGGAGCCTCGAACAGCACGCGGACCGGAATCCTGGTGTCCAGCGCCGCGCCGAGCCTGGCGACCACCTGGGTGGCGATCAGCGAGTTGCCGCCCAGATCGAAGAAGTCGTCGTCCGAGCCGACGGCGCGTTCGGCCTCGGCCAGGCCGAGCACCTCGGCGAAGGTGTCGGCCACGATCTCCTCGACCGGGGTGGACGGCGCGCGGAATTCCCGTGCCTCGAAGGCCGGTTCGGGCAGCGCGCGCCGGTCCAGCTTGCCGTTGGGGTTCAGCGGCATGGCGTCGAGCACGACGATCGCGGCGGGCACCATGTAGGACGGCAGCTGCCCGGACAGGTGCGCACGCAGCTGCTCGACGTCCACCGTCGCGCCGTTCGCGGGCACCACGTAGCCGACCAGCTGATCGCCGGTGCGGGCGTCGGATCGCACCACCGCGACCGACTGCGCGACCGTTTCGTGCGCGGTGAGCGCGGTTTCGATCTCACCGAGCTCGATGCGCAGACCGCGCAGCTTCACCTGGAAGTCGGTGCGGCCCAGGTACTCGATGGCCCCGGTGGCGTCCCGGGTGACCAGGTCACCGGTGCGGTACATCCGCGCGCCCGGCGCGCCGAACGGGTTGGCCACGAAGCGATCCGCGGTCAGGTCGGCGCGGCCGACGTAGCCGCGGGCCAGCTGGTCGCCGGCGAGGTACAGCTCGCCCGCGACGTTCGGCGGCACCGGGTGCAGGCGCGCGTCCAGCACGTACGCCTGCGCGTTCCACACCGGCAGGCCGATCGGCACAGCACCGTCCACCTGGTCGGCGACCGGGCCGTGCGTGGCGTGCACGGTGAACTCGGTGGGGCCGTACAGGTTGTACAGCGCGGCGTCGCTCACGCGGCGGATCGCCACCACTGCCTCGGCGGTGAAGGCCTCACCGGCGACGAACAGCGTCCGCAGCGAGGCGAGCGCTTCCGCGTCGGCCGGGTCGATGCCGCCGGCGAAGACGGTCAGCATGGACGGCACGAACGAGGTCATGGTGACCCGCTCGGCCGCGATGACCTCGGCGAGGTACTGCGGGTCGCGGTGGCCGTCCGGGCTCGCCACAACGATGCGGCCGCCGGTGCTCAGCGGGCCGAAAAGCTCCCACACCGAGACGTCGAAGGTCGCTGGGGTCTTGAACAGCACGACATCGTCCGCGCCGATGCCGTATTCGCCGGTGATCCAGCGGATCTGGTTGACGACCGCGGCGTGCGGCACCGCGACGCCCTTCGGACGGCCGGTGGAGCCGGAGGTGAAGATCACGTACGCCGGGTGCTGCGGACGCAGCGGCGCGATGCGCTCGGCGTCGGTGATCGGCGCGTCGGAGTATCCGGACAGGTCCAGCTCGTCGACGCGCAGCGTGGCGCGGCCCGCACCGTCGAACGCGTCGCGCGCGGTGGTGAGCACACAGACCGGGTCGGCCGAATCCAGCACGTAGTGCACCCGATCGGCGGGCTGGTCCAGATCCAGCGGCACGTAGCCGCCACCGGCGGCGTGCACCGCGTAGGCCGCGACGACCAGATCCACCGACCGGCGCATGCCCAGCGCGACCAGCGTCTCCGGGCCGACGCCCGCCTCGATGAGACGACGCGCCAGCCGCCGCACGCGGGTGGCGAATTCGGCATACGTCAGCGTCGCGGAGCGACTCGATGAGGGGTGGTGGTCGGGCGACGGGTGGGCGAGCGACGTTCCGGTGGCCGGGTCGACAACCGCGATCGCGTCCGGTGTGGCCGCTGCCTGCGCGGCGAACTCCTCGACCAGCGTGCTCACCGGGCCGAGGTCGCGTGCGGTGTCGTTCCAGCCGCGCAGCGCCTGCCGGGTCTCCTGCTCGTCCAGCAGCGCGATATCGCCGATCGGCAGATCCGGTTCAGCGGCGACGGCCTTCAGCAACCGGTTGAAGCGCCGTCCGAGCTCCGCCATGGTGTCCGGGTCGAACAGGTCGGTGGCGTAGATCAGCTCGGCGGTGATACCGGCGGGGGAAGGACCCGTGCCGTTGGTCGCCCCCGCGGGCGCGGCGCCGCGCTCGGAGAGCACCAGTTGCAGGTCGAACTTGGCGACGTCGATCGGCAGATCGACACCGCTCACCGTCAGACCGGGCAGCTCCAGGGTGGTCTGGCCGGTGTTCTGGAACGACAGCATCACCTGGAACAGCGGGTGCCGCGCCTGCGACCGCGCCGGGTTCAGGATCTCCACCAACCGTTCGAACGGCAGGTCCGCGTGGCCGAAGGCCGCGATGTCGGTGGCGCGCACCGAGCGCAGCAGTTCGGTGAACGTCGCGTCGCTCTCGATCGGGGTCCGCAGCACCAGAGTGTTGACGAACATGCCGATCAGGTCGTCGAGCGCGCGCTCACCTCGACCGGCGACCGGGGTGCCGATGGCGATGTCGTCCTCGCCGGACAGACGCGACAGCAGAACCGCGAGCGCGGTGTGCGCGACCATGAACAGCGTCGCGCCCTTGGTGCGGGCGAGTTCGGTGAGGTGGGCGTGGGTTTCGGCGTCGATCTCGAAGGTGTGCGTGGCGCCGCGGCCGGAGGCGACCGCGGGGCGCGGCCGGTCGGCGGGCAGATCCAGTTGCTCGGGCAGTCCGCGCAGGGTGTCCGACCAGAACGAGATCTGCTCGGCGATCACCGAGTTCGGGTCGTTCTCGGCGCCGAGCACCTGACGCTGCCACAGCGCGAAGTCCGCGTACTGCACCTCCAGCGGACGCCAGGCGGGTTCGCCGCCGTCGACGCGGGCGCCGTAGGCGGTCATCACGTCACGGGTGAGCGGCCCCATGGAGAAGCCGTCGGCCGAGATGTGGTGCACCACGAGGGCGAGCACGTGTTCGGTCGGGCTGATCTCGAACAGCCTGGCACGGAACGGCACCTCGGTGGTCACGTCGAACGCGGTGCCAACCAGCTCCGAAAGCGCCTGCGGCAGTTGTGCTTCGGTGACGTCGATCGGGGTGAGGTCCGGGATGACCTTGGCGGTGGGCACGGTCTGCTGATGCGCGGTGCCGTCCACTTCGGGGTAGAACGTGCGCAGCGACTCGTGGCGGGCCAGCACGTCGGCGACCGCGATCTGCAACGCCTGCCGGTCGAGCAGACCGGACAGCCGCACCGCGGCCGGGATGTTGTCCACGGCCGAGTCGGGGTCGAAGCGGTTGAGGAACCACATGCGCTGCTGCGCCAGCGACAGCGGGACCAGCTCGGGCCGCTGCTGCGGCACCAGCGCCGCGCGGGCACCCGCGCCCGCCTTGGTCTCCGCGCGGGCCGCGAGCGCGACCACCGTGGACGCCTCGAACAGTTCGCGGACGCCGAGGTCGGTGTCCAGCGCGGCGGACAGCCTCGCGGCGACCTGGGTGGCGGACAGCGAGTTGCCGCCGAGGGCGAAGAAGTCGTCGTCCAGGCCGACCCGCTCCAAGCCGAGCACGTCGGCGAAGGTGGCGGCGACGATCTCCTCGACCGGCGTGGTCGGGGCGCGGAACACCGCGGCCTCGAACACCGGCGCGGGCAGCGCCTTGCGGTCCAGCTTGCCGGAGGCGTTGAGCGGGAACTCGTCGAGCACGATCACCAGCGACGGCACCATGTACGCGGGCAGCTGCCGCGCCAGATCCTCCCGGACCAGATCCGTGTCCAGCTGCGCGTCCGGCGCCGCGATGACGTAGGCGACGAGCTGATCGCCGGCGTGCGCGTCCGAGCGCACCACCACGACCGCTTGGGCGACTTCGTCCAGCCCGGTCAGCGCCGACTCGATCTCGCCGAGCTCGATGCGCAGACCGCGCAGCTTCACCTGGAAGTCGGTGCGGCCCAGGTATTCCAGCTCACCCTGTTCGGTCCAGGCCACCAAGTCGCCGGTGCGGTACATCCGCGCACCGGGCTCCCCGTACGGGTTGGCGACGAACCGGTCGCCGGTCAGGTCCGGACGCGCAACGTAACCGCGCGCGAGCTGGGCGCCCGCGAGATACAGCTCACCCGCGACACCCACCGGAACCGGACGCAGACGCGCGTCCAGCACGTAGACCTGGGTGTTGAACACCGGAGCGCCGATCGGCACCGTCTCGGTGTCGGAGTCGATGACCTCGTGGAAGGTGACGTCGACCGCGGCCTCGGTCGGACCGTACAGGTTGTGCAGCGCGGCGCCGGTCAGTTCACGCAACCGGTGCGCGGGCTTCGGCGGCAACGCCTCACCGGAGGCGAACACCAACCGGAGCGAAGCGCACCGCGCCGCAGCGGCATCCGCCACGAACACCGCGAGCATGGATGGCACGAAGTGGGTGACGCTCACCCGTTCCGCGCTGATCACCTCGGCGAGGTAGGCCGGATCGCGATGCCCGTCCGGCTTCGCGACCACCAGGCGAGCGCCGATCTGCAACGGCCAGAAGAACTCCCACACCGACACGTCGAACGTCGCGGGCGTCTTCTGCAACACCACGTCATCCGCACGCAGCTGGTAGGCGGTCTGCATCCAGACCAGCCGGTTGACGATCGCCCCGTGCGGGACCGCCACACCCTTCGGGCGGCCGGTCGAACCGGAGGTGAAGATCACGTACGCGGTGTTCGACGGACGCAGCGGCGCACGGCGGTCGGCGTCGGTGATCGGCGCCTCCGACAGCCCCTTCAGGTCGAGCAGGTCGATGCGCACCTGCGCGGTGTCGATGTCCAGATCGCTGCCGGAGGTCAGCACGCACACCGGATCGGCCGTGGCGAGGATGTATTCCGTGCGCTCGGCCGGGTGATCCGGGTCCAGCGGCACGTAGGCGCCACCGGCCACGGCGACGGCGTACATGCCGACAACCAGATCGATCGAACGCCGCATGCCCAGCGCCACATAGGATTCCGCGCCGACTCCGCGGGCGATCAGCCAGCGCGCCAGCTGGTTCACCCGCCAGGAGAACTCGGCGTAGGACAGACTTGTCCCCTCGAACGTGATCGCGGTCGCGTCGGGGGTGCCTTCCACCTGGTCGTAGAACATCGAGACCAGCGTCGCGATGGGAGCGGAGCCTGCGGAGCGACCCGACAAGGCAGCGGCCACATCGAATTCGGTGGCGTTCCAACCGGACACCACGAGTTCGCGCTCGGCGTTGTCGAGCAGTTCGATGTCGCCGACGGAGACGTCGGGCTCGATGGTGATCGCGGTGAGCACCCGCAGCAGTCGGTCGGCGATGCGGTGCACCGTCTGCTCGTCGAACAGGTCACGCAGGTAGCCCGCGCGCACCCGCAGCCGCGAATCCAGCTGCGCGATCAAGGTCAGCGGATAGTGCGTGGCGTCGGCCGCATCGAGGCCGACCACCGCCATGCCGTCGATGTCGGAGGCCTGCGCTTGCAGACCCGCCGCGTCCACCGGGTAGGACTCGAACACCACGAGCGTGTCGAACAGTCCGCCGACGCCCGCGGCGGATTGGATGTCGGCCAGCCCGACGTAGTGGTGGTCGAGCAGGTCGGCCTGCTCGCCCTGGGTCCGGGTGAGCAAGTCGCGCACGGATTCCGACGGATCGAACCGCACCCGCACCGGAACGGTGTTGATGAACAGGCCGACCATCGATTCCACGCCGGTCAGCTGTGCGGGACGCCCGGAGACGGTGGTGCCGAACAGCACGTCGTCGCGGCTGGTCATCCGGCCGATCACGATGCCCCACGCGGTCTGCAGGACGGTGTTCGGCGTGACGCCCAGCGATGCGGCCAGCGCGGTCAGCCGCGCGGTGGCCGCCTCGTCCAGGTCGAAGAAGTACTCACCGGACAGCGAGGTGATCTCGCGACCGGCGTCCGGGCGGGCCAGCAGCGTCGGCTCGCCCACGCCGCGCAGCGCGTCCGCCCATGCGGCCAGCGACGCCGCGTGGTCCTGCTGCCGGGTCCATTCCAGGAAGTGGCGGTAGGACCGGGCGGCGGGCAGCGCGGAGCTGTCCGCGTGCGCGGCGTAGAGCACCAGCAGGTCGCGCATGAGCAGCGGCATGGACCAGCCGTCGAGCAGGATGTGGTGGTTGGACACCACGAACTGCCAGCGGTCGGGCGCGACCTGGATCAGCGTGAAGCGGATCAGCGGCGGCGCGGTCAAGTCGAACCGCCGCATGCGGTCGGCCTCGATCAGGTCGGCCGCCGAACCCGATTCGGTCCGGTCGTGCTCGGCCCACGCCACCCGGACGCCCTCCAGCACGATCTGCACCGGGTTGCCGTCGCGGTCGGTGACGAACGCGGTGCGCAGGTTCTCGTAGCGGTCCACCAAAGCCTGTGCGGCCGAACGCAACCGGGCCGCGTCCACCCGTCCGGTGAGGGTCAGCACCGCCTGCGCGGTGTAGACGTCCACCGAGCTCGCGGCGAGGCGGGCGTGGAACAGCAGACCGGCTTGCAGCGCCGAGAGCGGCCAGACGTCGGCCAGCGCTCCGAAGCGCTGCTCCCAGCCGTCGATATCCCGCTGGGTACTGCGCACCAGCGCGAAATCGGACGGGGTGTGTCCACCGGCGCCGGTCGAATTGGCATGGCGGGCAACAGCTTCCAGCGCCGCGGTCCACAGCTCGCCGAACTCGCGCACGTCGGCGGCGCTCAGCAGGGTGGACGGATAGCCGATGGTGGCGGTCAGCTTGTCGCCGACCACGATCGCGTTCACGTCCAGCGGCGCCATCGCGGGCATGTCCGCGTCGTAAGCGCCGCCCAGCGTGCCGAGTTCCGGTGCCGGGATCCAGCCGAAGCCGCGCAGCGACTCGGGCACGTCACCTTCGGAGACGCGGCCCAGGTAGTTGAAGCTCACCTGGCCGGGCAGTTCGCGCGGCAGCTCGGACGCGGTCTCGGCGTTCAGGTAGCGCAGCAGGCCGTAGCCGATGCCCTTGTCCGGCACGGCGAGCAGCTGCTCTTTGACCGCCTTGACCGCCGCCCCCAGCGCGGGCCCGCCCGCGAACGCCGCGTCCACGTCGATGCCGGACAGGTCGAAGGCGACTGGGTAGATCGCGGTGAACCAGCCGACGGTGCGCGACAGGTCCGCACCCGCCACCACGTCCTCTTCGCGGCCGTGGCCCTCCAAGCGGATCAGCAGCGAGTCCTCGCCGCGAGCGGCCACCCGGCGTGCCCGCCACTTCGCGGTGGCCAGCGCCAGCGCGGTGAGCAGGCCGTCGTTCACGCCGCCGTGGAACAGCGCCGGAACCGTGGTGAGCAGGGCCTTGGTGACCTCGGCGGACACCTCGACCGGAAGCTTCTCGATGACGCCCGAGGTGTCCACTTCGGGATCCATCGGACGCTCGGTCAGCAGCGGATCGGGCGTGCCGGCCACCGAACGCCAGTAGTCCAGTTCGGCCACCCGCTCCGGGCTGGCGGCCTCGCGCTCCAGGGCGTGCGCCCACGCGCGCATCGAGGTCGCGGGCGCGACCAGCTCGGGCGTCTGGCCCGCGGTGCGCTGCCCCCACGCGGTGACGAAGTCCGGCACCAGGATGCGCCACGAAACACCGTCCACCACCAAGTGATGCGCGACGACGATCAGTCGTCCGGCGCGGTCGGTGGAGGAGGGTTCCAGCCACACGAACCGGATGACCACGCCGGCGGCCGGATCGAGCCGGTCCAGCGACTCGTCCAACGCGGCCGAGGCGATCTCGACCAGCTCGGCATCGCTGACGCCCGCGTCGAACTCGGTGCGATCGATCAGCGCGTCCACCTCGACCGTGCCCGGTGCGGCGGTCTCGACGACCCAGTCGTCGCCGTCGCGGCGCAGGCTCGCCCGCAGCATGTCGTGCCGATCGATGACGGCGCTTACCGTCGCCGCGATTCCCGCACGATCGATGCCGACCGGCAGTTCCAGCGCCAGCGTCTGGTTGAACCGGCCGAACGAGCCGCGCCGCTCGGCCATGAACCGGACCACCGGCGTCAACGGCATGGCACCGATACCGCCGCCCGGCGGCTCGGCGAGCGTCACGGCCGACGCCTCGGCCGCCTCGGCGGTCTCCGCGACGGCGGCCAGTCCGGCCACGGTGCGCTGCTCGAAGACGTGCCGCGGGGTGAACACCACGCCGCGCGCCTTGGCCCGCGAGACCAGCTGGATGGAGACGATGCTGTCGCCGCCGAGCGCGAAGAACGAATCGTCCACGCCGACCCGCTCCACGCCGAGCACTTCGGCGAACACCTCGGCGATGGTCTGCTCGACCGGGGTGCGCGGCGCACGGAACACGACCTCGGTCGCGAACACCGGCTCCGGCAGCGCCTTGCGGTCCAGCTTGCCCACCGGGGTGAGCGGAACGTGGTCGATCACCATGATCGACGAGGGCACCATGTACGCGGGCAGGCGCTCCTCGACGTACGCGGTGAGCGCCGGAACGTCGATCGAATGCCCCTGCGCGGCAACGACATACGACACCAGCGACACCGCTCCAGCGGCGTTCTTGTGCCCGAGGGTGACCGCGAAGTCGACGGTGTCGTGCGAGGCGAGCGCGGCGTCGATCTCGCCGAGCTCGATACGGAAACCGCGCACCTTCACCTGGAAGTCGGAGCGGCCGACGTACTCGACCTCACCGGTGCGCGTCCAGCGCACCACGTCGCCGGTGCGGTACATCCGCGCGCCGGGGACGTACGGGTTGGCGACGAACCGCTCGGCCGACAGACCCGGCCGCGCGTGGTAGCCACGCGCCAGCTGGACGCCCGACAGATACAGCTCACCTGCGACACCCACCGGAACGGGCCGCAGCTGGGCGTCCAGGATCAGCGATTGCATGCCGCGGACCGGGCCGCCGATGGTGACCAGATCACCGGGCGCGAGCGCGTCGCTGATGTTGGTCATGATCGTGGTCTCGGTCGGGCCGTAACCGTTGTGGAAGCGGCGGCCCGAACCGTCCGGCGCGCCTCCCCACTTGGTGACCAGATCGGCGGGCACGGCTTCACCGCCCGCCACGATCACCCGCATACCGGCCAGCGCGGCCGAATCCAGCGACGCGAGCACCGACGGGGTGATGAAGGCGTGCGTGACCCGCTCGGCGCGGATCAGCTCGGCCAGTTCCTCGCCGCCGTACACGCCGGGCGGGCAGACCACCAAGGCACCGCCGCGGCCGATCGCGAGCAGGAACTCCAGGATCGAGGCGTCGAAGCTCGGCGAGGCGAAATGCAGTGCCCGCGTATCGGAATCGACGTCGTACCGGGCGTTCTGCTCGTCCCGGAAGTTGGCCAGGCCCGCGTGGGTGACCACGACGCCCTTGGGCACACCGGTGGAACCGGAGGTGTAGATGACGTAGGCCGGATGCTCCGGCCGCACCGGACGCAGCCGATCGGCGTCGGTGATCGCGGCATCGTCGAACTCGGTGAGCTCCAGCTCGTCCAGCACCAGCCACTCGACGGAGTCGGGCAGGTCGGCGCGCACCGACGCGACAGTCAGGCCGATCGGCGAGCCGGAGTCGGTGACCATGTGCGCGATGCGGTCGGCCGGGTAGGTCGGGTCGATCGGCACGAACGCGCCGCCGGACTTGGTCACCGCCCATTCGGCGAAGTACGACAGGTCCGACCGCGGCACGGCGACGGCCACCAGATCCTCGGTGCCGATGCCACGCTGGATCAGCAGGCGGGCCAAGCGGTTCGACCGCGCGTCCAGCTCGCCGTAAGACAGAGTTCTCCCCTGGAACACCACGGCGGGCGCTTGCGGATCGATGGCCACGGCCTCGGCGATCAGATCCGGCAGTGTCCGCGCCGGGGTCGCCGCAGCACCCGTGCGGGCGACGAGATCGGCACGCTCGGCCGCGTCGAGCACATCGATGGCGCCGACGGTGATCGCCGGATCGGCCGCGATGGCCTCGAGCACGCGTTCCCAGCGGTCCGCGATGCCCGCCGCGGTCGAGGAGTCGAACAGCTCGGTGGCGTAGGTGAGCGCCAAAGCCATGGCGCTGGAACCGGATTCGCCGCGCTCGGCGAGAGTGAACTGGAGGTCGAAGCGCGCGACGTTCTCTTCGAGGTCCAGCGCGGACACCGAAAGACCCGGCAGCTCCAGGGTGGTGCGCTCCAGGTTCTGGAACGCCAGCATCACCTGGAACAGCGGATTGCGCGCCTGCGAGCGTTCCGGCGCGAGCAGTTCCACCAGCCGCTCGAACGGCACGTCGGCGTTGCCGTACGCGTCCAGGTCGGTGCGGCGCACCCGGTCGAGCAGGTCGGCGAACGATTCGCCCGGCACGATCGGAGTGCGCAGCACCAGGGTGTTGACGAACATGCCTATTACGTCATCGAGCGCGGCCTCGCCTCGGCCCGCGATCGGGGTGCCGACCGCGATGTCGTCCCCACCCGACAAGCGCGACAGCAGGACAGCCAGCGCGCCGTGCATGACCATGAACAGTGAGGCCCCGCGCTGCCGCGCGACCTCATCCAGTGCGGCGATCAGCTCGCCGGGCAGCTCGCGATGCAGCGTCGCGCCGCGGTGCGAGGCAACGGCCGGACGCGGGCGATCCGTGGGCAGCGCCAGCTCGTCGGGGATGCCGTCGAGCGTGCGCCGCCAGTGCGCGACCTGCTCGGCCAGCAGCGAGTCGGGGTCCTCCTCGGAGCCGAGGATCTCGCGCTGCCACACCGCGAAGTCGGCGTACTGGACCGCCAGCGGCGCCCAACCGGGGGCTGCATCGGTGCTGCGCGCGGTGTAGGCGGTCATCACGTCGCGGGTCAGCGGCCCCATGGAGAAACCGTCGGCCGCGATGTGGTGCACCACGACCACGAGCACGTGCTCGTCTGGTCCCGCCGCGTACAGCCGGGTGCGCAGCGGAACCTCTTCGGCCACATCGAATCCGGTGGTGACGAACTCGGTCACCGCCGCGGTCAGTTCCGCCGGATCCACCGGGACCGGATGCAGGTCCAGGGCGATGTCCTCGGCGGGCACGATCACCTGCACCGGGGTGCCGCCGTGCTCGGGGTAGCGGGTGCGCAGCGACTCGTGCCTGCGCACCACGTCGGCGACCGCCAGCCGCAGCGCGGTCACGTCCAATCGACCGGTAAGCCGGATGGCGATCGGCAGGTTGTAGGCCGACGAGGCGGTGTCGTACTTGTTCAGGAACCACATGCGCTGCTGCGCGAACGACAGCGGCACCAGTTCGTCGGCGGCCCGCTCGCGGGCGACCAAGCGGGCCCGGGCGGCGCCGTCGGCGTGCGATTCCACCCGTGCGGCAAGGGCTTCCACGGTGGAGGCCTCGAACAGGGTGCGCACCGCGACGGTGGTGCCGAGCGCGGCGCCGATGCGGGCGACCACCCTGGTCGCGATCAGCGAGTTGCCGCCGAGGTCGAAGAAGTCGTCGTCCACGCCGACCCGCTCCAGGCCGAGCACGTCGGCGAACACCGCGGCCACGGTCTCCTGCACCGGGGTGACCGGCGCGCGAAAGGCACGCGCCTGCGCCGCCGGAGCGGGCAGCGCACGGCGGTCCAGCTTCCCGTTGACGGTCAGCGGAATCCACTCCAGCCGCACCACGGCCGAGGGCACCATGTAGGACGGCAGCTGCTCGGCGGCGCCGTCGCGGACCACGTCGAGCACCGGCTCGACGCCAGGTTCGGCGACCACGTAGGCGACGATCCGCTGATCGCCGGGCTGGTCCTCGCGCACGATCACGGCGGCCTGGGCGATGCCGGGCTGGGCCAGGATCGCCGATTCGATCTCGCCGAGCTCGATGCGGAAGCCACGCACCTTCACTTGGTCGTCGGCGCGGCCCAGGTACTCCAGTTCGCCGTGCCGGTTCCAGCGCGCGAGGTCACCGGAGCGGTACAGCCGCTCGCCCGGCGCGTCGCCCATCGGGTTGGCGACGAAGCGCGTGGCCGACAGGTCGGGGCGGCCGAGGTAGCCGCGAGCCAATTGCGGGCCCGCCACATACATCTCACCCGCGACGCCGACCGGCACCGGACGCAACCTGTTGTCGAGCACGTACACCCGCAGACCGGCGATGGCGCGGCCGACCACGCTGCCGGAGGCGGCGGCGATGGTCGCGGCGTCCAGTGCGCGGTAGGACACGTGCACCGTGGTCTCGGTGATGCCGTACATGTTGACCAGCAGCGGTGCCGCATCGCCGTGGCGTGCCACCCAATCCGACAGCCTGCGCAGCTCCAGCGCCTCACCACCGAACACCACGTAACGCAGCGCCAGCGGCGCGGCGTCGGGCGCGGCGTTCCGGTCGGCCTCGGCCAGCTGGTAGAACGCGGACGGGGTCTGGTTGAGCACCGTGACACGTTCGGCGCGCAGCAGTTCCAGGAACTGCTCCGGCGAGCGCGAGGTGTAGTAGTCGACCACCACGAGGGTGCCGCCGAACAGCAGCGGGCCCCACAACTCCCACACCGAGAAGTCGAAGGCGTAGCTGTGGAACAGCGTCCAGGTGTCCTCGGGCCCGAAACCGAAGTCGCGGTCGGTGTTCGCGAACAACCGCACCACGTTGCGATGCGCGACGGCGACACCCTTCGGGCGGCCGGTCGAGCCGGAGGTGTAGATCACGTACGCGACATTGTCGGGCGTGAGCGCGGCGTTGCGGTCGGCGTCGGTGATCGGCGCGTCGTCGGCGTCCTCGACATTGCCGGTCTCCACCGCGAAGCCGTCCAGCACCACGGCGGGCAGCCCGTCCGGAACCACCACCTGCACCGTGGAATCGAGTACCACGCTGGTCGGCCGGGAATCGGCGAGCACGAAGGCGATGCGGTCGGCCGGATAGGTCGGGTCCACCGGCACGTAGCCCGCGCCGGTCTTCACCACGGCCAGCAGCGCCACCACCAGATCCAGCGACCGCGGCAGGATCACCGCGACCAGCGTCTCCGGGCCGGCGCCGTCGGCGATCAGCCTGCGCGCCAGCACATTCGCGCGCCGGTCCAGCTCGGCGTAGGTCAGCGTCTCCACGCCGAAGCGGGCCGCGACACGATCCGGGTGCGCGGCGACGGCAGCGTCGAACAACCCGACCAGCGTGATGTCCGGATCGGCGAACCGGTGCGCACCAGCGGCGTCTGCTGCGGATGACACCCAGCGCTGCGACACGTCGAGACGTTCGCTCTCGCCGAGCAGATCGATATCGCCGACGGCGATCTCCGGATCCTCGGCGACACCGCGCAGGATGCGCACGAAACGGTCGGCGAAGGCGGCCACCGTCTCCGGATCGAACAGGTCGGTGGCGTAGTTCCAGGACAGCGTCAGCCCGCCGTCGGCGGCCTCGCCCACGGTGAGCTGCACGTCGAATTTCGCCGTGCCCGGGTCGAAGTCGACCACCGCGACGTCCAGGCCGGGCAACGCGACGGTGCCCAGGTCGGCGGCCGAGGCGGCCTCGAAGGTCAGCGCGACCTGGAACAGCGGGTGGTGCGCCTGCGAGCGCACCGGGCTGATCACGTCCACCAACCGCTCGAACGGCACGTCGGCGTTGGCGAAGGCGGCCAGATCGGTGCGGCGCACCTGATCGAGCAGCTCGCCGAAGCGTTCACCGGGATCGACCTGGCTGCGCAGCACCAGCGTGTTGACGAACATGCCCACCACGTCGTCGAGCGCGCGTTCACCGCGACCCGCGATCGGGGTACCGATCGCGATGTCGGTGCTGTTCGACAGCCTGCCCGCCCATGCGGCGAGCGCGGCGTGCACGACCATGAACAGCGTCACGCCGCGGGCGCGCGCCAGCTCGGCCAGCGCCTCGTGCACCTCGGCATCGACCGAGAAGTCATGCGTGCCACCGGCATTGGAGGCAATTTCGGGCCTGGGCCGGTCGGCGGGCAGCTCGATCTGATCGGGCAGGTCGCGCAGCTGCTCGGTCCAGTAGGCGATCTGGCGCGCGGCGACGGACTCCGCGTCGTCCTCGGCGCCGAGCACCTCGCGCTGCCACAGCGCGTAGTCGGCGTACTGCACCTCCAGGGGGGCCCAGGAGGGGACCTCGCCGCGGGCGCGCTCGGTGTAGGCGAGCACCACGTCACGCAGCAGCGGACGCAGCGAGAAGCCGTCCGCGCTGATGTGGTGCATGACCAGCACCGCGACGTGATCGGTTTCCGACAGCGCCAGCAGGCTCGCCCGGAACCCGACCTCGGCGGTCACGTCGAAACCGACGCTCGCCAGCTCGACGATCCGCGTGGGCAGCTCGTCCGCGGCCACCGGTTCGGCGACCAGGTCGAAGGCGACCTCGCCGACCGGCAGGACGCGCTGGTAACCGGTGCCTTCCACCTCGGGATAGACCGTGCGCAGCGCCTCGTGCCGCGCGAGCACGTCGCGGATGGCCGCGCCCAGCGCGGCGACATCGAGCGCACCGGTCAGCCGCAGCGCGACCGGGATGTTGTTCACCGCGGTCGCGTTGTCGAACCGGTTGAGGAACCACATCCGCTGCTGGGCCAACGACAGCGGCACCAGCTCGGGTCGTTCCCGCGCCACCAGCGGCGCCCGGCCGCCCTGTCCGGCAGCCGCTTCCACCTTGGCGGCCAGCGCCACGACAGTGGAGGCCTCGAACAGCGCGCGCACCGGAACCTGCGTATCCAGCGCCTCGCCCAGTCGTGCGGCCACCTGGGTGGCGACCAGCGAGTTGCCACCCAATTCGAAGAAGTCGTCGTCCAGGCCGACCCGCTGCACGCCGAGCACCTCGGCGAAGGTTTCGGCCACGATCTCCTGCACCGGCGTCGTCGGCGCACGGAACACCTTGGCCTCGAAGACCGGTTCCGGCAGCGCCTTGCGGTCCAGCTTGCCCGAGGCATTCAGCGGGAACTCGTCGAGCACCAGATAGGCCGCGGGCACCATGTACCCGGGCAGCCGGGCGCCGAGCGCGATCTTGACCGACTCGACGTCCACCACCCGGTCCGGGTCCGCCACCAGGTAGGCCACCAACTGGTCGCCGGTCCGTTCATCTGCGCGCACCAGCACGACCGCCTGCGCCACCGATTCCAGCGCCGTGAGCGCCGACTCGATTTCGCCCAGCTCGATCCGCAGACCACGCAGCTTCACCTGGAAGTCGGTGCGGCCCAGGTATTCCAGCTCACCGTCTTCGGTCCAGGCCACCAGGTCACCGGTGCGGTACATGCGCTCGGCGTCGCCGAACGGGTTGGCCACGAAACGCTCGGTGGTCAGGTCGGGACGACCCACGTAGCCGTGTGCCAGCTGCGCGCCCGCCAGGTACAGCTCGCCGGGCACCCCGACCGGAACCGGCCGCAACCGCGAATCCAGCACGTACACCTGGGTGTTGAACACCGGTGCACCGATCGGAACGGACACGGTGTCGTCCTCGGTCACCTCGTGGAAGGTGACGTCGACCGCAGCCTCGGTCGGACCGTACAGGTTGTGCAACCGCGCACCGGTCAGCTCACGCAACTTCTGCGCAGTCACCGCGGGCAGCGCCTCACCGGAGGCGAAAACATTACGCAGACTCGTGCACTCGGCCGCGCGCTCCTCCGCGACGAACACCGACAGCATCGACGGCACGAAGTGCACCGTGGTGACCTGCTCGTCGACGATCAGCCCCGCCAGGTACGCGGGATCGCGATGACCGTCCGGCTTCGCGACCACCAGCCGCGCACCGACCTGCAACGGCCAGAAGAACTCCCACACCGACACGTCGAACGTCGCCGGAGTCTTCTGCAACACCACGTCGTAGGCCGCCAAGCCGTACTCGGCATGCATCCACACCAGGCGGTTGACGATCGCCGCATGCGAAACCGCCACACCCTTCGGGCGGCCGGTCGAACCGGAAGTGAAGATCACGTACGCGGTGTTGGCCGGACGCAGCGGCTTGTGCCGGTCGGCGTCGGTCAGCGGCTCGTCGGAGAACTCCGACAGGTCCAGCTGATCGATGCGCACCTGCCGGGAGACGGTGGTCTCCAGATCCGAGCCGGAGGTCAGCACACACACCGGGCGCGCGGTCTCGAGGATGTAATCGATCCGCTCGGCCGGGTGGTCCGGGTCCAGCGGCACGTACGCGCCGCCCGCGGCGTTCACCGCGTACATGCCGACCACCAGGTCGATGGAACGGCGCATACCGAGGGCCACATACGATTCCGGGCCAACGCCATTGCGCTTGAGCCAGCGCGCCAAGCGGTGCACCCGCCGGGCGAACTCGGCGTAGGACAGACTCGTCCCCTCGAACGTCACCGCCGCCGTGTCCGGCGTGCGCGCGACCTGCGCCTCGAACAGCGACACCAGCGTCGCGGCGGCATCGCCCACCGGCGAGGTGAGCGCGGCGTCGACCGGGAACTCGGTGGCGTTCCACCACTCGATCACCAGCGACCGTTCGGCGTCGTCCAGCAGGTCGATGTCGCCGACCGGCACCGACGGCTCGGCGGCGACGCCGCGCAGCACCCGCACGAAACGCTCGGCGAACGTGCCCGCGAACGCGCCGTCGAAAAGATCGGTGGCGTAGACGAGTTCGGCGTCCATCGCCGTCTCGGCGCCCGGCACTTCGCTGAGAGTGAGCTGCAAGTCGAACTTCGCCGTCGGCTGGTCGATGCCCAGCTCGGAGACGGTCAGGCCGGGCAGGTCCAGCGCGGTGCGGCCGAGGTTCTGGAACGACAGCATCACCTGGAACAGCGGGTGCCGCGCCTGCGAGCGGGCCGGGTTGAGCACCTCGACCAGCCGCTCGAACGGCACGTCCGCGTGCGCGAACGCCTGCAGGTCGCGCTCGCGGACCTGGGCGAGCAGGTCGGTGAACGACTCGCCGGTGTCCACCTGCGAGCGCAGCACCAGGGTGTTGACGAACATGCCGACCAGATCGTCGAGCGCCTGCTCTCCTCGCCCGGCGACCGGGATGCCGATGGCGATGTCGTCGGAGCCGCTCAACCGTGCCAGCAACGCGGCGAATGCGCTGTGCACCACCATGAACAACGTGGTGCCGTGCGCGTGCGCGACCCGGTTCAGCTCATCGATCAGCTCACCCGGCACGCGGAAGCGATGGGTGCCCGCCCGGTACGACCCGACGGCGGGCCGCGGCCGACCGGCCAGGCGCAGCTCGTCGGGCAGACCGGCGAGCGCGCCGCGCCAGTAGTCGAGCTGCTCGGAGATCAGCGAGGTCGGATCGTCCTCGGAGCCGAGCGTGTCGCGCTGCCACAGCGCGAAGTCCACGTACTGCACCGCCAGCGGCGGCCAGCCCGGCTGCGCCGCCGAAGTACGCGCCACGTAGGCGGTCATCAGGTCGCGCACCAGCGGACGCATCGAGAAACCGTCGGCGGCGATGTGGTGCACCACCACGACCAGCACGTAGTCGTCCGGCGCGAGCCGGTAGGCGCGCAGGCGCACCGGCGGTTCGGTGGTCACGTCGAAGCCGCGCTCGACGAACGCGTACAAGGTGCCGAGCAATTGCCCCTCGGCCACCTCGACCACGTCCAGCTCCGGAATCGCCCTGGTCGCGGGCAGTACCCGCTGATAGGCGAGGCCGTCGCGCGACGGGTAGACCGTGCGCAGCGATTCGTGCCGCGCGATCACATCGGCGATCGCGCCGCGCAGCGCGTCCAGATCCAGCGCACCCTCCAGCCGCACCGCGGCGGGGATGTTGTTCGCGGCGGAGTCGGCGTCGAAGCGGTTGAGGAACCACATCCGCTGCTGCGCCAGCGACAGCGGCGGGTACTCGGGACGCACCTGTGCCGTGAGTGCTTGGCGCGCACCGGAACCCGCGTGGGACTCGACCCGGGCGGCCAGCGCGGCGACGGTCGGCGCCTCGAACAGCACACGCACGCCGATCTCGGTGTTCAGCGCCGCGCTCAGCCGGGCGGTCACCTGGGTGGCCACCAGCGAGTTGCCGCCCAGCTCGAAGAAGTCGTCGTCCACGCCCACGCGCGGCACGCCGAGCAGATCGGCGAAGACCTCCGCCACGATCTCCTCGATCGGGGTGGACGGCGCACGGAACACCTTGGCCTCGAACACCGGCGCGGGCAGCGCCTTGCGATCGAGCTTGCCGGAGGCGTTGACCGGGAACGCGTCCAGCACGACCAGCGCGGCCGGGATCATGTAGCCCGGCAGCGCGGTGGCCAGCGCCGCCTTCACCTCGTCGGTGTCGACGGTCGCCTCGGCTTCCGCGACCAGGTAACCAACCAGCTGATCACCCGCGTGGGCGTCGGAGCGCAGCACCACCACCGACTGGGCGATACCCGGCTGCGCCAGCAGCGCGGCCTCGATCTCGCCCAGCTCGATCCGCAGACCGCGCAGCTTCACCTGGAAGTCGGTGCGGCCCAGGTATTCCAGCTCACCGTGTTCGGTCCAGGCCACCAGGTCACCGGTGCGGTACATCCGCTCACCCGGCGCGCCATACGGGTTGGCGACGAACCGGTCCGCGGTCAGGTCCGGACGGCGCAGGTAACCCAGCGCCAGCTGCTCGCCCGCGAGATACAGCTCGCCCGCGACACCCGGTGCGACCGGGTGCAGACGGCTGTCCAGCACGAAGACGCGGGTGTTCCACACCGGGCGTCCGATCGGCACCGAGACGGTATCCGCGTCCGTCGCTTCGTGATACGTCACGTCGACGGCGGCCTCGGTGGGGCCGTACAGGTTGTGCAACCGCGCGCCGGTCAGCTCACGCAGACGCTGTGCCGTTTGCGCAGGCAGCGCCTCACCGGAGGCGAAGACCTGCCGCAGCCGCGGCGCGGGCTCACCGTCGCCGTTCTCGTTGCCCAGCGTCGCGACGAAGACCGAAAGCATCGACGGCACGAAATGCGCTGTGGTGATGTGCTTTTCGGTGATGATCTGGGACAGGTACACCGGGTCGCGGTGCCCGTCCGGGCGCGCAACGACCAGCCTGGCACCGGTCTGCAACGGCCAGAAGAACTCCCACACCGACACGTCGAACGTGGCCGGGGTCTTCTGCAACACCGCGTCGTCGGGACCGATCCGGTACTCGTGCTGCATCCACAGCAGCCGGTTGACGATCGCGGCGTGACTGACCGCCACACCCTTCGGGCGTCCGGTGGAGCCGGACGTGAAGATCACGTACGCGGTGTTCTCCGGCCGCAACGGCCGCGTGCGTTCGGCGTCGGTGATCGGCGCGCCGCTGGTGGCCGCGAAGCCGGGCAGCCCTTCGATGCCTTCGACCGACAGCACCGTCACCTGCGGCTGCGGGTCGAAGTCGAATCCGTCCGCGGAGCGGTACAGGATCATCCGCGGCCGCGCGGTCTCGATGATGTAGTTGACTCGGTCGGCGGGCTGGTCCGGGTCGAGCGGGACGTAGGCCGCGCCGGTCTGCACCACCGCATACATCGCGACGACGAGTTCGGTCGAGCGCCGCAGCGCCAGCGCCACCAGCGATTCCGGGCCGACGCCCGCGCCGATCAACTGCCGGGCGATGCGGTTGGCACGCTCCTGGAACTGGCGATAGGTCAGCCGCTCGTCGTCGAATTCCAGCGCGATCGCATCGGGCGTGGCCGCCGCCTGCGCGTCGAACAGCGAGACCAGCGTCGCGAGCTGGTCCACCGGATGCCCGGTGTCGTTCCAATCGACCAGCACCCGCGCGTGTTCCTCGGGCGCGAGCAGGTCGATGTCACCGATCGGGACGTTCGGATCGGCGGTCACGGCCGCGAGGATGCGATCGAGGCGGCGGGCGAACGCCGCGACGGTCGGTTCGTCGAAAAGATCGAGCGCGTAGGAGAACTCGGCCGACATGCCCGCCGCGTCACCCAGCTCGTCCTGGGTCTCCGAGAGGGTCAGCTGCAGATCGAACTTGGCCAGGCGGGCGTCGTAGTCGATGCCGTTGACCGACAGACCGGGCAGCTCCAGGCTGGCCTGCTTGGTGTTCTGGAAGGTCAGCATCACCTGGAACAGCGGGTGCCGCGCCTGCGAGCGGGCCGGGTTGAGCACCTCGACCAGCCGCTCGAACGGCACGTCCGCGTGCGCGAACGCGTGCAGGTCGGTCTCCCGCGCCTGGGCGAGCAGGTCGGCGAAGCTCGCCGCACCATCCACCTCGGTTCGCAGCACCAGAGTGTTGACGAACATGCCGATCAGGTCGTCCAGCGCGGCCTCACCGCGACCCGCGACCGGCGTGCCGACGGCGATGTCGCTGGTGCCGCTGGCCCTGGCCAGCAGCACCGCGAGCGCGCTGTGCAGCACCATGAACAGCGAGGCGTTGTGCCTGCGGCCCAGATCGACCAAGGCGCGCTGGGTCTCGCCGGAGATCACGAATGGGTAGGTGCCGCCGCGGTAGGAGGCGACGGCGGGGCGCGGCCGATCCGACGGCAGCACCAATTCGTCCGGCAGATCGGCCAGTTCGCGCGTCCAGTAGCGGATCTGGTTGGCGATCAGTGAACTCGGGTCGTCCTCGGAGCCGAGCACCTCGCGCTGCCACAGCGCGTAGTCGGCGTACTGCACCGGCAGCGCCGACCAGGCCGGGGCCTCCCACGACGTGCGAGCGGCGTAGGCCACCATGACGTCGCGGGCCAGCGGACCCATCGACCAGCCGTCGGCCGAGATGTGGTGCACCACCATGCCGAGCACGTACTCGGTCTCGCTGATCTCGAACAGCCGTGCGTGCAGCGGCACTTCGCTGGTCACGTCGAACGCCATCGAGGCCAGCTCGACCAGGTGATCGATCAGGTTGTGCTCGGTCACCGGCACCGGGGTCAGGTCCGGCACGATCTGCGCGGCGTCCAGCACCACCTGCACCGGGCCGCTCTTGGTCTCCGGGAAGACCGTGCGCAGCGACTCGTGCCGATCGATCACGTCGATGACCGCGACCTGCAACGCGGCGATGTCCAGGTCACCGGACAGCCGGATCGCGACCGGGATGTTGTTCACCGCCGAGGAGGTGTCGAACCGGTTGAGGAACCACATGCGCTGCTGCGCGAGGGAAAGCGGCACCTGCTCCGGGCGCTGCCTGGCGACCAGCGCCTTGCGCGCGCCGTCACCGGCGTGCGACTCCACTCGCGCGGCCAGCGCCGCGACCGTGGACGCCTCGAACAGCATGCGCACCGGCACCCGGGTGTCCAGCGCGATGCCGAGGCGGGAGGCCACCTGGGTGGCGATCAGCGAGTTGCCGCCCAGTTCGAAGAAGTCGTCGTCCACGCCGACGCGGGAGATGCCGAGCACCTCGCCGAAGATCTGCGCGACGATCTCCTCGATCGGCGTTGTCGGGGCACGGAATTCGCGCACCTCGAACACCGGGGCGGGCAGCGCCTTGCGGTCCAGCTTGCCGGAGGCGTTGAGCGGGAACGCCTCCAGCACCACGATCGCCGAGGGCACCATGTACGCGGGCAGCGTGCGGTGCAGCGCGTTCTTGATGTTGTCCAGGTCGACCGGGCCGCTGGTGGTGACCACGTAGGAGACCAGCTGGTCGCCCGCGACCGTGTCCAGCACCAGCACCACGGCCTGGGTGACCGCCGGATGCTCCAGCAGGGCGGCCTCGATCTCGCCGAGCTCGATGCGCTGGCCGCGGAACTTCACCTGGAAGTCGGTGCGGCCGATGTACTCCAGCACGCCCGCGCTGCCGACTTCCGGATCGCGCGGCTGCACCCAGCGCACCAGGTCGCCGGTGCGGTACAGCCGGGAGCCGGGCGCGCCGAACGGGTCGGCGACGAAGCGCTCGGCGGACAGGTCGGGGCGGCCGTGGTAGCCGCGGGCGGTCTGCACGCCGCCGAGGTACAGCTCGCCGGGCACACCGACCGGAACGGGGTTGAGGCCCTCGTCCAGTACGTAGGTCTGCGCGTTCCACACCGGGCGGCCGATCGGCACCGACGCGGGCGCGACCTCGTTGAGCTGCCACGCGGTGGCGTGCACGGTGAACTCGGTGGGACCGTACAGGTTGTGCACCGCGGCGGTGGAGAACTGCCGGAACGCGGTGACGGTCGCGGGCGGCAGTGCCTCACCGGCGACGAGAACCGCACGCAGCGAAGCACATTCGGCCGTGGATGCGGAGCCGGCGAACACCGAGAGCATCGACGGCACGAACGAGGTCATGGTGACCCGGTGCCGCCCGATGATCTCCGACAGGTACATCGGATCGCGGTGGCCGTCGGGCGCGGCGATCAGCATGCGGGCGCCGACGGCCAGCGTGCCGAACAACTCCCACACCGACACGTCGAAGGTGACCGGCGTCTTCTGCAGGATCACGTCGGCCGGGCCGATCCGGTATTCGGCGGTGATCCAGGCGATCTGGTTGACCACCGAGGCGTGGCTGACCGCGACGCCCTTGGGGCGGCCGGTGGAGCCGGAGGTGTAGAGCACGTAGGCCGTGTTGGTCGCGCGCAGCGGTGCGCGGCGCTCGGCGGCGGTGATCGGACCGTCGCCGAACCCGCTCAGATCCAGGGTGTCCAGCGTGAGCACCGGGATGCCGGCGGCGGTGACGTTGTCGGCGGTGGTGGTCAGCACGCACACCGGTGCCGAGCTGTCCAGCACGTATTCGGTGCGCTCGGCCGGGTGGTCCGGGTCGATCGGCACGTAGCCGCCGCCCGCGGTCATGGTGGCGTAGATCGCCACCAGCATGTCCACCGACCGGCGAATGCCGACCGCGACCAGCGACTCCGGGCCGACGCCAGCGTCGATCAGCTTGCGCGCCAGGCGATTCACGCGTGAGGCGAACTCGGCGTAGGTGAGCTCGACCGGCGGGCCGAACTCGCCCTCGCCTCGGACGCCACCGTCGAACACCACGGCGGGGTCGTCGGGCCGCGCCCGCACCTGCTCCTCGAACAGCTCGAGCACGGTGGCCGCGGGCAGATCGTGCCGCGTGTGGTTCCACTCGGTGAGCACCCTGGCGCGCTCGGCGTCATCGAGAATCTGGATGTCGCGCACGGTGGTCTCCGGCGCGGCAACGGCGGCTTCGAGCACGCGCAGGTAGCGGCGGCCGAACTCGGCGACGGTCGGGGCGTCGAACAGGTCGGTGGCGAAGGAGATCACCGCGGACATACCCGCGGGCTCGCCGTGCGCGCCCCGCTCCTCGGTGACCGTCCACTGCAGGTCGAACTTCGCGATGTCGACCTCGAGCTCGTCGGCGGTGACCGACAGGCCGGGCAGCTCCAGTGTCGCGTGCGACATCTCCTGGAACGACAGCATCACCTGGAACAGCGGGTGCCGGGCCTGCGAGCGGGTCGGGTTGAGTACCTCGACCAGGCGCTCGAACGGCACGTCCGCGAACGCGAACGCGGCGAGGTCGGTTTCCCTGGTGCGGCCGAGGAATTCGGCGAACGGCTCGTCGCCGTCCACCTCCGAGCGCAGCACGAGGGTGTTGACGAACATGCCGATCAGGTCGTCGAGCGCCTGCTCGCCACGCCCGGCCACCGGGGTGCCGATGGCGATGTCGCTGGTGCCCGACAGCCGGGCCAGCAGCACGGCCAGCGAGGCGTGCATGACCATGAACAGGCTGACGCCCTGCGCGCGGGCCAGCGCGACGAGGCGCTGATGCAACTCGACATCGATCTCGAAGTTCACCCGGCTGCCGCGGAAGCTCTGCACCGGCGGACGCGGACGGTCCGCGGGCAGGTCGAGCTGGTCCGGCAGACCCGCCAGAGCCCTACGCCAGTATGCGATTTCGCGCGCCGCCATCGAGCCGGGGTCGGATTCGGCGCCGAGCAGCTCGCGCTGCCACACGCTGAAGTCCTGGTACTGCACCGGCAGCGGCGCCCAGTTCGGCGCCTCGCCCGCGGTGCGGGCCAGGTAGGCGGCGGCCACGTCGCGGGCAAGCGGGCCGAACGAGAAGCCGTCGGCCGCGATGTGGTGCACGACGAACGCCAAGGCGTAATCGGCGGTGCCGTTGCCCCGCCCGCCGGTGACCGCGAACACCCGCACCCGGATCGGCAGTTCGAACGTCACATCGAAGCCGCGCGCGGCGAATTCGGCCAGCGCGGAGTGCAATTCGGCCTCGTCGATCGGCTGCACCGCGATGCTCAGATCGACCTGGTCGACCGGAACCACCTGCTGATAGCCACCATCGCCGGACTCGGGGAAGATCGTGCGCAGCGACTGCTGGCGCTCGATCACGTCGAGCAGCGCGGACTGCAACGCGTCCAGATCCACCTGGCCGCGCAACCGCACCACGAACGGCAGGTTGTAGGTCGGCACGGTCGGGTCGAACTGGTTGATGAACCACATGCGCTGCTGCGCAAGAGACAGCGGCACCCGTTCCGGCAGCTGCTGGGCCACCAGCGGCGGACGCGACGCGTCGGCGGGGGCGGCGTTCTCGGCCCTGGCCGCGATTCCGGCGACGGTCGGGGTCTCGAACAGCGCGCGCACCCCGATCTGGGTGCCGAAGGCCGCGCCGATACGCGCCACCACCTGCGTGGCGACCAGCGAGTTGCCGCCCAGGTCGAAGAAGTTGTCGTCGATGCCGATCCGGTCCTGGCTGAGCACGTCGGCGAAGATGCCCGCCACGATCTGCTCGGCCTGGGTGCGTGGCGCGCGGAAATCGCCCGCGTCGGCGCTGAACACCGGCTCCGGCAGGGCTTTGCGATCCAGCTTGCCGCTGGTGTTGAGCGGGAAGGCATCCAGCACCATGATCGACGCGGGCACCATGTAGCTCGGCAGCTTCTCCGCGACGAACCTGGTCAGCGCTGCCGGATCCACGGTCTGCCCCGGGGCCGCCACCACGTAGGCGACGAGTTGCTGACCGGTGGCCGTGTCGACGACCAGCACCACGGCCTGGCTGACGGCGGGGTGCGCGAGCAGATCGGTTTCGATCTCCCCCAGCTCGATGCGCTGGCCGCGGAACTTCACCTGGAAGTCGGTGCGGCCGATGTATTCCAGCGTGCCCGCGGAGTTCCAGCGCACCAGGTCACCGGTGCGGTACATCCGCGCTCCGCCTTCGGCCCCGGACCCACCCACCGAGAACGGATTGGCGACGAAACGGTCCGAGGTCAGGTCCGGACGGCCGCGGTAGCCACGGGCGAGCTGACGCCCGCCGAGGTACAACTCGCCCGGTGCGCCGATCGCGGCCGGACGCAGCCGCGAATCCAGCACGTACACCTGGACGTTCCACTCCGGGATACCGATCGGCACGGTCACCGTGTCGGCGGCCGTCGCCTCCCAGTAGGTCACCGAGACCGCGGCCTCGGTGGGACCGTACAGGTTGTGCAGCCCCGCGTCGGTGAGCGCGCGGAAGCTCGCGGCGGTCTCCGGCGGCAGCGCCTCGCCGATCACGAAAACCGCTCGCAGCGAGGCACATTGAGCCGCGGTGGCGTGCGCGACGAACACCGTCAGCATGGACGGGACGAAGTCGGTCACGGTGACCCCGTGCCGGGCGATCATCTCCGCGACATACAGCGGGTCACGATGCCCGTCCGGCGACGCGATGACCAGCTTCGCGCCCACCAGCAACGGAAGGAAGTAGCCCCACAGCGACACGTCGAAGGTGGTCGCGGTCTTCTGCAGGTACACGTCCTCGGCGGTCAGCCGGTACTCGTCCAGCATCCACAGCTGCTGGTTGACGATCGCGTGGTGGGTGACCGCCACGCCCTTCGGGCGACCGGTCGAGCCCGAGGTGTAGATGACGTAGGCGGTGTTGTCCGGGCGCAGCGGCGCCACCCGGTCGGCGTCGGTGACCGGGTCCGCGGAGTACGCCGACACGTCGAGGGTGTCGATCTCCACCCGGCGCACCGACTCGGGTAGGTCCAGCTCATCGGACGACAGCGTGAGCACGCACACCGGCGCGGCGCTGTCGAGAATGTAGGCGGTGCGCTCGGCCGGATGATCCGGATCGATCGGCACGTACGCGCCACCGGCCTTCACCACCGCGTGCATGCCGATCACCAGCTCCAGAGAGCGGCGCATGCCCAGTGCGACAAGCGATTCCGGGCCGACGCCATCGGCGATCAGGAAGCGGGCCAAGCGGTTGACCCGCGCGTCGAACTCCGCGTAGGTCAGGGTCGCGCCCTCGAAATCGAGCGCGATGTTGTCCGGGGTCAGCGGCATCTGCGCGTCCAACAGCGCCGCGAGCGTGGTCTCCGGAACATCCTGCTCGGAGTCGTTCCACTCCAGCAGCGTCCGCTCGCGCTCGTCGGCGGTGGTGACCTCCAGGCCCCACACCGCCTCGTCGACGCCGGCGGCGAGGAAGCGATCGAAGAACTCCAGGAAGCGCCCGTGGTGGCTGCGCGCCTCGTCCTCGGTGTAGAGGTTGGGGTTGGTCTCGAAGTCGATGTGCGCGCGGGTGCCCGCCACCGACTGGTAGAAGTTGACGCCCAGGTCCTCGATGCTGCCGGTGGACAGCACGTGCATCTGACCAACGGTCGAGCCGAAGGTGATCTCGTCGTGGAACAACATGATGTTGACCCACGGCCCGAAGAACTCGGTGGTCACCACACCGTCACCGGCCGCGTCGCGGCGGATGTCCTCGTGCCGGTACCGCTGATGCCGCAACGCGCCGGAGACCTCGACCTGCACCTGCTTCAGCAGCTCCGACACCGTGGTGTCGTGACCCACGTGCAGCCGCAGCGGCACGATGTTCGACGACGCGCCACCCGAGCGGCGCATCGCGGCGGTGGTGCGCGCGGTCACCGGCAGGCTGAGGATCACGTCCTCGACGCCGTTCCACTGCGCCAGATACGCCGCGAAGCCCGCGAGCAGCAGTCCGGCGGGCGACGAATCGTGCCGCGCGACGGCCGTGTCCAGCAGGGCGTTCTGCTCGTCGGACAGCGCGGCGCTCACGATGCCGTTGATCGCGGCGGGCGGCGCGGAACGGCCGGTCAGGCTGGTGCCGTCCTCCAGCCCAGCCACCCGCTCGGCCCAGTACTCCTTGTCGGAGGCGAAGCGGGTGCTGTCGCGGTAGGCGATCTCCTGCTCGTAGAGCGTGCGCAGATCGGTGGCCTTGGACGCCGCCGGCTCGGTGCCGTTGACGTACGCCGTGTACAGCTCGGCGATCCGGTTGACGTTGGTCATGGCGCCGAAGCCGTCGAGCGCGATGTGGTGCGACCGCGAGTACCAGTACCAGTGATCGTCGGCCAGCTGTAGTGCCGCGATGAGGATCAGCCGGTCGGAGGTCAGAGCGAGCGGGCGGCTGTACTCGGCACGCATCCACGCCATGGCGGCGGCGGCCGGATCGGCCTCGCCACGCAGGTCGACGTAGACGACCTTGTCGTAGTCGGCGATCGAGTGGTCGACGAACTGCAGCGGCTGGCCGTCGCGCTCGATGATCCGGAGGAAGCCGGAACCCAGCTCGTGCGAGGCGTCGATGCTGGCCTGCTCGAGCACATCGACATCCAGCTCACCGTGCAGGTCGACGTACTGCGCGATGGTGATCGGCACTTGCGGATCGACATGCTGCGCGTACCAGATGCCCAGCTGGGCCGGCGACAACGGAAAGGCACCGGACTCCCCGGGTGCTACCCCAGAGCCCGCGTGTGCCCGTTCGCCACCAGTTTCGCCGTTTCCGCCGAAATCCAGCCGGTCCAACCGTAACCTCGCTTCCGGAACACCACGCAAGCGCTCCCCGACCACACCCGGAGTAGGCGCTCACCTGTCCCAGCGTGGCGCCCGAGTCTCCGGTTCAGTTCTCATATCAATCAGGCAAAAATGTTCATTTGAACTATCTGTCCAACAGGCCGGCGTTGTTACATGGGCGCGACCGTGCCCAAAGCCCACCGACCGGCTCCGCCGGGACTGCCGTTGCGAATCACCGGATCAATCTACCGTCGCCCCCGGCACCCGACCAACCAACCTCCATAGCCGAACAACATCACCACAGGCAGCGCTATTGTGAAGGGTTCGTAAGGGGGCTGTTGCCGTTCTCACACCGGGCCTGGATGCGCCGCACCGGCATACTCGTGCCACGCGACCAAGATCACTACGAGGGACGGAACGACCGGCCCGCGCTCCGAACCCGAAGAGCCGCCCCGCCGCATGCACACGCACGTCGGGCCGCAGGAAACAGCATTCCGCGCGAGCTGGCCGCGAATCCCAGCGGCCCTGGTCCGGCGCACCGCACTCCTAGCGCCGCGCGCGCCGCCGGAGCCCAGCTGAGTCGGGGGCAGCGATACCGTGCGGGTTCATCGCGTGACGAGTCGTCGCCGCTCCCAAACCCGCGGCAGCTCCCGTCGAAGTTATCGGAAGCCTGGACCGGCAGACCCGCGCACTCGCGCCGGGTCGTAGAGGTGCGATTCCGCGCAGGAGACCGAGGGCGTGAGCGCTCGGCCTACCAAGATCACCGCGGCCTGTCGTAGCCCAGCGGCCTCGACCTGGTCGGCGATGTCGGTCAGGGTCCCGCGCAGGACGATCTGCTCGGGTTGACTGGCGCGGTAGACCACGGCGACCGGGCAGCCCGGGCCGTAGTCGGCGGCCAGTTCGGCGGCCAGCGTGCGGACGCGGGTGATGGCCAAGTGCAGCACGAGCGTGGCGCCGGTGGCCGCGAAGTTCGCCAGCGCTTCCGGCTCGGGCATAGCGGTCGAGCGGGCGTGGGTGCGGGTCAGCACGACCGACTGCACCAGCTCCGGCACCGTCAGCTCGGCGCCGAGCAACGCGGCGGCCGCGGCGTAGGCGGGCACGCCCGGCGTGACATCCCACGGCACACCGTGCGCGTCCAGCCTGCGGGTCTGCTCGGTGAGCGCGGAATACAGCGACGGGTCCCCCGAACACAGCCGAGCCACGTCCTTACCCGCGCGGTCGGCCCGCATCAGATGCTCGGTGATCTGGTCGAGATCCAGATACTGGGTGTCGATCAACTCGGCGTCCGGTGCGCAGTACGCCAGCACCTGTGGATCCAGATAGGTACCCGCGTACAAGCACACCGGCGACGCGCGCAAGAGTTCGACCGCGCGCACCGTCAACAGATCTGCCGCACCCGGCCCCGCCCCGATGAAATGCACGGTCATGCGCCGAGTGTATTTACCACCGCACCGGCCGCACCGGGGAGTCAGTGCGTCACAAGGCCCGGAATGCCCGCCGGTAGGCGCCCGGAGTCGTCCCCACCTGGGTGCGGAAGCAGCGGCGCCCGCGGCTACCCGGCCGGGACGTTCCGGCATGCACCGGCCGGCGGCTGCACGCTGTTCGTCTTCTACCCGGCGGGATAGTGTCGCGATGTGGCCACTGCACCGACCTGGTGTGACGAGGGTCAGGCGATCACGTCGAAGTGTGCGATGACCTTGGTGGGCCGCACCCGGACCACCAGCTCGCCGGGTACGCCGTTGCGCATGCCGAACTCCTCGGCCCGGTCCGCACCCATATAGCGTCCACCGATCGCGGTGGCGGTACGCAGCAGATCGTCCGGGTCCTCCGACAACGTCACGATGCCCTGCACCTGGACCGAAGCGTACGGCGGCCCCTCCAGATCGACGCACACCGCGACCCGCCCGTCCCGCGCCAACGCCTTGCCCTTGGCGCTCGACTTGCCGGTATTGAACACCAGTTCGTCCCCCTCGAGAACGAACCAGACCGGCGTCACCATCGGCCTGCCGTCGGCCGCCACGAACGCCACCTTGCCCGTTCGGGTGCCATGAGAGAGGAATTCCCGCACTTCAGGATCGGAAAGCGAAGCCATCACCTCACCCTAATAGGCCCACTGCCCGCTCGACGCTGACACGCGTAGGTCGTATCCCGCGAGTGGCACACCATGGAGGGCCGTTCTCGCACTTTGCCTCAGCCATGTACCACTCGATCGACGATCAGGGGGGGTGGTCGGAGTCGAGGGTGATGAGCGCGCACACCGTAGTGATCGCGTTTTCGGATGGGGTGAGGTGGTCGAGCGCTGGGGTGATCACTGCACGCGCACCGAGGCGGCCGATCATCGCGAGCACCTCGGCCGGTGCGGCCGTAGCCGGGCCGGAGACCAGTGTGCGAGCCAGGTCATAGCCCAACGTGCGCGCCAGGATACGGATTTCGAGTTCATGACGTCGCACGCGACGACCTGAGATGTCGCGGCGCAAATATCCGATCGCTTTGGGCTTCATGGAGACCTCTCGTTCGGTGGGTGCGCCCGGCGACGGGGGCTTTCGCCACCGGTTCGCGACCCCGCCGCAGCCGGAGTGCCATGCGGTGCACGGCATCACCCCGGCGCCGGACGCACCGAAAGCTTCTGGCACCGAACGGGTGCGCTGCGACGCTGTCGAACGCACACAATCAGGTGTGCGGTATCCGCCGTTGACCCTTGCGTCCTACGACTTCGCACCCAGAGTCCGCCACACCATCGTCCGGCCATACCCATTCACTTCGCCCGCGTCTCCCTACGCGAGCACCCAACCGCCGGTGCGACGCGGAGCGGCGCTGTCAAGCCCACGACAGCGGGTGCGCGATATCTGCCGTTTGCCCCGCAACCTGCGCCTACGCGCCTAAAGTCCGTGCCCAAGAGTGACTTTCGAAACAGGGGGAATTGAATGTGATCGAGAAAGAGATCGGTGCGTGGAAGTCGCCGCAATTCCGGAAGCTGCTCGCCGACGGGCAGCCCGGTCAAGCCCTCGCCCTCGTCCGCAGAGAAATGGGCTTGTCCCAAGCCGACTTCGGCGCGCTCCTGCACTGGGACCGCACCCACGCAGGACGAGTCGAACGCGGCGAAGTGGGAACCATCTTCGACATTCGCGAACTGATCCGCGCCGCCGACGCACTGGGAGTCCCCCGCACGGCATTGCTCCCAATCTTGCTCGGACCCGCTGATCCGAGGACCATCGAAGATGGGGGTAAAGGAGCCGACGATATGGACCGCAGACAATTCGGCCTGGCAGCAACGATCGCGACGATGGCCGCAGGTGTAGCGGCACCTTCGATGCCGACACAGGTCGGCTCCGGCCATATCGGTTACTTCCAGACGCTGACGCAGCGCATGTGGAGTCACGACAATCACTTCGGCGGCGGAGACATCGCCGAGTTCGCTCTTCGCCAGTATGGATTGGCTCGCCGCTTACTCGATCACGGCGTCTATGGAGGGCGAACTGGCGCCCGTCTGTTGGCGGAAACGAGTCGGCTTGCCCGCTGCGCCGGTTGGCTTTGCCTCGACAACGGACGATCGATTGTCGCGCGACGGTGCTACGTCGACGCGGTGCTGCTCGCCGAGCAGGCCGGAAGCGACGAACTGCTCGCCAATGCGCTTGCCAGTCTGACGTTCCTGACGACCGACAGACCGACCAGCCGCGAACCGGTCCGGTTGGCACAGCGCGCAAGCCACCTTGCTCGCCGAATTCCCTCCGCCCGTCTGAATGCCGTGCGATCCGCCCGCGAAGCCGTTGCCCACGCGGCGATCGGGGAACGACAGGAATTCGAGCAAGCGATCACCCGCGCCTGGCGGGAAGTCGATCGAGGACTCGATGACGTCGACGAACCGGTCTGGCTGCACCACGTCACACCGACCGAAATCAAGTCGATCGAGGCCAGAGGCCGCGTCTACCTGGGCCAGCACGACCGAGCGGTCAGCATCTACCGCGAAACGATCGGTAACCGCGGCACCCAACCGCCCCGCGATGAAGCGTCCTACCGCGCATACTTCGCCGCCGCCCTCGCGGGCCTGGGAGACACCACCTCAGCCGTCACCGAAGCCCATACCGCCCTCACCCTTCTGGAAGGACCGGTCAACTCCCCACGCTTGCTCGCTGAACTGCACCCCGTTCGCGTCGCCGCCGCACGCACTCGCGGCGACGCCGCCGAACACTTCCGCACCCGATTCGATACCTTGGCACGCGCGGCCTGACTGTCAGGCCAGGCTCATTCAGGACGGCCAGAGTCGTCCGCGTTCAGGTGCCCGACTGTGCGCGAGATCGGCGCCGGAACACTGCCTACGGTCCGGTCGAAACCACGTACGACCTGGTCAAAAGCCGTCAGGAGGGCGCGGCAGATCGTCGGCCGCCCCTTCGGCAGATCGTCGGCGACCCTCTCGGCAGATTGTCGGCCATGGATAGCGAACCGCCACTGGAGCCGGTGACGGCTCCATGCGCCTAGCTTTGGCCGCGATCTGTCAAGCGCACGACAGTGCGTGCGCGATATCTGCCGTTCACACCAGCAACTCTTTACCTAGCACCTAAATTCCCTTCACAACAGCAGATTCGGGGTCAGAGGGACGCAGATGGCCGACAACCAGATCGACGCGGCGTGGAAGTCCCCGCGATTCCGGAAGCTGCTCGCCTACGGGCAGCCCGGTCAAGCCCTCGCCCTCGTCCGACGAGAAATGGGCCTATCACAAGCCGACTTCGGCGCGCTGCTGCACTGGGATCGCACCCACGCAGGCCGCGTCGAACGCGGCGAAGTAGGGACCATCTTCGACATTCGCGAACTGATCCGCGCCGCTGACGCACTGAGCATCCCTCGCTCGGCGCTGCTGCCCCTCTTGCTCGCGACACCCGATCCGGGGACCATCGGGTATGGGTGCGGCGAAGGAGTCGACGACGTGGATCGCAGACAATTCGGCCTGGCAGCGACGATGGTGGCGGCAGTGGGTATGTCACCACCGCAGACCGCCGCGAACCCTATCCGGGTCGGCAGCGGTCATGTCAGCTACATTCGCACCCTCACGCAACAGCTGTGGGAACACGACAACCACTATGGCGGCGGCGGTATTGCCGACTACGCGTTGCGCCAATATGGCCTTGCACGTCGGCTTCTCGATTCCGGCCGGTATGACTCGCGTGTCGGCGCCGAACTGGTGAGCGCAACTGGGTGGTTGTCGAACACAGTCGCGTGGTTGGCCCGCGACAGCGGTCGACCGGACATCGCCAGGCGGACTCTGACCGAGTCGGTCCTACTCGCCGAGCAGTGTGATGACACCGCACTTTTGGCCGCTGCTTTAGGCGACCTCGCGAACATCGCCGCGTCGTTACCCTCTTCGTCCGCCGAACCGGTGCGGCTTGCCCGGCGTTCGACCGAACTCGTTCGTGGCATCCCCTCGGCTCGATTGAACGCACTGAAAGCGGCCGAAGAGGCAACGGCATACGCCGCCGTCGGCGAATCACGGGAATTCAACCACGCGATGGCACGGGTTTGGCGTGAGGCAGATCGCGGTCTCGACAGCTCTGACGATCCAGCGTGGTTGCATCACGTTACCGAAGCCGAGCTGCACGCCCATGAGGCGCGAGGCCACCGAATGCTGGGGCAACACGGCAAAGCGGTCGAGTTGTATCGCGAGAGTGTCGCCTACGACAGCAGCCTCCCGCGTGACGTCGCCTCGTATCGCGCGTACCTCGCCGCGTCACTGGCGGGGCTCGGCGACATCACCTCCGCAGTCACCGAAGCCCATGCCGCCCTCTCCATCCTGGAAGGCCCGGTCAACTCCCCACGTCTGCTGGCCGAACTGCGCCCGGTCCGCGTCGCCGCCGCACGCACTCGCGGCGACGACGCCGAACACTTCCGCACCCGATTCGACACCTTGGTGCGAGCGGCGTGAGCTAGCGGCGAATCAGCGAGACTCCCGCCAACGGGTACGGAGCGATGATCGGAGTGCCCGCGATGTTGACCGTGCCGACCCACTGCCCTTGGCGGGGATCGATATCGCGGAGGTCCAGCCCGAAAGGCACGAAATCGAAGGTTATGTAGGTCTCGTCGGGGCCTACGGGGGTCTGATGCCCTGCCCGGCTGGAGGTCCCGCAGACCAGTACCACTGTTTTGCCGTCCACGAAGACTTGCAGCACGCAATTCTCCAGCGGCGTGCCGATGACGTTGGCTGGGTTGCGACTGATTTGGTATGTCCCAGCTGGGACGATGCCGTTGCGCGGGAACTCCGGGTCCTCGGCGGAAGCAACAGCGGGGGTCACGGAGATGGCGGCGGCAGCGAGCGCGATGCCGGCCGCGACGTTACGGAGTTTCATTGACTCGGCTTCCCTTCGGTTCCAGTTCGTTGAAATCAACCGTCTGCCGTGGTTGTCGCAGTTGGTTCGCTCGCCGGGCGATCCGGACCCCGATACCCCTGCGACTCGACTATCGGCGCAGTTCCCTGGAGTCTATGCCCTGTCGGCGTGCAGCTTTCGAGCTTCGGAAGCGTGGCCGCACCTTCGGCAGAACTCCAGCACACTTCACCGTGTCGGTCCGGACGGTATCGTGCATGGTGTGTCGAATCGGGGGATCGAATTCAAGCCGGATGCGGATGACCCCAAGCGGGTAAAGCTGACCAGAGGCTTGCCGGAGGGCGTTTCACGGGCGGAGGTCACCTATCGCGTAGAAGGCGGTCTCAGAGGTACGCGGGTGGTGCGATATTCCGAAGCGGAGTTCGCGCACCTCCGGACTGCCGTCGACAATGTGTACGAAGGCTCGTGGAGTGAACCGCAGCGGCTGTCACTGGCGGACGCCAGGCGCTATATCGATCAGGCGCAGCAGCGGATAACGCTGCGGGAAAACGAGATTCGTCGCAGGCGCGAGTCCGTCGACCTGATGTGTCCCTGGTGTGAACGGCAACGGACCTACATCGGCGTGCTCGGTTTCATCACCGGACATTCCGGCTTCATGACCGACCATCCGAGCGAGTGGGGTCAGCAGGTCGTGCAGCAACACGCCTACCGATGCGATCAGTGCGGCTCCATGATGTTCTTCGCCGATGGTTTCCTGGCCCATCCCCTGCCGGGCCGAACGAAACCCAGGGACCTCAGTTGATCACCCCCGCAAAGCCCTGCATATGAGGCCGTCGCCGCCCGGGTTCAGCTCCGGATGTGTTCCGGCCGAACGCCGAGTCCGATGAACCGGCCCACCGCGTGACGCAGCACAGGGAGCCGACGGAAAACCCGGAAGATCGGTGGCAGGTGGGTGGCCGTGTTGTCGTCGAGGTTCTTCGGGTAGAGATCCCGCAGGATGGCCAGCTGAAACAGCTGAGTCAGCTTGACCGGCAGTTGGCGGCGTGCTTGCACGCGCGGCGGATCGGCGTCGGTCAGGCTGTGGGTGAGCAGTTTCGGGCCGAGGATGTTCGCGGTCGCAACGGCGTCCTGGATGGCCAGGTTTATTCCGACCCCGCCCGCCGGTGACATCGCGTGCGCGGCATCGCCGATGCAGAGCAGTCCCGGTCGATACCAGTTGTCGAGCCGATCGACACGCACCGTGAGCTGATGGACGTCGTCCCAGCTGGCTAGTTCGTGAACGCGGTCACGCAACGCGGGGGCGAGTTCGCCTATCCTCCTGTGCAATTCGCCGATACCGAGCGCCCGCAGCTCCTGATAGGAGTTCGTCGGGATGGTGTACGCGACCTGCCAGTAGTCACCGCGGTCGATGGCGACCATTGCCCCTTTGCCGCCCTGGAAGAACTCCACCCGGTCCGTCTCCCGCCGCGACAGCCGGAACCACAGGACGTCCATGGGTGGTGAGCTCGCCTCGGCACGCAAACCGGCCTGTTCTCGCATGCGCGAGTGTCGACCATCGGCCCCCACGACGAGGTCGGCGCGGATTTCGACGCTTCCGGTGTCGGTGGTCGCCCGTACACCGACGACACGATCGTTCTCGATGAGCAGATCGGTTGCTTCGGTGCGCTGCAAAAGCCGAAACCCGGGAAACCCCGCCGCCTTCGTCGCGAGAAAATTCAGGAACTCCCATTGCGGCATGAACGCGATGTAGGGGCTGCGGACCGGCAGCTTCCGAAAATCCGCGAATGTCACCGGCGTACCACCGACGGCGACGGTGACCCGATCCATGGTGCTGTGCGGGAGACGGTGGAATTCGTCCAGCCAGCCGAGTTCATGGATGAGTTCCTGAGTGGACGGATGGATGGTGTCGCCGCGGAAATCGCGCAGGAAGTCGGCATGTTTCTCCAGAACGGCCACCTGGACACCCTGCCGGGCCAGTAGGGTCCCCAGCATCAGCCCGGCGGGGCCGCCGCCTACCACGCAGCATTGCACCTTCATGTCATGCACCATCGATCTCTCCTTCGGGTGGCGTGCCGCCATCGGTTCGAATGAGGCCGTGGAGCACGAGACCGACCAGCTCGTCGACATCGACCGGGTTTCCGGCGCTGCGGCCGACGGCGAGCGTCGCGAACAGAGCGGTCGCGGTGGTGTGCGCATCGTGGTCGCGCAATTCCCCCGCTGCGACGCGTGAGCGCAGATAGTCGGCCATCACGGCCCGCCCTTCCGCTACGAACTCCGCCAACACAACCCGAACGTTCTCGTGCGAATGGCCCGCGGCGAAAAAGAGCCTGAGCAGCTTGGCATTGTCGGCCAGAAGGCCGTCGAACTCGCGCATCACCCGGGGAAGGACCTCGCTCGCCGATCGTCCACGCGCTTGCTCCAGCAATTCGCGCAACTGCTTGGCGAACCCTCGCTCCCGCAGCAACGCGGTGACCAGCGCTTCTTTGCCGGCGAAGTAGTGATACAGCAGCCCCGGCGTCACCTCGGCGGCAGCCGCGATGTCCTTGACCGAAGCACCGTCGATCCCCTTCACGGCGAACACGTCCAACGCCGCGTCGAGCAAGCGCTCGCGCCGCCACTCAGCCTGTTCTCGTCGGCTTCCCACCACAACCTCATTGATTAAACGATCATTCAACGAAAACCTACCACATGCGTGCCGAGAAAGCACCGCGGCAATACCCCGCCCACACGCGAACTTTGGACGATTGGGGGCAAATAGTAAGCAGATGCGTACCATCATCGATGCTTACTGCATTTCAACCAACGCGAATCCGCTCGACCGAGCAGGCGCGGCCATGACGGGCGACCAGCCGTTTTCGGAAGGCACTGTGCTCATGCCGTGGCAAGCCGGACCACGGCAAGACATCTCCGCCCCGGTATTCGTCAGCGTGACGGACTTTCTGGCCACCTCCGACGAGGACGTTCAGCTCAGCTACAAGACCGGCATGGAGCTTGGCGAGCTGCGGCAAAGTCACCGAGGTCGGCCGAGAAGAGTATCCCGCTGGTCGTCGATCACCGCTCGGATCGCGGCAACGACGGCGGCGACCTCGGGGCGGCGGAGCGTTTCGGCGCGGGCGACCAGCCAGTATCCGAGGGTGACCGTCACCGAATCGGCGAGGACGCGGATCAGGTCGGCGTGCCGGTCGGCCATGAAACAGGGCAGCAGGCCGAGACCAGCGGCGGCGCGGGTGGCCTCGACGTGCACGAAAACGTTGGTCGAGGTGACGGATTCGCGCATAGCCGGGGCGAAGCTGGAGGCGAGGTCCAGATCGTCGACCTGGAGCATGGAATCGATGAAGTACACCAGCGGGTGCCGGGACAGGTCGTCGATCGTCGCGGGGATGCCGTGCTCGCGCAGGTATTCGCGCGAGCCGTAGAGGCCGAGGCAGTAGTCGGCCAGGCGAATCGCGGTAGCACGATGCACTTGCGGTTCACCGACCACCACCTCGAGATCCAGCCCTGATCGCTGTTGCGATGCCCGCCGGGTGGTCGCCACGATCTCGACGGTGATTTTCGGGTGGCGCCGCCGGACTTCCGCGGCGGCGGGCGCGGCGATGTAGGCGCTGAAACCGTCGGTCGCCGAAATCCGGACCACGCCCTCCAGCACCCGGTTGCCGCCCGCGTCGGCGGCGAGCGATTTCACCGCCGACTCCACCACCTCGGCCGCGGCGAGCGCCTCTTTGCCGAGGTCGGTCAGCTCCCAGCCACCGGTCACCCGGGTGAGCACCCGGCCGCCGAGGGTCTGTTCCAGCGCCGCTATGCGGCGCGAGATCGTGGTGTGGTTGATGCCGAGCTCTTCGGCCGCGGTGACGAAGCGGCCGGATCGTCCGACCGCGAGCAGAACGAGCAGGTCATCGGCACTGGGGCGCCGGGGTGACCCCGCGAAAGCCGGGCTCATATCTGCATCGTCGCAGATGCGTGCTGCATTAATGGTCATTGCGGCGCAATTCGTCTGCACGAATACTCGTTTCAGCCAAGACATTGTGGGGGCCGTCACATCGAGACCCGAAGTGTGGCCCCGGGCACGAAGGAGATGTGCGATGAGGGTGCACAGCGCCGGGGCGAACCCGGCTCAGCCGACCGGTGCGGATCCCAGCGGGACGAGCGGCCTGCGGCGCGTGGTGGCCGCGTCGATGGCGGGCACGGTAGTCGAGTGGTACGAGTTCTTCCTCTACGGCACCGCCGCCACGCTCGTGTTCAGCAAGGTGTTCTTCGCCAAGGGCACCAGCGACCTGGACGCCATCCTGGCCGCCTTCGTGACCTACGCCGTCGGTTTCGCCGCCCGGCCGCTCGGCGGCGTGGTGTTCGGGCACTTCGGCGACAAATACGGCCGCAAGAAGCTGCTCCAGTTCAGCCTGGTGCTGGTGGGCGCGGCGACGTTCCTGATGGGCTGCCTGCCCACCTTCGCGCAGATCGGCTACTGGGCGCCCGCGCTGCTGGTGATCCTGCGCTTCATCCAGGGTTTCGCGGTCGGCGGAGAATGGGGCGGCGCGGTGCTGCTGGTCGCCGAGCACAGTCCGAGCCGCAGCCGCGGTTTCTGGGCCAGCTGGCCGCAGGCGGGCGTGCCCGCAGGCAACCTGCTGGCGACGATGGTGCTGCTGGTGCTCACCTCCACGCTGTCGGACGCGGCGTTCCTCAGCTGGGGCTGGCGGGTGGCGTTCTGGCTGTCGGCCGTGGTGGTGCTGGTGGGCTACTACATTCGCACGAAGATCACCGACGCGCCCATCTTCGTCGCTGCGCAACAGGAAGCCGAGCAGATCAAGGCAACCTCGCTCAGCGTCGTCGAGGTGCTGCGCCGCTACCCGCGCGGGGTGCTCACCGCGATGGGTCTGCGTTTCGGCGAGAACGTCATGTACTACCTGGTGGTCACCTTCACCATTACCTATCTCAAGGTGCAGGTGCACGCCGACACCTCGGTCATCCTGTGGTGGCTGCTCGCCGCGCACGCGGTGCACTTCGTGACGATTCCGCTGGTGGGCAGCCTGTCCGACCGCTTCGGCAGGCGGCCGGTCTACCTGGTCGGCGCGCTCACCGCGGGCACCTGGGGCTTCTTCGCCTTCCCGATGATGGACAGCGGCCACAACGCGATCATCATGTCCGCCATCATCATCGGCTTGGTCTTCCACGCCTTCATGTACGCCGGACAGCCCGCGATCATGGCCGAGATGTTCCCCACCCGGATGCGCTATTCCGGTGTGTCCCTCGGCTATCAGGTGACCTCGATCGCGGCCGGGTCGCTGGCGCCGATCATCGCCGTCCGGCTGCTCAACACCTATGACTCCGCCGTGCCGATCGCCTGGTACCTGGCCGGCGCGGCGGCGATCAGCGCGATCGCCGTGCTCGTGGCCCGGGAAACGAAAGGACTGAGCTTGGCGAGCATCGACCGCGCCGACGCCGAAAAACTCGGCGCGCGGACCGCCGAAGTGACTGTGCGATGAACGATCTCGCGGGGCGCACCGCCCTGGTCACCGGCGGCGCGAGCGGCATCGGCGCGGCCTGCGCCCGTGCGCTCGCTGCGCGCGGCGCGGTGGTCACCGTCGCCGATATCGATGACGTCGGCGCGAAGGCCGTGGCCCGTGAGCTCGGCGGACAGTCGTGGGCGGTGGACCTGCTCGACGTCGCGTCACTGGAAACGCTGGAACTCGACGCCGACATCCTGGTGAACAACGCCGGAGTACAGCACATCAGCCCGATCGAGGACTTCGCCCCGCAGCGGTTCCGCGATCTGCTCACGCTGATGGTGGAGGCGCCGTTTCTCTTGGTGCGCGCGGTTTTACCGCACATGTACCGGCGGGGCTGGGGACGGATCATCAACATCTCCTCGGTGCACGGCTTGCGCGCCTCCGCGTACAAGGTCGCCTATGTGACGGCCAAGCACGGGCTCGAGGGCCTGTCGAAGGTCACCGCACTCGAGGGCGGCCCGCACGGCGTGACGAGTAACTGCGTCAACCCCGGCTATGTGCGAACACCCTTGGTGGACAAGCAGATCGCCGACCAGGCCAAGGCACACGGCGTGCCGGAGCAGGAGGTGGTGGAAAAGATCCTGCTCACCGAGAGCGCGATCAAACGCCTCGTCGAGCCGGAGGAAGTCGGGACGCTGGTGGGCTGGCTCGCGTCACCGAACGCGGGCATGGTCACCGGCGCGTCCTACACGATGGACGGCGGGTGGAGCGCTCGATGAGGGGGCGCTCAACCCAAGGAGGCCAGGGCCATGCGGCGCAGCACGGGCCGGGCCCGGACCGCGGTCGCCGTGCTCGCGCTGTGCGGGGTCGAGTTGATCAGGCCGAAGACGGCGTGGGCCTGCACCCGCGCCGTCTCCTCGGGTAGCTCCGGATGCAGCTCGCGCAGCACCGCCACCCAGATCTCCACGTATTGGCGCTGGGTGCGGCGGATCTCCCGGCGTGCCGGGGCGGGGACGTTGTCCAGGTCTCGGTCTTGGATGCGGATCAGCTCCGGCTCGCCGAACGCGAAGTCCAGGTGGTGGTCGACCAGCCCGGCGAGCGCCTGCTCGGCCGAATTCGCCGCCGCGACCACCGTCTTGCCGCCGTCCAGCAGCCGCTGACTCACCCCGACCAGCAGCTCGATGAGCAACGCTTCCTTGTTCGGGAAGTGCCGGTAAACCGCCGGACCGCTGATGCCGACGGCGGCGCCCAGGTCGTCCAGGCGCATGCCGAGGAAGCCGCGGTCGGCGATGAGCCGGGCGCCCGCCTCCAGCAAGTGCGCCCTGCGCTGCGCCTTCAGCTGCTCGCGACGGGTGGGCGCGACGGATTCGGCACTGGTCACACGCGGTCCTTTCCGCCGATCTGGACATCTCGGTTAACCAAGACTAACCTGAATTCCAGTTATCGGCGACTAACTCAGGCGACAGGATGGCGTGATGACCGTTACCGAAGAGGTCGGCAACCGCGCAGCGCACGCGGCGCTGGTCGACGACCTGCGCGCCCGGCTGGCCGCCGCGGCGCTCGGCGGGCCCGCGAAGGCGCGCGAACGCCACGTGGCGCGGGGCAAGCTGCTGCCGCGGCAGCGGGTGGACCAACTGCTCGATCCGGGTAGCCCGTTTCTCGAGCTGTCCCCGCTGGCCGCGACCGGGATGTACGGCGACGAGTCCCCCGGCGCCGGGATCATCACCGGGATCGGCCGGGTGTCCGGGCGCGAGTGCGTGATCGTGGCCAATGACGCCACCGTCAAGGGCGGCACCTACTACCCCATGACGGTGAAGAAGCATCTGCGCGCGCAGGAGATCGCGTTGCAGAACCAGTTGCCGTGCCTGTACCTGGTCGACTCCGGCGGCGCGTACCTGCCGCGGCAAGACGAGGTGTTCCCCGACCGCGAGCATTTCGGGCGCATCTTCTACAACCAGGCGACCATGAGCGCCAAGGGAATTCCGCAGATCGCCGCGGTGCTCGGCTCCTGCACGGCCGGTGGCGCCTACGTACCCGCGATGAGCGACGAGGCCGTGATCGTGCGCAACCAGGGCACCATCTTCCTCGGCGGGCCGCCGCTGGTGAAGGCCGCGACCGGCGAGGTGGTGACGGCCGAGGAACTCGGCGGCGGCGAACTGCACTCGCGCACGTCGGGCGTCACCGACCACCTGGCCGAGGACGACCAGGACGCGCTGCGCATCGTGCGCCGCATCGTGGGCACGCTCGGACCGCGCGCGGCCAGCCCGTGGGAAGTGCGGTCGACCGTAGCGCCCGCCGCGCCGGAATCCGAGCTATACGACGTGGTACCGGTCGATCTGCGCACGCCCTACGACGTACGCGAAGTCATCCACCGCTTGGTCGACGGGGCAAGTGACGGCGAGAGCGGCTTCCACGAGTTCAAGGCCGAATACGGCAAGACCCTGGTCACCGGATTCGCACGCATCCACGGCCATCCGGTGGGCATCGTCGCCAACAACGGCGTGCTGTTCAGCGAATCCGCCATGAAGGGCGCGCACTTCATCGAGTTGTGCGACAAGCGCAGCATCCCGCTGCTGTTCCTGCAGAACATCACCGGGTTCATGGTCGGCCGCGACTACGAGGCGGGCGGCATCGCCAAGCACGGCGCGAAGATGGTCACCGCGGTGGCCTGCGCACGGGTGCCCAAGCTCACCGTGGTGATCGGCGGCTCCTACGGCGCGGGCAACTACTCGATGTGCGGGCGCGCGTATTCGCCCCGGTTCCTGTGGATGTGGCCGAACGCGCGGATCTCGGTGATGGGCGGCGAGCAGGCCGCGGCCGTGCTGGCGACCGTGCGCGGCGACCAGCTCGACAGCAGCGGGCAGCCGTGGTCGGCCGAGGACGAGGAAGCCTTCAAAGCCCCGATCCGGGACCAATACGAGAGCCAGGGCAATCCCTACTACTCGACCGCGCGCCTGTGGGACGACGGCGTCATCGACCCGGCCGACACCAGAACCGTGCTCGGCCTCGCCCTGTCGGTGTGCGCGCAGGCCCCGCTCGAGCCCGTTTCCTACGGCGTCTTCCGGATGTGATGGCGATGTTGAACAAATCCGTTCCGGTCGACTTCGACACCGTGCTCGTCGCCAACCGCGGCGAGATCGCCGTTCGGGTGATCCGCACGTTGCGCGCCATGGGAATTCGCTCGGTCGCGGTCTACAGCGACGCCGACGCGGACGCCCGGCACGTCCACGAGGCGGACACGGCGGTACGACTCGGCCCGGCTCCGGCGCGCGAGAGCTACCTGTCCATCGACGCCGTGGTGGCCGCCGCCGTGCGCACCGGCTCGCAGGCCGTTCATCCCGGCTACGGATTCCTGTCGGAGAACGCTGCTTTCGCCGCCGCGCTGGCCGAGGCGGGCATCGTCTTCCTCGGCCCGCCCGCGCGCGCGATCGAGGTGATGGGCGACAAGATCACCGCGAAGAACACCGTGGCCGCGTTCGGCGTCCCGGTGGTGCCCGGCATCGCTTCGCCCGGCCTCACCGATGACGAGCTGATCGCCGCGGCCGCCGAGGTCGGGTATCCGGTGCTGGTCAAGCCGTCCGCGGGCGGCGGAGGCAAAGGCATGCGCCGGGTGGACGATCCGGAACGCCTCCCGGAGGCGCTGCGCAGCGCGCGCCGCGAGGCCGCCGCCGCGTTCGGGGACGACACCCTGTTCCTGGAGCGATTCGTCACCCGGCCCCGGCACATCGAGGTGCAGATCCTCGCCGACCAGTTCGGCAACGTGCTGCACCTGGGCGAGCGCGAATGCAGCCTGCAACGCCGCCACCAGAAGGTGATCGAGGAGGCGCCCTCGCCGCTGCTGGACGCGGCGACCAGGGCCAGGATCGGCGCCGCCGCCTGCAACACCGCCCGCAGCGTGGACTACGTGGGCGCGGGCACCGTGGAGTTCATCGTCTCCGCCGACCGTCCCGACGAGTTCTTCTTCATGGAGATGAACACCCGCCTGCAGGTGGAGCATCCGGTGACCGAGCTGGTCACCGGCGTCGACCTGGTGGAATGCCAGATCCGGGTCGCGGCCGGGCAGAAGCTCGCGGTGGCGCAGGACGACATCCGCATGGTCGGGCACGCCATCGAGGCCAGGGTGTACGCCGAGGACCCGGGGCGCGCATTCCTGCCCACCGGCGGAACGGTGCTCGATCTCGACGAGCCGGAAGGTCCCGGAGTGCGGGTCGATTCGGGACTGCGAATCGGCACGCGCGTCGGCAGCGACTACGACCCGATGCTGTCGAAGGTCATCGCGCACGCCGGTGATCGCACCGCGGCGCTCGCGAAACTCGACCGGGCGCTGGCCGAGACCGTGCTGCTCGGCGTGACCAGCAATATCGAGTTCCTGCGCTTTCTGCTGGCCGACCCGGATGTCGCCGAAGGACGGCTGGACACCGATCTGCTGGACCGGCGAGTGGCCGGGTTCCATCCCGCTCCCACCGGCGATGACGAGTTCATCGCCGCCGCGGTCTGTCACTGGCTGCGCCGCTGGCCGACGACGCCGGGCGATCCGTGGGCGGTCCCGTCCGGGTGGCGGATCGGAGCCGACGCGCCGACGCCGATCCGGCTCGCTGGCGGCGATCGGGTCGAGCACGTCTACCTCTCCGGCACGCCGGCCGATGGTGTGGTTCGCATCGGCGACGGCGAAACCTCCTCGCTCACCGCGACATTCACCGGCCGCGGCGGCGACGCCTACGCCGGTGTGCTGACCCTGACCAGGGACGGCCTGCGGCGCACCTACCGGGTCGCCGAGCAGGACGGCCTGCTGTGGGTAGCGGGACCGTCCGGCATCGCGGTGTTGCGCGAGGTCGCCGAGGTCGACGTGCGCGGCGCCGACGAGCACGTCGGCGACGCCGAGATCCGCAGTCCCATGCCGGGTTCCGTGATCGCGGTGCCGGTCGCTCCCGGCTCCGCCGTCGCCGCGGGCGACCCGGTGGTGATCGTGGAGGCGATGAAGATGGAGCACTCCCTCACCGCCCCGGTCGGCGGGACCGTCGAACTGCTGGTCGAGCCCGGCGCCCAGGTGCGCCTCGATCAGGTGCTCGCGCGCGTCGTCGCCGCTCGAGCCGAACCCGAACACGCTGAACGAGAAGGAATCCCGACATGACCGACTTCCTGTCCACCGGCACGCTGCCGGAGGAGTACCGCGATCTCGCGCTGACCGTGCGTGACTTCGCGCGGTCGGTGGTCGCGCCGGTGGCGGCCGAGCACGACGCGAACCACACCTTCCCGTACGAGGTGGTCGCCGGGATGGCCGAGATGGGCCTGTTCGGCCTGCCGTTCCCCGAGGAATACGGCGGCATGGGCGGCGACTACTTCGCACTGTGCCTCGCACTCGAGGAACTGGGCAAGGTCGACCAGAGCGTGGCCATCACGCTGGAGGCGGGCGTCTCGCTCGGCGCGATGCCGATCTACCGGTTCGGCAACGACAAGCAGAAGCAGGAATGGCTGCCCCAGCTGACCAGCGGCCGCCATCTCGCCGCGTTCGGGCTCACCGAGCCGGGCGCGGGCAGCGACGCGGGCGGCACCAGGACCACCGCGGTCGCCGACGGCGGCGAGTGGATCATCAACGGCAGCAAGCAATTCATCACCAATTCCGGCACCGACATCACGGTGCTCGTCACGGTGACCGCCGTGACCGGGCAAACCGGCGGCAAGAAGGAGATCTCGACCATCCTGGTGCCGGCCGACACTCCCGGTTTCGTCGCCGAGCCCGCGTACAACAAGGTCGGCTGGAACGCCTCCGACACTCATCCGCTCAGCTTCACCGACGTGCGGGTGCCCGAGGAGAACCTGCTCGGCGAGCGCGGTCGCGGTTACGCGAACTTCCTGCGCATCCTCGACGAGGGCCGGATCGCCATCGCCGCGCTGTCCGTCGGAGCCGCGCAGGGCTGCGTGGACGAGAGCGTGCGCTACGCAAAGGAGCGCGAGGCCTTCGGCCGGGCGATCGGACGCAACCAGGCCATCGCCTTCAAGATCGCCAGAATGGAAGCAAGGGCGCACGCCGCCCGCACCGCCTACTACGACGCGGCGGCGCTGATGCTGGCGGGCAAGCCGTTCAAGAAGCAGGCGTCCATCGCGAAACTGGTGGCCAGCGAAGCCGCCATGGACAACGCCCGCGACGCGACACAGATCTTCGGCGGCTACGGCTTCATGAACGAGTACCCGGTCGCCCGGCACTATCGGGACAGCAAGATCCTGGAAATCGGCGAAGGCACGACGGAGGTGCAGCTGATGCTGATCGGACGGGAGCTGGGGCTGTGACGCGGCGGGCAGTGGTGCAGCGCGGGCTCTGGTTCGAGGAGTTCGACACCGAGGTGGTCTACGAGCACCGGCCCGGCCGCACCATCACCGAGGCGGACAACGTGCTGTTCACCACGCTGACCATGAATACCCAGGCGCTGCACCTGGACGCGGCGTTCAGTGAGCAGCTGCCCCCGTTCAACCAGCGGCTGGTGAACTCGATGTTCACGCTGTCCACCCTGGTCGGGCTGTCGGTGGCGCAGCTGACCCAGGGCACCATCGTGGCCAACCTCGGGTTCTCGGAGGTCTCCTTCCCCAAGCCGCTGTTCCACGGCGACACGATGTACGCCGAAACCGTGGTCACCGACAAGCGCGAGTCGAAGAGCCGCCCCGGCGAGGGGATCGTCACCTTCGCGCACACGGCGCGCAATCAGCACGGCGACGTCGTCGCCACCGCGGTCCGCAAGACGCTGGTCCGCAAAGCCCCGGAGCAGGCATGAGCGCGTTGAGCGAGGCAGCAGCCGCGCATCCATGCCCAGAGCCTGCACGTACCGACAGGGGGCCCGGCAGGATTGTCAGGCCCGGAGGCGGCAGCGCCCGCAACCCTGGAAAGTCCGTGCGGACCGGAAGTGGCGCCGCATGAGCTGGCAGATGGCGGGTCCGGCCTGGTTGTTCTGCCCCGCGGACCGCCCGGAGCGTTACGGGAAGGCCGCCGCGGCGGCCGACGTGGTGATCCTCGACTTGGAGGATGGCGTCGCCGCACCCGACAAGGCGGCGGCGCGCACCGCGCTGGTCGGCACCCCGCTGGACCCCGAGACCACGGTGGTGCGCGTCAACGCGGCGGGCACCGACGAGCACGCGCTCGATCTCGCGGCGCTGGCGGAAACCGGCTACCGCCGGATCATGCTGCCGAAATGCGAATCAGCGGCACAGATTACGGAGCTGGAGAACTACGAGGTGATCGCGCTGATCGAGTCGCCGCTCGGCGCGGTTGCGGTCGGCCAAGCGGTGCTGGCACCCAACGCGATCGGCGTCATGTGGGGCGCCGAGGACTTGGTGGCGGGCCTCGGCGGCACGGGGAGCAGGCACGCCGATGGCAGCTACCGCGACGTGGCCCGGCAGGTCCGGTCCACCGCGCTGTTGGCGGCGAAGGCGTACGGACAGTTCGCTGTGGACTCGGTCTACTTGGATATTCGTGATCTGGACGGCCTGCGCGCGGAGGCCGAGGACGCGGTCGCGGTCGGCTTCGACGCCAAGGTCGCGATCCACCCGAGCCAGGTCCCGGTGCTGCGGGCCGCCTACGCGCCGTCGGAGGATGACCTCGCGTGGGCCCGGCGGGTGCTCGAGGAAGTGCCGAAGCATCGCGGTGTGTTCGCCTTCGAGGGCAGGATGGTCGATGCCCCCGTACTCCGGCATGCCGAGCAGATCGTGCGACGCGCCGACCGCGTCTGATCACCGAGTTTCCACAGCGAGGAGGACCGCCATGCAGCCACAATGGGTGCCGACCGAACAAGACATCGCTGCTGCCAGGATCACCGACTTCACGCGATTCGTCGCCGAGCGCACGGGGGTGCGCGCGGCGGACTATCACGACCTCTGGCAGTGGTCGATCACGGATCTCGCCGGTTTCTGGCACGCGCTGTGGGACTACTTCGAGCTCGGCGAGGTCGCCGGCGAGGTGCTGGCGAACGCCGAGATGCCGGGCGCGCGGTGGTTCCCCGGTACCCGGCTCAACTACGTGGACCAAGTGATCCGCCAGCTGCGCACCGACCGGCCCGCGATCAAAGCGGTCAGCGAGGACGGCCCGATTCGGGAGGTGTCCTGGGCCGAATTGATCGATCACACCGCCACTTTCGCCCGTACGCTGCGCTCCCTCGGTGTACGGCCCGGCGACCGGGTGGTGGGGTATCTGCCGAACATCCCGGAGGCGGTGGTCGCGTTCCTGGCCACCGCGAGCATCGGCGCGGTCTGGAGCGCCTGCGGTCAGGACTACTCGCCGAAGGCCGCGCTGGACCGGCTCGGTCAGTTGGAACCCACCGTCCTGGTCACCGCCGACGGCTACCGTTTCGGCGGCAAGACGCACGACAAGCGCGCCGACATCACCGAGCTGCGTGCGGGGCTGGATTCACTGAAGGGCACGATCGCGATCCCCCGGCTCGGACTCCGCGTCCCGGACGCGATGCCGTGGAGCGAAGCGATCACCACGACGGCGGCGGCGCCCCCGGTGATCACCACCGAATCGGTCGATTTCGACCATCCGCTGTGGATCGTGTTCTCCTCCGGGACGACCGGACTGCCCAAGGGCATCGTGCACGGCCACGGCGGCGTGCTGCTGGAACACCTCAAAACCGTTGCCCTCCAATCGGACATCGGGCCCGAGGACACGTTCTTCTGGTACACCAGCCCCAGCTGGATGATGTGGAACTTCCAGATCGCGGGCCTGCTGGCCGGGGCGACGATCGTCTGCTACGACGGCAGCCCCACCCATCCCACACCCGACGCGCTGTGGCGCATCGCCGCCGAGGTCGGCGCCACCGTCCTCGGCACCAGCCCGGGATATGTGCTGGCCTGCATCAAGGCGGGCTCCGTGCCGCGCACCGACCACGACCTCTCGGCGCTGCGCACGGTCGGCATCACCGGCTCCGCGCTGCCCACCTCCTCGGCGCTGTGGCTGGGCGAGAACGTCGGCGACCACGTGCAGGTCTCCTCGATCAGCGGCGGCACCGACGTGGTATCCGCGTTCATCGGCGGCGTGCGCACCGTACCGGTGTGGCCGGGGGAGCTGTCCGCGCCCTACCTCGCTGTCGCGCTGGACGCCTACGACCCGGCGGGGCAGCCGGTGCGCGGCGAGGTCGGCGAGCTCGTCATCACCGAGCCGATGCCGTCGATGCCGGTCCACTTCTGGCGTGACGAAGACGGAAAGCGTTACCACGACGCGTATTTCGACATGTTCCCCGGAGTCTGGCGGCACGGCGACTGGATCACCATCACCGACCACCACAGCGTGATCGTGCACGGACGCTCCGACTCCACGCTCAACCGGCACGGCATCCGGATGGGCAGCGCGGACATCTACCAGTCCGTCGAGCGGCTGCCGGAGATCGCCGAGGCTCTGGTGATCGGCGCCGAACAGCCGGACGGCGGCTACTGGATGCCGCTGTTCGTGGTCCTCGCGCCCGGCGCGGAACTCACCGACGAGCTGAAAGCCCGCATCAACGACACCATCCGCACCGAGGTCTCCCCACGCCACGTCCCCGACGAGATCATCCTCGCCCCCGGCATCCCGCACACCCGCACCGGCAAGAAGCTGGAGGTGCCGATCAAGAAACTGTTCCAGGGCGCCGACCCCGCCCGCGTCGTCGAGCGCAGCGCGGTGGACAACCCCGACCTGCTCGACTGGTACGCGACCCAGCGGCGACGCACTACGGGGTGAACATTGTGGCTATAATTGCATACAGACATGTGGCCACAAAAGGAGCCTGCTGCCATGGACGTCGGAATCCGAGAGCTACGAGATAGCCTCAGTCGACACCTAGCCGAGGTCCGATCAGGACACACGGTGACGGTTACCGACCACGGGCAGCCGATCGCCCGAATCGTTCCGATCGGCCGCCTGACCCGGCTGGAACAGCTCCGCAGCGAAGGACGCGTTCAACCTGCGCGAAAGAAGAAGCAGCCAGCCCCCGAGCCGGTCCACGGGAACGGCATCGTCAGTGAACTCCTCGATGAGCAGCGCCGGTGATCGGATATCTCGATACCTCCGCATTTGTTCCGCTCCTGGTCGACGAGCCGAGCAGTCGAGCTTGCCGTCGCTTCTGGGATGATGCCGACGCGGTGGTGTCGAACAGGCTCCTCTATGTGGAGACCTCCGCGGCGCTCGCGCAGGCTCATCGACTGAGGCGCCTCGATGACGTGACCTATTCGGCCTGCAGACGCCTCTTGGACCAACTCTGGCCGCAGATCGAGGTCATCGAGATCGACGAGGCGTTGATGCTGCGGGCGGCCGAGCTGGCCGACCGCTGTGCACTGCGGGGATATGACGCCGTTCATTGCTCCTCCGCCGAACAACTCGACGACCCGGATCTCGTCGCGGCGTCAGGCGACAAACGTCTACTGGATGCGTGGCACACGCTCGGGGTGGCAACGTTCGACACGAACAATCAAGCCCAGGCCGCCAAGGAGTTGGGGAAGACCGCCAAGAAAGACACGGTGAGCGTGGCCCCGGAAGGGGTCTCCGAACGTCAGCGCCGGATGGAGCAGGTCTTGACCGATCCGTACGGGTTCGGGGTCGGACCCGATATCGGTGACATGGAAGTCATGGGCGAGGCTCGCCGTTGAGTGAGCGAGCCGTACGCCGTATCCCATGACATGGCGAGCCTGCCCATAGCAGCAGGTCGTTACGATGTTCGTCATGAGTGTCGACAATCGCCGTACGGCGCGGAAGGCGAGCAGCGGCGACTCGGCACCTCGGGAGATCCGGCGCAGGCCGAAGAACCGGCGGGCCCAGATCGCGGCGGCGTCCGCCGCCGCGTTCGGCGCGCTCGGCTACCACGGTGTGAGCATGGACGACATCGCCTCGGGGCTCGGCATCAGCTCCGCGGCCCTGTATCGGCACTATCCGAGCAAATACGCGCTGTTCCGGGAGGAACTGCTGCGGGTGGGCCGGGCGATGACCGAATCGGTCCAGCTGCCCGAGGAGGCGGCGGACTGGCCGGCCGAGCAGCGGCTGCGGCATGTTCTCGACGCGCTCATCGCCGTCACGATCGAGAACCGCCCCACCGTCACGCTGGTGCGCTGGGAGGGCAGATACCTCGAACCCGAAGACCAGATCACGCTCAACGATCAGCAGGCCACGGTCCTCGGCGCCCTGGGCAGCCAGGTGGCCGCGCTGCGCCCGAAGACGACCGACGACGATCTGCGCGTGCTGCGTACCGCATTGCTCAGCACGATCACCAGCATCGCCGACCATCACGCCGCACTTCCCGCGAAATCTCTTGCCCGCCTGCTGAATTCGGCGTGCCTGGCGATCGCGAACGCGGATCTGCCCGCGCAGCGTCCGGTCGAACCGGTGGCGGTGGTGGAGATCCCGGACTCGTTCAAACACGAACTGCTGCTGCGCAAAGCGGTCGAGCTGTTCCACGAACGCGGGTACCCGAACGTCAGCGTGGAGGACATCGCCACCGCCGCAGGGCTTTCGGCCGCCTCGGCGGTGTACCGGTTCTATCGCGGCAAGAGCGACATCCTGGCCGCTGCGTTCCGCCGCGCCGCCGAACGGGTTTCCGGCGCCATCGGCCCCGCCGTCGCGGCGGCCGGCGATTCCGAGGCCGCGCTCACGGCATTGATCACGCAGTACGTCGCGGGTTCGTTCGCCGAACGCGCCCTCACGTTCGTGTATTACACCGAGTTCCAGCATGTTCCGGCCGAGGAACGCACCGTGCTGCGCAACATCCAGCGGCTCAGCGTCGAGGAGTGGGCCCGGCTGCTGCGCGAGGTGCGCACCGAACTCACCCCCGCCGAGGCCCGCATCCTCGTCCACGCGGCCTTCGCGCTGGTCGTCGATCTCGGTCGCGCCTTCGGCAATGAGCCACTGGCGGCGCAGGATCGGGTGCGTCTGCTGATGCGGCTGGTGCTCTTCGGTTGCCCCGCGCGGTAGGGATCACCACGGACACCGGTCTTTGGAATCGGTGAGCGCTCGAGCCGACCGTGCGGCGGGCCGCCCGATGCCGTGATAGCACTCGGTCCAACGCGCCCAATTGGAAGTTTATGTTAGGAACAGTTCGATCATATTTTCATCTATATACATAGGCATCAGCCACTTTCGGGACTAGTTGTGATCCGGTGTTCAGCCCTTCCCGAAGCAGGGAAACATCGCTGAACCAAGTGACCGGTTGGGCTACCATCGCGGCATGGGTGCCGAGGAACGCCGCGCTGCGGACAAGGCGGCGGGCGAGAAACCGGCACGGGAGATCCGGCGCCGACCGCGCGATCGCCGCGCCCAGATCGCGGCGGCATCGGCGGAGGCGTTCGGCGCGCTGGGCTACCACGGCGTCAGCATGGAGGACATCGCCTCCCGGCTCGACATCAGCTCCGCCGCTCTCTATCGCCACTACCCGAGCAAGTACGCACTGTTCCGCGAGGAAGTGCTGCGGCTGGGCGCGGTCAGCCAGGAGGCGGCCCGGCTGCCGGACACCGCGGACGAGCTACCCGCCGAGCGCAGGCTCGAACAGGTACTCGACGCCCTGATCGCGGCCGCCATCGCCAATCGGCGCAGTGCGGCGCTTCTGCGCTGGCAGCGCCGCTATCTGGCGGATGCCGACGCGGCCACCCTGTCCGGACAGCTCGCGAGCGTGAACGCGGCGCTCATGTCGCTGCTGGCCGAAACCACGCCCGCGCTGAGCAAGGCCGACCGCGCCGTACTCGCGGCGGCCTTGCTGAGCGTGCTCAGCAGCATCGGTGATCACCACGTCGCGATTCCGGTCCGTGCCTTGACCGCGCGGCTGACCGAGGCCTGCCGCACGATCGCCGGTTGCACGCTGCCGCCCGGCGGGGCCGAAGCCGAAACCCTGGCAGCGACGGAGATTCCGCTGACATTCACACATGAGCTGCTGCTCGTACGCGCGGTGGAACTGTTCCATCAGCGCGGCTACCCGAATGTCAGCGTGGAGGACATCGCGACCGCCGCGGGTCTGCCCACCTCGTCCGCGGTGTACCGCTTCTACCGCGGCAAGGGCGATATCCTCGCCGCCGCGTTCCGGCGAGCGGCCGATCGGGTGTCGGCCGCTATCGGGCCCGCCGTCGCGGCCGCCGAAACCCCCGAGCAAGCGCTGAGCACGCTGGTCGAACTGTACGTGGCCGGTTCGTTCGCCGAGCGCGAGCTGACCTTCGTCTACTACGCCGAGATCAGCAACGTGCCGCCGGAGGAGCGCACCGTGCTGCGCAATATCCAGCGGCTCAATGTCGAAGAGTGGGCAAAACTGCTCGCCGCCGCGCGTCCCGAGCTGTCCGCTGCCGAATCGCGCCTGCTGGTGCACGCCGCACTGGCGCTGGTAGTCGACCTGGGCGAGCGCTTCGGCTCGCACGACCCGGCATGCTCCCGGCTGCGGGTGATCCGCCTCATGCAGGTCATCCTGTTCGGCCGAGCGCCGCAGGGCTGAATCAGCGGTCCAGGTACAGCCTTTCGTTCGGCAAGCGGCGCAGGCCGGTGGGCTCGCCGGGAACCACTGTGACGGCGCCGTCGAAGTATTTTTCGCACCATTCCTGGACGAAGGTGGCGGCGGCACTGGCGCAGGCGATGTAATCGAACCGCAGGCCGTGGAGGAAGACGCTCAGGTGGACGTCTGGCTCGGTGGGGCGAGGACTGGTCATCGTTTGCCGCCTCGGAGGTTTCGGAATCCGTTGCGGGTCATGATGATTGCCGCGACGACGGCGGTGCTGGAAATGAGTTCGCAGTGGCGGCGCAGGGGCGCGGCGATGGCGGCGTTCGGGCGGCTCGCTACCGCCTATCGGCTCGACGCACGATCGCGACAGTCCTCGTATCTCCACCCCGCGTGGAGATACGAGGACTTCGGCGTGCTCGGGATTCCCTCACATAAATCCCGAGCAGTGCACGGACGCATTCGAACGAAATATTTTGGGCCGGAGCGGTTTCCACCGCCTCCGCGTCCGAGGTCAGCGGGAGTAGCCGTCGGCCCGGTTGTCGGGCACCACGCGCCCGGAGGCGACCAGGGTGCGGAACGCCGCTTGTTTACGCGGGCAGGCGTCGGCGCGGCAGGGAAGGTGGCACTGCATCACTCGGTGCGCTTGTTCGATGGTGAACGGCTGGTCGGGTGGCCGGTGGGCGTCCGAGGCGCCACTGTGGGGTAAGCAGGAGCCGACGGCGGTGATCGCGGCCACCAGCAGTAGGCATGCGCTGAGCATGGCCAGCAGCGGTTCCACGGCCGATCACTGGTCAGCGGCCTGCCGGACACAGAATGCGGAGGCGGCTAGATACTGGCGGCAGCTCGCGCCGTGCCCACCGTGGACGGCGCGGATGAATCGCGCGCGGTCGTAACTCAGGCCGAGTGGTTCCTGCGCGCAGTCGCGGCTTTGTACCAGCCACAGTTCTCGGACATCCGAGTGCAACACGTCCATCTTTCACCTCCACAAGTGCGTGCACCCGGCACCGAGAAGGCGCCGCCGGAACCGCGCTCGACACGGATGGATCGGGCCGTGTCGGGACCGTGCGCCGGGCTCCGGGCAACAGGCGCCCTCGACAGGGTTTGGGCGTGACCCCCGATGCCGGGTGCAGTTTCAACAGTGCGCGTTGCGATTCGGTAGATAACAGTCCCTAATGCGGTAATTGCGAGTACTTTCCGTTTGTATCGTCCTGGAGCAAGGAAGCGAGACCTATGGTGGAGGTCGACTGGACGGGCGAAGCAGTACATGCGCTTCGCACGGCGATGAAGCGAAGCCGTTACGAATTCGCGCGTCTGGTGGGCGTCACACCGCGCACCGTAGTCCTGTGGGAGAACGGCCGGACAACCCGGATGCACGCTGCTAGCCAGCGTCTTCTCGACAGAGTTGTGTCAGAAGCCGATGCACTCGTCGTCGCGCGATTCGAGCGGGCGATCACAGCGCTGCGGGAGTCGGCCACCGACCGCGAAAGCGCCGATCCGGCGCCCGAAAGGCAGAGCAAGCTCGGTAGGGAAATCGGGCTCGACAAGGAAGTCGAGGAAGACGACGTGAGAAGGCGAGAACTGCTGGCCTGCATCGGCGCAGGCATGGCAGGCCAGGCGGCGGACCTGGTGGCAAGCGAACCGGAGCGGATGCTCACGACCCTCGACGCCGGGTCGATCAGCGAGCGGCGACTGGTGTTCCTGGAGCAGTCCGCCGAGGTACTCGGCACGCGGGTGGTGCAGGTGCCGCCGCACGAGCTGCTGCATACCAGCCTGGAGCAATTCCGCATGGTCCGCGGCTGTCTCGGCGAACGGCAACCCACCCATCAGCAGGTCCGGCTGGTGCGCACCGCGGGCAGACTGGCGAACGTGGTCGGCGAGATCCTGTTCAATGAAGGGCATTTCGGTCAGGCCCGCATGTGGTATGCCACCGCGATCCACGCCGCGCAGGACATCGGCGACCGCTATTCGGAAGACATCGCCCTGGCCGGACTCGCGTATTTGCCGACCTATAGCGATAAACCGAAGGAAGTTTTGCAGTTACTCGACGGTCGTTTGCAAGAAAATCCGTCATATGGCCCGGCTGCCGCATGGTTGTGGGGAATGGCGGCGCGCGCCCATGCCAACCTGGGCCACGCCGATGAATTCGCGCGCTGTATTACACGATCGGCGGCGGCATTGGACGACGTCGGTCCGGAAGACCTTTCGGTCGGTATTTTCTCTTTCCGCCCCGAGAAACTCGCTTTTTATCAGGCGATCGGATATTCCCGCCTCGGCCGGGCCGACGAGACCGCCACAGCCGCGGCCAGCGCGATGGCGCTGTACGACCCGTCGGAGACCATGGAACCCGCCCTGGTCCGCTTCGAGCACGCCACGGCGCTGCTGGCCTCGGGGGAGGTCGACGAAGCCTGCGCGGTGGCGACCGGCGCGATTACCAACGCACGCACCTACGTCGGGCTCACCGTCACCAAGCGCGCCAAGCAGTTCGACGCGGCGCTGGGCGGCTTACGCACGAGGGCCGTCACGGAGTGGCGGCAACAGGCCCACGCGGTGATCGACGCCCGCACCAAGGCGTGAGACGAGGCGGGGCGCGCCGGTCGGCAGGGGATGTGAGACCAGCGCGCCCCGCGTATTCAGGTGGTCAGTTCGCCTCGTTGGAGATCGCGTCGATGAGCGATTTGGGACGCATGTCCACCCAGTGGTTCTCCACGTATTGCAGACAGGACTTGCGGTTGGCGGCGCCGTAGGCGATGGTCCAACCGCCGGGGACGGCGGCGAAGACCGGCCATAGGGAGTGTTCACCCTCCTCGTTGATCAGGACGTAGAACTTGGCGTCATCGTCGTCGAACGGGTTGTTCATTCGGTTTTCCTTCTTCCTGGTCGGGTCAGGGTTCGGGGGGATCCAGGGGTGCTCGGCGTGTGCCTCTCGTCATGAAGCGGTGTACGCGGAGTCCTTTCGCTCGCTGCTGCGCTGCTCGCCCGCGCCGGACAGATCGATGTCGCCGACCACGTGTTCCGGGTCGGCGGTCACCGCGGCCAACAGGCGGACGAAGCGGGTGCCGAAGGTGTCGACGGTGCGAGCGTCGAACAGGTCGGTGGCGTAGGTGAAGCGCAACACCCCGCCGAGGACGGCTAGTCGAAGATCGAAAGACGTTGTCTCGTGGCCGAATTCGTACCCCGACAAGGTGACCCCCGCCATGTCCGCGGCGACCGGCGCGAGGTCTTGGAACAGCAGCGCGACCTGGAACAGCGGATGCCGCCTCTGCGTGCGCGGCGGGTCGAGCACCTCGACCACGCGCTCGAAAGGCACGTCGGCGTGGGCGAAGGCATCCAGATCGTTGTCCCGCACCCGGCGCAGTATCGCGGCGAAGGTGTCGGAGGGGATTACCTCGGCGCGCAGTACCAAGGTGTTGCCGAACGGGCCGACCAGATCGTCCAGCGCCGCGTCGTCCCGGCCCGGGATGGACGCGCCGATCGCGATGTCGGTCGTGCCGGACAACCGCGCGAGCAGAGTCGCCAGCGCGGCGTGCACCACCATGAGCGGCGTTGCCTCGTAGTGCGCGGCCACCACCGCGATGGCGTCGCGAACGTCGTCCGGTAGTGCGAGCGTCGCGCTCGCCGCCGAGCGGGAAGCGGCGGCGGAACGTGGGCGGTCGGTGGAGAGGCCGAGTTGTACCGGCAATCCGCACAGTGTCTCTCGCCAATACCGCAGCTGGCGCGCGGCCATCGAGTCCGGGTCATCCTCGGCGCCGAGCACTTCGTGCTGCCACAGCGCGTAGTCGGCGTACTGGACATCGAGTTCGTCCCAGACCGGCGCGGTGCGGGTGGCGCGGGCCGCGTAAGCGGTAGCGAGGTCGCGGACGAGCACGTCCATCGAGAAGCTGTCGGCCGCGATGCGGTGGGCCACCAGCGCGAGCACATGGTCGCGGTCGGAACGGGTGACCAGGCCGACGCGCAGCGGCACTTCGGCGGTCAGGTCGAACGGGCCGGCGACGAACTCGCGCAGCGCGTCCGCCGGGTCCAGCGAGTGGACCTCCGGTACCGGTGCGGGATCCAGAATGTGCTGATAACCGGCGCCGTCGAGGTCGGGATACACGGTGCGCAGCGTCTCGTGCCTGCCGACCACGTCACCGACGGCGGCGGCGAGCGTGTCCGAGTCGAGGTAGCCGGTGAGACGAACCACCACCGCGAGGTTGTGCTCGGCGTCAGACGGGTCGGACCGGTTGGAGAGCCACGCTTGCTGCGCGGGCGAGAGCGGAACACGCGGGGGGCGCGGCCGCCGTACCAGCGCAGGCTTGCCGCCGGTGCCGATGAGCCGTTGCGTCCGCGCGGCGAGCGCGGCCACGGTGGACGCCTCGAACAGCAGGCGTGCGGGGATCTCGACGTCCAGCTCGGCGCCGAGCCGGTCCGCGACCTGGATCGCGAGCAGCGAATCGCCGCCGAGGGCGAGGAAGTCGTCGTGGACAGCGATCCGCTCGACGCCGAGCGACCGCGCCATGATCCGCGCGACGGTCGCCTCGGTGCGGGTGGCCGGAGCGCGGTAGTTCGCGGGCACCGGGGCGGGCAGCGCGTTGCGGTCGAACTTGCCGGAGCTGTCGACCGGCAAGCGATCGAGCACTACGAACGACGCGGGCACAAGGTGCACGGGCAGTTCCGCACTCAACGCGGCGCGCACGTCCTCGGTGTCGATCCTGCGTCGCGCCCGTGGGATCACATACGCGACCAACTGGTCACCCAACCGCTCATCGGAACGGACCAGCACCGCCGCCTGAGCGATCGAATCCAGTGCCGTGAGTGCCGACTCGATCTCGATCAGCTCGATGCGCAGGCCGCGAAAGTCGGTGCGGCACAAGTGTTTCAGTTCACCCGTGGCCGTCCAGGCCACCAGGTCACCGGTGCGGTACATCCGCGCACCCGTCGCACCGAACGGGTTGGCCACGAAACGATCCGCCGTCAGATCCGGACGCGCCACAAAACCACGAGCCAACTGCGCACCCGCGAGATACAACTCACCCGCGACACCAACCGGCACCGGATGCAGGCGCGAATCCAGCACATACACCTGCGTGTTGGACACCGGAGCGCCGATCGGCACCGACACCACGTCGTCCTCGGTCACCTCGTGACAGGTGACATCCGCGGCGGCCTCGGTAGGCCCGTACAGATTGTGCACCCGCGCTCCGATCACCTCTCGCGCGCGCCGCGCGGCGACCGCGGGCAGCGCCTCCCCCGACGTGAAGACGTTGCGCAGCGTAATGCAGTCCGCGGCGCGCGGGTCGGCCAGAAATACCCCCAGCATTGGTGGCACGAAATGCACCGTGGTGACGCGCTGCTCGGTGATCACGCGGGCCAGATAGGCGGGATCGCAGTGCCCGTCCGGACGCGCCACCACTAGTTTCGCACCAAATACCAAGGGCAAGAACAATTCCCATGCTGAGACGGGGGCTGCGGCCGGGGACTTGTGCAGCACCACGTCGTCCGCCGACAGCGGATACGCCGACTGCATAGCTGTGAGACGGTTCACGATCGCCGCGTGCGAAACCGCCATGCCCTCGGGGCGTCCGGTCGAGCCCGAGGTGAAGATCACATACGCGGTGTGGGCCGGTTGCGGCTCGCCGAGCCGGTCCAGCGCGGTCAGCGGCTCGGCGGAGTATCCGCGTAGCTCGAGCCGGTCGATCCGGACCTGCCGCGCCTCGCCCGCGTCCAGGTCGAAACCCGAGGTGAGCACGCACACCGGCCGCACCGTCCGCAGCACGTGTTCCAGTCGATCGGTCGAGTGGGTGGGGTCGAGCAGGACGCACGCACCGCCGGCGAGGGTGACCGCGTAGATTCCGACCACCAAGTCCAGTGAGGATCGCATGCCGAGCGCCACCGGGGCGTCCGGGCCGACGCCCGCTCCGACCAGCCAGCGCGCCAGGCGCCGCGCCCGGCCCGCGAACTCCGAATACGTCAGCGTCGCGTAGCGACTCGATGGGGGGTGGTGGTCGGGCGACGGGTGGGCCAGCGTCGCGTAGCGACTCGGTGAGGGGTGGTGGTCGGGCGACGGGTGGGCCAGCGTCGCGTGGGCCGTCGTCCGCCCCTCCACCGTGACCGCGGGCGCGTCCGGCGTCTTGGCCACCTGCGCCTCGAACAGCGAGATCAGGGTGGCCGCGGGATCGACCGGCGCGGCGGTGTCGTTCCACCGGTCCAGCACCAGCGCGCGTTCCGCGGCGTCCAGCAGGTCCAGGCCGCCGACGCGCACCGACTCGTCGGACACCACGGTCCGCAGCACCCGCGTGAAGCGGGCCGCGAACGCCTCGACCGTGGCGCGGTCGAACAGATCCGTGGCGTACCGCAGCACGCCGCGCAACGTGGTGCCTGCGTTCCCCTGGTGTTCGGCGAGTTCCATGGCCAGGTCGACCTGCGCGACGGGGTTGTCGAACGGGTAGGCCGACACCGTGAGATCGGGCAGCCGTATGACTGTGTCATCGCGGTGCGCGAAAGTCAGGATGGCCTGCACGATCGGCGAATGTGACTGCGACCGAGCGTTATTCAGCTCATCGACGAGCCGGGCGAAGGGCAGACCGGCATGTGCGAAGGCGCGCACGTCGATGTCGCGGACCCGGCCGAGCAGCTCGGCGAAGGACGCGTCGGCGGCGACCGGAGTGCGCAGCACAACGGTGTTGGCGAACATGCCGACCAGGTCGTCCAGCGCTTTGTCGCCGCGCCCGGTGACGGTGGTGCCGATGGCGACGTCGTCCACCCCGGTCAGCCGCGCGAGCAGCGTCGCGAAGGCGGCGTGTAGCACCATGAACGTCGAAACACTGTGCCTGCGCGCGAGCTCGGAAATCGAATCGGTCAGATCGGCTGGGACGGCGAACTCGACAGTGGCGCCGGGTCCGGAGGCCACCGGCGGTCGCGGACGATCGGCGGGCAACTCCAGCACCGGGGGTAGCCCGGCGAGTTCGGCTCGCCAATAAGCGATCTCGTTCGACAACCTCGATGACGCGTCGTCCGCGGCGCCGAGCGCGTCGTGCTGCCAGAGCGTGAAGTCCGGGTACTGCACCGGCAGTGGACGCCACCGTGGAGTTTCCCCAGCGACGCGCGCGGTGTAGGCCGTCATCAGGTCGCGGACCAGCGGACCGGCGGAGGCGCCGTCCGCGGCGATGTGGTGGACCACGACAACGAGCACGTGATCGCCATGGCCGATGCGCAACAGGCTTGCCCGCAACGGAATCCGAGTGCGCAAGTCGAAGCCGGCAGCCGTCGCGGCCAGCACCGCGTCGCGCAACTGCGGTTCGGTCACCGCGATCGGATGCAGAGTCGGCCCGGACACGTCCGGTCCGGGCAGCACCACCTGGGCGGGGCCCTGAGCGTCGTCGGGGAAAACGGTGCGCAGCGCTTCGTGCCGGTCGATCACGTCGCGCAGGGCGGCGCGCAGTGCCTGGTAGTCGAGCGCGCCGGTGAGGCGGATGGCGAACGGAATGTTGTAGACACCCGAGTCCGGATCCAGCCGGTGTGCCAGCCACATCCGGGTTTGTCCCGGCGACAGGGGAATCCGCATAGGACGCTCGCGGCGCGACAACGGCGCATCCGGCTCCGCCGACGGCGTGACTCGGCGCGCCAGCTGGGCCACGGTCGGCGCCCCGAACACCTCCCGGACGGTCAGCGCGCAGCCCAAGGTCGCGTTGACCCGGGCCACCAACCGCACGGCCAGCAGCGAATCGACACCGCGGGCGAAGAAGTCGTCGTCCGCGCCGATCCGCGCCACACCCACCAGGTCGGCGACCAGCGTGGCGAGCACCGCCTCGGCCCCTTCCCGCGGCGGCCGGAACCCCGCCGCGGTCGCCAAGCATTCGACGACAGGCCGGGCCGACCGATCGATCTCGCCCTGGGCCGACAACACCGTCTCACCGGGCACCACCTCGGTTCCATCCCGCGACACGCCGAACGCGACTACGGTTCCCGTGCAGTGGACCGCGGCCGACTGATCGAACTCGCCCTCGTCGGTCATCAGCGTCTCACCGGGCACAGCCTCGGTCCCATCCCGCGACACGCGGAACGCGACTACGGTTCCCGTGCAGTGGACGGCGGCCGACTGATCGAGCTCGGCCTCGTCGGTCATCGGCGTCTCACCGGGCACCGCGTCGGTCTCGTTCCCCGATACCCGGACCGGGATTGCGATTCCCCTGCATTCGACGGCGGGCAGGGCGGACCGATCCAGCTTGCCCTCGGCGGTCAGCGGCATCTCGTCGAGCACGACCAGGTGGGCGGGCACCTCGGCGGCGGGCAGGTGGGCACGCACCCCGGCGAGCACGGCCGCGGGGCTGCGGTCCGAACCGGTGACGTAACCGACGAGGTATGCGGATCCGTCGTTGTGCTCGGCCGGGAGCACCGCGGCGTTCGTCACTCCGGTCACGGCGGCGAGCGCGGCCTCGATCTCGCCGAGTTCGGTTCGCTCGCCACGAATCATCCGAAAGTCGCTGCGGCCCAGGTATTCCACTGTGCCATCGCGGGTCCAGCGCACCAGATCTCCGGTCCGGTACATCAACCGGCCGGGCACGCCGAACGGGTCGGCGACGAATCGTTCCGCGGTGAGTGCCGGGCGGGCGTGATAGCCGCGCGCCAGCTGGTCACCCGCGAGATACAGCTCGCCGGTGACACCGATCGGCACCGGACGCAACCGAGCGTCCAGCACGTAGACCCTGGTGTTCCAGCACGGGCGGCCGATCGCCGGTTTCCGGCCGGATTCGATGTCCGCGTCGGTGAACTCGTGACAGATCGCGGAAATCGCTGTCTCGGTCGTGCCGTAGGCGTTGTGCAGCGCGCCGCTCACACTGCCGCGCAGCGCGGAGAGCAGAGCCGGGGTGAGCGCCTCACCGCCGCAGCGCAAATGCCGGAGCGAATGCAACGCGTCGCCCATCCCCCGACCGATCAGCGCGGCCAGCATCGACGGCGCGTACTCGGCGATGGTGATTCCGTGTTCACGCAGCAGTCTCGCGACGTACCAGAGGTCCAGGTGCCCGCTCGGCCGCGCGATCACCAGCTGGGCTCCGACCGCGACGGGTAGGAAGCATTCCCACACCGATACGTCCGAGGTCAGCGGAGCGTGCTGCAAAATGCGGTCGGACGCGGTGACTCCGTAGCGGAATTCGAGCCAGCGCAATTGGTTCAGGATCGCGCGGTGGGTTACCGCGACACCCGTCGGAAGCCCGGTGGCATCGGAGGAGAACAACACGTAGGCCGTGTTGTCCCAGCGCGGAACGGCGATCCGCTCCGCGTCGGACACCGGCCCCTCGGCGACGCCGCTCAGATCCAGATCGGCGAGGTCTAGTACGGGCACGCCGTCCAGGCGGGGCAACGCCGCGCCGCCCGCCGTCAGCACCAGCCGCGGCGCGGCGCTCGCGACGACCCGCGCCAGGTGATCGGCGGAATGCGCCGGGTCGATCGGCAGGTACGCGCCGCCCGCACGCACGATCGCGTACATCGCCACGAGCATGTCGATCGAGCGCGAGGCGGCCAGCCCCACGATGACCTCCGGGCCCACACCCAACCCGATGAGTGCGCGGGCCAGGCGGTTGACTCGGGAGGCGAACTCCACGTACGTCATCGCGGAGTCCTCATAACGCACGCCGATCTCGTCGGGCGTGGCCGCCACGCGGGCGGTGAGCAGGTCGTCCAGCGTCTCGCCGGGCAGGGCATGTGCTGTGGCGTTGCGGTTCGACAGCAGCATTCCGCGTTCCGCCAGCGACATCAGCTCGACTTTGCCGACAAGGACGCGGGCGTCGCGAACCATGGCGCGCAGCACGCGTTCGAACGCGGCGAGGAATCCGGCGACGGTCGGCGCGTCGAACAGGTCGAGCGCGTAGCGCAGGTGCACGTCGATGCCGTCCGGCGCGCCATCGGCGGTGTAGCGGTCGGTCAGCGTCCAGTCCAGGTCCAGGTGGATCGGCGCCGGTCCGACCTGGAACGCGGCGATGGCCAGGCGGTGCAGCCGGAACTCCGGCGTGAGCTGGTTCCGCAACGTCAGCGCGACCTGATACAGCGGCGCGTGCGCCTGCGAGCGGACCGGGTTCACCGCCTCGACCACCTGCGCGAACGGCACCGCGGCATGATCGAACGCGGCCAGATCCGTCGCGCGCACGGACGCGAGCAACTCGGCCAGGCTCGTGTCCCGGCGGACCTCGGTGCGAAGCACCAGCGTGTTGACGAACGTACCGACCACGTCGTCCAGCGCTTCCGCGCCGCGTCCGTCGACCGGCGCGCCGATCACCACATCGGCGTTCGCGCCGTAGCGGCTCAACAACACGGCCAGCGCGGTGTGCAAGACCATGAACGGCGTTGCGCGATGCGCGGCGGCGAAGTCTCGGATCTGCTGGTGCAGAGCGGCGTCCAGCCGTCCGGTGAGCACACCGCCCCGGTTCGTGGCGACCGCGGGGCGGGGCCGATCCGATGGGAGGGTCAGCACGTCGGGCAGCCCGGCCAGGCGATCGGTCCAATAGCTCAGCTGTGCGGACAGCACGGAGGCCGGGTCATCGGCCGAGCCGAGCGCGGCGCGCTGCCAGATCGCGAAATCGGCGTACTGCACGGGCAGTGGTCCCCACGCCGGGGCGATGCTCGCACAGCGCGCGACATAGGCATTGGTCAAGTCCCGGGTCAGCGGGGCGAAAGACCAGCCGTCGGCCACGATGTGGTGCACGACGAACAGCAAGACGTGGACCTGTGCACCAGTGGGCGCTTCGTCCTCGACGCGCCATAGTCGAACGCGCAGCGGCACCTCGGCGGTCACATCGAAACCGGCCCGCGTTGCCGCGCCGAGGAGTTCGGACACCTGCGCCGCGGGCACCGGCCGCGCGACCAGCTCGACCAGCTTCGTCCCGGCAGGAAGCAGCACTTGCGTTGCCACGCCGTCGTGTTCGGGATAGAGCGTGCGGAGCGTCTCATGCCGTGCGATCACATCGGCGATGGCCGCCTCCAGGGCAGGCACATTGAGCGCCCCGGTCAGACGCAGCGCGAACGGAATGTTGTATCCACCGCTCGCGGTATCGAACCGATTCAGAAACCACATGCGCTGCTGCGCGATCGATAGCGGTATCGGCCCGCCGCGCTCCTGCGGCGTGAGCGGCGGCAGCGCGACAGTGCCGGTCTCACTCGGCGGCGAAACGACGGGTCCGGTCGCGGTCGGAGGCAGCACGACCCGTCGGGTCCCAACCGGGGTCGACGCGACCGGCTCGGCCCGGCTCGACCGCGACGCCACACGCCCACTCTCAGTCGGCACCGACACGACAGGCGCACTCCCGACCGACGATGACGCCACCGGTCCGACCGGCGGCGACACGACGGGTTCAGTCCCAGCTCGCGCCAACGCGACCGGCTCGGCCCGGCTCGACGGCGACGCCGCACCCTCGCCCGCAGTCGGCACCGACTCGACAGGCGCGCTGCCGACAGACGACAACGCCACCGCCTCCGGCTCGCTCGGCGACACCGTCCCGCTCCCACCGGGCAGCGACACGACGGATCCAGTCTCAACCGGCGCTGACGCCCCCGGCTCAACCTCGCTCGGCAGCGCCACACGTCCGGTCCCCAGCAGCGGCGACACCACGGATCCAGTCCCAGCTGGCGACAACGCGACCGGCTCAACCTCACTCGACGCCGACGCCACGCCCCCACTCTCAGTCGGCACCGACACGACAGGCGCGCTCCCAACCGACGACAACGCCACCGCCTCAGCCTCGCTCGGCGACACCGTCCCGCTCCCACCGGGCAGCGACACGACGGATCCAGTCTCAACCGGCGCTGACGCCCCCGGCTCAACCTCGCTCGGCAGCGCCACACGTCTGGTCCGCGTCGGCAGCGACACGACAGGCGCGCTCTCAACCGGCGACAACCCCGCCGCCGCACCCTTGCTCGGGGACGCCACAGGTTCGGTCCCCATCGGCGACAACGCGACCCCTTCGCTCGGCGGCGGCGTGACAGGTGCGACCTCGATCGGACGGTGAACGGTGATCCGCCGCGCCAGCGCGCGCACCGTTGGCGCGTCGAAGATCGTGCGCACCGCCACTTCGGCGCCGGTGGCCTTGCTCAGCCGCGCGGCGAGCCGGGTCGCGCTGAGCGAGTCGCCGCCCAAGGCGAAGAAATCGTCGTCGACGCCGACCTCGGTCACTCGAAGCAGATCCGTGAATGCCTGGGCGACAAGTCTTTCCGCTACTCCGCGCGGAGCTTGGAACACAATCGGTTCGAACGCGGGCGCGGGCAGGGCCGTGCGGTCCAGCTTCCCGGAGGAGTCCACCGGGAAGCGATCCAGCACGACGAAAGCCTCCGGCACCAGGTAGCCGGGAAGCCGCTCGGCCACCGCCTCCCGCACCGTGGCGATCTCTACCGGGCCGGTGGCCACCAAGTAGGCGACCAGTTGCTCGCCCGCGCCGCGATCGTCGCGCACCAGGACGGCGGCCTGCCCGATGCCGGGTACCGCGAGCAGGGCCGACTCGATCTCGCCGTGGTCGATCCGAAGGCCACGGATCTGGACCTGGCTGTCGGTGCGGCCCAGCAACTCCAGCTCGCCCGCGGCGGTCCACATCGCCAAGTCGCCGGTGCGGTACATTCGCTCGCCCGCTGGACCGAAGGGATCGGCGATGAACCGGTCACCGGTGCGCCCGGCGCGGCCCAGATAGCCGCGCGCCAGCTGGGCGCCTGCCAGGTACAGCTCACCGGGCACTCCCACCGGCACCGGCCGCAGCCGCCCGTCCAGCACGTAGGCCCTGGTGTTCCAGATCGGCCTGCCGATCGGCACGGTCTCGAAGTCGGTGTCGGAAACCTCGTGGAAGGTCACCTCCACCGCCGCCTCGGTAGGTCCGTAGCCGTTGTGCACGGCCGCGCGGGTCAGCCCACGCATCCGCTGGGCGACAGCGCCGGGCAACGTCTCGCCGGAGCAGAACACCTCCCGCAGCGACGGCACCTCGATTCCCTTGGCAACGAAGGCAGCGAGCATGGATGGCACGAAATGCGCCACCGTCACGCCCTCGCTCCGAATGAGCCGGGCCAGATAGGCCGGGTCCCGATGACCGCCCGGTCGCGCCAGCACCATCCGGGCGCCGACGTGCAAGGGCCAGAAGAACTCCGGCACCGATGCGTTGTCGGTGCCGGGCGCTTGCTGCAGCAGCACATCCCCCGGCCCCAGCGGCGCATACGCCGACTGCATCCAGCGCAGCCGGTTCACGATGGCGCCGTGGCTTATCACCACGCCCGTGGAACCCGAGGTGAACACCACATACGCGGTGTTCGCCGGGCGCAGTGGCGCGCGCCGATCGGCATCGGTGAGCGGGCTGCCCGGATAGCCGGACAGGTCGAGCCGATCAATCCGTATCTCGGCGGCAGCACAATTCAGGTCGGACCCGTCGGTGAGCACGCACACGGGCTGCGCCATGGCGAGGAGTTCCTCGGCGGATCGGCCCGCGTCCAGCGGAAGGTAACCCCCGCCCGCTTCGATGACCGCGTATATGCCGACCACCAGGTCGAACGGATGCCGAATACACAGCCCCACCAGCGATTCCGGACCTACCCCCTGAGCGATGAGACACCGCGCCAGCCGGTTGACCAACCCGGCGAACTGGGCGTACGACAACGTCGTCCGGTCGAAGGTGATCGCGGGCGCATCCGGTGTCAGGGCCGTTTGCGCAGCGAAAAGTGAAGCCAGCGTGCCGGATTCGCCGACCGAGTGCGCGGTGGCATTCCACTCGCGCAGGATCCGCGCGCGCTCCGCGTCCGATAGCAGCTCGATGTCTCCGATGCGCACGTTCGGGTTGACCGCTACGGCGACGAGCAACCTCCGGAATCGCGCCACGTAGGACTCGGCCGTCGCGGCATCGAACAGATCGGTCGCGTAGCGGAGGCTTCCGGATAGTCCCGCCGATCCGGCCTTCTCGCCGACGACCAAGTGCAGGTCGAATTCACCTCCTGTGGCGGCGATTTCGACCGGTCGCACCGATAGCCACGGCACCTCCAGCTCTCTACCGCCGACCGCGGGCGGCGCGGCCTCGAAGCTGAACATCACCTGGAACAGCGGGTGCGCGCCGGAGGAGCGATCCACCTGCATGGCGTCCACCAGGCGCTCGAACGGCAGGTCGGCGTTGGCGAACGCGGCCGAATCGCCGTCCCGCACATCCGCGAGCAGCGCGGCGAACGAAGCGTCCGGGGCAACCCGCGTGCGCAATGCCAGGGTGTTGTCGAACAAGCCGACGAGCGCGTCGAGCGCACGGTCCCCGCGACCGGCGACCGGCGAGCCGATGACGATATCGGCGCTGCCGCTCAGCCGCGCCAGCGTGGCGGCGAACGCGGCGTGCAGCGTCATGAACAGCGTCGCTCCGCTACGCCGGGCCAGCGCGCGCAGACCGGCGGTCACCTCGGGCGGAATCATGAACTCCACGGCCGCGCCGCGTTGCGATGCCACGGCGGGACGTGCCCGATCGGTCGGCAGCGGCAGCTGCGCGGGCGCGCCGTCGAGCACGTCACGCCAGAAACACAACTGCTGATAGGACAGGTCACCCGGGACGTTCTCGGCCCCGACCAGTTCCGCGTGCCACAGGATGTAGTCGGCGTACCGCATCGGCAGCGCATCCCATTGCGGTCGTCTGCTGGTCAGCCGGGCCAGATAGGCCTTGATCAGATCGGTGACCAGCGGAGCCACCGACTGGGCGTCGGCTGCGATGTGGTGCACGACGAACACCAGCACGTATTCGTCGCCGATGACGAACCGTGACCCGTCCGCCCGGTCGACCGCCAGCAGCGCGACCCGCGACGGCAGCTCGGTAGTCAGATCGAATCCGGTGCGGACGATGCCCGCCACGGCATCGTCCACCGCGGAGCGGCCGATCGGCACCGCGTGCAGGCCCAGGCCGATGTCGGCGGCGTCCAGGACGGATGGGTAAGGGCCGCTGTCGGTCTCGGGGTAGAGGGTGCGCAACGTCTCGTGCCGGGCCAGCACGTCGAGCACGGCGCGCTCCAGCGCTTTCACATCCAGCCGTCCGGTCAACCGGAGCACGATCGGAAGATTGTGGACGCTGTCGGCGCCGTCCTGGCTCTCGATCCGATTGAGGAACCACAGCCGCCACTGCGCGGGCGAGAGCGGAACCGGCTCCGGCCGGTCGCGGCGGACCAGCGGGTGCGCGACGGCACCCAATTGCTCGACGGCGAAGCCCTCCGCCGTGGTCGTGTCGGACGACGCGTGCGCCGGAATCCGCCCGCTGGCAGTCTCGCGCGTGCGAACGGTGACCTGGGTGTTGTCCGGCGACGTTGCGGCAACGGCCCCGCGGCCCAGGTAGATCAGCTCGCCGTCGTCGCTCCAGCGGACCATTTCGCCGGTGCGGTACATCCGCTCCCCTACCGGTCCTTGCGGGTTGGCCACGAATCGCTCGGCGGTCAGACCCGGGCTGGTGATGTAGCCGCGGGCCAGTTGCACACCGGACAGGTACAGCTCGCCGACCGCACCTCGTGCCACCGGCCGCAGGTGGTCGTTCAGTACCAGCAGGTCGGTGTCGTCGGCGGCGGCACCGATGGGCACCTGGGTGACGTCCTCGGCGGTTACCTCGTGGGCGGTCACATCGATCGCGGCTTCGCTGGGTCCGTACAGGTGGTACAGGGTCGCGCCGCTGAGGTCGCGGAAGGCCGCCGCCGTCGCGGCCGGTAGCTCCTCGCCGGAGGCGAAGACCATCCGCAACGAGTCCAGCGCCGCCGCGTGCCGATCGGCGACGAACGTCGCGAGCATGGACGGCGCGAAACGCGCGACGGTGACACCGCTCTCGCGGATCACACCGGCCAGGTAAGCCGGCTCGCGGTCCCCGTCCGGCGCGGCGATGACCAGCCTCGCGCCGATCGCCAACGGCCAGAAGAACTCCCACACCGACGCGTCGACGGTGCACGGCGTCCGCTGCAGTACCACGTCGTCGGCCCGTAGCCGGAACATGCGCTGCCGCCAGCGCAGATTCGCCACGATCGACCGGTGCGACACGGCCACACCCTCCGGTCGTCCGGTCGAGTCGGAGGTGACCATCACGTAGGCGATGTCGTCGGCCGACCGTGCGACCGCGGGGGCGGGCGGCGCAGGTAGACCCGCGAGCTGATCGATCCGCAGCGTCGGGACATCCGCGCCGAACTCCGGCTCGTCCCACGTGGTGGTGAGCACGACAGCCGGTTCGGCGACCATCAGCACGGCGGCAATGCGATCGGCCGGTTCGTCGGGATCGATCGGCAGATACGCGCCACCGGCCTCGATGATCGCGTACATGCCGACCAGGAGGTCGAACGAGCGCCGAATGGCCAAGGCCACCAGGGTCTCCGGCCCGACGCCCAGCGCGGTCAGATGCCGGGCCAGCGCGGTGACCCGATCGCCGAATTCGGCGTATGTGAGCGTCGCGTAGCGACTCGATGAGGGGTGGTGGTCGGGCGACGGGTGGGCCAGCGTCGCTCCCGCGTATTCGAGCGCGACCGCATCCGGTGTCCGGCGCACCTGCTCCTTGAACCGGCTCACCAGCGTCTCGACCGGCGCGGGCGCGGACAGGACCTCGCGCGCCGCCGTGCGCGCACCGTCGAGTAGCGCCTCCAGTACCGCGCCGAGCGCGCGCTCGCCGGATTCCAGCAGCGCGGGAAGCCGATTGGAGACGCCCGCCGCGACCAGGTCGTCCGGCCCGAGTTCCGGCCCCATGGCTTCGGACGACGCCGCGAGTTCGGCCGCCAGCGCCGCATAGGTGACGACGACTTCGTCATGGCGCAATGCCACTCGCCACGGCTGCAGCTCGGCGACGGTGGCGATCAGGGCGGGCAGATCGTCGATGCCGTAGGGACGGCGCGGCTTCGCGCGATCGCCAGGGGCGGACCGGGTACCGATCAGGCTGGACTCGGCCGAATCTGCATGCGTCATCAGCGGCTTCCTTCCGAGTCGGCAACCAGCGCCGAGTCGGCAGCGATGTCGGCGTTCGAGGTGACGCGCAAGAAGCCGGCCAACCGGCGCGCGCAGCGCGCGACGACGGCGGCACAGACGAGAGGCGTGGCGGAAGGGGACCCCGTTTGAATTCCCGCCGATGCCGAACCTTCCCCGAGTCCGGCACCGGCGGGGTTTTCGGTGACCGTGAGCTGGAGATCCAGCGTGGTCGCTCCGGTGTCCAGGGTACTGCTGGACACCGACAGTTCGGGCAGTTCGAACGCGATTGCCTCGGGGTTGTCGACGGCGAGCGGCAGTTCGAAGGCGTCTGCTGGGCCATGCGATCCCAGCACGAACGAAACGGCGTGGCTCGCACTCGAGCGCAGGAACGGATTGCGCCGCCGCGCGGGAGACAGCGGAACCAGCGGCGGCCGTGGCCATGCCCGCAGCTGCGCGACCAAGGACGCGCCGCTGGATCCACCGGCCCGCTCGACGAGTTCGCCGTGTTCGGCCACCGTACGTGCGGTAGACCCATCGCGAACCCCGAGCGGGCAGTTCGGTTCGGCGGCCGGCCGGGCGACCGGGGTCGCCACGGAGCTGTTGCCGCCGGATGTGCAGGAGTCGTCGTCGCGGCCGAGTCGCTCGTTACCGGGCACCTGCGCGACCGCCTGTCCCACGGCGGTCACGGACTCGGTGCGATCCGGCTCGGGGTGCGTGGTCCGCGGCACCGGATCCCCCGACCGGCCGTCCGGACGACCGCGGGAGTCGGCCATGCAGGACGCCATCAGTCCTGATGCCGCAATGCCGCCCTGGGCGAGCTGTACCCCCGACAGATACAGCTCACCCGGCGTTGCGGCCGGTACCGGCCGCAGCCGTGCACCGAGCGTGTACCGCCTGATGCCGAAAACCGGCGCGCCGATCGGCACCGAGAGAGTATCGGTGCCCGCCGACACTCGCAGCGCCTGGGCGAACGCGACGCCCGGTGCCGCGCCGGAGGCGAGCACCGGCGAGGTCCGGCGCGCGACCTGCTGGCCGGCTAGCTCCGCACCCTGCACCAGAGCCTCCTACTTGTGGCGAAACGTCAGCCGTCCGAATGCTTTCGGGCAGCACGAACAAGCCGCTGCTCCCGGCTGCCCACCTCGGGTGCGCGGCGTTTTCACCACGTACGAGTCGACGAAAAAGCGCGAGCGGTCACACCGCACGCGCACGGATTGGCGACAGATTCCTCCAACGTCACGGCCGTGGACCCACGGCTATGTCAGTTACATCACACGGAGGTGATCCGTGCAGTGCGAACCTTAGGCGGTCCGTCAATAAAAGGGAACTACTTCCTCTAAAAATTTCTGGACGGACGTGCAGGTACGGCTTTCGGCGGTCAGAAGCCGAGGCCCGAAGCGGGTGTGCGGTCACATTCTCGCCCCAGCGCCGTCCTGCCGCACCCCTGGCTGAGCAGATTAAGCGCCGAAACGTTGCATCAGCGTTGCATCGGCGCCCATCCGGCGATCCAGGACTCGGATCTTGGCCTCGATCTGCGCATAGAGCGGTGTCTCTGGATCGGCTGTCGCGCGGTAGGCCGTCCAAGCCGCGGCGTCGTCCCGGCCTTCCGCGCCGGACGTCCACCGTCGCAGCACCCCCGGATCGCCGGACTTCAACACCGCGATGCGCAATCGCACCCGGAGCTCGTCGCGAATGTCGATGATGCCCGGCGCGGTCGAGCGCGGTAGCACGGGCCCGGCGTGAAGTCGTAAAGCCGAATCGACATCACCGGAGTCGAGCGCGGCGCGGAGCGCTTCCACATCGGTGGCGACCGGAACATGCAAACGGTAGGGCCGCGATCCGAAGACGGCCGGACCCACCACCGCGCGCAACCGCGACATGGCCGCGCGGATGGTGCCGTTGTCCAGATCGGAGTCGTCGAGCAGCAGCGCGAGATGGTCGGCGCCGAGCCCCTCCGGATGTTCGGCGAGCAGCAGCAGGATCTCGGCCTGCCGCTGCGACAACGGAACTCGCCGGTCGGCGATGCTCAGCTGGGGCTGCCCGAGGCCGAGCACGTCGAGGCCGAGCCGAGCGGCGGGTTGCGGCCGCCCCGTGTCGCGCCGGGCCGCGTCGCGCTGCCCGGACCGCATCGCGGTGAGCAACAGGTCCATCTCCGCGGCGGTGGCGGTGGCTTTGACCAGCGCGAGGATTTCCGGCTTGGCCACGCGGACACCGCCTGCGATCATCAGCACGCCGACCAGCCTGCCGTCCGGATCGTGCACCGGCGCCGCGGCACCGGTGATCCGACGCATCCGGTACAGGAAATGCTCGGGTCCGTGGATCCACGCGGCGCGCCCGGTGCGCACCACCAGGCCGATCGCGTTCGTTCCGATGCGGCGCTCGCTCAGGTCGTCGCCCGCACGCAGGCCGATCTCCGCCGCGGCCGCCACCCGCTCGTCATTGCCCTGTACCGAGAGCACGCGGCCGAACTGGTCGGCGACGACGACCATCAAGCCCGTTGCGGCCGTGTCATTCACGAGCAATTTGTCGATCAGTGGCATCAGCGCGGCGATCGGATGGGCCTGGAGGTAGCGCCGCAGATCGGCGCCGCGCAGACCGCGGTCATCGAGCGCGTCCATCGGGTCGACCCCACCGCGCAGGCTGCGCAGCCACGATTCCAGCACGGCAGGGCGCAGCAAACCGGCGAGCTTCCCGAGCTGATCGCCGCCCGCCCAGAGGTATCCGTGCGCCTGCTCGGCATAGACCTCGAGCGCACCGAGTGGGGCGTCCGGCTCGATGCCGTGCCATGGTGGCCGCCCACCCGCCATGTTGCTGACCATTTGCCTTTTCTTTCCGCCCCAAACTGTACCGGCGAGTAGCGGGCGAATGGCCAGCTTTGTCCGTCAGGTCACAGCCGGGCGCGGGCCATGCCGACGGTGACCCGATGATCCGCACTACGAGGCGAGGTGCGCGGCCGCCTTTTCCGCGAGCATCACCACTGTGGCCTGTGGGCCACGGCCCAGCGGCACTGGCACGACGGAGAGGTCGGCAATGGACAATCCCGTCACGCCGCGCACTCGGCACATCTCGTCCACCACGGCCGCCGCGTCGTCCTCGCGACCCATCGGACAGGTCCCGGATAAATGTTGCGACGTGGCCAGATTCGCGCGGAGCCAGAGGTCGAGATTCGCGCGCGCCGGAATGGGATCGACAGGACGCGCGTTCATTCGGCGCAGCAAGTCGGCGGCGGTCGACACCGCGTCGCGCAGGCGGGCGCGATCGGCTTCCTCGGCGAGGTAGTGGTAGTCGATCAGCGGCGCGTCGGCGGGATAGGCCGAGCGCAGCCGGAGTACGCCGCAGGATCGCGGGCGCATCAGCGCGACGCCGAGCCTGCGCACGCCCGGTGTGAAAGACACCGCGTACGGCCGGATCTCGATATCGCCGACATCCAGCACGGACTCCAGCGGAACGGTCTGCCGCCCGGCCAGGTCGAGTTGATAGGAGATGCCGATCTCGGGATGGTCGGTGAACCCGGCGCCGACGGCGGCGGCGTGCACCACCGGAATACCCAGTGCGCGAAGCTCTTCCGGATCGCCGATACCGGACCGCAACAGCAGCACGGCCGACTCGATCGCACCGGCGCTGAGTACGACGCGGTCGGCCCACTCGGTATGAGCCTTGCCCTCGCGCACGCAATCCACTCCGATCGCCCTCGAACCATCGAAGCGAATGCAGGTGGCATACGTGCGTGGCGCGACGCTCAGGTTCGGGCGCGACAACGCGGGCAACAGGTAGCCGAGCGCCGTGCCGGTCCGCCTGCCCCGGTCACAGTTGCACGGCACCACGCCGACGCCGTCACCGCAGTCCGGCGCGTTGAGATCGGGCACCTCGCCGAATCCGGCGTCCAGGCACGCCGCGGTGAACGCCGCGCTGACCGGGGCCGGATGCTTGGTGCGGTGCAGCGGAACCGGACCGCGGTCGCCGTGCCACGGGCGATCGCCGAAATCCAGGTCACGCTCGGTGCGGCAGAACACCGGCAGCACGGCGTCGAACGACCAGGTGGACGAGCCGCCGAGCGACCGGCTCCAGGCGTCGAAGTCCGCCGTCGTGGCCCGGACGAAATACCCGCCGTTGATCGCCCCCGAGCCGCCGATCACCTTGCCGCGCACGATGGTCGCGGGCACCGGCGGATCGTCGGCGAGAACCACTTCGTAGTGCCACAACCACTCCGCCCCTGGACGCAGTGGCATCGCGGTCGCGTCGAGCAATTCGACGGGAACCGCGGCGGGGTCGTCCCACAACTGCCCCGCCTCCAGCACCCGCACCGTATGCGCCGGGTCCGCGCTCAGCCGCTCCGCCAGGACACTCCCAGCGGTACCACCCCCGACGATAAGTGTGTCGACCATGCTGTTCCGCCTCGCTCCTCCGCCTCTCCGGGTCTTAAGGCCGTACTAGTCGGGTGACGCGAGATTCGCGTTCAGGTCCTGCGCTGGGGTGCCACTAGAGTTCTGGGCGTTCCCGGTGAGTTACCCATGTACTCACGAGATTAATAATTGCGAGTCCATATTTTGCTCGGAAAGCCGAGCAGCACCAAAGGCCACGTATGCCTCGCGGCGCGTTCGCCGACTGGACCACAGCGTGCTCCTCGCAGGGGTTGTCGGCGATTCCCCTCTGACTGCCCGCACGAGTCGGGTGAGCCTGTTCCCGATCGGGAACCACCGCGTGACGATCGCGGCCTCGAGAGCGGGCTCAGCTGGGCGCGGTGCGGCGGCGCGGGCGACGGGGCGGACACGATCGGGTTCAATCAGCGAGGCGTCGTGGGTTTCAGCGCTTCCAGGCTGCGTGCGTGGAAAGCGCCGAGCCACAGGCCGGTGCCGTAGGCGATGTCGTCGAGCCGCTTGTAGGCCACGTATCGCACCGGATCGAGTCCGCCCGCGTCGCGATGGGTGAACCAGTCGGCCAGGCCGTCCGCGACGGCCATCGTGACGGCGATACGCCGAATCCGCCGCGAGACGAGCATCGCCAGCAGCGTGATCGGCCAGTAGTGCCTGCACATGGCCGAGGCGAGCCGCCAGAGTCCGGCGAAGAAGCCACGCGCCAGATAGATCGCGGCGACGCGGGTCGGGTTGTCCAGCTCGGCGAAGACCCGGCGCAGGCGGGCCAGCGCGGTGATCAGGGTGACGATCCCGCTGAGCAGTCCCCACTTGGTCAGCGTGGCGAACAGGAACGCGGCCAGCAGCGTCCAGGACGGCACCGAGAGCGGTGCGACCATCCCGGCGTGTCGCTCGCCCAGCGGCGCGGCGCCGGTGCCGTAGAACAGCTTCCGGCCGAACCAGGCGCGGAAGCAGACCCGGTGGTCGTGCGCCACGTGCGCCGCGGGCTCGTAGCGCAGCCGCCAGCCCGCCCGTTCCAGCCGCCAGCACAGGTCGACGTCCTCGGCGACGTGCATCGACTCGTCGAAGCCGCCCTGGGCCAGCAGCGCCCTGCGGCGCACCAGCAGCGCCGCGCTCGGTACGTAGGACACCAGCCCGCGTGAGTGCACGGCCGCCTCCCGCCTGCCGAGATCGAGGGAGGAGCGGGTGTGCTCATAACGCGCCAGCGCGTTGGACTCCGGGTCGAGCGCGACGATCCGCGGCGCGACCAGCGCCACCCCCGGGTCGCTGAAGTGGCCGAGCATCACCTCCAGCCATCCGCTGCGCGGCACCACGTCGGAATCGAGAAACGCGACGAAGTCGGTGGTCGCCGCCCGCAAACCGGCGTTGCGCGCGGCTGCCGGGCCCTGCCGGCGGTCGTGCCGTAGCACCGTGACCCGGCAACGGGTTCCGCGATTGCGCGGAATGCGGACCGGCTGGTCCGAACCATCGTCCACCACGATGACGTTGTGCCCGCGCAGTGCGGCGAGCAGCCGCGCCAGCCCCTCGGCGTTGTTGTGCAGCGGCACGATGATGGTGACGTCCTCCGGCGACGGCAGCAGGCGGGGACGCGGATTGGCCACTCCGGAGTCGAGCAGCCGTCTGGCAACGACGGCGGACTTCGGGCCGTTCACCTCGAGGTACCCGTCGCCGATCATCTCGGCGGCCTCCGGGGCAAGCCGCAGCAACCGGGCCGGCGAACCGCCGATCAGTACCCGCCCTCCGGAGTATGCGCGTACCCGAGGATCGATCCGCACCCCGAATCCATCGGGCAGGCGATCATGGCGCATTCCTGGCATGCTAGGCGGAGATTCGCGCGCGGACATCAACAGTGCGGAAAAATCGGCGGAATTCCGGGCGCTACCGGCCCGGGGTCGGGCACCTGGCGCGCCGGACCCGATGCCGACAATTCGCCCACGCGACTTTCCCAGCATCCGGCAACAGAGTGGCTATTGCCCGGTCGCGGACCGCGCCACCGCCGAACTCGGGTCATTAGCACCCTCTCAGCAAATTGCATGGCAGCACGCCAGCGGACTCTCGTCGCAAGCCCGCCCGGGTCGGCGTTCCGGCGTGAAACCGGCCGGGCGCGTCGCGCTCTGGTTCAGGCACCGACCCTGCGCCCACGCCCACGCACAGCTGACAAAATGGAACATGTTCCCCTCCTCCGGAGGGCGACCGGATGAATTCCGCCCGTCGCCGGTCCGGACGACCGGCCCTTCCGGATGCGCGCCGAGTCGAACGCGCGGCGACCGGGGCCGGGACGCGGCGCTTTAGACTTCGGGTGGCAAGCAGCTGAACAGAATGTGACGGGCGACATACGCCCCGCGGTGGTAGAGGTGGCATGGGAGTCGGACGAATGCAGGCGAACGGGGGCGGCAGCACACTGTCGGAGTCCGAGATCGTCGAGGCCGCACTGCGGGTGGTCCGCCAGGACGGCGTGGAAAAACTGTCGATGCGGCGACTGTCCCGCGAACTCGGCGTCTCGCCCATGGCGCCGTACTACTACGTGGCCGACAAACGCGAGCTGCTCGACCTCGTCGCCAGCGCGGCACTCACCGGAGTCCGCACGCCACCAGCCGCAGCCGGTCCGTGGCAGCACCGGCTGCGCGACCTCGTCGACCAGATCGACGAAAAGCTGCGCAAGCATCCCGGTCTCGGCGACATCCTGATCGAGCAGATGCTCGGCAAACAGCTGGACCTGATCGCCGCGATCATGGACATCCTGGCCGAAGCGGGATTCGACGACCGCAACGTGCTCGCCGCCTACGCGACCATCCACACCTATCTCTTCGGCCGCAGCCGGGTGAACCCGCGGGACCGGTCCGCACCGGCCGACGTCACCCTGCCCCCCGTCGTGGAGCGGGCCACCCGGCACATCGGCGACCTGCGCGGGCGGTACTCATACGACTTCGGCATGGACGTGCTGATCGCCGGTCTGGAAGCCCAGCTTGTCCGGCAGGCGACGCCCGACGTACGATGAAACTGGAACACGTTCTAGTTTTGGTTTTCGAGAGGACGACATGACCACTGTCGAGATTCCGCACGGCTCGCGCTCGGTCGTGCTGCGGGTGTCCGCGGTGATCGCCGAAACGGCCGACACCTGCTCGCTGGTCTTCGACGTCCCCGACGAACTGGCCGAGAAGTTCCGCTACCAACCGGGGCAGTTCCTCACGCTGCGCATCCCCAGCGACCGGACCGGCTCGGTGGCCCGGTGCTATTCACTGGCCAGCTCGCCCTACACCGACGACCGCCCGAAGGTCACCGTCAAGCGGACCGAGGGCGGCTACGGGTCGAACTGGGTGTGCGACAACGTGAAAGCGGGCGACCCGATCGAAGTACTGCCACCCTCGGGCGTTTTCACGCCCAAGGATCTGGACGACGATCTGCTGCTGTTCGGCGCGGGCAGCGGCATCACACCGGTGATGTCCATCCTGAAGTCCGCGCTGGCACGCGGCACCGGCCGGATCGTGCTGGTCTACGCCAACCGCGACCACGAATCGGTGATCTTCGCCGGTGAGCTGCGCGAGCTGGCCGACAAACACCCGCAGCGGCTCACCGTGATCCACTGGCTGGAGTACCTGCAGGGGTTGCCGACGGCCGACGCGCTGGCCACCCTCGTCGCGCCGTATCGGGGCTACGACGCGTTCATGTGCGGGCCGAAGCCGTTCATGGACCGGGTGCACGACGCTCTCGCGCAACTGGGCGTGCCGCGCTCGCGCACGCACGCCGAGGTGTTCAACTCCCTCGCTGGAGACCCGTTCGCCGACCAGGCGCCGGTCGAGGTGTCCGACGAGGAGGCCGCCGACGCGGCGACCGTCGAGGTGGAACTCGACGGTGAAGTACACGAGCTGACCTGGCCGCGCAAGCAGACGCTGGTGGACATCATGCTGGCCAAGGGCTTGGACGTGCCGTATTCCTGCCAGGAAGGCGAATGCGGATCGTGCGCGTGCACGGTGCTGGAGGGCAAGGTCGAAATGGACAACGCCGAAATCCTCGATCCCGAAGACATCGACAACGGCTACATTCTCGGTTGCCAGGCGCATCCCGTGACCGATCACCTGAAGATCCAGTTCTGAGTCCGGCTCCGGAACCGATCGGCATCGGCCGCTTGCGCGGCTGAATCATCGAGTGCGGTACTCGGCGCGGAGTTCGGGCGGCAAATGCTCGATCGCGTAGCTCAACGCGGTACGCCCCATGGCCGTGGCGTGCTGGTCGAGGAAGCCGATCAGTAGCGCTCGGTCGATGCGCTTGCCGATTTCGCGCAGCATCCAGCCCAGCGCCTTCTGGATCAGGTCACGCCGGTCATCGAGCAATAGTTCACTCAAGGCGAATGTGGTCGACGCGTCGCCCGCCTTGATGAACGCGAACGTGGACAGCACGGCGACCCGCCGCTCCCACAGCGAATCAGCCTGTGCCAGTTGGAAGAGCAGATCGCGGGGTTTGTCCAGCAACCACGGGCCGACGATGTTCTCGGCCGACACGTCGACGAGATCCCAGTTGTTCACCCGGCCCCGGCGTACCGCCGCCAGGTACAGCTCCACCATGGCGGCGCGAGCGGCGTCGTCGAAGGTGCGCGGCTTGGACGCGGCGGCGAATCGCGCGTTCAGGATGACCAGCCCGGCGAAGCGATCTTCGTGCACCGCGCTGTCGAGCAGCCGGTCGATCTCGTCGAGCGGAAGCTCCGCGAAGCGTTTCGCGACACCTCGGCTCGCCGGCACGCGGACGCCGATGAACACGTCACCCTCGCCGTACTCACCCGGCCCGGTCTTGAAGAACCGCTGCAAGTGCACCGCGTCGGCCGGGTTCGCGATCGCCCGCAGAGCCGCCTGCACATCCGCCGCGCTTGCCACCTCAGTCATCGGACAACCCTCCGTTCCGACCTGCCTCAGCCGGATCAGCTCCCGAGCGCCTGCGCGTTCACCCCTGCGCGCCCAGAATGCGGCCCGACTCGAAAGCCGCCGCGCTGGCGGGCAGGGCACCCGGCCTGCCGCTGTTCAGTACCCGGACCTCGCCGTTCCCGGTGCTCGTGCGACCAAGCGCTTCGATGCGCCGAACGGTCTGCGCGGCAACGGCTTGCGCGCTGTCGAAGAGGCGCACACCGTCCGGTAGCGCGGCCATGATCGCATCGGTCACCAGCGGATAGTGCGTACAGCCGAGCACCACGCCCTGCACGCCCTCGGGAGTCTGCGCGGCGGCGCTGGCGATCGCCTCGCCGGCCGCCGCCAAGTCGCCGCGATCGATCGCGTCCGCCAGCCCATGACACGCGACGCCGACCACCTCGGCATCGCCGCCGAACTTCGCGATCAGATCGGCCTGATACCGGCTCGCCGTGGTGGCGGCGGTGGCCCAGACCGCTACCGAGCTGCACACGGCGGCCGCGGGCTTGATCGCGGGCACGGTGCCGATCACCGGAACGCCGGGCCCGACTTCCGCGCGGACATGCTCCAGCGCCGTGACGCTGGCGGTGTTGCACGGCAGGACGATCACCTCCGCACCCGATCGAAGGGAAGTCCGCGCGGCGTCCACCACGCGCTCGACCACCCACTCCTCCGGCTTCGGCCCCCACGGCGCGCCATGCGGGTCCAATTGCAGGAGAAGATCCACATCCGGCCGCAACTTACGCAACCAAGCGGAGGTGGGCAGCAACCCTAGACCCGAGTCGATGAGCGCGACGATCACCGGACCACCGTATTACTGTCCCGCCTCTCCGCGTATTCTCCCCCCGCCTCTCCGAGTCTTCAGGCCGTACTAGTCGGGTGACGGAGATTTGCGTTCAGGTCCTGCGTTGGGTCCGCTCGGGTTTTGGGCGTTCCCGGTGAGTTACCCATGTGCTCGCGAAATCAGGAATTGCGAGCCCGTACCGCCGCGCGACGATCGCGGCCTCGAGCGAGGGCCTCAGCTCGGGGTGAGCAGTTCCGTCATGGGGGCGCCCGCGGCGATCTTGGCGCGGGCCTTCATCACCTGGGCGGTCATGCCCGCGCCGACCACGCCGGTGAGAGTGCCCGCCTGGGAGTAGTAGGCGAGGAATTTCCGGCCGTCGTCGGAGACGATGTGCACGTCGTCGGTGGCGTTCGGGGTGCCGAGGGCCTGGATCTTGACGTCGTACTGGTCGCTCCAGAAGTACGGCACGCGGGCCGCGGTGGGCGGCGCGGCCCCGAGCAACGCGCAGGCGAGCAGTTTGGCCTGTTCGCCCGCGTTGGTCCAATGCTCGACCCGTTTGCGCGATCCGGTCTCGTGCAGCCAGGCCGCGACGTCCCCGACCGCCCAGACTCCCGTCACCGAGGTGCGTCCGACCTCGTCGGCGAGCACCCCGCCACCGGCTGCCGGCTCGGCGAGGGCGATCCCGGAGTCGCTCAACCATTCGGTCACCGGCCGCGAGCCGACTCCGATCGCGACGAGGTCGATCGCGATCTCCGAGCCATCGGACAGCCGCGCACCACGGACCCTGCCCGCGTCATCGCCGTGGAGGGTGTCCAGGCCGGTGCCGCAGCGCAGGTCGACCCCTTCCTCGCGGTGCATCCGCGCGATCAGTTCGCCCACCTGTGGGCCGAGCACCGAGGCCAGCGGCGTCGCCTGCGGTTCGACCAAGACGACCCCGGCGCCGTTCGCACGGAAGCTCGCCGCCAGTTCGCAGCCGATGAACCCCGCGCCGATCACCAGCGCCGTCGCGGCGTCAGCCAGGTCGGTGCGAAGGGCGACCGCGTCGGAGTGACCGCGCAGCACGTGCACGCCCCGTAGATCCGGCAGGCCGGGCAGGCGGCGCGGGCGCAGGCCGGTGGCGATGATCAGCTGGTCGTAGTCCAGCGTGCTGCCGTCGGCGAGGCGAACGCGCCTGGCATCGGTATCGACGCCGACCGCTTCGGTGCTCAGACGCACATCGATGCGATTCTCGGCGTAGAACTCGCTCGGCCGCAACGTGGTGTCGTCGGTTTCGCCGCGCACGAACTGCTTGGACAGCGGCGGGCGATCGTACGGCAGTCGCGCCTCATCCCCGACGAGTACCAGCTCACCGTCGTAGCCCGCGCGGCGCAGTTCCTCCGCGGTGCGCAGGCCGGCGAGGCCGGCTCCGACGATCACGATCGGCGCGGTCATGCGGCCATCCCTCCATTGGAACCCGGACCGCCGATTCGGTGGACCGGCGGTGACACGCAGCTAACCCTAACCTTTGCTTGGTCGTCCATTCTGTGAGGACTGTCACGTCCCACCCCTGCCACGCACAGCCGCGAAATCGTAGTCATCCAGATATTGATCGGCCGGTCAATCAGGACTATACCGAGAACTAGGACACAATCCACAGCCCGAGGAGGCACACAATGTTCACCGAGAGCCGCGCGCAAGATTTCCTGGCTGTCGTGCTCGGGGTCTTCACCGCTCTGTCACCCATCTGGGTGGACACGAACACCAACGCCATGTGGTCACTGATCGTGCTCGGCGCGCTCATCGCCCTCACCGGCCTCGCCCAAATGGCTCGTCCCGAGATGGCGGCGGCGGACTATGTGATGGGCCTGTGCGCCGTACTGCTGTTCATTTCCCCCTGGGTCATGGACTTCACCGAGTACCGGGCCGCATCCTGGACCGCATGGGTAGTCGGAGTAGTGACGGCGGTGGTCGCGGTGGCGGCACTGCCGACGGTGTCGGATCGTCTGCACGGCGTGGCTCCGCATCACTGATGCAGATGCCGAAATCCCGGCGCGCCGGACGTCGCCGTAGCGCGAAAGTCGATGGCGACGCCCGGCAGCTCATCCTCGATGCCGCGGAAAAGCTCTTCGCGGCACAGGGATTCGACGCGACCGCGACGGCGTCCATCGCCGCCGCGGCCGGCGTTCCCAAAGGGCTCGTCTTCTACTACTTCCCGACCAAGGATTCGATTCTCTCCGCGCTGATGTCCGAGCGAGTGCCCGCGCACCCGATCGACGACATCGGCACCGTGGTCGCGCCGGGTGATCCGGCGACGAGCCTGGTCAACCTCGATACCGCCCTCAACCTGCGCGACCATCACTCGTCGGTGCTGCGGGTGATCATGTGGCGAGAGGCCGACACCCATCCCGACGTGCGACGCCAGCTGCGCCGCCTGCGCGACCAAATGCTGGACGTCACCGCCAAGGTGCTCCAAGCGAGTGCGCCGGTCCCGGTCCGTCCCGGCACCCTGCGCGCATGCGCCGCGGCGTGGGTCTCGGCGATGTTCGCCCTCGCCAGCACCGACCGGCTGCACGCGCTCGACGGCGTGCCGCTACCCACCGCCGACGAAGTGCTCAACATCGCCCAAGTGGTCGCGGCAGGCATGACTCACATGGGCTGAGGTCCCGCCGAGAAGGCAGTGTTATCCACAGCGGGCATGTTATGCACATTCGGTAGTCGGCCGGGTGTTCCGCGCTCCCGGGTCCGCCACGATCGTCGGTATGGAAGCACCGCAACTGATCTCGCGTCGGCAAGCGCTGGCGTCCGGACTCTCCGACAAGCAACTGCGGCGGCTGTGCCACACCGGCCAGTGGCATCGCCTGCGGGCCGGGCGCTATCTGAATTCGCCGGACTCCGGTCTCAGCACGACGGATCGCCATCTGCTGCTCACTTTCGCGACCGCGGAGACCACGTCCGATTCCGCGATCACCAGCCACTGCTCCGCAGCGGTGCTGCACGGGATGTCGACCTGGGATATCTCGCTCGACCGCGTGCACCTGACCAGGAACCGGATCAACGGCGGCCGCCTGAGCAAGCGGATCGTCGTCCATTCCGCGCAGGTCGAACCCGACGAGATCACCTTCGTCGAGGACATCCGAGTGACCACTCCGGCGCGTACCGTCATCGATATCGCCCGATCGGAAGGCTTCGAGCAATCCGTCGCCCTCGGCGATTCCGCGCTGCGCCGCGGTCTGACGACCACCGCCGAACTGGGGGAACACCTGCGGCGGGCCCGGCACCGGCCGGGCCGCCGCAGAGCTGCCCGCGTGCTCGACTTCCTGGATGGCCGCAGCGAAAGCGTCGGCGAATCCCGCAGCAGAATCCTGCTGCACCACTGCGGTTTCCCCGAGCCCGAGGTACAAGCACGCGTCTTCTCCGATAGCGAAGTCTGCGTCGGCCGCGTCGGCTTCCTGTTCCCCGACCTCGGCCTGATCGGCGAGTTCGACGGAAAAGCCGAGTATTCCCACGCCTTACGCGGTCCCCGCTTCCCCGGACAGATAGTCGACGCGAAGAAGACGCGCGACGACGAACTCCTCGCTCTCGGCTGGATGGTGGTCCGCTGGACCTGGAACGATCTGGCAGCCCCGTCGGATCTGCTGCACCGCCTCCGCACGGCCGCGCGAGCAGCGGCTCGAGGCCACCGATCCGGCTATTGGACCCCCACCCCCAAGCCGTGATCAGTTTTGCCGCTGAGCGTGGGCAACCGCCTTCGCTGGGAGTCAACCGGCCGGTGTACCGACTCGACCCGGCGAGCACACGGAGCATACTGGCCCGATGAGCCATGAGACCGCTTCCTCGCGTGAAGTCCGAACGCATCGGTTTCCGCTGGAGCCCAAGCCCATTCACGTGTCCGACGAGGTGCTCGCCGATCTGCGGCACCGGCTCGAATCGACCCGCTGGCCGCTCGACGCCGGCAACGAGGACTGGTCCTACGGTGTGTCTCGGGACTATTTGCAACAGCTGGTCGAACACTGGCGCACCGGTTACGACTGGCGTGCGGCAGAGGCCGCGATCAACGCCTATGAGCACTACTTCGTCGAGATCGAGGGTGTCCCGGTGCATTTCATGCGCAAGCCGGGCGTGGGACCACACCCGACACCGCTGATCCTCACCCACGGCTGGCCCTGGACCTTCTGGCACTGGGCCAAGGTTGTCGACCCCCTCGCCGACCCTGGGGCGTTCGGCGGCGATCCTGCCGAAGCGTTCGACGTGATCGTTCCCTCGTTCCCCGGTTTCGGTTTCTCCGCGCCGCTGCCCAACCCGGACATGAACTTCTGGAAGGTCGCGGACCTCTGGCATGTCCTCATGACCCAGACGCTCGGCCATGCGAAGTACGCCGCGGCGGGCTGTGACGTGGGCGCGCTGGTCACCGGCCAGCTCGGGCACAAGTACGCCGACGAGCTGTACGGCATCCATATCGGGTCGGGTCAGAAGCTGACGCTGTTCGATGGCGATCGAGGCTGGGACATCAGCGGCGGCAGGCCGATTCCGGATGGGCTACCCACCGACGTCCGGGCCCGGATCATCGAACTGGAACGCCGTTTCGCCGTCCATCTCGCCGCGCACGTACTCGAACCGAGCACCCTCTCCTACGGATTGTCCGACTCGCCCGCCGGCATGCTCGCCTGGATCCTGCAGCGCTGGGCGAGCTGGAGCGACAACGGCGGCGACATCGAGTCCGTTTTCCCCAAGGACGACCTGCTCACCCACGCGATGATCTTCTGGGTCACCAATTCCATCGGTACGTCGATCCGCACCTACGCCAACAACAACCGCTACCCGTGGACGCCGTCGCACCACCGGACACCAGCCATCGAGGCGCCCACCGGCATCACCTTCGTCGGCTACGAGAACCCACCCGGCGTCACCACCGCACAGCGGGTCCAGCACTTCCTCGCGGGCGACCGCGCCGATTGGTACAACCACGTCAACCTCACCGCGCACGATCGCGGCGGGCACTTCATCCCCTGGGAAATCCCCGACCTGTGGATCGATGACCTCCGCCGGACCTTCCGCGGCCGCACACCCATCCGCTGACAACCGGCAAGACCGAGCCCTGGCAGATGTGGCATGGCGAGGACGCAAGGTCGGGCCGCTGAATATGTGAACTCCCCCAAGGTCGGCCGTCCGGAGCCGCGGTGCCCGTAAGGTACGGATCATGGTGCCCACCGAGATGTCCGACTTGGTGCAATCGGTCGTCGAGTCCTATCTGCTCGACGGAGCGCGCCGGTACAACCGCACCGAAGTCGCCGAGCAGTCCGGGACGACGACGGCGCTGACCCGGCGGTTGTGGATGGCGCTCGGCTTCCCGTCGAGCATGGGCGACGAAGAGGTCGACTACGCCGACGCCGACATCGCGGCGGTCCGCGACTTCCAGCAGCTGAACGTCTTGTCGTCCGCGGACAAACGGCAGCAGGCCGCGACCGCGCGCACGCTCGGTCAGGGCATGGCGCGCCTGGCGGAATGGCAGATCGACCTGGTGCTCGCGGAGATCGAAGAGCGCATCGCCGAGGCGGGCCCCGGCGCCGACCCGGCCGAGACGGTGCGCACCGCCACCGAGGGCGCGATCGCCACGCTGGAGCGATTGAACACGTATGCGTGGCGACGGCATCTGGCCGCGGCGCTGTCACGCTCACTGGACCCGGAGACGACCGCGGGCGAATCGGTCCGCGAACTGGCCGTCGGTTTCGCCGACATGGTCGGCTACACCCGGCTGACCAGGCACCTGCACCCCGACGAGCTGTCCATGCTTCTGGAGGCATTCGAGTCCACCACCACGGCCGCCATCACCGAGAACGGCGGCTGGGTGATCAAGAACGTCGGCGACGAAGTCATGTTCGCCACCGAGAACGCCGCCGACGCCGCCAGCATCGCCTTGGCCATCCAGGAGTCGACCATGATGGTCGGCGGCACCCCGGAACTGCGCGTAGCCGTCGCGTACGGCCCCGTGCTGCAACGCTTCGGCGACCTGTACGGCTCGGTGGTGAATATCGCGTCCCGGCTGACCGGCGTCGCGCGTCCCGGCACCATTCTGATCGACGACCGGGCCGCCACCGCTCTGGACGGCGACCCGGAATTCAATATCAAGCACCTGCGCAGCGTGCGCGTGCGCGGCTTCAACCGACTGCGTCCGCACTTGCTGCGCCGCAACGGCAGGAACGACAGGTAAGCGGCTGCCTCGCCTTCGGTCGGACCGGCTCAGGGCCGATGGCGGAGTCCGCCCGCCTGCGCCCCTATGCTCTTCCGGTGGAAACGGACTGGTCACAGCTGCGCACGCGTTCCCTGGTCGAGGAGGACGACGCGATTCTGGCGTTGCACAAACCAGCCGGGATCTCGGTGACCGGTGAACGGCACGACACCGACATCGTCGAACTCGCCGCCGCTGCGGGCGAGACGCTGTATCCGGTGCACCGGATCGACAAGGTGACCTCCGGCCTGATCCTGTTCGCGAAGGAACTCGGCGCCCACGGCGAGCTGACCAGGCAGTTCAACAAGCAGACCGCCGACAAGGCGTACCTGGCGGTGGTCGCGGCGACCGGACTGCCCGACACCGGCGTGATCGACCTGCCGCTCAGCGTGGGACGCAAGAACCGGGTGCGGATCGCCGCGCCGCGGGAACGCATCCAGCACGCTGCGGGCCGGTGGTTCGTCGACGACGCCGATCTGCTTCCCGCGAAGCACTATCCGTCGCTCACCCACTTCGCGACGGTGCTGCGCGGCCCGGCGCACACCGTGCTCGCCCTGCGCCCGATCACCGGCCGACGCCATCAGATCCGGATCCACCTGGCCTGGACCGGACATCCGATCGTCGGCGACCCCTTGTTCGATCGGTCCGGCACGCACCAGCGAACCTATCTGCACTCCTGGCGTCTCGGCCTCACGGCCTCCTGGCGGACGCCACCGGAACTGACGCTCGCCGCCGACCCCGACGCAGACTTCTGGCGACCGATGGAGGGACCCGCCGACGCGGCGATCCTCGACCGAGCAGCCGAGCTGCTGCACACAATCCACTAGCTATTGCGGCTCACCCATCGATCGCCGCCTGGACGCTCGGCAATCAAGGATGGCGGCGCCCGCCGACGTGCTCATGCGTCGCAGGCTGGCCTTTACGACGAGGCGAGACGCTGAGCGCTGTCGCTCCCCATGTCGAGCAGGTGACACTCGATAGTCTGTCCGACCCCGACCACATCACCGCACTGGCCCGCGTGCACGGCCGGCTCGGCGACCCATGCGACATGGCCACCGCGCACGCGGCGGCCGTGGCGGAACATCCCGACTGGCCGGTGCTGACCCTCGACACCACTCAGTGGCAGCCCGGCGTCGAAAAGCTGCCATGGAAGGTCCCTCTGGCCGAAATGCGGGAGCCCTGACCTGCCCCGCGTTGGGCCGGTTCAGGCTGCGGCGTCCGGCCAGTTCGGTGCGCGACCGAGGACGAGCAGCGTTCGATCCAATACCGAAGTTCCTTCCGGAACAACCAATCCCGGCGCGAAGGCGGTGCCGGGCGCCGAGCGTTCCGGGCCGTCGGGGACCGCGAGGGCAACTCGCAGCGCCTCCTCGGCCACGTCGGCATCGAGAGTGATGGTGTCGCCGATCGATCGTGCGACGTCCCAGGCGTGGACGACGCTGTCCACCAGGTGGAAGCCGATCGCGCGTGCCGCCGGAAAACCGTAGCCGGGCAGGATTTCCGGGAGCTGAAGCGTGCGCCGGAAGACGTCGTCGGCAGCGAACGCGGCGAGCACGTCGTCGGCCGAGGCGCGATAGTCCGCGACCGGATCGGCGGAACGGCGGACGGTCCAGATCGCGGGATCGTCGCCGCCCCGAGCGGCGGCGGCGAATCCGTGGTTCTGCGCGATCATGTGTTCCAGCAGGTCCTGGAGATGCCAGCCCGCACAGGGTGTTTCGTTGCCGAGCTGCTCGGGGCGCACGCGGGCGACGGCAGCCACGCTCACGCCGACGGCACGGGCGTGCCGGTCGCGGAGTTCCTCCGCATCAACTATACTCATATATAGATCGTAAGCAGATGCATACGATCTGCCAAGCAGTATCGTCGACCCATGCCGAACGCCCGTCCCGATCTCGCCGCGATGATCGTGCCGCTCGGGCGGGCGCTCATGGCCGCGGAGTTGCCCGTCCTGGACCGGCACGAGCTGTCGATGTGGGGCTATGCCGTCCTGCTCGGCCTCGACGCCGAGCCCGTCTACACCCAGGCCGCACTGGCCAAAGCGATCGGCGCGGACAAGACCCGCATCATCGGCGTGCTCGACGAGTTGCAGCGGCGCGGTCTCATCACGCGCGAACCGGACCCGGCGGACCGGCGAGTGAACCTGGTATCGCTCACCGAGGCGGGCCGGGCACTCCGCGATCGCGCCCAGCGCGATATCCAGGCCCGAGAAGACCGATTGCTCGAGCGACTGCCCGCCGCGGACCGGCGCGTGTTCCTGCGCGCCCTGCGCACTTTGTCCGACGCGGTAGCCGAGCAGTCCCGAGACGGAGACGAAACGAAGCCCGCAGTGTGACCGCAGACACAAATCGAGGAGCACTCAACAGCGGGTGGCGAGCGTCATGACGACGGGTAATACGCAGGTCAACTAGCCTGAGGAAGTGCCGAGGCCACGACCCGGGCACACTCTGACGCAACGCAGCGAACCCCTAGCGAAAGCGAATGGCGATGATCCTGGTGGCTCAGGTCAGCGACACACATTTCGATCTCGGCACCCGGAACGCCGACCGTGTGCAGCGGGTGCTGGCTTTCCTCGCCGGCCTGCGCCGCAGGCCCGATGCCATCCTGGTGACCGGCGACATCACCGATTCCGGAAAACCCGAGCAATACGCCGAGGCCAAGCTGGCGTTCGAGACCGAGATCCCGCTGTACGCCATCCCGGGCAACCACGACGACCGGGCGGGCTTCCGCACCGCGCTGCTCGGCGAGCCAACCTCCGGCGCCCCGATCAACCGCGTCCACCGGATCGGTGATCTCACCATCGCCCTGCTCGATTCGAGCATCCCGGGCGAGGCGGGTGGACGACTCTCCGAGGAGACCTACGGCTGGTTGCGCGGCGTACTCGCGGCGGCGCCCGCGGGCAAGCCGATCCTGCTCGCGCTGCACCACCCGCCCGCGCGTCTGCACAGCCCGATCGTCGACGAGATCTCGCTCGCCGATCCGCAGCGGCTCGCCGACTTGGTCGCCGCCGACGAGCGGATCGTCGCCGTGCTCACCGGGCACGCGCACTCCTCCGCGACAACCACGTTCGCCGGGCGACCGCTACTGGTGGCGCCGAGCACCGCGTCGGTGCTGGCCGGCGAATGGGAACTCGACCTGCCCGACCACGTCATGGACTACGCGCCGGACCCGGCGGTCGGGCTGCACGTCATCGATGACGATTACCGCCTGACCACGCATTTCCGTACGGTTCCGATGGGCGGCCGGATCGGCGTGCAACCGGGCTGAGTGCGGTTTACCCGGCTCGTGCCGGGGCAATCGGGAGACACAACGGACGTCTACCCGGAGGCACCGCCATGGTCGACCTACCAGCCGCAATGGTGAAAGGCGCGTTCGCGACCGGAGCACGTATCCGGCACGCTCGGGTGTTCCATCCCAACGGCCTGCACCTGTCCGGCCGATTGCATGCGGAGGCCGAGTTCGAGCCGCTCTTCGGGGCCGGCGAGCGTGCGGTGATCGCGCGGTTGTCCAAGGGGGCGGGAATGCCGGGCGGCCTCCCCGATGTGCTCGGATTCGCGTTCCGGGTGCTCGATCGCGATGACGAGCCGTGGGATTTCGCGTTGGCCACCACCGGCCGCGGACTGCTGGGCCGACTGGTGTTCACCCCCGCCCGCGGCTGGGCCAGCGCCCGCTACGGCTGTCTGATGCCCTACCGGATCAGTAATTCCGCACCGACCTGGTTCTTCGCCGAGCCGGACGGCGCTCAGCCCGCGTCGGCGTCGCTCGAGGCGATGAACGCCCATCTCGACGAGGACCTGGTGAGCTTCACCCTCACCGCGAGTCGTCTCAGCGGGCCACAATTGCGACTGGCCGAAATCACGCTGCGGCATGCCGAATCGGCCGAACACCGGACGGACTATTTCGATCCGATGCTCAATCACCCGTCCGAGGTGGAACTGTTCCCCAAAGCGGTCGGCAAGATCCGCGAACTGGCCTACACCGGCAGCCGGAGCGGCCGCGGCGAAGCGAGCTAACGTCGCGCGGCGCGTTCGCGGCGATAGGCCGCGGGGGTGTTACCGGTCCACCGCTTGAACGCGAAGATGAATGTCGAGGCTTCGGCGTAGCCGAGCCGGATCGCGACGTCGCTCACCGATAACGGTGTGGCCGTGAGCATTTCCTCGGCCAAGGCACGGCGGACTTCGTCCAGCAGGGCGCGATAGCTGGTGCCAGCGGCGTCGAGGTGGCGGCGCAGCGTGCGCGTGCTCATGTTCAGGTCGCTTGCCACCGCGTCGATGCCGGGCGGCGCGGCGAATCCGTCCACGCCACCGCGCGGCACCAAGCGCTCCCGCACCTCGGCCGCGATACCGGTGCGGGCCCTGCGCCGGTGCACCAGCTCACGGCACTGCGCCAGGCACATCGCCCAGGTGTGCTCGTTGGCTTGGGGCAGCGGCTGTTCCAGCAGTACCGGTTCGATGGCGAACAGGTTGTCCGGCATGCCGAATCGCGGCGGCACCACCGTGACCTCCGCGATCCGGTCCGCGTAATCCGGCGCGGGAAAACGGAATTCGGCCCTGGTCAGGGGAAGCCGGGTGCCAAGCAGGTCGCTCATCACCTGATGCATCGCGGTCACGTCGCGTTCGACGAGGAACTGGCGCACGTCCGCGGGCACCGACTCGTCGTGCACCACGGCGACGAACTCGTCCTCGCGAAACTGTGCCACCGGTAAGCAGAAGGTGAAGCTGAGATCCAGATAGCGCAGCGCGAAGTCGATCGCCTCACCGAGCGTCGGGCTGCTGACGCAGGCGAAGCCGAAAATGCCGAACGTCGTGATCCGATAGCGGCGGCCCACCTCGACGCCGAGGGCGGGCCGGTCGGCGAGCGCGCGGACCAGATTGCGGATCACCGCCAATTCGGTATGCGCGTCGATCTGCGCGTCCGGATCCCGGAGTTGCGGTTCGGTCAGCCCCGTGCCGTGCAGCATGCGTGCGGCGGCCACGCCGTGCTCGGCCGCGTAGCCGACCATCAGCGCCACGCTGGCCACGCCGCGCGGAAAGTTCCAATCGCGGATTTCCGGATCTTGCACCCGTTCCACGCGGACAGTATGGCCGAATTTCTCGATACGGCGGACCGGGGGCTCCTACAGTGGAGTCATCTACGGTCGGAGTGAGGAGTGTGGTGCCCGTGACAGCGCGCGATCGGCCATCGATCCTCATCATCGGCGCGGGCTTCGGCGGCATCGGGATGGCGATCGAGTTGCGCCGCAACGGTTTCGACGACATCACCCTCGTCGAGCGCGCGAGCGACCTCGGCGGCGTGTGGTGGGAGAACACCTACCCCGGCGCCGCCTGCGACGTGCCGTCACCGCTGTACTCGTACTCGTTCGAACCGAAGCCGGACTGGCCGCAGCGGTACTCGGGGCGCGCCGCCATCCACGATTACCTGCGCGGCGTCGCCGAGCGGCACGGCGTGCTCGACGCGATCCGGTTCGATACCACCGTGACCGACGCGGAATTCGACGACGCCACCGGCCACTGGACGGTCCGCACCGCCGACGGGGAGACCCGGATCGTGGACGTGCTGATCTCGGCGGTCGGCCAGCTGTCCCGCCCGGCCATGCCAGCCATCCCGGGCCTGGACAGCTTCGCGGGCCCGTCGTTCCATTCGGCCGAATGGGACCACGACGTCGATCTCACCGGCAAACGCGTCGCCTGCGTCGGCACCGGGGCCAGCGCCATTCAGTTCATCCCGGAAATTCAGCCCGAAGTCGCGCACCTGACGCTGTTCCAGCGCACCCCCGCCTGGGTGATCCCGAAATTCGACACCGACTACTCGCCGATCCAGCACCGCCTGTTCGCCCGGGTGCCGGGGGCGCTGCTGATCGAACGGTTCGGCTGGTGGTCGATCGCCGAATTCTTCTCGCTGGGGCTGGTCGAGCTACCCGCGATCACGCGGATCGTGGCCCGCATCGCCGCCTGGCACCTGGCCAAGCAGGTCGATGACCCGCATCTGCGGGACAAGCTCACCCCGGACTACCCGATCGGTTGCAAGCGCGTCCTGTTCTCCAACGACTACTATCCGGCGCTGACCCGGCCGAACGTGCGGGTGGAGACCACCCCGATCACCGAGATCGTCCGCGAGGGCCTGCGCACCGCGGACGGGGTGGTGCACGAGGTGGACGTGATCATCTACGGCACCGGCTTCAAGGGCACCGAATTCCTCTGGCCGATGAATATCCACGGTCGCGCGGGCCGCAAGCTGTCGGACGCCTGGGCCGACGGCGCGCACGCTTACTGCGGCATCGCGGTGCCGGATTTTCCGAACTTGTTCCTGGTCTACGGGCCGAACACCAATCTCGGCGTCGGCTCCATCATCTACATGATCGAGTCGCAGACCCGCTACATCCGTCAGGCCGTCCAGTTGCTCGCCGACCACCCCGGCCACTGCCTGGACGTGCGCGCGGATGTGGAGCAGCGCTACAACACCGCCCTCCAGCAACGGCTGGCCCGCACGCCATGGAACTTCTGCTCCAGCTGGTACCGCAACTCCGCGGGCCGCATCACCAACAACTGGCCCGGCTCGCAGACCAGCTACCGCCGCCGCACCCGCCACCTCGACCCCGCGCACTACACCCTCACACCGGTCTCCTGATCGACCGAGCACCGCTGAACTGCGCGAATTCGCTGAAACCCGACGTTGCTCGCAAGGCTGGCAGACTTGTGCTGTGAGTGGACTGGCCCATGCGGGCGAACCGGCTGAGCGGGGACCGCTGCGCCCGATCGAGTTGGCCACCGGCGCCGTGCTCGGCGGGGCCACCGTCGGGTTGGTCACCATCGGATCGGTGATTCCGTTCGCGGCCGCTCTGCAGCTGGTCGCCGCCGTACCCATGGGGCTGATCGCGCACCGCTACCGGCTGCGCACGTTGGTTACCGCGACCATCGCCGCCACGCTGGTCACCTTCGTCGCGGCCGGCATGGTGCCCGCGACCGGGTTGGTCGCCTCGGCGACGACGGGCGGCATCATCGGCATCGTCAAGCGGCGCGGCGGCGGTGTCGTGGCGGTGTCCGGCCTCGCACTGCTGACCGGCCTGGCCTGGGCGGCCTTCGCCGTCGGATCGCTGCTGCTGCTCTCGGCGGCGCGCAACCTGCTGTTCGACAACATCCGCAACGCCGCACGCGGTATCCAGGAACTCGCCGCACGCCAGGCGCAGCTGGAACCGCTCGGGCAGGCCGCGGCCGACCTGGCCGACTCCGTACTGCGCTGGTGGTGGGCGTGGGTCGGTGGCAGCGTCGCACTGGGCATGGTCGCCACCGGGCTGTTCTCCTGGTACGTGCTCGGCTCGGTGCTGGACCGGCTCGCCTGGCTGCCCGGACGGGACCGGCTCGACGCGCCGCACGACGACCGGCCCATCGCACCGCTACCGGTCACGCTGCGCGGCGCCGGATTCCGCTATCCCGGCGCGGCGCACGACGCACTGCGCGACATCGACCTGACCGTCGGTGTCGGCGAATTCGTCGCGGTGGTGGGGCACAACGGATCGGGCAAGTCGACGTTGACGCGGTTGCTCGCCGGCCTGCCGCCCACCTCGGGATCGGTGCTGCGTCCCGGGTCGGCCGGGCTCGGGCGCCTGGGTGGAACGGCGCTGGTGATGCAGCGGCCGGAGAGCCAGACCTTGGGCGTGCTCGTCGCCGATGACGTGGTCTGGGGTTTGCCGCCCGAACTCGCCGCCGACGTGGATGTGGAGGGATTGCTCGGCGAAGTCGGGCTCGCCGGGATGGGCGGCAAGGAGACCGCCACGCTGTCCGGCGGGCAGCAGCAGCGCTTGGCCGTCGCCGCGGCGCTGGCCCGCCGCCCCGCGCTGCTGATCGCCGACGAGGCGACCTCGATGATCGATCCGGACGGGCGCCGCGAACTCGTGGAACTGCTCGCTGCGCTGCCGAAGCGACACCCGATGGCCGTGGTGCTGGTCACCCATCACGAAGCCGACGCCGCCGCGGCCGACCGCGTCGTCCACTTGGCCGCAGGCCGCTCCGTGGCGCACCTGCCCGCGTGGCCGCGCCCGGTGCGCGACGCGCGGCGCAGGCCGATCGGCGAGCCGATCCTCGAGCTGCGCGACGTCGGGCACACCTACAACCGCGCGACCCCCTGGGAAGCGGCTGCCCTGCATGGCGTCGATCTGTCGGTCCGGCGCGGCGAAGCGCTGCTGGTGGTCGGCGGCAACGGATCGGGCAAATCCACTCTCGCCTGGATCATGGCCGGGCTGATCGAGCCGAGTTCCGGTCGTTGTGAACTGCGCGGCAAGCCGATCACCAAGCAGATCGGGCGGGTGGAGCTGGCATTCCAATACTCCCGCCTGCAGTTGCAGAAACAGACCGTCGGCGCGGAGATCGCGGACTGGGGCGGTCGGGCGACCGGCTCGGGCGCGGTCGGGCGGGCGCTGGACGCGGTAGGGCTGGACCGCTCGCTGGCCGCCCGCTCCATCGAGGAGCTCAGCGGCGGCCAGGCCAAACGGGTGGTGCTGGCGGCGATCGTGGCCAGTCATCCGCAGGTGGTCGTGCTCGACGAGCCGCTCGCCGGGCTCGACCCGGAGGGCCGGGCGGATATCGTGGAACTGCTTGCGCAGCTGCGTGATTCCGGGCTGACGCTGATCGTCATCTCGCACGACGTGGCCGACATGGCAGCGGTGTGCGACCGCACGGTGCAACTGCGGTCCGGACGCATTCTGGCGGCCGAGTCCGCGAGGGAAGCCATCCCGAGCAACGCCGGCGCGTCCGCCGACTCCCGGCCCGCCGCGCTGCGTCCGCCCGGCGACGCGGCGTGGCGACTGGAGCACGGAGGTTCCCGATGAGTGCGGTGCTGTTGCGCCGAGTTCCCGTCGACAGTCCGGTGCACCGGCTGTGGGCGGGTACCAAGATGATCGGGGTTTTCCTGATCAGTCTGTTGCTGATGTTCCTGCCGTCCTGGCCGGTGCTCGGCGTGATGATCGTCTTCCTGGTCTTCGTCGGCGTGGCCGCCCGGTTGCCGCTCGGCACGTTGCCGCGTCTGTCGTGGTGGTTCTGGGCGCTGCTCGCGGTCGGAGCACTGATCAACGTGCCGGTCGGCGGCACGGCGGTGCTGCGCTACGCGCAGGTTGTCACGTTCGGTTTGATCGTGGTCTCCGCCTCGTTCCTCATCGCGTGGACCACGCCGATGGGCGAGATCGCACCCGCGCTGGCCAAATTGGGCGCGCCGTTGCGCAAACTCCGGGTCCCCGTGGACGAATGGGCCGTCGTCGTCGCACTGACCCTCCGCGGTCTTCCCCTGCTCATCGAGGAAATCCGGGTCCTGCGCGCGGCCCGCCGTCTCCGTCCCAAAGACAGCCTGCTGTATCGCGCCGCCGACAACCCCCTCATCGATATCCTCACCGCGTCGATGGCGGTCTCCACCCGCCGCGCCGGTGAACTCGGCGAGGCGATCACCGCCCGTGGCGGAACCGGTGAACTCACCGCCCATCCGGGCTCTCCCGGCCGTCGCGACGCCTTCGCGCTAGCCGTGGTCGTCGCGGCCTGCCTCGGCGCCGTTGCCCTGCACCTGCTGGTCTGAGTACCGGAAATGCCGGGCATGCCGTCACCCCGGGCCGACTGAAAGGCAGGCTCCCCCGGCCGCTAAAAGGGAAAGCGTTCGGTTTCACGATGCCTCGAGTGAGTTTCCAGCCGCACCTGTGGCGAGCGGGGTCCATACCAGATGCTGGCTGATTGCTATCCATCTCGGTTTCTGACGAAATTCATGGCGCCGGTATGCGCCGAACCGAGGTGGGCAGGTCGATGGCACGCTGGACGCGAGACAACGCCGCGATGCCAGGATGGCGCTGACCGGTTCTGCGAGAACCTCAACCACCGAATAGCCATGAGCTATAACTGGATCGAGCGCGGAAAAAGATGAAAGATTACCCTCTCAATTCGTGATCTAAACTCTTCCGCTCGCAGTACAGTTATCACTCGGAAGTAGCTGTCTTCTGGATCACATCACGGATGTACGCGCCAGTGGGGGAAGGAATTTCAGCGCGTTCCGCGTTCTCTTTGCTACAAACCTGATGAAGATTGGAAACCAGGGAAATGATTCTCCGGAAAGTCACCGCCGCGGTTGTGCCACTCGTCGCGGCGCTAACGGTCGGTGCGGGCGCCGCGCATGCGGAACCGGCCACGGCGCCGGTCCCGAATATCGGGTACGAGGCGCGGCTGATCGGGAACCGGATCGTCACGACGCTCACCGCGGGCACGTTCGACGTGCGCGGCGACGCCGTCGACATCAAGGACGAATCCGGAAATGTCGCGCTCACACTGCCACTGGCCTTCCGCCAGGACGGGCTCGAGTACCCCATGCCGCACGCCGTGCGTGACGCGGGCCGAGTACTCGAGTTGGCCGTCGTCAAGGACGCGGCGCAGGCGCGTCCGGCCGCCACGGCGGTCGCGTCGCCATATGAGAACCAGCAGGCGATGAACGCGTTTCTTTCGCAGTTCGGCATCGCCACCGCTGTCGGCGGTTTCATCGGCACGGTGATCGGCGCGCTGGTCGGGCTCACCGGAATCATCGGCGGTCCCACCGTGATCGCGAGTGTCGTCGCGGGTGCCGGCATCGGCGCCATCATCGGCACCATCGTCGCCGGTGGACCGACCCTGATCGTCGCAGGCATCGACCTGCTCAGCACGCTCAACGCCGCACCGGGGACCACCAAGTGGATGGACACCACCGGCCGTCCACAGAACTGACTCGCCGATCCCACCTATCGCGAATGACACCCGGGAGCGACCGGTATCCCCGCGAACCGGTCCGCGAGAAAGTTCATCGCCCCCGGCGCCTCGCCGATCGCCGCCGGATTGTGGGTGGGCAGCATCGAGTGCACCGAAGTGAGGTTCGCTCCCTGGGCGCAGTAACGACCGATCAGGTCGGTGAATCCCGCCACGGGAATCACGTCGTCGGTGATGCTGTGGTACAGGTAGGTCGGCACGGTCGGCGCGCTGCCGCCGAGTTCCTGTGCGTCGGTGGCGGCCAGAAAGGCCGGATGCGACAGGAGGTCCGGAACCGTGGTGAAGTCGCCAACGCGCGCCCCGAGGTACTTGGGCACGAGATCGGACCCACAGGCAGCGCTGTTTTCGATCAGCGCCGCCTGCCCACGATCGTTGAGCAACTCCAGCACGCCCGCGCCGGGATCGTTGCGGGCGATGGCGAACAGGATGAGCAATGCCAGCCCGGCCTGCACGGTGCCGTCCGCGCGGCGGGCGATCGCCGGCCAATCCGCCGGAACGCCACCCGAGGTGATGCCGGCGAACCGAACGTCCGGCGCGTACTCCGGCTGTAGCTGCGCGGCCCACAGCGTGGCGAAAGCCCCGCCCGAATAACCCCAGGCGCCAACAGGAGTGCCGGGTCCGAGTCCGGCCGCAGGGAAGTCGCGGGCGGCCCGGATGCCATCCAGCACACCGCGTCCGGAGTTGACCCCGTCCAGGAACCGGGACTGCGGTCCCTCGTAATCGCTGACCACGAGCGCCCACCCGCGCCGAAGCGCCTCCGCCATGAACGGCGTATCGATCAGCGTATTGACCGCGCCGGTATCCCAGCCTCCGCGCAGCGCGTAGGACGGCGCGCACCGGGTGCCGAGACTGTCCTCGGGGACCTGATACGACAGCAACGGCCGCGCTCCAGGGCCGAGCCACGGCAGCATCGGCACCAGCACGGTCGCCACATAGGCCGCGGGGCGGTCGCTGGAGTCGGTGGTCCGATACTTCACCTGCCATGCCGAAATCGGCAGGGGCAGGCCGAACAACGCGATCGGACGCGCGTCGAGAACAGCGCCGTTCCAGAACGAGCCGAGGTCGGCGGGGGCCGCGTAGAACGGGTCGTGGTCCGGGGGCGGCAGCTCGGCGGACGCCGCGGGAAGGCAGCCCCAACCGAGAATCAGAACGACCAGGGCGGATAGCATGGCGCGCAGAACGGCCGCGCGCGCAGGGCGATTACGCGTCTGCTCGGTGACAGGCGCAGCGTGAATATCCTTCATCAGGGCCTCCCCACTCCAGCGAGGCCACAGTGCGCGGGTGCCGTCGGCGCCGACTCACTCCCGCCTCTGGTCATCAACGCTACTGCCGTATCATCCGCCCGGCAACGGTCGATCGGAGGTCATACCCATCGCCGCGGATGTCCGCCGCGGCTGGCTACAGTGATCCGAAAAAGCCCCTAGCGCAATCGAATAACCGACAGGTACCGCCAGCCCGCAGCGCGGGCGCGACGAACAGGAGTAGCCGAGCATGCGGCATGGCAACGGACTGGACATCCCCGAAGGGCTCGCCGACGTGTGCGCCCCGGACCGGATGGCGGTACTCGTCTACGACATGCAGGTCGGCGTGCTCGGCCAGCTGCCGGACGGCCCGGAGATCATCGAACGCGTGGTGCAGGTGGTCGACGCGGCGCGCTCCGGTGGCTACCCGGTGGTCTTCCTGCGCCATTTCTTCCTGCCCGAGCGCCTCAGCGGCGCCTTCGCGCTGCGCATGGCGATGAACTGGCAGCAGGTGGACTCGGTGGACAAGGTGCGGTTCATCCTGCAGCGCGACACTCCGGCCTTCGAGCTGGTCCCCGAACTGCGGCCGCGCGAGGACGAGGTGGTGTTCGACAAGACGTCGATGTCGGCGTTCGAGGGCACCCCACTCGCCTCGATGCTGCGCGACCTGCGCATCGGCGCCTACGCGATCGCGGGCGTCGCGCTGGAGATCGGCATCGCCCCCACAGTGACGCACTCCACCGATCTCGGTTTCGTCCCGGTGGTGATCAGCGATGCTTGTGGCGGCCGGGACAAAGCGGCTATGGCGCGCGCCTACGATGACTTCGAATTCCAAGGCCACGCGTTGGTGACCGATATCGCGACCATCACCCCACTGCTCGCGGGCTAGCGTCACGCACGCCCGGTGCCTCGCCGACCCACGCCGGGTGCCACAACCGTCCCGCCTCGGTCCAATTCATGAACCGCACGCTGCCGCCGAGTTTCGGCGTCACCCACACCGCCTCCTTGCGCTCCTCGGCGGTGAGGTCGTTGTCGAACGGAGAGGTCTTTCGTTCCAGCTTGCGCAGCCGGGCGGCCAGATCCCGCATGTCCGGCTCACTGAAACCGGTACCGACCCGCCCCACGTAGTACAACCGCCCGTCGTGCGGAATGCCGACCAGCAGAGATTTGAAATTCCGTGCCCCGCTACGCCGCCAGCCGCCGATCAACACCTGCTGGGTACGCCAATTGCGCTGCTTCACCCAGGAATGCCCGCGCTTGCCCGGCAGGTACACCGAATCCTTGCGTTTGGCGACCACACCCTCCAAGCCGTGCTGCTGGCTGTAGCGCAGCGCCGCCGCACCCGGCCCGTCCAGTCGCGGCGGCACCACTATCGAGGGGGCGTTCGCGGCCAGTGCCTCCAGCACTCGGCGGCGATCGGAATATCTTTTGCGTACCAGGGAGGTGCCGTCCAGATACAGCACGTCGAAGGCGACGAACACCGCTCGCGCCGCACCGGCCTGCAGCAGACCGAGATTGGCGACGCCGTGATCGTCGAAGACCACCGCCTCACCGTCCAACACCACGCTGTGCCCGGAGAGTTCCCGCGCCAACACCGCGATCCCGGGATAGCGATCGGTGACCACGTTCCCCGCCCGGCTGCGCAAGGTGATCGCACCGGAATCGATCTCGGCGATCAGCCGGAACCCGTCCCACTTCGTCTCGAAGCACCACTCGTCGGCGTCGAGCTCGGCGACGTCTCCTGGTGTCGCCAGCATCGGCGCCAGCCCGCGCGGAAGCGGCGAAGACGCGCTCGACGGCCGGATGATCCGCCCGGCACCGGGCTCGTCCCGATCCTCGGCGCCGTTCTGCGCACGCATCAGGTGCATCAGCCACTGGTTGCCGTTGGTCTGGATCAGCGCATACCGCCCGGTCAAACGCTTGCCGTGGAACTGGATGATGACCTCGTCGTCACGCCATTTCTCCGTGTCGTAGGTGCCGGAATCCCAGATCGTCATTTCGCCGGCGCCGTACTCGCCCTTCGGGATGGCGCCATGGAAATCGAGATACTCCAGCGGATGGTCCTCGGTGTGCACCGCGAGCCGGTTCTGATCCGGCGAGGTGGGCGGCCCCTTCGGCACCGCCCAGGACACCAGCACCCCGTCGCGCTCCAGCCGCACGTCCCAGTGCAGCCGGCGCGCACGGTGCTCCTGCACCACATAACGGTTGTTCGCGCCCGGCTCGGGGGGCTCGGGCGGTACCGGCTCGGGCGTACGGGTCGGGTCCCGCATCGACCGGTACTTCGTCAACGCGTCCGAACCGCTCCGCTCCGAGTCGCCCTGCGCTAGCGGTGGGTCCAGCTCCGCGAGCAGATCGCCATCCGCCCGGTACCTGGCGAGTACCTCGTCGAACCGCAAGTGCCGCAGCTTCTTGGGGTTCTCGATCTCCTTCCAGCTACGTGGCGCGGCGACGTTCGGCTGCTGCCGCCCGCGCATCGAGTAAGGCGCGATGGTGGTCTTGGCCGGGTTGTTCTGACTCCAGTCCAGGAAGACCTTCCCGCCCCGAGCCGATTTCGCCATCGTCGCGGTGACCAGATCCGGATGCAGCCGTTGCAGATTCGTGGCCACCTGCTTGGCCACGGTGGACGCGCCATCCGGGCTGAGTTCCCGATCCAAGGGCACGTAGAGGTGAATGCCCTTGCTGCCGCTGGTGACCGGGAACGCATGCAACCCGATCCCCTCGACCATGTCGCGCAGCATGAGCGCTACCTCGGCGCATTCGGCGAGGCCCGCTCCTTCGCCCGGATCCAGGTCGAAGACCAACCTGGTCGCCGGACCCATCCGATCGTCGTCGAAACGCCATTGCGGCACATGGACTTCCAGCGCCGCTTGCTGACCGACCCAGGCCAGACCGGCCTCGGAATCGATCAGCGGGTAGACGACCTTGCGGTCGGAATGGCGCATCGTACGACGCTCCACCCACGACGGTGCGTGCGACGCGAGATTCTTCTCGAAGAAGGACGGCTCGTCCACCCCATTGGGCCAGCGCTTCCGGGTGACCGCTCGTCCCGCGATGTGCGGCAGCATGGCGGGTGAGATCGCCGAATAGTAGGCGATGACTTCGCCTTTGGTGGTGCCGGTGGCCGGGTACAGCACCTTGTCGAGGTTGCTCAGCTCAACCTCGATACCACCGAACTCGCGGCGGGCCACCATATTCGCAGTGTAGCGGCGGAGACCCCACGACGGTCTCCGCCGTCGGCTCAGGCGTGCGGCCCGGACTGATCCGGCGGGACCACCTTCTTGGCGGCCTCCTTGCCTTTGGCGATCTTGTCCGTGTACTTGCCGTGCGTCTTCTGGTCGATGAAGTCACCGGCCTTGTCGATCCCGTGGTTGATCTTGTCGGCGTTCTTGGCCGCCGCGTCCTTCCCCTTGCCGACCAGGCCTTTGAGCGTGTCCGCGAAACTCATCGCCGTCCATCCTTCCTGTAGCCAACTAGCCGGAGTCGTTCAACCAACATTCTCCCACCAGGAATCCCCAGGGGGCGCGCTCATCGGGTCCACACGCTGACCCGGCATCGGTACCGCGACGGAGGTACCCGCCGACCTGGCCGCCGCCACCATCCGCCGGACCGGCTCCGACCAGCCGTGGAAGGCGAGGTTGAAGGTCGCCCAGTGGATCGGCACGAGCAGCCCGTGGCCGGGATCGCCGGCGCACAGATCGGCGTGCGCCCGGACCGCCTCTTCGGGGTTCATATGCACGTCCGGCCAGCGCGCGTCGTAGGCGCCGATGGGCAGCAGCGTCAGGTCGAACGGACCGAGCGCCGCGCCCGCCGCGGCGAACGCCTTCGTGTATCCGGTGTCGCCGCCGAAGTAGACCCGCCGCGTCGGACCGACGATCGACCACGAAGCCCAGAGTGTGGTGTTGCGGAGCAGGCCGCGTCCGGAGAAATGCCGCGCCTCGGTGCAGGTGAGGGTCAGATCCGTGCCGTCCCGATCCCGGCCCAGTCCGGCGAGCGAGACGGAAGCACCCCAATCCAATTCGACGATCCGATCCTCCGGGACACCCCAGTGCCGCAGGTGCGCGCCGATGCCGACCGGCACGAGAAAAGGCGCGCTCTGCCCAACCACCAGTTCCCGGACGGTCTCCTTGTCCAGGTGGTCGTAGTGGTCGTGCGAGATGATCACCGCGTCGACCGGGGGCAGCTCGGACAGCGGCTGCGGCACCGGGTGCATGCGTGCGGGCCCGACCAGCGCCGAGGGCGAAACCCGTTCGCTCCAGACCGGATCGGTGAGGATCCGGTACCCGTCGATCTCGATGAGCGTCGTGGCGTGGCCGTACCAGGTGACGGCGAGAGCGGCCGCCGCACTCGGCGGCCGTGGAGTGTGCAGCGGAATGGTTGCGCGCGGCCTGCCCGCGTTGCGCTGGGTCAGTGCCGAGATCAACAGCGACGGAGCCGAACCCGCGACCACCTGGCTACTGGGTTCGGTGTTGTGGAACTGACGATTTCGGTAGCTCGTCGCGCCCGCCGCGTAGGGCTGGATCGCCGAGATCGAAGCGCCCATCGCCGATGGGATACCCCACACCGCCCGGGCCACCCACGTGATGCCGAGCGCACCCGCTGCGGCGCCCGCGATACGTCGAATGCCCATCATCGCCCCACGAACCTCGCGGCGCGCTTTTCCTGCCTGGCCAAACGTCCCTCCTTGGCGTCCTCACTCGTCCATGCCGCCTCCAGCGCCGCGCGCTGCTGAGCAGTGTCCGGATCACGCGTCCCGTCGTCGTTGAGCACCAGCTTCATGTGGCGCAGCGACAGCGGCGCCAAGGCCGCGATCTGCTTCGCCCAGGCCTGCGCGTCGTCGAGACCGCCGACCCGGTTGGCGAACCCGAAGGTGTAGGCATCCTCGGCCGAGATCGGCTCCGCCCCGAGCAGCACGGTCCTGGCCGGACCGCCGCCGATCAGCGCGGCCAGCCTGCGCACGGTCCACCGGTCCACCGTGATGCCCAACTTCGCGGCCGGGATCGCGAGATACGCCTCCGGCGCCATCACCCGCAGATCCGAGGCGAGCGCCAGCTGCACGCCCGCACCGATCGCGGCGCCGTTGAGCGCGGAAATCACCGGGATCGGCGCCGATTCGACAGCGTGCAGCATCTCCAGCAGGCCGGACAGGAAATCACCTGAGTACACCCCGGACAGATCGGCGCCGGCACAGAAGACCGAACCGCGCCCGGTCAGCACGATGACCCGCGCCTGGTCGGCGACGGCGGCGAGAACGGCTTCGCGCAGCCGTGTCACGAGTTCGTAATTGAGCGCGTTGCGGCGCTCCTCCCGCTGAAGTTCGATGGTGACCACGTCACCATCGCGGCTGACCCCGAGCATGCGACCTCCCCAGCTGAACGTCCGTCTGGTTCCTTCACTCTGCCATAGGAAAGATCAGCTGGTGCTGGCCCGCCTCTCCGAGTATCTAGGCCGTACTAGTTAGGTGGCGCAGTATTTGCGTACAGGTCCTGCGTTGGGTGCCGCTCGGGTTCTGGGCGTGCCCGGTGAGTTACCCATGTCGTCACGAAATCAGTTGCCCAGTTGATGGGGGGCGGGGGGTGCGGCGGGGGAGTCCACGGTGAACGTATCCGGGTCCGCACCGGTGCGCGAACCGCTGTCCAGCGCGGTGATCGCGTTCATCTGCTCCGGGGTGAGCTCGAAGCCGAACACGTCGAAGTTCTCCGCGATCCGCGATGGCGTGACCGACTTCGGGATGACGATATTGCCCAGCTGCAAATGCCAGCGGATGATCACCTGCGCCGGCGTGCGACCGACTTCGGCGGCCACCGCGGTGATGGTGCTGTCGTCGAGCACGGTGCCCTGAGCGAGCGGGCTCCACGCCTCGGTGGCGATCGCGTTCGCGGCGTGGAACTCACGCAGTTCCCGCTGCGCCAACCTGGGGTGCAGCTCGATCTGGTTCACCACCGGGATCTCGCCGGTTTCGGCGATGAGCCGTTGCAGGTTCGCGACCGTGAAGTTCGAGACGCCGATCGACCTGACCCGCCCCTGCGACTTCAGCGCCTGAAAGGCGCGGAAAGTATCGATGAACCGGCCCGCCGCGGCGACCGGCCAGTGGATGAGGTAGAGGTCGAGGTAGTCCAAGCCGAGCCGGGCCAGGCTGGCGTCGAAGGCGCGCAGCGTGGAGTCGTAGCCCTGATCGGAGTTCCACAGCTTGGTCGTCACGTAGATCTCGTCCCGGGGCAGTCCGTATTCCCGGATCGCACGACCGGTGCCCTCTTCGTTCCCGTAGATCGCGGCGGTGTCGATGCTGCGATAGCCCACCTCGAGCGCGGTGGTGACCGCCGGGAAAGCATCGTCGGCGGGCACTTGGAACACGCCGAAGCCGAGCTGCGGGATCACGTTCCCGTCGTTCAGCACGATCGGGGGAACGGTGCTGGTCTCGCTTCTGAAGGTCACATTCCGACGGTAGAAGTGCGGCGGCGAACCGTCAATCACGCGCTCGGGTGTGTTGGCCTGCAATTTGCTGGATGACCTGGAGGTTCGGGCGCTTCGCGATGATCACTTCGCGGCGCCGGGCAATCCCAATCTCCGGTAGCGCGCCTGTCGCGCAGCGAGCACCTCCGATTCCGGCCGGGCACGCAGGTTGGCGAGTTCGTTCGCGATCGCCGCGACTATTCGGCGGGCGAAGTCCACCGGCTCGTCCGCGGCATCAGGAAGCTCAGGCACGATGCGGTCGACCACACCGTCGGCGAGCAGATCGGCGGCGCTGATCCTTTGGGCCGCAGCGAGTTCCGGAGCATGGTCGGTGTCGCGGAACACGATGGCGCTCGCCCCTTCCGGCGGCAGCGGAGCCAGCCAGGCGTGCGTTGCGGCGAGTACCCGGTCGGCAGGCAGCAGCGCCAGCGCGCCACCGCCGGTGCCCTGGCCGAGCAGCACCGAGACGGTCGGGGTGTCCAACGTCACCAGATCCGCGATGCAGCGGGCGATTTCGGGTGCGAGACCCCGTTCCTCGGCTTCCTTCGAGAGCGCCGCGCCCCCGGTGTCGATGACCAGCACCAGCGGCAGCCGCAACTCCTGAGCAAGCGCCATGCTGCGCCGCGCCTCACGCAGAGCGGCTGGACCCATGGTGTTCTCGCCTTGTTGACCGCGCCGGTCGTGCCCGAATACCACGCACGGTTGCCCACGGAAACGTCCCAGCGCGAGTACCGCGGTTCGATCCGATTCACCCTGGCCGGTGCCGCTGAGCGGAACCCTTTGCGTCACATGACGTAAGAGATCGCGAATGCCCGGCCGCTGCGGACGCCGCGAGATCAAGACCGACTGCCACACCGGATTGTCCCCGGATCGACTCGTCGAATCCGCACGCCGGAATTGTTGTGTCCCAATAGAATCACGAGCCGCAGCCTCCGTAGGCGCTGCCACTGGCGGCAACGTTGGAGGAGACGCAGCAATCGCCCGCACGGCGGCATCTCGTAGCGCAGTCGAATCGGGCTGCTGGACGCCACTGAACACGCTCAGCGCGCGGTGGGCGATGCGACGAAAAACGGGTATCGGCAACACGCCGTCGATGACGCCGCGATGGTACAGGTTCTCCGCGGTCTGCACGCCTTCCGGAAACGGTTTGCCGTACAGGGCCTGGTAGACCCGCGGGCCGAGAAACCCGATCAGCGCACCGGGCTCGGCGAACGTGATGTGCCCCAGCGAACCCCACGAGGCGAACACGCCGCCCATCGTGGGGTTTCGCAGGTAGACCAGGTAGGGATGACCACCCGATTTATGCGCCGCGACCGCACCGGCGATCTTCACCATCTGCACGAACGCGACGGTGCCCTCTTGCATCCGGGTGCCGCCGGAGGTCGGTGAAGCGATCAGCGGCAGCCCGAGTTCGGTGGCACGCTCGACCGCCGCGACGATCCGCTCCGCCGCGGCGACGCCGATCGAACCGGCCAGAAATCCGAACTCGCAGGCGATCACGGCCACGCGACGACCGCGCAGCAGCCCCTCCCCCGTGAGCACGGATTCATCGGTACCCGCCGCCACCATCGCCGCCCGCAAGGCTTCGCGGTAGCGCGGGGTCGCGGCCACCGTCACCGGCGGCCGGTCCCAGCTGACGAACGAGTCCGTATCGAGCAGTTGCCCCAGAAACTCCCGCGCCGAAGTACGCACCGGGCGAGCCTATCCGGCCCTACCCGGCGCGTCGGCGTGCCGCGCGAGCACTCAGTAGCCCTGCATCACCTTGCGTAGGGCGTACTCGGTGAGCGCCACCAGCGCCTGCTTGGCGGGCTCCCGGCGCCGGGCATCAATGGACAGGATCGGCACATCGGCGGGCACGGCGAGCGCCTGCCGAATGTCCTCGATCGGGTACCGCGGTGCGTCGTCGAACTCGTTGAGCGCCACCAGGAAGGGTAGGTTGCGCGCTTCGAAGTAGTCGACGGCCGCGAAGCTGTCCTCCAGCCTGCGGGTGTCGACCAGCACCACGGCGCCGATGGCGCCGCGGATCAGGTCGTCCCACATGAACCAGAATCGATACTGGCCGGGCGTGCCGAACAGATACAGCACCAGATCGTCGGCGAGGCTGATGCGGCCGAAGTCCATCGCCACGGTGGTGGTGGACTTCATCGGAATGCCGGTCAGGTTGTCGATCCCGGCACTGGCATTGGTCACCAACGCCTCGGTGCGCAGCGGAACGATCTCCGAGACGGCACCGACCAACGTGGTCTTCCCGACGCCGAAGCCACCCGCGACCACGATCTTCGCCGATGTCGGCTTGCTGGTGCGGGTGTCGACCTGTGCCGTCGAATCAAATACGCCGGAGTCCACTGAGAACCCTTTCGATCAGCTCGCGACGTTCATCGTCGCTGGAATCGTCTTTCAATGTCGCCGAAACGCGCACGTGTCCGGCCTCGATCAGGTCGGCTACGAGCACGCGGGCCACCCCAATGGGGATACCCAGTCTGGCTGCTACCTCGGCAACGGACGGCGATTCTCTGCACAACTCCACGATTGACGTCTCGATGTTGGTCAGTTCGAACTGCCGCTCGAGGGCGACCGGATGCGATGCGACGAGGGCTTCCAACGCCAACTCGACCGCAGGCCTGGTCCGGCCCGCGGTCAGCGAGTACGGGCGTACGAGGCTCGGCTCGGCGCTTCCCACGCGGTGATCTTCTATGTCCATCCCACCATCAGGAACCCATCGTGACGCGTGGCGTGGCCTGAACAGTCTGGCCAACCCGCTCGACCAACAGAGCCATCTCGTAGCCGACCTGACCGATGTCACACGAAGTGTTGGTCAGCACCGCGAGATAGGAACCGTCGCCGACAGCCATGAGTAGCAGGTAGCCGTGCTCCATCTCGACGACGGACTGCAGCACGGTGCCGCCCTCGAATAGATTCGAGACGCCGACTGACAGGCTGGCCAGACCGGCCGTCACGGCCGAAAGCTGTTCGGCGCGGTCGACGGGCAGCTGGGCACTCGCGGCCATGAGTAGGCCGTCAGCCGAGACCAGGACGGCATGGGCTACGCCAGGAACCTCGTTGGCAAAGTTCGAAACCAGCCAATCCAGCTGACGGTTCGTACCACCTAGATCGGGGTTCATCGGTCTCCTTTATCTCCGGTTAGGTTCATTGCTCTCATTGCGCGGCCATCCCGGACGCCCTGCTGGTGACGACTCAAGCTGGACCTGATCGTTTCTGGATCGCGACGCGGCGCCCGATCGGCCACACCGCTGACACCACCCGGGACAAGCCTTACGCCCGGATTGCGTTGCGGCAACCCGGCAGCCGTCCGCGTCTCGGGCTGCGCCTCGCTCGCCCGGCGAGCCGCCTGCCACCCTTCGTCGCCCGGCGACTCGAAGGAGGCGGCCATCTGCGAGCGATCCGAGCTGGGATCCGACAGCCATGCCGACATCATTTCGGCGAAGATCGGCGTCGATCCCATCGACGAGTCCGACTCGGCCGCGGGCTGCAGCCTGGTCTGGAAGAACGAGGCCGTCTTCGCCGGGTTGGACCGGTAGCTGTGCTTGCCGGGATCACGCCCGGTCGTAGTGGCCGGCTGCTCACCGCTCGCGGCATGCTGACCACCGCGATCGCGTTGCGGCAGACCGATTCCCGGCGGCACGGGCTGACGCTGCGGCGCTTGGGCGCCCGGCTGCCGCTGCGGCAGGCCGGTCAACCCGCTCTCCCGCTGTGCTGGGCTCGCCGGCGCCGGCGGACGCTGCGGCAAACCACCCAGCGCCGACTCACGCTGCGGCAAACCGCCCGACGCCGACTCACGCTGGGGCAGGCCGCCGGCGGCCGACTCCCGTCGCGGCAGTCCGTTGACCGAGGGCAACGCACCCGAGCTCGGTTCGCGCTGCGGCAAACCGTTGCCGGATTCGCGCTGCGGGAGACTGTGGGCGCCGGAATCGCGCTGCGGCAAACCGCCGGGCGTCGCGTCGCGCTGAGGTAGGTTCGGCGCGGACTGCCGGGGCGGTAGGCCGGTGCTGCCCGGCTCACGCTGCGGCAAACCACCCAGCGCCGATTCACGCTGCGGCGCACCGTTCGACCCCGGCTGACGCTGCGGCAAGCCAGTGGCGCCCGGCTCGCGCGGCGGCAGACTCGTGGCGCCCGGCTCACGCTGGGGCAAACCACCCAGCGCCGACTCCCGCTGCGGCAAACCACCGGAAGCCGACTCACGCTGCGGCAAACCACCCAGCGCCGACTCCCGCTGCGGCAAGCCGCCCGACGCTGACTCACGCTGCGGCAAACCACCAGAAGCCGACTCACGCTGCGGCAAACCACCCAGCGCCGACTCCCGCTGCGGCAAGCCGTTCGACGACGCGTCGCGTGGCGGAACACCGTTCGATCCCGGCTGACGCTGCGGCAGACCGACGCTCGGCTGCGGCACGCCGGCGGCGCCCGGCTGCCGCTGCGGCAGTTCACCCGAGTTCGGCTCACGCTGCGGCAGACCCGAGCCTGCCTGCTCCGCCGGACCACCCGGCTGACGCGGCGGCGGACCGCCGGGACCGAGAGTGCGCTTGGGCAGGTTGGCCGCGGCGAGCTTGCCGCGCTGGGGACCGCCGGCCGCTTGGCCCGGCGCGGAACGCAGGCTCGCGCCCGACTGCTGTCCGTCCGAACGCGAACCGGACGACATGGACGTACCCGGCTGCCGCTGTGGCAGACCGCCAGGACCGGTGGGAACCGGCGCGCTGGGCGGCGCGGCGGGCGCGGGGGCCGCGGAGTCGGTGACCGGAATGGGGCCGCTGACCCCGGGATCCACGGTGACCATGACATTGCCCCCCGGAGTGCGCGTGACCGCCCGCATCTGCATGGACGACGGCGCCGACGGACGCTGCGGCTTGACGGGCTGCGGCGAGGGCTGCGGGGTGACGGGCTGCCCCGCGATCGGCTTACCCGCGACGATCAGTCCGACCGGCACGTGCACGGTCACGGTCACGCCTGGATCGCGAGCGGTGTCGAAGGTCGGGCGCAACCGCACGGTGAGGCCGTGCCGCTCGGCGAGCCTGCCGACCACGAACAGACCCATGTGGCGGGCCGTGTCGGGCCCTGGCTCGGCGGTCTGCTCCAGGCGCCGGTTGATGTCGGCCATCTCCGCGGGCGGCATACCGATGCCACGGTCGGCGACCTCGATGAGCAGGCCCTGGTCGTGTGCCTGCGCGAAAGTGAACTTGACGTCGGTCTCCGGCGGCGAGGCGCGCAGCGCGTTGTCCAACAGCTCGGCGAACAGGTGTGCGAGGTCGGAGGCGGCCGGCTCTTTCAGCGAACCGCGCGGCGTGGCGCCGAGCTTCACGCGCTCGTAGTCCTCGACCTCGGAGATCGCGGCACGCAGCACGTCGGCGATCTCGACCGGAGCGGACTTGGCGCGGCGCTGCCTGGTACCCGCGAGAATGAGCAGGTTGTCGCCGTTGCGGCGCATACGAGCCGCGAGATGGTCCAGCCGGAACAGGTTTTCCAGCAGGCGCGGGTCCTTCTCGTCGTACTCCATCGCCTCGATGAGGGTGAGCTGATGGTCGACGAGCGACTTGGACCGCCGCGCCAGGGTCTCGAACATGTCGTTGACCTGCGAACGCATCTTCGCCTGCTCGCTCGCCAGACGCAGCGCCTGGCCGTGGATGTCGTCGACCGCGCGGGCGAGCTGGCCGATCTCCTCGGTGCTGCGCACCGGCATCGGTTCCAGCGGAACCTCTTCCGGCGCGGCGCCGTTGCGGAGCTGGGCGACCTCCTGCGGCAGGTCGCTTTCGGCCACGCGCAACGCGGCCAAGCGCAGCCGGTGCAGCGGGACGATCATCGAGCGGGCGACGAACACCGCGAGCAGGAGCGCGGCGAGGATGGTCGCGATGACGACCGCGGTATAGGTCCACGCGTCGCGCTGGGCCGTGGACACCAGCGACTGCATCGCGGAGTCGATGTCCTTGGTGGCCTTGCCGACGACGTGCTCGTAGACCGCGAGGCTGTCGGTCAGCGACTTCTTCAGGTCACCGACCGGGAGCTGGCCCGCCTGGGACTGCGGGCTGGTGAGCAGCGCGATCCTGGTGTCGATGCCTGCGCGCAGGTCGGCGATCGAGGTGTCGCCGTCGGAGAAGCGGTGCGCGAGCACGTTGAGCAGCGCCCGCTCGGTGTTGGCCGCGATCATGAAGCTCTGTACGCCGGCCTGCTGGCTGCGCAGCACCTCGGGGAAGGCCGCGACTTCGTTGACCAGAGCGGCACGGGTGTTGAGCGAGTCGACCAGCCGCAGTTTGGCCACGTCCACAGCGGTGTCGCTGACCTGGCCGACCGTGTTCTCGACGATGCGCACGCTGTCGTTGCGGACGCGGTCGATCAGCGCGAGGGTGTCCGACGGGGGGCCGGTGGTGACCGCTTTGCCCTGGGCACGCACGCCCTTGGCCTGGGTGAGCATGCTGTCGATGGCCTCGCGTGCGCCCGGCACGCCGTCGAGCTTGCCGATCGACTTCTCGGCGTTGGCGATCGCCTTGTCCAGATCCGCGAGGTTCTGATCGGTCACGACGGACTGGTTGGTCCCCAGCGAGATCATCTGCGAGGCCGCGGTGGTCGCGGTCTGCGCGCTGAGGCCGGTGACCACCGGGATGGCGGCCACGTTCTCGGAGATGTCGGCGAGCCGGTTCGATTCCGCGAACTCCGACGAGATCCTGGACACGCCGAGCCCGACCGCGACCGCCAGCGGCACGGCGAGTACCGCCGTCACCTTCCAGCGCAGGTCCCAGTTGCCGAGCGCCCAGCGCTTACTGCCGGACCTAGCGGCGTCACGCATGTCCCACTCACTTTCCAAACTGGCCTCTACCGAGCACCATCAGCCGAGCCTCCACGATCGTGTGCATGGCTCGACAGGTGGAGCTGGCCGAGAACTGCGGCTGGCCGAGAAATTGCGTCCTAACGACGGCCCAAATAAGTGACATCAGATTCTAACGGATCAATAACTTCTTGGGTGCCCCGGCGTGATGTCGCGATCATTGACCTGCCAGTTCCAGGCAAAACCAAAGGTCGCGGCACCCACCCGGGCGTCGCGTGAAGTCTGCCACAATCAACCAGATCTATCGAGGCGGGCATCGAGGCGAGGCTAGGGAGTCACGGGTTTGAACGTGCGGCAGGAGTATCGACCGGCCTATCAGACCAGCTTGGTGGATCCCGCCGAGTTCTGGGCCGGCGCGGCCGAAGCGATCGACTGGGAGGTGCCACCGACCCAGATCGTCGACACCAGCGCTCGCCCGGTGGCCAGATGGTTTCCCGACGCCCGACTCAACACCTCCTTCAACGCGCTCGACCGGCACGTGCATCCGACCACCCCCGGGGATGCCGGTCGGGCCGATCAGCCCGCACTAATATACGACTCCGCTATGACCGGCGCCAGCGCCGTTTACACCTACGCGGAGCTGCTCGCGGAGGTGTCCCGGTTCGCGGGAGCGATGCTGCGGCTCGGTGTCGCGGCGGGCGACCGCGTGGTGATCTACCTGCCGATGATCCCCGAGGCGGTGATCGCGATGCTGGCCTGCGCGCGCATCGGCGCGGTGCACTCGGTGGTGTTCGGCGGCTTCGCCGCGCCGGAGCTGGCCGCCCGCATCGATGACGCGGAGCCGGTGTTGATCATCACAGCGTCCGGCGGACTGGAGCCGGGCCGGAAGATCGAGTATCCGCCGATCGTGTTGCAGGCTCTGGATATCGCCACCACCACCGCGCCGCGCACCGTGATCGTCAAGCAGCGGTCGCAGTTCGAGACCATCCATTTCGCGCCACCGCAGCCCGCTACCGAATACTTACCGAGCTCGACGGAAACCGTGGCCGCGCAGTGGCTCGACTGGGACGACGCCGTACGCGACGCACCACCGGCCGACCCGGTACCGGTCGCGGCGACCGATCCGCTGTACATCCTCTACACCTCCGGCACCACCGGGAAGCCCAAAGGCGTGGTCCGGGACAACGGCGGCCACGCGGTGGCGCTGGCCTGGTCCATGCGCAACATCTACAACGTCGACGCGGGCCAGGTGATGTGGGCCGCATCCGATGTCGGCTGGGTGGTCGGCCACTCCTACATCGTCTACGCGCCGCTGCTGGTCGGGGCGACCACGCTGCTGTACGAAGGCAAGCCGGTCGGCACGCCGGACGCGGGCGCGTACTGGCGAGTGGTCGACCGATACAAGGTCGACGTGCTGTTCACCGCCCCGACCGCGTTGCGCGCCATCCGCAAGGCCGACCCCGGCGCGGAGCTGGCCCGCGCCCGGGACCTGTCCTCGCTGCGCGCGCTGTTCTGCGCGGGCGAACGTCTCGACCCGGCCACCTACACCTGGGCGCACGAGACCCTGCTCGCCGGCCGCTCCGACTGTCCCGTCGTCGATCACTGGTGGCAGACCGAGACCGGCTGGCCGATCTGCGCGAACCCGCTGGGCCTGCAGCAGCTGCCGATCAAGCCGGGCTCGGCCTCGGTGCCCGTGCCGGGCTATCGGCTGCGCGTGCTGGATTCCTCCGGTAACCCGGTGGCGGCCAACACCGAGGGCAATATCGTCATCGGGTTACCGCTGCCGCCCGGGACGCTGACCGGACTATGGCGCGACGTCGCCCGCTACGAGCGCTCCTATCTGTCCGCCTATCCCGGCCACTACCTCACCGGTGACTCCGGCTACTTCGACGAGGACGGCTACCTGTATGTCCTCGGCCGCAGCGACGACGTGATCAACATGGCCGGACATCGGCTCTCCGCGGGCAGCATTGAGGCCGCCATCGCCGGTCACGACACGGTCGCCGAATGCGCCGTCATCGGCCTGCCCGACGAACTCAAGGGCCATCGGCCGGTGGCATACGTGGTGCTCAAGTCCGGTGTCGAGATCGATCCGCGGCAGCTGCGCGACGAACTGATCGAGCGGGTGCGCACCCAGGTCGGCCCGATCGCCACCCTGCACGACGTCATCATCGTGTCGGCGCTACCGAAAACCAGGTCCGGCAAGATCCTGCGCAAAACCATCCGGCAGATCACCTCCGGCGAGACGTTCGAGGTGCCATCCACCATCGAGGATCCCGGAGTGCTCGAGGCGCTGGAGGAGCAGATCCGCGCGGCGCGTCCGGAGTGGCCGGGACCGGCGCGGGACAGCACCGATAATCCCGACAATGTGGTGGCCCCCTGACGTGGATCCCGTTGCGCCATCGTGATTGCACCGCCTGGCGCGCGCGTCCTCAGAGTTTCCACAGAGGACGTTCATCTCGGTGCCAGCCGTTCGAAATAGCCTCGAGACCGCACCGCAACCACTCGATGATCTGGAGGCAACACATATGAAGCGTTCCGTAGGCCGTCCCGCCGTCGCCGCGCTCGCCGCGGGCGGGTTCGCGACGATCGCCGTGTTCCTGAGTCCCGCGATCGCGAGCGCGGGCCCGATGGAACTCGCCGAGCCGCTGCTGACCTCGGATTGCTCCTTCGCCCAGGTCGACGCCGCACTGCACGCCAAGGCGCCGCAACTGGCCGCGATGCTCGACGCCAACCCGGCCCAGAAGGCCGAACTGCAGCGCAAATTCGATCAGCCGGTGCAGCAGCGGCGCGCCGAATTGCAGCGTGCGATCGACGAGAACCCCGACGCGGTGCGCGAGGCGGAGACCGACCCGCGAACCGCACAGCTGCGCGACACCATCCGCACCGTGGCCGAGTCCTGCCACAACTACTAACGTACTAACCGGCCCACCGGCCGACTGATCTGTACGGCCTGAAGACCCGGAGAGGCGGGGGAGTCGTGGCGACATCCAGCCCGACCGTTCTGGTCGTCGACGACGACGAGGACGTGCTCGCGTCGGTCGAGCGCGGGCTGCGGCTGTCCGGTTTCCAGGTGCTGGTCGCCAGGGACGGGGCGCAGGCCCTGCGCACCGTGAGCGAACACGCGCCCGACGCCGTCGTGCTGGACATGAACATGCCGGTGCTCGACGGCGCGGGCGTGGTCACCGCATTGCGCGCGATGGGCAACGAGGTGCCGATCTGCGTGCTCAGCGCTCGCGCGTCGGTGGACGATCGCATCTCCGGCTTGGAGTCCGGCGCGGACGATTACCTGATCAAGCCGTTCGTGCTCAAGGAGCTGGTGGCTCGGATCAGGGCGCTGCTGCGGCGACGGTCCGACACACCTGCCCCGGCCACCCCGGGCGCGATCACCGTCGGCCCGCTGGAGGTGGACGTCGCCGGCTACCGCGCGTTGCTGCACGGCCGCGAGATCGAGCTCACCAAGCGGGAATTCGAGCTGCTGTCCACCCTGGCCAGGAACGTCGGCGTGGTGCTGAGCCGGGAACGCCTGCTGGAACTGGTGTGGGGCTACGACTTCGCCGCCGATACCAACGTGGTGGACGTCTTCGTCGGCTACCTGCGCCGCAAGCTCGAGGTGGGCGACACACCCAGGCTGCTGCACACGATCCGCGGCGTCGGATTCGTGCTGCGAGCACCGAAATGAGCGCGGCCCCAGCTTCCACCGCATCGCCGAAAACCCGGCGGCGACGGTCGTTTTCGCTGCGTACCCGGGTGGCGGGCGCCGCGGCCGCCGGCGCGATCGTCATCGTGACGCTGATCAGCTTGATCAGCATCCGCGCCATCGAGCGCAACAACGTGCAGCAGTCCGACCAGCAACTCGCCATCGCGGCGCGCATCGTGCTGATCGAGCCGCAGATCGCGGTCCGGTTCATCAGCCTGACCGGATTGAACAACGACATGGCGGTGACCGTCCGAGACAACGGCGCCGTCGTCGCCAGTACGACCACCGAGCTGCCCGCGCTGCCGACCGGTTCCCGCACCGTCACGGTGGGCGGGACCCCGTACCGGATTCTCACCACGACGGAGAATCAGCCCGCGGGACGGGTGGTGTCGCTCGGTATCCCCGCCGCGGGTGCGGCGGAAGCTACCGCGGAGCAGCAGCGATGGGTGCTCGGCGGCGCCCTGCTGTCCATCGCGGCCGCCGCGGGGCTCGGCTGGCTGCTCGCGGGTGCCGCGGTGCGCCCGATCGTCCGGCTCACCCGACAGGTCGGCGCGCGCAGCGCGTTCCCCGATCCGCGGGATGCACAGCCGCCGGTGGAGGGTGCGGGCGTGCACGAGGCGGAGAAACTGGCCGACGCGGTCAACACCATGCTGCGCCGGGTGGATCAGGCGCAGGCCGAGACCGCCGCCGCGCTGGAGACCGCGCGCGACTTCGCCGCCGTGTCCGCCCATGAGCTGCGCACCCCGCTCACCGCGATGCGCACCGACCTGGAAGTGCTGCGCACCCTCGATCTCGACGAGGGGCAGCGCTCGGAGATCCTCGACGACCTGCAACGCAGCCAGGGCCGGGTGGAGACGACACTCGCGGCGCTGGAGCGGCTGGCCACCGGCGACCTGACCAACGAGCGCGACCACGTCGCCACCGATGTCGGTGATCTGTGCGACCAGGCCGCGCACGACGCCATGCGGCATTTCCCCGGCCTCACCGTGCGCATCGACTCCGACGCCGAGCTGGTGACCCGCGGTCTGCCCGCCGGGCTGCGCTTGGCGGTGGACAACGCGCTGGCCAACTCGGTCAAGCACGGTGGAGCCACCGAGGCATTGGTGTCCGCGCACCGGAGGCCGGACGGCCACATCGTCATCAGCATCGACGACAACGGCCGCGGCATCCCGCCGGACGAGCGCCAAGCCGTCTTCGACCGCTTCTTCCGCGGCAGCGAGGCCAGCAAAGGCGGCTCCGGCCTCGGCCTCGCGTTGGTCGCCCAGCAGGCCCTGTTACATGGCGGCCGAGCCTATTTCGACGAGGGCACCCTCGGCGGCATCCGCCTCGTCCTCGACCTTCCGGATCGTGTTTGATGTGCAGCGCCCGCGGCGCTGCACGTCCCCTTAGCCAACTCTCAAAGAAACGCCAAGGGCCCGGCCATAACTCGTGGTTAGGGTCTGCGGACGTGATCGGAAAACGAGCCCGCTGGGCCCTTCTCGCCGTTGCTCTCCTCGCCGCAGGAGGGCTCGGCGCCGGAATCGCCGCGTATACCGGGTCCGATCGGGCCCCGAGGGCAATCGCCCTGGTCAATGCCGATACCGGGCCGACCGGTGCGCGCGTCGTCAAGGCGTTGCAGGAGGCCGGTGGCTACGAGTGGTCCGCCACCACGCCGGGCGAGGCGAGCGTCGACGACTACGCCGCGGTCATCACCCTGCCCGCCGACCTCACCGAGTCCATCGGCAGCCTTGCCGGAGCGCAGCCCAAGCGCGCCCAGGTCACCGTGGACACGCACCAGGACGCCGACGCCGACCTGGTGAACGGCGCTGTGACCGAGGTGACGCGCCGGATCGGCGCAGTCGGGGTGGACGCCGCGCTCACCGCTGTCGCGCAGGCTCGGTCACAGATGTCGCAGGTGCAGTTCACCGCCCAACTGCTGGGCGCGGGCGTCGACGCGGCCGCAGCCGGCGCCGGCCAGTTCAGTTCCGGCGCCGATCAGCTGCTCGGCTTCCTCGACTTCGCCCGCCAAGGCTCAGTACAACTCACTTCGGCGATCGCGCTGCTGAACTCGACCGTGGACGGCGCCGCCGCGCAGGCGAATCAACTTGCCGCGGCGCTGGATTCCACCGGCATCACGATCGCGCAGGTGGAACGGACGGCGAATACGGTGAGCGGCGGACTCGACCAGATTCTGCCGCTGCTGCGCGCGTTGCCCTTCGCGAACGATCCGGCGCTGGCCGACATCATCGGGAAACTCGAAGCGCTGCGCGGCGTGTCCAGCCAGGCGGGCGCCCAGCTCACCGGCCTCGGCTCGCTCGTCGGCGACGCGGTCGACCCGGACACCGATCTCGGCACCCTGCTCCGCACTGTCGTCGACCGCCTGACCAGCGCGAGCGCCCAACTGTCCGAAGGCGCGAAGCTGGCCGAGGGCCTGCCGCAACTCGCCGAGCAGGGCGGCGCTCAACTGGTCGGCGCCATCGGCCAGCTCACCGGCGGCGTCACCCAGTTGCAGAACATCGTCGACAACCTGAGCACCCAGACCGACAAGGCCGTCGCCGCCCTCCCGCAACGCACCGGCACCCAGCAATCCGCCCTGGCGCTGGCCCTCACCGACCCGGTGGAAATCTTGCGGAAGTAAGACGATGGCCCCGTGCTCCAGAACCGGATCACGGGGCCACTCACGCGGCGCCACCGGCGCCGCCGAAATCAATTAGCGCTGAGCAGGTCGATCACGAAGACCAGCGTCTTGCCCGAGAGCTTGTGACCCGCACCGGCCGGGCCGTAGGCCAGTTCCGGCGGGATGGTCAGCTGACGGCGGCCGCCGACCTTCATACCAGGGATACCGTCCTGCCAGCCCTGGATCAGGCCGCGCAGCGGGAAGGTGATGGACTCGCCCCGGCTCCAGGACGAGTCGAACTCCTCACCGGATTCGAATTCGACACCCACGTAATGCACTTCGACGGTGCCACCGGGCACGGCTTCCTTGCCGTCGCCTTCGATGATGTCCTTGATCACCAGCTCGGTGGGCGCGGGCCCTGCTTGGAACTCGATCTCCGGTTTGGTCATTCGGCTATCCCCTTCGATAGATGGTGTGGGAATTCGGTCAGCGGTTGGTGATTTCGCGGTAATCGCGGGCGCCGTAGCCGGTGTAGATCTGCCGGGGACGGCCGATCTTCAAAGGCTCGCTGTGCATTTCGCGCCAGTGCGCGATCCAGCCGGGGAGCCGGCCCATCGCGAACAGCACGGTGAACATGCGGGTCGGGAAGCCCATCGCCTTGTAGATGACGCCGGTGTAGAAGTCGACGTTCGGGTACAGGCGCCGCTGGATGAAGTAGTCGTCGGTGAGCGCGGCCTCTTCCAGGGCCTGGGCGATCTCGAACAGTTCGTCGGCGCCGCCCAGCTTGCTGAGGATGGCGTCGGCGTGCTTCTTGGCGATCGAGGCGCGCGGGTCGTAGTTGCGGTAGACGCGGTGTCCGAAGCCCATGAGCTTCACCCCGTCTTCCTTGTTCTTGACCTTGCGGATGAACTCCTTGACGTTGCCGCCGCTGGCCTTGATGCCGTCGAGCATCTCCAGCACGGCCTGGTTGGCGCCGCCGTGCAGCGGGCCCCACAGCGCGTTGATGCCGCCGGACACCGAGGTGAACAGGTTGGCGTCGGACGAGCCGACCAGGCGCACGGTCGAGGTGGAGCAGTTCTGCTCATGGTCGGCGTGCAGGATGAGCAGCATGTCGAGGGCGGCGGCGACCTCGGGGTCGACCTCGTAGGGCTCGGCAGGGAAGCCGAAGGTCATCCGCAGGAAGTTCTCCACCAGGCTCAGCGAGTTGTCCGGGTAGAGGAAGGGCTGGCCGACCGACTTCTTGTACGAGTAGGCCGCGATGGTGGGCAGCTTGGCCAGTAATCGGATGGTGGATAGCTCGACCTGTTCGGGGTCGCGCGGGTCGAGCGAGTCCTGGTAGTAGGCCGACAGCGCGTTCACCGCCGAGGACAGCACCGGCATCGGGTGCGCGTTGCGCGGGAAGCCGTCGAAGAACCGCTTCAGGTCCTCGTGCAACAGGGTGTGGCGGCGGATGCGGTTGGTGAAGTCGTCGAGCTGGGCATGGGTGGGCAGCTCGCCGTAGATGAGCAGGTAGCTGACCTCGATGAAGGTGGACGCCGACGCGAGCTGGTCGATCGGGTAACCGCGGTAGCGCAGGATGCCCGCCTCACCGTCGATGTAGGTGATGGCCGACTTGGTCGGTGCGGTGTTCATGAAGCCCGGGTCGTACGTCACGTACCCGGTGCTGGCCAGCAGCTTTCCCAGCTCGATCCCGTCGTTGCCCTCGGCGGCCTTGGCGACCGTCATCGGGAACTCCCCGCCGGGATAGGAAAGGACCGGCTTGGCGTCGTCGTCGACGTTGATCATGTTCTCAGCGGGCACGGAAGGATCCCTCTCAGGCTAGAACCACAGGCACCGGCGCGGGTCGGCGCGCGATGCGCTTGCCTCAACGCTAGCCGTCCACCGACGCGGACAATACCGGAGGGTAGTCCTGCCGCGGCTCACAGACACATCCTGGCGCGGTGAGGTTTCGCGGCCACGTCGGCGCCCGGTCGCCCGGCGTTAGCGGTGCACTTCAGACGGCTATTTCAGCAGGAGCGCGACGGACACGGTAACGCGTGAACGCCGGAAAGGCGATCGCCGCGATCACTACGCCCACCACCACGAACACACCTCCACCCGCGGCAGCCACGGCAGTACCCAGGCTCGCCGCCGCGAAACCGTGGGCAACATCACCGACGCGCGGGCCACCCGCGACAACCACGGTGAACACGCCTTGCAGCCGCCCGCGCAGGTCGTCGGTGGCGACGGTCTGCAGCATGGTGACGCGCAACGCGGCCGAGACCATGTCTACCGCACCACCGAAGGCCGCGCAGGCCAGCGCGATCCACAGCCCCGCGCCGAGGCCGAGCCCGTGCCCGGTGAACCCGACGGCGACACCGAATCCGACCATGGCCAGGCCCCACAGCGCGATGCAGACCAGCACGGCGAGGCCCTGGCGGCGGATGCGCGGAATCCAGCCGGAGAACACGCCGCCGAGCACAGCGCCCGCCGACATCGAGGCGAACAGCAAACCGAGAGCGACGCCGCCGGTGACCGGGTCGCCGAAGGTCTCGTGCGCGATCTGCGGGAAGAGCGCCCGCGGCATGCCGAACACCATGGCGATCACGTCCACCGCGAACGACGCGAGCAGCACCCGCTGGGTCGCGAGGTACCCGAAACCCTCCAGCACCGTGCGGAACCCGGCGCGCCGTACCGTTCCGGTCGGCGGCAGGGCGGGCAGCCGCCAGACCGCCCAGAGCGTGGCCAGCAGTGCGATGGCGTCGACCAGGTAGAGCGTGGCGAGGCCGACGATCGGGATGAGCGCGCCCGCCAGCACCGGCCCGGCGATCGCACCGAACTGCATCACCGTCATGTTGAGCGAATTCGCCGCGGCCAGTTGGCCTTCCGGCAGCAGGCGCGGGATGGTCGCGCTGCGGGTGGGCTGGTTCACCGCGAAGAACGCCTGCTGCACCGCGAGCAGGCCGAGCACGATCCACACGTTGTCCACCCCGGCGGCCGCTTGCAGCCAGAAGGCGAGCGCGGTGAGCCCGGTGCCGGAATTGGTGATCAGCAATAGTTTGCGCCGGTCCAGCACATCGGCGAGCGCGCCGCCCCACAGGCCGAACACGATCAGCGGCACCAGGCCGAACAACCCGGCCAGGCCGACATAGCCGGAGCTGCCGGTGATCTGGAAGATCTGCTGCGGCACCGCGACGATGGACAGCTGCGCACCGATCATGGTGACGATGCCCGAGGTCCACAGGCGTCGAAAGTCCGGATGGCGCAACGGGGTCGTGTCGGCGAGCAGTTTCACCGGCCGCAGCGTATCCAGTCCACTTGCCGGGTTCGACGCGAGAATTCTCACGCGTGGGGTGGGAATGCCTCAGGGTTGCAAGCGTTCCACCGTGGACGTGTCGTCCGCGATACGCACCCGGATCCGGTTGTGCAGCCGGCCACGGCGCCCCTGCCAGAACTCGACCTCGTCGGGGCGGAGCAGGAATCCGCCCCAGTGCTGCGGCACCGGGATCTCGTCGACGTCGGCGAATCGCGCGGTCGCCTCGGCCAGCGTGCGGTCCAGTTCGGCCCGCGAGCCGATCGGCTTGGACTGGCGTGACGCCCAGGCGCCCAGCTGTGAGTCCCGCGGCCGGGATCGCCAGTAGGCCGCCGTGGTCTCGGCGGGCACCCGCTCCACCGTGCCGCGCAGATGCACCTGCCTACCCAGGGCGGGCCAGACGAAGGTGACCGCGGCGTACGGGACGGCGGCCAGCTGGGCGCCCTTGTCCGAGTCGTAGTTCGTGTAGAAGATCACACCTTCGGGTGAGAGCCCTTTGCACAGCACGGTTCGCGCGACCGGCCGGGGTGTGCCGTCCACGACCGAGACCGTGGCCAGCACCATGGCGTTGGGTTCGGCGATGCCGACCGCGGTGGCCTGTTCGATCCAGTGCCGCAGCAGCGGCTCCCAACCGCCGGCCAGCCAGGTCTCGTCCAGGTCGACGTCCTCGTTGCCGCCGTGCGGCAGCCCGCCGTAGTCCACCCGCATGGCGGCGAGATCGGTGGTCGGCGCGAAGTCGGCGGCTTCCGGTCCGCGAGGTGAATTGTCCAGGTCACGCATGGGCCAGACGTTACTCCGGGGTAGCGAGGGTCTAAGGTTTTGGTGATCGGCATGTGCTCGTCAAATCCGACATCTTCCCATCGGCGAGAACGTGCGACCCAAGTGCAAGGAGAGTCGCAACATGACTACCAGCCCCGCGGTTTCCGGTGGGCAGGCCATCGTCCCCAGCGATTTCGTCAGTGGCCTGGAGGGCGTGGTTGCTTTCACCACCGATATCGCCGAACCCGACAAGGACGGCGGCGCGCTGCGCTACCGCGGCGTCGACATCGAGGACCTGGTGGAAAGCCAGGTGACCTTCGGTGACGTGTGGGCCCTGCTGGTCGACGGATCGTTCGGCCGGGGCCTGCCGCCGGCCGAACCATTCCCGCTGCCCGTGCACACCGGTGACGTGCGCGTCGACGTGCAGGCGGGCCTGGCCATGCTCGCGCCGATCTGGGGCTACCAGCCGCTGCTGGACATCGATGACGAGACCGCGCGGGAGAACCTGGCCCGCGCCTCGGTGATGGCGCTGTCCTACGTCGCGCAGTCCGCGCGCGGCATCTACCAGCCCGCCGTCCCGCAGAAGAAGATCGACGAGTGCACCACGGTCACCGCGCGCTTCATGACCCGCTGGAAGGGTGACCCCGACCCGCGCCACACCGAAGCCATCGACGCCTACTGGGTCTCCGCCGCCGAGCACGGCATGAACGCCTCCACCTTCACCGCCCGGGTGATCGCCTCGACCGGCGCCGACGTGGCGGCCTCGTTGTCCGGCGCGATCGGCGCCATGTCCGGTCCGCTGCACGGCGGCGCGCCCGCGCGCGTGCTCCCGATGATCGAAGAGGTCGAGCGGACCGGCGACGCACGTGCGCTGGTCAAGGGCATCCTGGACCGCAAAGAGAAGCTGATGGGCTTCGGCCACCGGGTATACCGGGCACAGGACCCGCGCGCCCGGGTGCTGCGCGCCACCGCGAAGCGCTTGGCCGCCCCGCGCTACGAGGTCGCCGCCGCGCTGGAGCAGGCCGCGCTCGCCGAGCTGCGCGAGCGGCGTCCGGACCGCGCCATCGAGACCAACGTGGAGTTCTGGGCCGCGGTGATCCTGGACTTCGCCGAGGTGCCCGCGCACATGATGCCTGCCATGTTCACCTGTGGCCGCACCGCGGGCTGGTGCGCGCACATCCTGGAGCAGAAGCAGTTGGGCAAGCTGGTCCGCCCGGCCGCCATCTACACCGGGCCCGGTCCCCGCAAGCCCGAGGATGTCGAGGGCTGGGCGTCGGTCGCCCACACGTAGCCGACAGCGCACGAATGGTGCTTCACTCCTCGAGCGAGGCGGCCCAGTCGACGGCGACGGTTTCGCCACGGTCGACCTCGAAGAAGGCGACTTCCAGGTGCTGGCCGAGGTCGACCAGACCGATGGCGGTCAGCGGCACCGGCTGGACCAGGCGGACCCGCCACGGCTCGGCCTCGTCCCAGGCGCGCAGTTCGAGGTCGAGCCGCAGCACGGGGTCGTCGCGGCCGGAGTAGTCGGCCGCGACCGGTGCGGCGGCGAGCACGGTGGCGTCGGCGCGGCGGCCGTCGGCGAGAATCTTCGCGATGCTCGCCCGTCCCGACTCCTCGATGTCGGGCACGTACAGCACCAGGCGGCCGCGGTCGCCCGGGTCCACCCGGCAGCACACGACGTCGCCGGGCTGCATCCACTCCAGGTCGCCTTCCGTAACCCGTTGGCGCACCCGGGTCTCGTAGGGGAACTCCCCGTCCAGCTGTACCCGGACCCAGAACACATGACCGGGTTCGGTGCGCCGCGGACGCACGCCGAGAACGGTCGCCGACCCGGGGTCCCCGCGAATCAGCAACTCCCGGCGCATGGAATCCGAGACCGTCGCGCCGCGCAGCCGGATATTTCGCATCCGCTCGCGCAGTCGCCACCCCGAGTTAGCCGACGGCATGCCCATGGGCGCCTACGTTAGCCGGAGTGTGGGCGACGTCACAGCGACACCACCGACTACCCTGTTCGCCATGACCTCTGCGTTTCCGACCATTCCCGACGATCTCAAGCCCGCCGACGGACGGTTCGGCTGCGGCCCCTCCAAGGTGCGCCCGGAGCAGCTGCAGACGCTGGTGAACGTCGGCGCCTCGGTGTTCGGAACCTCGCATCGGCAGAAGCCGGTCAAGGACGTGGTCGCGCGGGTGCGCTCGGGTCTGCGCGACCTGTTCGGCCTTCCGGACGGCTACGAGGTGGTGCTCGGCAACGGCGGCACCACCGCGTTCTGGGACGCCGCGGCGTTCGGCCTGGTCCGGGAGCGCTCGCTGCATCTGACCAACGGTGAGTTCAGCTCCAAGTTCGCGGCCGTGACGAAGGGCAACCCGTTCATCGGCGACCCGATCGTGGTCTCGGCCGAGCCGGGCAGCGCGCCCGAGCCGGTGTCGGACCCGTCGGTGGACCTGATCGGCTGGGCGCACAACGAGACCTCCACCGGTGTCTCCATCCCGGTGCAGCGTCCGGCGGGTTCGGAGCACGCGTTGATCGCCATCGACGCCACCTCCGGCGCCGGCGGTCTGCCGGTGACCATCACCGACGCCGACGTCTACTACTTCGCACCGCAGAAGTGCTTCGCCTCCGACGGCGGCCTGTGGGTGGCGCTGATGAGCCCCGCCGCGCTGGCCAGGGTCGAGGAGATCAAGGCGTCGGGCCGCTGGACGCCCGATTTCCTGTCGCTGCCGATCGCGATCGACAACAGCACCAAGGACCAGACCTACAACACCCCGGCCCTTGGCACCCTGCTGCTGTTCGCCGATCAGATCGAGTGGCTGAATGCCAACGGCGGCTTGGATTGGGCGGTCAAGCGCACGCAGGACTCCTCGTCGCGGCTGTACTCCTGGGCCGAGTCGAGCGAGTACGCCACCCCGTACGTCACCGACCCGGCGCACCGCTCGCAGGTGGTCGGCACCATCGACTTCGCCGAGTCGGTCGACGCGGCCGCGGTGGCGAAGGTGCTGCGCGCCAACGGCATCGTGGACACCGAGCCCTACCGCAAGCTGGGCCGCAACCAGCTGCGCATCGGCATGTTCCCGGCGATCGATCCGGACGACATCAGCCAGCTGACCCGTTCCATCGATTGGGTCGTGCAGAATCTCGGCTGACCCCCGCGCATTTCGGCCCAACGGCCGCAACACGCCCGGGATCGACACGCCGAAAAATTAGGCGCGGGATGGCGAATAGAGCAGATTAGCGGGGCACGGGAGTCGCGCTGGCGATTTCCGTGCCGCGTGTCCTGCCCCATGAATCTCAGATGTGCACTACTGTTTCGAAAAGTGGGCGGTGTCGCGAGTCGACGCGATAAGGAGGTAACGGTGCGTGAGCTTCGAGTGATCGGGGTGACGCCCGACTCCACGCACATCGTGTGTATCGACACCGAGTCCGGTCAGAAGTTCCGGCTTCCCGCCGACGACAAACTGCGAGCCGCCGCGCGCGGAGACCTTGCCCGATTCGGCCAGATTGAGATCGAAATGGAAGCAACTATGCGTCCCCGCGATATCCAGGCCCGTATTCGCGCAGGGGCCTCCGTGGAACAGGTCACCGAAGAATCCGGAATGCCGGCCAGCCGCGTGGAGCGGTTCGCCTATCCGGTTCTGCTCGAGCGGGCCCGTGCCGCCGAACTCGCCCAGAAAGCGCACCCCGTGCGTCCCGACGGCCCCGCCGTGGAAACGCTCATCGACGTGGTCACCGCCGCTTTCACCGCGCGCGGGCACAACATCGAGGGCGCCGAGTGGGACGCCTGGAAAGACGAGAAGGGGTACTGGGTCGCCCAATTACAGTGGCAGAACGGGCGTTCCGAGATCGCCGCGCACTGGCGTTATCAGCCGGACGCGCACGGCGGCTCGGTGTCCCCGCTCGACGACCCGGCCTCCGATCTGATCGACCCGGACTTCGGCCGCGCGCTGCGCGGGCTGGCGACGATCCTGCCCGCCGAGCCGGAACCGGCCGCGGCACAACCGGAGCCGGTGGCCGAACCCCGCCCCGCGCCGCCCACTCCGCCTACGCGCCCGGCGAGCCGCCAGACCCAGCCCACCCTGGACGAGTACTACGAACAGCGCGCCGTCGCGGCCGGAGGCAGCTCCGCGGCGATCACCGCGGGCACCGCTGCGACGCCCGCCGCGTCGAGCACCACGGCTCCCGCCGCCGGTAACACGGCGCCCGCCAACGGCGCCGCCGCGGCAACGACGTCCGGCGCGGCAACGACCCCCGACGCTGCCGCGGACACCGCACCGTCCGCACCCGCCGCGCCGACACCCGCCGCCGAGGAGCCCGCGAAGCCCGCGGCCAAGACTCCTGCGAAGCCAAGCCGCAGCAAGCGCGGCAAGGCTCCGATGCCGTCCTGGGAGGACGTCCTGCTCGGAGTACGCAGCTCCGGCCACTGAGTTGGGCTCCCCCGCCTCTCCGGGTCTTCAGGCCGTACGAGTTGGGTGGCGGGGGATTCGCGTTCAGGTCCTGCGTTGGGTGCCGCTCAGGTTATGGGCGTGCCCGACGAGTTACCCATGTGCTCACGAAATCAGTAGTGACGATTCGATGCTTTATCGCCCGTTCGATGTCGAGCTGTTGGCTACACCGGTGCGGGAGTAAGGATGGGAACGCGTCGGCACACAGCAGCTGGGCACGTCGCGTGTTTCGTGTTCGCGGTGCGAAGCCACAACGTAGTTAGTCCGAGGCGAGTAAGTTTTTGGGGTGGTCGACGACGTGCGTCGGCGCCGAGTAGGTCACCGCAGTGGTGCGGCTGATCGGCACCACTGTGCGTTGCTCGAAGTTCGCGGAGTTGATTTCGTGCAACTATCGGGAGGTGCCGGACATGCTTTCTAAGGCTTCGTCGCTGTGGTATGTCGACGCACCCGATCCGTTGGCGGTCCTGCGCGCGAACCACGACCCGGACCCGGAAGCCGCACTGGCACTGGCGAAGCAACTGCACGACGACTGCGATGTACGGCCGATCATGGTCGGTACGCTCGCCGGTTGCGCGGGCCCGGAAGCCGGTCAGGTGTACATCGGTTGCTATCCCGGCGTAACCGTGCTGTGTTCGGTGCAGGCCGCGCGCATCCATCCGACCGAGCTCCCTGAGCTGCTGGTGCGCCCGCTGGCCTCCGAACACACCTACCTGGTGTCCTTCGACGCGAAGCACGGCTGGGGCGCGTTCGCGCACTGGGAGCGCGGGGAACTCCGCAGGTCGTTCAGCTCGACCCGGGTGAACATCCTGGAGGACGAGGGACTTCCGCTGGTGTGGGAGCGGCCGTACTGGGCGGGCGAGCATCCGGTCCGGTGGCGCGCGGGCGAGTTGCCCGACCCGCAGACGCTGCCGTTCGATCCGCCCGACTTCGCCGACACCGCCAATAACGAATGGCTCGGCTTCCACTACCGTGCACCCGCCGCATCCGGGGCGCTCGTGCCGGGTGATATCCCCGTCTGCGGATTCACGCTCTACCCCAAGGGCCACGCGCCCGAGCCCGCGAGACGGGTCCCGGCCGACGGGGAAACGCATGCGGCCCAGCGCAAGCGGGGCCTGTTCGGCTGGCTGCGCGGGCACGACCGGGTCCTCTAGCAGGCCGGCCGCGTCCGGCTGCGCCCATCACGCAGCGAGCGCGCCGATCAGCAGAATCGCCCATCCGAGCAGCACACCCGCCGCGACGCCGCCGACCACCCACCGGGTCACCGGGGCGAAGCGCCACCGCCACGCGGTAGGCGCGGCGCCGCCCGCCGCGACCAGATTCACCGCCACCGCGAGTACCGGGTGCACCTCGGCCAACGCGGCGCCGAAGGAGTACACCGCGACCGCCGACAGCAGCGCCACCATGGTCGCCACGGTGAGCCCGGCGCCCCATGGCGTCGGGTCCTGGTAGGACGGGTACGCACGATACGGGCCGGTCACGCGGTCCTCACCCGCTCGTAGAAGGCCATGGCCGCCGCGGTCGCCACATTGAGGGAGTCGGTGCCGGGCGACATCGGGATGCGCGCCCGGATGTCGGTGGCCCGCATGGCCTCCTCGGTCAGTCCCGGGCCCTCGGCCCCGAGCAACAAAGCCACTCGCTCCCCCGTCATCGCCGTCGCCAGATTCACCGCCACCGGATCAGGGGTGAGCGCGACGATCTGGAATCCCTTGCGCCGCAGTATATCCAGTCCACTCGGCCAATCGGGCACGGAAGCGAAGGGCACCCGCAGCACATGACCCATCGACACCCGCACGGCGCGGCGGTAGAGCGGGTCGGCGCAGCGGTCACCGAACAGGATCGCATCAGCTCCGAGTCCGGCCGCGTTGCGGAACATCGCGCCGAGGTTCTCGTGATCGTTGACGCCTTCGAGCACCGCGACGGTCCGCGCCTGCTCGATCACCTCGGTCACATCGAGTTCCACCGGACGCCGGGCGATGGCGAGCACGCCGCGATTGAGATGGAAGCCGACCACCTCGGCCATCACCTCGGCCGAGGCGCGGTAATACGGAGCATCGACCGCCACGAGGTCGTCGGCCAGTTCGGCGCGCCTGCGCTCCACACCGAGCAGCGCGATCGGGGCGAATCGTGAATCGAGCATCCGCTGCACGACCACGACGCCCTCGGCGATCACCAGTCCCTTGCGCCCGGGCAGATCGGGTCTACGGTCGGCCGACTTGAGATCGCGGAAGTCATCGACCCTGGGGTCGGCGGGATCATCGATATCGATCACTTCGGCCACGGCTCCATCCTGCCGGGCGGCTCCCACCAGGACCGAATCGACGTTCGCTCCGCAGTCGCCGACGCGAGGAAAATCCGATGCGGTCGCGCGGGGGAACGTGGGATGGTCGAGGTATGACCGCTCCGGGAATCACGATTCGCTCCGCCGTCGAGGATGACGGGCCCGCGATCATGACGTTGGTGGAGACCTCCTTCGGCACCCGCTACGACCCGGCCGAGCTGGACCGGGTACCGCTGCTGTTTCCGCAGCGGAATTCGATCGTCGCGGTGGCGGACGGACAGCTCGTCGGGCACGTCCAGTCCACCACCCTGACGGTGACCGTGCCCGGCGACCGGACCGTGCAGGTATGCGGCATCGCCGGTGTCGGCGTGGCGCCCACGCATCGGCGGCGCGGCATCCTCCGCGCCATGTACACCGAACAGCACCGGCGCATCGAGGCGGCGGGCCTGCCGCTGACCATGTTCACCGCCAGCGAGGGCGGCATCTACGGCCGTTTCGGCTACGGCCCGGCGACGCGGGAGAACGCGGTGGCCATCGAGCGCCGATTCGCCGAATTCCTGCCGTCGGCACCGGACCTGGGCGGGGTCACGCTGCGCGCTCCGAGCGACATGCGCACGGCGGCGGAGGCGATCTACGACCGCTGGCGCAGGTTGGTGCCTGCCGCGCAGGTGCGTCCGACCGCCAGCTGGGACATCCTGTTCGACGACCCGCAACGCTTTCGCGACGGCGGCAGCGACCTGTTCGCGCTGCTGCACGCCGACGGCTACGCGCTCTATCGCTTCCACTCCGCCGACCGGGCGAGAACGGTCGAGGTCGTCGAATTGCGCGCGGTCACCGCGGAGGCGCACGCGGCGCTCTGGCGGGCCCTGCTCGGACTGGATCTGGTCGACCAGGTCGAGGCGGTTCTCACCGACCACGACCCGCTGCCCTACCTGCTCACCGACCCGCGACTCGTGCGCACGAAGGCCCGCTACGACGGACTGTGGCTGCGCCTCATGGATATTCCCGCCGCGCTGGCCGCGCGCGCGTACGCGGGCGACCTGGATGTGGTGCTGGAGGTGAGCGACCCCTTCCGTAACGCGGGTGGCACCTTCGCGCTGCGGGCGCGGGACGGACAGGCGGTTTGCGAACCCACCGACCGTGCCGCCGACATCGAACTCGGCATCGACGTCCTCGGCAGCATGTACTTCGGCGCGTACCCCGCCCGGCTGTTCGCCGCGGCGAACCGGTTGCGGGCCAAGGATTCCGCCCACCTGCACGCGTTCGAGGACGCCTTTCGCGCCGAGCGGGACGCGGTACTCGGCTGGTTCTTCTGACCTCGGCCCGCGCCCCGCCGCCGGGAAGGACGACGATGTCCGAATCGGCGCGGGGCTGGCATGCTGGTGTCATGAAGCCGATTCAGTTGGTTCTCAACATCCTGTGGCTGATCTTCGCCGGGTTCTGGCTGGCGCTGGGCTACATCGCGGCTGGGATCATCTGCTTCATCCTGATCATCACCATTCCCTTCGGGATCGCGTCCTTCCGGATCGCGGTCTATGTGCTGTGGCCGTTCGGCCGGACCACGGTGGAGAAGCCCGGCGCGGGGGCGGGCTCGCTGATCGGCAACATCATCTGGTTCATTGTTGCCGGATGGTGGCTGGCGCTGGGTCACCTACTGACGAGTATTCCGCTGTTCGTGTCGATCATCGGCATCCCGTTCGGCTGGGCCAACCTCAAATTGATACCGATCTCGCTGTTCCCCCTCGGCCGCGAGATCGTGGACAGTGATCAGCCCTTCGCGGCTCGGTAGGGAGCGCGGCCGCTTCGGCTCAGCCACCTCGGCTCATTCAGCTCTGACGTCAGAATAGTGATCTATGTCACAGATTGTTAACGAAACGGCGTCCAAGTGCGAAAGTTAGCTAGAAGGTAACTGACGTGCCAGTGCCCCCGCGCCTCGATATGGCGCCGAGCCGACCTCACCAGGAGGGCTCCACCATGACCGACCGCCCAGCTCCACCGGCCGACCAGGACACCGCGCGACTCGCGCCGATCGCGGTGGTGCTCGGGCTGCTGCTGCTCGTCGCCGCCGGCACGCAGCTCACCCACCTGCCGAGGTGGTCCGACGACTACGGCGTGCTGGTCTATCCTGCGTTCGTCCTCTATCTGGCGAGCACGGCCCGGCTGCTGTGGTGGGGCACCAAGACCAGTGTCCGGCTCATCCGCACCGGACACTGACCCGATGTCGCGGCGACGAGCATGACGAATCTCGTTGCGGGCCTGACCGCTATTCCGACTCCGCGACGATCTGCTTCATGATCGCCACGGCGCGGCTCAGCACGACGAGCTGGTCCTCGGTGAGCGCGGACAGCTGTTCGGTCATCCACGCCTCGCGGGCGCTGGTTTCGTCGGCGATGAGCGCACGCCCCGCCGGAGACAACGAGACGATGATCTGACGGCCATCGGTCGGATGCGGATTGCGCTCCACCAAGTCGAGATCGGTGAGCGACGCGATCACGCGGGTCATCGACGGCGGCTGGACGCGCTCCTTCGCCGCCAGGGCCCCTGGCGTCATCGCACCCTCCCGCGCGAGCGTCGCGAGCGCCGAGAGCTGAGTCAGCGAGATCTGCGAGTCGGCACGACGTCCGCGCAGGTGTCGCGTCAGTCGAACGACCGCCAGCGAGAGCTCACCAGCGAGGGCTCGAAGATCCGATGGCGTTGTCACAGTGGCAAACGATACGCCGACCGCCGCACGGCGAGGCCGGTTCTCGCCGCTGGAGGACCACCTCGCCGCTGCTCGGCGGCCTACCGACGACTACGTCCGGCGGCGCGGCTGCCTCCGCTTTCGGCACGGCACGGCACGAGAGTGCGGACCGGCCGCGCCCATTAGGCTGGGTGCGTGCCGCAGAATGTCCCGCAACTTCCACCGCGGCTGACCGATCCGCGCCCCGTCCTCGCGGTCGGCAGCGCGCTGTGGTTGCTCGCCACCGTGGTGGTGTGGATGGTCGGCGACCGGTGGGAGGCGGCGCGCCCGGTCTGTCTGATGGGGCTCGTGGTCGGCGTGCTCGCCCTCGTGATCTATCTGGTCCAGCGCCGCGGGGCGCGACGCGGCGACAAGGGCGCGCAGACCGGTCTGTAGCCGGCCGGGTCAGGGCCCGCCCACCTCGAATTCGTCGGTGATCCCGGTGAACGGGTGCAGCGCGCCGTCGAGACCGAGACGGGTCGCGTAGTGCTGGAAACGGTAGCGACCCGGAACGGCGTCGAGGGGAATCTCCCAGGTGAATCGGGCCATCGACGTCGCCGCGCCGTGCTTGCTCCAGAAGAACTTCACCGCCCACTCGCCCTCGTTGGCCACCCGCACCCACTCGCCGGAGGCATTCCTGCGCTGCACTTCCAAGAACGTGCCATTGCGGCGGTTGTCGTGTTTGGGGTGCGCCGATACGAATTCGGCCACTACCCGGCCGCCCCGGCCGTAGAACGGGCCGGGCTGCACGAGCACATCGCCGAAACCACGGCCGGGCGCGGCGACATCCGGTCCGGCGCCGGGTTGGAAATTCGGCTGGAGATGCGAAACGTCGCGCGGCGCCGGGCCACGCGGCACCTGCTGCCGGGCGGCGAATGCCGTAGCCAGACGGGTGAATTCCTGTTGATAGGCGCACAGCGTGTAGCGGCCGAACAGTGTCGACGCGCCCTCGTACTGCTGGGAGTCGTATTCCTCTGGCGTCGTGACGTATTCGTGATAGGCGTTCGCGTAACCCTGCATCAGCACCTGATCCAGCGGAACGTTCAGCGCCTGCGCGACGGCACGACGGATCCGCAGACCGGACGTAATCGTGAATTCGCCTCCCGCGGCGGCCAAATAGAGCTCACCGATGCGAAGGAGCTGAATCGGCAATACATTCGGCACCCATGCGACCGGAGGCAGCAGTCCGAGCGGCGCGGCGATCACCTTGGGGGCCTGCGCATCCGCCAGCCAGGCCGGTGCGGGCTGCGCGGGATCGCCGAGCGACTCGAGGAACGGGTTGCGCACACCCTCCGGCACGGGTCCGCCGGGCAGGCCTGGGCCGTCCTCGACGCTGCCCGCGACGAGCGAAACACCCGCCGCGGCCGGTGCGGTGCGATGCGGGCGGCCATCGGGCGTGAAACGACCGTCCACGGCGATGTCGGCCAGGTCGATGTAGCAGAGCACGGCGTCGACCGGTCCCGCGATCGAGCGTGCCCGAGCCACGGCCTCTTTGGATGCCAGGTACTGCCGCTCGCCGAGGATGCGGGTGTTGTCGAACTCGTCCTCGGTGGGTCCAGAACCCGGCCGAAGGTTCAGATTCGGGGACATGTCGCCCGCGTTGGTCTGCGCGAAGGCGGCGACGAACGACGGCTCGCCATCCAGGTAGCGCACGCCGTGCTCGATGTGCTCGTAGGAGAACGAGGCGTAACCCTTGTTGTCCGAGCTGATCAGGCGGTTCGCGTTGGTCATCGAGGTGTTGTGGGTGGCGAACCAGGTGATCGTCCCGACCGTAGCGCCTCCCTTGCGCAGGGCGAGGGCGGTCACCGCGGGATCGATGGCATCGGGGAAGTGTTGTCTGTCCTCGGACGGATTCAGTTCCCAGGCCACCCGGGAGCGATTCACGCTCGCGTCGTGCAGCTCACCGCGGCCGAGCGCGAGCGAGCCGGGGCCGAGATCGGCGTGCGCGGCGGCGATCGCCTCGACGATCCCGTTCACCTCGGCGTCGTACACCTGCTGCTGGAAGCCGAGGATGGACAGGTTGTAGGCATAGTCGTTGCTGGAGCCACCGCAGGTCGCGTGCGAATGCGTCGAGGTGAGCAGGACGTTCTGCTCGGTGTACAGGTCACCGAAGCGCCGGGACAATTCGGTCAGCACACCCTGGTGCACGGACTGGAAGATCATGCCGTTCTCGGCGACCACGAAGACTATCCGTCGCCCGGCACCGCCGATGATGAACGCCCTGGCCCGCGGACGCAGGTGAATGCCCGCGGTCTGCTGCTCGAGTTGGGAGTAGCCCATCATGCCGCATTCGGCGGCCGGTCCGGTGATGTCGGAGAGCCCGATGCCGATCTCGTAACCGCCGGAATCGGGCGCGGCACCCGCAGGAGCGCCGAGTGCGTCGCTCATCCCCGGCACCGTGGCGGCCGCGAGCGTCGCCGAACCGATCGCCGTTCCGGCCAGAACAGTTCTGCGCGCCACCGGCATACCCGTCTCCCTTCCGTCCGATGCAGCGAACCACACAACTGGTCACTCGTCCAGTCCAAATTTTTCGGTCCGCGAATTGACTGCACGCGCAGTGCGCGCTTAACTCCCTTGGGTGTCCTCCCGATTGAGCGTCGAAGAACGACGGGCCCACCTTATCGAGGCCGCGATCGGCCTTGCCGAAAAAAAGGGCGTTGCAGGCGTGACCACGCGCGATGTCGCTCAGGCGGCCGGTGTCTCGCTCGGTGTGGTGCATTACTGTTTCGAAAACAAGGACGCGCTGATGACCGAGCTGGTCAAAGCGTTGTCTATGGAATTGCGCGATTCCGTCGACGCGAACGAAGCGGTTTGGCAAGACGTCGAAAGTGGAAAAGAAGCTCTTCAAAAATTGGTTCGCGCCGGACTGGAACTCATGTGGCTCAACATAGAAGCCACTCCGGAACGACAGCTGCTCACTTACGAAACGACTACTTACGCGCTGCGTGAAGGCGAACAGACTCCGGCGAAACTCGCGATCGCGCGCGAGCAGTACAACTTCAACGACTCCACCGTCGCCGACATCCTGGAGCACGCACGCGACGCGACGGCCACCCGGTGGTCGGTCCCGGTGCATACGCTGAGCCGGTTCACCCTCAACGTCATCGATGGTGTCGTGCTGCGCTGGCTGGTGGACAACGACAGCGAAAGCGTACGCGGGCAGTTGGATCTACTGAGCGAGATGATCACCAGCTACGCCGAGCAGTAGGCCGCGGCTCAGCTGCGCAGCCGCGGCGCACGGACGTGGACGGTCGAGCCGGCACGCCACCAGGGCACCGCGACCGTGGACTCGATCGCGCCGCTCAACCGCACCAGTAGATCCTCGTGCAGCACCAGCTCGCCGTCCTGCGCGGGCAGAGTGAACAGCTGGCGCAGCACGACGCCCAGCGGTTCCACCGCCCAGGTAGTCCGGCGCCCCGTGTCGACGACCTCGGCGGTGACGGCCTCCGAGAGCAGCGGCAGATCGAGCAAAGCCGCCAGGGCCGAAGCGGTTTCGGCGTCGCCGACCACCAAGCGGTCCGGCGGCACGGCCAGGCCGAACCACGGCTGATCGAGGACGAACGCGTCGCCCGGATCGACCACCGCGCCGGATAGCGCGCGCACGCGATCGGGCGGGTCGAGGGTGGTGAGATCCAGCAAGTTCGCGGCGACGGCAGCGGACAAACGGGCGTGGGTACGCGAAACGGTTTCCGGCACCGGCGTTTTGGACGGGTCGGCGAGTGCTTCCAGCAGCGTGGCAGCCAGCTCGTCGGTGATCGCGTCCGGGTTCGCCAGAACGGCGCGGAAAGCGTCGGGGTCGACGTCCGACACGGCGAAAGCCGGTAGCAGTCCGGCGAATTCGGTGTCAGCGGGATGGCGGAACAGCCCCAGCGGGGTGCCGTCGATCCGTGCGTATCCGCGCAGCCACCACGCGGTGTAACCATCGGCGTCGGCCAGCAGGCGGTGCGTCCGCGGTGTTGCCGCCAACTGCCGCAACGCCTCCGGCCACGCGGCGTCGTCCACCAGGTCGAGGTCGCGGACCGCGGCCAGCTCCGGCGGATCGTCCGGCAGCGTCGACCACCAGCGTTCCTCGTCGTCCAGATCGTGGTCCGGTCCGGTCGGATCGGCCTCGACGAGCACACTGAAATCCCAGCCCACGCCGATGGCGCGCAGCGCGTCCGCGCCGTAACGATCCACCAGCTCGGGGTCGACCGTCCCGAACGGCGCGTCCGCCACCAGCAGATCACGCAGCGGCGCACCGGGCAGCAGCAGTTCGTCGGCGGACCGCGCTTCGCCCTGGGTGCTGGGCAATTCGAGCAGCCCGAGCCAGGACGGCAACGCGGCCTGGTCGGCGTTCGCGGCGAGACGAAGGACGGCGTCGGCGGTGTCGGGATCGCCGGGGTGGTCCTCCAGGTCGGCGCGCAAGGCCGGATCGCTCAACAGTTCCTCGGCGGTGGCCGACCGCGCACCGAGCCGCGCCAGTAGCGGATGTGTCGCCTCCGGATGCGCCAGCCTTGCCCAGTGCACCGGGATCGCGACCTCGAGGTGGTCGTCCAGCACCACCGTGCGCGGACCGGTGACGAGCCTGCCGTCGGCCAGCGGCACCGCCAGCGCCCCGAGTTCTTCCGCCGCGAGGGGATCGACCACGAAGGGCTCCAACGCCGCATAGAACGACCGCCACCACGCCGGGGGGCGCTCCAGCCCGCTCGACAACTCCGCGAGGCGGGCCAATCCGATCCGGTGCACGTCCAGCACACCCATAGCCTCGGCCTGGGCCCGCCCGGAGAGGTCCGCGATCACCAACGGACCGATCACATCCTCGAGCAGCTCGGCCAATTCCGCGGTCAGACCGGTGAAAACGGATGCCCGGGTAGGAACCGCGACGTCGAAGGCATGGGCCTGCCGTACGGTTGGCGGCGTACCGCCGAGGCCGAACTCAGCCTCCGATCCACTGGGCACTTCGGCGCTTTCCGCGGCTTCCAGCCCGGTGCCCGGCACGTCATTCGCCGAAACCGGCAGGTCGCCGCCGGCAACGACGGGAAGCCAAGGGCGAGTCTGCAATTCGCGGATCAGAGCTTCGCGGAGGAGACCATCGGCCTCGCTCCGGGCGAAACCGGGCGCAGGGACGAGCACGAGGCGGTCGCGCGGCGGCAGAGCGCGGGCGAAATCCGCATACCCTTCGGCCAACTCGCCCAGGCGGGCGCCGGGCAATAATCTCCGGCGATCCGGTTGCATCGGGATATCGGCGATGAGCAGCGCGGGCAGCGACAGTTCCTCATCGGACCTGGTCGGCGCCCGGAGGACGTCCGCGGCCGCGGCCACCGGCTTACCGTCGTGCACCGGCAGCAGCCAGCGGGCGCGGGGCGTGCGGTACTGCCACCAGGTCCGCTGTTCGCTGCCAGGGCCGTCGACGTACACCTCGTGCATGCCGTCGCCCATGTCCTCGTCACTGCTGACGAATTCGTCCGTGCCGATGCGGATGCGTTGCAAGGCGGGCAGTTCCAGAAGCAGGTCGACGGCTTCCAGGCGCATCGCGGCCAGCAGTGCGTCGGCGTCCACATCCTCGTGTAAGCGCAGCACGACCTCGGTGTCCAGACCATCGGCAGGTTGCGCCTGGATCGGCCAAGCCAATCGCAGCACCGGAGGGGCGAATTCGCCCCTTTCGACGGCGGGGACCCGGATCTCGTTGCGGCGCAGGGCGTCCATGGTTCGCGCGCGGGAGAACCGCAGCGATCCCCTGGTCGAGCGCACCTCGATGTCGTCGCTCACCGCGAGCACCGCGGTGAACCCGACGCCGAACCGGCCCACCGTGCCGGTCTCGGCCTTCCCCGACGCACGCAGGGCGGTCAGCGCATGCACGCCGGACACATCCAGCGGCGCGCCGGTATTACCGACATGCAGATCCCGGCCGTCGAGCCGGACGACCAAACGACCGGCGATGCCCGCCTTACCCGCGGCGTCGGCCGCGTTCTGCGCCAACTCGGTCAGTAGCCGGTCGCGGTAGCCCGCGCGCACCAGGTCTTTCTCGGTGGCGGCGTCCTCACGCAACCGCGTCGGCGAATCGCGCCATGCGGCGAGCACCGCCGCGCGCAGCGCCCACGTGCCGAACGGATCGGCGGCCGCGGTCAGCTCCGCGGCGATGACGGGAACTCCGGCCGCGCCTCTGCCGCACCGGCCTGCTCGATATCCGAACCGGCTTGGGCACCAGCCTCTTCGATCCCGGTCGGCTCGGCGGCCGAAGTCTCGGGCGCGCCGGATTCCGATCCAGAAGCGGGCTCCACGGTCGCCGCAACGGTGGACTGGCCCGCGTCCGTCCCGGCCACGTCCGACTCAGCCGGATCGGCATCGGACGAATCCGATTCCACTGCGCTCGGCTCGGCTGCGCTCGCCACCCCTGCGTTCGACTCGGCCGAGTCCGACTCAGCTGCTCCTGAGTCGGTCGCACTGTCCGATGCCCCGACGGGAGCCGACCGTGTATCCGCGGAACCAAGCTCGCCTGCACCCGCCGACGAGTCGCTCGCGCTCTGGGACTCGACCGCCCCTGATGCTGCGGTGGATTCGGTCGCCTGCGGACTGGTGGAAACCGATTCGATAGAAGCCGACTCGGCCTCGGTCCCCCGCTGCTCGTCGGGGCCCGGCTGGGTGCCTTCAGAACCCGGCTCGATCACGCCGTCTGCCGCAACGTCGACGCGCTGCCCCTCGACTACGCCCGGCCCGGCCGCGGTCGAGACGGCGTCGTTCGACCCGGGCGTGCTGGACTCTGCCGAGTCCGACGCCGCCGTTGGCCACTCGGTTACGGTCTCGGCGGACACGGCGCTCGATTCGGCAATGGCGACGCCCTCGGCCACAGCCGCGCTGGAGACGTCCTCGGCCTGCTCGGCGACAGCGCCGCCGGACCTATCGCTCGTGACCTCAACCGCTGGCTGCTCGCCCGCGGGCTCGGCGGACGCCTGCTGGGCCACACGAGACGCGGACTGGGCGCGCTCCGGCTCCAGCGAGATCATCTCGATCGCCGCGTCGTCGTACGCCTCGTACAGCGGGGAGCCGCTACCGCTGGGCACCACGGTGTCGGAGTGGGCGCCGCAGCCGTAGGCGACATGGACCACACGCCCGTCGGCGCCCATGGCGTTGCCGCACACGCCGAACGCGGCGCGCAGCGACCCGGCCAGCGGGAGATAGAAGCCGCAGGTCCCGCAGGTGCCCGGCGCGGCCTTGGCCATCTCGGAATCGGGGCCGTATTCGGCGTACCAGCGCTCGGCGGCCTCTTCGCGACCTTCCTTGCTCATCACCTTGGTGCGGCCGAGGCCAACCTCGTAGGCGACTTCGTCGACCACCGGATCGCCGGTCGCGACATAACCGGGAACCAGGCGCGGATCGTCGGCGGGCGGCGCGAGCAGATCGCCCGGCGCGAGGTCACCGGGACGAACCCGCTGCTCCCATGGCACGAATTCGGGCGCGACCAAGGCGTCGGGCCCGGGCAACAACGCCGACTCGCTGACCGTCGCGTAGTCGGCCCCCGGCGGGGCAGCCACGACAACCGCCCACTGCCAGCCGCGATAGCCGGGCAGCGTGGCTTCGAATCGGTGCGTCGCCGAGCTCTCGTCCTCGGCGATCACCCCCAGGTACGCCCCGACCGCTAACGGTTCCAACGCCAGGAGCGCACGGCGGGCCAAGTCGACGGCATCAGCCAGGATCGGCCGCACGCCGGACTCCGAAACAGAAACTGCGCTCACGGCCTACATTTTGCCGTATGAAGCGCAATCGGCGTCGGTTGGCCATCAGTGTGCTGGTCGGTGTGCTCGTCGTGGGCGGATGCGGCGCCGCCGAGGACCCGCCACCCAGGATGAAAATCGAGGTAGTCGGCACCAGACCACATGATCGGCAGGCGTTCACCCAGGGACTGGAGGTGCGCGGCGACATCCTCTACGAAGGCACCGGACTGGCCGGAGCGTCGAGCGTGCGCGCGTCGCGGCTCGCGACCGGCGAGGAGCTGGCCAGGGCCGAATTACCCGCGCCCTACTTCGGGGAGGGCATCACCCTCGCCGATGCCACCCTCTGGCAGCTCACCTGGCATGACGGCGTGGCCATCGCCAGGGACCCTGCCACGCTCGCCGAACGCGGCAGGGCACGCTACGACGGCGAGGGCTGGGGTCTGTGCTTCCGGAATGGGCGCCTGGTGATGAGCGACGGCACCGACCGGCTCACCTTCCGGGATCCGGTCACCTTCGCTGCGACCGGATCGGTCACTCTGACCAGCTGGAACAAGGCGCGCCTCAACGAGCTCGAGTGCGCGGCGGACGGGTCGGTCTACGCCAACGACTGGCCCACCGACACCATCCTGCGCATCGACCCGGAATCCGGCCACGTCTCGGCGGCCATCGACGCCACCGGTTTGCTCCCCGCGACCGCGCGAGCCGGCGCCGACGCGCTCAACGGCATCGCCCAACTGCCCGGTACCGACCGATTCCTGATCACGGGCAAGAACTGGCCGACCATGTTCGAAGTCCGCTTCACTCCGGCGTGAACGACGCCGACCGTACGCGCCGCCATGGAGCGCGAGTGAACGCCCAGCGCGGGAGTACGCCAGAATTGGAGGCGTGACTACTCCCCGCGAACCTTCCGGTCCCGACCGTGATCGGTGGGAAGGCGAGGAGTCTCCGCCCTACCAACGGCACCCCGGTTTCGACCGATACCCGCCACCTAACGCGCCGCGCCGCCGCAGGCCGCTGCCACCGCTCGGACGGGAAGCGGAACCTACCGCCGGACGGTACGACCAACCGAGGTCGCCGGACCGACGTGCCGAAACGCCGCGGACACCGGAGAATCCCGCGACCAAACGCTTGCCGCGCGGAAACGAAACCGAGCAGCCGGAGTCGCCCGATCCCACGCCCCGACGCGTCTTCCCGCGTCGCCCGCCACCGCCCCGGCACACCGAGCCGCCGAGCCGAACCGAACCCGACTATCCCGAGACCCTCGTCCAGGAGCAGGTCGAACCGCCCGAAGCCGCGGATCGGCCCGGCGCGCAGCGCGTCCCCCGCAAGCTCACCGTTACCCGCGTTGCCGCCATGCGCGGCCGGGAACTCACCGAAAAGGGCATCGCGACCTTCCAGCGCGCGGCCAAGGCCGACGGCGCGGACAAGTCGGGACTCACGGCGCTCACTTACGCGACCATGGCGAACTTCGCCCTCGACGCGGCCATCGCGGTGGCACTGGCCAATACCTTGTTCTTCGCCAGCGCCACCGCGGAGAGCAAGACGAATGTCGCTCTGTACCTGCTCATCACCATCGCGCCGTTCGCCGTGATCGCGCCGCTGATCGGTCCGCTGCTCGATCGCCTGCAGCGCGGCCGCCGGCTGGCGCTGGCCACCTCGTTCGCGCTGCGAGCGGTGCTCGCGGTGGTCCTGATCATCGAGTTCGACACCTGGGGGCTGTATCCGCTCGCCCTGTGCATGATGATCGGCAGCAAATCGTTCTCCGTGCTCAAGAGCGCGGTGACGCCGCGCGTGCTGCCGCCCGATATCGATCTGGTCCGCACGAACTCCCGGCTCACGGTGTTCGGCTTGGTCGGCGGCACCATCGGCGCGGGAGCGCTGGCCGGGCTCGCCGCCGCCATCGCGGGCTCCAACGGCGCGTTGGTCTTCGCCACACTGATCGCCTGCGCTGGAACGTATCTGAGCCTGCGCATCCCGTCCTGGGTCGAGGTCACCGAAGGTGAGGTGCCAGCGACGTTGAGCTATCACGGCGCCGACGCGCACACCCAGGTGCTCTCCTCCGGCAAGGAGTCGACGGTGCCGCCGCGCAAGCGCAGGCAGCCGCTCGGCCGCGCGGTGGTGACCGGGCTGTGGGGCAATGGCGCGATCCGCGTGCTGACCGGGTTTCTCACCTTCTACGTCGCGTTCGTCGCCAAGGCGACCGAGCAGCGTCCGGTGCAGCAGGCCGCCATGCTCGGCGTGGTCGGCGCGGCCGCGGCCGTCGGCAATTTCACGGGCAACGCGACCGGCGCCCGGCTCAAGCTCGGTAAGCCCTCGCTGGTCGTGCTCGGCTGCACCGCGGCGTGCGCGTTCGTCGCGCTCTTCGCGACATTCGCGAACAATCTGCTCGGTGCGGCGGTCGCCGCACTGGTCGCCGCCGCGACGAGCGCGCTGGCCAAGGTTTCGCTGGACGCCGCGATCCAGGACGACCTGCCGCCCGAGTCGATCGCTTCCGGTTTCGGGCGGTCGGAGACCGTTCTGCAGCTCAGCTGGGTTGTCGGCGGGGCGGCGGGCGTGCTGCTGCCGACCGATTACTGGAAGGGCTTCGCGGTGATCACCGCGATACTCGTGATCGGCTTGGTGCAGACTTTCGTGAGCTTCCGAGGACACTCGCTGCTGCCCGGCCTCGGCGGCAACCGGCCGCAGCACGCGGAGCAAGAGGTGCCCGTCCGGCCACACGGGCACCCGGCGAGCACAACCCGTGCGCACGGCCACGCCCCGCGGCACGGCGACGACACCACACGCATCCAACGAGGGCAAGGAGACCCGATCTGGTGAGCAAGCTCAACGCACGCACGATCGTCGCGCTGGTCGCGGCCGCCCTGCTCGTGCTCACCGTCGCCTTCGTCGGCGTGCTGGCGGTGCTGATCCGCAACGCCGACGAGCCGGACGTCACCCTCACCGCCTACGCGCACGGGAAGACGGTCACCGTCCGGCCGTTCAGCTACTGCGCGGTGACCATGCAGAATTGCAGCATCCTGCCCGAGCACACCGTGGAAGGCACGCTGTTCGCGACGCTGGCCTGCGCTCCCGACACGCCGGACTGCCACCGTGGCCGCACCGTCGAACTGGACGTCCCCGCGGGCTACCCCCTGCAGCTGTCGCTGCCGAAGCAGGTCGCCGACGCTCCCTGGCTCGCGCAGCTCGTCTACATCCTGCCGTCCGGCGAGAAGGTCGACCGGGTGATCAGCCGCAACGACTACCCCGACCGCGCCCTCGCACTCACCATCGAGTCGAAACCGGAGCCCGATCTCCGCCTCATCGGCGTCGAATTCCAGCTCCCGATCCTCGCGCGGGACGAAACGGGCAAGGAGTTCTACCTTCCGCACGCCACCTGGTCGATCAGCACGGCGTAAACAGCTTTCCATGGTGCCCACCGCAGTCTCGTCGGCAAGCCTCTTCGCGTAGCCCCCTTGCCGCGCTGGGCGGACCTGCCGGTCAGCTCGAACGTTTCGCTGTGATCGCAGCCCGCACCAAGCGGCCGACCGCGTCGATGCGTTCCGAGCTGCCGCTGCCGCCGACTTGCACCACCGTGATGATGACCGCCGTGAAAATGGCTTCCAACGCCATCGCGGTGTCGCGGGGATCGAGATCTTCGGCGATATCCCCGGACTGCTGACCGGCGCGCAGCGAGGTTTCGAGCGCTTGCCGAATACGTTGCGGTACAGGGCCACCGACCAGTCGGGCGAGCAGTCCCGGCTCGCGGCCCGCGAGTACGCGATGCACCAGCGGGTAGGTGGCCAGCCGCGTCACGAACCGCCTGACGACCTCCTGCCAGTAAGCGGCGTCCATCGGCCCCGGCTGGGCCAGCGCGTCGTCGCACAATCGAGCGACATCGCGATCGAACGCGGCGACGAAGAGAGCCTCCTTGTCCGCGAAATGGAAATACACCGCCGACGGCGCCAAAGCCAGTTCCCGTGCCACCGCCGCCACCGAGGTGTTGCGGAAACCCTGATCGGCGAACCGGCGACTGGCGACATCGAGGATCGACCGCCGCGTCTGCTCTCCGCGTGCGGTCGTGGACGTCGTCTCGGCTCGGGACACCACTGCACAGTATCGCGACGCTCACCACCACCGAAAAGTCCAACTGAACGATTTCGTCAATTCATCAGTTACAGTGGATGCGGCCGTTCCGCCGTCTTCGAAAGGTCCAACCCCGTGTCCCCATCGACCCCCGATCAGCCCCTCGCGCCCGCTCGTCCATCTGCACCGAATCGACGTCAGGTTCTCGCGATGATGGCCGCCGCGTCCGCCGCGGTGCCGGTCCTGCGCGGCACCCTCGGCGCCGAGGCCGCCGCGGCCCCGGCATCGCGGCCGAACATCCTGGTGCTGATGACCGACCAGGAGCGTGCGGATGTCGTTCTGCCCGCAGGCTTCACGCTGCCTGTCCGCGCCGGGCTGGACGCCGCCGGCGTGCGGTTCGCCATGCACCATTCGCCGACGGCCCCGTGCTCGCCGGCACGATCGGCCTTCTTCACCGGATTGCAGGCTCCGGTCAATGGGATGACCGACAACGTCCGCGGCAATGACCTGATGGGCGCGGCCCTCGGACCGATGCACGCATGGAGCCCCAACCTCGACACCACGATCCCCACTCTCGGGACGGTGCTGAAGAAATCCGGCTATCGCACCGCGTACGTCGGGAAATGGCATTTGTCCGAACCCGTCGGCACCGACAGCACCGCGCTGTCGGCCTACGGATTCGACGAGGCCTACGACATCCTGTCCGGCGGCGGCCCGAACGAGGGCACACACGAGGACCCCGGCGTAGTCCGAAACGCCGTCGATTGGCTACGGCGAAACGGCAACGACCCCGAACCGTGGCTGTGCGTGGTGAGCATGGTCAACCCGCACGACATGATGTACTGCCCGCGTTTCTACCGGCTCGAGGACGTGCCGGACTACGGCGCCGACATACCGCCGAACTTCGAATCCGACCTGTCGACCAAGCCGCAAGTGCAGACGGTCTGGCGCACCATGAACGAGGCCGTCGGCGGGCTCATGCCCAACGAGGTCGACTCGCCTCTCGGGCGCACACAGTGGCGGCAGTGGGGCAATTGGTATCTGGAGTTGCTACGCCGCACGGACGAGTTGCTCGGCCAGGTCCTCGACGCGTTGGACCACAGCGGCGGTGCGGGCAACACCGTGGTGGTCCGGGTCGCCGATCATGGCGAACTCGGTGGCGCGCACGGACTACGGCAGAAGGGAGCGATGATCTACCGCGAGAACAACCGCGTGCCCCTGGTCATCTCCGACCCCAGAAACCCCGCCACGCATGGAAGCACCACCACCGCACTGACGTCGCACGTCGACCTGGTGCCTACCTTGGCGGCGCTGGCCGGTACCGACGCAACCGCAAGCAGTCCGATCGTCGGCAGAGACCTCACCCCGCTGCTGATCAACCCGACCGGCATCGTCCGCGATGCCATCCTCGTCACCTCCGACGCCAAATCCAGTGGCGGCCAGGTACCCGGCGTCAAATACTGCCTGCGCGGCGCGATCACACCCCGCTACAGCTTCGCCCGCTACTCGACGCCCCAACACATCGCTGGGCCACGGAGCGAATTCGATTACGAACTCTACGACCGTCAGGAAGATCCCCTCGAAATGCGCAACCTCGCCCACCGCGGCGGCGCGGCGGCACTGGTCGAGGAGATGAACGACCTCGTCGATTCGCTTGTCGCCCAGGAACTGCGGAGTCTTTGATTCACCGCGGACCGAGTGGCCGACACGCAAGCGACGCAGTCGCAAGCGGCGGTCGCTCGGACGCGAGCCACAAAGGGGCCGCGAACACGCAGCGCCGCAGGCGCTGACGAACCCCGCTAGTGGTCCAGCTCGCGGGCCACGGCGCGGACGACTTCCGAGATGCGCTGTGCGGTCTTGCGATCCGGGTACTTGCCCTTGCGCAGGTCGGGCTGCACCTTCGCCTCGAGCAGGGTGATCATGTCTTCGACCATGCCGTGCAGCTCGTCGGGGGTGTGCCTGCGCGCGGCAGGTTCCTTGCGCGCGTTGCGTTCCTGGCCCTGCCGGACCGACGGCGGCGCCTCCAGCAGCTTGAGACTCAGCGCCTGGGGGCCGCGACGCCCCGCGGCCATGCCGAATTCGACGCGCTGCCCGGGCTTGAGGCCATCGACGCCCTGTGGCAGCGCGGACGAGCGGACGTAGACGTCCTCACCCTCGTCCTGGGAAAGGAAGCCGAAGCCCTTTTCGACGTCGTACCACTTCACCCTGCCGGTCGGCACTGCGCTCACCCGTTCATCATCGAAAACTCGGACCCCTACGGCCCGAGCACATCCGTCTGCCGGTCCGGTCCCGCGGCGGGGCCGCGACCGGTCCTTTTCTTGTGCGAAAAGAACGCGCCCAGCACGATTGCGGGACGCGGTTGCTATCGAGTCTACCCCGGCGCGAATAACGCAAGCACATCAGTTTTACCGTCGAGCCGTGACGAACTCTTCTACTCCGACGCCATCCGAGGGCGCGCCGCGGCACCGCGGCGATTGGTTGCTGCGGCTCGCGCTCTGCCTGTTCGCGCTGGGATTGCTGGCGATCGTCGCCATCTTCGCCACTCCGGTGCTGACCGACGGCGAGCCGGGGCTGTGGCTGTATTTCGGCGCGCTACTCGCGCCGCTGGGGTTCGTCCTCGCCCTCGTGTTCGCACTGCGTTCCGGCCGGAGATCACGCTGAACCGGAGGTACCGCCTCCGGCGCACCACACCGGTTACCCGGCACGATCGTTACCCACTCATAGCTGTGATCCTCGTCACATAACGAGGAGGTCACAGGGCGGTGACGGCACATCACAGCCGCAACCGCAGCCTTTCTAGCTGCACTAAGGCGCTTTACAGTGCTCGAGACCGCGTCGAGACCGATCCGTACACGCCGGTTACCAAATAGTGATTTTTCCCGCGGTTCGTCGTACCGTCTTACCCAGCCGGGACACCCGGCAACCACCGGCCCGCCGCACCGAACCTTGCCCCGCGGGTACTGGACCCCGACATAAACGTAAGGGGCGAGGGCGGAACGGACGACCTCTCAGTCCGAACCCGAACCGAAGACGTCGCAGGTGCGCCGAGAGGAAGACGAACCCGATATGAGTGGACGCCATCGCAAGCCAAGCTCGACCGGCCGCACGGTAGCCAAGGTTGCCGTCACCGGCGCCATCATCGGCACCGCCGGTGTGGCATTCGCAGGCAACGCCAGCGCGGCACCCGACTCCGACTGGGATCGACTCGCTCAGTGCGAGGCCGGCGGCAACTGGGGTATCAACACCGGCAACGGTTTCCAGGGTGGGCTGCAGTTCTCGCCGAGCACCTGGCGCTCCCATGGCGGCCAGGAGTACGCCGCCTCCGCCAACCAGGCCTCCCGTGAACAGCAGATCGCGGTCGCCGAGAAGGTCCTCGCCTCGCAGGGCTGGGGCGCTTGGCCGTCCTGCTCCTCCAAGCTCGGCCTGAGCAGCGCGCCCACACCGCGCACCGCGCCCGCCACCACCGAAACCCCGGCTTGGAACCCTGCTCCGCAGGCCGCCCAGTCCGCACCGCAGGACAGCTCCAAGCAGGTCTTCTCCGCGGTCGACAGGGCCATCGAGGTCGTGCAGGCCCAGGGCGTTCAGGTGCCCAAGGAAGCCATCGACTTCATCAACGCCGCCAAGGCGAGCGGTGTCACGCTCGACCCCGCGATCGTGAACTTCTACGAGGCGAACAAGGGTCTGCTTCCGTCCTGACCGCCACGCTCGTGAAGAAGGGCCCCGCATCAACGAGGATGCGGGGCCCTTCTCTGTAGTCGAGAACGTTCCGGCGCGCTCAGCGGTTGATCACCGTGTTCGGGTGCATGTAGGGCAGCTGCTCGGCGGGGACCGGAAACTCGGTGTCCTCGCCGTAGGGCGAGAGACCACCGGAGCGGGCCGAGGAGAGCTCGGTGACCGCGTGGTCACCGTCGGCGACCTTCGGCCAGCCGTTGTCGACGTAGGATTTCTTAGATTTGTTCACCACGGCCCCATGCTAGCCGTGCCGCCTCTCCGAGTATTCAGGCCGTACCAGTCAGGTGGCGCAAGATTTGCGTTCAGGTCCTGCGTTGAGAGCCGCTCGGGTTCTGGGCGTACCCGGGGAGTTACCCATGTGCTCACGAAATCAGTCGTCGCGTGACGGATGCGCTTGGCCCGGACCGGCGTCGTAGGGTGGATGGGATGACCGCGACCGACTCCCTCGCCGGATGGCTCGGTGGCCGTAGTGATGCCCAGCTCGTCACGCTGCTGCAGCTTCGGCCCGACCTGGCCGTGCCGCTGCCCTCCTCGATGGCCGTGCTCGCCGCCCGCACCGAACAGCGCGCCTCGGTGCTGCGCGCCACTGAGGACCTGAACACGCTCGAATTCGCCATTCTGGAAACCCTTGCGCTGCAGGGCACGCGCACAGCCAAGGGCGCGCACACCACGGGCGGTGGTCCGCCGCGCAGCGAAGACCTGCACGTGCAGCTGAGCGAACGGGTGTCCCCCGCCGCGATCGACGAGGCGCTCGAGCGCCTGACCGCACGCGCGCTGGTATGGCTCGATGACGAGCAGCGGTGGCATCTGATCCCCACGGCCGCCGAGGCGTTGCCGTGGCCGATCGGCAGCGCGACCGAGATTCCCGACGCGCTCACCGAACCCGAGGTGGTCGCCGCCCTCGCCGAACTCGCTCCCGCCGAACGAGCTCTGCTGGACAAGCTGGCCACGACCGGCCCACGCGGACGTACCAGAGACGCCGCACCGGGCACCCCCGCCGATCGCCCGATTCAGCGGCTGCTCGCGAGCAGACTGCTGCACTGGATCGACGACGAGACCGTCGAACTGCCGGTCACGGTCGGCCAAGTGCTGCGCCGGGAACCGGTCACCCACCCGCATGCGCTGACTCCACCGCAGCCGCGTCACACGAAACTCGCACCCACCGAGGTCAACGCCGTCACTGCGGGCGAAGTGGGCGAGCTGCTTCGGCACTGCGCGAATGTGCTCGAGGTACTCGGCCAGGTCCCCGCCCCGGCATTGCGTGCAGGCGGACTGGGTGTGCGAGAACTGCGCCGCATCGCCAAGCAGGCCGGTATCGACGAGCCGAGGGCCGGTTTGCTGGTCGAACTCCTGGCGGCGGCGAAACTGCTGGAGAAGGGTTTGCCGGACCCGCCACCGGACTTCGACGCGACCGAGGACTTCTGGGCACCGACCCCCGCGGTCGACGCGTGGCTTCAGGCGCCACCGGCGCGGCGGTGGGCCACCCTCGCGCTCACCTGGCTCGACCTGGACCGGATGCCGTGGATGATCGGTATGCGCGACGCCAACGACAAGCCGCTGGCGGCGCTATCGCTGGAGCTGCGCACCCCGCACGCCCCGCGCGACCGGCACACCATCCTCAGCCTGCTCGCGGAGTATCCGTCCGGCACCGCACTGGACCCGGCGGACATCGGCCGGGTGCTGGCGTGGCGGCAGCCGCGCAGGCGCCGCAACTTCCGGCCGGAGGTGGTCGAGCAGACCCTGGCCGAAGCCGCGGCGATGGGCTTCGTCGGCCGCGGCGCGCTCGGCTCAGCGGCGCGGGCACTGGTGTGCGGGGCGGCGACCAACGTGACCGCCGCCGAGGCGGAGATGGAGGCGGCGCTGCCGGAGCCGGTCGATCACGTGCTGGTCCAAGCGGATCTGACGGTGATCGCTCCCGGCCCGCTGACAACGGACCTTCAGCATGGCATCGCTCTCGTCGCCGACGTCGAATCGGCCGGTGCGGCAACGGTGTATCGGATCAGTGAGTCCTCGGTGCGCCGCGCCCTCGACGCGGGCTTGTCCGCGGCCGAACTACACGCGTTGTTCGCCAAGCACTCCCGGACGCCGATCCCGCAGGCTCTTTCCTACCTGATCGACGACGTGGCGCGGCGGCACGGTCAGCTGCGCGCGGGTATGGCGCAGTCGTTCCTTCGCACCGACGACCCGGCACTGCTCGCACAGGTGCTGTCCGCGCCGGTAGCGAATGCGCTGGCGCTGCGGTCCATCGCGCCGACCGTCGCCATCGCCCAGGCGCCGCTGAGCGAAGTGCTGGAACAGCTGCGAGCGGCCGGTTTCGCGCCCGCGGGCGAGGATTCGGCGGGCGCGATCGTCGATCTGCGCCCGCGCGGCGCGCGAATCGCGGTGCGGCCCGCCGCGCGGCAGCCGTATCGCCCGGCGCCGCCCAGCGCCGAGCAGCTGGAGTCGTTGGTCACGGAACTACGCGCAGGGGAACGCGCCGCGAGCGCCCGCTCGGGTCACGCTTTGCGCCCGGACGGCACCCGGACCAATACCGCGGCGACCCTCGCCCTGCTCCAGCTGGCGGCGCGGGTGCGGCGGTCGGTGAACATCGGCTACGTCGACGCCCAGGGGGTCGCCACGCAGCGGGTGGTGGAGCCGTTGAAGGTGGGCAATGGGCAGTTGGACGCGCTGGACCCGGTGACCGGCGCGGTCCGGCACTTCACGCTGCACCGGATCGCGTCGGTTGCCCTGTTGGAGTGATCAGTTCTTCGGCTTGGCCGTGCAGAAGGTCGCCTTGGGGTCGGTTTCGATGAGGCGGAAGCCGTCGGCGTCATCGCTGCACAGCAATTCGTCGGCCTGGCCGTCGATCCGCTTCAGCACGCGGAAGGTCGCTTCCGGGGAACCGCAGTCGACGTGCTTGTATCCGGTCGCACTGTTCTCGTTGTAGCAGCGGCCTTCCTTGAAGTTCGGCGCCAGGCACAGGAACGCGGTGGTCCCGCCGCCCACGGTCTCCTCGTAGGAGGTGTAGTCGGCGGCGCAGTCGGTCTTCTTGTCGTAGGACTGCGCGATCTTGTACACGGCCTTGTCCGACGAGCAGTCGACCGGCTCGGTCTTGGAATCGACCGCCGAGCCCTCGATGACGTTGATGCAGTCGCCGACCTCGGCCTTGGCGGTGTCGGATTTGCCCGCGTCCCCGATCAACGAACATCCGGCCACCGTGACCACCACTGCGGCTACCGCGACGAGGGCGAGCACAACGCGTGCCAGCAGCCTCGCTCCTGGAAACTTCACCTGTAAACCTCTCTCACCGAACACGTTCACGGGGCCCGTGAACGCGGTGAGGATACCTGGACGACCACGGCGGCCGCAGGGTGTGTCACTCACATATGCAGCCCGAAGAGCCCGAGGAGTGACAGACCGATGATGGTGGGTACCAGACGGCCGAGCAATTGGAACGCAGAGTAATTCACTAGCAACGCCTTTCGCATTTCACCGACTGGACTTTTGTCCAGCATGCGGTTTGTGTCGCTGCGCGAGACCGTGTCGTTACGCTTGGTCGGTATGACGGTCCAGGACGTCGCGAACGACCTGTACGGGTTGGCTCCCGCGGACTTCGTCGCCGCCCGCGCGGACCGGGTCGCCGCGGCGAAGAAGGCGGGCGACAAGCAGCTCGCGACCGCGATCGGCAAACTGCGCAAACCCACCCTGTCCGCGTGGACGGCGAATCTGCTCGCCCGCGCGGCGCCCGACGACGTGGACGCCCTGCTGCGACTGGGTGCGGCGCTGGCCGCGGCACAGCGAGAGCTGTCCGCCGAGCAGCTGCGCAGCCTGACCGCCCAGCGGCAGCAGCTGGTCAACGCGCTGGCCAAGAAGGCGGGCGCGCTGGCCGCCGAGCACGGACACCCGGTGGGTGAGGGTGTCGTGCGGGAGGTCGGCCAGACGTTGACGGCGGCCCTCGCCGAGTCCGACGTGGCCGAACGGCTGCGCACGGGAACGCTCGCCACGGCGGCGAGCTACGAAGGCTTCGGGCCGAGCGGGCCGAATCTGCTCGCGGTGCCCGAACCGGCGACACCGCAACGCGCACCGTCGGAGCCGAAGGCGGACGACAGTGCGCGCCGAGAACTGGAGGACGCCCGGGAAGCACTCGAATCCGCTCGTGCGGAACGTGCTTCGGCACAAGCGGCGCTCGACGACGCAGCACGGGCACTGTCCGACGTGGAAGCGCGCGTCGGCGCGTTGCGCGACGAACTCACGCATGCCGAAGAACAGCGGCAGTTCCGCAAGTCGGCCGAGCGGTCGGCGAAGGAGCACCTGCACGCCGCACAACGCCAGCTGGAACGGGCCGAACGCAGGGTGACGAAAGCGCGCCAGCGCGTCGATGACGCCTGATCGCGCACCCTCAGCCCCGTAGCGCCTCCGGGAATAGATACTCCTCTGGCGGCGGCTCGGTGCGGTTGAGCCACGCGTCGAAGAAACCGGTCAGGTCTATAGGCGACCTGGACTGCACGAACGCGCGGAACTCCGGCATGGAGGCGTTGCCGTAGGCGTGTGCCGCGAGGAAGTCCCGCACGGCCGGGAAGAACACCGCGTCGCCGGTCTGCTTGCGCAGCGCGTGCAGGAACAACGGGCCGCGGTAGTAGACCGAGGTGAATTCTTTTCCGGCGCCAGGGTTTTCCAGCGGAATGTCCCAGAACTTCGCATTGTCGTGGTGCTTGCTTATGGTCTCGCGGTAGTCCTCGTCGACGTCCTTGCCTTCCATCCGCTCGGGCCACAGGTAGTCGGCCGTGTAGCTGGCGAAGCACTCGTTGAGGCAGATGTCCGACCAGTGACGCACCGACACCCAGTCGCCCCACCACTGGTGTGCGATCTCGTGCACGACGGTCTGCAGGTCGCTCTTCGGCGCGTAGATGGGGCGGGTCTGGGTTTCCAGCGAGAACTCGATATCGGCGTCCAGGTAGATGCCGCCAGCGGTCTCGAACGGATAGGGGCCGTAAAGATTTTCGGTGAAATCGAGGATCTCCGGCAGACGCTGCTCGGTCTCGCGGTGGTGACTTTCCGCGTTCGGTGCGAACGCGCTGACCAGTGGGGTGCCATTGGCACGGCGCTGCTCGAGGAAGTCGAACTTGTCGATGGCGACGGTGGTCAGATAGCCGAGCACCGGCTTGGTGGTAACCCAACCAACCCTCCGCTTGTCATCGCTCACCACGTTCTCGGTTCGCACACCGTTGGACACCACCTCCCATTCCGCGGGGACCGTGGCGTGCAGCTCGAACGTGGCCTTGTCCAGCGGGGTGTCGTTGAGCGGGTACCAACTCGTCGCCGAGTGCGGCTCCCCCGCGACGAACGCGCCGCCGCTGGGCGCGAAGGTCCATCCCTCGCCTGCGGTGTCCGCGGCGGGCCCCGCGTAGTCGACGGTGACGACGAACGGCAGGCCGGGCAGCAGTGGAAGCATCGGCGTGACGGTCAACTCGTGCTCGCCGTTGCGTTCGAACGCGGCGGGTAGGTGGTTCACCGACACCATGCGCACCTCCGGCCCGGCGAAGTCGAGGTTGAATCTGCGCAGCGCCTGGGTGGCGTTGGCGAAGATCTCGGTGGATCCGGTGAGCCGGTGGCTCGGCGGGTCGTAGTCGATGCCGACGCGGTAGTGCTGAACGTCGTAGCCGCCGTTGCCGTCCAGTGGGTAATAGGGATCACCCAGGCCGGGCGCGCCGATGAGCGGGTCCGCGGACGAGTCGGCGTGCGCGGGCGGCGACGACACGGCGACGAACGCACACGCGACCGCGGCGCACATCCAGCCGGACAACCTCATACGAACGACCACCCCTCTGCAACCCCACCACTTTTCGGTGCCGACGCACCGACCTCGCAGGATGGTAGCCGCTTCAGTCGGCGCTGCCGGTCAACGCCACCGACGCGCCGACACCGAAGATCATCACACCGCCCGCTCCGCCGACTGCCTCCAGCCTGCGCGGCGACCGGGCGAACCAGGACCTGGCCGAGGCGGCCAGCAGGGCCCACGCGCTGTCGGAAACGAGCGCGATGGCGAGGAAGACCGTGCCCAGAAGGAGGAATTGCCAGGACAACGAGCCGCTGGCCGGGTCGGCGAAGTGCGGCAGCACCGCGGAGAAGAAGACGATCGCCTTGGGATTGGTCAGCCCGACGATCGCGCTCTGGCGCAGCACCCGCGCATTGGGCGTCGGTTCGACCGTGGTGGCAAGCGCCGCGCGCAACGCCCCGCGCTGGCGAATAGCTTGGATTCCCAGATACATCAGATACAGCGCGCCCGCGAACTTGACCACGGTGAGCGCCAGCGCCGACGTCGTGAGCAGTGCGCCGAGCCCGATCGCGACCAGGACCAACGCGACATAGACGCCCGCGGCATGCCCGAGCACCGAGAGCAGCGCCGCCCGCCGACCGAGGGTGAGCGCGCGACCGACGGTGAACAGCACGCCGGGGCCGGGCACGACGATGATGACGACCGCGGCGGCGATGAACGCCAGCAAATTGGACGCTGGGAGCATCTTCCGAGTGTAGGCATACCCGCAACCGGAAAACCGGGACTTCGCAACAGGTTCAGGAGCCGAGCTCACCGGGCAGCTGGTGCGGATCGAGCAGCAGTCGTTTCGTGGCGGTGCGCCGCACCTTGTCGGCCAGCGCGAGATTGTCGGTGAGCAGCCGCCACTCCACCTCGCTGATCGCGGCGCGGGCGCGTGCGATGACCGACCCGTCGGTGGTGCCCCAAGCGATCGGCATGGCGCTCACCGACTGCCAGCGCTCGCCCACCTGCCGCGGCGCCCGGTCGGTGCGCACCGCGACCGAGGGCACCCGCTCGCCCGCCTTGGCTTGGTGGCCGGGCAGGCTGCGGACCTTCCTGGTGACCAGGGCGTAGCGCGGATCCCCCGTTTCCGGCGTGGACACGTCGACCAGGGCGAGCAGCACCACACCGGACGGGTAGGTCTCCGAGACCACCGCGGGGACCAGCTCGCCGTCCGCGTAGAGCTTGTCGATGCTGGAATGCCGCGGCGTCCACAGCGCCACCCACAGCGCGGTCACCGCACCGAGCGCGAACGCGACCGCGAGCAGATACGCCCAGGTGTGGTCCAGCCAGATCAGGAACGCCGTTCCGGTCGCCGCGACCACCGCGGCGGCGATCGCCATGAGGCGCAGGCGTCGAAGGTCGGCGAAGACTTCGTTGACCGCGTGGGCATGCCTGCGGTCCACCGCGAATTCGAAGCGTCGCACGACCTCATTCCTAGCACAGCTTGCGGAGGAATTGTCTCCGCTTATCCGATGGCGGGGCCGAGCAAGTCGTCGGCATCTGTGATGCGGTAGGCATACCCCTGCTCGGCGAGAAAACGCTGGCGATGTGCGGCGTACTCGGCGTCGAGGGTGTCGCGGGCGACCACCGAGTAGAAATGGGCCTGGCCGCGGTCGTGCTTCGGCCGCAGCAACCGGCCGAGGCGCTGCGCCTCCTCCTGGCGCGAACCGAAGGTGCCCGAGACCTGCACGGCCACCGACGCTTCCGGCAAATCGATGGAGAAGTTCGCGACCTTGCTCACCACCAGCACCGGGATCTCCCCGCGCCGGAACGCGTCGAAGAGTTCCTCGCGCTCTTTGGTTTTCGTCGAACCCTGGATCACCGGGGCGTCGAGCGCGGCGCCGAGTTCGTCCAACTGTTCCAAGTAGGCGCCGATGACCAGGCTCGGCGCGTCCTGATGCTGGGCCAGAATCGACTCCACCACGGCGATTTTGGTGTGCGCGGTGGAGCACAATTTGTAGCGCTCCTCCGGCTCGGCGGTCGCGTACGTCATCCGTTCGGCATCGGTCAGCGTGACCCGGACCTCGATGCACTCGGCGGGGGCGATCCACCCTTGGGCCTCGATGTCCTTCCAGGGCGCGTCGTAGCGCTTCGGGCCGATCAGGGAGAACACGTCGCCTTCGCGGCCGTCCTCGCGGACCAAGGTCGCGGTCAGGCCGAGGCGGCGGCGGGACTGGAGATCGGCGGTCATCCGGAAGACCGGGGCGGGCAGCAGGTGCACCTCGTCGTAGATGACCAGGCCCCAGTCGCGGCTGTCGAACAGTTCCAGGTGCTTGTATTCGCCTTTGGTGCGGCGGGTGATCACCTGATAGGTGGCGATGGTGACCGGGCGGATCTCCTTGCGTTCGCCGGAGTACTCGCCGATCTCATCCTCGGTGAGCGAGGTGCGCGCGAGCAGTTCGCGGCGCCACTGCCTGCCCGCCACCGTGTTCGTGACCAGGATCAGCGTGGTCGCCTTCGCCTTGGCCATCGCCGCCGCGCCGACCATCGTCTTGCCTGCACCGCAGGGCAGCACGACCACGCCGGACCCGCCCGCCCAGAACGAGTCGGCGGCCATCTGCTGGTAGTCGCGCAGATGCCAGCCGTCGGTCACGTAGTCGAGTTCGATCGGGTGCGCCTCGCCATCGACGTACCCGGCGAGGTCCTCGGCGGGCCAGCCGATCTTCAGCAGCATCTGCTTGATCCGGCCGCGCTCGGACGGGTGCACCACCACCGTGTCGTCGTCGATGCGCGTGCCGAGCATCGGGGCGATCTTCTTGTGCCGGAGCACCTCCTCCAGCACCGCGCGATCCAGGCTGACCAGCGTCAATCCGTGCGCGGGATGCTTGACCAGCTGCAACCGCCCGTAGCGCGCCATGGTGTCGACCACGTCGACGAGCAACGGCTGCGGCACCGCGTACCGGGAGAAACTGACCAGCGCGTCCACCACCTGCTCGGCATCGTGCCCCGCCGCCCGCGCGTTCCACAGCGCCAGCGGCGTCACCCGATAGGTATGTACATGCTCCGGCGCCCGCTCCAACTCGGCGAACGGCGCGATCGCCTGCCGCGCCGCGTCGGCCAACTGGTGGTCGACCTCCAACAGCAGCGTTTTGTCACTCTGCACAATCAGCGGACCGTCGGTCACAGTCCCTCCTCGTATCGATTCCCCCGCCATTCTCCCCGACCCCACCGACAACCCCGCAGGTTACCGGGCCCTCTCGGCGACATGGGGCATGGCAGCGACTGGATGTAACAACGGAAGGGCGCGGTGTCTTCCCCCGGACGACGACCAGCGACCGCCAACTGGACCGAGAGGGGCCGGGGAGGCGGCGAACCGGCTCCGCCACTAGCCCGACGCCTCACTGTCAGGCATTGCTCCATCCCAAAGATCCCGATCAGCTCGACGACTAAGAGGGTGTCGGAGGATCGGGAAGCCTCAGCGGAAGGATATCCGGTGGCGTGGCCACAGGGTGGTCGTATCCGACTCTGCCGTCCGTTCCGGCTACTGCGCTGGACCCAGCAATACGCAACCGGTTGGAAGCTACGAATTCGGCTTCGCTCCGATCAGTCAAACCCCACGCGATAGCCAATTCGATCAGCCCTCGGTCCGAGCCCGCGGTGTCAGCGCCCGTCTCGTTTGCCACTACCTCGTAGTACCGAACCCAGAACTTCACCCAGTCTTCGGTGCTCTTTCGCAGCAGTCGATGAGGTCCCGACCACGGCGAGTTGTTCCGCGCGATCCGGGGCAGGGTTTCGCGGACGACTGCAACACGACGGGCGGCCCACAGAACCACAAAGAGATTCTCGAGGGTTTCCCGTCTTTGTCTGGACGTCACGATGCCGCCCCTGTCATAGATAACGGATCCGAGCTGGTGACGAGCCTCCGCGACTCGATCAGACGAGATGTAGTCAACGACGTTCAGCACGCGCTCGTATTGTGCACGGAGAACTGTAAGCCAGCCGAAGATCACCGCAGCAAGCGCGGCAGTCGAACTGGCACTCACCGTCGCCACCACACCCCAATGCACGGCCATTGAGTATAAGGACGCGAGAGTCGTTGCGTTGGTTAACGTTTGCCCAGAGCCACAATCAGAGGAAGCAGCCGCAACAGAGCCAGCCAGGATGAGCTGCCCACAGGCCTGACCGACCGCCTGTCGGAAATGCCGATGCGCCACCACACCGCCGCTGCCGCAACCGCAAGTCACTGCCCGCCGGGCGACGTCCGGCCTCGCACGTGCCGACAACGACAGCGCAGGCCAGCAAGGCATCCTCTCGGATTATGGCTCAAGGTAGAGCCGTTCGCACGGAAGGCGGGGAAGGCCCTCCGCGCCGTCCGGAAAGACTTCCACCGCGTCGCTGTAGTGGGTTGTCCTCCATTCCTTGACGAATGCCCGCGCGGCTGTCGTGCAGGCGGCGAATTCGAGGTGCAGGCCGTGCCAGAAGACGCTGAGGCGGACATCGGTCTCGGTAGGTCTGGGGGACGTGTGCGGGTCTGTGGGTTCACCGCTGCCGATCACCGTCCACCGCCGATCACGAAATCGGACCTGTCATCGACCACGCGGAGCCCGGCGGTAGAGCATTCGCGGCCGAACACGCCTCTGTGTTCGCTGATCACGTCGTCATGTACCGGGGCAACGTGACGGCACTGCGGACAGCCGACGTACATCAGCGTGTCGGTTGTGTTCCGGAAGACAGCGCCGATGCACTCCGACAACCGCAGCGACCTGGGCAGATTGAATTCAGACACGCGCCGCCGTCCTCGGGGGCTTGCCGGGTCCGGCGCAGGCTCGGATGGCGTCGACCACAACCAGGCCAGACAGGCGGAACGGACACTTCGGCGGTTCGACCCACAGCCGCAAATGCGCCGACCGCTGATCCGGGCTCGGCAGCGCGATCGTCCCTCCGGTCCGCACGATCGACACGTTCAGCCGATACAGCTCGGCGAACAGCCGTACCTCGTCCGGCAGGTCGGGTCTGGTGAGGATGGTCCACCGCTCGGACCGCGGGTGCGACATGATCGGCCCAACGTTCGGATGCTGTTGCCGCATATGGTTTCTGACTGCCGCGCCGAGTGGGGCGGGCATGATGATGCCCCAAACGTGGGTTGCTTTCATGATGATCCTGCCCATGCAGGGCGGGTCGATGACTGCGGGCAGGTCACACACCTGCCGGTAGTAGTTGACGCGGGACAGTGGCGTGTCCCCAAAAGCTATGTGGTCCATCGGAAAGACCTCTGCTTGTATCGGTGGCCTTGGGTGCGCCCGTCACCGCCATCCCCCTGAAATGGTCCCCGGAGATGGGACAGAACCTCTCGATCGGACGCGCATTCAGCACACACCTCGGACGCGCCAAGAGTAAGGTCGCAGCGGGTGTTGAAAGGTGGTGGATCGACCTCTCCCGGTGACGAAATGGCAGGTGTGATGGACAGTCCGAACATGCACCTTTCCGAGTGGCTGGCCCGTTCAGGTTGGAGCCGTGGGGAACTGGCGCGCCGCGTGCGTGCCCTCGCGATCGAATGGGGCGAACCCCAGATCAGGCCGGACGCGTCGAGCGTGCGTCGCTGGGTGGACGAGGGAGAGCATCCCCGCCCGCCGGTTCCGGCGATTCTCGCTGACTTGTTCTCCGCGCGGTTCGGCTACCGCGTGACGACATACGATCTCGGTCTAGGCGACGCGTCGACCGTTGACCGTGCACTCGTCTACCACCCATCGTGGACACAGACAGTCGAAGCAGTCGCAGACCTTGGGAGAGCAGACGTGGATCGTAGGAAATTCCTGACCACGGCGTCGTTTGCGGCCGTCGCGGCGGTTGGACCGTCCCGGGACTGGTTGCTCAATACGCTCGACCAACTCCCCGTTGAACGGCAACGGGTGCGTCTCGGGGACGTCACCGCTGTGCAGAACATGTTCAGTACGTTCCAGGAGATGGACATCTTCCAAGGCGGCGGCTCAGGCCGCCTCGTCTTGGCGGCATACATGAACGAGCACGTGTACCCGCTGCTGCGACGGACGCACACCGAGGAAGTCCGTTTGGCGCTGTACGGTGCGGCAGCAGAACAGACCTATCTTCTTGGGTGGATGGCGTTCGATAACGGAGAGCACGGTGCGGCACAGCGGTATCTCATTCAGGCGCTCCGCCTCGCGGAAGAGTCGCGAGACCCCGCGCTCGGGGCTCACGTGCTCGCCGGGATGGCGGATCAGGCGACGCTGCTGGGGCATCCGCACGAAGGCCGACGACTTGCGCAGGCCGGTCGCCAAGGTTTGTCGAAGGTGAATGCGCCCGCCTGCCTGGCGGACCTGTGGACGCTCGAAGCGCGGTCGCTGGCAGTCATGGGCGACAAGCGTGGCGTCGCGCACGCCATCAACGCCGCAGAGCGCGCCTTCGCCGTTGTCGAGCCCGACCGAGAGCCGGAATGGGCGCGGTTCATCGATGAGGCGTACATCTGTGGCGAGTGGGCGAACGCCTTTCGTGATCTCGGACAGCCGGACGCAGCCGAACCGCACGCGCGCCGGTCAATCTCATATGCCCGCAGTCAGAATCGGGCGCGGCGCGGCGCGCTGTCCCATGCGGCCCTGGCCGTCACACATATCCAAAAGCGTGACCTCGAAGCCGCCCACGCCGCCGGTCTGCGGACTCTGGATCTCTCCCGGAGGGTCAAGTCCTCTCGCTCTGTGGAAGCGGTCCGTGACGTACGGCAACGCATGATGGCATTCGGGCCACATCCCTTGGTCGCCGACTTCAACGAACGGGCGCGAACACTGCTTGCGGCGTGACGAGCCACCGGATCTCCCGCGAGTGGCACGCCACGGAGAGGTCTTCTCGCGTTTCGCCGCAGCCATGTGCCACTCGCGAAGGATGCCTTCGCCCGGAGGACCAGCGACCGCCAACTGGACCGAGACGGCGGGGAACCGGACAGGCGAGGATCGGGGGCATGATCGAGATGGCGGCGGTGGTGGGGGTTGCGGTGGCGGCGTTGGGGATGGTGCTCACGCCCGGGCCGAACATGATGTATCTGGTGTCGCGGACGGTGTCGCAGGGGCGGCGGGCCGGGCTGGTGTCGTTGGGTGGGGTGGCGGCTGGGTTCGGGGTTTATCTGGCGGCGGCGACTGCTGGGATCACAGCTGTGTTCGCGGTGGTGCCGGGCTTGTATATGGCGGTGAAGCTGGCTGGGGCCGCTTATCTGGGGTGGCTGGCGTGGCAGGCGTTGCGGCCGGGTGGGGTTTCGGTGTTCGCGCCCGCGGCGCTGTCGGCCGATCCGACGCGGCGGCTGTTCACGATGGGCCTGGTTACCAATCTGCTGAATCCGAAGATCGCGATCATGTACATGGCGTTGATCCCCCAGTTCGTGACGCCGGAGCACGGCAAAGTGTGGTTGCAGAGCCTGTGCCTGGGGGCGGTGCAGATTGGTGTGGCGCTCACCGTGAACGGACTGATCGTCCTCGGAGCGGGCGGCCTCGCGACCTTCCTCACCAAGCGGCCCCTGTGGTTGCGTACGCAGCGCTACATCACCGGCACCATGCTCGGCGCCATCGCCGCCCTGCTCGCTACCGACCGCACCCGCCCCGCGCCCGCCTGACCGGCGACGAACCGCACCTCGCATTGCGAAGTGTTCGGCCGCGGCGTTCCTTTCCGCGACACACGGCGGCGCGGTCCAGGTTGCTATCTCGGGTCGTCGGTCCAGGGGGTGGCGGAATTGCTCCGCGTGTAAAAGCCATCCTTCAAGATGGTGGTCAGCTCTGATTCACTGTCAGCGGCCAGTTGGAATTCCCCACTCGCGGCCACTTGGCGGGCAGCTATAGCGGGATTTTCACCGACGTCGATCCTGAGACGCGCCGCCCCGACCGGCCGGACCGCCGATGGCCGGTACCGCCGCGATCGGGGCGGTTATGCATCTGCTGGCCACCGCCATCGAGGAGGGCCGGGACCCGTCCTCGATGAAGCGGCGTCCTGGCTGACAGCTCCTATCGTCTGCTGCCGGCCCGACGGGCCGGCCTCACGTCAGGTGCCGGGCGAAGAATCGGTTCCCGTCGTCCCCCTCGAACTGCGGGACGCCGGTGTGCCCGCCCATATTGGCGTGCAGCGTCTTCTCCTTGGAACCGAAGGCGTCGAACAGGTCCAGGGCCAACTGCCGGTCGTTTCCTTCGTCGTCCCACTGCAGCAGGACCTGCAGCGGAATGGTGACCTGCCGGGCCTCCTCGAACATGGTGCGGGGCACGAAACTCCCGGCGAACAGAAGGGCGGCCGAGATGCGTGGCTCGACCACCGCCAGCCGGATGCCGATGGCGATCACCCCTCCCGCGTACCCGACCGGGCCGCCGATCTCGGGCAGCGCAAGGAGGGCGTCCAGGGCGGCCCGCCATTCCGGGACCGCCTTTTCGACCAGCGGCAGGACGAGCCGGTCGACGATCTCGTCGTCGACCGGCTCACCGGCCTCCAGCGCCCGGTGCAGGTCGGCGCGGGCCTGCTCGGCGGCGGCCGAACGGGGCCGGTCACCGCTACCGGGGAGCTCGATGGTGGCCGCGGCGAAGCCCTCCGCCGCGGCGTGCCGGGCCCGGGCCACCAGTCGGGGGTACATCTGACACAGTCCGCCGGGGTGGCCGACCAGGATCAACGGCGCCGGTGCGGATGCGGATCCGGGCGTCCACAGGATGCCGGGGATCTCGCCGAGGGTGAATTCGCGCTCGAGGACGCCGTCGTCGAGGCGCTGTTCGGCAGTGAATTGCATGGTCGTGCCTTTCGGGAGTGCTCGTGAACGGCGCTCCCGGACGACCTATCGCCCGACCGTGACCCCAGAGGGGAGCACCCATGTCGATACTGCGTTCACGGATACCACCTCCTCGTTCTCTCGCACGGCCTCCGGAAAAGTAGCAGTGGTCACCGCGGTCCGCCAACGAGTTTTCGCGGAGGCTCCGTGGCCGGATGCCATACGCGAACTCACCACCTACGAATCGGAACTGGCCGTCCGTGGGGAGTTTCACTGGCCGCTGTCAGGTTCACCGGCGTGCGAGGAGTGTGGTGGTGGACGCGGCGGCGGTTTTCGCGTGGTATGGCGGGGGTATGCCGTCGCCAAGGTAGTGCTGTCTCCCGGCGGAGGTCGGGGTACTGGGCGAGCGGGAGGAGGGGTGCAGGGTGGGCGCTTCGACACTGAATCCGGCACGTGCCGATCAACGCGTGAACGGCGCTGTTGTCGAGTTGGACCTCGAGGTCATGTCGTTGGGGCAGGTGCGGGCCGCGGTACGGCGCCTGCTCGAGCATGTCGCCGGTATCGAGGTCGAGGACGCGGTGCAGGTGTGCGATGAATTGGCCAGCAACGCTGTCCTCCATGCCCGGGCACCGCGCGGCTGCCGGTTGATCGTGGCCGGCCACGGCCGGTTCCGTGTGGAGGTCGATGACGCCTCACCCGCGCAAGCACAGATCCGCCGGCCCGACCACAGCGGCGGCCGCGGGTTGATGCTGGTCGACCAGATCGCCACCTGCTGGGGTGTCGACTACCACGGCGGCGGCAAAACGGTGTGGGCGGAACTCGGCACCCGGTGCGGCGGCTGTTGAAGTCAGCTGTCCGGGTCCGGTGCGGGTGGATCTTGTCGCGAGAGTTCGGCGTTGAGTTCGAGGGCTTCGGCGAGCTGGTCTTCGAGGACGATGATCCGGCACGCCGCCTCCAGCGGTGTGCCCTGGTCGACCAGCGCGCGGACCCGGGCGGCGATACGCAGTTGGTAGCGGGAGTAGCGGCGGTGCCCGCCCTGCGAGCGCTGGGGTGTCAGCAGTTCGGCAGCGTCGAGGCCGCGTAGGAAGGCGGGGGTGACGCCGAGGATTTCCGCGGCCCGGCCCATGCTGTAAGCGGGGTAGTCCTCGTCATCGAGCCGGTCCGCGGCACCGGAGCCGCTAACGGGATTCGGTTCGGGTTGTTGCACAACACCTCTCGGGGGTCAACGCCGCCAGGCCCCGGCGCGCTATGCGCCCGGGGCCCGGGATCGAGGGGTTTGATTTCAATTCCATCTGCCGACCCGCAGAGTCGGCGTCGAACACCGCGCCCGACACTTCTTCCCGGGCGCGGAGGGTATTGGTAACTATCTCAGCGACCACCTCCCGCATCGACGGACATGCCTGAGGTATTTCGTCATCCCCTCCGGCGGCCCGGCCGACTGCACCAGGTTCTCTTCTCCGCCGGAGGGGACGGTGGATCTTGCTTCCGGGCAGTTCACCTGCCCGGCCAACCAGACTTTGCATCTCCAACGACAGCGACTGTATACCGCGTCTCCCAGAATGTCTACAGTCGACAGTGCAGAATTTCTGGCGCCGTCGCGGCCCGATCAGCCCTGCCAGTAGCGGGTGCGGCATCGAGTGGCATTGGCGCGAGCACCGGCGAGGGCTCGGAATTGGGAAGCTTCAGGAAGTGCGGAGTAGGCCGGTGAGCGCTGGGCACGGTATCGGGCGTGCGATGCGGGATGTGGCCGACCTGCCTGGGGTGAGGTTGTCCCGCGCTCTGCCCGACCCGGGAACAACCGGCACGTCCGGCCGGGGCGCAGGTGAATGCAGGGCGCCAGCAGGCCCGGAAAAGCAAGAAACCCGCGCCGTGGCGCGGGTTTCAGGTTTGTCAGCTCCTAGATGGCGCGGACGCTCTGGGCCTGCGGACCCTTCTGGCCCTGGCCGATCTCGAACTCGACACGCTGCCCCTCGTCGAGGGACTTGAACCCGGAGCCGGAAATCTCGGAGTAGTGAACGAAAACGTCGGGACCGCCAGCGTCTTGCGCGATGAACCCGAAGCCCTTTTCGCCGTTAAACCACTTCACAATGCCTTGCGTCATTTACTTTGTATTGCTTTCTGTAGCAAGCCGAGCGATCACTTCAACAGCTCGTGCTCACCAGCAAGCATGTCACACTTCCGGCCCCTCAGCACCAGGACGTGAGGCAGCGCACGTCGGCGCCGCCACCGAAGGTGACCGATTGTGCCACCCGATCGGCCCGATCATCGCCGGTTTGCACACCTACCTGGCCGAACGTGCCGTGCCGGAATGGCAGGCGACCCTGGACGCCCCGCAGGAACTACCGGAGATCGGCGCCGAAGGACCGGTCGGCTTCTGGGGCATCATGCAGGGCACCGGGATGGGGGTGCCGTTGACGGCGGTCGAACCCAGGATCAGCGCGGCGGTCTTCGGTTGTCTCGGGCATGAATCCCTGACCGAGGCGGCCGCACAGATCACCGCCCCGATCGAATTCCTGCTCCAGTGGGACGACGAGCTGGTCGACCGTCGATCCGGTCTGGCGTTGTTCGATGCCTTCGCTTCGAAGGAAAAGACGTTGCACGCCAACGCGGGTGGTCATGGCGAAGTGCCCAGGTTCGAGGTCGACAGCGCGACCCGGTTCTTCGCTCGGCATCTCGGCCGGGTCGGCGCGTCGTCGGCCTGACGTGACGGGTAGCGGTCAACCCAGGCGCAACCGGCGGACGCCCTCGTCCAGGGTTTCGTCGCGCTTGCAGAAGGTGAAACGCACCAGGTGGTTCCAGGCGGCGGTGTCGTCGGCGAACACGCTGACCGGCACCGCCGCGACGCCGAGGCGCTTCGGCAGTTCCCGGCAGAACGCCAGACCGTCCGCGGCGCCGAGGGGCGTGATGTCGGCGCAGACGAAATACCCGCCCGCACTGGTCTGTACGCCCAGTCCGGTGTCGGCAAGAGCCGCGGAGAGGCGAAGCCGCTTCTCGGACAACGTATCCCGCAACTTGGCGACCCAACCCAGCTCATGGTTGATCGCGTGCGCGACCGCGGGCTGGAACGGACCACCCGCCACGAAGGTGAGGAACTGCTTGGCCGCGAGCACGCCGTCGATGAGGTCGGTGGGGCCGCACGCCCAGCCGGTCTTCCATCCGGTGACGCTGAAAGTCTTTGCCGCACTGGACACTGCGATCGTGCGCTCGGCCATGCCCGGCAGAGTGGCCAAGCTGATGTGCTCGGCCCCGTCGTAGACCAGATGTTCGTAGACTTCGTCGGTGAGCACCAGAAGATCACGCTCACAGGCGATCTCGGCGATCGCCTCGAGGTCCTGGCGGCCGAGCACCGTGCCGGTCGGGTTGTGCGGCGAGTTGACGATCAGCATCCGGGTCGCCGGGGTGATCGCGTCACGCAGACTGTCGAGGTCGAGGACGAACCGGTCACCGTCGGCCACCAGCCTGGCCGTGCGCCGCCGTGCGCCCGCCAGCGCCACCGCCGCGGCGTAGGAGTCGTAATACGGCTCGATCAGCACGACCTCCTGACCTGGTTCCACCAGGCCCAGCACCGCGGCGCTGATCGCCTCCGTCGCCCCCACCGTCACCAGCACCTGCGTGTCCGGGTCGTAGTCGGTCCCGTAGCGCCGGGCTCGGTCGTCGGCGACGGCTCGGCGCAGCACCGGCACGCCACGCCCGGGCGGGTACTGGTTGAAGCCGTCCGCGATGGCGCGGCGCGCCACTTCCAGCATGCTCGCGGGCCCATCGGTGTCGGGAAATCCCTGGCCGAGGTTGACCGCGTCGTGCCGGACGGCGAGTTCGGTCATCTCGGCGAAGATCGTCGAGGCGAAGGGGCGCAGGCGGGCAACGGTCTGGGGTTGCGAGGACATACCCGGAGACTAGCCCAGAGAAAGCGTTTGTTGCTAAGTGATAGCTGGCCTCTTCCGGGCGCTGACCAGGCAATTCACCTGCGGAATTGTTCGCCGATCCAATGGCAGCCAGCCTCGCTATGTTCTGGCCCACAGGCTGCGGGCATATCTCGAAACGGAATTTTTACAGAGTCCTACCCGAACCTTGCCCGCCGTCGGGCACGTACTGCGGTCCCTGTTGCACTTGTTGCACGATGTCGGCGGCACCTGGTTGATCGGTTCGGCGACATCTGGCCGGGGCTACCCGCCCTCGATCGGTAAACCGGGAGTCGGCATCGTCTCCGGCCTGCACACATCTCAGCCGATGTCAGGCTGGCGACAGGCGGCTGGACTCAACCCAGCCGAACCCCGCCCAATTTGGCTGGATTCGCCAGATCGTAAGTGCCCCAGACCAATCCGTCACGGACGGTGAACCCCATAACCCGGGTCGGGTAACCCGCACGACCGTCCTCGGCCGGACGCCCGGCGACCACAAGGCCCAATTGCCCATTGACCGAGGCGAATTCGTAAACCGACGGCGCGTCCTCGAGCCCGTACTTGCGCACCAGCCCCAAGTAGAAGCGGGCGATCCGATCCGCGCCGTGCAGGACGTTCACCGCGGTGGCCGTGGTGCCGTTGGCGTCGCCGATCATCACCGAGTCCGGGTGCAGCGCGGCCGCCACGGCGGTCACGTCACCGGAACTCAACGCGGTGAGGAAACGCTGCACCGCCGCCTCGTGCTCGACATCGGGTACCGGCTGCGGCGTCCGCGCCACCGCCTTGCGGGCGCGCACGGCCAGCTGACGTGCGGCGTCGGCGGAGATGCCGAGGATGTCGGCGATTTCGTCGAACGGCACCGAAAGTCCATCGTGCAGCACGAAGGCCACCCGCTGCGGTGGCGTCAGGGTGTCCAGCACGACCAGCGCCGCGAATCGGCACTCCTGCTTGCGCACCACCGCCTCCAGCGGGTCGGGCGCAGTCGACGGTGTTCGGGCGGTGACCACGGGTTCCGGCAGCCACTGGCCGACGTAGCTTTCCCGGCGCGCCGCCGCACTACGCAAACGGTCCAGGCAGATGCGGCTCACGACGGTGGTCAGCCAGGCCCGCAGATCCTCGATCTCGGACTGGTGCGCACCCGCCAGACGCAGCCAGCTTTCCTGAACCGCGTCCTCGGCATCGCCGACGCTGCCCGTCAGCCGATAGGCGACCGAGAGCAAATGCGCCCGATGTGACTCGAACAGGTCGGAAAGCAGCGCGGCAACCATCACCGGGAAGTCTACGGTCCGGCGGTGGCACGTTCCCGCGCGGTATCCGGTCGTTGGGCGATGGATAAACCGGATGATCCGGCGGGCCGGTCCGTGACAGCATGGCCGAATGGACCATCACGTGCTGACGAACGGAACGATTTGGCTGTCGGCGCCGACGATGGACGACGTGGACACCATCACCGAATGCTGCCAGGAGCCGTCCATCGGGGAATGGGTGACCATCCCGGTGCCGTACGTGCGAGCGAACGCGGTGACCTTCATCGAGGACATCGTCATCCCCGGCTGGGCGGCTCGCAGCCCCACCTGGGCCGTGCGGCTGCGCCCCGACGGTCCGGTCGTCGGCACGGTCGGCCTCGGAGAACGCGACGAGAGCGCGGCCGAGATCGGGTTCTGGCTCATCCCAGCGCAGCGGTCGCGCGGCCTGATGACGCAAGCGGTGAACCTGGTATGCGACTTCGGGTTCCGCGCCGACGGGCTGGACTTGGAGCGGATCGGCTGGCGCGCGTACGTGGGCAATTACGCGTCCGCCGCGGTCGCGCGCCGCGCCGGATTCCGGTACGAGGGCCTGTCCCGGCTGGGCAGTGTGCAGCGCGGCCGACGCCGCGACCACTGGCTCGCCGCGCGGCTGCGCACCGACCCGCCCGGCCCGGCCGATGGCTGGCCCGCCGAGTTCCACCGCGGCCGGACGACGGCCGCGACGGCACTCGGCATCGCGGACGGCATGTCGTAGATTGCGAGGATGGCAGCCGACCAGCGCTTCACCTGGATAGTGCGGACCATGGAAGTGCGACCCGCCGACCGGGTCCTGGAGATCGGTCCCGGCTCGAGCGAGTCGATCGCCTGCCTCGCCGAACAGGTGACCGACGGGACGATCGTCGGTGTCGAGCGTTCCGGCACGGCCGTCGCCCGTGCGCGCAAAAAGTATGCCGCCCAGCTCGATTCGGGCCGGGTTCGCCTGGTGCACGCCGACCTGGCGAACGCGGACCCGGACCAGCTGCTGGGCGAGATCGGGCCCGGCACAGGGGGTTTCGACAAGATCCTGGCGGTGAACGTCAACCTGTTCTGGACCAAAAGGCCCAGTGCCGAACTCGCCCTGATCCGGCGGCTACTGACACCCGGCGGCACACTGTGCCTGTTCTACGGCTACGGCACGCCCGACGCGTCCGAGCCGACCAGTCCGAAACCGCCGCCGGGCAAGCTCACCGAGCACTTGTCCGAGGCGGGCTTCGACGTCCGCATCATCTCCTCCGGCGATCTGCTGGGATTGATCTGCTCGGCCTGATTCGCGGTGCCGCAGGGCTCGCGCCTGAGCAACCGCCGCTGGCGACTTCCTCGCGAAAGCGACGGCCACTCGGACGCGAGCCCGGGCTCCTGATCAGCGCACGCGGCGTTGCCGCACCGCGTCGGCCAGCCGGTCCAGTTGACGCGCGGTGGTCTCCCAGTCCAGGCACGCGTCGGTGATGGATTGGCCGTAGGTGAGGTCGGTGGCGCGGCCGAGGGTGAGATCTTGACGTCCCGCGACCAGGAAGCTCTCCAACATCACGCCGACCACACCGGCTTCGCCCGCGGCCAGCCGGTCCGCGATGTCGGTGACCACATCCACCTGCTTGTTGTGGTCCTTGTTGCTGTTGCCGTGGCTGGCGTCCACGACGACCCGCTGCGGCAGCGACGACTTCTCCAGCCGCAGGCACGCCTCGGCGACCGAAGCCGCGTCGTAGTTCGTGCCGTTGCTGCCGCCGCGCAGGATCACATGGCAGTCCGGGTTGCCGGTGGTGCGGATCAGCGCGGACCGGCCGTCGAGGTCGGTGCCGGGGAACACGTGACTCGCCGCCGCGGCGCGCACACCGTCGACCGCAACCTGGACATCGCCGTCGGTGCCGTTCTTGATGCCGACCGGCATCGACAGCGCGCTGCTGAGCTGCCGGTGCACCTGGCTGGCCGCGGTACGCGCGCCGATCGCGCCGTAGGACACCAGGTCCGCGATGTACTGCGGGGTGATCGGGTCGAGGAATTCACACGCCACCGGGAGCCCGAGCGCGGTGATGTCGACCAGCAGTTTGCGACCGAAGCCCAAACCGGTGTTGACGTCGAACGAGCCGTCCAGGTGCGGGTCGTTGATCAGGCCCTTCCAGCCCAGACTGGTGCGCGGCTTCTCGAAGTAGACCCGCATCACCACGTGCAGCCGATCGTCGAGTTCGGCGGCCTTGGCCGCGAGACGGCGGGCGTAGTCCAAGGCGGCGGCGGGGTCGTGCACGGAGCACGGACCGACGATCACCATGAGGCGGTCGTCGGCGCCGTTCAGCACGTCCACGGTGGCCTTGCGGCCCGCACGGACGGTGTCGGCGAGGGCATCGTTGATCGGATGCACGCGACGCACCTCCGCCGGCGAGCGCAGCGGGCTGATGTTGAGGGTGCGTTGATCGTCCAGATCGGAATGCCGAGCGTCGACGTCGGCTGCGGTTGTCATGTCGTGGGTTTCCTTTTCTCGGGGCCGACCCACGGACGTGAAACCCGTCGAGCCGGTCCATCATCCGGCTCGGGGTGGAATGTCGTCAGCGCACGTGGTTGCCGCAGACCAGCCCACCCAGGGCCGGCTTGCTAAACCAGAAATACACGCGCTGCACGTCAGGCACAGTACCAGCCCACTACCACGCCGTGAACGCGGAGTGGTGCGTTTAACGCTGTGTTCAATTTGCAGCGCCTGCGGCGCTGCGTGTTCGCCCTTGGCCCTGCCTGGCTCGGGCGGCCGGTGGCGACTTCGTCGCTTGCGCGTCGGCCACTCGGACGCGAGCCGGGCCGCGAACGGGCAATGCTCGGTCTCGCTTCGCTCGAAACCTGGAGTGGGGGTGATGTGGCTGCGTTGCGCAGTTCATCGCGTCGCAGGTGTACGCGGTGCGAGCCTTACCTCGCGGGTCGCGCCAACTACTGCGAGTTCCTACCCCCACTGGCCGGGCACATAGTCGCCCGCGGGCGTGCGAGCGATGACGTTCATCCGGTTCCAGGCGTTGATCGTCGCGATGGCGGCGATGAGGGCGGCGATCTGGTCGTCGTCGTAGTGCTTGCGGACCTCCTGCCACACCGCGTCGCTGACGGCGCGGCCGTCGCCGATGCGGGTGGCCTCTTCGGTGAGCGCCAGCGCGGCGCGCTCGGCCTCGGTGAAAACGGTGGCCTCGTGCCAGGCGGCGACCAGGTTGAGCCGCAGCGAGGTCTCGCCGGCGTGCGCGGCGTCCTTGGTGTGCATGTCGGTGCAGTAGCCGCAGCCGTTGATCTGGCTGGCGCGGATCTTGACCAGCTCGTAGGTGGCGGCGGGCAGGGTGGAGTCGCTGATCACCTTGGAGGCCATGGTGAGTCGCTTGACGAAGCTGCCTGCGACCGGGTTGGCGTAGAGGTCGAAGCGGCGTTCCATGATGTCCGTCCTTTGTTCGTTCCTGTTGGGTTCACAAAGACGACGGCGTGGTTCGCCCGAGTGTGACATAGCGTTGTGTGCGCTGCGTCACAACGCCTGAAGACAGCGGTCGGCTACTTCGTGAAGTCGTAGGTGACGCCGGTCAGCTTCTCCGACAGCTCCCACAACTCCCCCGCGACCTTCTCGTCCCTGGACGCCTTCGACGAGCCGGACGGCCCCGGGTAACCCCGCATGCCGCCGAACCCGGTCGGGCCGTAGAAACCGCCCGGCTCCACGTCGTCGGTCGCGGCGTACAAAGTCGGCAGCGCACCCATCGCGGCGCTCTGCGCGAACAGCCGGTTGCCCAGCGCCATCAGCGTGTCCTGGAAGGATTCGGTGTGCGACTGCAACTCGGTAGCCGCGTAGCCGGGGTGCGCGGCCACCGAGATCTTCCGCGAACCCGCCGCGGTCAACCTGCGCTGCAGTTCCCGGGCGAACATCAGATTGGCCAGCTTGGCCTGCGCGTAGGCGGACCAGCGCTGGTACTTGCGCTGCTCCCAGTTGAGATCGTCCAGCTCGATCGTGCCCATTTGATGCGCGCCGCTGGAGACGGTGACGATCCGGTCGGAGATCTTGCCCAGCAGCAGCCCGGTGAGCGCGAAGTGGCCGAGATGATTTGTGCCGATCTGTTTTTCGAATCCATCGACGGTGCGCCCCTCGGGCAGCGCCATCACGCCGGCGTTGTTGATCAGCACGTCGGCCCGGTCGATGCCCTCGGCGAACTCGCGCACCGAGGCCAGATCGGCCAAGTCCAGCTTGCGCACCCGTGCTCGCTCCCCGACCTCGGCGGCAACCTGCTCCCCTTTGGCCAGGTTCCGGCAGGCCAGCACCACCTCGGCCCCCGCGGCGGCCAGCGCCCGCACCGTCTCGGCTCCCAGGCCGCTATTGGCGCCGGTCACGATGAACGTCCGACCGCTCTGGTCGGCGATGTTCGAGGTATCCCACCTGGTCATAGCGGCGAGTTTAGTCCGCGCCGCGGCCGAGCGAGCGGTTCGGACGCAGCGGCCGACGCTACGTCCGGGCGAGGATCTCGTCGTCCGACATCGCCGCGACCTCCAGGTAGAGCGCCGCTACCGTGTCCAGTCGTCCTGCCGTTCCCTGCTGGCGTTCCCGATCGATCATGCGCGCGGCCAAGCCGTCGACGGTCCGCGCGGCGAACAGGTCGGCGACGACCGTTTCGGGCGCGTCCAGCCATTCCCGCACCCGGGCGATCACGGCGGTGGCCAGCACCGAATCGCCGCCGAGGGCGAAGAAGTCGTCGGTGACGCCGACCCGCTCGGTGCTCAGCACCGTCGCGACGACGTCCGCCAGCGCTCGCTCCAGATCGGTTCGGGGAGCGATGAATTCGACGTTGTCGTCGCCGCGCGCCAGCACCGCGTGGATCGCCTTGCGGTCGGGCTTCGCGTTCGGGGTCAGCGGCAGCTCCGGCAGCATCTCCACCCGAGCGGGAAGCATATAGGCGGGCAACAGATCCGCGACGGCGTCCAGCAACGCCGCCACGGTCATCTCGGCGGCCGCCTCGAGCACCACGGCGGCGGCCAGCTTGGGCGCCGCGGTGCCGACGACCGCGGCGATCGCGCGACGCACACCGGGCACGGACCGCAACGCGCTCTCCACCTCACCGAGTTCCACACGGTAACCACGGATCTTCACCTGATGGTCCGCGCGGCCGAGGAACTCCAGGCAGCCGTCGGGGAGGTACCGAGCCAGATCGCCGGTGCGGTACCAGCGCATGCCATCGTGGACGATGAACCGCTCGGCGGTGCGCTCGGGATCGCCGCGGTAGCCCGCCGCGACGCCGTCGCCGCCGATCCAGAGCTCGCCGGTCACCCAGTCGGGGCAGTCGTGGCCGGTGGGGCCGACCACCCGGCACCGCACGTTGCGCAAGGGAGTGCCGTACGGCACGGCGGTCCAGTCCGCCGGAACGTCGGCGCCGACCACCTCGCAGATCGTGGAATGGATCGCGGTCTCGGTGGCGCCGCCCAGCGCGACGAACCGGCAGTCCGGCGCCACCTCCGCCAGTCGGCTCGGCAGGGCGACATCCACCCAGTCCCCGCCGAGCAGCACGGTGCGCAGTGAGTCCAGGCGCGCGCCCGCCGCGGCGGCGAGCAGCATGTCCAGCAGGCTGGGCACGCAGTTGATCAGCGAAACACCATGGCGGCGAACCAATTCCACCCACTGCGCGGGCTCGCCGCGCTGCGCGTCGTCGACCGTCACCACCGCGCCCCCCGCATCGAGTAGGCCGAAGATGTCATAGACCGACAGGTCGAACTCGAGCGCCGAGAGCGCGAGGCAGCGGTCGGCCGAGCCGAGGGCGAAACGCTCGTTCAGGTCGTCGATGGTGTTCATGGCGGCCCGATGCGGTACCTGGACACCCTTCGGCTTGCCGGTGGAGCCGGAGGTGAACAGCACGTAAGCGATGCTCTCGGGAGAACCGAAGATCGGACGCGGCAACGGTTCCGGATGACGACGCGCCGCGGTGAGGGCGACGGTCCGCACCCCGGAAATCTCCACGCCTTCGACGGTCAGCGCGGCGACACAGTCACCGGTGCGCAGGATCTCCGCCCTCCTGGCCGCGGGCTGATCGAATCCGATCGGAACATAAACCGACCCGGCGGCGAGCACACCGAGGACGGCCACGATCTGGTCCGGCCCCTTCGGCAACTGCACGGCGACCGAATCACCCGGCAGCACACCAGCTTCGCGCAGGGCGCCAGCGACGGCCAGCGCTTCGGCCGCCAACTGGCCGTAGGACATCTCGCCGTCCGGCTCCCAGATCAGGGCAGGCGCATCGGGTTCCGCCGCCGCGTTCGCGAAGAATCCGCTGTGCAGCGACCGTCCGCTCACCGGACCCGAGGTCGCGTTGACCCGCGCCCGGGTGGCCGCCTGCTCGACCGGAATCCGCAGCGTCGCCTCGGCGTCCCAGCCCGCTGCCCGATCGCCGTCGCCCGCCAGGCGCGTGATCGCGTCGATGTACCGCGCGAACATCGCGTCGATCACACCGGGCGGGAAGGCCGCTTCGCGCACGTCCCAGTTCAGCAGCAGACCGCCGCGCACCTCGGTGATCTGCGCGTCCAGCAGCACCTGCGGGCCTTGCGAGATGATCCACACCGGCTCACCGAAGGTCTCGGTGACCACGTCGGCGAACAACTCCCCGAGGTTGAGCGCACTGGTGTAGACGATCGGCGCGAGCACCGGCTCGCCGTGCAGGCGGCCCAGATCGCGCAGCACCTCCAGGCCGGAGTACGCGGCGTGCGCACCGGCGGCGTGCAGACTCGCCTGCAAGGCGCGGGCCCGCTCCGTCACGGTGGCCGGCTCGGTCACGTCGACCTCGAGCAGCACCGAGGACGTGAAGTCGCCGACCACCCCGTCGACCTGCGGATGCACCGGTTCGCGGTGGAAGAGTGGCAGATTCAGCAGAAAACGCCGTTGTGCCGACCACGCTCCGATGGTTTCGGCGAACACGGAGGCCAGCGCCATGGCCGGAGTGATGCCGCGTGCGTGCGCGGCCTCGAACAACCGTGCTTTCGCCTCGGGGGCGAGCCACCGGTGATAGCGCACCGTCCGGCTCGTGCCCGAAACACTCTGTGCCTGTGGCAGTTCCGGTGCACCGGGCAGCTCATGAAGCCGCTGTTGCCACCATTCCCGGTCGCGATCGCGCTCGGCGCCGCGTCCATTCGGCTGGTCGGCGAGGTAGCGCCGGAAGGTGTATCCCTGTTCCGGAAGCGACTCACCGTGGTAGAGGCGCGCCAGATCGCTGATCAGGATGCGATAGCTCATCGCGTCGGCCGCCAGCATGTCGACATCCAGATGCAGCCGGGTCCGCCCGTCGGCGAGCAAGGTCAGCGCGATATCGATGACCTGACCGTCCTCGACGGCCATCCGCTGGTGCGTCTTGCGGTCGCGCAACGACTCCAACGCGTCCTGGGCCTGCGCCTGCGACAGTGCGCGCAGGTCGGTCAGTGTCCAGACCGGGCGGCCCGGGCGGGCCATGGTCTGCTGGGTGCCGTCCGGCCGGAAGCGGCTGCGCAGCATCGGGTGCCGCCGCACCAGCGCTTCGACCGCTCGCTCCAAGCGGTCGGGATCCACCCCGGCGCCGTCGAACTCGACATACAGGTGGGCCGCGACGCCGCCCAGCTCCTGCGACTCGGAACGGCCGATCCAATAGGCGTGCTGCATCGGCGCGAGCGCGAAGGGCGCGTCGTCGTCCTGCTCCGCCTGGTCCGGTCGCGGCTCGCTCGGCGCTTCGACAGCCTCCGGCCCATCCGCGCCGCCGAGCAGCCCGTGCCAGCCGTTCACGGTCGGGTTCGCCGCCAGCAGCGCGAAATTGATGTCGATGCCGCGCTTGCGCCAGCCTCCGGCCAGCTTCATCGTCCGGATCGAGTCCAAGCCCAGCTGGATCAGGTCGGCGTCGTCGGCGATCGAGTCGGCGGGGATGTCCAGCTGGTTCGCGATGGCCGCGCGGATTTCGTCCCGTCCCACCACCGACCCGGCGGCTGCCACGTTTCCCGCTTTCCCCGCCCCGGCCCCTGGTCGCTGTGCTGACTCCATCTGGCGCTGTCACTCCTTGGTCGCCGCCGAAACCGGCGGATCGAGACTGCTCGGCGGGTAGCCTATCGCATTGAAATAGGGTTGCCTAACCTATCTAAGGTAACCCTCGGCTCGACTTTCTGTGAGGCAGACCGTGACTTCGACACCCATCGCGTCGCCACCGCATCGCGACGGCTATGTCCCTCTTCCCGCGCACACGGCCGCGGACTATCGAGCCGCCGGGTACTGGACCGGTCGCCCGCTCGGTGAACTGCTGCGCGCGACCGCACGACAGCATCCGCTGCGCCCCGCGCTACTCGACGCCGGAGGCCCGCGTACGTACGCCGAGATCGACGCCGCGGCGGACCGGATGGCCCACGGGTTGCTCGCGCTGGGCATCACACCCGGCGACCGGGTGGTGGTCCAGCTGCCGAACGTGCCGGAGTTCCTGACCGTGCTGTTCGGGCTGTTGCGGGCCGGGATCATCCCCGTGCTGAGCCTGCCCGCGCACCGGCGGGCCGAGATCGAGCATCTGGCCGGGCTTTCCGAGGCGGCCGGCTACATCGTCGCCGACCGGGTCGGCGATTTCGACTACCGCGAACTGGCCACGACCGTGCGGGACGCGGTGCCCTCGCTGCGCCACGTCCTGGTGCTCGGCGATCCTGGACCCTTCACGGACCTGAACTCGATTCCGCGCGAGGGCGGCGAGCTGCCCGAGATCGATCCGAGCGATATCGCGCTGATGCTGGTCTCCGGCGGTACCACGGGACTGCCGAAGCTGATCGCCCGCACGCATGACGACTACGTCTACAACGCGACCTCCAGCGCCGCGGTATGCGAATTGACCGAAAACGACGTGTACCTCGCGACACTGCCCGCCGCACACAACTTTCCGCTGGCCTGCCCCGGCATTCTCGGCACCGTCGGCGTCGGTGGCGCGGTGGCCTTCGTCGGCGATCCGAGCCCGGAGAACGCGTTCGCCGCCATCGAGCGGCACGGCGTCACGGTCACGGCGGTGGTGCCGCCACTGGCCCAGCTCTGGTGTGCCGCCACTGAATGGGAAGCGGCCGACCTGAGCTCACTGCGTCTGCTTCAGGTGGGCGGCGCCAGGCTGGCCGAGGTCAACGCGAAGGAGGTGACTCCCGCGCTGGGCGCGACCCTGCAACAGGTGTTCGGGATGGCCGAAGGTCTGCTCAACTACACCCGGCTCGACGATCCGGTCGAGTTGCTGCACACCACCCAGGGCAGGCCGCTGTCACCCGCCGACGAGATTCGTGTGGTGGACGGCGACGGCAACGAAGTCGCGCCCGGCGAGGAGGGCGAGTTGCTGACCCGGGGTCCGTACACGATACGTGGCTACTACCGGGCGCCCGAGCACAACGCGCGCGCGTTCACCCCGGACGGCTTCTACCGCAGCGGCGACCTGGTGCGCCGGCTGCCCAGCGGTCATCTCGTGGTCTCCGGGCGGATCAAAGACGTGATCAACCGCGGCGGCGAGAACATCTCCTGTGACGAACTCGAGGAGCACCTGCTCGCCCACCCCGCGGTCCGGCATGCCGCCGCCGTGGGACTGCCCGACCCCGCGCTGGGCGAAAAGGTTTGCGCCGTTCTCGTCGTCGACGGCGAAATGCCCACCCTCGCCGAGATCAAGACTTTTCTCGCCGCCCGCGGGCTTGCCACCTACAAACTGCCGGATGTGCTGCGCCGCAGCGACAAGCTGCCGATCACCGCGGTCGGCAAGATCGACAAGAAGGCGCTGCGCGCCGCGGGGTGAGCAGCACTCGGCCGGAAAGCCGGCGGGCAGCGCGGCATCGGTGTGCTGCCCGTTCGCTTCGCCGCTCAGGCCTTGACCACGTAGGGCGCGATGCTGCCCAGCTTCTCGCAGGTCTCCTCGAACTCCCGCTCCGGCCGAGACTGAGCGACGATCCCGGCGCCCGCACGCAGCCAGGCGCCCTCGGCGTTCTGGTACACCGCACGCAGCACGAGCGTCGCCTCCATCGCACCGGTCGGCGAAACGGTCAGCACCGCACCGGAATACAGACCGCGGGGATCGTGATCGAGCCGGAACACCGAGTCGACACCCTCGCGCTTGGGAATACCGGAGGCGGTGACCGAGGGGAACAGCATTTCCAGCGCGTCCCAGCTGGACCGGTCGGCGGCCAGCCGCCCGCGCACGGTGGAGGCCAGGTGCTGCACGCTGCCGCGCTCACGCACGGCCATGAAATCCGACACCGCGGGCGTGCCCGGATCGGCCACCGCCGCGATCTCCGCGAACGAGGTCTGCACCGACATCGCGTGTTCCACGATCTCTTTCGGATCGGTGACCAGGTCCGCTCGTGCGGCCAGGTCGGCCGCCGCGCCGCGACCGAAGGCGCGGGTGCCCGCCAGTGGCTCGGTGGTCACCACGCGCTCGTCGTCCACCGAGGCGACCAGTTCCGGGCTGAAGCCCGCCGCCTCCAAGCCACCGAGCCGCAACAGGAACGACCGCGCCGGAGTGTTGTGCGCGCGCCCGAGCCGATAGGTGGCCGGAACATCGACCGGGAACGGCAGGTCGACCTTCCTGGACAGGATGACCTTCTGGTACCGCCCCGCCTGGATCTCGCCTACCGCTTCGGACACCCGATCCCGGTAGCCGGTGGGGTCGATGCGGATGTCGGCCGGGTGCGCCCGCGGGAGTTCGGTGCTCTGCGACTGCGCGATCAGATCATGGATGTCGCCGGTCTCGGCAGGGGTCGCTCCGGATACCCGGACACCGAATTCGCCCACGCGCACCTCGATGCGGGGAATCATCAGGTGTGCCAGCGCGGTACGCGGATCGAGGTACTCGGTGGCGTCGAGCGCCCACGCGCAGAACTCGAATCCGATCCAGCCGTACGCGTTCCGCCCTTCGAGGGGCAACGCGCCGAGCGCGCGGTCGATCACCCCGGCCGGGTTTCCTTCCCAGCGGCTGGTCGTGCTCTGCCCCTCCCACGTGACCCGCAGCTCCCACACATCGAGTTCGACACTGCCGACCGGATCGGCGGCGAACACCCATTCCCCCGGACGCTCGTACATCACGTACTCGCCGAACCGATCCGACCCTGCCAGCTGGGACATCGCTGCCGCCGGATCGGTCACATACTCAACCCGCAGGCGTTCCGTGGTCGACAACGATCCTCCAAAGGTTACCCTGACCTAACTTGTGCAGGTAAGGTTAGCATTACCTGTATAACGGTACGGAGGGCTCGCGGCCACAGCAGTGAACCGCCCGATCAACCCGTGGACCACATGATCTCGAAACCGCCACCCAGCGGACTAGGGCGTAATCCCCTGGGCCACAACAGAAACCCCGTCATCATGGCCGTCAACCGGCCACTGCTTCCGCCGCAAGCTGTTGTGCTCACCGCGACTGGGGAGCCCCGGGGCCGCCCACACACGCACAATGCTCGGACCATGCCCACCCGAACTCGCCGCCCCGACTGCCTGCGCGGAATCGACCCGGCGGGATTGAATAGTGGAGAGCGTCACCTGCGGAGGGAAGAACATCGATGATCGATCACCGCGGCGATTCACCCGCGACCGCCCGACCCGGGACCGCACCGCAGTCGGTGGTGGCCCTGATCGAGGCCGCATCGGGGGTGGAACGCGAACTCGTCGGCACGTGGCTCGCCGACGGCGGGATCGGCGCGCAGTTCGGCACCGACGCCCCGGTCACCCAGCTGGACCTGGACGCGGGCGCCGTCGCCGCCCAGCTGGTCAGCAGGCGCGACGATCCGCTGGTGGTGCCGATCCGGGTGCTGTGGCTGCCACCGGAACGCGACGGGGTGCGGCGCGTCACCTTCGGCGACCTGGCTCTGCTGACCAACCCCCGCCACCCCAACCGGTTGGCGCAGCGCAGGCTGCTCGGCAAGTCGCCGGACCGATACGTCGTGCTGACCGGCGCGCCCGCCCGGCTCAGCGAGCTGCGGGCGAACAACCCGGAGGCGGCGGCGCTGTTCGACAAGGGCACCGCCGAGCCCTTTGCCCGCGCCATCGTGCGCGCGGCGGTAGTGGCGCTCGAACGTGCCGAACGCACCATCATCGGCGACCGGTACAAGGTGCCCCGGCTGGTCACCGAGGAAATCCTCGACTCCCCCGACTTCCTGCGCAGGCTGGAGCTGATCGCCGACCAGATCGGGGAGAGTCCGCACGACGTGTACCGCCGCGCGGAGAAAGCACTGGGCGAACTCGTCGCCGCCCAGAGCAGGCTGGTCTCCGATCTGTTCACCCAGGCCATGCGACCGGTGCACGCCTCGACTTGGAAGGTGGACTCCGACGAGTCCGGCCTCGCCGGGCTGCGCGACCTGAACCGCCGCTTCCCGCTGGTTTTCCTGCCTTCGCACCGGTCATACGTCGACGCGTTCGTGCTCGGGGACGTACTGGCCCGCAACGACTTTCCGCCGAACCATGTGATCGGTGGCGCGAATCTCAGCTTCTGGCCGATCGGCCCGATCGCGCGGCGCACCGGAGCGGTGTTCATCCGGCGCAGTTTCGGCGACGACGAAGTCTACAAGGCCGTCGTCGAGGAGTACTTCGCCTACCTGCTGGCCAAGCGCTTCAACCTGGAGTGGTACTTCGAGGGCGGCCGTACCCGCACCGGGAAGCTGCGCCCGCCGCGCTACGGTTTGCTGAACTATCTAGCCGCGGCGGTACGTACGAATCGCGTCGACGATGTCATGCTGGTCCCGGTTTCGATCACCTACGAGCGGCTCAACGAACTCGGCGCCATCGCCACCGAGCAGGTCGGCGGCACGAAAAAACCCGAGGGGCTGGCCTGGCTCGCGCGCTACATCCGCAACCAGCAACACTCCGCCGGGCACGTGTACGTGCGCTTCGGCGAGCCGCTGTCCGCCCGCGATCGGCTCGCGGCACACGGTGACCCACTCACCACCCCTCCGCTGACCATCCCACTGCACCGGATCGAGCCGATCCCGCCGAGCCGCACCGAAGCCGGGATCGTCGGCGACCACGAACCACCGGAAGTCACCGAGCTGGAACGCAAGGCCGTGCAGCGGCTGGCGTTCGAGGTCGCGGTCGGGATCAACGCGGTCACGCCGATCACGGTCAACGCGCTGGTCACCCTCGCGCTGCTGGGCGTAGACGGGCGCGCCCTCACCCTCGGCGAGGTGCGTACCGTGCTCGCGCCGGTGCTGGGCTACATCGACAAACGCGAGCTGCCCGGCGGCGAACTCGACGCCCTGCGCGACGACAAGGGCTTGGCCGTCGTGCTGGAGCAGCTCTCGCTGGCCAAGGTCGTCACGGTGTACCGGGGCGGGCTGGAACCGGTGTACTCGATCGAATCGGGCGCGCACCTCGAGGCCGCGTTCTACCGCAACAGCGCCGTGCACTGGTTCGTCAACCGCGCGATTCTCGAGCTGTCCATCCTCGCCGGGGTCGACATCGGTGCGGACGACGACGCGCTGAAAACCGGCTGGGACGAGGCGTTCCGGCTGCGTGACCTGCTCAAATTCGAGTTCTTCTTCCCCGAGCGCAGTGAGTTCGCCGACCAAATGGTCGCGGAGATGCTCCTGGTGGACCCGGACTGGTACAACCACACCCGCCGCGACACGCGGAGCTCGGACATCCTGGGGAAGCTCACCGCCTCCGGGTTCATGATGGCCCACCGCGTACTGCGCTCCTTCTTCGACGCGCAACTCGTGGTGGCGGAACGGCTGGCCGCCCGGGACCCGGGCGACGCGATCGACCGCAAGGAGTTCATCGCCGAATGCGTGGCCGTCGGCAAGCAGATGATGCTGCAGCAGCGGTTACACAGCCCGGAGTCGGTCTCCACCGAGTTGTTCACCAGCGCGTTGAAGCTCGCCGACAACTACGACCTCTTGGCGACAGTGTCGGACGACTCGGAGCGTCGCGCGGAATTGACCGAGCGCAGAACGGAATTCGCCGATCGCCTGCGTGTCATCGGTGTCCGCATCGCCCAAGCCGTCGCGCTGGACCCGTGCAACATGGAACCGCGGTGAGCGATCGTCCCGCCGACCTCGACGCCGCGGTCGCCGCCATCCGCTCCGGACCGCAGGGCCCCACCGTCGCCGCGGTCTTCGACTTCGCAGGCACGGTCATCGACGGCCCGGGGCGACGACGCCTGCCGCTCGGCCGCCGCAAGCCCGAGGACGTACTGCTCGGCGGCATCCGCAACGGCATGACCGACGGCGAGTACGCGCGGTTCCTGCGGCAGCTCACCGAAGTGCTGGCCGGGCGCTCCGAAGAAGACCTGGACGAGCTGGGCAGGCAGCTGTTCCGGCGGAGCAGCTACGGACACCTGTATCCCGAAGCGTGGCAGCTGATCCGGACCCACCGGGCAGCTGGCCACACGGTGCTGCTGGTCAGCTCGCTGACCAGGTTCCAGGTGCTGCCCGCGGCGACGCAGCTGGGCATAGCGCACGTCCGCTACACGCCGATGGCCGCCGACGACGGCGTGCTGACCGGCTACCCCGACGGAAAGACGCTGTGGCGCAGCGGCAAGGCCGACGCGGTCACCGAATTCGCCGCCGCGCAGGGCGTGGATCTGGAACGCAGCTACGCCTACGCCGACGCCATCGCCGACCTGCCGCTGCTGTCGCTGGTCGGCCATCCGGTGGCGGTGAACCCCGATGACGCATTGGCCGAAATCGCCGACCGGCGTCGCTGGGCGAAGCTGAGCTTCCGGCCGCGCCGCTCTCCGCGCGCGAGCGACTACGCCCGCACCGCGGCCGGCTTCGCCGGACTGCTCGGCGGCGCGCTCTTCGGCGTCGCGTCGAAGGCTCCGACCAAAGACCGCCAGCAGATGGCCGACGCACTGATGGCGCAGGCGGCGCGCAATACGCTGCGCATAGCCGGGGTGCACCTCCGGGTCACCGGCGCCGAGCACGCGAAATCACCACGACCGGCCGTCTTCCTGTTCAATCACCAAAGCCAGTTCGACATCATCATCGTGCCGAAAGTGCTCGGCGGCGGCGTGACCGGCATCGGGAAGAAGGAGCTCACCAAGAATCCGGTGTTCGGGCCCCTCATGCGCTTCGCCGGGGTGACGTTCATCGATCGCTCGAACACCGCGCTGGCGAAGGCGGCGCTACGACCGGTTGTGGAAACCCTGCGAAACGGACTGTCGATCGCGGTGTCCCCCGAGGGAACTCGCTCCTACACCCCCGAGGTCGGTCCGTTCAAGAAAGGCGCGTTCCACATCGCGATCCAGGCCGGGGTGCCGGTGATCCCGGTCGTGATCCGCAACGCGGGCGAGATCTGCTGGCGCAACGCGATGGTGGCCCGGCCCGGGACCGTGGACGTGGCGATCCTCGAGCCCATCGATGTCAGCGGATGGGACCCCGACGACCTGGACGAGAACGTAGAGCGGGTGCGACAGCTGTTCATCGACACGCTCCTGGACTGGCCCGAGTGATCATCCAGGTGTGCGCCGGCCACCCGCCGCGTTTCCCGCCGCCAATCGCCCGATCGCGATCGTCGGCGGCGTTGCGGTCTCGATCCCCTGCCACCCTGGCCCGGTCGGCCCTGCACGCGGTGTCGGCGCCGGTGGTCGTCCTCGGGCTGAGGATATGGGTAGTGCTCAGAGCGTGCGGCCGAACAGCAGCTTCCACGGCATCAGTGCCGACTCGAGCTGCACTTTGAGGCTCATCTTGGAGGCGCCGAGCGTTCGCTCCTCGAACCGGATCGGAACCTCGGCGATCGTGACGCCCTTCTTGATCGTGCGATAGTTCATCTCGACCTGGAAGGAGTACCCATTGCTGCGGATCGAGGCGACGTCGATGGCGCGCAGGGTGTCGGCCTTCCATGCCTTGAAGCCGGCGGTGGCGTCCTTGACGCCCAAGCGCAGAATCAGGTTGACGTAGAAGTTGGCCCAGGCCGAAAGCGCCTTGCGGTACCACTTCCACTCGGCGGCGGTCGAACCGCCTGGGACGTAGCGGGAACCGAGCACCACGCCCGCATCGGTGGTCGTCAGCTTCTCCAGCATGGCCGGGATGACTTCGGCGGGATGCGAGAGGTCGGCGTCCATCTGGATCACCACGTCCGCGCCCTCGTCCAGCGCGCGCGTGATGCCCGCGACGTACGCGCGCCCGAGCCCGTCCTTCTCGGTCCGGTGCAGCACACCGACCACGTTCGGCAGCTCGGCGGCCAGCTTGTCCGCCACCTCACCGGTGCCGTCCGGCGAGCTGTCGTCCACCACGAGCACGTGCAGGTCGGGCACGGGCAGCGTGGTCAGCCGCTCCACCGCAACCGGTAGATTCTCCCGCTCGTTGTAGGTCGGCACAACAACGGTAACCCTCAAGGGTCGCCCTCCCTGCTGATCCTGGTTTCCGCTCGCAGCCCACGCCAGGACCACCGAGCATTCGTCGAGTTCTGGAGAACCGTACTCGATACCCCTGACCGCGGGCTGAGCGGCCGCACCCGGCGCGACGCCGCTCGGCCCTCCGACCTGCGCCTCAAGATCAACTTCGCCGGACCGGGGAATACTTTCCCCCGCCGTGCCGCCGGTCCACAAGGGAATTCACCGCGAGCGATTCAGCGCGGCGGGCCATCCACCGCGACAGATCGAAATCTATTGCCGCACAGGCAAACTTCCGACGCCGCGCGCGTCACTTCCCCTCGCGCCAGGCGCGATCCCGGGCGTCCTCGCGCTCGTTGCGGGCATGCGCGATTTCCAGCGCGCGCTCCGCCGTCGCCCGGTCCGGATAAGGCCCCATTCGATCGCGGAACCAGCACTGCCGTCCTTGTTCGGCTCGTTTATGCTTCAAGCAGTAATACCAGCGCTCAGCCATACCTCCAGCATCCCACCCAGCACCGCACCGCATCCCGATTTCGTGTTCGCCCATCCGTAGCGGTGTGCCGGTGACCGCAATTCGCTGCCGAGATCTACCAGAGACTTCGGTAATAGATGAGTGAGTCGCATATCAGAACCGCACCGAACACGACGAAGAGTATCCGCACCGAAGTCGGTCCATATGTGGTGAGAATGCGAACGACCTTTCGATACACACGGCGCGCTGTGATCGTGCGCCGCATGGCGAGGCCGAGAATCAGCAACGGCGGAAGCAATGCCAGCGCGCAATAGGCGACGATGATCAGCGGCCACAAGGTAGGTAGCGGATCGCGTGCGGAGATCATCGCGAGTCCGGCCAGATAAGGAACCGCCGTCGGCGCCTGCGCGATACCGATCGCCACCCCGAGCACGGCGAGTAACCAGGGTTGCCGTCGCAATGCCGTCCCCCGTTTCGGGTCAGCCGTTCCGGTCATCCGAATGCCCGCGAGGGCGATCAGTACCGCGCCGACAGCGAGTTCGCCCCAATACCGCACCCCCGGGGTGATCTCGAAGTCGACCAGATCGCTCAGAAAGCCGATTCCCAGGATCGTGCAGATCCCGAAGGCGGTGGTGACGGCGAAGACGCCCGCAAGCAGGCTCAGACCGCCGACCAGCGGCGAGCGCCGAACCAGCCTGCTGTCGTAGACGACGGCCGTGGTGACGCCGATGAGCAGCACGTCCAGCGAATCGAGGAAGGCGAACCCCGCAAGCGCGAGGAGAAGGATCGACATGGCCGCGCCAGCCTACCCGCGCCGCGGTGGACCACCGTCGCCCCTGTCATGAAGCCCTTTGCGGCACTATGCGATTCGCCACACCCGCGAGCGAGCGAGTCGGTCAGCTCGATCGACGCACGCCACGGCTGCATGATCCACCTGCGCGGCGAGTCGCGCACTCCGATAACCAGACCTTCTGACCGTGTCCCCATCGCGGTATTCGATTGGCCTGGCAGAAACACTCGAATGGGACCGCCCACCCCATGCAACCACGGAACACTCGAACTGGACCGACCCGCGCAACGCAACCACTGGAAGGGGGGTCCGGGGCGAAGCCCGCCGGGCAGGTGTGGGGGTTGCACCCCCACAAGACATGACGAAGCGAAAACGGCTCATGCTCTCCATGAGCATGAGCCGACGATGAGCGGAGTGGCCAGGGCCGGGATCGAACCGGCGACCTTCCGCTTTTCAGGCGGACGCTCGTACCAACTGAGCTACCTGGCCGCAGGCACCCGAGGTGAATGCCATACGCCAAACGCCGGAATATCCGGCGCTCAACTGCGACCCTGACGGGACTCGAACCCGCGACCTCCGCCGTGACAGGGCGGCGCGCTAACCAACTGCGCCACAGGGCCATGCTCTGCTACCAACGATCCGCAGATCGTACCCCCTACGGGATTCGAACCCGCGCTACCGCCTTGAAAGGGCGGCGTCCTAGGCCGCTAGACGAAGGGGGCTCGTCCCGGATTTCTCCGGACCGGCTTTCAACGGCTGTCCGTTGGGAGCTGGGATAGCTTATGACAGACCGGACTCGAATCCCAAACCGGCTGGTCAGAGCCCCAAACCGAGCTCCTCCAACCGGGCCTGCGCGCCCCAGCCGTCGCTGCGGAACTTCTGCAGCCACTCCAGGGTGGCCATCGCCTCAACCACCACCTCGAGCGCCTCCTCGAAACGCGACCGCAGATCGACCTGACCGCCGAGCAGGTCCACCATGTACCGCTGACCGGCCAGCGCCGCCGCCAGCGTGCGGGTGAACCGGTCGGGGTCGGCATCGGCACGCAGCTGCCCGTGGTCGATGGCGCGGACCGTGAGCACCCTGGTCGTGCGGCCGAGGATGCGCCCGCCGCCCGCTTGCACGTCGCGGTAGAAATCCGGCTCGATGATCAGGCGATACTCGGCTTGCACGATGATGTCGTGCTCCAGCCGCAACGCGATCTCGTCGACCATCCCGTGCAGGATGTCCAGCGGGCTGAGATCCGCTCGCGCGAGCCAGCGCTCAGCGGAGACGCGGTAGCGCTCCACGGCGGTCTCCAGCACCGCGCGCGCGAGGTCTTCCTTGGAATCGAAATGGAAGTACATGGCGCCCTTGGTGGCACGCGACCCTTCCAGTATGCGGTTGAGCGATGCAGCGGCATAGCCGCTCTTCCCGAACTCAACGGCGGCGGACCTGATAATCGCCGCCCGTGTCCGGCGGGCCCGCTCTTGCTGCCGTGCCATGCTCGAAACGCCTCCGAAGCCTACTCGCCGCCAAGCAGCCACTCCCAAAGGAACGGTCCCTTGGCACGAATTCATGAGTTTTATCAATACTGCAAACCGGGTTTCCGCCCGATTTCAAACCTTCGGTACGAAAACTCGCGAAAAACCTGAAACGCACCGGCTGGTATAGTTTTCCTGCCCGGGTGCGCCGCAGGGGGTGCGCATCCGGGCATTTCTTCGTCTCGGATCTGCCTCCTCCTGCGGCATCGAGTTCCGCCGAGCCGTGGCCGACCGAGCCGACCGCGACGCCTTCGGACACAGCAACGACAAGCTGAATTCCGTCGCGCCGACCGAGTCGGCGATTCTTTCGGAATTCACCAAGGCGTCACCGTACCCGGAATCTCGATGCGACACGCGGCAAACCGAAGAGTCAGGCAGCCATCCGATTCCGCTTTCCGTTACAGCAAATATTCCGCAACCGAACCTCATCGTCCGGCGGCCGCGTGAATTCGCCAGCGGCCCAGCGATGTTCACCCGAGCCAGCCGGCAGACCGAGTGACCGATCGCCCCGGACGCCGCACCGGCCAACCCGGTCCGCGAGCCTTGCCCGGCCAGGGCCCTTCACCCCCTGCAAATCCAAAGACATTGTCAGCCAACATGATTGGATGATATCCAGATCTGGGTAAGATGAACAAAGCTGGGTGGCAAATGTTTTACCGCCTGCATCGTCGCCTGCGCGCGCCGCGTTACCCCGCCCGCGGCATCGCGCGACGCACCCACACCGCCCGCCGACCCCACCCATCCACCACACCCCACCGACACGAACTCCCCCGATTGGGGCATCGGCCCCCGATCGCACTACACTGGTCCTCCGCGCCCCTATAGCTCAGTTGGTAGAGCTACGGACTTTTAATCCGCAGGTCGTAGGTTCGAGCCCTACTGGGGGCACACTCGTCGGGCGTCCGGGTCATCCGGGCGCCCGACCTGGTTTCTCAGGAGTTCTCCGCTTCGTTATCCCTTACTAATGGGGACACGCCGATGCCGACTCCAGCTCTTGCACCGTGCATCAGCGAACACATGCCACCCCGGGCGTCAGCCGTGCCGACCGCCCTCCGGCCAATGCCCGTTCGGATGCCGACGGCACCCCAAGCCCCGTCGCCGGGCCACCGGACGGAACGCCGAACCGCGACCATGAATGCCTGAGCTATGAGGATTCGCGACGAGTGGCGACCGGTCCGATTGTGAGGAAAGGCACAAAGGTGCGCTGACTGTCCGGCGGCGGACACGTGCCCTGCGGAAGCAAACGGATGGTGCGGCCGGCCGAGGAGATGGGCGGTTCGCATGAGCTAGAACTCGGCTCGTTCAGCCATGCGCGACCGGTTTCGCCGGCACTTCGGGTGGAGGAGCGGTCCCGGTTGGTCCGTGGCCCGAATCGCGAGCGCGCATGCACTGCCGGTCCGGGAGCAATGGATGGCGGCGAGGACGCCACTTCGCCGCCGACCACACTCGGGAGCACGCGGACCTGATCGTGCACGGCACGGCCCACCGCGGTCCGCGGCGGCGGGGCGTTTGTGATTCCAGTGGATTGTGCGTTACCGCACTCGAGCTAACGCCACGAACAGCGCGCCGATAGTCCCCTTAGTGCGGGCTGACCCCATACACTCGTGTGGATCACTGAACGGCTGAGACGTCGTATGACGAGTATCACCAGGGCATCGATCGTCCAAAAGATGCGTTTCGCATCACACCTACGGTGCCGTAAGGTATGGCCGCATCGGTATCGGTCTACCTTGGGATGACCAGCACGACCGGACGCACACACTGAAGGGTTCATACATGGCAAGGGATCTGACTCAACTCGAGCTTCTGACGGAGTTGGAGCCGGTTGCCGAAGAAAACGTCAACCGGCACCTTTCTCTGGCAAAGGAATGGCACCCGCACGACTACGTCCCGTGGGACGACGGCCGCAATTTCGCGGCACTCGGTGGCATCGACTGGGATCCCGAGCAGTCCCGCCTCAATGAGGTCGCGAAGGCGGCCATGATCACCAACCTGCTCACCGAGGACAACCTGCCCTCTTACCACCGGGAGATCGCCGAGAACTTCTCCCAGGATGGCGCCTGGGGCACCTGGGTGGGCCGCTGGACCGCCGAAGAGAACCGCCACGGCATCGTCATGCGCGACTACCTGGTCGTCACCCGCGGCGTCGATCCGGTCGCCTTGGAAGAAGCTCGGATGGTCCACATGACCAACGGCTTCGCCTCCCCGGCCGAAGCCGACGCCGGATTCCTGCACTCCGTCGCGTATGTCACCTTCCAGGAGCTGGCCACCCGGGTCAGCCACCGCAACACCGGCAAGGTCTGTGACGACCCGATCGCCGACCGCATGCTGCAGCGCGTCGCCGCCGACGAGAACCTGCACATGATCTTCTATCGCAACATGTGCGGCGCCGCCCTCGACCTCGCGCCCGACCAGGCCATCGAGGCCATCACGCTGATCCTGGAGAACTTCCAGATGCCCGGCGCTGGCATGCCCAACTTCCGCCGCAATGGTGTGCTGATGGCCAAGCACGGCATCTACGACCTGCGCCAGCACCTGGAGGAGGTCGTCCAGCCGGTGCTGAAGAAGTGGAGCATCTTCGAACGCACCGACTTCACCGCGCGCGGCGAAGCGGTCCGCGAGCGCCTCGGCCTGTTCCTGGAGAAGCTGGCCAAGGACGTGATCAAGTTCGAGGAGCAGCGCGACCGCATGCTCGCCCGCGAAGCCGCCAAGCGCGAGCGCCAGATGGCGGGCAGCACGGTCGGCTGACCACACTGACGCAACCGCGCCGCCGTCCGGACTCGGACGGCGGCGCTTTGCGGCGTTGTCCGAACGTTGGGTTCGAGCCGGTGACATTGCTCCTCAGGACATTTCCCGACCCGGCCACCCGTACCGGCCGAGTTACGTGCGGAAATGAGACACTGGTCGGCGTGACGATGACTACCGAGGCGAAGGCAGCGCTGCGGATCGGGCCGTATCCGGTCGATCCGCCGGTCGTGCTGGCGCCGATGGCGGGCATCACGAATCTGGCCTTCCGCAAGTTGTGCCGGGAATTCGGCAGCCCGACCTCGATCTACGTGTGCGAGATGATCACCGCGCGCGCCGTGGTGGAGCGTAACGAGAAGACGCTGCACATGATGTCCTTCGACGCCGACGAGTACCCGCGCTCGATGCAGCTCTACGGCGTGGACCCGGCGACGCTCGGCGAGGCGGTGCGGATCATCGTCGGCGAAGGCTGGGCCGACCACATCGACCTCAACCTGGGCTGCCCGGTGCCCAAGGTCACCCGGCTGGGCGGCGGCGCGGCGCTGCCCTACAAACGGACGCTGTTCCGCCGCATCGTGCGCGCCATGGTGGACGCGGCCGAACCGGCGGGCGTGCCGGTGACCCTGAAGTTCCGAATCGGCATCGACGACGAGCACCTCACCTACCTGGACGCGGGACGCATCGCGGAAGCCGAAGGCGCGCGGGCGGTGGCCCTGCACGCGCGCACGGCCGCGCAGCGCTACTCCGGCCAGGCCGACTGGACCGCCATCGCGCGGCTCAAGGAGGCCGTCACCACAATCCCGGTGCTCGGCAATGGCGACATCTTCTCGGCCGCCGACGCCGTTCGCATGATGGACGAAACGGGCTGTGATGGCGTGGTGGTCGGGCGTGGCTGTCTGGGCCGACCGTGGCTGTTCGCCGAACTGCAAGCCGCGCTGCGCGGCGAGCCGCTGCCCGCGGCCCCCGATCTGGGCCGGGTCGGCGCCGTGCTGTATCGGCACGGCACGCTGCTGTCGGAGCATGTCGGCGAGGACAAAGCCATGCGCGACCTGCGCAAGCACATGGCCTGGTATCTGATGGGATTCCCGGTCGGCGCCGATCTCCGGCGCGCGTTCGCGACCGTCGGCAGCCTCACCCAACTGGAAGACCTTGTCGGACAACTCGACCCGACCGCACCCTTCCCCAAGGACGCCGAAGGCCCACGCGGGCGCCAAGGTTCGCCGGGAAAGGTCGCATTGCCGCACGGCTGGCTCGACGACCCCGACGATCCAGCGGTGCCGCAAGCCGCCGATGTGATGCACAGCGGCGGATGATCGGGCAATCCCGCAGCGAACCGCGCTGCCAAACACCGCTGTGACCTCGCCGGTTTCGCACTCGGGTGGCTCGCCGTGGCGGAATCGTTATCATTGCGGAATCGGTGCTGCCGGTCGAGTACGGCTGAGGCGGAAAGTAAGACGAAAAGCGAGGTTCGTTGGTGGGTGACGATCGGCACGGGCGTTCGCCACGGCCCGGAGGTCGTGCCCCGTGGGAGCGGTATCCCGCGGCGGATAACCCCGAACGAGACGCCACACGGACGTCCCGGCGCTCGCGGCACACCGACGCCACTCCCGACCAGGGTTCCGCACCGCTCACGGTCCAGGATCTCGTCCAGCGGGTCGACAACGAGCGTGCCGGGCGAAGGGGCCGCAGGGCGGCCGCGCCACAGGACGGTGACGCGCCGAACCGTGGCCGCCGCGCCGAACCGGCACTACCGGACGCGGGCCCCGCACCGGGACGAGGCCATCGCGCCGAGCCCGCGCCACGCCAGGACGCTCCCCGACGCTCCCCAGAGCCCGCCCGCCGCCCTCCGGACGCCGCCAATGGCCGCGGCGCCGCGGCAGGCCCACGCCGCGCCCCCGACACGCCCGCGGCACGACCCACCGGCAGTTCTCCGGTGGTCCAGGACATCGCGGGCGAACACGCCGCCCCTGCCTCGCGCACCGCGAACCGTCGTCCAGCCGAGCGCTCCGGTCCCCCCGCCCGCCCGGAGCCGGAACAGGCCGAAGAAGTCACCGACGTTCTTCCCCCGCTCACCGAGCCGACCCGCGCCAAGCGCAAGGGCGCGGGCTGGCCGACCAAGGAAGGCAAAGCCCAACCGAAGCCGGTGGGCACACCCGCGCAATCCCGCCTGGCGGCCGCCCGCGAACGCCGGAACAAGCGCCTGCGGACCATCGGCCGAGCCGGGATGGCGGTGGTCGCCGTCCTGGTTCTCCTGGCGACCGGTGGCGGCTGGAGCTACATGCGGTCGACCTCGGACAGCTTCACCCAGGTCTCCGCCCTCGACGAGAACTCAGAGGACATCGTCGATTCCAATGCCCAGCTCGGCGACGAGAATTACCTGCTCGTCGGTACCGACACGCGCGCAGGCGCCAACGGCAAGCTCGGCGCAGGCACGCTGGACGACGCCGAGGGCTCCCGCGCCGACACCACCATGCTCGTTCACATCCCGAAGAACCGAAGTCGGGTCGTCGTAGTCTCCTTCCCGCGCGACCTGGACGTGACCAGGCCGCAGTGCACCGGGTGGGACAATGAGAAAAACAGAAGCACCGACGAGAAGTACCCGTCTGCCATGGGCGACAAGCTCAACGCCGTCTACAATCTCGGCGGCCCGCCGTGCCTCGTCTCCACGATCCAGCGTCTCACCGGCGCGTCGATCAACCACTTCATCGGCATCGACTTCGCCGGCTTCGAGACAATGGTCAATACGATCGATGGCGTCGAGGTCTGCGCGACCAGACCGCTGGTCGACGATGTACTCGGCACCATCCTTGAGAAGCCGGGTAAACAGCGCGTCAACGGCGAGACCGCACTGAACTATGTGCGAGCCAGGCACGTCTACGGCGAGGAACGCAGCGACTACGACCGGATCAACCGGCAGCAACGCTTCCTCGCTTCGCTGCTGCGCGGTGCACTGGCGAGCAAGGTGCTCTTCGATCTGGGCAAACTGAACGGTTTCATCAAAGAGTTCACCGATCACACCGTGGTCGACGAAAAGACCAAGCCCGAGGATCTGCTGATGCTGGGCCGCTCGCTGCAGAAGATCGATGCGGGCACGGTTACCTTCATCACCGTCCCGACCGCGGGCACCACCTCTTACGGCAACGAGATCCCCCGCGAATCCGACATCAAGGCGATCTTCAAGGCGATCCGCGATGATCAGCCGCTGCCGGGAGAGAAGCCGACCGTCCCGAAGGACACACCCGCTCCTACCCCGGCCACGCCGACACCGACGAAATACACGGCGGTGGATCCCTCCACCGTCTCGTTGCTGGTGTCCAACGGCTCCGGATACGAGGGTCTGGCGCGCACGGCCGCCACCAAGCTCGGCAACCAAGGCTTCACGATCTACAACACCGGTAATTACGCCAACGGCAACTCCGCGACGACGAAGGTCCGCTACGCCGCAGGCCTGGAAGCCGAGGCCGCCACCGTGGCCACCGCGATCCCCGGCGCGACCATCGAGGCCGCCGACGATCTCGGCGGCATCGTCGAGGTCGTCATTGGAGCGGACTCGACGACCGGCGTCACCGTGAAGGCACCGACCCCGGTCGGTGACACGATCACCAACGTTGCGACCAGCACCTCGAAGGATTCGACGCCGACCGTGCTGCCCTCGGACCTGGAACACGTCAACGCGGCCGAAGAGATCTGCAAGTAGGCGACGGGCGCTCCGCTAGGCACCAACTCACCGACAGAGCTCAGCTTCATATCGAGTCCCGTTATCCCGCAACAGTATTCGGTCGATACCTCGGTTCGGCGGGTGCTAGCGTCCAGAACGTTGATCATCAACAAGGAGGGGAGTTCAGTGGTACGCAAACTAATCTTCGGAGCAACTGCAGCGGCAGCCGCCTTGGCATTGTTCGCAGGTCCTGCCCAAGCCGACGGGTGGTGGCAGTACGACACGGAACAGACCTGTGAACGGAACCGTCAGTGGCATAAAGACCAGGGAAGCCGCGTAAGCGACAGGTGCGAATTCGTCCCCAACGGCAGTTCGTTCGGCGACGGCGACGCCTGGGGGTTCCGCATTTACAGCTAGTTCCAGCCGAACTTCGGTGGTGACTGTGCGAGCCGGTCATCACTGGAGTTCTCGGGGTGACACCGGTCGCCTGACCTCAGATCCGGACACATCACACAGCAGATGACTGCAAACACCAGCGATCCAGCCATGGACGGAAGCTACCGGCACCCCCGCCCAGAATCGCGTTGGCTGTGCGATGCGGATCACATTTTCTACGCTCCGCAGCAGGATCGGCGACGCGGACCTGGCGCGGTTTCCTCTGGCGGCAACATACGCGCTAACTGTTCGCACCGGTCATTCACTCCATGTTCGTGACTTGGTCAGCGCGGCGAACTAGTGTCAGTTTTCATGCGTGTCATCTACAACGAGCAAATGGCCGAACTCGCCAATCTGTTGGGCGAGATGGCCGGCCTGGCCGGCTCGGCCATGGAGCGGGCGACCCAGTCGTTACTCCAGGCCGACCTCGCTCTGGCGGAGCAGGTGATCAGTGAGTACGACCGGATCCACGAGCTGATCCAGGACGCCGAAGAGAAGGCCTTCGCCCTGCTCGCGCTGCAGGCCCCGGTTGCGGGTGATCTGCGGCAGGTGGTGAGCACGATCCAGATCGTCGGCGACGTGAACCGGATGGGCGCGCTCGCGCTACATGTGGCGAAGGTCGCGCGCAGGCGCCACCCGAATCACGCGCTGCCCGAGGCGGTCAACGGCTACTTCGCCGAGATGGGCCGCATCGCGGTGAACATGGGGGCGGGCGCCAGGGAAGTGCTGGAGACCCGCGACCCCGAGCGCGCCGCGCAACTGAACGTGGACGACGAGGCGATGGACGACCTGCACCGTCACCTCTTCACGCTGCTCATGGACCGGGACTGGAAGTACGGCGTCGCCGCCGCAGTCGATGTCACGCTGCTCGGCCGCTACTACGAGCGCTTCGCCGACCACGCCGTCGAAATCGGCCGCCGGGTCATCTTCCTGGTCACCGGCGTGCTTCCCCCTGACCCGGATGCCGAGTCGTAACCGAGAGCCTTGTGCGACCGGAACCCGCCATTCGTAGGGTCGGTAAAGGACTCCGGTAGCCGGCGCCCACGGCGGCGCTCGGATACCCGATTCCGACCGATCACGCCTGCGGGCGTTGCCTACGGGAAACACCGAACCCCCACGGCGAGTGGCTGGCAACGTTTCCGTTTCGATGACGGCAGGCATACGAAAGTCCTGGGTAGCCATGCTGCCCAGGACTTTCGCCGTGCTATGCCGCGTCGACCGGGACGCGTTCGGTGGCGGGAATCAGCCGAAGCGACCCGAGATGTAGTCCTCCGTGGCCTTCTGCGAGGGGTTGGAGAAGATCTTTTCGGTGTCGTCGATCTCGATCAGCTTGCCCGGCTTGCCCTGCGCCTCCAGGTTGAAGAAGCCGGTCTGGTCACTCACGCGCGCGGCCTGCTGCATGTTGTGGGTGACGATGACGATGGTGAATTCCTTCTTCAGCTCGGTGATCAGGTCCTCGATCGCCAGCGTGGAGATCGGGTCCAGCGCCGAGCAGGGCTCGTCCATCAGCAGCACGTCGGGCGACACCGCGATGGCACGCGCGATGCACAGACGCTGTTGCTGACCGCCGGAGAGACCACCGCCCGGCTTGTCCAGGCGGTCCTTCACCTCGTTCCACAGGTTGGCGCCCTTCAGCGAGCGCTCGGCGACCTCGTCGAGCTCCTTCTTGTTGCGCACACCTTGCAGCCTGAGCCCCGCGACCACGTTGTCCCGGATGGACATGGTGGGGAAGGGATTCGGCCGCTGGAAGACCATGCCGATGGTGCGGCGCACGCCGACCGGGTCGACCTGGGTGCCGTAGATGTCCTCGCCGTCCAGCAGCACCGCGCCCTCGACCCGGGCGTTCGGGGTTACCTCGTGCATGCGGTTGAGCGACCGCAGCACGGTGGACTTGCCACAGCCGGAGGGACCGATGAAGGCGGTCACGCTGCGCGGCAGTACGGTCAGCGAAACCTCGGACACGGCATGGAACTTGCCGTAGTAGATGTTCAGATCTTTGACGTCGATCCGCTTGGCCATTTTTCGGTAATCCGTTCCGCTTCTATCGGTTCCGCGTGAGCAGCCGGTTGACGACCGCCGCCGCCAGGTACAGGAGGGCAATGATGAGAATGAGAGTCAATGCCGCACCCCAGACCCGCGCCCGTCCGGCGGCTTCGGGGTTGGCCAGCTCCTGGTAGATCAACAACGGCAGCGACGCCATATTGCCGTCGAAAATGTCCGTGTTGATCGACTTGCTGTAGCCGACCAGCACCAGCACCGGAGCGGTTTCACCCATCACCCTGGCGATGGCCAGCAGAATGCCACTGATCATGCCGGGCAGCGCGGTCGGAACCACGATGCGGACAATCGTCTTCCACTTGGGGACGCCGAGGGCGTAGGACGCTTCACGCAGCTCGTCGGGCACCAGTTTGAGCATTTCCTCGGTGCTGCGAACGACCACCGGCAACATCAGCAGCACCAACGCCAGCGACACGGCGAACGAACTCTGCGGGAACCCGAGCGTCGCGATCCACAGCGCGAAGATGAACAGCGCCGCGACGATCGACGGCACGCCCGCCAGGATGTCGACCATGAACGTCGTGGTCTTGGCCAGGGCTCCGCGACCGTACTCGACCAGATACACCGCGGCCATGATGCCGAGCGGCACCGCGATGACCGTGGCGACCAGCGATTGCACGATGGTCCCGTAGATCGCGTGGTAGACGCCGCCCGCGAACTGATTGGGCAGCACGCCCTTCAGCGAGTTCTGCCACCAGTTCGCCGTGACCACGGCGTCGAAACCCTTGGTGACCACCATGAGCAGCACCCAGCCCAGCGGCACCAGCGCGATGCCGAAGGCCAGCCAGACCAATCCGGTCGCGAGATTGTTGCGCACCCGCCGGCTCAGGCTCACATGCCGGAAGGTGGGGGCTTTGACCGGCCGGTCCAATGTCGACGTGGTCATCACCCGTTCACCCTTCCGCCGGCGGCCAGACGCGCCAGCGCGTTCACGACGAAGGTCAGCGCGAACAGCACGAAGCCTGCCGCGATGTACGCGCCGGTCGGCAGCGGCTCACTGAATTCCGCCGCGGCCGAGGCGATTTTGGAGGCGAAGGTGTAGCCGCCGTCGAACACCGACCACTGCCCCGGCTGCGCGGCCGTCTTCAGCACGATCAGCACGGCGATGGTCTCGCCGAGCGCGCGGCCGAGGCCGAGCATGGCCCCGGCGATCATGCCGCTGCGCCCGTAGGGCAGCACGGTCATCCGGACGACCTCCCACTTCGTCGCACCGAGCGCCTGGGCCGCTTCGATGTGCGCGCGGGGAGTGAGGTTGAACACCTCGCGGCTGACCGACGTGATGATCGGCAGGATCATCACCGCGAGCACGACGCCCGCGGTGAAGATCGTGCCACCGCTGGCCAGCGGGATATTGCCGTCCGAGAACAGGAACAGCCAGCCCAGGTTGTCGTTGAGGAACGTCTGCACCGGCTCCAGCTGCGGAGCGAGAACCAGGATTCCCCAGAGACCGAACACGATCGAAGGCACCGCCGCCAGGAGATCGACGACCACCGAGAACGGCCGCGCCAATGTCTTCGGCGCGTAGTGCGTGACAAACAGCGCGATGCCGATGCCGATCGGAACGGCCAGCACCAAGGCGAAGATCGAACTCAGCACCGTCACCATGAACAGATCCCGGATGCCGAACCGTAGGTTGTCGGCGTCGGAAGTGTTGAACTCGGCGCTGGTGAAGAAGCTCGCGTCGTTCGCCAGTACCGAAGGCACCGCTCGAATCAACAGGAACAGCGCGATCAGCGCGATGGAGGCGACGATGATCGCACCTGCCGCGGTGGCCAGCGAGCGGAAGATGATCTCCGCACGCGGACTGTGACGGCGCCCGGCTCCGGCCGGTTCGGTGCTCGGCTTACTCGGCATGAGCGCAGTATCTCCGGCCGCCCGCTGGGCAGTCGAATCCGACTGTCCAGCGGCGGCAACTTCGTCGTGCACGGTCATGGGTTCGCTATCAGGAGATGGCGTTGATGGCGGTGGTCAGCTTGGTCTTGAACTGCTCCGGGATCGGGATGTACCCGGCCTCGTCCAGACCCTGCTGGCCGTTGGTGACCGCCGAGGTGAGGAAGGCCTTCACCGCCTTCGCCGTGTTGGCGTCGGCGTACTTCGAGCACACGATCTCGTAGGTCGGCATCACGATCGGGTACGCGCCCGCCGCGGTCGGCTTGTAGAACGAGGAGGTGTCGATGACCAGGTCGTTACCCTGACCCGAGATCTTCGCCGACTCGATCGCCTTGCCCGCCGACTCGACACTCAGCGTCACCGGGTCCTTGCCGGCCGGGGTGATGATGCGCGCGACCGACAGGTTCTGCGCCTTCGCGAAGGACCACTCGTTGTAGGTGATCGAGTTCTTGGTGCTCTTCACCGCGGCCGAGGTGCCCTCGTTGCCCTTCGAACCGGCGCCGACGCCACCGGCGAAGGCCTTGCCTGCGCCCTTGCCCCAGGCGCCGTCGGAAGCGGCATCCAGGTAGAGCTGGAAGTTGTCCGTGGTGCCCGACTCGTCGCTGCGGAAGACCACCGCGATCGGCTCGGACGGCAGCTTGGCGTTCGGGTTCAGCGCCTTGATCTCGGGTGCGTCCCAGGTGGTCACGGCACCGTTGAAGATCTTGGCGGCGGTCGGGCCGTCCAGCGCGAGGTCGGTCACGCCGTCGATGTTGTAGGTGATGGCGACCGGGCCGAACACCGCGGGGAGGTTCCACGCGGGCGAACCGCAGCGGTCGGCGGCCTTCTTCGGCTCGTCCTTCTTCGAGCTCAGCGGCGAGTCGGAGCCACCGAAATCGGTCTGGCCGCCGAGGAACTCGCTCACACCCGCGCCCGAACCGCTCGAGGTGTAGTTGAGCGTGGCGCCATCGCAGTTCTTCTCGTAAGCGGCGATGAAGCGCTCCATCGCGTTCTTCTGCGACGACGCGCCACTGGCCTTGAGCGCCTCTTTACCGCCACACGCGACGTCGACCTTGGCCACGTTCCCCGAGTCGGTCGAGGTGTTGTCGTCGCTACCACACGCCGCGAGTGTCATGGCGCCGACGGCCAGCACACCAACGAGGGCGCTGCTGCGCTTGAAATTCACTATTCCTCCGGAATGGCGTTCTACTCGTCCGGTCCCTCACCGGCCCGGACGGGTGATGTGGTGCTGTTCGCGGGGAACTTGCGCACCAGGCAGCAGTGTGCTGCCCTCACTCAACGTAGGGTCATGTGGTTGACAGTTGGACCGACCTGGGTGAACGGAGGGTGAACAGCCCGGCGCGATTGCACCCGGTATATGTGACGTTTGCCCCAGTTTTACTCCAGGCCACCGGGTCCGCCGCCTGCTATTCAGCCTCGGCCGCCGCGTAGGCGACGTCGACATGAGCCGTAGCGAACCCGAGACGGGTATAGGTGCGCACCGCGGCGGCATTGTCGGCCTCGGTATACAGCAACACCTCGGCTAGACCACGGTCGCGCAGGTGGCGCAATCCGGCCAGCGTGAGCAGACGGCCGAGCCCCCGCCCTTGCGCCGCCGGGTCGATGCCGACCACATAGACCTCACCGAGCGGCGGGCGCTCCTCGTAATGCACCTTGGTCCAATGGAATCCGAGCAGGCGGCCGGGCGCGGCGGCGTCGAAGGCGAGGAACAGGCCCTTCGCGTCGAACCAGGGCTCGGCGCGGCGGATCTCGATGTCGCGTTCGGTCCAACCACCCTGTTCGGGATGCCAAGCGAAGGCGGCCTTGTTCACCCGCAGCAACTCCGCGTCGTCGGCGGGACCGGCGTAGCTGCGCAGCACGATGTCGTCCGGCACGGCCAGGTCGGGTAGCTCCGATGTAGCCAGCGACCGCCGCATCTGCCACAGCTCACGCACCGTACGCAGCCCGAGACCGGCGGCGAGGGATTTGGCTGCGGGCCGATCACCATGTGCCCACACCCGCGCGCCTGGACCGCCTGCCGCGAGCGCGGCCGTGACCAGATCGGTACCTACTCCCTGACCGCGGGCGAGCGGGTCGACCGCGACCTCCGCCATCGCCGGGTGTTCGCCATGCGCGGGAACGAGATTCGCGTATCCGACGATCGCGCCGCCGCGCCGTGCGAGCAGATGACGCGCAGCGGTGTGGTCGCCGGAGGTCATCGACAGCACCGCCTGCTCCGAGATCGGCGCGACGCCATCGGCGGCCGTGGCCCGCGCGAGCAGATCGGTGATCGCCCGCGCCATGTCCTCGTCCGGACGATCGATCCACAGGGTCGTCACGCCGCTCATCGGCCTCCGTTCTTCGAGCCATCGGACTCCGTGCGGAGTTCCGCTCCTGGCAACGTCATGGGAGCCGGCCGCATTTCGATATCGGCCGATCGCGATACGAGGGCTAGCGGAGAGAACGCGGCCACCGGCCGCGAGGACTCACGGCGCGGAACCGTTGATCGGCGCGAAAGGGGAATCGTCGGTGCCCTCGTTCTCATCGTCCGGGAGGTTCACCGGTTCGCCGCCCTTGCCCGCGGCCCGCGACGGACGCACCGCCTTGTAGCCCACGTTCCGGACGGTGCCGATCAGGGACTCGTACTCGCTGCCGAGTTTGGCGCGCAACCGCCGGACATGCACGTCGACCGTGCGGGTGCCGCCGAAGAAGTCGTAACCCCACACCTCCTGCAGCAACTGCGCGCGCGTGAACACCCGTCCCGCGTGCTGCGCGAGGTACTTCAGCAGCTCGAACTCCTTGTAGGTGAGGTCGAGCGGGCGTCCGCGCAGCCGCGCGGTATAGGTGCCCTCGTCGATCACCAGCTCGCCGAGGGTGATCTTGCCGGTGTTCTCCGGGCTGGCCACGCCGCCGTTGCGCCCGACCAGCAGCCGCAGCCTGGCGTCGAGTTCGGCCGGTCCGGTACCGGGCAGCAGGATGTCGTCGAGTCCCCAGTCGGCGTTCACCGCGACCAGACCGCCCTCGGTGAGCACGGCGACCACCGGCACGGAGGAGCCGGTACTGCCGAGCAGACGGCAGAGCCCACGGGCGGCGGCCAGGTCGGTCCGCGCGTCCACCAGGGCGACATCCGCGGTGCCGGCTTCGAGCAGCGAGGCCACTTCCGTTGGCGCGGGGCGCACATTGTGCGCGAGCAACGCCAGCGACGGCAACACCGACTCGGGGTTGGGGTCGGAGGTAAGCAGGAGCAGCTCCACAGGCCCTCCTCCCATCTCGTAGCGTCGCGGATGCGGCAGCATTGCTGTAGCCACGTCGCTAATCACAGGTAATCGGATGCAAGATTAGCGCGTAACCCCGGATGACCACGCATTCCGGGGTCGGGCCCCGGACCGGAGGACACGCCGGAGCCGGGTTCGGGCCAACCGATAGGGTGCCTACATGGGTTACACGTCGGGCAGCCCCAGCACCCGCGGATTGCCCGGCGCGGAATTCGAACGCGTGCCGCGCGGCGCCCGACCGGCGCGGCCCGAGACCCGGAGAGACGGGGGAGCATGCGGAAGCTGATCATCGGCCTGCTGTGCCTGGCCGGATTCGCGATCGTCGTCGACTTCAGCACCGCCGCCTATTCGGAGTACCGCGTGTCACGGGCGCTGCGGGACGGCGCCGATCTCACCGCGGACCCCGAGGTGACGATTCACGGTTTCCCATTCCTCGGCCAGGCGTGGGACAGCCGTTACGACAACGTCGAGATCCGGGCGCGGGCCAACCGAGACGACATCCCCGGCGAGACCGCGCTGGAGGCGACGCTGACCGGGGTGCGGCTGCCGCTGGGCGAACTGGTCGACGGCAGTCTGCGCGGCGTCCCCGTGGAGCGGGTGGACAGCAGGCTGCGGGTGGAGCCCACCGAGCTCGGCAGACTGTTCACCATTCCCGACCTACAGGTGCATTCGCGTCCGGCGGACAAGTCCGACGGGACCGGCGGATCGGGCGGCTCCGGCATGACCACCACGGGCGCGCTGGTGCTCACCGGCACCTTGCCGGAGACCCCCGGCGCGCAGTACGGCGGCGAAAAAGTCAGCGTGCAGGCCGATCTGTTCCTCGACGGCGACCAGGTGAAGATCGTGGCGACCGGCTTCTATCGCGGCAGCCCCGGCACCGAGACCGTGCCGGTGGCGGTGATCACCGAGGCCGATCGCCCTGCCGTGCTCGCCAGGTTCACCCGTACCATCGACACCAAGGAGTTGCCGTTCGGTGTCCGGCCCACCAAGGTCTCCGCCCAGGGCGGCCAGATCGTCGTGGAGGGCAAGGGCGTGAACGTCACGATCGACCTCGACCGATTGCACCGACCATGACCGCATTCACCATCCTGGCAGTGGTACTGCTCGCCGCGCTGGCCGTGGGCGTCCTGCTGCGCCGCCGTCACGGCAAGGTACGCGCGGGGAACGCCATCGACCTGACCGAGTCGGCGCGCGCCGAACTGCTCGCGGCCGTCGGCGTGACCGGCGCCGGTCCCGCGGTGCTGCATTTCTCCGCCGAGTGGTGCGGACCGTGCGCCGCTGTTCGCCGGGTGGTCGCCAATGTCACGGACCAGTTGAAGGGATCGCCGCAACCGCCGCAGGACATCGAGGTGGATATCGACGCCGAGCCCGCGCTCGCGCGCGAGTTGAACGTGCTCTCGCTGCCGACCACCTTCGTCTTCGACGTCGAGGGCAGGGAACGGTTCCGCATCTCCGGCGTGCCGAAGGCCACGGATCTGCACTCCGCGCTGGAGCCACTCACCGCGGCCGCCTGAGGCCGAACGAAGACGCGCCGTCTGAGCTGCGAGGACAAGGCCTCTCGACGGATGTGACGCCCCCCGGGTCCAATTCCCCCGCGGAATTGGGTAAACTCCTTCCCGTGCTTGCCAACCACGAGCTGATGCTCACCCGACGCCGCACAGTGGATCTGTGTCGGCTCGGTGGTTGTTGCTGCCTGTGCCGCTGATCGGTCGGCCTCCCCGAATTCCCTGACGCCGACCGCTGTCCGCCGCGCGAGTGATCCCTGATCCCCCGGCGAACTGGCAATTTTCCAGTTATCAGACTTATTCAGCGCAGGAGTACGCATAATGTCCACCCAGATCCGCAATAATTCCGGAATAGCTCCCACTTCCACCGACCAGGTCGACGTCCGCGGACCCCGTTTCACCGCGTGGGTCACCACCGGGGTCCTCGTTCTGGTCCTGGTCGCCGCCGCGTTCTCCGCGGTCACCGCGGCAGTGCTGATCGCCCTGCAGGCGATCGCCTTCGCCATCGGCGCCGCCTATGGTCCACGCCGCCACCCCTACGGCCGGATCTACGCCGCGTTCGTGGCGCCGAGGCTCGCGCCCGCCGGCGCGACCGAGCCGGTGGCTCCGCTGCGGTTCGCACAATTGCTCGGCCTCGTCTTCGCGGCCGCCAGCTTGCTGGGCTTCGCGCTCGGCTCCACAGTCGTCGGCGCCGTATTCGCCGGCTTCGCCCTGTTCGCGGCGTTCCTGAACGCGGCGTTCGGGATCTGCCTGGGCTGCCAGATCTATCCGCTGGTCGCCCGGCTCCGCCGGACCGGTCCGGTCGGCGGGGTTCGCGAACCCTCCGAGGTTGCGCAAGCTTCCGCCTCCGGCCCTGACGCGAACACCGCCGGGTCCCCGGCATCGAACTGAACCCTGCACGTCATCTCTGAAAGGAAAACAATGGCTCGCTCCGATGTCCTGGTCTCCGTTGACTGGGCCGAAGAGAACCTCAACGCCCCCGGCGTGGTCTTCGTCGAGGTCGACGAGGACACCTCCGCCTACGACGGTGGGCACATCGAGGGTGCCGTCCGGCTCGACTGGAAGAAGGACCTGCAGGATCAGGTTCGTCGCGACTTCGTGAACCAGGAGCAGTTCTCCGACCTGCTCTCGGCGCGCGGCATCTCGAACGACGACGAGGTCATCCTGTACGGCGGCAACAACAACTGGTTCGCCGCGTACGCCTACTGGTACTTCAAGCTGTACGGCCACAACAACGTCAAGCTGCTCGACGGTGGCCGTAAGAAGTGGGAGCTGGAGGGCCGCCCGCTGTCGACCGAGCCGGTGAACCGGCCCGCCACCCAGTACAAGGCCGCCGCGCCGGACCTGTCGATCCGCGCCTTCCGCGACGAGGTCATCGCGGCCATCGGCACCAAGAACCTGGTCGACGTGCGTTCGCCTGACGAGTTCACCGGCAAGATCCTCGCTCCCGCGCACCTGCCGCAGGAGCAGAGCCAGCGTCCGGGCCACATCCCCGGCGCCATCAACGTGCCGTGGAGCAAGGCCGCGAACGAGGACGGCACCTTCAAGTCCGACGCCGAACTCGCCGAGATCTACAAAGAGGCCGGGCTGGACGGCGAGAAGGAGACCATCGCGTACTGCCGGATCGGTGAGCGTTCCTCGCACACCTGGTTCGTCCTGCAGGAACTGCTCGGCCACCAGAATGTCAAGAACTACGACGGGAGCTGGACCGAGTACGGCTCTCTCGTCGGCGCACCGATCGAGTTGGGAGAGTAATCAATATGTGTGCAGCACCGACACAGGGTCAGGCCATTCCGGCCGGCGTCGATGTGGAGAAGGAGACGGTCATCACCGGCCGCGTCCTGAGCACCGACGGCCAGCCGGTGGGCGGCGCGTTCGTGCGCCTGCTCGACGGCAACGGTGATTTCACCGCCGAGGTCGTCGCCTCGGGCACCGGTGACTTCCGGTTCTTCGCGGCTCCCGGCGCGTGGACCGTGCGCGCGCTGTCCTCGGCGGGCAACGGCTCCGCCGAGGTGCGCCCCGAGGGCGCGGGCATCCACGCCGTCGACGTCGCGGTCGCCAAGTAGCACACCGCACCCGCCGAACGGCCCCGGCGCTTTCCTTCCAGGGAAGCGCCGGGGCCGTTTGCGTGTGGCGGTGCGGGTGTCGTTAAACTTCAAAACGTGGTCCTCTTCTTCGAGATTCTGCTGGTGGCTGTGGCCGTGCTGATCGGCTGGTTCGGCCTGTACGTCTTCTACCGGCTGTTCACCGAATCATGAGCGAACTCGCGAGCGAAGGTTCCGATCCGGCCGAGCGAGCGAGTGAACAACTGAACGGGAGCGCTCCGGCCGACACCGCTGCTCGCCGCAGCGGCGACCGAGCCGTGGCCGACGCGGCCGAACGGGCGAAATCGACCAGCGCACGCAATATCCCGGTCCTGCCGGATCTACCGCTGCCCGAGGAGACCGCCAATCTGCGGCTCGGGCCGGATCTGAGCGCCTCGATGCTCGCGCTGCTGCCGCTGGTCGGCGTCTGGCGCGGCGAGGGCGAGGGCAACGATCCCGAGCGCGGCGACTACCGATTCGGCCAGCAGATCGTCGTCTCACATGACGGCGGCGACTTCCTCTCCTGGGAATCCAAGTCCTGGGTCATCGACGCCGAAGGCAATTACGGCGGTCCCGATCTGCGCGAAAGCGGCTTCTGGCGAGTCGGCATCGACGGCAACGACGAGGTCATCGAGCTGTTGCTCACCCACAGCAGCGGCATCGTAGAGCTGTTCTACGGACAGGCGCTGACCCAGTCGTCCTGGGAGCTGGCCACCGATGTGGTGATCCGCAGCCAGTCCGGCGTCGTCGTCGGCGGCGCCAAGCGCCTCTACGGCATCGTCGAAGGCGGCGACTTGGCCTACGTCGAAGAACGCGTCGTAGCCGACGGCCCCCTCGAACCCCGCCTCTCGGCCCGCTTGCAGCGCTACATCGGTTGAGGTAAATACCGCTGAGCTACGGAAGCAGTGCCACTACAGACCGACGCGACAACTGATTTCGCAAGCACATGGGTAACTCACCGGGAACGCCCAAAACTCGAGCGGCACCCAACGCAGGACCTGAACGCGGATCCGGTGGCACCGACTGGTACGGCCTGAATACCCGGAGAGGCGGGACAGCTTTCGCAAGCACATAGGTAACTCACCGGGTACGCCCAGAACTCACGCTGCACCCAACGCAGGACCTGTCACCAGCCCGTGTGGCACCTAACTAGTACGGCCTAAAGACCCGGAGAGGCGGAACAGCCCCCGAGCCGTAACCGGTGCGGTGTTATACGCACGAGTCCGGTCGGACAGACCGGGGCTCGGGGGCCGGGTGACTGCCTGGAATTCGCTCAGCGCTCGCGCGGGCGAAATCCACCTGCAGCGGTGGCGCTAGCGGACAGCCACCTCACGTGTCCTAGAAATATTCATTCTTCGAACCACCTCCTTCCTCGTGTACGAACGAATCTAGCGAGGCGTCAGCAGGTCGGCAACGGAATTTCTCGGTGGGCGGAATCGGGGGCGCCGCCCCGGGTGCCGTTGGCCGCGAAATCGGTTGTCAGCTGCCCTGATGCATCGATACGCAGCACCGCGTCGGCCCGATGATCCAGAGGCAGTTGATGCGTGACGACGACCACGACGCGATCCGGTTCGACGAGTCCGCTGTCGACGTCCAGCAGGGCACGCAGCAGCCGCGCCCCGGCCTCGGCCTCGACGTGCTCGGTCGGTTCGTCGAGCAGCAACACACGAGCGGATGACACGAGGGCACGCGCGAGGAGGATGCGGCGGCGCTGACCGCCGGACACGGCCGCCGCTCCCCCGACCAGATCGGTGTGCACTCCCTCTGGCAGTCCGTCCAGCCAGGCACCGAGACCAACTGTCCGCAAGGCTTTCTCGGCGTCCGCCTCGGTGAGATCGCCGCGCGCGACCCGCAGATTCTCCAGCACCGAGGTGCCGAACAGGTGCGCGTCCTCGGCGAAGAAGGTGACGCCGGGGCGCGGCGTGCCGAACAGACCCGCCCATGCCATCAGCAGCGTCGTCTTCCCGGCGCCGCTCGGCCCGACCACCGCGATCCGTCGCCCCGCCGGCAGCTCCGGCACGCGGACGCCTGTCGCACGGCCCGAACCGACCATCCCTATCCAGCGCCCTGCCATCGGCTCACCCATGCGGGGTGCTGCCGCTTCATCGAACTCCACGGCTGCCGCTCCATCCTCGAGCGGACGAGTCGCCGTCGCCGAATCGTCTCCGCGAGGGTGCGCAGCGGCGATTGCGTCATCGCCGGTTCGAGTAACCGTCGTTGCGGCGGTGTGTGTGGTCGGCGATGTGCCGAGGTTCGGCGCGGCCATGGTCGCCGGATCGCCTTCGAATCCGGCCAGGCGATGCAGGGCCGCGCGGGCGGTCGTGAGTGTCTGCGCGGCAGCGGGTAACGGACCGACCGCCTCGAAAGCCGACAGGGGCAGTAGGACCAGCACGGTGAGCGCCATCGGCGTCATCGCACCTGTGGTCCCGCCGTCGGGGCCGTAGAGGGTGATGCCGATCAGCAAAGCGCCGAGCACGCTGGCGCCGATCGACAGCGGCGTGGCAGCTGCCGACCAAGCGCTGTGCGAGGCCGCGGTGTCCTCCGCAGCGACGGCCCGGCGTGCGGAGTCCGCCGCCATGTCGAGTGCGGCATCGAGCCGCCCGGCGACGCGTAGCTCGGCCGCGTGGTCGAGGACCGTGAGGGACCGCGCGGTGAACTCGGCGCGATCGGCGCGCACGGCGCGCTCGGCCGCACGCGCCGCTTTGGCCGACAGCCACGGAGCGACGACACCGGACAGCACGAGCGCGCCCGCCAGGATCGCGGCGGCACCCACCGAGATCGTGGCCAGCAGGCCGACCGCGGCCAGCGAGAGCACGACGGCGACCGCGACGGGCACGATTACCCGCACCACGACCGCCCCGAGATCATCGATGTCGCTGCCGACCCGAACGAGCAGATCACCCCGGCGCGGCGGAGTGGAACCTCCGCCCGCGCCGGACCCGTCGGCACCACTGTTCGACGGCTCCGGCCGACGCAGCCAGAAGTCCGAGCGGGCCAGCGTTCGATAGACCGTCGTGCGGGCCGTCGTCATGGCGCGCAGGGCGACATCATGCGTGGCCAGGCGTTCCATATACCGGGACAGTCCCCGCGAAATACCGAGGGCGCGAACCGCGACCACGGCGATGCTCAGGTCCAGCACCGGCGGCATCTGCCAGGCGCGAGCGATCAACCACGCGGCCAGCGCGGCGAGACCGAGCCCGCTACCCAACGCGAGCACACCCCAGGCGATCGCCACCGCCACCCGCCAGTGGGACAACTCGAGCAGCGCCCACATTCGGCGCAGATCTTCCAGCAACGTGGTGCGACCGATGTTCCGCGTGCTCATCCGACGACCTCGGCGTGCTCGGCGCGAACCTGGACGACATGGTCGGCCGCGGCCAGCACGGTCGGACGGTGCCCGATGACCACCACCGTGGCGCCCGCGCGAGCTCGTACCTGGAGCGCGGCCAGTACCGCGGCCTCCGCGGTGGCGTCCAGATGCGCCGTGGGCTCATCCAGCAGCAGGACCGGGCGGTCGGCGGCCAGCACCCTGGTCAGCGCGAGCCGTTGGCGCTGGCCCAGGGACAATCCGACACCGCCGGGTCCCACCATGGTGTTCCATCCGTCCGGCAGCTCGGCGAGCACGGCGTCGAAACCGGTGGCGACGCACGCCGCTTCGAGGTCGTCGACAACCCGGGCCGGTCCCCGCGCGGAGCGGTCCACCGTCTGTGCACCGAGCAGTTCGAGGTTGTCCCGCAGTGTGCCGGGAACGAGCACCGGCCGCTGCGGCAGCCACGCCACTCGCGCCCACCATCGCTCCGAATCCAGCTCATGCAGATCGTTCCCGTCAACGGTCACCACACCCCGATCGGGCGTGATCAAGCCGAGGATGGCCTGCACCGCCGTCGATTTCCCGCTTCCGTTGGGCCCGGCGAGCACAGTGAGGGAGCCGGGCGAAAACGTCGCCGACAGCCCTGCGGGCGCGAACCCGTCCCGTGCGCGGACCGAGAGGTCGCTCACCTCGACCAGTCCACGGCCTGCGGTATCGCCGAAAATACCGCGCTGTGCCGTCGCCTCGCCAGACGGAGCTGACGGCGCAGGAACACGATCGGCGACATCGGACTCGTGGACTGCCGTATCGCGCATGGCGTTCGACCTCACCGCCGGGTTGTCCCGCTCCGCACTGCGCATGCCGGGACCGCTGAGCTCCTCCCCATCGCGCTCGCGCACGCCCGACGCCATCCCACGTAGCGGTGTATCGCGCTGTCCTGCAACCGATGCTCCCGACGAAGCAGTGTGCTCGGTGGCACTCGCTCGGTGGCCCCGCCCGGCAGGCACCGATTCGAGAATCCCGAAGGCCTTGTCCGCGGCCGCCATGCCGTCCTGGGCGGCGTGGAAACGCTCGCCGACCATGCGCAGCGGCAGGTAGACCTCGGGCGCCAGGATCAAAGCGACCAGCCCCGCATACAGGCTCATCTCGCCGAACACCAGGCGCAGCCCGATCGAAACCGCGATCAGCGCCACGCTCAGCGTCGCGAGCAACTCCAGCACCATCGAGGACAGAAAGGCGATTCGCAGGGCGCGCATGGTGCGCAGCCGCAACGCGTCACCGAGATCTCGCACGCGGTGCTGCATGGTGTGCACGCGTCCGGCAGTTTCGCCCAGCGGACCGGAGTCGGCGGCGACTTGTCCGGCGTGTGGGGAAGGCTCGGGGGTGGCTTCGGCCTCGCCGGTCTCCCGGCCGAGCGCCCGCAATGTCGGCATGCCCGCGAACAGGTCGAGCAACTGATCCGACAGCCGGGTGGTGGCCGCGAGCGTGGCTTCGGCGCGCCCCTGGGTCAGCAGCCCGATGAGAATCATGAAGACCGGGATCAGCGGCAACGTGATCACCACGATCACACCGGAGGTCAGATCGTGCATCGCGATCACCGCGAGCACGATCGGCGGAACCAGTCCCGCCAGCAGCAGCGCGGGCAGGTAGCCGACCAGGTAGCCGCGCAGCCCGGACAGCCCGGCGCCGACCACCACGGCCAACTCGGTTCGGCGCGCCTCGAGTTCGCGCGGGGACAGCCGCGCGCCCGCCGCGAGCACCGCCGTTTCCAGCTCCGCCACCACGCTCGCGCCCGCCCGATGGGCCAGCCTGGACTGGAACCAGGTAGCCAGCACCCGGACCGCGAGCGCGAGCGCGAGGACGGTCAGTTCGATCGTCCACGCGCCGAGAGTGCGCCGGCCCGGATCGGTGACGACCCCGGCCAGCACTCGTCCGATCAGCACCGCAGCCAGCACGATCGCACCGGTGATCAGCAGCGACAGCGCGACACTCAGCGCCAGGTAGCTACGCGCCGAGCGGGCGTACCGCCACAGGCGTGGATCGATCGGCGGACGGGCCATGGCATCAATCCTGCACGGGGCCCAAGGGCAGCCCCACCGGGGCGGGAATCTGCTCGACGGTGATCCGCTTGCGGAACACCCAGTACGTCCACCCCTGGTACACCACCACGACCGGCGCGATAAACGCCGCCGCCCAGCTCATCACCTTCAAGGTGTAGGGCGTCGAGGACGCGTTGTGGATGGTCAGGTCGAAAGCCGCGTCGATCGTCGAGGGCAGCACATTCGGGAACAACGACCCGAACAGCAACGCGGTCGCCGCCGCCACGGTCACCGTGGTGCCGGTGAACGCCCACCCGTCGCGCTGGGCGAAGTCGGCCGCTGCCGCGATGAGCAGCCCGAGCACCGCCAGCGCCAAGGGAATCCAGGTCCACCCGGTCCCGTAGGACACCTGGGTCCACAGCCCGAATCCACCGATCACGACCACGGCCGGCGGCAGCAGCAGGCGGGCGGCGCGCCGCGCGTCGTCGCGCACCTCGCCACCGGTCTTGAGCACCAGGAACATCGCGCCGTGCAGCGCGAACAGCAGTCCGGTGGCCAATCCGCCGAGCAGGGCGTACGGCCCGAACAGGTCGGCGACCGAGCCGGCGAACTGCTTCTTCTCGTCCAGCGGAACCCCGTGCACCACGTTCGCGAACACCCAGCCCCAGGCCAGCGCCGGAATCCAGGAACCGATACCGATGCCGATGTCGCAGCGGGCGCGCCAGCGCGGGTCATCGATCTTGCCGCGGTACTCGATGGCGCAGATGCGCAGGATCAGCGCGACGAGCACCAGCAGCAGCGCGAGGTAGAAGCCGGAGAACAGGCTGGCGTACCACTCCGGGAACGCCGCGAACATCGCGGCGGCCGCGGTGATCAGCCAGACCTCATTGGCATCCCACACCGGCCCGATCGTGTTGAGCACCACGCGCCGACGCGTATCGGACCCCTTGCCCAGGATCGGCATGAGCATCCCGACGCCGAAGTCGAAACCCTCCAGCACAAAATAGCCCGTGAACAGCACGCCGATCAGGACGAACCAGAACTCTTGCAAACTCATCGCCGGCTCCTAGTACGCGAACGAAAGTTGTTCGACGGCAGGTTCTTCGGCGCGGCGGCCGCCGGAGGTCTCGTCGGTATCGCGCGACTCGCCCGGTACCGGCGCGACGGGATCCGGCCCATGGATCACATACCTGCGCATCAGGTAGAACCACACCACCGCGAGCGCGCCGTACAGCAGCGTGAAGGTGATCAGCGAGAACAGCACGACGCCGGGCGAGTGGTTCGAGACGCCTTGCTGCACGGTGAGGCGCAGGTTCGGGTCCCCGGTGGGATTCGGCACCACCACCCACGGCTGGCGCCCCATCTCGGTGAACACCCATCCGGCGCTGTTGGCCAGGAACGGTGTCGGGATGGCGAACAGGCTCAGCCAGGAGAACCATTGCTGGTCCGGCACCCGGCCCCGGCGGGTGAGCCACAGCCCGGCCATGGCGAGTAGCGCCGAGCCCGCGGCCAGGCCGATCATGGCACGGAACGACCAGTAGGTGACGAACAGGTTCGGCCGGTAATCGCCGACGCCGAAGTGTTCGTTGTAGGCCTTCTGCAGGTCGACGACGCCATCGAGGGTCACCCCGCTGAACGAGCCCTCGGCCAGCCACGACAGCACGTACGGCACCTCGAGCACGTGTATGACGCTGTCGCAGTTGTTGTGCGTGCCGACGGTGAGCACGGAGAAGTGCGGGTCGGTGGCGGTGTGGCACAGCGATTCCGCCGACGCCATCTTCATCGGCTGCTGTTCGAACATCAGTTTGCCCTGAACGTCTCCGGTGTAGACCAGCGCGGCCAGCGACACGATCAGCACGGCGATGCCCGCCCGCGCGGCGGGCCGCCACATGGTGCGCGCCTCGGCGAGTTTCACTTCGTCGCGGGTTCGAGCGTTGCGGACCATCCACCAGCCCGCGATGCCCGCCACGAATGTGCCCGCGGTGAGGAACGATCCGGCGACCACATGCGGAAAGGCGGCCAGCGTCGTGTTGTTGGTGAGCACCGCGACGATGCTCTCCAGTTCGGCGCGCCCGGTCTCCGGGTTGTACTTCGCGCCGACCGGATGCTGCATGAACGAGTTGGCCGCGACGATGAAGTACGCCGAGGCGTTCACGCCGATGGCGACCATCCAGATGGCGCCGAGGTGAAGCAGTCTCGGCAATCGGGTCCAGCCGAAGATCCACAGGCCCAGGAACGTCGACTCCATGAAGAAGGCGACCAGACCCTCCAGGGCAAGCGGGGCGCCGAACACATCACCGACGAACCGGGAGTACTCGCTCCAGTTCATGCCGAACTGGAACTCCTGCACGATGCCGGTCGCGACACCGAGCGCGAAGTTGATCAGGAACAGCTTGCCGAAGAACTTGGTCAGCCGCAGCCAGTGCTGCTTGCCGGTGATCACCCATGCCGTCTGCATGGCGGCGACCAGCGGCGCGAGACCGATGGTCAGCGGCACCAGGAGAAAGTGATAGACCGTCGTGATGCCGAACTGCCATCGGGAGATGTCCAGGGCACTCAAGCCGACCTCCTGCGTATCTACGACGTGTCGTAGTAAGACTACGCCGGAGGCAGGCCACGACAATGAGTCCTAGGCCACGCTATCCCGGGCCTTTCCGCCCGAATCGCCACTTTCCCGTGTTCACCGCCACCCCGTACCCGCCCGAGTAGGACGGAGATCACGGAGCTCCCCCGCCTCTCCGAGTCTTCAGGCCGTACTAGTCAGGTGATGCAGGACTTGCGTTCAGGTCCTGCGTTGGGTGCCGCTCGAGTCCTGGGCGTGCCCGGTGAGTTACCCATGTGCTGGCGAGATCAGTTGTCGCGTCAACGAGCAGCCCGCGTCGTAGGTGTCACCTCGCCGATGAGCGTGGTGACCGACCCCAGCGGCCACTCACCTGTTCGCCTGAGACCCACAGAGCCGAGGGACCCATTCACCAGTCGCCGATGGCGCCTGCTCGCTCGATGCCGCGATTCACCAGTTCGATGATCTCCCCGGCGTTGTCCGGCGCGGACATCCGCAGACCGTCCAGCGAGTTCACCCGCGCCGCCAGCGAGATGCTCGACAGCATCCAGATGCTGTCGCAGGTGAGCAGATCGGCGGTGAACAGCGAGTCGTAGCGGCACTGCCAGCCGGCCTTCTCGGCCTCGACGAACAGCGCGCGCTGGGTGACGCCGGGCAGCACGCCGTTCTTGGCGGGCGGGGTGATCAGCTGCTTGTCGCGCGCGATCACGACGGTGGACCGCGGACCCTCCAGCACCCGGTTCTCGGTGCTGGTGAAGATCACGTCGTCCGCGCCCATCCGCTGGGCGAACCGGAGCGCGGCCATGTTGGTGGCGTAGGACAGCGTCTTGGCCCCGAGTAGCTGCCACGGCGCCGCCTGCGCCAGGTCGACCGAGATACCGCGCGACAAGCTCACCACCGCGACGCCTTCGGTGCGGGCCTTCTCGACGCGCTCGGGCACCGGCACCACCAGCACGAAGGCCGTCGGCACCGGCACGGCGGCGGCGAGGTCACCGGTCTTCACCTTGTCCGGCGCGCCGGACAGTTCGGAGTCACGGCCGCGGGTGAGCACCAGCCGCAGGATCCCTTCGCGCTCGCTGCCCCACTCCTTGGCGGCAGTCTCGACCGCTTCCCGCCATTTCCCCAGCTCTGGCTCGGGCAGATCCAACGCCTGTGCGGAGCGACGTAACCTGCCTAGATGAAATTCGATCGCGCACGCGACTCCTGCGCGCACTAGAACCGTTTCGAAGACACCGTCGCCGCGCAATACGCCAATATCGTCCGCAAACAACAACGGCGCGTCCGCATCGCGGACCACGCCATCGAGTGTTACCAGAACTCGATCCACCATGCGTCGAGCGTAGGCGGTACGGGCGGACAATGCCTACGTCACGGCCGCTTTCGCAAGACCTTTTGTCAATGTTCCTTGCGTCATCGGTCGCAATACTCGCAAAATGCCGATTCGCTATGCCCAGTTCCGGCTCGGCGGCCCGGTGCACCCCCCACCGTGCGGCCGCGCAGGGAAGGCGCAGCCGGACGAAGTCCGCCCTTAGACCGCGCCGGGGTGAGCGAAGGCAGAGGCAGCCGCAGAAAGGGCGCAGCCGGACGAAGTCCGTCCTTAGACCGCGCCGGGGTGAGCGAAGGCGAGGCAGCCGCCTAGAGTGGAAAAGGTGTCCGTGGTCGTTGCGCCCAGCCCCATCCTCAGTGTGTCGGGAGCCGTGCCGGGAGCGGCGGGTTCGCCCGACGCCGCCGTCGCCTGGCATTACGGCGATCCGTTCGGCGAACAGCGCGCCGCGGTGGATCGTGCCGCGATCGTCGACCGATCGCATCGGTTCGTCCTGCGCATCACCGGCGCGGAGCGCCTCACCTGGTTGCACACCATCTCCAGTCAGCATGTCGCCGCCCTCTGTGACGGGCAGTGCGCGGAGAACCTCGACCTGGATCTGAACGGCCGGGTGCTGCATCACTTCGTGCTCACCGAACTGGACGGCGCGGTCTGGATCGACACCGAAGCCGAGCGCGGGGCCGACCTGCTCGCGTTCCTGCAGAAGATGGTGTTCTGGGCCGACGCACAGCCGGTCGACGCCACCGACCACGCGGTGCTGAGCCTGCTCGGGCCACGGGTCGCCGAGCTGACCGACGCGCTCGGCATCGCCGCCCTTCCCGGCGTGTACCAGGCGACGCCGCTGCCCGGCGGCGGATTCCTGCGCCGGATGCCGTGGCCGACGGCGGACTCCTTCGAGCTGGTCATCCCGCGCGATCAGCTGGCCGACCGGTGGGCTCAGCTCACCGCGGCCGGAGCGGCGCCCGCCGGGATGTGGACGTTCGAGGCGCTGCGCGTCGCGGCCGTTCGTCCGCGGATCGGACTGGATACCGACGAACGGACCATCCCACACGAGGCCCACTGGATCGGCGGTGTCGCCGAACACGGCGCCGTCCATCTCGACAAGGGCTGCTACCGCGGCCAGGAGACCGTCGCCAGGGTGCACAACCTCGGCAAACCGCCGCGGCACCTGCTGCTGTTGCACCTGGACGGCTCGGCCGACGAGCGGCCCGCCACCGGCGACGACGTCACCGCGGGCGGCCGCGCGGTCGGCCGGCTCGGTACGGTCGTCGATCACTACGAACTCGGCCCCATCGCGCTGGCCCTGATCAAGCGCACGGTTCCGGCCGACACCGCACTCGCCGCAGGCCCGGTCGCGGCGGCCATCGATCCCGATTCGGTGCCCGCCGACGACGCGCCGCAGGCCGGCCGGATCGCGGTCGACCGGCTCCGCGGGCGCTGAACCCGTTGACGAATGACCGGTCGGTCAGGGGCTTTCCCCGCCGGCGCACCCATCCCCGCTCAGCGCCGAGTTCCCTATCCATGACGAGAGGAGCGCTGTCCATGCGCATCGGTGACTCCGGAGAGGTCCTCGCCACCTGCGTCGTGCATGCCGACCTCGAGGTTCCGGGGCGAGTCGGTCGCACGGCGATCGACAAAAGGCCGGTAGCCGGCCGGGTCGGGGTGCGTGTTCTCGGTTTGGCGGGCGACCACGTCTGCGACACCAAGCACCACGGTGGCGTGCACCAGGCCGTTTACGCGTACGCCGATGAGGACGCCCGGCGCTGGGGCACGGAACTCGGCCGGGAGCTGCCCGCGGGGTGGTTCGGCGAAAACCTGCGCATCGCCGGTCTCCCGGTCAGCGACGCGGTGATCGGCTCGCGCTGGTCGGTCGGCGACACCCTGCTGGAAGTGAGCGCGCCGCGGGTGCCGTGCGCCACGTTCCAGCACTGGAGCGGCGAGCGGCAGTGGGTGAAGCGGTTCACGCTGCGCAGTGATACCGGCGCCTACCTGCGAGTGCTCACCGAAGGCACGATCGGCGCCGGCGATCGGGTCACGGTGGTGCACGTCCCCGAGCACGGCATCACCGTCCGCGACGTGTTCACCGGTGCCGATCTCGACCTGCTCGCGATCCTGTTGGCCGACGAGCCGACCATCTCCGACGACGTGCGGATGCAGATCGAACGGCACGCGCGCAGGCAGACCAACGCCGCACGCGCCGCAGCGCGCCGGGACGGCATAGAAGAACCGAGCATCGGAGCGCAGTCGTGAGCGAGCGTCAGCGAGCGAACCAGAAACACAGCGCGCCCTCGCGCACGACGGAGCCGAGCGCCAGCGAGGCGCAGTCGTGAGCGAGGCGCAGTCGTGAGCGTGGAACTGGTCGAAGTCGTCCGCTCGGGCTTCCGCGAGTGCGTGCACCGCGGCTCGGTGGTGGTGCTCGACGCCGAGGGCGAACCCACCCTGGCGCTCGGCGAGGTGCACCTGCCGATCTTCCCGCGCTCGACGAACAAACCGATGCAGGCGATCACCATGCTGCGCAACGGTTTCCAGCCGATCGACGACGCCGAGCTGGCCATCGCCACCGCCTCACACTACGGCGAGCCGGACCACATCGCGCTGGTGCGCAGGCTGCTCGACCGGTTCGGGTTCTCCGAGGCATCTCTCGCATGCCCACCCGACCTGCCGTTCGAGGAGCGAGCCCGCGCCGCGGCGCTCTCCGACGGACAGCAGCCGCGCCCGATCTACATGAACTGCTCCGGCAAGCACGCGGCGATGCTCGCGACCTGCGCGATCAATGGCTGGCCCACCGACGGCTACCTGGATCAGGCGCATCCATTGCAACGCGCGGTGGTCGCCACGGTGGCCGATCTGACCGGCGAGCCGGAATCCGATCTCGGCATCGATGGCTGCGGATTGCCGATCATCCCGGTGTCGCTGGTGAACCTGGCGAAGGTGTTCGCGGCCATGGCGACCGCCGAACCCGGCACCCCGGAACGCCGGGTCGCCGACGCCGTCCGCGCGCATCCGCGAGTGATTTCCGGCACGAACGGCCCCGACCTGCTCGCCATGCGGGCAACCCCGGGACTGTTGTGCAAGATCGGCGCGGACGGCGTGCACGCGGGTGCGCTGCCGGATGGATCGTCCTTCGCGTACAAGATCGACGACGGTCACGACCGCGCCCGGATGCCGCTGACGCTGGCCATTCTGCATCGGATGGGGATCGAATGGACCGATGCGCATGCGGAACTCGCGGCACCCGCCGTGCTCGGCGGCGGCGCGCGAGTCGGTGTGATCCGCGCGATACCCGGGGTCGTGTAGCGATTCGATCGCGGGGCGACAAGCGGGCAAACGGCACCAGTTCCTGAGTTCTTCACCCACTCCTGGAAGCGAGACCGGCAGACACACGCTAAAGTGTCTGTCAGGAAGAGTATTAATTCGAACGGGGCCGCCACCAAACCCCAGGCCGCCCCGCTGTGACGCGAGGGGGTCAGCCATGGGCCGTGGCCGGGCTAAGGCAAAGCAGACCAAGGTCGCACGCGAGCTGAAGTACAGCTCGCCGTCGACCGACTTCGCGAGCCTTCAGCGCGAGCTTTCGGGAAGCCCCAACTCCCAGCGGAGTGGTGGTGTGCTGTCCGATGAGCACGACGCGGACGACTCCTTGTCCCGCTGGGATGAGGACGACTACGACGACTGGCGCCGCTGACTCGGATTTACGTCTTGAAGGGGGAGGCCGACGGGCCTCCCCCTTCGAGCGTTGTCGCGGGTTGACGGGACTGGCGCCGAAAAGGCTTGCAATACATCAGAGTCCCGCATCGGATGAGGATGCGGGACTCTGGCGTGTCTTCCGCCGAGATCAGAATCGCGGATGCTCACCGACCAGCACGGCGCGCACCGCGTCGGCGTCCTTGGCCTTCTTGACCGTGCCGAGCGTCCAGCACTCGATGTGCCGCGCGGTCAGCACGGCCAGCGCGCGGTCGACGTCCTCCGGGGCGACGACGGCGACCATGCCGATGCCCATGTTGAACGTCTTCTCCATCTCGGCCCGTTCCACCCGGCCGCGCTGGGCGATCATCTTGAATACCGGTGCCGGGTTCCAGGTTCCGCGATCCAGTTCGGCTACCATGCCGGCGGGCAGCACCCTGGCCAGGTTGGCCGCCAAACCGCCGCCGGTGACGTGGGCGAACGTGCGTACGTCGGTCTCGGCGATCAGCGCGAGGCAGTCCTTGGCGTAGATCCTGGTCGGCTCGAGCAGTTCCTCACCGAGGGTGCGGCCGAATTCCTCGACATGCCCGGTGAGCGACATGCGGTCGATGTCGAGCAGCACCTTCCGAGCCAGACTGTAGCCGTTGGAGTGCAGGCCCGAGGAGCCCATGGCGATCACCACGTCGCCGGGACGCACTCGATCCGGCCCGAGCACCGCGTCGGCCTCGACCACACCGATGCCGGTCGCGGATAGGTCGTAGTCGTCGGGGTCCATCAGGCCGGGATGCTCGGCCGTCTCGCCGCCCAGCAGCGCGCACCCGGCGCGCACGCAACCTTCGGCGATACCGGAGACGAGTTCGGCGACCTTCTCCGGAACGACCTTTCCGATCGCGATGTAATCCTGCAGGAACAGCGGCTCCGCACCGCAGACCACGAGGTCGTCGACGACCATCGCGACCAGGTCGAGGCCGACGGTGTCGTGCTTGTCCATCGCCTGCGCCACCGCGATCTTGGTGCCGACGCCGTCGGTGGAGGCGGCCAGCAGCGGTTCCCGATAGCCACCCTTCAGCGCGAACAGCCCGGCGAAGCCGCCGAGGCCGCCTTGAACCTCGGGCCGGGTCGCCTTCTTCGCCAATGGTCCGAACAACTCGACGGCGCGATCACCTGCCTCGATGTCCACGCCTGCCGCGGCGTACGAAGCACCACCACTGGGGGTCTGTTCAGTCATTTTCGGGGAAAGCTCCAAACCGAATCGGCGGATAGATGCCTGCTCACGCTACCGGAGTGGGATAACGACCCCGCACCGGTGTTGGCTCGCCCTCTTGACAATAGGGCAGAGCGAACCGTAATACGGACCATCAGTCCGACTCGTTCCCGTCGAACAGTCCGGCCGTCCGTGCCCGGCGGCGACGCTGCCGCGCCGGGTCGGGCACCGGTACGGCGGCCACCAGACGCCGCGTGTAGTCCTCCCGCGGAGCCCGCAGGATGTGGTCCCGATCGCCATGCTCGACCACCGCCCCGTTGCGCAGCACCACGATTCGGTCGGCGAGCTGATCGACCACGGCGAGATCGTGGCTGATGAACAGGCACGCCCAGCCGCATTCGCGCTGGAGTTGCCCGAACAGTTCCAGCACCGCCGCCTGCACCGAGACGTCCAGCGCGCTGGTCGGCTCGTCGGCGACGAGCAGGTCGGGGTCGAGCACCAGGGCGCGGGCCAGGCTCGCGCGCTGACGTTGCCCACCGGACAGCTCGTGCGGGTACCGGCGCTCGGCGCCCGCGGGCAGCCGCACGTCGTCGAGCAGTCCGCGCACCCTGGCGCGGATCTGCGCCGAACTGCCGGTCTTGTGCACGATCAGCGGTTCGGCCACGCAGTCGCCCACGGTGAGCCGCGGGTTCAGCGAGCTGGCCGGATCCTGGAACACGAATCCGAAGCGTCGCCGGATCGGCCGCAGCTTGCGCTGCGACAGGCCCACGATGTCCTGCCCGCGCACCCGCACCACCCCGGAGGTCGGCCGTTGCAGCGCCGCGACGCAGCGGCCGATGGTCGACTTGCCCGACCCGGACTCGCCGACCAAGCCCAGGGTCTCGCCGGGTCCGATGCGCAGGCTGACCTCGTCCACCGCGCGGAATCTCGGGCGACCGAACGGCCCGGGGAACTCCACCACCAGATCGCGGACCTCGAGCACCGGCTCGCCCTCGGCTCGCGCGGGGTCGGCCGGGCCGTGGTCGATCTGTTCGGTGCCCAGATGCGGGACCGCGGCCAGCAAGGAGCGGGTGTACTCCGCCTTGGGAGTCGCGAGCAGCTCGTCCACCGGCGCTTGCTCGACCACCGCGCCGTCGCGCATCACCACCACACGGTCGGCGATATCGGCGACAACGCCCATGTTGTGGGTGATCAGGATGATCGCGCTGCCGATCCGGTCGCGTAAGTCGCGCAGGAGTGCCAGGATCTCGGCCTGCACCGTGACGTCGAGCGCGGTGGTCGGCTCGTCGGCGATGATCACCTTGGGCTCGCAGGCGATGGCGATGGCGATCATCACACGTTGCTTCTGCCCGCCGGAGAGCTGGTGCGGGTAGTAGTCCACCCGGTGTTCCGGATCGGGCAACCCGACCGTCCGCAACAACTCCACCGCGCGCGCCTTGGCGGCCTTCTTACTCAGATCGGTGTGTGCCCGCAGCGCCTCGCCGATCTGGAAGCCCACCGTGAACAAGGGGTCGAGCGCCAGACCCGGCTCCTGGAAAACCATCGAGATCGCGCCGCCGCGCAGCGCGGTGAGCTGCCGCTCGCTCATCGCGCTGATCTGTTCGGTTCCCAGGGTGACCAGGCCGCGTACCGACGCGGTCTGCGGCAACAACCCCATCGCGGTCCGCGAACTCACCGACTTCCCCGAGCCGGATTCCCCGACGATGGCCAGTACTTCGCCGGGATAGACCTCGTAGGACACGTCGGTGACCGCGTGCACGGGCCCCGCGTCGGTGGCGAAGGTGACCGACAGCGATTCGATCAACAGGGCAGGGCGGTCCCGCTTCGCCGTGGATGACTCAGGCATTGGCGGTGTCCTTCCCGCCGACTCCGCCCTGCGCGCCCGGAACGGTTTCGGGCTGCTCGGCGGCGGCACTCGGGGCGGCGCCGGCCGCGACGGCCCGACGGGTGCGCAGGATCGGGTTGAGCACTTCGTTGAGGCTCTCGCCGACCAGCGTCATGCCGAGCACGACGAGCACGATGGCGACACCGGGGAAGATGCCGGTCCACCAGATGCCGTTGGATACGTCCGGCAGCGCCTTGTTCAGGTCGAAGCCCCACTCCGCGGCTTGGGTCGGTTCGATGCCGAAACCGAGGAAACCGAGACCGGCCAGGGTGAGGATGGCCTCCGACCCGTTCAACGTGACGATCACCGGCAGCGACTGGGTGACGTTGGCGAGGATGTGCCGGAACAGGATTCGCGCCGTCGACGCGCCGGTCACCCGCGCGGCGTCGACATACGGCTCCTGCTTCACCGCCACGGTGGCATTGCGCACCACCCGGAAGTACTGCGGCACGAACACCGCCGTGATCGCCACCGCGGCGGACAGCACACCGCCCAGACTTGTCGAGCGGCCACCCGCGACCACGATGGACACCACGATCGCCAGCAGCAGCGTCGGAAAGGCGTACATCGCGTCCATGAACAGCACCAGCACCCGGTCCGGCCAGCGGCCGATATAGCCGGACAGCAACCCGAGCGGCACACCGATCAGCAGCGAGAGCACCAACGAGATCGCGATCACCCACAGCGCGGTGCGCGCACCGTAGATCACCCTGGAGAACACGTCTTCCCCACGCACCGAGGTGCCGAACCAATGCTCGGCCGACGGCGCCTGCTGACGGGCGAAATCGACGCCGTCGGCGGCGCTCTGGGCGAATCCGTACGGCGCGATCAGCGGGGCGAAGAGCGCAGCGACCACGAAGACGCCGACCAGGCCGAGCCCGAGGATGAGCGTCGCGCGCTGCAATCCCGCGGTCATCGAGAACAACCGCAGGCCGGGCACGCCCCGGCTCGGCACCGGCGGCGCGAGCACCGGTTCGTTCAGCAGTTCCGGAGCGGTCATCAGAACCTCACCCTCGGATCGATCAGCGCGACCAGGACGTCCACCACGAAACTCATCACCGCCACGATGAGCGCGATGAACGCGACGATGCCCTGCACGGCGATGAAGTCCCGCGCCGACAGATACGACGCGAGCTGGTAGCCGAGCCCTTTCCATTCGAAGGTCGTCTCGGTGAGCACCGAGGCGCCGAGCATCATGGCGATCTGCATGCCCATCACCGTGACGATCGGGATCATCGCGTTGCGGAAGGCATGTCGTCCGGTCACGACCCGGCGGGACAAGCCGCGCGCCCGTGCGGCGTCCACGTAGTCCGCGCGCAGCGTCTGGATCAGGTTGATCCGCACCAGCCGCAGGAAGATGCCCGCGGTCAGCAAGCCGAGCGCGATGGCGGGCAGCACGGCGTGTTTCAGCACGTCGATCAGATATCCGGTGTCGCCGTAGAGGATCGCGTCGATCACCATGATGTTGGTCTTGGGCGAAACGTGCTGCAGTTGCAGTTCGACGTTGGTACTGGCCCGGCCCGCCACCGGCAACCACCCCAGCTCCACCGCGAACACCAGCTTCAGCAGCAGGCCGACGAAGAACACCGGCGCGGCGTAGAACAGGATGGCCAGCAACCGCAGCCCCGTGTCGGCGGCCGAATCCCGATGGGTCGCCGCGTATCTGCCCATCGGAACGCCGATCGCGAACGCGACGACCAGCGCCCAGCACACCAGTTCCAGCGAGGCGGCGCCATAGGTGACGACGACCTCGCTGATCTCCCGGTTGTCCTGGGAGCGACCGAGATCCCCCCGCATCAGCCCGGAGAGATAGTCCCAATACTGGGCCAGGATCGGCCGGTTCAACCCGGCCGCCTCCTTGCGCGCCTCGATCTGCTCCTGCGTCATGCGCCCGCCCATCGCGGCGCTGATCGGATCGCCGACCACGCGCATCAGGAAGAACACGACCGTCACGAGGATCCACGCGGTCACCGGAATCAGCAGCAGGCGCACGCCCAGGTAGCGCAGCAGCGCAAGGTGCCGAGAGTCGTCGCCGCCCTTGACCGTTCGCGGCAAGCCGAAGCGCCGGGCCCGGGCCTGCGCCGTACCCGGCGCTGTTGTCGTCCCGGGCCCGGCAGTGTCGCCGGAACTCACTTGCTCAGCACCGTATAGCGGAACTTGAACGACGAGTCGAGCGTCTGCTCGACGCCCTGCACGTCGGTGGCCGATACCGCGATCTGCTTGCCGGACAGCAGCGGAACGATCGGCAGGAAGTTCTGCGCCAGATCACGCTGTACCTGCCTGATCTGCTCCATCCGCTTGTCCTTGTCCGGCTGGGTCGCCTCGGCGATCAGCTGCGCGGAGATGCCCGGGTCCTCGAAATGCGACTGCAGGAAGTTGTTCGGACCGAAGAACGGGCTGAGGTAGTTGTCCGGGTCCGGGAAATCCGGGAACCAACCGAACTGGTACAGCGGGTACGCGTCGCGCGCGCGTTCCCTCTGGTAGGTGACCCATTCGGTGGATTGCAGGTTGACCCGGAACAGCCCCGTTGCCTCCAGCTGCGACTTGATCGCCGCGTATTCCTCGGAGCTGCTGGAGCCGTAGTGGTCCGGGTTGTATTGCAGGTTGAGCTCGACCGGCGTCGCGACACCGGCGTCGGCGAGGAACTTCGCGGCCCGGTCTTTGTTCGGCTGGGCGCCGTAGATCTCCTTGAACGGCTCCGCCGCACCCGGCATGCCTTGCGGCACAGACGAATACGCGGGCAGATAGGTGTTCTTGTAGACGCCGTCGGCCAGCGCGGCCCGGTCGACGGTGGCGGCGACGGCCTTGCGCACGGCCAGCTTCTGCTCCGGCGTGCCGCCCGGCATGGTGTTCATGTTGAACACGATGTAGCGCAGCTCGCCACCGGGACCCTCGTGCACGGTGACCTTGCTGTCGCCACGCAGCGATTCGACGTCGGTGGGTGTGAAGGACCGGTATCCGACGTCGAGCGACCCGTTCTGCAGGTCCAGCTTCATATTGTCGGCGGTGGCGTAGTACTTGGTCGAGACCGTCTTGGTTTTCGGGGTGCCGAGAATGCCGTTGTAGTCGGCGAACGCCTGGTACTCCACCAGCTTGTTCTTGTCGTAGCTCGCGATGGTGTACGGGCCGGAGTAGCCCTTGGCCCGCACAACCTCCTCGTCCGCCATCACCTTGTCGGGCGCGTACACCTTCTCGTCGACGATCGGTCCGGCCTGAGTGGGCAGAATCGCCGGGAAGGTCTGGTCGTTGGCGACCTTCAGCGTGAACGCGACGGTGCGCGGGTCGACGACGTCGGTCTTCTCCAGGTTGCCGAGCAGCGACGCGGGCCCGTTCGGATCGTTGATCCGCAGCATCCGGTCGAAGGAGAACTTGACGCTGGTCGCGGTCAACGGATTGCCGTTGGCGAACTTCAGGCCCTCTTTCAGGGTGCACGTGTACACCGTCGGCGCGGTGAACTCGCACTTCTGCGCCGCGTCCGGCCGTGGGGTCGCGTCGCCGGGAGCGAAGTTGAGCAGGTACTGGTAGATCTGCGTTTCGGCGACCAGCGACCCGTTGTCATAGGCGGCCGCCGGGTCGAGCGAGAAGATCTTGTCGGTGGTGCCCGCCACCAATCCGGCACCGCCACCGTCGCCGGTTCTTCCGGAACCGCAGCCCGCCACCATCGATGCCGCCAACGCCACCAAGCCGACGGCCGCGATGGTTCGCGCCCCGGTCCGTCGCCCAATCCTCGAATTCCTCATCACGGCCCCACTTCTCGAGCGCCGCACCGCGTTCTCCTGGATCGCAGGCCCGGTGCGGACACGGGTGAACTTCCGATCTGATCGGCACCGTACCTACGAAGCATTTTCGGCACGTTACGTTTTCGAAGAAAAATTGCCGCGTCGTCAGCAGGGATTATGCGTCTCGTCGATGACGGGGCGGAAAAACCGGTCGTACGTCCAGAATTGCCGGGGACCGCGGGTTGCGATGTCTCGAGGACGCCACATCACGGTGCACGACAGTCGCACTGTACCCACTCCAGCGGCCGAACGAATCACCAACCGACACCCGCCGAGTTGCTTCCGGCAGGTATCGACGAGCCGCTCTCGAACAGTGACAGGTCACGCAACGGGCGGCCGGGATGCAACTGAGCCTCCACTGAACTGCGGTCCACCCACTGAGGAGTCCGCGCGTATCTAGGCGGCATTCCTAACCGAATGGCCTATTGACGAATGGGGTGCGCATCGCGGCCCTCGCTGTCGGCTGACAACGGCCACTGACCAGCTATTCAGTCGCCGATGGCTGGCCGAGCAGGTAGTCCTTCAACCGAGGGGAACCGGTGCGCGCGGTCTCCACGATATTCACTGCCTCACGCCCGGTTAGACCGAGCCGCTGCGCCAGCTCCAGCGGCACTACGTCGGCGTCACCGACAATCTCTACGAGCAGCCGATTACGGGCCTGCTCCGCTGCGTGGACTTCGTCCCGGGCCTGCTTGAACCGGTCGGACCGCGACGGGGCACGTCCTCCCTCGCTGCGCGCGAACACTTCGCCGGTGCCGAGAAGTGCGGCCTTGGCTCGCTCGATCCGAGCCAACACCTCCGCTTCCCGCTCCATGCTCATGCCATCACGATATCCCGAGCCGTGAGGCTCGCGTCGAGCGCGCGGACCGGCCGCGTACCCGCCCACGGCGAGAGCTCGCGGCGGCCGTCACGGATGGCGGCGGCCAGGCGCGGCGACCGGCACTGCGCCGTGAGGTCGGCGGCGTCGCCGACGACGGCCGCAGCCTCTTCGATCTCCGAGAGTTGGATCAGCGACCGCTCTAGTTCGAGCAGCGACATCGCGCGGTCACGCACGAAGTTGGGCGAGATCAGAGTCAGCGCGCGACGGGTCGCCTCGGCTGCCGCTGCCGCGTTGCCGAGGATGCTCAGGCAGTTGCCCCGGTAGGACTCCATCAGCGCGGCACCGATGAAGTACGCGCGGGACTCGCGCGGGTGGCACGGTTCGAGCCCGGCGATATCGCGGTCGGCCTCGTCCAAGGCAGTAAGGCAGGCTTGTCGCTGTCCGGCGACTGCGGCGGCCTCGGCGGTGCGAACGCCAACATAAGCGCGCAACGGTCGATCCTCTGACTGCGCGACCCAGGCGCGGGCGGCGACCGCATAGTCGAGCGCGACGCGTGGTCGCCCCTGCCAGATAGAGAGCTGGGAAAGGTGGCACAGCATATATGCGCCGAGGTCGGCGTCTTCGGCCTCGTGCGCCGTCTCCCGAGCCAGATGGTAGAGCCGTGTGGCCGTGTCGTAGTCGCTGCCGTCCCATGCGAGACACCCTGCGAATCCGGTCCATTCGGCATACAGGCTCAGCATCTCGGGCCGCAGCGGCGCGGGACAATCGCGAAGCATCGCCTCAACGAGCTGCTGCTGCGCGATCACGAGACCCTGCGCTGCGGGCGAGCCGAGCATGTCGTCGAGTTGCATCGCCGCGTGCAGGGTATTGCGGACTACTGCGACGGTGGCGCTATCCGGTCGACCCGCGCCGGACATCAACCAGCGAGCACGCTCGGCGTCGGCAACGCCGAGCATCGCTAGCCCGCCAGCACCGAGCGCGCCAACCTTGAATAGCTGCCGCCGGTCCACATCATCCTCCTCGCTCGGGCGCAGCCGTTCGCGGAATGCCGCCACGACCTCCGCCGGTGCACGGGACAGCGTCGTATCCAACACTGCCTGATACATAGGCCGGATCGATCGGCCGGCCTCCCAGTGCTTGACCGTGCGCTCATGCGCGCCCAACTTGGCTGCCCAATCTGCCTGGCTCAACCGGAAAGCCTCGCGCAGGGCGAGGCTTTCCTTGCCAGTCCACTCTCTGACGCTCACCATGCGGCCCCCAAAGACGAAGTGGTCGAGGCTCACTGTGCACCACTCGGCCCCCACTGGTCCACCAAAACGCCACCGAAGCGCCACCCCCTTCGCCGCGAAAGTACTAACGGCCCCCGGCGCGGGGTGAGCCCGTTCCTCATCCGGGCACTCCACCGGCATCTGTCACCCAACGGGCGGGTGGGATCCCCTGCGCCGGGCCGCTTCCAATTGCCGAGCAGAAGGGGTTTGACGGTGGGTCGGGACGACGACGGGGTCAGCGATGATTTCACAGCGCGGCTGCACCACGTGCAGGCCGAGGACGATCTGGTTACCGAATCCGAAAAGCGCCTGACCCAACGGGCAGTCCGGCTGTCGCAAGTCGGGCAGTGGGCGACAAGCGACGAAACACCGTATGGGCCGCTATCGCGTGTGCGGTGTCCCGATACCCAGCATTGCTTGCGGCTCGCCCCTTTCGAAGGCGGCCGGATCGGACCGCATGACCGCAACGTCCCCGGCCCGTGCGGCTGGGTCGGCACCGAGGTACTGGACGACCGGCTTGGCATCCCACGCGACTGCTTGATCACCATCGGCGACACAACCGGCATCGACCGGAAACGGCTTCCTCGAGATCGGCCGTGACTGGAATGACCGACAGGACAAGACGTTTCCCGGACGATGCCACCGTGGTCCTGGCGGACACTCCAGTGTCCCGGTGCCGGTTCTATCAGCGGGTGTGCGGGCTGCCCGCACGGATAGACCCGCAGATGGGCCGAATCTTCGTGCTATCCGGCAGCGTCGGCGCGATCACCATGCCCGCGCAGCTCGGCGCGCTGGTGAAGAACCATCTGAACCGGGCCGCACCGGCTGGGCCGATCGTCTCGCATCCACGGTCGAAACGATGGACATTTCTGATCAGGCCGGATGTCCACGATGAGATGCCGCTGTTCACCGAGTTGTTCCGGCTCAACGCGACCTTGTCTCCGATCGGAGCGCAGATCGCGCTGCCCTCCCCCGTCGATGAGGCTGGGGCTGTGGGGTTTCGGCTTTGGGCGCAGGCCCCACGCGATTCCTACCGGCCGTCCGGGCTGGCGGTAATCGAGGCCATCCGCGCCTGCGTGCGTCCGCGACCAGCGCGGCGGAGGTAACCCCGCATGTCCGAGCGGCGCATTACGGAGCTGAACGGCGAGACCGTGGTGTGGCGGGTAGAGGCGGGGGTGATCCGTGTACTGCTGGTGCAGCGCGCGGACGGTTCGAGCATCCGATTCCGCACCCCACCGTCGCTGGGTGAGTGCGTCGACCTCATGCCGCGCTCGCTGTGGGAACAGGTCCGCTACCAGCACGAACGATCGAGAATCGAATAACGGGAGGAAACAATGACCATCGCCACCGCAATCCACGCTGCCCTACTCACCAGCGGGCTGATGTTGGGCACCGCCACCGTCGCCAACGCCGAACCTGTCCCCACCTCCAAGGACGAGGTGGTGTGCTTCCCGCACGCCATCGAGCCCCGCAAGAACGGCCACAACTCGATCGCATCGATCTCGTACGGGTTCAAGGTGCACTGCACCGGTCGGCCCTCGCTGCGCAGCGTCACCACCAAGCTGTGGCGTTACGATGCCTCCAACGGGAGACGGTACGTGCAGGCCGAACGCACTGACACCTCGACCGACCCGGATGTGGAAACGCTGTACTCCGCGTCCTGCTCGAGTGCGGGAGTCCTGTACGGGTTCCACACACAGGTGATCGTGAACGCGTTCAACGGCAACTGGGACCACGGCGGCGACAACAGCGCCACCATCTCGGCGATCTGCTGACACCACGGGAAGGGCATAGCCAATGGACACTCTGGACCATCCAGCGGTCACCGTGGCCCTCGATGCCCTCGCGGACGCTGACCGGGATCGCACCCCGGTCAGCGCCGTCATCCGCGACGACATCGCTGCTGTCGTGGTCGACGGCAGCCACGGCCGCTATATCGTGTTCGTCCACCCCGAAGGCGACCATTGGGCGACGCACGGAACCACGTTCGGCGCAGCCCGGCCCACCGGACCCCGGCACGAGCACACCCTGAACTGGGAGCCGTTGCAGCGACTGGGAACCAGGTTCCGGTCCGCAACTGCCGACCGGTCCGGTGAGGGCTGGTTCGCGGTCATCGGTCTCGCTGCCCAGGATGCGGTTTCCCTGTCGGTGGCTTCCTCGCTGGAGGAATATGTCGCACCGATCGGCGAGGACGGTTTGGCGTTCGCGGTAATCCGCGCGTACGGCAGCGACATGCCGCACGTCACCGTGACCACCCGCGATGGACGGCGGGTGTCAGCCGGACCGCTCGCGGCGTGATCGCCTTGTGGCATAGCACCAGAACGAAACCACCGCGCCGCTCGAAGAGAACGGTTCAGCAGGGCACGTCGAGGAGCTGCTCAGCGATCGTCCGCGTTCACGGACGGCTCAGCGCGCTCGCATTCGCGTTCTCGCTCAACAGCACTGCCTCGGACTGACCGGTCAGCATGCCCTCCAGCACGTTCTTCCCGATGGCCGCCTCGGTGGGCAGCGGGATCGGATAGTTGCCGTCGAAGCACGCCGAGCACAGCCGGGAGCGCGGCTGCTCGGTCGCGGCGATCATGCCCTCGATGGAGATGTAGCCGAGGCTGTCGGCGCCGATCGACCGGCGCACGCCCTCGACCATGTCCGCGACGTCGTCTTCGGTACCGGCGCCGTTGGCGATCAGCTCCGCGCGGGAAGCGAAGTCGATGCCGTAGAAGCACGGCCATTTCACCGGCGGCGAGGCGATCCGCACATGGATCTCCAGCGCGCCCGCCTCGCGCAGCATACGGACCAGCGCGCGCTGGGTGTTGCCGCGCACGATCGAGTCGTCCACGACGATCAGGCGCTTGCCGCGGATGACATCGCGCAACGGATTGAGCTTCAGCCGGATGCCCAGCTGACGGATGGTCTGGCTCGGCTGGATGAACGTGCGCCCCACATAGGCGTTCTTCATCAGGCCTTGGCCGTAGGGCACACCCGACCCCTGCGCGTAACCGACCGCGGCCGGCGTGCCCGATTCGGGGACCGGGATAACCAGATCCGCCTCGACCGGATGCTCCTTCGCCAGCCGACGGCCGATCTCCACCCGGGTGGCGTGCACCGACCGGCCCGCGATGGCGCTGTCCGGCCTGGCCAGGTACACGTACTCGAAGACGCAGCCCTTGGGCTCGGGGTTGGCGAAGCGCATCGAACGCACGCCGTCGGCGTCGATCGCCAGCAGTTCGCCGGGCTCGATCTCCCGGACGAACGCGGCGCCGACGATGTCCAGCGCGGCGGTCTCACTGGCAACGACCCAGCCACGCTCCAGCCTGCCCAGGCACAGCGGGCGCACGCCGTGTGGGTCACGCGCCGCGTAGAGGGTGTGCTCGTCCATGAAGGTCAGGCAGAACGCGCCCTTCAGCGTGGGCAGCAGTTCCATCGCGGCCTGCTCGATGCTGGAATCGGCCGCGGCGTGCGCGAGCAGGGCCGTCACCACGTCGGAGTCGGAAGTCGCCGCGGCGGGCTGCGGACGGCCGCCGCGCACCGAAGCACCGAGACCGAGTTCCCGTGCGCGACCGGCCAATTCGGCCGTGTTGACGAGATTTCCGTTGTGCCCCAACGCGAGTCCGGAACCAACCGCGGTAGTACGGAAGATGGGCTGGGCGTTCTCCCAGGTCACTCCGCCGGTGGTGGAGTAGCGACAGTGGCCGACGGCGATGTGACCGGGCATGGCGGCCAGGGTCTGCTCGTCGAATACCTGGCTGACCAGACCGAGATCCTTGAAGACCAGGATCTGTGAGCCGTCCGACACCGCGATGCCCGCCGCCTCCTGCCCACGGTGCTGCAACGCGTACAGGCCGTAGTACGTGAGCTTGGCCACTTCTTCGCTCGGCGCCCAGACTCCGAAGACACCGCACTCCTCGCGCGGCTCGTTCTCGTCGGCGTCGGAGGCGGAAAACGAGGTGGCGGAAGTGCTGTCGACCGGCAGTTCGGCGTTGGTCACCGTTTGCTCCCTGTTCGGGCGGGCTGGGGGCAAATTTCATTCTACGGGTGCACGCCCGTGCCTTCGCACCGCCACCGCATCCGAGCAGCAATTCGGGACGACCGAAGCTACGGATTTTCGCCACCGTCAGCTGTTACCGTGCGCAATGTGACGACTACGGACGACGCGGGTGAACCGGTGCCCGGTACGCCCGGCGATCGCAGGCCTTGGCCTCGTATGGTGCTGTTCCCCCTCGCCGTGCTGACCCTGCTGACCGCGCTGCTGGGCATCATGTACCTCGACTACGTCGTCGATCCGGAGGAAAACCTGCACGATTTCCCCGTCGCGCTGGTCAACCAGGACGTCGGGGACGTCATCGGCAGCGGGGACGAGCGCAGGCAGGTGAACTTCGGTAACCAGATCACCGAAGCGCTGACCCAACGCGTGCCCTCCGACAAGGTCGACCTACGCGTGCTCGGCATCACCGAGGCGGAGCGGCAGATGCAGTCCGGGCAGGTGTACGGAGCGATCGTCATCCCGAGCGATTTCAGCAAGCTGCTCGGCATTCTCGGTGTGGGCAGCGTCATACCGGGTGACATCCAGCGGCCCATCATCACGCTGCAGACGAACCCGCGCACGGGCGCGTTCGGCACCCAGATCGTGCTCCGGATCGGTGACCAGGCGCTGACCGAGGTGAACAAACAGGTCGGCAGGCAGCTGACCGATCAGGTCAACGCGCAGCTGGCCCCGCGGCCCGGCGGCCCGCCCGCACCCGAACTGTCCGGCGCGACCAGGGTCGCGCTCGCCTCGCCGGTCCACGTGGTCGTGCAGCAGTACCACCCGTTGCCCGACGGCAGCGGTCAAGGCCTCACCGCGTTCTTCTACGCGCTGCTGTTGCTGCTGGCCGGAGTGGTCGGCTCGATGGTCATCCACACCATGATCGACGCGCAGCTCGGTTTCGTGCCCACCGAGTACGGACCGTGGTACGTGCACTATCCCCCGACGCCGATCTCGCGGTTCACGACGCTGCTGATCAAATGGGGTGTGTTCGTGCTGGCGGCGAACGTCGTCGCCGGGGTGTTCCTGATCGTCGGCACGCTGCTGGACATGCCCATCGACAATCCGCTCGCACTGTTCCTCTACAGCGCGCTGGCCATGATCGCGGTGGGCGTGACCGGGCTGTCCATGCTGGCGGCGATCGGGTCGGCCGGGCTGCTGGTGAATCTGATCCTGTTCGTCATCCTCGGGCTGCCGTCCTCCGGCGGCACCGTGCCGATCGAGGCGGCGCCGCGGTACTTCGGCTGGCTGGCCTCGTTCGAGCCCATGCACCAGGTCTTCCTCGGCGTGCGGTCGATTCTGTACTTCGACGCGAGCTTCGACGCCGGGCTCACCCGCGGGGTGTGGATGGCGGTGCTCGGGCTCGCGATCGGGCTGGTGTTCGGCGCGGTGGTCACCCGCTTCTACGACCGCAAGGGGCTGGAGCGGCGCAACCGCGTCCGAGCGTGAGCGGCCCGCGGCCGGAATGATGGTCGACGTGACTTCGTGGATGGAACGGGCCCGCCGACTGACCGATGATGTGCTCACGCCGCACGCGAGCGCCGTCGACCGTGACGGTGCGATACCGCGGGCGCATTTCGACGCGCTGGCCGAGGCGGGGTTCTACGGCATATCGATGCGTGCGGACGTCGATCTGGCCGCGTTCACCGAGGTCGGTGAGACCCTGGTAGCGGGCTGTCTGGCCACGTCGTTCGTCTGGGCGCAGCATCTCGGTGTTGCCCGCCGGGTGGCGGCCTCGCCGAATATCGCACTGCGTGAGCGCTTCAGCGCGGACCTGCGCGAAGGGCGGGTGCGTTCCGGAGTGACCTATGCGGGTGCCGCCGAGCAACCCGCACTGGTCGCGCACCGGACCGACAGCGGGTTCGTCATCGAGGGGAAGGCGCCGTTCATCACCGGGTGGGGCATGGTGGACGTGGTCGGCGTGGTCGCACGGGACGCTGCCGACGACCAGTCGCTGATCAGCGTGATCGTGCCCGCCGAGGAGAGCGCGCGGCTGTCGGTGCGGCCGATACCGCTCACCGCCGCGGACGCCAGCCGCACCGTGACCGCGCGGTTCGACGGCGTGCGCGTCCCGGATTCGGCGGTGGACAACCGGCTGTCACTGAAATCGTTCCACGCGTCGTTCGTCGTGGCGGCGTGGCGCAACGGTTCGCTCGCGCTCGGGATCGTGCGCCGCTGCCTTGCCGAGCTCGATCGGCTCGGCATCGATACCACCGAGCTCGCCGCGGAGCGCGGTGCGATCCGCACCGAGCTGGACGCCTCACTCAGCGGGAGCGCCGATGTCTACGTCGCGCGCGCCCGCGCCTCCGAGCTGGCGATGCGCGCCGCGTCAGCGCTGTTCACGGCCACCGGCAGCACCGCGATCAGCCGCGGCACGCTCGCCGAACGCTCGTTGCGGGAGGCGGCGTTCACGCTCGTCTTCGGCTCTCGCCCCGGCATCAAAACCGCTCTGCTCGAACGGTTTACGAGCAAGCCATGACGATGACCTGCGCAGCTGGGCGTGGCGGGCAAGCTCGCACTCGGCCTCAGCGCACTGCCTGACTGCGAACGCGTCGGGGCAGAGCGACCGGCCGTGCCTCCGCAGCGGCGTTTTGCCTCGACAACACTGTTCCGCGGTCAGCCCGGCCGCCGCGTAGCGCCTGATGCGTGAGTCGACGACGAGACCCGCAAGACGGCGGCGAGCGACCATGCTGCTTCCATCGCGATAGGCCCCGGGGGGCACGCAGCACAGTCCGCCGCGAGGTGGGTCGCGCCTCCAGGCAGGTGGGGTCAGGCGTTATGCAGTCGCCCGGGTGATCGGCAGCCAGTAACCTATTTCGGCCGCGCGGGTACCGGACGCGCTGACCGCACCGGAGTCGACCGCGGCGTCGAAGTCGAGCAGGCCGGTGGCCAGGAGCAGCCAAGTGCGCGGGTCGGTCTCCACCACGTTCGGCGGGGTGCCCCTGGTGTGCCGCGGGCCCTCGATGCACTGCACCGCGACAAATGGCGGTACCCGGACCTCCACCGAGTGCCCCGGCGCCGACGCGGCCAGCGAACGCGCCGTGGTTCGCACCGCCGCCGCGAGTTCGGTCCGAGCGGGCGCGCCCGCCGACTCGTCGCGCAGCCACTTGCTCACCGCCGCCACCGCCGCCCGCATCTCCGCTGGATCAACCGCCCCTCGCGCCACGCAGCAGACCTTACTTTCCGCCCGAGCACCCGATCTTCTCGACGCCGCGCGGCAGGTCGCTCGGGGCGCTGTGCGTGGCGCGTGGCGCGACGCACTCAGCACAGTTGCCCGGCACCACGCTCGGGAAAAGCGCGGAGATCCGGGCGACTGCGGGAAAGGGGCAAGCGGCCTGCGTTGGGGTAGCGCGCATGCCGACGTAGCAGCATTCGGTGCCGTCGGGCAGGGTGGCGAAGACCACGACGCCGTGATCGAGAGCCGAGACCGCCTGTCCGCACCGCACAGCTCATGGTGCTTCAGTGCTCGTCAGTAGGCCGCGCAGCGCCCTGGCCTGGCGCGAACACCGTGTCAGTGGCCATGTCAGGCGGGTGTCAGGGTGGTGTCAGGCCAGACGCCGAGAGTGGTTGCCATGACGAAGAACAGCACCTCCTCGACCGATTCGAAGTGGACCGGCATGGTGCCGGTCGACGATACGGCCCTGGCCGTCACCGACACCGGCGGTCCCGGTATCCCCGTGGTCTACCTCAATGGCCAGTTCGCCACTCAGGGGTACTGGCGGAAGGTCATCGCCGACCTCGGTGCCGGGTTCCGGCACATCACCTACGACGAGCGCGCTCGCGGCAAGTCGCGGCGTTCGGCGGACTATTCCTTCGAGGCCGCCGTCCGGGATGTCGATGCCGTCCTGGCGGCCAGGGGTGTGGACCGGGCGCTGCTGGTGGGCTGGTCCTACGGGGCAGTCGTCGCGGCACACTGGGCCAGCCGGAATCCGGACCGTGCCGTGGGCGCGGTCTTGGTCGACGGCGCGTTCCCGTACGACTGGCTCGACGAGGCCATGGAGCAGCGGATCCGCAAGCTGTTCAAGCGGCTGGGCTGGTTCATCCCGCTGCTGCGCCCGACGGGCCTGACCCCGCGCATGACCGCCGAACAGATGGCCGACAGCAACATCGAGCTCGGCAGGCTCTCCCGCGAGCGCGAGCTGGGCCCCGTGCTGGACAGCATCACCGTGCCGGTGCGGTATGTGGTTGCTTCGGGGACGTCCTTCGGAAGCCGCGGTGATGAGCAAGAACGGATCCGCACCGGCCTCGATGCGGTGACCGCCCGCAACCCGAACATCCGCATCAGCGCCAAGGTCGCCGGCAACCACGGCGCCCTCCTGCGCAAGGACTTCCGCGCCATCTCCGCAGCCGTACGCGAGACGGCAGCGGCCCATGACCGGGAGGGGGCGCCGAGCGAAGCGATCTAGAACGGTTCCATCGCCTTGTCGTCGGCGACCGGCCTGGTGGGGCACGTGCTCGCCGCGAAGTCGAAGGACATCGACCTGAAGGGCAAGTCCGTCGCCGAACTCGCCGACCAGGTGCTGCCAGCCTTGTCCGCCACCATGAGCCTGCTCGGGAAGCAGGATCCGGCCGAGGCCGACAACTTCCGCCGCACCGTGCTCGTCGCCATCGAAGCAGCCACTCGGACCCACCAGGGCGAGCCCAGCCCCACCTTGGCCGAGATGACCCGCAAGATCGCCGCAGCCCTCGACGCCGCTTGATGGGATGTCGGCCCGCGCAGCAACAGCTTGCCCGCGAGGTCTTCACCGTTCGCGACAGGAGCTTTCGAGACGGCGGGCCAGGCGCGGGGCGACCGCACCACCCGCGTTCATCGCCAGATGCAGCAGGGCAGGGGCGGTGGCGCCGACGGTGCGGCGGCGCAGACCGCCGAAGATCAGACCGCCCACCGTGGTCACGGCGATGGTGGCGGGCACACTGTCGCCCGCCGCACGTGCCGGCGCGATGTGCCAGAGGCCGAAGGCCGCCGCGCTGAGCAGCGCGCCCGCTCGCGGACCGAAAGCCTTGTCCAGCAGGGGATCCAGGGTGCCGCGGAAGATGAGTTCCTCGCTGTAGACGGTGCCGATCGGGATGTGCACGGCGACCCACTCCACCGTCGGCACTTCCGGCCCGCGGTCGGCGATCGCACCCACGAACCGCCGCGCCGATGGAAGGGCAAGGGCCGCACCATAACCGGCCGTGACCACCGAGGCGGCGAGCATCCCGCAGCCCACACCGCCTCTGCACCGCCAGTTCGGACCGTCGCGCAGCGCGAGCGCGTATCCCGTGGCGAATCCGGCGTTGGCGGCGGTGCGTCCGCGCACGCCGAGCCCGAGGCGAGGCAGGACCACGTTGCTCCACGTCAGCGGAAGCACGACGGCCGCAATGGTTCCCGCGACGCGCGCGATGCTCACTTGGTCGTCCGCTCGTAGTCCTCCGTGGCCTCCACTTCAGCCCGGATGCGTTCGGACCTCTCCGCCGTCCAGTCCGGCGGCGCCGCGATGGCCGCCCAACCGTCCAGCACCAGGCTGCCGTAGCGGTGCCCGTGTCCGTCGGTGACGGCCTGTGCGTTGGTGAGGTCGGCGGCGACCTGCCAGAAGGTGACGAACGGCCACCAGCGCATCTGCGAGGACACGTCCGAGCCGCGCGGCTCGGACAGCCAATCCGGTTGCGAGAAGATCAGATCCGTCGACCACCAGACGATCGGGTCGGACGCGTGCTGCAGATACGCGATGCGTGGCGGTCGCCATTCCGAGTTGGGCCGCGCCAGGTCGGCGGCGTCGTTGGCGAACCGGACCACGAGCCCGTCCGCGTACACCGGCTCGACCTCGTCCGAACCAGGATCGCGGCGCTCGACGAACTGCTGCCACAGCCGGTTGGAGTTCGGCGGGCCGACCCACAGCGCCCCGTCCACCTTGGCCCGCAGATCGGCAAGGCCGTCGAACGCCGCCTCTGACCCCTGCGAGCCCAGACTCTCCCCGTACACGAGCAGTTTGGGTCGCTGATGTGGCGGGCGCGCGGTCCAGTGCTGGTACACCGCGTCGAACAAGTCCTTGCCCGCCGCGGCGGCCTTGCCGCGGTCGGCCAGGAAAGACAGCACGCTCGGCAGGTACGAGTACTGCGTGGCCACGATGGCGGTATCGCCGTCGTACATGTACTCCATCGCCCCGGCGGCCAGCGCGTTCACCCAGCCGGTTCCGGTGGTGGTGACCACGACGAGCACCTGCCGGTCGAACGCGCCGGTCCGCTCGAGCTCGGCCACCGCCAGCTCGGCCGGTTCCTCGTCGCGGTCGACCGACGCCAACCCCACGTAGGCCCGGATCGGTTCTTTGGCCGGGCGACCGGTGACCGAGGTGATCCGGCTGGCGCTGGGACCGTGCGAGACGAACCATCGCCCTTCGAACCCGAGGGTCTCCCATTTCGCCAGCGAGCCCGGGCTGCCGGAGCGCTCCGGTTGCTGCGGCTGGACCGCGTTCACCGAGGTGTGGTCGCTGCGGACGCTGAACGCCGAGTTCGCCACCGCGAAGAACGCTCGCACCGCAACACCGTTGAAGATCGTGACCGCGAGCAGCACCAGAACGAGGAACCCGGCGGCCGGCGCGAGCTCCCGCGGCACCCGCACCCACCGATTGAGCAGGCGAGCCAGGAAAAGGATGATCTCCCGCACCGTGCGATACACCGCGACCGCGGCGGCGCCGACAGCCACGCTGAGGAGCCCGGTGCGCAGGTAGGCGGGCGTGGTGGTGCCCGCCATCCCCATCAGCGCGGTGATCTCGCGCTGCCACCGCGCCGATTGCACCAGCATGAGGGCGGCACTCAGCGCCGCGGTGAACAGGATGGCCGACTTCGCCGCGTAACGCACCCAGGTGGGCGGTGGGGAGAACTTCAGCCGCGGACGCACCCACAGCCGGAACAGCCATTCCAGCAGGCATCCGACCCCGTATCCGAGCGCGGCGTTGATCCCGCTGATCAGCCCCTGGAACAGCCAATCGCGCGGCAGCAACGACGGCGTCACCGACAGCGCGAAGAACACCGTCGCGACCACCAGGCCGACGTAGTTCAGGTCGATGATCTCCTCGGCGCGCCGGACGACCGCGACGGTGCGCGTACGCAGCCTCCGCATGGTCCCGGCGGTCTCCAGCATTCGACCAGTATGGCGGTCGCCACCGACGATCCGGCGCGTCGCCCGATGGAACATGGGCGCGACCGGTGCGGTTCACGCCGAACGGTTGCCCAGAGCCCGGAATCGAGAGCGCCCATGGCAACTACCCAGTCCGCTCGAGTAGTTGTACGCGGGCGCGGACCCGGCGAGATCCGCAGACTTCCTATTCATGAGCACAGCGAACGCACGCCCGAGGGCCACCGCGGCTTTCGTCGCGCAAGCCGCGATCGCCTTCGGCGTCAGCTTCATCGGGGTTGGCATCGGCATCTTCGCGCTGCCTCTGGACATCTGGCAGCGCGGATTCCTGGCGATGTCGGTCCTGTTCCTGGTCACGAGCACGTTCACGCTGGCGAAAGTGGTTCGCGACCAGCACGAAGCGGCGACCATTCACGGTCGCATCGACCAGGCGCGGATGGAAAAGCTGCTCTCCGAGCACGATCCGTTCACATCCGTCGCCTGATCACGCGCACCTGGGCGGGCCCGGTAAACGAGGGGTCCAGGCCCGCCCAGGTGGGCGTTCAGACCGCGCCCGCGCCGAACAGCTTCGGCAGCGTGCCCTCGTACGCGGCACGCAGCTCGTCCATGGCGACCGAGAACTGGCCCTGCACCTCAACCGAATCCGAGCCCTGGTCGACCACGCCGATGCGCACCCAGGGCAGCTCGCGCGCCGTGCACATGCGGGTGAACCTGGTCTCCTCCGAGCGCGGCACCGCGACCAGCACCCGTCCCGCCGACTCGGAGAACAGCGTCACGAACGGGTCGGCGTCCTCGGGAAGCAGGATGCGGCAACCGGTCTCACCGGCGAGCGCGGCTTCGACGACGGCCTGGGCGAGACCGCCCTCGGAGAGGTCGTGCGCCGCACTGATCATGCCGTCGCGGGAACCGGCGGTCAGCACCTCGGCGAGCAACTGCTCGCGGGCGAAATCGACCTTCGGCGGGACGCCGCCGAGATGATCGTGCGCGACCTGGGACCAGATCGAACCGCCGAACTCGTCGTGCGTCTCGCCGAGCAGGATCAGCGTCTCGCCCGGCTCGAGGCCCAGCCCGGTCGGGATGCGGCGGTGCACGTCGTCGATCACGCCGAGCACGCCGACCACCGGGGTCGGCAGGATCGCGGTCTGGCCGGTCTGGTTGTAGAAGCTGACGTTGCCGCCGGTGACCGGGATGCCCAGCGCGACGCAGCCGTCCGCCAGGCCGCGCACCGCCTGCTGGAACTGCCACATCACGCCCGGGTCCTCCGGCGAACCGAAGTTCAGGCAGTTGGTGACCGCCTTCGGCGTCGCACCGGTGGTAGCCACGTTGCGGTAGGCCTCGGCCAGCGCGAGCTGCGCGCCGGTGTAGGGGTCCAGCTTGGTGTAGCGGCCGGACGCATCGGTGGCCAGCGCGATGCCGCGGCTGGTCTCCTCGTCGATCCGGATGACGCCCGCGTCGGCGTGCTCGGCCAGGACGGTGTTGCCGCGCACGTAGCGGTCGTACTGCTCGGTGATCCACTTGCGGCTGCACAGCTGCGGGCTGGAGATCATCTGCAGCAGGGTGGCGCGCAGCTCGTCGGCGGTCTTCGGCCGGGTCAGCCGGTCGGGGGTGTCGGCGATCAGCGCGTCCTGGTCGTCGGGGCGCGCGACCGGGCGCTCGTACACCGGGCCCTCGTGCGCGACGGTGCGCGGTGGCACGTCCACCACGGTCTCGCCGTGCCAGGTGACCACCAGCCGGTCGCCGTCGGTGACCTCGCCGATCACCGTGGCCAGCACGTCCCACTTGCGGCACACGGCCATGAACGCGTCCACGTTCTCCGGGGTGACCACCGCGCACATACGCTCCTGCGATTCGCTGGAGAGCACCTCTGCGGGGGTCATGTTGGCCGCGCGCAGCGGCACCTTGTCCAGCTCGATGTGCATGCCGCCGTCCCCGGCGGCCGCGAGCTCGGAAGTGGCGCAGGACAATCCGGCCCCGCCGAGGTCCTGGATGCCGACGACCAGCTCGGCCGCGTACAGCTCCAGGCAGCACTCGATGAGCACCTTCTCGGTGAACGGGTCGCCGACCTGCACCGAGGGCAGCTTCTTGCGGCCGGTGCCGGACTCGTCGCCGGAGAAGGTGTCCGACGCCAGCACCGACACACCGCCGATGCCGTCCAGCCCGGTGCGCGCGCCGAACAGCACGATCTTGTTGCCGGTGCCGGACGCGAAGGCCAGGTGCAGGTCCTCGACCCGCATCACGCCGGCGCAGAGCGCGTTCACCAACGGATTGCCCTGGTAGGAGGCGTCGAACACGGTCTCGCCGCCGATGTTGGGCAGGCCGAGCGAGTTGCCGTAGCCGCCGACGCCGCGCACCACGCCGTCCACCACGCGACGGGTGTCGGCCGCGTCCGCCGCGCCGAAGCGCAGCTGGTCCATCACCGCGATCGGACGCGCGCCCATCGCCATGATGTCGCGCACGATGCCGCCGACACCGGTGGCCGCGCCCTGGTACGGCTCGACGTAGGAGGGGTGGTTGTGGCTTTCCACCTTGAAGGTGACCGCCCAGCCGTCGCCGACGTCCACCACGCCCGCGTTCTCACCGATGCCTGCGAGCATGGACGCGCGCATCTCGTCGGTGGTGGTCTGGCCGAAGTAGCGCAGGTGCACCTTCGAGGACTTGTACGAGCAGTGCTCGCTCCACATCACGGAGTACATCGCCAGTTCGGCGTCGGTCGGCCTGCGGCCGAGGATCTCCTTGATGCGGGCGTACTCGTCGTCCTTGAGGCCCAGTTCTTTGTAGGGTTGCGGCACATCGGGGTTTGCTGCGGCTGCGCTGACGGTGTCGACCTGCGGAGTCACGAGGTACCAGGGTCCTTTCGGCCGGGCAGGGGGGCGGCAAGCCGGCGGAGCCGGCGGGGTGGGCGAACTCAGCGAAGCGACGAGCGTTGTCACTGGGTTGCGGCGAGATGCCTGGGTGTAAGTCTAAAGGCAGTGGATATGGGCAACGCAGCTGAGGCCGCCTCCGCAGCTCCGAAGCCGCGGAGGAGGGTCCGTACGAGGGCGTCCCGCGTGTGGTGTCGCCACCCGGGTGGACCAGCTGAGCAGCGGCGCGCACCGGCTACTCTGAGCCGGTGAACGAAGGATCGGGGGTCGCGAATCCGGGTGGGCGATCAGCCGCCACGCGATCCCGGAGCGCAGATTCTCCAGCCGCGCCCGGCAGCGCGCCCAACCTGTCCGCACCGCAAGTGCGCTGGCTGATTGCTGCCATCGCTCTGTTCGCGGTGTCGGCGACCGTGTCCCTGGTAGCGCACTGGTGGCACGGCTACATCGATCTGCAGGTCTATCGCAACGGTGCCCGGGTGTGGTTGGACGGCGGCGAGCTGTACGGCCCGATGCCGCCGGTCGAGGGCATCGGCCTGCCGTTCACCTATCCCCCGCTGGCTGCGTTGTTCTTTGCGCCACTGGCCCTGATGCCGCTGACACTCGCCGAGGTGCTGGTTACCGCCACCTCGGTGGCGAGCCTGGGTATCTCGCTGTGGTTGGTGCTGGCGCGCCTGCGTCCCGAGCTGTCCCGGCCGACCGTGCTCACCCTGGTCATCGGCGCGGTGGCGGTGGCGCAGTTCCTCGAGCCGATCCGCCAGACCTTCGGCTTCGGCCAGGTCAACCTGGTGCTGATGGCCGCCATCGCGCTGGATTGCCTGGTACGCAAGCCGTTCTGGCCGCGCGGCATGCTGATCGGCATCGCGGTGTCGGTGAAGCTGATCCCGGCCGGTTACCTGCTGTACTTCCTGCTGCGCAAGGACTGGAAGGCCGCGGGCACGCTGGTGGTCTCCGCGATCGCGGCGGTCGGCCTGGGATTCCTGCTGTTCCCCAGCGATTCCGTGGACTACTGGTTCACCACACTCGCCGATACCGGGCGGATCGGCCCGCCCTATTTCGCGGGCAACCAATCCATCAAGGGCATGACGTTCCGTCTCGGCGTGGATGATTCGGCGGCCACCCTGCTGTGGATATCGTTGTCGCTGGTAGCGGTCGCGCTCGCGGCGGTGTGGATGCGCAGGCTGATCGATGCCGGCGCGACCGTCGCGGCGCTGCTGGTCAACGCCGCGGCGATTCTGTTGGTCTCGCCGGTGTCCTGGTCGCATCACTGGGTGTGGATCGCGCCCGCGCTGGTGATCACCGCCGACCTGATGGTGCGTGGCGCGCGCAGCCCGCGGGTGATCGGCGCGGTCGCGGCGTGCACCGTGCTGTTCCTGATCGGTCCGCACTGGTTGTTGCCGCACTCGCGCGACCGCGAACTCGATTGGGCCTGGTGGCAGCAGGTCATCGGAAGCAGCTACGTACTGGTCACTTTCGCGGTGTTCGTCGTCGCGGTCGCCACCTACCGCCCGGTGGTCTCGGGCGTCAGGAAGGCGGCCAGCGCCGCGGCGTAGGCCGGGACATCGGACGCGCCCATCAGTTCCCGCGCCGAGTGCATCGCCAGCTGCGGCGCGCCGACGTCGACGGTCGGCATGCCGGTACGGGCCGCGGTCATCGGCCCGATCGTGGAGCCGCAGGGCAGATCGGCGCGATGCACGTAGCGCTGCAAGGGAACTCCGGCCTGCGCGCACGCCAGCGCGAACGCGCCCGCACCGGTGGCGTCGGTGGCGTAGCGCAGGTTCTGGTTGACTTTGAGCACCGGCCCGCCGTTCACCTCGATCCGGTGCGCGGGCTCGTGCCGCTCCGGATAGTTGGGGTGCGTGGCGTGCGCCATATCACCGGACGCGCACACCGAACCGGCCAGCGCGGCAAGGTAATCGGCGCGGCCACCGCCACGCGCGAGCACGACGCGCTCCAGCACGGCGGGCAGCAGATCCGACTGCGCGCCGCGATCGGACTGGCTGCCGACCTCCTCGTGGTCGAACATGGCCAGTACCGGGACCGCCGCACCCGGCTGCTCGATCGCGGCCAGAAACGCCTGCAGGCCTGCGAAGCAGGTGCCCTGGTTGTCCAGGCGCGGCGCGCTGACCAAGTCCTGGTCCCGGCCGACCAGTCTGCTCGGCGTCAAGTCGTGGGTCATCAGCTCCCAGCCGAGCACCTCGCCCGGCTGGACCTCGGCGCGCGCGGCGACGAAATCGAGGAACGCGCCGGACTCGTATCCGACACCCCACACCGCGTTGACGTGCCGCTGCGGGTCCAGCGTGACGCCCTTGCGGTCTTCGGACAGGTGGATGGCCAGCTGCGGCACCCGCAGGATCGGTTCGTCGATGCGGACCAGGCGCTCGCCCACCGCATTTCCCTCGCGAACGCTCAACCGACCCGAGACGCCGAGCTCGCGATCCAGCCAAGAGTTCAGCCACGCGCCGCCGTACGGTTCCAAGCCGACCAGCTGCCAGCCGGCCGAAGTCAGATCCGGGTGCTGCTTGACGCGCAGATTGGGGCTGTCGGTGTGCGCGCCGACCACACGGAACGGGGTCGCGCTCGTGTCGTCTCCGGTCGCCCAGGCGACCAGCGATCCGCCGCGCACCACGTAGTGTCTGCCCGGGCTACCCGAGGGCCAAGGCTCCGATTCGGCCAGCCGGGTGAACCCGCGCGCGTCCAATTCCGAAGCGACCGTCCGGCAGACGTGGAACGGTGACGGAGACGCATCGATGAACGCGCACAGCCCGGCGGCCGTGGCTGCGGTGGTGGAAACGGGCATGCCTGCGATCCTAGGCGGCGGCCTCGCCTCCGCTCGTCCGGCGCGGCTTCGGCCGGGCTTCGCCCGACAGCGTCATTTCTGCGGCGGCCTCAGCCTCCGCTCGTCCGGCGCGTTCTCGGACAGACTTCGTCCGACAGCGTCATTTCTGCGGCCGCCTCAGCCAACGCTCGGCCCGGCGCAGGCTGTGGACGGCCTCCGGCCAACTGCGCCTGTCATGAAAACGAGAGGCCACCGGAGTGCCACAGATCGACGAGCTAGGCGCAGCCCGATGTCGGCCAGGCGCCGCCATCGATACCACATTTCCCGAGAAACCGCCCGGTGTGAATACTCCCTCGACCACGTCGATTCCGATTGGAACATAACGGTCAGAATGGTTTGGCGGCCGCATGCGAAATCGGGCGTTGGGGACATTCATCGGATGAATGTGCGGTACCGCAGAGTATTTACTCCGAGGCGATGGAAACCAGATCGAGCAGTCGCATGAGTTCGGTATATCGGCGCGCTCCGATTCGTCCCCGCAACTCCTGCTCGGCCCGCGCCTCTTCCGCACGCACCTCGGCGACAAGGTCGGACCCGAGCCTGCTCAGACCGATCAGGACGCGCCGCCGATCGTCCTGCGCGGCGAGCCGGAAGATCAGGCCGCGCTCGGCCAGGTAGTCCGCGTGCCTCGTGGCCGAGGAGGGCGCGAGCTGCGATTTGGCCGCCAGCTCGGTCATGGTGATCCCCGCGTCGCCACACAGGTTCGACAGCATCGACCACTGATCCGGCGAGAGCTGTCTGACGCACAGCGCCGCGTCCAAGTGCCGCACCCACCCGCGCTCCGCGGCACGCAGCGCGCCATGCAGCGTGGAATTTCCGCTTACAATGGACGTCATTATTTCCTGCCTGCCATGAATTTCGCTCGAACGAGAAGAAGAGTACCGAATGCCGGCGCTCGGCGAGAGCCCCGAGGGCACCATCGAGATCCTCAACATAGTTCCGCTCCAGGGACCGGGCGGTATCATCGCGCCGTCCTGCGAGGCGGCGATATCGCTGGCCGTCGAGGAAATCAACCACGGGGCGGGAATTCTGGGACGAGAAATTCGTACTACGAATATCGACGGCGGACGGCCACCGCACGAGGTCGCCGCCGAAGTCTCGGCGCTGCTGGCCACCGGCATGGTGCACGCCATCACCGGCTGGCACACCTCCGCGGTCCGGCGTGCCGTGGCGCGGGCCGGCGCCAGCCGGGTGCCCTACTTGTACGCGACCAGCCACGAGGGATTGACCGACGAACTACCCGGCGTGCTGATGCTCGGCGAGCATCCGGCCGGGCAGACCGTGCCGGCCGTGCACTGGCTGGAGCGCGAGTACGGCGTGCGGCGCTGGGCCGTCATCGGCAACGACTACATCTGGCCGCGCCAGTCCGCCAAGGCGATTCGCGACAGCCTGGCCGATCCGGCCGCGATCGTGCTCGAACAGTTCGTCCCGCTGGGTCTGCCGGACTTCTCCGGCTTCCTCGAGCATCCGGCGCTGGACTCGGCCGACGCGGTGGTGATCCTGATGGTCGGCGCCGACGTGTCCCGGTTCAACCAGCAGTTCGCGGCCACCGGCCGCGCCGCGACACAGCTGCGGGTCAGCCCGGCCGCGGACGAGAACGTGCTGCTGGCGGCAGGCCCGGAGGCCAACCAGAACCTCTACGTGGCGTCCAGCTTCTTCCTCGACGACCGCACGGCCGACGGGCGCGACCGGCTGACCCGCTACCGCCGAAGGTACGGCGCCTTCGCCCCCGCGCTCACCAGCTTCAGCAACGCTACCTACGACGCCATCCACACCCTTGGCTCGCTCGCGCGGACGGTCGGATCGCTCGAGGTGCCCGCGCTCCTCGACGCCATCGACCAGGGCGTGGTCGTCGAAACCCCCGGCGGGCTACGGAGTTTCCGTGGCAACCAGGCCATCCAGCACGGTTACCTGGCCCGCGCCGACGGCGTCGGCTTCGACATCGTCGACCGCATCGCCTGACCCGTATTCCGGTTTCGCGGAGTGCGCCCCGGCATTCTCCGATGCGCCAGCTACTTCGGCAATGCCGCGAGCCACGCGACCGAGCGCGTGCGTTTCGTGACGCGAACCGGGCGCAGCAGACCACGTCCGCCGAACCCGCGGTAGCAGCCAGAACCCCCGCGTCACTCCCGTCCTGGATCTCGCGGCCACCGCGCGCAACAGGCGAGCGGTCCGCGCAGCGGCAACACCGCACCCGCGGCCGACAGTCCGATAGGCGGACCCGGCTGCTGTCCGCCCCGGATCTAGGCCGAGACCAGCGTGTCCAGCACCGAGAGGAACAGCCCGAGCCCGTCGTCGCTCGGGCCGGTCAGGGGCTCGGTGGCGTGTTCCGGGTGTGGCATCAGGCCGACGACACGCCCGTTGGCGGAAGCGATGCCCGCGATACCGCGCTGCGAACCGTTCGGATTGCCGCCCGCGTAGCGGAAGACCACCCGGCCCTCACCTTCCAGCTCGTCGAGCACGGCGGCCGAGGCCTGGTAGCGGCCCTCGCCGGACTTGAGCGGGATGAGGATCTGGGCGCCCGGCTCGAAACGGGACGTCCACACCGTCGACACCGACTCCACGGTCAGCCATTCGTCCCGGCAGATGAAGTGCAGGCCCTCGTTGCGGGTCAGCGCACCGGGCAGCAACCCGGCCTCACACAGCACCTGGAATCCGTTGCAGATACCCAGCACCGGCAGACCGGCGCCCGCCGCGCGAACGACCTCACCCATCACGGGGGCGAACCTGGCGATTGCGCCCGCCCGCAGGTAATCGCCGTAGGAGAAACCGCCGGGCACGACCACCGCGTCGACGCTCTTCAGGTCGGCGTCCGCGTGCCACAGGCTGACCGCCTCGGCCCCGGCCAGGCGCACCGCCCGTGCGGCGTCGACGTCGTCGAGCGTGCCGGGAAACGTGATGACCCCGATCCGCGCGGTCATGAGAGGCGGACCACCTTCCACTCCTCGATCACCGTGTTGCACAGCAGCGATTCGGCGATCTGCTCCAGTGCCGCGTCGTCGATGTTGTCATCGACGTCGAGTTCGAATCGCTTGCCCTGCCGCACATCCGAGACGCCATCGAATCCCAGACGCGGGAGCGCGCCGACGATGGCCTGCCCCTGCGGATCCAGGATCTCGGCTTTCGGCATCACCTCGACCACGACTCGTGCCACGCGTTGCTCCTCATGTGGTTGTGGGGTTACCTCAGCAGCGTAGTTGTGCTGGTCGGACGCGGCATCCGCGGGGTAGGACAAGCCGCGGCGATGTCGGCGAGAACACATCCGGCGTCGATAGCATGGCGGCATGCGCATAGCCCACTTCGGTCACTCCTGCCTCCTCGTCGAGCTGCACGGCACGAAGATCCTGTTCGACCCGGGCACCTTCTCGCACGGCTTCGAGGGCCTCACCGGCCTGGACGCGATCGCGGTCACCCATCAGCATCCCGATCACATCGACCCGAACCGGATCGACGCGCTCATCGAGGCCAATCCCGGCGCACGATTGCTCTCCGATCCGCAGACGGCCCAGCAGCGCGGCGAGCCGTGGGAGCCGGTCCGCGCGGGCAACGTGCTGACGCTCGGCGATCTCCAGATCACCGGGGGCGGCGGCAGGCACGCCGTCATCCACCCCGAGATCCCCGTGATCGACAACACCGTTTTCCAGCTGGGCACCCCGGACGACCCGGCTCAGCTCGTGCATCCCGGCGACTCGCTCTGGGTACCACCGGTTCCCGTCGGCGTGCTGGCCGCTCCGGCTGCCGCGCCGTGGATGCGGATCAGCGAGGCGGTCGATTATCTGCGCGCGGTCGGTCCGCGTGTCGCGCTGCCCATCCACTTCGGCATCATCCAGCCCGAGGCGCAGGGCATCTACTTCGGCCGCCTGACCGAAATGGCGCCCGCCGGAACCGAATTCCGGGTGCTGAAGCCGGAGGACGCCACGGACCTGTAGCGCTACCCTGCGTAGGTCGCGAGGAACAGCGCTTCGGCCAGCGCCATGTGTTCGATCTCCTTCGGGTCGACGCTCTCATTGGGCGCGTGGATGAGGCAGGTCGGTTCCTCGACGCCGAGCAGCATGATCTCCGCGTCCGGGTAGGTCGCGGCGAAAACGTTGCACAGCGGGATCGAACCGCCCTGCCCCTGAGTGGTCGCAGGTCGTCCATAGGACGTGGCCAGCGCCGCTTCCATTGCGGCACGCGCGGGCCCGCCGGTGCGGGACCGGAACGGCGCTCCCATGCCTTCCAGCTCAACGGTTATCTGGGCGTGCCACGGCGTGTGCGCGTCGAGGTGCGCGACGAGCGCCCGGTGCGCCTGCACGGGATCGGTCCCCGGCGGAATGCGCAGGTTGAGGCGGGCTCGGGCGATCGCGGGGACCGCGGCGGCGGAACCGACCACGGGCGGAGCGTCGATGCCGAGCACGGTCAGCGCCGGTCGCGCCCAGAGCATGTCGGCGACGGTGCCGTCACCGGTGAGTTCGACGTCGCGCAGGACGCCGGCGTCGGCGTGGAACTGCTCGCTCGGGTACTGCACACCCGGCCAGACCTGGTCGTTGGGTAGTCCGTCGATAGTGGTGTTGCCCCGCTCGTCGCGTAGCGAAGCGAGCACCTGGATCAGCGCGGCCAGCGCGTCGGGGGCCGGGCCGCCGAACATGCCGGAATGCAGTGGGCTGGCGAGGGTTTCGATGGTGACCACCACATTCACGTTGCCGCGCAACGTCTCCGTGAGGGTCGGCACGCCGGCGGCGAAGTTACCGCAGTCACCGATCACGATGGCGTCCGCGCGCAGCAGATCCGGGCCGGCCTCGACGAACCGTTCCAGGCCCCCGGTGCCCTGCTCTTCGGAGCCCTCGGCGACCATGGTCACCCCCAGCGGCAAATCGGGGCCGAGTGCCCGCAACGCCGTCAGATGCATGACGATGTTGCCCTTGCAATCGGCGCTGCCGCGCCCGTACCAGCGTCCATCCCGCTCGGTCAGCTCCCAGGGCGGAGTGCGCCATGCCCCCTCGTCCATCGGCGGCTGGACGTCGTAGTGACAGTAGAGCAACACCGTCGGCGCACCATCCGGCGCCGGCCGCGCTGCGACGACCGCCGTGCTGCCGTCGGGAGTCTCGTGCAGGCCGACGGTGGTCAGGCCCGCCGCGGCGAACGCATCGGCGACCCACTGCGCCGCACGGTCGCACTCCTCGGGCGGGAACTGCCGCGGGTCGGCCACCGACTTGAACGAAACAAGCTGTGCCAAATCGCTTTTCGCCTGCGGCATCAGTTCCGCGATCCGCGCGCGCAGCCCCACGGTACGAGCGTCCTCAGTCATCCCCCAACCCTATCCCTGCCTCGCTCGGCCGAAGTTCGCACTGCCTGGCGGGTCTTCGGATCCAGCGCGTCCTACCTGATGGATGCGTGAAGTCCATCCGCGGCGGAAGGCGGTGTGTCAAGCTGAGCGGGAGGGCGTCAGCTATTTTTTGGCATCCTCGAAGGGCACGGCAACGCGGCCGGTCCGCAAGCGACCGGCGCCCGCACAGGCACACCGCACACGAGCCGAATCGGGAGGCCGCATTCATGTCCGAAGGAGCCGATGACCTGTTCACCCTGCCGGGGCTCAGCCGCTCCGCGCCGCGCGCAGGATTTCCGGCGCACGAGATGTTCCCCCAGGTCGCCTACGAAATCGTGCACGACGAGCTGATGCTCGATGGCGTCTCCAGGATGAACCTGGCCACCTTCTGCACCACCTGGGTGGACGACCAGGCCCGCAGGCTGATGGCCGAATGCCTGGACAAGAACATCGTCGACAAGGACGAATATCCGCAGACCGCCGAACTGGAGCGCCGTGGCGTCCGGATGGTCGCGGACCTGTGGCACGCGCCGGACCCGGCCACCACCCACGGCACCTCGACCACAGGGTCCAGCGAGGCGGCCATGCTCGGCGGTCTGGCGGCGAAATTCCGCTGGCGCAAGCGCGGTGGCACCGGGACACCCAACTTCGTCTGCGGGCCCGTTCAGGTCTGCTGGGAGAAGTTCGGACGCTACTTCGACGTCGAGATCCGGCAGATTCCGCTGCGCGGCGACCGGCTCACCATGCGGCCCGGCGATCTCGCGGAGCACTGCGACGAGAACACCATGATGGTGGTGCCGACCTTCGGCCAGACCTACACCGGCCTGTTCGAAGACGTGGCCGGAATCAGTGCCGCGCTCGACGCGCTGCAGGAGGAAAACGGCCTGGACATCCCCATCCACGTCGACGCAGCCAGCGGCGGCTTCCTCGCGCCGTTCGCCGCGCCCGACCTGCTCTGGGACTTCCGGCTGCCCAGGGTGAAATCGATCAACGCCTCCGGGCACAAGACAGGTCTGGCGCCGCTCGGCGCGGGCTGGGCGATCTGGCGAGAGGCGGCCGACCTGCCGGAGGAATTGATCTTCAACGTCGACTACCTCGGCGGCAGCATGGCCACCTTCAACCTGAACTTCTCCCGGCCCGGTGGGCAGGCGATCACGCAGTATTACGACTTCATCCGCCTGGGGCGTGCCGGTTACGCCAGGGTGCAGTCCGCGATCTACCGCACGGCGCAGCACTTGGCCGCGGGTCTGCGCGAGTTCAAGATCTTCGAGCTGATCCATGACGGCGATCCGCAGCGCGGCATCACGGCGGTGTGCTGGCGGCTCACCGGCGATCCCGGTTTCAACCTCTACGACCTGTCCGACCGGCTGCGCTCCAGGGGCTGGCTGATCGCGGCGTATCCGCTGCCCGCCGACCGCGACGACGAGACGATCATGCGCGCGGTGATCCGCCACGGTTTCTCGGTCGACATGGCCGACCTACTGCTGGACGATCTCACCCGCTGCATGAAGCAACTGGAAGAACGACCGTTTTCCACCTCGCTCACCCGTACGGAAGCGGGCGGATTCACGCACGACGCGACACCCGCCGTCCCGAAGACGAAGATCACGCCGACCTGACCGCGACCGCGCCGCCGCCCGATTACGCCATTCGCGGGCGGCGGCGCCGATCGGCCGCGCGGAGCGGTGCCGACCGGCCGCGGTGCGGCGGCGGCCGACGTGGTCAGAAAGCCCCGCCACCGCCGCGCCGCGGCGTCATTCATGCGGCTCGGGCGACCGGGAACGGCTCCCAGCGGTAGGTCTCGCCGACCGCGCCGTGGAACAGCGCGAGGTCGACGGCGTCGAGCATGGCCTGGCGCGGTCCGGAACGCTCCAACTGCGCCGCGGACACGGCGAGCCGGATCACCCCGCCGCGGCGGGCGGTGCGGGCGGCGCCCATCACCAGAGCGCGGCACCACCACGGCTCCGCGCGGAAACCCTCACCGATGCCGTAGACCCGGGACTTCTGCGCCATGTTGCGCTCCAGGTCGATGATCGACGTGAGGCCGAGCGCGAGCCGGAAACCGACCTCCGGCAGCGCGTCGAGCGCGCCCGTCGAGGCGTCCCAGCGCGGAGCGGCGAACAGCCGGGTGCGCAAGTCGACCTGTTCCATCACCCGGTCGGCGGCGGTCAACCGCAACCGAGCCTCGTGCTTGGGCAGCGCGGCGAACTCGGCGCGCCGCCGCTTGGTAGCGGCCTGGTCGTAGCCGTGCAGCACGATGGCATCGCCGCGGGCCCGGCGACCGCGCAGCCATGCCTGGGTCGCCGGATCATCGAGTAGCCGGTACTTGCCCTTCAGCCGCGGTGCGACCAGCAGTGAGAGCGGTACGCCGCGCCGATCCATCTCCTCGGCGAATCCAATCGCCGTGTCCCGGGTGGTGTCCCTGATCCCGGAAATCGATACGACCAGCTCAGCGTTCATGAACCTACGGTGCCAGCCGCACATGTCCTCGACGTGCAGCCCGTATGACCACGCGGCGAACAGTCCGTCAAGGCTGTGCCGAGCGGACACCCCGGCGTCGGCGCGCCGCCGCTACCGCCCGGCCACCGGATGGCACCGGCCGCCTACGACCGGCCTACGCGTCGGCGAGACCGAGCGTATCGAGCACCCACGCGTGTTCGAAGGCCACTTCCCGCCACTTCTCGTAGCGCCCGCTGACCCCGCCGTGGCCCGCGGTCATCTCCGTCTTGAGCAACAGCGGCGCGTCGCCGGTCGCGGTGGCCCGCAGCTTGGCGATCCACTTCGCCGGTTCGACGTAGAGCACCCTGGTGTCGTTCAGGCTGGTGATGGCCAGGATCGCCGGATAGTCCTTGGCCTCGACGTTCTCGTACGGGGCGTAGGACTTCATGTATTCGTAGACGTCCTTGTCCGCCAGCGGGTTGCCCCACTCGTCCCACTCGATGACGGTCAGCGGAAGCGACGGATCGAGGATGGAGGTGAGCGGATCGACGAACGGCACGTTGGCCAGGATGCCCGCGAACAGTTCCGGCGCCAGGTTCGCCACCGCGCCGACCAGCAGGCCGCCCGCGCTACCCCCGTCCGCGATCATCCGGTCCGCCGCGGTGACGCCGGTATCGATCAGGTGCCGTGCGCAGGAAACGAAGTCGGTGAAGGTGTTCTTCTTGGTGAGCGTCTTGCCGTGCTCGTACCACAGCCTGCCCATCTCGCCGCCGCCGCGCACGTGCGCGACCGCGAAGACCATGCCGCGGTCCAATAGCGAGAGACGGGCGACCGAGAACGACGGGTCGATGCTCGCCTCATAGGAGCCGTAGCCGTACAGCAACAGCGGCTTCGGCCCGTCGTCGGCGGCGTCCTTCTTCCGTACCAGCGAGATCGGAATCCGGGTGCCGTCCTCGGCGACCGCCCAATCGCGTTGCTGTTCATAGTCGTTCGCGTCGTAGCCGCCGAGCACCGGCTGCTCCTTGCGCAGCAGCAGCTCACCGGTGGCCGGGACGTAGTCGAACACCTGCATGGGCGTGATGAACGAGGTCAGCCCGATGCGCAGGGTGGGTTGCGCCCACTCCGGGTTGGAACCGACGCCGACCGCGAAGAGTTCCAGGTCGAAGTCGAGTTCGCGGCGTTGGCCGTAGCCCGTTTCGGTCAGCGGCCACACCGCGAGCCGGGTGAGCGCCTCGCGCCGGTAGCTGAGCACCAGGTGGTCGTGGAACGCGTCGATGTCCTCGAGCCGCACGTCATCGCGATGACCGATCAGTGGCGTCAGGTTCGACGGATCGTCCACCGGCGCCTCGGCCAGCACGAAGTTCTCCGCCTTGACCCCGTCCACCACGTCGTTGTGCAGGATCAGGAAACGATCCGCGCCGCCGACCACCGCGTGCTCGGCGGAGTACTCGACGCCCTCGCGGCGGGGCAGCAGGACGCGGAACTCGCCCTCGGGATCGTCCGATTCCAGCACCCAGCCCTCGCTGGTGATCTTCGAGCCGACCCAGATCATCAGGTACTTTTCCGAGCGGCTCGCGCCGATGCTCACCCAATAGCGCTCGTCGGGCTCATGGAACACCTTGACGTCGGGTTCGGTGCTGCCGAGCCGGTGCCGCCACACCGTGTCGGGCCGCCACGACTCGTCGACGGTTTGATAGAAGACGTGGCTGCCGTCCAGCGACCACGTCGCGCCGGGCGCGGTGCCCGCGATCTCGTCGCCGAGCAGCTCACCGGTGCGGAGGTCCTTGAACCGCAGCACGTAGCGCTCGTCGCCGACGTTGTCCACCGAGTAGGCCAGCAGCGTGCCGTCATGGCTGATCGAGAACGCGCCCAGCGCGAAGAAATCGTGGCCCTCGGCCAGCTCGTTGCTGTCGAGCAGCACCTCTTCGCCCGCGACCTCGGTCTCCGCGTCCAGTACCGGCGGCGTCCAGGCGTCGATGCCTTCCGCGTCGGCGGCGATCGGGCACCGGCAGTGCACGCCGTACTGCTTGCCTTCGAAGCTGCGCGAGTAGTACCAGTAGTCGCCCAACCGGGTCGGCACCGACAGGTCGGTCTCCTGGGTGCGCGCCTTGATCTCGTCGAAGATCGTCTCGCGCAGCGTGGCCAAGTGGGCGGTCTGCGCCTCGGTGTAGGCGTTCTCCGCCTCCAGATAGGCGATGACGTCGGGGTTCTCTTTGTCCCGCAGCCACTCGTACTCGTCGACGAACACGTCGCCGTGGTGCACCCGCTCGGTGGGGATCGTCTTGGCGATCGGCGCCGCCACGACCGGAGCGCCGCTGCCGGGTTCGGAGATCGTTCCGCTGTCGAGAGCCATGGCGTCCACCCTACTGTCCGGACTCCGCGCCGCCCGCCGCCGCCATCTCCGGCCAAGTGGCGACGAGTGGCACACCACGCAGGCCCCTTCTCGGCTGTTGCCGCAGCGGTGTGCCACTCGTGGACCTCAGTCCCCGAGTGCGCCGCGAATTGAAGATGCGAGGTAGTCCAGGTCGGCCCGCGGCGGGCTGGTCGGGCGACCTCGCAGCCCGAATCCGTCGCCCGGCGTGCGCGGGATGACGTGCAGGTGGACGTGAAAGACTTCCTGCCCTGCCGTCACCCCATCGGCCAGAAAGAAATTGACGCCGTCACACCCCACCTCGCTGGCCCGCAGCGCCGCCGCGAGCCGCTGCCCCACCTGGAACAGCTTCCCCCCGATCACCGGATCCAGTTCCGCCAGACTGCGCGCCGCCACCTTCGGCACCACCAGCAGATGCCCCGGCGTCATCGGCCGAATGTCCATGAACGCCAGCACATCATCGTCCTCGTAGACCTTGCTCGACGGTGCCCGCCCGGCAACGATATCGGCGAAAATCGTGTACGGATTCACGATCCGCAGCTTATGTGCTCGTGCGCCGCGAAGCCGCAACACAATTCCGTACCCACAGGCCACGGCCTCGGGTACCGTTCGTTCAGCTCCTGGCAGAAGTGAACCCGGCTCTTCACCGGACGGTGGGCAGCCGGGTTTCGCGCTATCGGAGAGATACCCGGCTGTCTCGGCAGCGCCGCGGTTACAAGATCGGTGACGGTGTGTAGCGGGCCGCGTCCGGGTAGCGGTCGACCAGTTTCTGCACCTGGCCGATGACGTCGGCTACCTGCGCTTCGGCGGCGCCGACGAAGGCGGACTTGTCGGCCAGCGCCTCGGTGAGAGCGGCGCGATCGAGCGGGAGGCGCTCGTCGGCGGCGAGGCGGTCCAAGAGGTCGGGTTCGCGGCCCTGCTCCCGCATCGCCAGCGCTACCGCGACCGCGTGTTCCTTGATGACCTCGTGCGCGGTCTCGCGGCCGACTCCGGCGCGGACCGCGGCCATCAGGATGCGGGTGGTGGCCAGGAAAGGCAGGTAGCGGTCCAGTTCGCGGGCGACGACGGCCGGGTAGGCGCCGAACTCGGCCAAGACGGTGAGGAAGGTCTCCATCATCCCGTCGACGGCGAAGAACGCGTCCGGCAGCGCGACGCGGCGAACCACCGAGCAGAACACGTCGCCTTCGTTCCACTGCGCGCCCGCCAGCTCGGCCGCCATCGAGGCGTAACCGCGCAGCACCACCTGCAGACCGTTGACCCGTTCGCAGGAGCGGGTGTTCATCTTGTGCGGCATCGCGGAGCTGCCCACCTGCCCGGGCTGGAAACCCTCGGTGACCAGCTCGTGCCCGGCCATCAACCGGATGGTGTGCGCGAACGAGGACGGGCCCGCACCGACCTGAACCAGCGCGGAGAGCACGTCGTGGTCCAGCGAGCGCGGGTAGACCTGGCCGACGCTGGTGAATACGGTCGCGAAGCCGAGATGCCTGGCCACCTGCTGCTCCAGCCGGGCGAGCTTGGCCGGGTCGCCGCCGAGCAGGTCGAGCATGTCCTGCGCGGTGCCCATCGGGCCTTTGATGCCGCGCAGCGGGTAGCGGTCGATCAGCTCGCGCAGCCTGGTGAGCGCGATCAGCAGTTCGTCGGCGGCGGAAGCGAACCGCTTGCCCAGCGTGGTGGCCTGCGCGGCGACATTGTGCGAACGGCCGGCCATCACCAGCGTCTGATACTCGGCGGCGCGCTCGGCCAGCCGCGCGGCGATCGCCACACCATGCGCGTGCACATGCTCCAGCGACAGCCGGATCTGTAGCTGCTCGACGTTCTCGGTGAGATCCCGGCTGGTCATGCCCTTGTGCACGTGCTCATGCCCGGCCAGCGCGTTGAATTCCTCGATGCGGGCCTTCACGTCGTGCCGGGTGACCCGCTCGCGTTCGGCGATCGACGCGAGATCGACCTCGTCGAGCACCCGCTCGTAATCCGCGATGACTCCCTCGGGCACGTCGACGCCCAGCTCCGCCTGCGCGCGCAACACCTCCAGCCACAGCCGGCGCTCGAGCACGATCTTGTGCTCCGGCGACCACAGGTGCACCAGTTCATGGCTGGCGTAGCGGGTGGCGAGGACGTTCGGGACGACGCTCACGACTGCGCCTCGCTGACGCTCGGCTCCGTCGTGCCCTGGGGCGCTGCGTTGATGGTTCGCTCGCTTCGCTCCCTCACGACTGCGCCTCGCTGACGCTCGGCTCCGTCGTGCCCTGGGGCGCTGTGCTGATGGTTCGCTCGCTCACGTGGCGTCAGTCTAGTGCGCGGAAACGATCGACCTGCCCGGGCATGGTGCCCGATCCGGCGCGCCCGCTCTCCGAGGGCAGGTAGCCCTCGGGGCCGGGCGGTCGCGGCGTGCTCGACGCGACCCGAGCGGAGCCCTCCGCGGATACCCAGGCTCCCGTTTCCGGGCCGGATGCTCGCGCCGTGCCCGACGCGGCGGCCGCCGTCTCCGCCCCGGACGCTCGCGCCGGGGGCGCGACGATGTCGATCACTTCCAGCAGCGCGCCGCGAGCCATCCGCCGCGGTTCGGGGTCCATCTCGGTGAGCGCCGCGACCACCGCTCCGTCCACCACCGCGACCAGCCTGCGCAGCTGCTCCGGCCGCACCATCCGATCGGATCGGCGCAGCACGTCGGCCAGCAGCTCGTCCAGCTGGGCGCGCAACCGTAACTGGACCTCCCGTAACTCCGGGTGCCGCGCCGAGGCGACCGAACGCTCGTAGCGGGCGATCAGCTGCCCGCGCGCGACCTCGTCGGCGCCATCGGACCCGACCAGCAGGTCGAGCACCAGATCGACGGTGGCCTCCGCGCCGCGGCGGCGGTGGCTCACCTCCCCGATCCGCCTGCGCATCGCGTCCAGCTCGGCGTTGCCGCTGAACTCGACCGCCCGCGCGATCAGATCGTCCAGGGATTCGAAATAGTAGGTGGTCGACGCCAGCGGCAGATCAGCGCGGGTCGCGACCGAACGATGCCGCACCGCTTCGAATCCACCTTCGAGCAGCAACTGGGCGGCGGCGGCTACCAGGGCCTGGCGACGCCGTTCGCCTTTCGGGGTCGTCGCGGTGATCACCGTGCCATCGTGCCAGTCGTCATCAGTTCTTCCAGGGGAAATCAGCGAGGAAAAGCAGCCATCGTTGTTTTACCGCATCCGCGCGGTCATGGTGCCGAACTGCGGAAAGTTGTTGCACGACAGTGAGTTCAGCGAGCGAGATAGTGCCCTAGACGCAGCAGCGCCGCCTCGATGTCCGCCGTGGCTCCGGCGAACGAGAATCGCACCGTGTGGTGCCCGTTGACGGTGTCGAAATCGACTCCTGGCGCGAGCGCGACCCCGGTGTGGTTCAGCACGTCCGCACACCATGCCCGAGAGTCGTCGGTGAGGTGGCCGATGTCGGCATAGGCGTAGAAGGCGCCGTCGGCGGGGGCGAGGTCGGTGATGCCCAGCTTCGGCAGGCCGTCCAGCAGCAGCCGTCGGTTCACCGCGTACCGCCGGACGTGCCCGTCGAGTTCCTCCTTGGCTTCCGCGCCGAACGCGTACATGGCCGCGTACTGCGAGATGGCGGGCGGGCAGACGGTCAGGTTCGAAGCCAGTCGTTGCAGTGCGGGCCGCAATCCGCTCGGCACCAGCATCCAGCCGAGCCGCCAGCCCGTCATGGAGAAGTACTTGGAGACCGAGCCGATCACCACCGATTCCCGCGAAGTCTCCCAAGCCGACGAGGTCGCGCTGTCGGCGCTGGAGTTGTCGTAGGTGATGCCGTGGTAGATCTCGTCGGAGATCAGCAGCGTGCCGTGCTCCTCGCACCAGCGGGCCAGCGCGGCGAGTTCGGCGGGGGCGATCATGGTTCCGGTGGGATTGGCGGGACTGGCCACGATCAGACCCGCAGGCGGTTCCGGCAGAGCGTCCAGCATCGCGACGGTGGGCTGGAATCGGGTCTGGGCTCCGCAGTCCAGCTCCAGCACGCGGCAACCGAGCGCGGCAAGCGTGTTGCGATAGGCCGGATAGCCCGGGCGCGCGACCACGACCGTGTCGCCGGGATCGAAGGCGGCGAGGAAGATCAGTGAGAAGGCGCCGGACGAGCCTGTCGTCACCACCACGTCGTCCGGGTCGACCTGATAGCCGTAGGTCTCGCGATGGTGTTCGGCGATCGCTTCACGCAGCGCCAGGATGCCGAAAGTCTCGGTGTAACCGAGCAATTCCGACTCGATCGCCAGTCTCGTCGCGCGCAGCACCGGCGCGGGCGCCGGTGTCGACGGCTGCCCCGCGGCGAGGACGAGCACGTCGCCGTGTGTTCTGGCGCGTTCCGCGGCGGCTTTCCAGACATCCATCACGTAGAAAGGTGGAATGGTCGACCGGCGAGATTCTCTGGACACTCGACAGACGGTAGAGCACCAGCGGGCTCGGTCGCGGTTATGGTCTGCGTAATGCTCGAGAAAGCTCGACGAGACCGGCTCGACCGAGTACGCGGAGTGGGTGGCATCGGGGTCATTCCGCGTAACTGGCGTGCGCGCCCGCCGAAACGTCCCGCGAGGCGGGTGTTCGGAAGACTGGATTCGCGCGTCCTGTGGGCGCGCCGATCCGAGCTGCGGATCCGGACCCGATGGAAACGCAGAGCGGATCTCCGTGCCCTGTGGCGGGGCAGGCCCAGCGGCGAGGATCTGCTCGCGCTGGCACGCGAGCACAAGGTGTTACTGGCCGGGCTCGCCGCGGCCGCGGTGTTCGCGTCGAGCGACACGTCGTTCGCGGGGACGGTCACCGAACGCACCCCGGCGCCGGATCGCGCCCAGCGCGTCGCCGTCGCCTATCCACCGCAGGTACAGAGCACCCCACCGTCGGTGCGCCGGTTGCTGAACGCGATCGCCAACGGGGAGCGGCTGCGCGAGCAGGCCGTGGTCGCCGCGGCCGCGCGCGCCACCCTGGAACGCGCCAAGGCCGAGGCCGCCGCCGCGACGGCCGGTGAGCGTCAGCCGTGGATGACCGGAAGCGCGCCGGTGCAGCCAGGGGCGATGCTGCCGGGCACCGGCGGCTTCGTTCTGCCCACCCGCGGCGTGTTCACCTCCGGGTTCGGTTCCCGCTGGGGCACCTTCCACAACGGGATCGATATCGCGGCGCCGATCGGCACTCCGATCTACGCGGTCGCCGACGGCACGGTGATCGATGCGGGACCAGCCCAAGGCTTCGGGCTCTGGGTGCGGATCCGCCATGACGACGGCAGCATCACCGTCTACGGGCACATGTACGACTTCTTCGTCTCGGTCGGCGAACGCGTACCCGCCGGCATGCAGATCGCCCGCATGGGCAACCGCGGCGACTCCACCGGCCCGCACCTGCATTTCGAGGTGCTCGTCGGCGGGCGCCACGTAGACCCACTGCACTGGCTGGCCCTCCGCGGACTGACCTACGGCTGAGCCGGGTCAGACCGAGATTCGGTCTTCTACGGCGGCGAGGCCGATATCCGTGCGGTAGTGGCTGCCGGGGAGCTTGATCGCGGCGATGCGGTCGTAGGCGCGCGTCCGAGCCTCGACCAGGTCGGCGCCGACCCCGACCACGTTCAGCACCCGGCCGCCCGCGGAGACCAGCGCGCCGTCTTCGCGCAGCGCGGTTCCCGCGTGCAGGACCGTGGCGGTGTCGTCGAGCGCACCCTCGCCCGCGCCGGAGATGGCGTCGCCGATGCGCGGGCGGCCCGGGTAGTTCTCCGCGGCGAGTACCACGGTGATCGCGGAGCCATCGCGCCAGCGCGGCGGCGCGACCTGCGCGAGCGTGCCGGTGGCGGTGGCGTTGAGCAGCTCGCCCAGCGGGCTTTCCAGCAGCGCGAGCACCGCTTGCGTCTCGGGATCGCCGAAGCGGCAATTGAATTCGACCACGGCGGGACCGTCCTTGCCGATCGCCAGGCCCGCGTAGAGCAGGCCGGAGAATCCGCTGCCGCGCCGCACCAGTTCCGCGGCAACGGGTTTCACCACGTCCTCGACGATCGCCGTGACGGTCTGGTCGGGCAGCCAGGGCAGCGGCGTGTAGGCGCCCATGCCGCCGGTGTTCGGGCCGGTATCGCCGTCGCCGACGCGCTTGTGGTCCTGCGCGGGCAGCAGCGGCACCACGGTCTCGCCGTCGACCAGGCAGAACAGCGACACTTCCGGCCCGTCCAGGAACGATTCCAGCAGTACCGGATGGCCCTGCTCGAGCAGTTCCGCGCCGTGGTCGCGCGCGGCGGAGCGGTCGGCGGTCACCACGACGCCCTTACCCGCGGCCAGGCCGTCGTCCTTGACCACCCAGGTGGGCCCGAAGCGGTCGAGTGCGTCATCGAGTTCGGCCGGGCTGTCCACGACCTCGCTGTGCGCGGTACGCACGCCGGCCGCGGCCATCACGTCCTTGGCGAACGCCTTGGATCCCTCGATCCTGGCGGCGGCGGCCGACGGGCCGAAGCAGGCGATGCCCGCCGCGCGCACCGCGTCGGCGACCCCCAGCACGAGGGGAACCTCGGGCCCGACCACCACGAGGTCGGCGTCCACCTCGGTGGCCAGCGCGACCACGTCTTCGGCGGCGCACGGGTCCACCGGGCGGACCTCCGCGTGCTGGGCGATCCCCGCGTTGCCGGGGGCGGCGAACAGCGCGGTCACCGCGGGGTCCCGGCGCAGGGCAAGGACGAGGGCATGTTCACGGGCTCCGGAACCGATGACGAGTACACGCACGGCAACAGACTAATGGGCGCAGCTGGACGCAGTCCGTCCGCGGCCCCGCGCCGGGCGGAGGGAGGACGAGCAGCCGCACGACAGACCAAGCCGGACGCAGCCCGTCAACAGCCCACGCCAGGCCGATCGAGGCTGAGGCAGACCCAGCCGGACCGATTCCGCCCGCGGCCCGCGCCGGGCCGAGCGAAGGCGAGGCAGCAGCCGCCTGAACGAACCGGTTGCCGACTTCGCCGCTGCCGGTCCGTGCGCGGGGGATGATGAATGGGGACAACGGATATGGGCGATCACGCCCAGTTCCGACCGCATCGGAGCACCTGAAGGATGTGCGTACCATGGGGCTGATCGATGGACTGATGGGGAATGCCGGCCGGATCGATCCGGGTCAGGCGCAACAGGAGTATGCCAAGCTCCTCGGCAATGGTGAACAGGTCTACGCCGCATACCTGCTGGTCCGCGACGCCATGCTGTTCACAAACCGCCGCCTGATCCTGATCGACAAGCAGGGCGTCACCGGCCGCAAGGTGAGCTACCACAGCGTCCCCTACCGCGCGATCACCCATTTCTCGGTGGAGACCGCGGGCACCTTCGATCTGGACGCCGAACTGGCCATCTGGATCGCGGGCACCCCCGAGCCGCTATTGAAGCGGTTCAACCGCCAGGTGGACATCTACGAGGTGCAGGGCATCCTGTCGCACTTCGTCGCGGTGTAGCGCGCCGGTGCCGCACCGCGGTATGCGGACCGGTCTAGTCTGCGGAGCATGGCTTCTGTCTTCAGTGCGATCATCGCCGGTCAGCTTCCGGGCCGATTCGTCTGGGAGGACGACGAGTTTGTCGGCTTCCTCACCATCGCCCCGATCAACCCGGGCCACACGTTGGTCGTGCCGCGCAAGGAAATCGACCAGTGGCAGGACGTCGACACCAACACCTTCGCCCGGCTGACCGGCGTCGCGCAGAAGATCGGCCAGGCCGTGCGCGCGGCGTGGGACGCGCCGCGCGCCGGTCTGCTGATCGCCGGTTTGGAAGTGCCGCACTTGCACGTGCACGTCTTCCCGGCCTTCACCCTGGGTGACTTCGACATCTCCGGCGCCGACCCGAACCCGAGCCCCGAATCCCTGGACGAGGCCCAGGCCAAGATCAAGCAGGCACTGCGCGACCTCGGCTACGGCGCCAACGTCCCGGAATGAACCTCGTCAGCTCGCCACGTCGTGCAGCGGAGTATCGACTCCGCCGATCGCGACCGTGGCCAGCGTCTGGCTCGGGGTCCAGTAGATCCGGCCGTGCTCGAAGTCCTGGTACGTGCCGGTGTCCCAGGGGATTTCGTCGGTCTTCGGCCAGCCCAGCGGCCCCTTCTCGGCGCCGGAGCGGTTCCAGCGGTCACGGATCGCGCCGTGCACCCAGAAGGCGAGCTCGCTGGATTGCTGCCGGTAGAGCGCGCCGCCCTGGAAACCCTGCACCTCGCCCGACGGCTGCCCATCCGGCCCGTGCAAAACGGTACGGTCGGTGACCGGGTAGCCGAGCGGACCAGCCTCCCAGCGCAATTCCTCGAACTTCCCCCACAGCGTTTCCGGGATGGGGTGTGCGCCGGTATCGGGCTGCCAGTAGATGTAGCCGTGCTCGAACTGGGCGAACCGGCCGACGCCGTCAGGCGTCGCGATTTCACCTTCGGTGATCCGTCTGCCCAGCCATGGATTCGCGGCGGCGCTGTCGTTGATCGCGTTCGGCTCCGACCCGCCGCCCGGTTCGCCTGTGGCGAAGCCGCGCACATCGTCTGCGAAGACGTCCCACGGGAAGTTCGGTCCGACATCCGTGTGCGTACCGAACCCGAGAACTTCGGTCACGTACTTGTGGTCGGAGATCCCTTCACGTCGTTCATATGGCGGCGCGATGACATGGGTGTCGAAACCGTATTTCCTGGCGTCCTGCACCGCCAGCCACGCCGCGATCCGGATATCGTCGCGGATGCGCAACCAATCGTCTCGGCTCCACGCGGCGCGGCTGCCTGCGAAGCATAGGTTGATCGTGTACGGATTCGCGTCCAGCACAGACCAGCTCGCCAGGTCGGTGTCGACGACGTCGACCACGATGCGATCGCGGACCGTGTAGTGGTAGCTCACGCCATTGTTCGGATTGTTGAGGTAGTTCGCCAGGCTTTCCGCGGTTCCGTTGCCCTCCTGGGTGTGTAGCAGGAAATTGGTAATCCGCGCTCCGTGACGGCTGGACGCGGAGTTGCCCATACGGTCGATTTCGGTGTACTCCGGCTTGTTCATGGTTCCCCCTTCATCAGGATTCGCCGCTTTCGACCACTGCCCGTAGTCGTCGGCGAGAACTTTGTTGACATCCACCACAACGCCCCCGACCCGGTCGCTGTCGATGCGGATCTGGTGGATGTGCGCGGCCGGATGATCCCCGTTGATCGAAGGATCACCGGACCAGTTGTGTTGCCAGAACCACGTGGCGACACCGTCCTCGAGCGCCCAGTCGATGCACCGCGCGTTGCCGTACATGCCGGTCCACTCGAGGCCGACCACCGATGCCCAACCCCGTAAGAACGGGGCGATCAGCGAATTCCACTCGTTCAGGGAGGGATTCGCGTCAACCGGGGCATACAGCGGTCGGAAGCCCGGTCCGCCCGCCGCGAGATGGTAGTTCAGCGCGATTCGCGCATGATGCACCCCTGCGTCATAGCCCCCTTTCCAATCCGACGTGTCACCTTTGCCGTACTGGTAATTGGTCACTATTTCGAGCCCGATGGCACGTAATCGGTCGCAGTATTCCCGCCGCAGCGGCTTCGCTCCGAAATTCGTGCCCGGCCGGGAATCGCTGAAGTAGCCGATGACACCGGCATATCCAGCATCCTTGATCGCTTGCGGTTCGATCAACGCGGCGGAGAAGTCGATCAGCTCAGTCATCGCGCACCCCCCGTACGAGTCCGCGTGCTGGCTTGCAGTAACGCGTTATGTTCGTACATCTCAACAACTTTCGACATGTGGTGAACCCCGACATAGTGAGATTCGGCGCGATGCTAGCAGGAGATGCACTCATGCACGGGTTGTTCCCCATCTGGTGTTTGCCCGTGACCTCACCGAACCCGCAGCGAGACCTGGTCGCCTGCATACTTTCCCATTGCCGAGAACATGCGCACCGTGGGCGCGGAAGTCTGCCAACTGTTTACGGCATTTCATACTGGTCGGCCGCTTCGCTGGGAGCCTCCACCGGATTCCAATGATCATTAGCCCCAGAGTCTCTGCCGGGACAACGGGATGAGGCGTTCCGCCACCATCACATTCACCTCGAGGGAGATGACTTGCTCACCTTGCCCATACTGGCTCAGTACTCCCGCGAGGCGTCCGGCACCATGCGCCCGGCGTCGATCAGCGTTTGCCGTGCTGCTGCCTTACGCGGACACGAGTCGGCACGGCATCCGCGATGTCTTTGCATGGTTCGGTGCGCTTCGGACACGCTCAGCGGATGGTCAGGCGCTTCGTGCGGCCAGCCGGTTGGCCATAGCTGTGCGTTGCCGAAAGCGGTGGACAACTCGGCGCGCAAATGATGATCACGTCGGCGCTCTGCTCGCCATTCTGCCTGTACGCGGTCGATGATCGCCTGCGGGGACGTTTCGTCCGGCTCGGCTTCCCGCCGCTCTCTAATGCGTTTGTCAAGCGGCGGTGGTGGAGTTGGTTGCTGGTTTGTAGGGCTGGCGGTTGCGGAGGATGGCGTGTAGGACGTTGACGCGTCGGCGAGCGAGTGCGATGACGGCTTGGTGGTGGAGTTTGCCTTCGGCTCTTTTGCGTTGGTAATAGGTTTTGCTGGCGTTGTCGTGCCGGACGGCGATGAACGCTGATTGGTAGAAGACTCGTTTGAGGACTCTGTCGCCAGTGGTGGCGCGTTGCAGGTAACGGACCTTGCCGGATTGTTTGAGTACCGGTGCCAGTCCGGCTGCGGCGGCGAGCTGATCACCGGTGGCGAACCTGTCGACACCGCCGGTGATGGCGAGGAACTCTGCTGTGAGCGTGGCCCCCATCCCGGGCAGGCTGCGGATGAGGGCCGCGTCAGGGTGATCTCGCAAGACCGCCTCGATACGTGCATCGATGGTCTTGAGTTGCTCACGTCCGTTCAATGCTTCGGCGGCCAGGCCGCGGATCAGATCGGCGGCCACGGATTCGCCTTGGACAGCGATTGTTTGGGCTTGTGCGGCGGTGATGGCGGCGGTGGCCAGTGCCTGGATGGTGGTCTCTTTGACGTTGCCTGTTCTGCGCAGGTGTGCCAGCAGGCGGTTATGCCCGGCGGCCCTGATCTCGGCGGGGGTGACGTAGCGAGTCAGCAGGTGCAGTCCGGTCTTGGTGGTTGGGTCCACGACGCTTTCGAGGCCGGGGTGAATCGAGGTCAGCATGTCCCGCAACCGGGTCGCGCGGCGGGTTTGATCGGCGACGATCTCGCTGCGCCGACCGACCAGCAGTCGCAGTTCGATGTCGGGTTCGCGCCCAGTGGTGACCGAGCGCAGGTCGTCACGGACGCGGACCTGGTCGGCGATCACGGCGGCGTCTTTGGGATCGCTCTTGTTCTCACCTCCGGTGGTGGCTCGCCGGGCCCTGTTGACCGCCAGCCCAGGCACGTGTACCACCGAGATCTCCGCATCCAGCAGCATCGCCTCGACCAGGCCGGCGATACCACCCAAGATGTCGATCCCCACTGTCGCCGGACCATGCTTGCTTTGCGCACCACGGATTTCATCGATCAGGTCGGCGATCTCGGCCGCGGTGTTGTCGACCTTATGAGAGGCCAGCAGCTTCCCGGTCTCGGCGACCTTCACAGCGGCCCAGTGGACCTCTTTCGCTATATCGATACCCACGGCAATAGTCATAGACGGCACACCCTTCTCCCAGTAGCGATCCCTGTCCTGTGCAGCCACTTCCCGCCGTCTCGGCCCTCCATAGCGATTCGACGTCGCATTCTCTAATCAGCGGTCGAGAAGAAGCAGCGGGACAGGGGGCGCAGCGGCGGTGGCCATCCCAGGGCAACCAATTGAAAACCATCCCTGCCCCGCTCGCACACCCGATCATTCCGGACGACCGGGGTACATCAGAAAGGTAGGACCAGTTGAATCCCACCACTTCACCCCTGCCGTGTTCGACTGCGTTGGTATCGGCACCCGGCGCGGGGGGAATCGTCAGAAGGTGGCGAACATCCGCGCGCCGGGGCCTACCTCTAGAGCTTTCCGCGCATACGGCGCGCGGAGCAGTGGCACCACTGGTGGCATGACCGGCCCGACGCTGCGCGGTGAGGGCAGCCGTTGCCGTGCTAGTGGCACAGGGGTGGCATTCGGCCGTTCGGCGGGCGTTTCCGGCCGGAGAGGTGGCAGGCTGGTGATATGTCGGGGGCCACAGGCGATCTGATCAGGCAGTTGCGCACCGCCAAAGGCTGGAGTCAAGGCAGGTTGGCGGCTGAGCTGTCCAAGGTGTCGGGTTACAACATGACGCGGGAATACATCTCGCGGCACTGGGAGTCAGGCAGAACCGAGCCGTCGTCGTTCTGGCTGCGCCATCTGGCGACGGTGCTGGATTGCCCCCTGAGTTTGTTGGAGGCCGACGTGAATCGACGCGAATTCCTATCGCATCTCGCCGCTACCTCGATCGCGGCTGTGGTGGCGTCAGACCTTCTGGCGCAAGGGTTTTCGGCGCGGCTGCATTCCACCGGGCCAGCGATCGAGGAATGGGAAGGCAGGCTTTTTCAGTACGGCACCGACTATATGAGCCAAGGCGCGGCACAGATTCAGCAGCGGCTTGCCGCCGATCTGGTCGTGCTGCAACAGCAACTCGATTCCCCACGGATGTGGGCCGTCGCCGCCCGGCTGATGACCCTGTTCGCGAAGACTTACCCCGGCTCCGACGGCAACAAGGCGATCTCGTGGTATCGCATGGCCGCCGAAGCGGCGGACCGCTCCGGTGACACCGACATCCGGACTTGGGTTCGCGGCCGGGCCGCTATCGCCCTCGGCTACGAAGGCGCCGCGTTGCCGGTCGCGCACGAATTCGCCGACCAAGCTCTAGCCATCTCCGAGCGGCCCGGTCTCGGCCGCCTCAACGCGGTATGGGGAAAGGCGCATGCCGCCGCACTTCAAGGCGACACTCACACCGCCCGTCAGTTGATCGACGACGGCCGCCGCGCGTTCGACCGTTCCGGCTCCGAGGAGCAGACCTCCGACTACGCGGTGCCGTGGTGGCGAGTGAACGTCTTCCTGTCGCTGCTCGCCGCCCGGCTCGGCGACGAACGGCTGGCGGTCCAGGCACAGGAGGCGGCGCGGGCCGAACTGCCCGATTCGCTGCCTCGATTCGCGACCCACTTGGACATGCATCGAGGCTTGATGCTGGTTCGGGCCGGGGACCGGGCTCTGGGAGTGAAACTGGCCCGGACGGCACTGGACGCGCTGCCCCCAGAGAAGCACTCGCTCACACTGCGCATGTTGATGGCTGAGATAGAGCCCTGACCACGAAACATCCAGCAAGCGCACAAGCGCTGGACAAATAGTTTAGTGGTGTTCAAATATCCTCGGTCATCAGCTGCAACAGGTTGCGCAGGTCGCGGCGCTGGTCTTCGTTGAGGGCGGCGAGCGGGTTGCGGGCGAAGCGCAGACGGCTGCGCAGGTCTTGGGCTGCTGCTTTCCCGGCGTCTGTGGTGGCGAGAAGCTTGATTCGCCGGTCGTTGGGTTCGAGCTGGCGTTCGACCAGGCCCCGGTTCTGCAGGCGGTCCACGATGCCGGTGAGGTTGGACGGTTCAGCTCCCAGTCGTTCGGCGACGCGACGCATGGGCAGAGGGGCCTCATCCAGGGCGATCAGCGCCTTCGCTTGCTGGGGGGTGAGTCCGTGGTGAGCTGCGGCGGCCTCGTACTCGCGGGTGTAGCGATCGGTGACCTTCGCGAAAAGGTGGATCACTTCGGAGGTCAGGGGGTCGTCTGCCAGCATTGCTCCAGACTATGAAAAGTCATTCGGCATGACAAGGGTTGACTATCATGGTTATGTACCATAACTTTTATGTGTGCGGCCATTGCTGCACACCCACCTCCACCCGCCACAGCAAGGAGCCACCACTCATGAAGCAGCGCACCCTAGGCATCAACGGACCGTCGGTCTCCGCCGTCGGACTCGGCCTGATGGGCATGTCCGAGTTCTACGGAGCCACCAACGACACCCAGTCCATCGCCACCATCCACCGCGCCCTCGACCTGGGCGTGAACCTTCTGGACACTGCCGACGTCTACGGCGCCGGCCACAATGAACCCCTGCTAGGCCGTGCCCTGGCGGGCCGACGGCGGGAGGAAGCCGTCGTGGCCACCAAGTTCGGCTCCCGCCTGCACGAGGGCACCTTCACCGTCGACTCCACCCCGCAGTACGCCAAAAGGGCCGTCGATGCCTCCCTCACCCGGCTGGGCCTGGACCACATCGACCTGTACTACCTCCACCGGCGTGATCCCGCCGTTCCGATCGAAGACACCGTCGGCGCCTTGGCCGAACTCGTCGCGGCAGGCAAGATCCGCCACATCGGACTGTCCGAGGTGAACGCGGACACCCTGCGCAGGGCACACGCCATTCACCCCATCACTGCACTCCAGAGCGAATACTCCTTGTGGGAACGCGGCCTGGAGACCGAGATCCTCCCGACCACCCGCAAGCTCGGGATCACCCTCGTCCCCTACTCACCGGTCGGCCGCGGCTTCCTGTCCGGCGCGATCAAGGACACCGCTTCACTCGCCGCAGACGACTACCGCCGCTTCGACCCCCGCTTCCAGGGCGACAACCTGCGCCGCAACCTGCACCTGGCCGACCGGGTCCGCACCTTCGCGGCAGAGGCCGGCCTCACACCGACACAGCTGGCCCTCGCGTGGCTCCTCCACCAGGGCGACGACATCGTCCCCATTCCCGGCACCAAGCGCATCAGCTATCTGGAAGAGAACACCGCGGCCGCCGACGCCCGTCTCGACGCCGACCACCTCGCCGCCCTGAACGCAGCTCTCCCTCCCGGCGCCGCCGCCGGGCCACGCTACCCCGACCAGCTCATGGACCGCGTCAACAACTAACTCCAGCCCTCCGGTCCGTCACGGCTGTGCGCGCCACCCCGCCCTCAATGGGGTCGGATGGCCCGGGGTGAGATCCCCGGCCACCCCGACCCACAGTGATGTCAGATTTCGCGGTCACGAGTCCCGCGCTCGGGCGAGTGATGTCGACATTCGCGCTCACACGCTGTCGACATTGACGCCCAGAACCACGGCGCGGATCGTCATGACCGGAAATCGGTACTGACTGGGGGACTGCGGTCTTTCAGGTCTTTACGCAGTGGTGAACGGTTCGCCGCAGTTGCCGCAGTTGATTGGTCCGGCGCCGTACACGCTATGCGAGACGCGGATCTTACGTCCGCAGTCGCATTCGGCGGACAGGCCGTTGTTGTTGGACTTGCGGCCACCGCGCCGGTCGGGTTCGCGGCGACGGTAAGCGACGAGTGCGAACGTCAGCTCGTCGAGCTCGTTCCGGTAACAGTGCCGAGTGTGGTCCGGCACGGTGGTCAGTGACCATCCGATCTTGGGATGCCGAGCAAGCGTCAGGCCGAGTCCGCACTCGCCTCCACGACGCACGATCATTGGGTCGGGGGCGTCTTTTGTTTTGTCAGAGATACTCACTAGCGAACCACTGGACCGCCTCGACGTAGGTCGTCACCGTGTTCGACGACTTGCCCTCAGCGTTCAGGTGCAGCTTGAACGACCGAATCTCGGGTTCGAACCGGCCCGCGTTGAGGTTTCGGGGCTGTCGGGAACGGGACGCCGTCATCCCTCGACGGTAGCAAAGTTTAGCGTTGTTTCAGCGGTGTGCTGTCTATACACAGACAGAGTGGCTGACCCATCATCGCAGGTCAGCCCCTATTTGAGCCCCCTGTCAGGATTGAACTGACGACCGCTCGCTTACAACAACGGGCACGGCCTCTACCACTGAGCTCAGCCGCGCAGCGGCTGGATGGAGCCCCCTGTCAGGATTGAACTGACGACCGCTCGCTTACAACAACGGGCACGGCCTCTACCACTGAGCTCAGCCGCGCAGCGGCTGGATGGAGCCCCCTGTCAGGATTGAACTGACGACCGCTCGCTTACAACAACGGGCACGGCCTCTACCACTGAGCTCAGCCGCGCAGCGGCTGGATGGAGCCCCCTGTCAGGATTGAACTGACGACCGCTCGCTTACAAGGCGAGTGCTCTACCACTGAGCTAAGGAGGCGGGAAAGCGGTTGTCATCATAACCGGGTACGCCGACTGCGTGACACCGGGTTTCGGTGTCACGCAGCGGCGGTCGAATCATCCCCGGCGCAGTATCGATTACCGCGCGATCAGGGCTGTGCTCCCTGGCGGGCCGCATCGTCCGCGGCCATGGCGTCGCGCAGGCTCTTCGGACGCATGTCGGTCCAGTTCTTCTCCACGTACTCGACACAGGCGGCGCGGCTGTCCTCGCCGAACACGACTCGCCATCCGGCTGGAACCTCTGCGAAGGCGGGCCACAGGGAGTGCTGTTCCTCGTCGTTGACCAGGACGAAGAAGCGGCCGTCTTCATCATCGAAGGGGTTGGTGCTCAATTTCACCTCACTGGATACTGGCGCAATGTACGGGATCGCTCTTGGTTCGCACGGCGCCGGGTTTTCACAAGCCACCGGCGCCGAGTGTTCCCGAGCGTTGTTTCGACACTAGCAAGCAAGACGTTACGCCTGGGCGCTTACCCGGGCGGGCACGTCGGCCGCCTCGCAATCAGCTCGCAAAGAAGTCGAGCAGAATCTTGTTGACCGCCTCCGGCCGTTCCAAATATCCGAAATGTCCCGCGTCCGGCACCTCCTGGTATCGCGCACCGGGGATCACGTCGGCGATCTCCCTGGACAGGTACGGCGGAATCATCCGGTCGTCGGCGAATCCGACCGAAAGGCAGGGCACTCGAATCGCCCGGTATGCCTGTACCCGGTCGAAATCGTGGTCCATCCTGCGCTGGGCGCGGATGCCGGGCGCAACCGGTCCGCCGGTGAACTCGAACAGGTCGAGCCAGTCGCGGGCGGCGTTCGGCTCGGCCATGGTGGCGGGCGAGAGATTCATCACCGCGGTAATCGCGGCGTCGTATTTCGGCGGCAGTTTCACCCCGCTGGCGTCCAGCTCGTGTTCGCCGAGCGACAGCGTCTTCTGGAATTGGTCGAGCCGCCCGTGGCCGGCCATGAACACTGCCTTGCGCACCAGGTCGGGGCGGGCGAGCGCCAGCTCCTGGGCCACCCTTGCGCCCATCGAGGTACCGACGACCAGGGCGGGGCCCTCGCCGAGGAATTCGATGAGGGCGGCCGTGTCGGCGACCAGGTCGTCGATGGTCATGCCGGAAGCCGCCTCGAAGGACGGCGCGATCCCGCGGTTGTCGAAGGTGCATACCCGGTAACCGGCCGCGACCAGCGCCGGAACCTGGTGCAGCTCCCACACCCGGCCAGGACTGCCGGTGCCCATGATCATGACCACCAGCGGCGCGGAGCCCTTGACGTCGGTGCCCCTGGCGCGGTCGCCCTTCACCTGATAGTTGAGGGAAATCCCGTTCACCGTGGCCAGCGGCATATCGACCCTTTCGTGGAGTTGGTGCTGCGCTCCCCACGGTATAGGGACCGGCGGGGTCGGCGCACCGACCGGGTGACCTGGTGTCGCGCGCCATGCGGCGGTCGGCGCCCCGGCGGACGCCCCTTCCAGCGTCGCATACCATTGACTTTTCGCACGTACGAGCGCACGAGCCGGGAGGACTTGACAATGGCCGCGAAGGGCAGCGCCAACGACATTGCGGACGACGATCTGGAGCCACTCGCCGACGAGACCGCGCGCCAGGCGCAGCGGGTGGTCGCGGCCTATGCCGAAGATGCCGACGAATGCCGGATGTTGTTGTCTATGTTGGGTATTGGACCGAGCGCTCGGGGCGAATAGTCTCGTTCTCGACGCCAACGGCGACGTCGACTACACAACTCCAGCGGGATACAGCAACGCGCAAAGGATGCGTGAGTGGACCAGATGAACCCGTCCGACGACTCCGAGCACGCCAGAGACACCTCGACTGCTGACACCGCGACCGGAACCACCGGTCCCGACGCGGGCTCCGGTTTCGTCGTCGTCGCCAACCGACTCCCCGTCGACCTCGATCGACTTCCCGACGGCACCACCCGATGGAAACGCAGCCCGGGCGGCCTGGTCACCGCCCTGGAGCCGGTCTTGCGCAACAACAAGGGCGCGTGGGTCGGCTGGGCCGGAGTGCCCGACGTGGACGTCGACCCGATCATCGAGGACGGCCTCGAACTGCACCCGGTCCCGCTGGCCGCGCAGGAGGTCGCCGACTACTACGAGGGCTTCTCCAACGGCACGCTGTGGCCGCTCTACCACGACGTGATCGTGCGGCCGGTCTACGACCGCAAGTGGTGGAGCGCCTACGTCACCGTGAACCGGCGTTTCGCCGAGGCCACCGCCAAGGTGGCCGCCGAGGGCGCGACCGTATGGGTGCAGGACTACCAGCTCCAGCTGGTGCCCAAGATGCTGCGCATGCTGCGCCCGGATCTGACCATCGGGTTCTTCCTGCACATCCCGTTCCCGCCGGTCGAGCTGTTCATGCAGATGCCATGGCGGACCGAGATCGTCGAGGGCCTGCTCGGCGCCGACCTGATCGGCTTCCACCTCCCCGGCGGCGCGCAGAACTTCCTCTACCTGGCTCGTCGGCTGGCCGGCCAGCCGACCTCGCGCGGCTCGATCGGCGTGCGATCCAAGCTCGGCGTCGTCCAGGTCGGATTCCGTACGGTGCGGGTCGGCGCGTTCCCGATCTCGATCGCCTCGGCCGACCTGGACGAGCAGTCCCGGCGCAGGTCGGTGCGCGAACGCGCCGCGAAGATCCGGGCCGAGCTGGGCAACCCGAAGAACATCCTGCTCGGCGTGGACCGCCTGGACTACACCAAGGGCATCGACATCCGGCTCAACGCGCTGGAGGAGCTGCTCATCGACGGCCGGATCGATCCGGCCGACACGGTCATGATCCAACTGGCCACGCCCAGCCGCGAGCGCGTCGAGAGCTACATCCAGATGCGCGGCGATATCGAGCGTCAGGTCGGCCGGATCAACGGCGAGTTCGCCCGGGTGGGCTATCCGGTGGTGCACTACCTGCACCGGCCGATTCCCCGCGACGAGCTGATCGCGTTCTTCGTGGCCGCGGACGTGATGCTGGTGACGCCGCTGCGCGATGGCATGAACCTGGTCGCCAAGGAGTACGTCGCCTCCCACAGCGGACTCAACGGCGCCCTGGTGTTGAGCGAATTCACCGGCGCCGCCGCCGAGTTGCGCCAGGCGTACCTGTGCAACCCGCACGACCTGGACGACGTGAAGGACGCCATCGTCGCCGCACTCGGCGACGACCGGGACGTCAAGCGCAGGCGGATGCGCGCACTGCGCCGTCAGGTGCTGGCCCACGACGTGGATCGCTGGGCCCGCGCCTTCCTGGACGCGCTGGCGCAGGGCCAGGTCGCGGGCAGCGCGCTGCTGACCGACGACGACGTGTACCCGGAACCCCGCGAGTCGCGCTGAGCAGGCGTTCCGCCGACCCGCGGTTCACAGGAACCACCCAGCTTCGATCCAGGAACTTCGCAGCCGGGTGCTGGACCATGAAGCCATGAGTAGTGTGCCGGTCGAGCCGCGACCCGAGGCCAGGGTGCTGGTGGTCGACGACGAGCCGATGATCGTCGAACTCCTCTCGGTGAGCCTGCGCTACCAGGGTTTCGAAGTGGACACCGCGGCCGATGGCGCCCAAGCGCTGGACAAGGCGCGCACTTTCCGCCCCCAAGCGCTCATCGTGGACGTGATGATGCCGGGCATGGACGGCTTCGGCCTGCTGCGCAGGCTGCGCGCCGACGGCGTCGACGCGCCCGTGCTGTTCTTGACCGCACGTGACGAGGTGCAGGACAAGGTCGCAGGGCTCACCCTGGGGGCCGACGACTATGTCACCAAGCCGTTCAGCCTCGAGGAGGTCGTGGCCAGGTTGCGCGTCATCTTGCGCCGCGCGGGTCACGCCGCACCGCAGCGGGAGAGCTCGCGCATCCGCTTCGAGGACATCGAGCTCGACGACGATACCCACGAGGTGTGGAAGGCGGGCGAGCCGGTGGCGCTGTCCCCCACCGAGTTCACACTGCTGCGGTATTTCATGGTCAATGCCGGAACGGTGCTGAGCAAGCCACGCATCCTCGATCACGTGTGGCGTTACGACTTCGGCGGCGAGGTCGGCGTGGTGGAAACCTACGTCTCCTACCTGCGCAAAAAGGTCGACACGGGCGATACCCGGCTGATCCATACTCTGCGCGGCGTCGGCTACGTCATGCGCGCGCCCCATCGCAAGAGCGGAACGTGAGCCCGAGCAAGATCGCGACAGCGCGTGCGAAAGCCTCCGAACTGCTGTCCGCGATACCCCTGCGCGTGACATTGATGGTCCTGCTGGTGCTCACCGCCGGGCTCGGCCTACTCGTCTCCGGCATGGTGGTCACCTCCGGATTGGAACAGCAGCTGACCGACCGCACCGATCAACAGTTGCGTGACGCCGCGATGGAGTGGTCGCGGCGACCGCCTCCGCCACTGCTGCCGCCGCCGGACCCGCGCCACGCGCCGAGCCAGTTCTACGTGCGCTCGCTGCGGACAGATGGGCGCGCGCTCATGATCAAGGCTTTCGGTGTCGATGATGCTGAGCCCGACCTACCACAGACAACGCGACCAGGTCCGTACACCGTTGGCTCCGTAGACGGCGGACCGATCGAGTGGCGTGCGCTGACGGTGCGGACTCCGGAGGGCACGACCACGGTGGCGCTGCCGCTCACGCAGAACACCGACACGGTGCACCGGTTGATCATGCTGCAATTGATCGTCGGGGCGATCGTCTTGGCCGCGCTCGCGGTGATCGCGTATTTCATGGTGCGGCGCAGTCTGCGGCCCTTGCGGCGGGTGGAGAGTACCGCCGCGGCGATCGCGGGCGGCGACCTGCACCGTCGCGTGCCGGTGCGGGGTAGCAACACCGAGGTCGACCGGTTGTCCCGGTCGCTGAACAGCATGCTGGCGCAGATCCAGCGGGCGTTCACCGCGACCGCGGCGTCCGAGGAGGCGGCCAAGCGGTCCGAGGAGCGTATGCGGCGTTTCGTCGCCGACGCCAGTCACGAACTGCGCACCCCCCTGACCACGATCCGCGGGTTCGCCGAGTTGTACCGGCAAGGCGCCACAGCTGATCCGGGCATGTTCATGGACCGCATCGAGCGTGAATCCCAGCGGATGGGTGTGCTGGTCGAGGACCTGCTGATGCTCGCGCGGCTCGATGCGCAACGCCCGCTGGAGCTGGGGCAGCTGGACCTGCTCGCCGTCGCCAGCGACGCGGTGCACAACGCGCGCGCGGTGGTCGCCGCCGGGCACACCGACGGGCCCGTGCGCACCATTGAACTGAAAGTGGAACCGGGCGAGGGAACACTGGAGGTGGTCGGCGACGAGGCGCGACTGCGCCAGGTCCTGGCCAACCTGCTGAACAACGCCGTCACGCACACCGCACCCGACGCGGCGGTGACGGTCCGGCTGACACCCGCCACCGATCACGTCCTGCTCGAGGTCGCCGACACCGGCCCTGGCCTGCCGCCGGAGGAGGCCGAACGCGTCTTCGAACGCTTCTACCGCACCGACACTTCCCGCACCCGCACCAGCGGGGGGACCGGGCTCGGCCTGTCCATCGTGCAGGCTCTGGTCATCGCGCACGGCGGCGAGGTCGGTGTGCGCAGCACGCCCGGCGAGGGAACGACGTTCACCGTGCGGCTGCCCCGCGACCCGGGTTCGCCCTAGCGACGAATCCGCGGCAGCCATCGATCCGGCCGTCGTGCGCACTCCACAAGGGTCCACCGCGACGACGGTGGATGCGCCACCAGCGGCGCCCGTACCGCGGATGCGCGGCTAGCGGCCTGAGGGGATCGGTGGCAGTCCGACTTGATCGAGTCTGTACGCGCTGGTCCGCGCGGCCAAATACTTCGTTCCGCCAGAGCCGCTTGGTGCCCAGCGCATCACCAGCGGCGCTGGACGATCCTCGGGCGGCTCCCGGACGCTCAGACCGGAGTGACGGCCTCGACCAACCAGCGCGAGTCGGTTTTCGCCAAGGTGACGCGCACCCGGCTGCCGGTGGTGGTGCCCTGCGGCGTGTCCTTGCTCGTCATGACTTGGTTGAGGAACAGCAGGACCACCGCGCGCGAGCGGTCGGCGGAGACGACACCGCCCGCTTGTGTGGTCGCGGTGACGGTGAGCTGCTTTTCCTTGGCGCCCGGCGCGATCTGCTTGTCGATCAGCGTCAGGTAGTCCTCGCGGAAGTCGCCGGTGAGGTTGTCGGCCGACTTCCGCAGGTCGGTGTCCACGGTCTGCGGGCTGTAGGTGAACATCGCCTCGACGGTGCGGCCGGCCGTGGCGACCGCGTCCTTGCGCGCTTGCTCGGCCTGCTGGTCGTCCCAGTAGCGGTATCCGTTGACGCCGCCGATGATCGCGGCCGCCGCGACCACGACCCCGAGCACCGCGAGCAGGATCCTGCCTCGAATTCCATTCAGGTTCATGCCACGAACTCCACGTCGGACACGGTCAAACCGGAATCGCCGCGGGAGACGGTGACCCGGAACCGGTAGTACCTGGTCTGCGGCTCGGCCTGGCCCGCGTTGGTGAGCGTCTGCTTGGCGGCGACCAGCACGCGCGCCGAGCTATCGTCGTCGCTCTCCAGCGCGGCCTCGACGATCTCGCCGCTGGAGACCACCTTGGCCTGCTGCACGATGCTGGTGAACGGGTCCACCCGGCCGTCGAACTCGGTCTTGAACTCGCCGGAGGCCAGCGACAGGATCCGGTCGATGTCCTGCTTGGCCGAGTCGGCGCGGATGGTGGTGAGGTTGACGATCGCCTGCCTGGCTGTTTGCAGGTACTCGGCGCGGCGCTCGTCGCGTTCGTGCGCCGAGCGCATCGCGAACACCGAAAGAGTCGCACCGCATACGAGTGCGAGCACCAGCAGCGCTGAGGCGGCCAGCGCGAGGATCCGTACGATGCCGCGATGCCGCGTCTGCGCGGCCTCTTTCTCGGTCGGCGAATCCTCGGCAGTGTCCTGCTCGGCATCCGATTTCGCTTCGGCGATGGATGTCTCGGCGACATCTGCACCCGCCGCGACCGAGTCGGGCGTGTCCTGCGAGGCGGGTTTCGCCAGCGAGGTCGAGGTATCGGCACCGCGGGCCGCGGTGGCCACGGCGGCCGAGGTCTTCGCGTCCCTGGTGGTCGCGGTCGCGTTCTCCTCGACCGGGGGCCCGGCCGAGCGCACCGCGCGCCGCCGCGTGCGGTGACCTTCTCCGTTGCTCTCACTCATCGTTGCTGCTCCTCGAGCATCGCCTGCCAGCTCGACGGTACCGTGCCCGAACCGCCCGGTCCGATATCGCCCTGTCGGTATGTCCGCCCGTCGGTGCCGATGTACACGCCGGTGTCCGGGTCGTATGCCCGCGCGGCGGCCGGGGTGCCGCCACCGTAACTCGCAGGTGCGACAACAGCGGGTTCGTCCGTGGGCGCGGCCGCGGGGGCGACCGGCTGCGGCGGCCCGAACGGCGGGTTGTTGCCCACCGGAACGTACCCGCTCCGGCACAGCTCCGGCGTGGGGGCGCGCACACCGGGCACCTCGGCGCACGGGGTATTGCGGATACCGCGCACCGCTTCGGGCGCATCCTGCGGAACTTTGCAGTACAGGCCGGGCGGCGTGTCGGGGGTGTCCAGCTCGCTCGGCGAACGGCGCTGGTCCGGCGGCAGGAACCCGGTGGTGCACGCGGGCGGGTCGTTGACCAACGACATGAAGTCGACCAAGGCGCCGTATTCGAGCGGGCCGCGGACCGCGGTGAGCAGCGCGGCGACCAGTGGCGGATAGATCACCAGGACTTGTTCCAGTCCGGCGTGATACGTGACGCCCACTTGGCCGACGCTGACCAGGTTCGCCAGCAGCAGCGGCAGTGTCGGCCGCAGATCGTTGAACAGCGCGCTGACCCGCTGCATCGCGGCCGGTCCCTTGTTCAGCACGCCGCGCAGCGCGGGGTCGTGGCCGCGCAGTTGATCGGTGACCGTCGCCAGATCAGCGGTCCAGGAACGGATCGCGGCATCCGAGCGGGTCTGGGTGTCCAGCAGCGGCCCGATCTGATCGAGGAGCTGTTTCGTCGGTTCGGCGTTGGCCTGCGCTTCCTGCACCAGCAGGGCCGCGGAATCGATGAACCGCTGTAGGTCCGGGCCTGCGCCGTTGAACGCGAGGAACGCCTCGTCGATGACCTGCCGTAGCCGGGTGTCCGCGACGCTGGACAGCAACCGGTCGGCCTGATCGAGCAGCGTGCCGACGTCCTGCGGCAGCTTGGTGCGCTCCACCGGGATCACACTGCCGTCGCGCAGGTTTCCGCTCGTTCGGCGCTCGGGCGGCACCAGGTCGACGTACTGCTCGCCGACCGCGGATACGCTGCGCACCCAGGCGTCGACGTCGGCGGGGATCTTGTAGTCGCTGCCGATGGACAGTTTCGCGTCCACCCCTACGGGCGTCAGCCGGACTTCCTTCACCACACCGACATTCGTGCCGCGATACGCGACGTTGGCCGTGGGGTAAAGGCCACCGGTCGCGGTCAGCTGCACCGTGACCTCATAGCGTCCGATGCCGAACATCGCGGGCAACTTCACGTATGTCCCGCCCATGACCACCAAGCCGATCACCGTGAGCACGGAGAAGATGATCAGCTGGGTACGGACGAACGGAGTGAGTTTCACTGTCCCGGACCCCCTTGCGGTGCGGTGTTGCCCGGCAAGGGCACGGTCAACCCGGGGATTGCGGGCAGGCCCGGTATCGGCGGCAGACCGGGGATGGTCGGAGCGGGCTGGTTCGCCGGCGGCGGCGCCTGGAGCGGCCCGGTGGCCGGGTCACCGTTCTGCGCGGCGGTGCCCGGTGCGAAGCTGCCCAGCGCCCCTTCCACCCCGCCGAAGCGCCCGCCCAGCGGGGTGCCGGTGAGGAAGTTCGAATCCAGCCGCCGCCCGGTCATATCCACCGTCATGAACAGATTCAGGTAGTCGCCCTTGATGGCGTGGTCGAGGTTCTTCATCGGGAACGGGAAGGTGGCCAGGATCTTCAGCGCCTCGGTGAGGTTGCTGCCCGTGTCGGAAAGTGACCGCAGCACCGGGACGAGGCTGTGCAAGTTGGCCTTCAGGTCGTTGCCGCTGGCGTCGATGATCCGCTGCGTGACATCGCTCAATTCGCCGAGCGCGGTGAGCGCCCTGGTGATGTTCGCCCGGCGGTCGGCCAGCACGGTCAACGCCGGATGGATCTGTTCGATGGCGGCCGCAACCAGGTCGCGCTGCTGGGCCAGTTGTCCGCCGAAGCGGTCCAGGCCGCTCATCGCGGCGACGATGTCACCGGTCTGGCGGTCCAGGTTCGTGGTCAGCTCGGTCAGCTGCGGCAGCAGGTCCCGGATCGCGTCCTCCCGCCCGGTGAGCGCGGAATTCAGTTCCCGGGTAATGGTTTCCAGCTGCGCGACGCCGCCGCCGTTGAGCACCACCGACAGCGAGGACAGCACCTGCTCGGTGGTCGGGTAGGCCCCGGCCCGCGGCAGCGGGATGACGTCGCCCGCCTTCAGCTGGCCTTCCGGAGATTGGTCGGTGGGCGCGGACAGCTCGACATGATTGGATCCGAGCAGACTGGTCTGCCCGATCTTGGCGACCGCGTTCGCCGGGAGCCGCACGTCGGGATTCAGCGTGACGGTGACCAGCGCGTGCCAGTCCTCGACCTCGATCTTCGAGACCGTGCCGACCGTCACGTCGTGCACTCGCACCGGCGAATTCCTGGTCAGCGTGGTGACATTCGGCATCTGGATGCGCACCTGGTAGGAGCCCGGCCCGGTGCCCTCGGTGCCGGGCATCGGCAGCGAGTTCAGCCCGTCCCATTGACAACCGGAGAGGCCGAGCGCCACCGCCAGCCCCACCGCGACGACGGCGGTGCGGCGCATTCGGCGCGTCGGCATCATCGCACTCCTCCTGGAAGACCCGGAATGGCCAGTCCGGCAATGCCGTCCGGCACGCTCACCGGTGCGGGTTGCGCCGGGGTCTGGCTCGCCGCCCGATCGGCCAGACTGGGGTCGGTGTACACCAGCTGATCCGGGAACGCGGTCACGCCGCTGGCCGGGTTCGCCATGATCGGCACGTAGTTCATGCTCAAGCTCTTGATCACCGGAGCCAGGTACTGGGCGCACAGGTCGGCGCTGCGATCGGAGTCGTTGGTCTCCAGCGCGCGGACCGAGCCGCACAGGAAACCGAGCGGGTCGGCCGGGTTGTTCAGGGCGATGGCGCCGGTCAGGGTGCCTTGAGCCGGTTTGTAGATCTGGTAGAAGTTCACCAGCGCGGTCGGACCGGAGTGCAGCACTCGTTCCAGCTCCGGCCGCTTGTCGGCGAGCACCTGGGTGGCGTCGGCCAGCCGCTGCACGCCCTCGGTGAGTTCGGCGCCGCTGTTGTCCAGGAACCGGCGCACGTCGGCCACCGCGGCGTCGAGGTTGTCCAGTCCGGCGCCGAGATCCGCCGAGACGCCGGCCAGCACCGAGGACACCGACGCGAGCCGTCCGCCGAACTGCACGATCTGCTCATTGCTCGCCGCGAGCACCTCGACGAACTTCTGCAGGTTGCGCACGGTGCCGAACAGGTCGGTGCGACCGTCCGACAGCGTGCTCAAGGTCGCCGACAGCTCCCGCAGTGTGTCGCGGAACCGCTGGCCGTTGCCATCGAGATTGGCGGCGGCGGTATCGATGAAGCGGCCGAACGAGCCCTGTTTGTCGTCACCGACCGGGCCGAGCGCCGTGGCCAGCTTGGACAACTCCGCCTTGATGTCGTCCCACTCGACCGGCACCGCGGTGTGCTCCATGGGGATCACGGCGCCGTCGGTCAGCTTCGGGCCGCCGGTGTAGGCGGGTGCGAGCTGGATGAACCGCGCGGAGACCAGCGAGGGCGAGATGATCACCGCCCGTGGGTCGGCGGGGACGTCGACACCGCGGTCGAGCGTCATCGTCACCTTCACCCGGTCGGCGCCGGGCTCGATCGCGTCGATCCGGCCCACCTGCACGCCGAGCACCCGCACGTCGTCGCCCGCGTACAAGCCTGATGTGGACGGAAAATAGGCGGTGACCTTGGTTGTTCCGATGCGGGCTATGCCGTTCCACGCGATGGCGACCACGAGCACGGCGGCCAGCACACCGGCCACCACCAGCGCCCAACGGGGCAGTTTCCGTACGACGCTCAGCATGCACATCCCCCCGGACGCGACTCCCTCGTCGTCGGGGCCGATCTATCGACGGTTCGAGACGGGTAAAGGATGGACGGGTAATGCCCACTCATCGCGGCGGCTCCTGTATCGCTGGTTCGATCGACGGGAACGGCGTGAGGTAGCTCTGCAGATCGTTCGGCAGGTGCTGCGGCCACACCAGCGCGTCCACCAGCGGCTGGAGCGTCTTGCTCGCGGCGTTGACCACGTACGCCTGGAAGTAGGGTCCGCTGCCCACCTGCTCGCCGAGCGCGGCGGCGAACGGGCCGAGCCCCTCCAGCGCGTCCGCGATGTTCTGCTTGTTCCGCTGCAACAGCGCCAGCACCGAATTCAGCTTGTCCAGTGCGGGTTTCAGTTGTGCCTCGTTGTCGGCGACCAGGCCGGACAGCTGCTGGGCAAGTCCGTTGACGTACACGATCAGCTGACCGAGCGCGGTGCGCCGCCGGTCCAGCTCGCCGAGCAACTCGTTGCCGTCCAGCAGCAGCGCGTTGATCTGGTTGCCGCGGTCGGCGAGGATCTTCGTCACGTTCTGCGCACGCCTGAGCAGATCCGATAGGGCCTCATCGCGCGCGTTGATGCTGCGCGAGAGCGCGGTGACGCCGTCGAGTGCCGAGCGCAGCGGAGCGGGCGTGTCGGCGAATGTCGCCGAGAGCGCGTCGAGGGTCTGATCGACCTGGTCCATGTCCAAGCCGTGCACCGTGCCCGCCAGATCGCCGAGCGCCTCGTTGAGCGAATACGGCGAGGTGGTGCGGTCCAGCGGAATGGTGTCGTCGCGGCGCAACGCGCCAGGGCCGGACGGTGTCACCTCCAGCGATTTGCGCCCGAGCACCGTATTGGTCTTGATCGCCGCCGAGGTCTTGTCACCCAGCACGATCGACTCCGCCAGGGTGAACCGGACGAGCACCTTCGCGCCGTCCAGGCTGACGTCTTCGACCCGTCCGGACCGTACGCCCGCGACCTGGACCGGGTCCCCGGGCACCAGACCGCCCGCGTCGGCGAAGTAGGCGGTGAACGTGGCGCCGGAGCGGATGAACGGAAGCCGGTCGAATTGCAATGCCGACAGCGCCACCGCCACCGCGAGCACGAGGCCGACGATGCCGATGGTGATGGCGGGTGATCGCTGGTCGTTCATCGCTCGTCCGCACACCTTCCGGTCGTCTGCGCCCCAGGCATGTTGATCTTCATCGTCTGTCCGTTCGGGCCGTCCACCAGGAAGTTCGTCTGACAGACGTAGAGCTGGAGGAAGGAGCCGTACGCACCGATCCGGATCAGCTGGCGATAGGTCGACGGCAGCCGTTCCAGCACCCACTGCACGGTGTCGGACCCGGCGTCGAGGTTGGTGGCCAGTCGTCCGGTCTGCTCGATGGTGCCCTGTAGGTCGGGGCGGGCCTGGGCGAGCAGGTCGGTGAGGTCGCCGGTGGCGCCCGCGATGCGCGGGATGGCGTCGCCGATCTGGTCCCGATCGGCGGCCAATCCGCTGATCAACCGTTGCAATTCGGCGATGGTCGTGGCGAATTGGTCACCGCGCTCATCGATGGTCCGCAACACGGTGTTCAGGTTGTCGATCACGCTGCCGATCAGCGCGTCCCGATCCGCCAGCGTCTTGGCGAACGAGCCGCCGCTGTTGAGCAGCGCCACCAGCGTGCCGCCTTGGCCTTGGAAGATCTGCAACAGCGCGTTGGTCAGGTCGTTCACCTGCCCGGGGTCCAAGCCGCGCAGCAGCGGCCGGAACCCGCCGAGCAGCATGTCCAAATCCAGTGCCGGCGCGGTCTGTTCCTTGTCGATGGTGCCGCCCGGCTGCAGCACCCGATTCGATCCGGGTCCCTCGGACAGCTCGAGATAGCGGTCACCGACCAGGTTCTCGTACTTGATCGCCGCGCGGGTGCTGGTGAGCAGCCGATACTTGTGGTCGACGTCGAACTCGACGTGCGCCAGGTAGTCCTTGCCGACCTTCACCGAGGTGACCGACCCGACCGGCACACCGGCGATGCGCACCTTCGCGCCGGGCAGCATGCCGGAGGAGCTGGTGAACACGGCGTGGTAGCCGTGCTCCCGCGCGAAACGCATCTGGCTGAACACGACCGCGAGTCCGGCGAAGACCAGCGTCATCACCAGGGTGAAGATGGCCAATTTGACGGTCGTCGCGTTTTTCTTCACGGACGCGGCACCCCCGGCATTCCGGCGAACAGGATCTGGAAGATCTTCGGCGGGTTCACCGTCAGCGTCGTCGACGGTGTGTACACGAGACCTTCCGAGGTATCGGTGACGACATAGTCCGCGTGGCTGCCCGGTACCCGGTCCAGCAGCCCTGCACAGCGTGGACCGCCGGTCGCGTTGACCTTGGGCAGGTCCTCCGGATAGGTGTAGGGCTTGACGCCGTACATGAAGCCGGTGTTCAGCGCGACACCTTCTTGTAGGCCGCCGAAGACCGCCTCGCCCATCGGCAGCGCCTTGCCCAGGCCGCCGATCAGGCAGTACAGCGCGGGCGCGTAATCGTCGAGCAGTCCGGTGGTCGGGCGCAGCAGATCGAGCGCCGTGACGAGCTGGCTCTCGTTGTCGCGCAGGACCGAACCGGTGGTGTCGGCCAGCCCGATGAGGTTCACCAGCACGTTGTCGAGACTGTTCTGCTCCTCGACCAGGGTGTTGCCGGTGACGATCGCGTTGTTCACCGTGCGCAGCAGGTCGTTCACCGTGTCCGCGTACAGGTTGGTGACGTCGCTGGTCTTCGCCAGGTCCTGCTGCAGCGTGGGTAGATACGGGTTGATGTCGCGCAGGTAGGCGTCGCTCTGCGCGAGCAGGTCGCCCAGCTTCTGTCCCCGGCCTTGCAACGCTGTGCCCAGCGCGGACAGCGTCGCGTTCAGCTTCTCCGGCGCGATCTTGGCGAGCACGTCGGCCAGATGCTGGAACAGCGTGTTGAACTCGACGGTCACCTGCTGCGCCGTCACGGTCGCGCCCGGCCGCAGCGGGGTGGACGAAGGCTGCTGGGGCACAACGAAATTGACGTACTTCGCGCCGAACACGGTGGTGGACCTGATGTCGACGTCCGCGTTGGACGGCACCAGCTTCAGCAACTCCGGATCCAGAGCCAGTTTCAGCCTGGCGCCGTCAGCCGTGTGGTCGACCGACGCGACGCGGCCGATCTCCACACCGCGCACCTTCACCTTGGCGTCCGGGTCGAGGACCAGGCCGCTGCGCGGCGCGTCCACCGTCACGGTTGCCGTGGGAGTGAACCCGCCGACGAACATGATCAGCGCGACGGCCACGACGGCGACCAGCGCGAGCACCATCGCCGCCCCGGCCAATTTCAGGCCGAGTCCGCCGTGCAGTGCCCGCACCAGGCGGCTTTCCGTTTGCTTCGATTCCGCCATGTCGCTTATCCGGAGAGATGGAAGTTGCCGGAGGTGCCGTAGATGGCCAGCGAGATCAGCAGGGTCACCGTGACCACCGCGACCAGCGAGGCCCGCACCGCGTTGCCTACCGCGACACCGACGCCGACCGGTCCGCCCGCGGCGTTGTAGCCGTAGTAGGTGTGGATCATCATGACGGCCAAGGCCATGAAGATCGCCTGGGCGAACGACCAGAGGATGTCGCTCGGGATGAGAAAGGTCGAGAAGTAATGGTCGTAGACGCCCGCCGACTGCCCGTAGATCACCACCGTGGCGAACCGGCTGGCCAGGAACGAGGCGATCACCGCGAGCGCGTAGAGCGGGACGATGGCGATCATCCCGGCCAGCACGCGGGTGCCGACCAGGTACGGCACCGGCCGGATCGCCATCGACTCCAGCGCGTCGATCTCCTCGGCCACCCGCATCGCGCCCAATTGCGCGGTGGAACCGGCCCCGATGGTGGCGGCCAGGCCGATGCCGGAGATCACCGGCGCGGCGATGCGGACGTTGATGAACGCCGCGAAGAAGCCGGTGAGCGCCTCGACGCCGATGTTGCCCAATGAGCTGTAGCCCTGCACCGCGATGGTGCCGCCGGCGAACAGCGTGAGGAATCCGACGATCACCACCGTGCCGCCGATGACCGCCAAAGCTCCTGTGCCCATGCTGATCTCGGCGATCAGCCGGATCGTCTCGGTGCGGTAGTGCAGCAGCGCCCGCGGAAGGGAGCCCAGCGCCTGTGCGTAGAACACGGCATGCTTGCCGACCGAATCGAGCGAGTCCGATATCCGGCGTACCCGCCGAACGGTCCGGGGAAAGCGGGATTCGATTACGAAGGCCATCGCGTCACCGCACCGTGAACTTGATGCCGACGGCGGTGACCACCACGTTCACGACGAACAGGGCCATGAAAGCGAAGACTACGGTCTGATTCACCGCATCACCGACACTCTTGGGACCACCTCTGACATTCAGGCCCAGATAACAGGCGACCAGCCCCGCGATCAGCCCGAACAAACCGGCTTTCACCTCGGAAATGATCAGTTCGGGCAGATGGGTGAGCAGCGTGATCCCATTGACGAACGCGCCGGGGTTGACATCCTGCAGATATACCGAGAACAGAAACCCACCGACGATGCCGATCGTGCACACCAGGCTGTTGAGCATCAGCGCCACGAACATCGACGCGAGCACGCGCGGCACCACCAGTCGGTGCACCGGATTGATGCCCAATACCCGCATCGCGTCGATTTCCTCGCGAATGGTGCGCGCGCCCAGGTCGGCGCAGATCGCCGTCGCGCCCGCCCCCGCGACGATGAGCACGGTGACGATCGGGCCGACCTGCGTGACGGCGCCGAATGCCGCGCCTGCGCCACTGAGGTCGGCCGCGCCGATCTCGCGCAACAGAATGTTCAGCGTGAAGCTCACCAGAACGGTGAACGGAATGGCCACCAGCAATGTCGGCACGATCGAAACTCGCGCGATGAACCAGGACTGGTCGATGAACTCACGCCATTGAAAGGGTCGGCGCACACTGGAACGTGCGACATCGGCGGTGAGTTCGAAGAATCCACCGACGGCCCGCAACGGCACGGCAAGGACCTCGTTCATCCGCGATCCTCCTTGCTCAACCGACGTACACGGAGCACGGCGCGAATCTCCACCGTGGCCGCACCGCCGGAACGATTAGAACATGTTCACCGTGTTGCCGGAAGCATTTTTCACACTTTTGAAGTGCATTTTCTCGAAAGATCGGCATATTAATTTGACACCGGTTTCATCCGGGAATGATCCCACCTTTGTGAGGTGTGACATAACCCGTCCCTATGTCTACCAAGCGCCGATCGCCCGATCAACAGCTGGACAGTTGATCAGTAGCGCACTCGCGGCAAGCCGCCGCCGGTTACCCCAGCTCGATCAGCGCCGATGCCGAGAAGGTCCGCCCGGACGGGCGGTCGGCGAAGTAGTCCCCCAGCGTGTCGGCCAGGTCCCGAGCCGACCACTGCCCACCGGTCGCGTCGAACCGGCGTTCGACGACCGGCGCCGCCATGAGCGCCACCATCCCCCCGTAGACGACGAACAGCTGCCCATTGACCGCATCCGCGGCGGGCGAGGCGAGGTAGGCGACCAGCCGGGCCACGTGCTCGGGCGACAGCGGATCGACATCCCCCTCCGGCGCGGGACTGAACACCGCCTCGGTCATGGCGGTTCGCGCCCGCGGCGCGATCGCGTTGGCGCGCACGCCATAGCGGGACAGCGCCCGCGCGGCCGACAAGGTCAGGGCGGTGATGCCCGCCTTCGCGGCGCCGTAGTTGGCCTGCCCCTCCGGCCCGAGCAAGCCCGCCTCCGAGGAGGTGTTGACCAGCCTGCCGTAGACCGGGGCGCCCGCCCGCTTGGATTTGCCGCGCCAGTAGGCGGCGGCGTTGCGGGACAACAGGAAATGGCCGCGCAGGTGCACCGCGACCACCGCGTCGAAATCCTCGTCGGACATGTTGAACAGCATGCGGTCGCGGGTGATACCCGCGTTGTTGACGACGATGTCGACCGACCCGAAGGATTCCTCGGCGGTACGGATCAGCGCGTCGGCGGTGGCCCGCTCGGCGATGCTGCCCGCGACGAACTCCGCTTTGGCGCCGAGGCCGCGGATCTCGGCGAGCGTGTCCGCGACCGCGTCCGACTCCGCGAGATCGTTGACCACCACCGAGGCGCCCGCCCCGGCCAGCGCGAGCGCTTCGGCCCGCCCAAGTCCGGCGCCGCCGCCGGTCACGATCGCCACTCGGCCCGCAAGGCTCAGCTCATTGCTCACGCGGCCGACTCTAGAACGTGTTCCAACTTACGGCAAGGGTCGTTCACTGCAATCGCAGCGCAGCCTTGGGGCACTGCGCGACGGCGTCCTCGACGTCGGCGAGCCGATCGGCGGGCACCTCGGCATTCGCAATGTGCAGCACGTCCTCGTCATCGAGTTCGAACACGTCGGGGGCGATTCCGACGCAGATTCCATTCGCTTCGCATTGGTCCAGATCGACCGTGATCTTCATAGCGACTCCTTTACCACCGCTCCGGCCGAAGCCTAACAAGCCGATCAGCCTCGACGGGGCGTCATCGGGGGATTCCGTATCAATACTGGAACATGTTTCAGTCCATATGCAATGATCGGGAGAACCCGATCCAACGAAGGCTCGGTCCCACCCACCCCGCCGACTCCGCAAGCTCCGTCGGCTGACCATCCCCCAAGAGGTACTGCCATGCGCATTGCGTACACGCCGCAACAGGAGCAGCTGCGCGCGGAGCTGCGCGACTACTTCGCGCGGCTCATCACCCCGGAGCGCAGGGAGGCGCTCAGCGCGCAGACCGGTGAGTACGGGCAGGGCAACGTCTATCGCGAGGTCGTCCAGCAGATGGGCCACGACGGGTGGCTGGCGCTGGGCTGGCCCACAGAGTACGGCGGCCAGGACCGCCCGACCATGGACCAGCTGATCTTCACCGACGAGGCCGCGATCGCGGGCGCGCCGGTGCCGTTCCTGACCATCAACTCGGTCGCGCCGACGATCATGCACTACGGCAGCGAGGAGCAGAAGAAGTTCTTCTTGCCCAAGATCGCGGCCGGGGAACTGCACTTCTCCATCGGTTACTCCGAGCCGGGCGCGGGCACCGACCTGGCCAGTTTGCGCACCACCGCGGTGCGCGACGGCGACGAGTACGTGATCAACGGCCAGAAGATGTGGACCAGCCTGATCGCCTACGCCGACTACGTCTGGCTGGCCGTGCGCACCGATCCGACGGCCAAGAAGCACAAGGGCATCAGCATGCTCATCGTGCCGACCACCGCCGAGGGCTTCTCCTGGACCCCGGTGCACACCATGGCGGGCCCGGACACCAGCGCGACGTACTACCAGGACGTCCGGGTGCCCACGAGCGCTCTGGTCGGTCAGGAGAACGGTGGCTGGGCGCTGATCACCAACCAGCTCAACCACGAACGCGTGGCGCTCACTTCCGCGGGGCCACTGGCGCTGGCGCTGCGCCAGACCGTGGAGTGGGCGAGCAATACCAAGGCCAGCGACGGCTCCCGGGTGATCGACCGGGAGTGGGTGCAGCTCAACCTGGCCAAGGTGCACGCCAAGGTCGACTACCTGAAGCTGCTGAACTGGGAGATCGCCAGTCGGGCCGACGCGGGCGGTGACGCGGCGCCGCAGCCGTGGGATGCCTCGGCCTGCAAGGTGTACGGCACCGAGCTGGCGACCGAGGCCTACCGGCTGCTCATGGAGGTGCTCGGTCCGCAGGCGTACCTGCGCCAGGACTCCCCCGGCGCCGAACTGCGCGGACGGCTGGAGCGGATGCACCGCGCCGCGCTCATCCTGACCTTCGGCGGCGGCACCAACGAGGTGCAGCGCGACATCATCGCCATGACCGCCCTCAAGCAGCCTGCCGCGGCGCGCTGATCGAAAGCGAGTAGACCACCATGGATTTCACTCCCACCGAAGCCCAACTGGATCTCGCCCGGCTCACCGGCGAGGTGTGCGGCAAGCTGGTCACCGCCGACCGGTTGCGCGAACTCGATACCGCGGACGAGCGATTCGACCAGCCGCTGTGGAGTTCGCTCGCCGAGACCGGCGTGCTCGCGGCGGCCCTGCCCGAGTCGGTCGGCGGCAGCGACCTGGGCTCGCTCGAGCAGACCGCCATCCTGCGCGAGCTGGGCAAGCACGTCGCGGCCGTGCCATATCTCTGGTCGGTCGTCCTCGGCGCGGGCGCGCTGGCCCGCTTCGGTGGTGCGGCGCAACAGGATCTGGCCACCCAGGCCGGCGCGGGCCGGATCATCCTCACCGTGGCTCTGGCCGAGGAGCGCAACTGGGAACCCACCGCGCCGACCACCACCGCGGTCGAAACCGGCGAAGGGTGGCGGCTGACCGGCGCCAAAACCACCGTGCCCTACGCGAACCGCGCCGAGCGCATCCTGGTGCCAGCCACGGTATCCGGCGCCACCGCGATCTTCCTGGTCGATCCAGCGGCGGCCACGGTGACGGCGCAGCAGGTCGTCGATCGCAGCCCCGAATTCGCGGTCGAACTCACTGATACCCCAGGTGAATTGGTCGGCACCGGCACGGGCGGCGCGGAGATCCTCGACTGGATTCTCACCCGCGCCTGGCTCGGACTGAGCGCCCTGCAGCTGGGCACCCTGGAACGAGCGCTCGAGCTGGTCGCCGAATACGCCAGGGAGCGAGAGCAGTTCGGCAAGGCGGTGGGCAGTTTCCAAGCCGTCGCCCAGCGGCTCGCCGACGCGTACATCGACGTCCAAGGCCTGCGCCTGGCGACGACCCAGGCCGCGTGGCTGCTGTCGGAGGACCTGCCCGCCGCGGAGGCGGTGCACACCGCCAAGTTCTGGGCCGCCGACGCGGGCCACCGCGTCGCGCACACCGTCATCCACGTACACGGCGGCGTCGGCATCGACCGCGACCACATCGTGCACAACTACTTCACCGCCGCCAAACACAACGAGTTCGCCCTCGGCACGGGCACCGACCACCTGCGCGCGCTCGGCGCGCTGCTGGCCGGGACCCCGGCCTAGCGGGACACCACCGAGTCGGCCCGCCATGGCGGGCCGACTGGCGGGTTCGCCGGACTGTGCGCGCAGGTCGTATTACGTTTACTGCGAATCCCACACGACGGAGGCTGCGATGCTGCTGAACAGCAAAGGACAGGTGACAATCCCTGCCCACCTCCGCGCAAAGCACAATCTGCACGAGGGCGACGCCATCGAGATCATCGAAGTCGATGGCACGTTGCGGATCGTGCGGGCCGAAGGCTCCTCGACCCGAGGCCAACGCATCACCCGACGACTGCGGGGCGCGGCGAACAGCAGGGACATCGAAGGCATGACCACCGACCAGATCATGGCCCTTCTTCGGGGCGCGTAGCCCGACCCCATTCTCGCCGCTGATTCATCAGCCCTCGAACTTCGCCAGGTGTTCGGCAATCGACGGTATGTCGAGCGCACCCTGGCATACATCCAGCACGAACTGCTCGGCATCATCGACGTCGAAGTGTGCGTCCAGCTTATGACCGTTCATCTGCAGGAAGACCCAGCTCGCGTACCAAGCCAATCGTTTGTTGCCGTCGACCAAGCCGTGGTTTCGCGCAATCGATTCCATCAGGGCAGCAGCCTTTTGCCACACATCCGGGTAGGCGTCCTGTCCGAAAACGCTGGACTGTGGTCGAGCAAGAGCCGAGTCGAGAAGGCCGTAGTCACGAACCGCCGGAGTGCCCAACCGCTCAGCGAGATTCAGGAGCTCCGGCAGCGTCAGATACTCCATCAGGCAAGCCTCCGGTTCAGCTCCTCACTGACTCGCAAGACGTGATCAGCAGCCTCGTTGAACAGTCTGGCGTGCTCGTTTATCGCCCTGATGACCGCGTCGTGGACGAACTGCTGCATGCTTCTGCCCTCCGCCTCCGCTCGATCGCGCAGGGCACTCAGCTCCTCCTCGGAAAACCGTATGTTCAGACCAGCCACTACCCCATGGTATCGCGTGGTACCACACAACACCATCGGATTCAGTCGGCCGGAGTCGACACCAAGTAGCGCTGGAGAGTAGGCGCGACATCCGCGATGATCTGCTCGCGGGTCAGCGCGACGACCGGCGGCAGGCGCAGCACGTAGCGGCACAGCGCGAGACCGAGCATCTGCGTAACGATGAGACCGCCCCGGCGCGGAGCGTCGGCGGGATCGCCGAAGCGTAGGACGGCGGGCAGCACCTGCTGGGCGAAGATCGCGCGGAAGCGTTCGCCGACCGCGTCGTCGGTGATGGACGAGCGGAGCAAGGTCAGCAGCACCTCCTGGTTCGGCTGTTCCTCCCAGATCGCGAAGAATCGGCGCACCAGCAATTCACCCAGGGCGTCCGGCTCGGCGGAGCCCAGGTCCGGCAGATCGAGGTCGATGTCGACCGCGGCCGCGAACAGGCCGTCTTTGCTGCCGAAATACCGCATGACCATGGACGGGTCGATGGCGGCGTCGGCGGCGATGGCGCGGATGGTCGCTTTGCGGAAGCCCTCGGCGGCGAAGCGGGCGCGGGCGGCCGCGAGGATCGCCGCCCGGGTTGCGTCCGACCGGCGGGCGGGAGGGTGATCAGGTTCGGCAGTCATGCCAACAATGTAGGCCAACAGCTGTTGACTTTGTCCACCGCGCGTGGCTACAGTTATGCCAACAAGCGTTGGCCTACAAACGTTGACCTGAGGAGTTCCGATGAACACCACCCCGAACGCGCTGCCCGCCACCACCTCCGTCGTGGTCGTCGGCGCCGGACCGGCCGGGCTGACCGCCGCCATCACGCTGGCCGACGCCGGGGTGGATTTCGTGCTGCTGGACCGGCTCGCCGAAGGAGCGAACACCTCCCGCGCCGCCGTCGTGCACGCCAGGACACTGGAGGTGCTCGAGCAGCTCGGCATCGCCGACGAACTGGCCGCGACGGGTATCGTCGTGCCGCGCTTCACGGTTCGCGACGGCAAGCGCACCCTTGCCACGATCCTGTTCGGCGGTCTTCCGACGCGCTACCCGTACACCTTGATGACCCCACAGGACATCACCGAAGCGGTTCTGCTGAACCGGCTGCGCCAGGCGGGCGGCGACGTGCACCGTCCCTACCAGGTCAGCAAAGTGATCGGTGAAGCCGACGGGGTGACGATCGAGTACGCCGACGCCACAGGAGTTCCGGGCAGCATCCGCGCCGACTACGTCATCGGGGCAGACGGCATGCACAGCGTGGTCCGCGAGCAGGCGGGCATCGGCTTCACCGGCGCGATGTACCCGGAATCCTTCGTGCTCGCCGACGTGCGGATGGATTGGCCCGTCGCACGCGACGAAGTAGTTCTGCACCTTTCACCCGAGGGTGTCACCGTGGTCGCGCCGTTGCCGGACCAGGACGAACCGAACCGCTACCGCGTGGTCGCCACCCTGGAAACGGCGCCCGAGCACCCGACCCCCGAGGACATCCAGTCCGTCCTGGACTCCCGCGGTCCCGGTGGCGAGGTGAAAGTTCGCGAGGTGCTGTGGAGCTCGCGGTTCCGCGTGCACCACCGGGTCGCCGACCACTACCGCGACGGCCGCATCCTCCTCGCGGGCGACGCCGCCCACGTGCACAGCCCGGCGGGCGGCCAAGGAATGAACACCGGCATCCAGGACGCCGCCGCCCTCGGCCCGCTGCTGGCCCGAGTACTCGCGGGTGAGCCGGACACGCTGTTGGACGACTACGAAGCCAGCCGCCGCCCCGTCGCACTCGGCGTCGTCTCGTTCACCGACCGGATGACCAAAATGGCGACCTTGCGCGCCCGCCCTGCCCGTGCCCTGCGCAACCTGGCCCTCGCCACCCTCACCCGCATCCCCGCCTTCCGCCGCCGCCTCGCGTTCCGACTGGCCGAGCTCGCCAACCGCTGAACTCGCAGGGCGACAGAATCCGACCGGGCGGGCCCCGAAGTGCGGCCCGCCCGGTCGTGGATTCCTACTTGGTGCCCGCGTCGGCGTGGTCGTCCGCGGGACGGACCTGGGTTTGCTCCTTGGCCCAGCGGTAGTCGGGCTTGCCCGCCGGAGAGCGCTTGATTTCGTCGACGAACCACAGGCTGCGGGGCAGTTTGTACGGGGCGATTTCTTGGGTGAGCATCGGGCGCAGTTCCTCGAGCGTCGGCCGGTTCTCGCCGCGACATTGCACGACCGCGACGACCCGCTGGCCCCAGCGTTCGTCCTCGATGCCGACCACGAGCGCGTCGAAGATCTCCGGGTGCGTCTTGAGCGCGCCCTCGACCTCCTCGGGATAGATCTTCTCGCCGCCGCTGTTGATGCTGACCGAACCGCGGCCGAGCATCGTGACCGTGCCGTCTTCCTCGACCCTGGCGAAATCGCCGGGGATGGCGTAGCGAATGCCGTTGAACTCCTTGAACGTCGCCGCGGTCTTCGCTTCGTCCTTGTAGTAGCCCAGCGGGATGTGCCCGCGCCGCGCCAGGATGCCGACCTTCCCGGAGCCGGGCTCTACCGGATTGCCCTCCTCGTCGAGCACCTCGGTGGAGGCGTCGATCTTCACCCGGGGGCCTCCGGTGTGCGTCGCGCCCTTGGCCACGATGGAGATACCGCCGAAACCGGTCTCCGAGGAGCCGATCGAATCGGAGATCATCCGGTTGGGCAACAGCTCGAGGAACTGGTCCTTGATCGCGGGCGAGAACAGCGCCGCGCTGCTGGCCATCACATACAGGCTCGAAAGATCATAGGGCTGCCCGGTTTCCGGGTTGCCCTCGATCAGCGCGTCCAGCATCGGACGTGCCATCGCGTCGCCGGTGATGAAGATCAGGTTGATCTTGTGCTTGTCGATCGCCCGCCACACCCCGTGCCCGGAGAACTCCGGGATCATCACAGCCTTGCCCCCGCCGAACAGGCTGTGGAACGTCGCCCACTGCGCGCCGCCGTGGATCATCGGCGGAATCGGCCACCGCACCATGGGCGGGCTGCCAGCGCCGACCTTGGCCAATTCCCATTCATCCTGGACGTACTCGCCGGTGACGAAGTTGATGCCCGCGCCGAGCACGCGCCACACGTCCTCCTGGCGCCACATCACGCCTTTGGGCATGCCGGTGGTACCGCCGGTGTAGAGCATGTACAGGTCGTCCGGGGAGCGCTCGCCGAAGTCGCGCACACCCGAGGACTGCGCGAGCACCGCCTCGTATTCCGCCGAATCCGCTGCGGTGGGAATCGTCCCGGTCGTATCGTCGTCCACGACGACGACGGTGCGCAGCTTCGGGGTGTTCGGACGAACCGCCGCGACCTTGTCGCTGTAGCGACGCTCGTGGATCAGCGCGACCATGTCCGAGTTGTCGAAGATGTATTGCAACTCGTTCTCGACATATCGGAAGTTCACGTTGATCATCACGGCGCGCGCTTTGAAGATCGCGACCATGGCCTCGACGGCCTCGATCGTGTTCCGTGAGTAGATGCCCACCTTGTCGCCCGGCTGGACTCCCTGTTCTTGCAGGTAGTGAGCGAGTTTGTTGGCCCGCTCCTCCAACTGGGCGTAGGTGACCTCGCGGCCGTCGTCGACCAGCGCGACGCGGTCGGGCATCAGGTCGATGGCGTGTTCGACAAGGTCCGCTATGTTGTAGCTCACAACCTTAAAAATAGAACGTGTTACTGTTTCTGACAAGGCTCGAAGTCAGGAGAATCAGCAATGCCGCACTGCCTCGTCGAGAAGCGCGACCAGGTCCTCATCGTCACCATGAACCGGCCCGAGGCGCGCAACGCGCTGTCCGGCGAGATGATGGCGATCATGCGTGACGCCTGGGACCAGGTGGACAACGATCCGGATATCCGGGTGGCGATCCTGACCGGCGCCGGCGGCGCGTTCTGCGCGGGCGCCGATCTCAAAGGCATGACCTCCGCGCACCCCGGAGACACCATCGAGGGCGGCGGCTGGAATCCGGCCAAACTCGAGGCACTGCTGAAGGGCCGCAGGCTCACCAAACCGCTGATCGCGGCGGTCGAGGGCCCGGCCATCGCGGGCGGCACCGAGATCCTGCAGGGCACCGACATCCGAGTGGCCGGGGAGAGCGCGAAATTCGGTGTGTCCGAAGCGCGTTGGGGCCTGTTCCCGCTGGGCGGCTCGGCGGTGCGGCTGGTCCGCCAGATCCCCTACACCGTCGCCGCGGACATCCTGCTCACCGGTCGGCACATCACGGCGGCCGAAGCCAAGGAGATCGGCCTGATCGGGCACGTGGTGCCGGACGGAACGGCGCTGGACAAGGCACTCGAACTCGCCGGGCAGATCGCCGCCAACGGCCCCCTCGCGGTGCAGGCCATCCTGCGCACCATCCGGGAGACCGAGGCCATGCCGGAGGAGGACGCGTTCCAAATCGACGCCGAGCTCGGCATGGCGGTATTCCGCTCGGCCGACGCCAAAGAAGGCCCGAAGGCGTTCGCGGAGAAGCGCAAGCCCACGTTCACCGGCAACTAAAGCACAACGCCCTCCGATGCGCGTGCGCACCGGCCAGTGCGCACGCGCATCGGAGGGCGACCCCTCGCCGGACTCAGTTGCTGCCCGGGTAGTCCATCCAGAACGGCTCCCACTGGTGGCCGTCGGGGTCGATGAACGTGCGGCCGTGCATGCCGACCTGCGCCTCCTGCGCCCGCTTGTCCTCGTTCACCTCTTCGGTCGCCCCCGCGGCGAGCGCGGCGGCGGTGAGGTTGTCGACCTCCGCGGCGCTGCCGAGCGACAGCGCGTACGCGGCATTGATCGCCGCCTTCGTGTCGGCCAGCGGCCGCTTGCTGAAGGTGGTGAAGAAATCCTTGGTGAGCAGCATCAGGCAGATGTTGTCGTCGACCACGATGCAGGCGGCGTTGTCGTCGGTGAACTCCTGGTTGACCTTCCAGCCCAGCGCCTCGTAGAAGGTCTTCGACCGGTTCAGGTCGTCGACGGGGAGATTGATGAAGATCATCTTGCTGCTCATGGGCCTCGTCCTTTCGAGCACATCCGTTCGTGTCACTGGATATGACGGGCCATCCCAGCCAAACTCATCGCCACGGCAAAGGTGACACGTCCCACAAACCGAGCAGGTTTAATGATCTTGATCGGCGCGGGCTCTCGAGCTCGAGGCCTGTTCTGTGTCGGTGGCCTGTGGCAGGGTGGCACCCATGAACGACTCGCCCGGCTCCTCCGCGGGCCTCGCTCCCGACGTGCTCGCCTCGTTCGAGACCCATCGCAGAGAGCTGTGCGCGTACGCCTACCGCATGCTCGGCTCCTCCTTCGAAGCGGAGGACGCGGTGCAGGAGACCTTCACCCGCGCGTGGAAGTCCTACGCCTCGTTCGAGGGTCGCGCCAGCCTCCGGTCCTGGCTGTACAAGATCACCACCAACGTCTGCCTCGACATGCTCGACGGCCCGCAGCGCAGGGCTCGGCCCATGGATCTGTCCGGCCCGTCGCGGCCGGATTCGCCCCTCCCGGCGCCCCAGCCGGATTACGTCTGGATCGAGCCGATCCCCAACGCGCTCGCCTTCGGCGCCGATCCAGCCGAGCACGCCAGCGCCAAGGACACCCTGCGCCTGGCCTTCGTCGCCGCCTGCCAGCACCTGCCCGCCACCCAGCGCGCCATCCTGATCATGCGCGAGGTACTGCGGTTCTCCGCCAGCGAGACCGCAGAGGCGCTCACCATGTCACCCGCGTCGGTGAACAGTGCCCTGCAGCGGGCGCGGGCGACCATGTCCAAGGTCCAGCCGACGACCACCGACACCTACGACGAGACCGACGAGGACCAGCGCAGACTGGTGGACAACTTCGTCAAGGCGTTCGAGGCCTACGACATGGACACGCTCACCTCCCTGCTGAAAGAGGATGTGGCGCTGTCGATGCCGCCGATCGAGCTGTGGATCTCCGGCCCGGAGAACGTGGCCGCGTTCATGCTGAGTACCGGAAGCGCCTGCCGCGACTCGCGACTGGTCCGATTGGAGGGCGCCAACGGCCTGCCCGCCTTCGGCCACTACAAGCCGGGCGCCGAGCCCGGCGTGTGGGTGCCGTGGTCGATCACAGTGCTGGAACTCGACGACGACACCATCGCCGGGCTCAACTTCTTCCTCGACACCGAAAAGCTCTTCCCACTGTTCGGCCTTGCCCCGGAACTCCACGAGCCAGTCAGCTGACCAGCGCGCTGGTCCGAGAACAGTGAAATGGCGGCCCGGATATCGAGTCCGAGCCGCCATTTCACTACCGGATCCACAACCCGACCGCGATTCCCACCCAAACCTCGCTAAACGCAACCACATCCGTCAACGCTGTAGTTGCGTTGTCCAACTGGAGCATCGAGCGGAGTCAAATGGCGGCTCAAGGGGGTGGGCCAGCCACCATATGACTACCCCCGATCCACGAAAGCTCCCTCAGTTCGGATTTCTGAACGCAACCACAGCCAGTTGACCACGCTGGAAGCCGAGGGGTTCCGACCAACTGCGGGAGGTAAGCCGGGTACGGCACCCGACGCGCCCAGCACCGCCAGCGGAAAGCAATGGTAGGTAGGGCATTACTCGAAGCCTCCGGCAGAGATATCTCTGGCCTGCCCCCATAGTCGAGCACGCCCTCCATGGGTGTACCGGAGCAGTGCTGGGCACGCTGGGTGCCGTACCCGGCTTACCTCCCGCCGTCGATCACGCACTCCCAGCCCGGTCAACCGGCTGTGGTCGCGTTGTCGCTAGAGCATCGAGGGGAGTCAAATGGCGGTTGTCGCGGTGCTGCGAGCCGCCATATGACTACTCCCGATCTCTCACCGGGGCCGCGCTACTGCGCCGGGATGTAGCGGTCGCGGAGTTTGCGCTTGTAGAGCTTGCCGTTGGGGTCGCGCGGCAGTTCGGGCAGATAGTCGATCGACTTGGGCATCTTGTACTTCGCCAATTGCGTTGCGGCGAAGGCGAGCAGCTTGGCGGTGAGCTCGTCGTCGCCCTCGGACCCCTCGGCGGGCTGCACGACCGCCTTGACTTCCTGACCCCAATCCGGGTGCGGGATACCGAAGACCGCCACGTCGGCGACCTTCGGGTGGGTGATCAGGACGTTCTCGACCTCGGCGGGATAGATGTTCACGCCGCCGGACAGGATCAGGTCCGAGCGCCGGTCGTGCAGGTAGAGGTAGCCGTCCTCGTCGAGATGACCGATGTCGCCGACGGTGAACAGATCGCCGACGCGCGAGTCCTCGGTCTTGGCCTTGTCGTGGTGGTACTCGAAACTCGAAGCGCCCATGCGCATGTAGACCAGGCCGGGCTCGCCGACCGGGACCTCGGAGCCGTCTTCTTCGCTGAGCACCTTGATCACCGACCACGGCCACGCCTTGCCCACCGACCCCGGCTTGCGCAACCATTCGGCGCCGTTGATCACCGTCCCGCCGCCCTCGGTGGCCGCGTAGTACTCGGTGACCGTCGGTCCCCACCACTCGAGCATCTGCCGCTTGGTCTCCTGCGGGCAGGGCGCGGCGCCGTGCACCATGCTGCGCAGCGAGGAGACGTCGTACTTGGCGCGCACCTCCTCTGGCAGCGCGAGCAGCCGGTGGAACTGGGTGGGCACCATGTGGCTGTGCGTCACCCGGTACTTGTCGATCAGCCGCAGCATTTCCTCCGCGTCCCAGCGGTCCATCAGAACGAGCTTGTGGCCCAACTGGATCGAGATGGTCGCGAAGTTCAGCACCGCCGTGTGATACAGCGGCGAGCCGCAGATGTGCACGTGATCGTCGTAGGGGGCGAGGCCGAAGAGGCCGAAGAACGCGGTGGTGTGCGGGGGAACGACGTCCGGGTCGGCGCCGGTGAGCGGGCGCCGGACTCCCTTGGGCCGTCCTGTGGTTCCCGATGTGTAGAGCATCGGCGCGCCCGTGCTGCGCTCGGACGGACGCCCGGTATCCGCGGCGCCGAGCCAGGCCACCGACTTGAAACCCTCGATCTCGCCCACCGCGAACCGGGCCGTCGCGGGCAATCCCGCCTCGTCGGCCGCGGCCTTCGCGGCGGCGGCGAAACGCTCGCTGGCGATGAACGCCTTCGCCTCGCTGTCGCCCAGGATGTAGGCCACCTCCGGGCCGGTGAGATGCCAGTTCACCGCGACGATGTACAACCCGGACTGGTAGGCCGCGAAGTAGGCGGCGACCGCCTCCACACAGTTGTGCACCATGCTGACCAGCACGTCACCGGTATCGAGGCCGAGCCCACGCAGGCCGGTGGCGTAACGATTGGCGAGCGTTGCCAATTCGCGATAAGTCACCTCCCGGCCCGACGGATCGACCATCGCGATCCGATCGGGTTCGGCTTCGGCGATGTTCCACAGACCGAGAATTTTCACTGACTCCTGCACGGGAGAATGGTGAGGAGGCGGAGCCGACGGGGCGGGTGAGGCAGTCACCCCATTGAATTTAGAACGTGTTCTACTATTCGACAAGGGGTGCCAACCGACGCAATTGCGCGATATCGGGAACCGACACCAGCATCATCGTGACGCCGGCGGCTTCCCACACCTTCAGCCGTTCACGGACGTGGTCCTCATCGCCGATGATCGCGGTGTCCAGAATCAGCTCGTCCGGCACCGCCGCCGCGGCCTCGGCCTTCTTGCCCGCCTGGAACAGCTGTCCGATCTCGTCGACCTCGCGGTCATAGCCCATCCGCCGGTACACCTGGGCGTGGAAGTTCAGCTCCGGCGCGCCCATGCCGCCGATGTAGAGCGCCATGATCCAGCGCATCCGCTCCAGCTCGCCGGCTGGATCGTCGGTGATCACCACCTGGCAACTCGCGGCGATCTCGAAATCGTCCCTGCCGCGCCGCGCACCCGCCCGGGCGAAGCCCTCGTCGAGCCACTCGTTGTACATCCCGGCCAGCCGGGGCGCGTAGTAGATGGCCAGCCAGCCGTCGGCGATCTCGGCGGTGAGGGCGACGTTCTTCGGTCCCTCCGCGCCCAGCCAGATCGGCAAATCCGCACGTAGCGGATGCACGATCGGCTTGAGCGGCTTGCCGAGCCCGAGCGAACCCGGCCCGGTGTAGGGCAGCGGGTAGTGCGGGCCGTCGTTGGTGACCGGCGCCTCGCGGGCCAGCACCTTGCGCACGATGTCGACGTACTCCCTGGTGCGCTGCAACGGCTTGGCGAACGGCTGGCCGTACCAGCCCTCCACCACCTGCGGCCCGGAAACGCCGAGGCCGAGAATCGCGCGGCCGCCGCTGAGGTGATCCAGCGTGAGGGCGTGCATGGCGGTAGCGGCGGGAGTTCGCGCCGACATCTGCACCACAGAGGTCCCGAGGCGCACCCGTCGCGTCGAAGAGCCCCACCAGGTGAGCGGACCGAAGGCGTCCGACCCCCAGGACTCGGCGGCGAACACGGCGTCGAACCCGGCTTCCTCGGCCGCCACCACCAGCTCCCCCGCGTTCGCGGGCGGCTGAGCCATCCAGTACCCGAGTTGCAATCCGAACTTCACGCCGGACCCCTTTCCGATCGACCGCGTTTCCATCGGCGGCGTCAGCGGACCCTTCCTCATACCGCCGCTTGCCACCAGAGTTAGAACCTGTTCTACTCGATATCGTGACTCAGGGGAATACTGCATCCACGGCAATCGCGGGTCGGAGTGGCACGGGATTGGACACCATGCCCGACGTACTCAGCGCGCCCCTGCGGATGCGTTTCGATTACACCCGCTCCGTCGGAACCACCATCGGGACGTTTTTGACCAATCTGCGCGACCACAAGATCGTCGGCGTGCGGGGTTCCGACGGCCGGGTGATCGTGCCGCCGCCGGAATACGACCCGATTACCGCCGAACCGCTGACCGAATTCGTCGACGTCGCCGATACCGGCACCGTCGAATCGTGGACCTGGGTACGCGACCCGCTGCCCGGCCAGCCTTTCGACCGCCCGTTCGCCTGGGCGTTGATCCGGCTCGACGGCGCGGACACCGCGTTGCTGCACGCGGTCGACGTCGCCGCGCCGGAGGACATGCACACCGGCCTGCGGGTGACCGCTCGGTGGGCGGCACAGACCGAGGGCAGCATTCGCGACATCGTGTGCTTCGAGCCCGGCGAGAAGTCCGGCGCACCTGCCGAATCCGCCCCAGCGGCCGAGCCGGTCACCGTGATCACCACCCCGGTCGACCTGTCCTACAAGCACACCGCCTCCCCGCAGGAGACCGTCTACCTGCGCGGACTCGCCGAGGGCCGGCTGATCGGCGCGCGCAGCGACGCCACGGGCAAGGTGTACTTCCCGCCGCGCGGCGCGAACCCGACCGACGGCAGGCCGACCAACGACTTCATCGAGCTGCCCGACCGCGGGACGGTCACCACCTTCTGCATCGTCAATGTGCCGTTCCTCGGGCAGCGGATCAAGCCGCCGTACGTCGCGGCGTATGTGCTGCTGGACGGCGCGGACATCCCGGTGCTGCACCTGGTGCTCGGATGCGACGCCAGTGAAGTGCGCATGGGCATGCGGGTGGAGGCGGTGTGGAAGCCACGCGAGGAGTGGGGCTACGGCCTGGAGAACGTGGACCACTTCCGTCCCACCGGCGAGCCGGACGCCGACTACGAGACCTACTCCCATCACCTCTGAGAGAGGCGCACGTTGACTGACAACGCCACCGACATCGCGGTCGTGGGTTTCGCCCACGCACCGCACGTGCCGGAGACCTTCGGCACCACCAACGGCGTCGAGATGCTGGTGCCCTGCTTCCAGCAGCTCTACGACCGGCTCGGCATCACCAAGTCCGATATCGATTTCTGGTGCTCGGGATCCTCCGATTACCTTGCCGGCCGCGCGTTTTCGTTCATCTCGGCGGTCGACGCGATCGGCGCGGTGCCGCCGATCAACGAATCCCACGTGGAGATGGACGCCGCGTGGGCGCTGTACGAGGCGTGGGTGAAACTGCGCTCGGGGCAGGCGAAGACCGCGCTGGTGTACGGCTTCGGCAAGTCCTCCGCGGGCACGCTGCGCCAGGTGCTCACCATGCAGCTGGACCCGTACCTGGTCGCGCCACTGTGGCCGGACGCGGTGTCCATTGCCGGGTTGCAGGCGCGCGCCGGGCTCGATGCGGGCCGCTGGACCGAGCGCGACATGGCGGCCGTGGCCGCGGGCGAATCCGGTGACGTCGACAGCCTGCTGGACAACCCGTACGTCGCCGATCCGCTGCGCGCGCACGATGTCGCGCCGATCACCGACGGCGCCGCCGCGGTCGTGCTGGCGGTCGGTGATCGCGCCCGCGAACTGTGCGAGCGTCCCGCCTGGATCACCGGCATGGCGCACCGGGTGGACACCCCGGTCCTCGGTGCACGCGACCTCACCGTCTCCCCGTCGACGTCGGCCGCTGCCCAGGCCGTCACCGGCGGCGACACCAGCGGTTTCGACGTCGCGGAACTGCACGCGCCGTTCAGTCATCAGCAGTTGATCCTCACCGAGGCCATCGGCCTGCGCAACGGCACCGTGATCAACCCGTCCGGCGGCGCCCTCGCGGCCAACCCGATGTTCGCCGCGGGCCTGGAGCGCATCGGCTTCGCGGCCGAGGCGATCATGGCGGGCTCGGCGAATCGGGCCCTTGCCCACGCCACCAGCGGCCCCGCCCTCCAGCAGAACCTTGTGACCGTCTTGGAATCGGAGACGACCCGATGACCCTCCCCGCCGCGGTGCTCGGCACCGGACAAACCCATCACGTGACGAAACGCACCGATGTGTCGATGGCGGGCATGTGCCGCGAGGCCATCGACCGCGCCCTCGCCGACGCCGGGCTGACCATCGCCGATATCGACGCGGTCGTGGTCGGCAAGGCACCCGACCTGTTCGAGGGCGTCATGATGCCCGAGCTGTATATGGCGGACGCCTTGGGCGCCACCGGGAAACCGCTGCTGCGCGTGCACACCGCCGGGTCGGTCGGCGGATCCACCGGCATCGTCGCGGCCAACCTGGTGCAGGCGGGCGTGCACAAGCGCGTGCTCGCGGTGGCATGGGAGAAGCAGTCGGAGTCGAACGCCATGTGGGCGTTGTCGATTCCGGTGCCGTTCACCATGCCCGTGGGCGCGGGTGCGGGCGGGTACTTCGCACCGCACGTGCGCTCCTACATCCGGCGCTCCAACGCGCCGGGCCACATCGGCGCGATGGTCGCGGTGAAGGATCGCCGCAACGGCGCCAAGAACCCGCTCGCCCATCTGAAGCAGCCCGACATCACGCTGGAATCGGTGCTCGCCTCGCAGATGCTCTGGGACCCGATCCGCTTCGACGAGACCTGCCCCTCCTCCGACGGCGCGTGCGCGATCGTGCTCGGCGATGCCGACGCTGCCGCCGCCGTCGAGGCAACCGGCAGGAAGGTCGGCTGGGTGCACGCCACCGCGATGCGCACCGAGCCGACCACCTACGCCGGACGAGACCAGGTCAATCCCCAGGCCGGACGGGACGCGGCCGCGGCGCTGTGGGAGACGGCAGGGATCACCAACCCGCTCGAGGAGATCGACGTGGCCGAGATCTACGTGCCGTTCTCCTGGTTCGAGCCGATGTGGCTGGAAAACCTCGGCTTCGTGCCCCCGGGCGACGGCTGGAAGCTCACCGACAAAGGTGAGACCGAAATCGGCGGCACCCTGCCGGTCAACCCGTCCGGCGGCGTGCTGTCCTCCAACCCGATCGGTGCGTCCGGGCTCATCCGGTTCGCCGAGGCGGCCAAGCAGGTCATGGGACGGGCCGGTGACTATCAGGTCGAGGGTGCGCGCAAGGCGCTCGGCCATGCGTACGGCGGCGGGTCGCAGTACTTCTCGATGTGGGTGGTCGGATCGGAGCCCCGGTGACTGCCCTGAAGTTCACCCTCGGCATCGCGCTGAGTCCACTGGACCAGCTGCCCGAGCTTGCGAAAACAGCCGAGGAATGCGGCTTTTCGTCGATCGCGCTGCCGGACTCGCTGTTCTACATGAAGTCGGCGGCGGCGAAATACCCGTACACACCCGATGGCAGCAGGTTCTGGGGACCGGACACACCGTGGGTCGACCCGCTCATCGGCGCGACCGCCATGGCCGCCGTGACCAGCCGCATCCGCTTCTACACGAACGTGCTGAAGCTGGGTTCGCGCAACCCGCTGCTGCTGGCCAGGCAGGTCGGCTCAGTGGCCAACCTGTCCGGCAACCGCTTCGGCTTCGGCGTCGGGATCGGTTGGGCGCCGGAGGAATTCGAGTGGTGCGGGGTGCCGTTCGCGCGCCGCGGCGCCCGGGTGGACGAGATGATCGAGGTCATCAAGCTGGTCCTGGGCGGAGGGATGGTCGAGTATCACGGCGAGTTCTTCGACTTCGATCCGTTGCAGATGAGTCCCGCGCCGAGCGAACCGGTGCCCTTCTATATCGGCGGGCACACCGACGCGGCGCTGCGGCGCGCCGCCCGGGTGGGCGACGGCTGGACCTCGGCCATGATGACCTACGACGAGCTGCGGCGCACGATCGGAAGGCTCGGCGCGCTGCGCGCCGAGTTCGGCAGGACCGGCGAACCGTTCGAGATCCAGGCGGTGTGCGTCGCCCGCTTCGGCCGGTCCGGATATCAGGACCTCGCCGACGCGGGCGTCACGGACGCGATCGTGGTGCCATGGCTGGCCGACGGCATCGGCTTCGACGGCGAGCTGGCCGCCAAGCAGGACTCACTGCGCAAGTTCGCCCAGCAGAACATCGCCGAACCCATCGTGGTCGCGCAGCGCGGAAAGGATACGCCATGACCGAGGAGCACCCAGCGAGGGCGGCGGGCCTCGCCTCGCAGGCCGCGGTTCGAGCGCGGGACAAGCAGGCATGGGTCGCCCTGTTCGCCGAGGACGGCATCGTGGAAGACCCGATCGGCCCGTCCGGGTTCGACCCGGAGGGCAAGGGACACCGCGGCAAGGACGCCATCGCCGCGTTCTGGGACAAGGCGATCGCCAAGACCGACCTGATCGAGTTCCGGTTCGGCGACTCGTTCGCCTGCGGCAATGAAGTCGCCTTCACCGGCACCATCCGCAGCACGATCGGCGGTCACCGGATCGATGCCGACGGCGTCTTCACCTACCGGGTGAACGACGACGGCAAGATCGCGGCCCTGCGCGCGTTCTGGGAGGTCGACCGCGCCATGGCAACCGCGCGACCGGTCGACTGAACGCGCTCCAGACGAAAAGGGGCCCTCGCACCACGCGGTGCGAGGGCCCCTTTTTCGATCTCAGTGCGCGACCGGGCAAGTCTTGTAGTCGACCGGGAGTTCCTTGATCCCATTGAGCCAGCCCGAGCGCAGCCGCTTCGCGCCGGCGACCTTGGTGATATCGGGCAGGTGATCGGCGATGGCATTGAAGATCAGGTCGATCTCCAGCCGGGCCAGGTTCGCCCCGATGCAGAAGTGCGCGCCAGTGCCGCCGAAGGCCAGGTGCGGGTTGTCCTTGCGCATGATGTCGAACTTCTCCGGGTGATCGAAGACGTCCTCGTCGAAGTTGGCCGAGCGGTACAGCATGACGACGCGCTGGCCCTTCTTGATCCGCACGCCGCCCAGTTCGGTGTCCTCCAGCGCGGTCCGCTGGAACGAAGTGACCGGGGTGGCCCAGCGGATGATCTCGTCGGCGGCCGTGGCGGGCCGCTCCTTCTTGAACAGCTCCCACTGGTCCGGGTTCTCCAGGAACGCCATCATGCCGTGCGAGATGGCGTTGCGGGTGGTCTCGTTGCCCGCCACCGCGAGCATGATCACGAAGAAGCCGAACTCCTCCTCGGTGAGCTTGTCACCGTCGATGTCGGCCTCGATCAGCGTGGTCACGATGTCGTCGGCCGGGCACTGCTTGCGGGAGGCCGCCATCTGGTAGGCATAACCCAGGATCTCGGCGGAGGCCGCGACCGGGTCGGCGGTGCTCTCCGGGTCGTCGTAGCCGGTCATGTCGTTGGACCAGGTGAAGACCTTCATCCGGTCCTCCTGCGGAACGCCGATCAGCTCGGCGATGGCCTGCAGCGGCAGTTCGCACGCGACCTGGGTGACGAAATCGCCGGAGCCCGCCTCGGCCGCCGCCTGCACGATCGACTCGGCGCGGGCCGACAGCTCGGCGCGCAGACCATTGATGGCGCGCGGCGTGAACCCGCGCGAGATGATCTTGCGCAGTTTGGTGTGCTCGGGCGCGTCCATGTTCAACAGGACGATGCGTTGCAGCTCGATCTGCTCGCGGGAGATGTCGTCGTTGAACCGCGGGATGGCGGTGTTCTCGTAACTGGAGAACACATCGCTGCGCCGCGAGACCTCCTTGACGTCGGCGTGCTTGCTGACCACCCAGAAGCCGTCGTCGTGGAAGCCGCTGACGTCGGGCGACTGGGGATTCCACCAGATCGGCGCGGTCCGGCGCAGTTCGGCGAACTCCTCGACCGGAACACGCTCGGCGTAGATGTCCGGGTCCGTGACGTCGAACCCGTCCGGGAGATTCGGCCGGGCATTCCGAGTGTCTACCACCAGATGTCTCCTTCGACAAACTGAAACACGTTCTATAATCATTGAAGCACAGGCGCGAGAACGAGGAAAGAAACCGGACAGATCCGCCCCTGGCAAGTGCTATGAACGCGTTTCAGTTTTCTGTCCCAAAGGAAAGGTTGGACATGGGCACACCCGTGATCGTCGAGGCCGCACGCACCCCGATCGGCAAGCGCGGCGGCTGGCTGTCGGGCCTGCACGCGGCCGAACTGCTCGGCCTGGCCCAACACGGACTGCTCGAGCGAGCCCATCTGGACCCCGCGCAGGTCGAGCAGGTCATCGGCGGATGCGTCACCCAGGCGGGCGAGCAGTCCAACAACGTCACCAGGGTCGCCTGGCTGCACGCAGGCCTGCCGTGGCAGGTCGGCGCCACCACCATCGACACGCAGTGCGGATCGGCCCAGCAGGCCAACCACCTGATCGCCGGGTTGATCGCCGCCGACGCGATCGAGGTGGGTATGGCCTGCGGCGTGGAGGCGATGAGCCGGGTTCCGTTGGGCGCCAACGTCGGCGAGCACGCCGGACCGCGCAGGCCCGCGTCGTGGAGCATCGACCTGCCCAATCAGTTCGAGGCCGCGGAGCGAATCGCCAAGCGGCGCGGCATCACTCGCGCCGACGTGGACCAGTTCGGGGCGCGCTCACAGCGCCTGGCGGCGCAGGCATGGGCCGAAGGGCGATTCGACCGCGAGGTGCTCACCGTCACCGCTCCCGCGGTCGACAAGGAAGGCAACCCGACCGGCGAAAAGCTCGATGTGACACGGGATCAGGGCCTGCGCGAGACCACCGTCGAGGGCCTGGCCGTGTTGAAGCCCGTACTGGAGGGCGGCGTGCACACCGCTGGATCGTCCTCGCAGATCTCCGACGGCGCCGCCGCGGTACTGCTGATGGACGAAAAGGCCGCCCGCCGAGCTGGTTTGCGCCCGCGCGCGCGGATCGTCACCCAGGCGGTGGTCGGGGCCGAGCCCGAATTCCACCTCGACGGCCCGGTACAGGCGTGCAGCCGGTTACTGGAACGGTCCGGCATGAATATCGGCGACATCGACCTTTTCGAGATCAACGAGGCGTTCGCGTCGGTGGCACTTTCGTGGGCGTCGGTCCATCAACCGGACATGGATCGGGTTAATGTCAACGGCGGCGCCATCGCGCTCGGACATCCCGTCGGCTCCACCGGATCACGTCTTCTCACAACGGCTTTGCACGAACTGGAGCGCAGCGACCGCAGCACGGCGATGGTTCTCATGTGCGCCGGTGGCGCACTCGCGACAGGCACGATCATCGAACGTTTGTGAAGTTTCAACTATTTCGGCCCCTAGGTTGAACGTTCATCCCCTAGGGGCCGAAACGTGTCGTACGCCACACAAACCCCCATACCGCCCGGTCGATGAGACGTCAGCTATCTTGCGGCTATCAAGACCCCCCGTCGCGAGACCGCAACGACGGGCCAGAACCGGGTCGTACCCGGGGTTCTCGAGAGCCGTTGGGGTGACCCGCAAACGCAACCGTCCCAGTGCCTTAGCCGCGATCCGACCTAGAAGCTTCAAGGAAATCCGGAATCAGGCGTAGGTTTTCAGTTACTGAGCCGCTAATATCAATGATACGTATCCGAGATAACGACTGTTAGTACAGCGAAGGGAATTGGGCGGCTCACAATGGCTGATTTCGCGGCGCGGCTGAACAAGCTGTTCGAAACCGTGCATCCCCCGGGGCGTAAGCCGCACACCAACGCGGAGGTTGCGGCGGCGCTGACGGCCTCCGGACATCCGATCTCGAAACCGTACCTGTCGCAGTTGCGGTCGGGACAACGGACGAACCCGTCCGATGAGACGGTGGCCGCCCTGGCGAAGTTCTTCAAGGTCAAGCCGGACTACTTCTTCAACGACATCTATGCCGCCAAGATCGATCACGATCTGGAGCTGCTGTCCCAGCTGCAGGGCTACGGACTGCGACGGCTGTCGAGTAGGGCGTTCGACTTGTCCGAAGAATCACAGAACCTGCTCACGTCCATGGCGGAGAAGTTGCGGGCCAGCGAAGGCTTGCCCGAAATTCCTCCGGACGGCACCGAATAGGTTCTCTTGCACGGCAACACAGTGCGGCCCACCGGGTCGCACTGTGTTGCGTTATGCACGTGCAAGCGCACGTGCAGCACACAATCGGCGCCGCGGTCGTGCCCGAAGAAATAAGGGCACGACCGCGCTCCGGTATGCGATGTCGTCGGGATCACCGGCGTGTATAACGGTTTTCGATGCCGTTCGGCGTTCCTCGTTCGCGCCGAACCGGATTCCCAGCGGCGCCGGTTCGTTCGAATAGCCGACCGGTCGCGCACTATTGCATCGGACCGATCGTGTGCGCGCGAGTGCGCTCAATTTCGAGCAGGCGCGGAAGCCACCGCCGTATAGGCCCTGGCGATGGCCTGGACCCATCCGCGCGGACTAATGCCTTCCGGCGGAGCTATCCACCGGGCGTCAACCACGATTTCCCCGCCGGATTGCGCGTCACCGCGCCACCCGGTCGGCCCGCTCCGCCGCCGAGGCGGGCGGGGAAGCGAGTTCCGCGAGCACGACGCCGCCGGAGTGCAGGTACAGCGCGTCCATGATCTGCGCTACCCGGTCGGAAGCCTCGAGCTGCGGGGTGGTTCGTGCGCGAGCACCTCGGGGAAACGCCCGACCATGGTCCGGTGCAGCACGCGGGTCTCGCGGACCAGCACGCGCGCCCGCACCGCCCGGTGCCGATCGGGCACTGGCGATTTCGATCTCGTGCCGCCGTTCACCGGCGATGGCGAGCACCACTTCGTCCAGCGTGGTCGCGTCGAAGTCGGCCGCCACCGCGCATACCGCGTCGACCGCTGCCCCGCGGTAGGACCGCAAGCCAGTGCGTGTCGTACTCTCGCTCATCGGCTGCCGCCTGGAACCGGGCCGACCGCCGGATTGGTGGGCACCGCGCTGATCCCGGATCGCTCCCACGGCACCGTCAGCGGATACGAGGTAGCGTCCCCGTCGTGGGGCGGCGGAGCGGGATCAGCGACGCAAGAAGGGCAGGAAGGCTGGGCGTGGGCGTCTACCGGGCCGCCGAGCAGCGCTGAGCCCAAGACGGCTCCGGCTACCGCCAGCACACGGAATGTGCGACCTACGGCCATGCGCGCCGAACCTTCCCTCATCAGTTGAAGCGCAGTTCTCTGCCCGGTCGCCACTCTCACACGGGACTTCCAACGGATGGGTGCCCATAGTAAACCCAGCCGCAACCGCACCCCCGGAAGGGGCTGTGCCGGTCAGGCGCCGTAGACCGGCTCCGGCGGCGCCGCCTTGGCGATCAGATCGGCCACGACGGGTCCGAGTTCGGCCGGATTCCAACGGGCGCCGCGGTCGACGGCGACGCCGTGCCGCCATCCGTCGGCCAGCGCCACCTTGCCGCCCTCGACTTCGAACATCCGCCCGGTCACGGCCGCCGACTGCGTGCTGCCCAGCCACACGACCAGCGGAGACACATTCTCCGGGGCCATGGCGTCGAAGCCGTTGTCCGGCTTGGCCATCGTCTCCGCGAACACCGTCTCGGTCATCCGGGTGCGTGCGGCCGGGGCGATCGCGTTCACCGTGACGCCGTAGCGGGCGAATTCGGCGGCGGCAGTCAGCGTCAAGCCCGCGATACCCGCCTTGGCCGCGCCGTAGTTTCCTTGCCCCACACTGCCTTGCAGACCCGCCCCGGAGCTGGTGTTGATGATGCGGCCGTCGACCGGACGGCCCGCCTTCGTCTCCGCCCGCCAGTACTCGATCGCGTGCCGCATGGTGGCGAAGTGGCCCTTGAGGTGCACGCGGATCACCGCGTCCCACTCCTCCTCGCTGAGGTTGACCAGCATCCGGTCGCGCACGAAACCGGCGTTGTTGACCAGCACGTCCAGCTTGCCGAAGGTGTCGACGGCCTGGCGGACCAGCCTGCGGGCGCCTGCCCAGTCGGCGACGTCGTCACCGTTGGCCACGGCGGCACCGCCGAGCGCCTCGATCTCCGCGACCACCTGCTGCGCCGGCGTCTCCGCGGTGGCCGCGCCGTCCAGCGCCGAACCGATGTCGTTGACCACCACGCGGGCGCCCGCCGCGGCGAAGGCGAGGGCGTGCGCGCGGCCGATGCCCCGGCCCGCTCCGGTGACGATGACGACGCGCCCGGCGCAGATCTGGTCGGTGTCCATGTGTGTCCTCTTCGTGGGTGGTCGGGTTCGGGTCCGGTTTGTTCAGGACTGCTGCTCCGCGGTGGAGGCGGCGAGGAAGGCGGGTCGCTCGCCTCCGCCGTGCACCAGCAGGGTCGCGCCGCTGACGTAGCCGGCCAGCGGCGAGGCGAGGAAGACGGCGCAGCGGCCGATGTCTTCGGGGCGGGCCAGGCGACCCAAGGGGATGGTCCGGCCGACCGCGTCTACGCCGTCCTGGTCGCCGTAATGCAGGTGGCTCAATTCGGTGTGGACCGGCCCGACCACCAGCGAGTTGACCCGCACCTTCGGCGCCCACTCGACGGCGAGCGAGGCGGTGAGGCTGTCCATGCCCGCCTTGGCCGCGCCATAGGCCGCGGTACCCGGCGACGGACGGTGCCCGCTGACGCTGGAGACGTTCACGATCGAGCCGCCCTCTCGCTGGCGCTGCATCACCGCGTTGACGGCCTGCGCCACCAGCAGCGGCGCGAGCAGATTCAGTTCGACGATCTTGGCGTGGAAGTTCTTGCCCGCCTCGGCAGCCAGCGCGAAGGGCGCGCCGCCCGCGTTGTTGACCAGATGGTCGAGGCGGCCGTGGCGCTCGGTGATCGTCTCGATCAGCGCACCGACGGCGTCCGCGTCCCGGACATCGCACGGCAGGTAGTCGATCGCACGACCGTCGACCTCGACGGGAACGTCGGCGGGCCGCCGCGCACACGCGACAACGGTCGCACCTGCCGCCAGGAACGCCTTGCTGACGCCCGCGCCGACGCCGCGAACACCGCCGGTCACCAGAACTACGCGTCCGGCGAGATCGATTTCGAGTGCCACCGTGCTAACCTACCAAGCAACTGCTTGCTTTGCCAATGCGTTCACACACGATGGGACTTGCGATGGGGATCAACCGCCACTCCGAATCCACCGGCATCACCGTGGTCACGGTCGACTACCCGCCGGTCAACGCCATCCCCACCGAGGGCTGGTTCGCCATCGCCGACGCAGTGCGCGCGGCGGGCCGCGATCCGGATACCAGAGTGGTTGTCCTGCGTGCGGAGAACCGTGGCTTCAACGCGGGCGTGGACATCAAGGAGATCCAGAGCAAGCCCGGCCACCAGGCGCTGATCGACGCCAATCACGGCTGCTTCGAGGCCTTCGCCGCGGTCTACGAGTGCCAGGTGCCGGTCATCGCGGTGGTGCAGGGCTTCTGCCTGGGCGGTGGTATCGGGCTGGTGGGCAATGCGGACATCGTGATCGCCTCCGACGACGCCACGTTCGGCCTGCCCGAGGTGGACCGTGGCGCGCTCGGCGCGGCGACCCACTTGGCGCGCCTGGTGCCCCAGCACCTGATGCGCGCGCTGTTCTACACCGCGAGCACCATCACCGCGCAGCAGTTGCACCACTACGGCTCGGTTTACCAGGTGGTACCGCGCGCCGAACTCGACGCGGCGGCCGTGGAATTGGCCGAGAACATCGCGGCCAAGGACGGCCGGGTGATCCGGGCGGCGAAGCGGGCCTTGAACGGCATCGACGTGCAGGACGTGCACCGCAGCTACCGGTACGAGCAGGGCTTCACCTTCGAACTCAACCTCGCCGGCGTCGCCGACGAGATCCGCGCCCGGTTCGACGACGATCTCGCGGCGCGCAAGGCCGGGCAGTGAACACAACGGTGCGGGCGGCGGGCCGGGAGGCCGCGGGCCGCCCATCGGATAGGGAGCGAAAAGGGATGCGAGACAAGCGGATGTCGCTCGACGAGGTCGTCGGCGAACTGCGCAGCGGGATGACCATCGGCATCGGCGGCTGGGGTTCCCGGCGCAAGCCGATGGCGCTGGTGCGGGCCATCCTGCGGTCGGACCTGACGGATCTGACCGTGGTCGGCTACGGCGGCCCCGACCTCGGGCTACTGTGCTCGGCGGGCAAGGTACGCAAGGCGTACTACGGCTTCGTGTCGCTGGATTCGCCGCCGTTCTACGACCCATGGTTCGCCGCGGCGCGGACCTCCGGCGCGCTGGTCGCCCGCGAGATGGACGAGGGCATGCTCAAGTGCGGCCTGGAGGCGGCCGCGGCGCGGCTGCCGTTCCTGCCGATCCGAGCCGGTCTCGGATCGGACGTCCCGAACTTCTGGGAGGGCGAGCTGAAGACGGTCGAATCGCCTTACCCCGTGGACGGCGGGCCGGAGACGCTGATCGCCATGCCGGCGCTGCGCCTCGATGCGGCGCTGGTGCACCTGAACCTCGGCGACCCGCACGGCAACGCCGCCTACACCGGCGTCGACCCGTATTTCGACGACCTCTTCTGCCTGGCCGCGCAGCGACGTTACGTCTCGGTGGAACGGGTGGTGGAGACCGACGAACTGGTGAAAACCGTTCCACCACAAGCGCTGCTACTCAATCGCATGATGGTCGACGGCGTGGTGGAGGCTCCGGGCGGCGCGCATTTCACCCTCGCCGCGGACAGCTACGGCCGGGACGAGAAGTTCCAGAAGCACTACGTCGAGTCCGCCAAGACGCCGGAAGCGTGGCGGCGGTTCGTCGATACCTATCTGGCCGGGTCCGAGGAGCAGTACCAGGCCGCCGTCCGCCGATTCGCCGAGGAGGCGTGATGACCAGCACCGAGATCGTGACCCGCGCCGAGGTGTGCGCGGTCGCCTGCGCGGAGATCTTCCGCGGCGCGGGGGAAATCATGGCCAGTCCGATGTCGCCGATGTCCATCCTCGGCGCCCGGTTGGCCAAGCTCACCACCGAACCGGATCTGCTGCTGTCGGACGGCGAAGCGCTTCTGCTCGCCGAGACTCCCCCGCTGGGCGGGAAAGCACCGATCGAGGGCTGGATTCCGTTCCGGAAGGTCTTCGACGTGGTGGCCTCCGGGCGCAGGCACGTGGTGATGGGCGCCAACCAGATCGACCGCTTCGGCAATCAGAACCTTTCGGCGTTCGGCCCATTGCAGCAGCCGACCCGGCAGATGTTCGGGGTGCGTGGCGCGCCGGGCAACACCATCAATCACGCCACCAGCTATTGGGTCCCGCGACACTCCAGGCGCGTGTTCACCGACGGAGTCGACATCGTCTCGGGTGTGGGATACGACAAGGTCGACCCGGCCAACCCCGCCTACCGCTTCCATCACCTGCACCGCGTGGTGACCAACCTGGGTGTCTTCGATTTCGAAGGTCCCGGCCACACCATGCGCGCCCGCAGCCTGCACCCCGGCGTCACCGCCGACGAGGTCGCCGAGAACACCTCCTTCGAAATCGCGGGGCTCGCCGAGGCGGACGAGACGCGCGAGCCGACCGCCGAAGAACTGCGGTTGATCCGAGAGGTACTCGACCCCGAGAAGGTTCGCGAAAGCGAGGTCCCGTCATGACCGCACACCTGCGCACCGCGCTGACCGATCTGGTAGGCGTCGAACACCCGATCGTGCAGACCGGCATGGGTTGGGTGGCGGGTCCGCGGCTGGTCTCGGCCACGGCGGAAGCGGGCGGGCTCGGCATTCTCGCCTCCGCCACCATGACATTCGCGGAGCTGGAGGCGGCCATCGCGAAGACCAAGGCGCACACCGGGAAACCGTTCGGCGTCAACATTCGGGCCGACGCCGCCGACGCGCCGGAGCGAATCGATCTGCTGATCCGGGAGAAAGTGGCGGTCGCCTCGTTCGCGCTCGCGCCCAAACAGGATCTGATCGCGAAGCTGAAAGACGCGGGCGTGGTGGTCATCCCGTCGATCGGTGCGGCCAAGCACGCGGTCAAAGTGGCGTCCTGGGGCGCGGACGCGGTGATCGTGCAAGGCGGCGAAGGCGGCGGGCACACCGGCCCGGTGGCCACTACCTTGCTGCTGCCGTCCGTGCTGGACGCGGTGGACATTCCCGTGATCGCGGCGGGCGGGTTCTTCGACGGCCGCGGGTTGGCCGCCGCCCTGGCCTATGGCGCGGCGGGTATCGCGATGGGCACCCGGTTCCTGCTCACCCAGGAAAGCACGGTCCCGGACGCCGTCAAACAGGAGTACCTGCGCAGGCAGCTGCAGGACACGGTGGTGTCGGTGAAGGTCGACGGCATGCCGCATCGAGTGCTGAACACCGAACTGGTACAGCACCTGGAACATTCGGGCCGCTGGCGCGGGCTCACCGCGGCGGTCGCGAACGCGGCCCGGTTCAAGAGCATGACCGGTATGAAGTGGTCCACCATGATCCGCGACGGCCTGGCCATGCGAAAGACCAAGGACCTCAGCTGGTCGCAGGTCGTGATGGCCGCGAATACCCCGATGCTGCTGCGCGCCGGATTGGTCGAAGGCAACACCCAGGCGGGTGTGCTCGCCGCGGGGCAGGTCACCGGGATCATCGACGACCTGCCCACCTGCAAGGAGCTGATCGAGCGGATCGTCACCGACGCGGTCGAGCGGATCGGTGTGCTCGCCGCGCTTCCCGACGGGGCGAACTCGACGAGGATCTAGTCCTCATTTCGCGGCGACCAGTCCACGGGTCAGGCGAATCGTGGTGCGGCGCGGCAGGTACCGCGGCAGACGCGCGGACACCGCGTTCGCCAGCCCGGATACCACGCTCGGCCGGGGGTTGCGGCGGTCGAGTTCGCCGAGAGCCGTCGCCACCACCTGCGCCGATGTCTGCCGTCGTCCGACGCTGGCGGCTTCGCCCGCCACCTCGAAGAACTCGGTGTCGGTGGCGCCGGGGCATACGGCGAGCGCGGTGACACCGCTGCCTTCGAGTTCGCCCCACAGCGCCTCGGTGAACGAGAGCACGAACGCCTTCGTCGCGCCATAGACGGCCATGAACGGGATCGGTTGGAACGCCGCGGTGGAGGCGATGTTGACCACCGCTCCGTGGCCGCGCCGCCTCATTTCCGGCAGTACCGCTCGGGTCAGTTCCGCGACGGCGGTGATGTTGACCGCGATCTCCTCGCGCAATCGCGCAGGGTCGTGGTCGGCGAGCAGGCCGTGGGTTGCGAAACCGGCATTGTTGACCAGCAGGTCGATCGGGTTGTCTTCCGCGCTCAGCACGGCGGCGAGTCGCTCGACGTCCGCGGGGATCGAAAGGTCGGCGGTGACGATTCGAGCCCGGATACCGAAGGTGTGTTCGAGGTCTGTCGCCAGCTCGCGCAGCCGATGCTCGCGCCTGGCGACCAGGATCAGGTTGCAGCGTCTTTCGGCCAAGGCCGTAGCGAACGCTGCGCCGATCCCGCTACTCGCACCGGTCACGACCGCGGTCGCGCCATCCCAGTTCTTCATGTCGCCTCCTGAAGGTGAACAGGTGTTCAGCTAGCTATACTTAACAGCTGTTCAGTGATCAGTGTCAAGGGAGGCTCGATGACCGATACACGCCAGCGACGAGCGCGTGGCGAGGGCGAGCGGCTGCGCGCGGAGTTGGTTGCCGCCGCGATCGAGCTGCTGCTGGAACCGCAGTCGTTGCCAACGCCGTCACTGCGGGCCATCGCCAGGGCCTGCGGTGTCGCGCCTAGTGCGGTCTACATGCACTTCCCGTCTCAGGATGCGCTGAACTATGCAGTTACCGAGGAATTGTTCGGCCGGCTGCGGCAGGCGCTGGACGCCGCGGACATGTCCAATGGCACCCGCGCCGACCGGCTGCATTCGTTGATCGATGCCTATCTCACGTGGGCCGAGCATCATCCCGGCGCCTACCAATTGCTGTTCGAACGACCCGATCCCCCGGTCGAGCCCGGCATCGGGCCCGGACTGGATCTGCTGGATCGTCTCGCCGATCTGTTACCCGCCGCCGAGAAGTCCCCTGACCTCGCGCTGCGTGTGTGGTGCGCCCTGCACGGAGTGGTCTCGCTACGCATCCACAAACCCACGGCCCCTTGGACATCGGAACCACGTGCCGACGCCTGGGCAGTCGTCGCAGCCCTCGCCGACCTACCGTGACCATCGGCGGCATCCATCCCGCGGATCCGGACATCGCGCGATATCTCCCCGCCCCGGGGCTTGCGGCGCCGCCGAACATACTCACCGCCACCTGCCGCACCGATACCCGCCGTCGCTCAGACCCGCGCACCGAGCGCCGATACCTGGTTGACGGGGAATCGGCGGCCTAATCTTGATCCATAACCGCATACCGGTCTCGCCTGTCTCCGCCGTGCCGGCGCAGGCGTCGGTCGCGGCATGTGGCGATACCGGCGAATCGTAAGGACTCGACCACTACCACTCGAGCGGAGGCCACGATGCCTGCGACGAACGAGATCACGGTGAGCAGTAGCGCTTTCGCCGATGGCGCACCCATTCCGGAGGTCTACTCGTGCACCGGAAAGAACCGGCCGCCACCCCTGACCTGGAGCGTTCCGGACTCAGCCGTCCGCATCGCCCTGATCATGGACGACCCGGACGCACCCATCGGGCTGTTCACCCACTGGGTGGTCAGCGACATCCCGCCGACCACGACCTTCAGCGAGGAGGGGCAGACACCGAAGGGCGGTGTCGTCAGCCTCAACAGCGCGGACCTGGCCGATTACTTCGGACCGTGCCCACCCACCGGGACCGGAGTGCACCACTACCGATTCATCGTCCATGCCCTGTCACATCCGGTTTCATTGAGCTCGAAAACACCCGTGGCTCAGGCGAAATCCGCGATCGAGGAAGCAAGCGTCGGCAGCGGCCAGCTGGTCGGCACCTACACCGTCGACACCGGCCCGGCCTGACCGGACGTCCCATTCGGGTGTCGCCAGCGGTCGAGGTCGGCTCGCCTCGGGTCGGCGAAGCGGCACGCAGGCCGAGCGCTGACGTGCCGCTCGCCTGTCTCTGGTCAGCGGGGCAGGCGCTCGATGATGGTGGCGTTGGCGGTGCCGCCACCCTCGCAGATGGTCAGCAGGCCGTAGCGGCCCTCGATTCGCTCGAGCTCATTGAGCAGGGTCGCGAACAGCTTTGCGCCGGTCGCTCCGAGCGGGTGGCCGAGGGCGATCGCTCCGCCGTTGACGTTGACCCGCTCCGGATCGGCGCCGGTCTCCTTCAACCAGGCCAGCACCACCGGCGCGAACGCCTCGTTGATCTCGACCACATCGATGTCGTCGATGGTGAGCCCGGATTTCTCCAGAGCCCACTTGGTCGCCGGAATCGGCGCGCTGAGCATGAAGATCGGGTCGGCGCCGCGCGCGCTCACATGGTGGATGCGCGCCCGCGGCGTCAGGCCGTATTCCCGCACCGCCCACTCCGACGCGAGCAGGGTGGCGCTGGCGCCGTCGGAAATCTGGCTGGCTACCGCCGCGGTGAGCGGGCTGCCCTCGGCCAGCGGCGGCAGCCCGGCCATCTTCTCCAGGCTGGTCTCGCGGGGGCCCTGGTCGATCCAGAAGTCGCCGACCGGAACGATCTCGTTGTCGAAGCGGCCGTTCTTGATCGCGTCGCGGGCCCGTTCGTGGCTGCGCAGCGCCCAGCGCTCCATGTCCGCCCTGCTGATGCCCCACTTCTCGGCGATCAACTCCGCGCCGCGGAACTGCGAGACCTCGCCGGTGCCGTAGCGGTGGTCCCAGCCTTCCGCGCCGACGAACGGCGAGTCGTAGCCGTATTCCTTGCCCGCGAGCATGGCCGCGGAGATCGGGATCGCGCTCATGTTCTGCACGCCGCCGGCCACGATCACTTCGGCGGTGCCGCTCATGATGGCCTGTGCGCCGAAATTGATCGCCTGCTGGCTGGAGCCGCACTGCCGGTCCACCGTGACACCGGGAACCTCTTCGGGGTAACCCGCGGTCAGCCACATGGTGCGGCCGATGTTGCCCGCCTGCGGACCGATGTTGTCGACGCAACCCACGATGACGTCGTCCACGACCCCCGGGTCGATCGGGCTGCGGTCCAGCAGGCCGCGCAGCACGGCCGCACCCAGATCGGCGGGGTGCACGCCCGCCAGTGCGCCGCCGCGCTTGCCGACCGGGGTGCGTACCGCATCGATCACGTAGGCGTCCCGCAGCGGGGCATACGGACGACGGGACGCGGAAGGTGCTGACATGTAAGGACTCCTACGTGGTGCGCTCGGGGACGGTGAGCCCGTCGAGCACGATGGTCAGGTACTGCTTGGCGAGGTTGTCGACGGTGATGGGCCCGCCGGGCCGGTACCACCGCACCGCGACCCACACCGTGTCGCGCAGGAACCGGTAGGCCAGTTCGACGTCGAGTTCCGGCCGGAAACTGCCGTCCTGTACGCCGTTGGTCAGCACCCGGTGCCAGAGTTCACGGAATTCGCGGTTGTAGTCGGCGATGTAGGTGAACCGTTCGGCGGTGCGCAACCGCTTCGCCTCGGCCTGGTAGATCGCGACCGCGGCATGCCAGCGGTCGAACGACTCGTAGGACGCGAGCACCAAGGCTTCCAAGGTGTCTCGCGAACTCAGTCCGGAGGCCACGATCTCGCGATAACGGCCGAAGAGGTCGTCCAGGAAGCCGCGCAGGATCTCGTCCACCATCGACTCTTTGGAATCGAAGTGGTGGTAGAGGCTCCCCGATAGGATTCCGGCCGCGTCGGCGATGTCACGCACGGTGGTGGCGCGCAATCCCCGCTCGGCGAACAATTCGGCCGCAAGGGCGAGCAGCTCGCTGCGCCGTGCTGATTTCGAGGCGTCTGGTGCGGTCACGCGGCCCATCATACAACCAAGCATTTGCTTGGTCGAGTGGCGTTCAGCGCGCCGAGTAGCGCAGCGGGGAAGAAACCGAGAGGTCGGCGAGCAGTCGATCGCAGATCACCACGGGCGAGACGCCCGCACGCGCCATCCGCGCGACCAGCGCGAGACGGCGCTCGCAACTGTCCCATTCCACGGTGAGCTGGCCACGGTCCGGTCCGGCGTCCACGGTGGCCATCACCCGCGGCGGACCGCCGGGGACCGGTTCCTCGCTCAACTTGAGCACCATGCCGCGCTGCCAAGCGCGATAGGTGTCCATGTCGGCGCCGATCACGAGCTTGTCCGTGGCCGCGCACAGACCCTGGGCGATCTCATCGGCGAAGGTCACCCCATCGAAACGGGACTTGCGGCATTTCGCGAGCACCGCGAGCAGGTCCGCGCGCACCTCACCCAGCAGAGCCATCTGGCGCTGTCTGCGCCGCTCGTCCTCGGTTTCGAACCGGCCCGGCGGGGAGCTGAGTCCGATGCGCCTCGCGCGCTCTCGATCGCGCGCCAGATCCGTGCGCAACGCGCCGCGTGGGTCGCGCGCGACTTCGCCCTCGTCGACGGCGTGCTGCTCGAGAATGCGCGCGGCCGCCATCGCGACCGCGCGTTCGGAGGTGTGCTCGATGAGTTCGGCGCCGAGGGTGAGCGCCGAAAGTACGAGGCTGTCCAGCCGCCGCCGGGCCAGCACGACGTCGCGGACCAAGTCGAGTTCCAGTTGTTCGCGGGCAGGTGGGCGATCCAGGCCCATAGCCATCGCCCCCTTGCAGAGCGCGGATCCGATCCCATCCAGCATGGCACACCCCGGCGCTGTCCGGCTCGCGCTTTTCCACCTGATCAGCCGCCTATTTCCGCGCACTGTGCCCGACGCTGGAAGGCGATCGCACTACGGCGCGCGGATCACCGCACCGGCACCGAGCAAGCGGCTGCTCGATGGTCGCCGGACGCGCCCGTCCGCGCGATCGTACGCGAACGAACCGGGCGGACAGCCGCGGAAACCCAGGCGGCTCAGGCGCGTTGGCTGCTGACCGAGACCACCTCGCCGGTCAGGTACGAGGTGTAGTCACTGGCCAACATCGCGATCGTCGCGGCGACCTCCCACGGCTCGGCAGCGCGGCCGAACGCCTCCCGTTCGGACAATCGGTCCAGCAGTTCGGTGGAGCTGACCTTGTCGAGGAAAGCGTGCCTGGCGATGCTGGGGGCCACCGCGTTGATCCGGACGCCGAGTTCGGCGGCTTCGATCGCGCTGCACCTGGTCAGCGCCATCACGCCCGCCTTCGCCGCGGCGTAATGCGCTTGGCCGTGCTGCGCGCGCCAGCCGAGCACGCTGGCGTTGTTGACGATCACGCCACCGTGGCCCGCCTCGCGGAAGTAGCCGAGTGCGGCGCGGGTGCAGCGGAACGTGCCGTTCAGCGTGATGTCAAGGACGCGGCTCCACTGTTCGTCGGTCATGTCGACCACGGGCGTCTCCCCGCCCAGCCCGGCGTTGTTGACCATGATGTCGATCCGGCCGACGATCTCGGCCGCGCCGCGCACCAGCGCGTTCACCTGCTCGGTGCTCTGCACGTCGCACACGATCGAGGCGACCCGCCGGTCCGGGAACTCGGCGGCGAGTTCGGTGGCCGTCTCCGCCAGCCGCCGCTCATGCCAGTCCGAGACCACCACGTCCGCGCCCTCGGCCAGCAGCCTGCGCGCCGTGGCCGAGCCGATGCCGGTGCCCGCGGCGGCGGTGATCACGGCGGTCCGCCCGGTCAGCAATCCGTGCCCGGGAACGGGCGCGGGGGCGATCGACAGCGGGCCCGTCACGGGCGCGCCTCGCGCGGCAGTCCGAGCACGCGCTCGGCGATGATGTTGCGCTGCACTTCGTTCGAACCTCCGTAGATGGTGTCGGCGCGGGTGAACAGGTACAACCGCTGCCATTCGTTGAGATCGTTCTCCCCAGCCACCAGGCCGCGGGCGCCGAGCACGGCCATCGCCAACTCGCCGAGTCCGCGATGCCAGTTGGCCCATAGCAGTTTCGCCACCGATGCCTGGCCGCCGCCGTCGTCCACGCCCGCGCCCTCCATCGTGCGCATGGCGTGCGCGCGCAGCACCCGCAGTCCGACCCAAGCTCGGTCGATCCGGTCGGCGATCAGCGGGTCGTCGGCCGCGCCGGTGCGGCGGGCCAGCGCCTCGATGTCGGCCAGTTCGCGGGCGAACCGGATCTGCTGGCCGAGGGTGGAGATGCCGCGCTCGAAGGTGAGCGTGCCCATGGCGATCCGCCAGCCGTCACCCGGTTCGCCCACCACCAGGTCAGCGGCGGTGCGGGCGTCGTCGAAGAAGACTTCGTTGAATTCCGACGTCCCGGTGAGCTGGACGATCGGACGCACGTCGATACCCGGCTGCTTCATCGGAACCAGCAGGTAGGAGAGGCCCTTGTGGCGGCTGGAGCCGCGTTCGGTGCGGGCGACGACGAAGCACCAGTCGGCCACGTGGGCCAGCGACGTCCAGATCTTCTGCCCGTTGATCGACCACTCGTCGCCATCCAGATGCGCCGAGGTGGTGATCGCGGCCAGGTCCGAGCCCGCGCCGGGTTCCGAATAGCCCTGACACCACAGTTCGCTGACCGTCCGGATGCCGGGAAGGAACCGATCCTTCTGCGCTTTGGTGCCGAAGGCCAGCAGTGTCGGGCCGAGCAGTTCCTCACCCACGTGCGACACCCGCGCGGGCGCGTTGGCCTTGGCGTATTCCTCGTGGAAGATCACCTGCTGCCGCACCGTGGCCTCGCGGCCGCCGTATTCCTTCGGCCAGCCGAGGCACGTCCATCCCGCGGCGGCCAGATGCCGGTCCCAGGCCAGGCGCTCGTCGAACGCCTCGTGTTCGCGGCCCGGGCCGCCGAGACCGCGCAGCGCGCGGAAGTCTCCGTTGAGGTTCTCCTCCAGCCACTCGCGCACTTCGGCGGCGAATCGCGCGTCCTGCGCGGCGGAAAACCGCCCGTCCGGCGCGGCGGTGTCGGATTCTGAGGTCTGGATCGCACCCACGCCGGTAGGATAACCTACCAAGCACTTGCTTTGTAGAGCGCGCGCATAACTAGCTCGCGGACGGTAAGGACAACCGTGACAACCCCTGCACAGACGACACCGATGGCACTGCATCACGCCGCGCGCACGTTCGGGACCGCCCCCGCGGTCGCGGATGGCGCGGTCCGGCTGGACTGGACCGATCTGCTCGAGTCGGTCCAAGACGTGGCTCGGGCGCTCATCGCGCGCGGCGTGCGGGTGGGTGACCGGGTGGCCATCTGGGCGCCGAACACCCATCACTGGGTGATCGCCGCGCTCGCCGCGCACTACGCCGGTGCGGCGCTGGTGCCGTTGAACACCCGCTATGTAGCCGGTGAGGCCGCCGACGTCCTGCGCCGGGTGCGCGCGAAGGCGCTGTTCATCGCGGGGAGCTTCCTCGGCCGCGACCGGCTCGAGGAATTGCGCGCTGCCGCATCGGATCTCGGCATCGACACGGTAGTGGTGATTCCGGTCGAACCGGGTACGGAGAACACGGATATCGCCGCGCTGGACTGGTCGGAACTCGCGATCGTCGCCGAACAGGTCACCGTGGCCGAGGCGGAGAACCGCGCCGCGGCGGTGCGCCCGGACGACATCTCCGACATCCTGTTCACCTCCGGTACCACCGGCCGCAGCAAAGGCACCCTGGTCGCGCACCGGCAGGCGCTCGCGGTGGTGCGAGCGTGGGCGGAATGCGCGACGTTGCGCCGTGCCGACCGGTATCTGGTGATCAGTCCGTTCTTCCACAATTTCGGTTACAAGGCGGGAATTCTCGCCTGCCTGGTCACCGGAGCCACGATCATCCCGCAGGCGACCTTCGACGTGCCGGAGACGATGCGGCTGATCGGCGCGGAGAAAGTCACCGTCCTGCCCGGCCCGCCGACCATCTACCAGACGATGCTGGACTTCCCCGACCGCGACGCGTTCGACCTGAGCAGCCTGCGGGTGGCCGTCACCGGCGCGGCGACGGTACCGGTGGTGCTGATCGAGCGGATGCGCTCGGAACTCGACTTCGATGTCGTCATCACCGCGTACGGCCTGTCCGAGGCCGCCGGCTTCGGCACCATGTGCCGCGCCGAAGACGACGCCGAGACCATCGCGAACACCTGCGGCAGGCCGATCGCGGATTTCGAACTGCGGCTCGGCGAGGCGGGCGAGGTGTTGCTGCGCGGACCCAACGTCATGCTCGGATACCTGGACGACCCGGACAGCACCGCCGAGACCATCGACGCCGACGGCTGGCTGCACACCGGCGACGTCGGCACGATCGACGAGCGCGGGTACCTGAAGATCACCGACCGGCTCAAGGACATGTACATCTCCGGCGGCTTCAACGTCTATCCGGCCGAGATCGAGCAGGCGCTGGCCCGGCTGGAGGGCGTGGCCGAATCCGCCGTCATCGGGGTGCCCGACAGCAGGATGGGCGAGGTGGGCAAGGCGTACGTGGTGCGCAGGCCGGGTTCGGCGCTCACCGAGGACGAGGTGCTCGCCCACGCCACCACCGTGCTGGCCAACTTCAAGGTGCCGCGGTTCGTCGAATTCCGCGACCAGCTGCCTTACAGCGCCGCCGGAAAAGTGCTCAAGCGTCAACTACGTGAGGAGAAGTCCTGATGTCACAACCGGCAACCCCGAACGAGGGTCCGGCCATCCCGGACGAGGGCGAGGTGGTCACCTACGAGCGACGGGGTCGCGTCGCGATCGTCACGCTGAACCGGCCGGACTACCGCAACGCGCAGAACTCGGTGATGACCTACGCGCTCGACGCCGCCTTCGAGCGCGCCGTGGAGGATCCCGAGGTCGGGGTGATCGTCTTGGCGGGCAACGGAAAGCACTTCAGCGCCGGGCACGACATCGGCACGCCGGGCCGCGACCATCACGTGCGATACCAGAACAAGGCCGCGTTGTGGTGGGACCACGTCGACCGGGTCGGCGGCGATCAGCGCTTCGCGCGGGAGCTCGAGGTCTATCTCGGCATGTGCCGTCGCTGGCGGGAGATTCCCAAGCCCACCATCGCCATGGTGCAGGGCGCCTGCATCGCGGGCGGGCTCATGCTGGCCTGGGTGTGCGATCTGATCATCGCCTCCGACGACGCGTTCTTCTCCGATCCGGTGGTCCGCATGGGCATTCCGGGCGTCGAATACTTCGCGCACCCGTGGGTGATGGGACCGCGCGCGGCCAAGGAGTTCTTGTTCACCGGCGACCGGTTCGGCGCGGCCCAGGCCAAGGAGTGGGGCATGGTCAACCGGGTGGTGCCGAGGGCCGAGCTCGAGGCCGAGACCTTGGCGCTGGCCGAAAAGATCGCCACCATGCCGCAATTCGGTCTCGCGCTGACCAAGAAGGCGGTCAACCAGGCCGAGGACCTGATGGGCATGCGATCGGGCATGGACTCGGTCTTCGGTCTGCACCACTTCGCTCACGCGCACAACGCCGAAGTCGGCAACGACTCGCTGGGCGGCATGAACGCCAAGTCGATGAAGGCTTCCGCGAGCACCGCAGAACAGAACGGAACGACGTAGTGGATCTGGATCTCGACCAGGCGACGCGGGAATTCCAGCGGGAGGTCCGCGAATTCCTGGCCGCCAGCAAACCCGCGAAGCCGCTGCCCTCGATGGACACGAAGGCCGGATTCGAGGCGCACCGCGCATGGGAGCGCACCCTCGCCGACGCCCGGCTCTCGGTGGTCGCCTGGCCCGAGGAGTTCGGCGGACGCGACGCTTCGCTACTGGAATGGGTGCTCTTCGAGCAGGAGTACTACGCGGCGGGCGCGCCGGGGCGGGTCAGCCAGAACGGCATCTTCCTCTTGGCCCCGACGCTTTTCGAGCACGGCACGCCGGAGCAGCTCGCACGGATCATGCCGCGGATGGCGCGCGGCGACGACATCTGGGCGCAGGCGTGGTCCGAGCCGGAGGCGGGCAGCGACCTGGCCGGCATCCGCTCCACCGCTCGGCGCACCACCGGCGGCTGGCTGCTGAGCGGCCAGAAGACGTGGAGCTCGCGCGCCGCCTTCGCGGACTGGGCGTTCGGGCTGTTCCGCAGCGACCCCGCAGCCGAGCGGCACAAGGGTCTCACCTATGTGATGTTCCCGCTGAGCGCCGACGGCGTTTCCGTGCGCCCGATCCCACAGCTGGACGGCGAGCCCGGCTTCGCGGAAATCTTCCTCGACGACGTCTTCGTGCCCGATCGTGACGTGATCGGCGCGCCCGGCGAGGGCTGGCGGGTGGCGATGAGCACCTCCAGCAACGAACGCGGCCTCTCGCTGCGCAGCCCTGGCCGGTTCAGCGCCACCGCGCGGCGGCTGATCGATCTGTGGCTCGACACCGGCGACCAGGACAACACCGCGCAGCGCGACGCGGTGGTCGACGCGTGGATCGGCAGCGAGGCATACCGGCTGCACACCTTCGGCACGGTCACCCGGCTCGACGAGGGTGGCAAGCTGGGCGCGGAATCCTCGATCACCAAGGTGTTCTGGTCCGAACTGGACATCGCCATGCACGAGACCGCACTCGAGGTGCTCGGCGCGGCGGCCGAGCGCTGCGGCCCGTGGACCGATGGGTACCTGTTCGCGCTGTCCGGCCCGATCTACGCGGGCACCAACGAGATCCAGCGCAACATCATCGCCGAGCGGCTGCTCGGACTACCGAGAGGAAGCAGCCGATGAGATTCGCGCTCAGCCCCGAACAACTCGACTTCGGCGCCAGCCTGCGCAAACTGCTGGACTCGGGCCGCACGCCCGCCGCGGTGCGGGCCTGGGCATCGGGCGATCCCGGACCGGGGCGCGCCCTGATCCGGCAGCTGGCCGAAGCCGGTGTGCTCGGCTTGGCCGTCGCGGAGCGGCACGGTGGCCTCGGCGCGGAGCCGATCGATCTGGTCGTCGCCTTCCAAGAGATCGGACGCGCGGCCGTGCCGGGGCCGCTGGTCGAGACGGCCGCCGCGATCCCCGCACTGCTGCAGGCACTTCCGGACCCGAGCCTGGCCGCGCGGTGGTTGCCGGGCTTCGCGGGGGGCGTGGCGCTGGGCACTGTCGCGTTCGAAGCGCCTGGTCGCAGCGGCGTCGCGCTGGACGCCGACACCGCCGACGTCGTACTCCTGGCCCACGGAACGCGGCTGTACACCGGGCACCGCACCGGCCTGACGCGGTCGGTCGATCCGGCACGTCGCTTGTTCACCGTGACCGCGGACGACCCCGTCGCCGAGGGCGAACAGGTCCGCGAGGCCGCGGCCGCGGGATTCGATACCGGTGTGCTGGCTTGCGCGGCCCAGTTGCTCGGCGCTGGACGGGCGCTGCTGCACGCTTCGACCGAATACGCCAAGCAGCGCAAACAGTTCGGCAAGCCGATCGGCGAATTCCAGGCCGTGAAACAGAAGCTCGCCGACGTGCTGATCGCGCTGGATCTGGCCGAGCCACTGCTCTACCGCGCCGCGCTGACCATGACCGGACCCACCCGTGGCCGGGACGTGTCGGCCGCCGTGATCGCCTGCGGCGCCGCGGCTTACCGCGCGGCCCGCGCCGCCCTCCAAGTGCACGGCGCCATCGGCTACACCGCCGAATACGACCTCTCGCTGTGGCTGACCAAGGTGACGGCCTTGCGTTCGGCGTGGGGCACAACGGATCTGCACCGCTCGCGGATCGCCCGCGCGCTGCGCGACGAGGCCGAGCGGGACATTGCCGCGGAAGGAATCGCATGACCGGTCAGGCCCGGAGGCGGCAGCGAAGCGTGACCACGCAGGCCCCCGCCCATGCCGGAAAGGACACAGCATGAGCAGCGCGGAACACCAGGAATTCCTCGCCTCGGTCCGTGCCCTGCTGACCAAGCACGCCGGATCCGCGGCGGTGCGTGCCGCGATGGACACCGAACTCGGCTACGACCCGGCGCTGTGGCGGCTGCTGTGCGAGCAGATCGGCGTGGCGGCGCTGGCGATTCCCGAGGAGTACGGCGGTTTCGGTGCGAGCCTGGTCGAATCACTGCTGGTGGTCGGCGAATTGGGCCGTACGCTCGCCGGGGTGCCGATGCTCGGGTCGGCCGTGCTCGGTGCGCAGGCCGTGCTGTTGTCGGATGATGCCGAGGCGTGCGCGCGGCTGTTGCCCGAGGTTGCCGAGGGCAGCAGGACGATCGCGGTCTGCTGGGCGGGCGAGACCGGCTGGGATGAGCCGGGCGTGCACGCGACGGACGGCGCCCTGACCGGGACCGCGCACTACGTGCTCGACGGGGTGTCCGCGGACACCCTCGTCGTCGTCACCCCAGGCGGTCTCTTCGAAGTCGAACCAACGGCGGCGGGCGTCACCCGGCGGTCCGCGCCGACCATGGACCCCACCCGGAAACTCGCCGAGATCACCTTCGCCGCGGCGCCCGCCCGCCGACTCGGGGCCGGAGATCCGGCGGCGACCATCGCCCGGCTGCGCAACATCGCCTGGGCCGCCGTGGCCGCCGAGCAGGTCGGTGTGGCGGACCGCTGCCTGGAGATGACGGTGGACTACGCCAAGTCCCGGGTGCAGTTCGGCCGGGTGATCGGCAGCTTCCAGGCACTCAAGCACCGCATGGCGGACATGTACGTGCTGCTGGAATCGGCCAGGTCCGCGTCCGTCGCGGCCACCGCGGCGGTAGCGGCGAACAGCCCGTCGGCCGCCGAGGACGTGTGGGGCGCCCGCGTGCACTGCTCGGAAGCGCTCACCGCCATCGCGGCCGAGACCGTCCAATTGCACGGTGGCATCGCGATCACCTGGGAGCACGACGCGCATCTGTTCTTCAAGCGCGCCCACGGGGACGCGCAGTTGTTCGGCACGCCGCGCCGGCCGTTGACCCAGTCGGCATGAGGCCGGGGCGCACCGATCCCCTTGACGGTGCGCCACTTCGATGTCGACGGCGCTCATTGCCTGCCGACTCGGCGTCCATGAGTTGTCGCGGCTCGAGCCGGGCCGACCTGACGGTTGCCGCGGCCACGACGACGCAGACGCAATCGCCCGTGCCGGTCACCCGCTCATCGCCCCGCGGACGCAGACCGTCGAGGATGTCCACCAGACGCCGCTCCCGCTGCTTATCGTCGCCGACATGGCGCCGACGATCAGGTAGACATCACCCACCGTGCAGGCGATGCGGCCGACCGGGCAGGCTCACTCGGCTGGCCGGGGTGATCAGTGGCGACGATCTGCCGCGGGCCCGAGGCAGCCACCAGGGGCGGGGTCGTCACACCCCTGGCGCCGTCCCGTGCGAGGAGTACGGTCAGGAGATATGACCGAAGCGAAGCGGGGCCGCGTCCGCGTCGAGACCGGCCAGAAGCGAGTGCGAGTCTATTTGGGCGGGTACATGGTGGCCGACACGGTCAGGCCGGTGCTCGTCTGGGAGAACCCGCATTACCCGACCTACTATGTGCCGGTCGCGGATCTGCGCGCGAAACTCGAACCGCACGGAACCACCCAGCACTCCCCCAGCCGGGGCGACGCGACCGTGTACGACGTGGCGGTCGACGGCACGACTGCCGGGGCGGCGGCGCTGCGATATCACGATTCACCGATCCCCGAATTGCGTGACCTGGTCCGGCTGGAGTGGGACGCGATGGACGAGTGGTTCGAGGAGGACGAGCCGATCTACGTCCATCCGCGCGATCCGTACTCGCGCGTCGACATCCTGGCCAGCTCGCGGCACGTGCGGGTGGAGGTCGACGGCGTGACGGTCGCCGACTCGCACGCACCGCGCATCCTCTTCGAAACCGGCTTGCCCCCACGGTATTACCTGCCGATGACGGACGTCCGCATGGAACTGCTGCATCCGTCGACCACCCACACCAGCTGCCCCTACAAGGGCACCGCCGATTACTGGACCGTCCGGGTCAACGGCAAGGAGTACTTCGACTACGTGTGGGGTTACCGCACCCCGCTGCCGGAGAGCCAGAAGATCGCCGGGTTGGTCTGCTTCTACAACGAGAAGGTCGACATCTACCTGGACCGCGAACTCCAGGAGCGGCCCCGCTCGCCGTTCAGCTGACCGTCTCCGGGCTCACCGGTAGCCCGCCAGCCGGTCGGCCATGTCGGCGGCTCGACCGCCGCGCATGAAGGCGCCGCGCCACCGGCCAGCCGTGCGGAGGCAGGTACGCCGGCGACCGGCGTAGGACGCCCGGCCGTAACTCCCCCTGCGCCGCGAGCTGAAACCACTTCTCCCACACAGTGTTGCTCGGCCAGCCATTACTGGTGTCGTCGCTGCGCCTCGGCCGCCTTGGCCTCCTGCGCCATCCGCCCAAACACTGGCAGAAGGCCAGCACGGTGGCGGCCTCCGCACCGACCGCGAGTGCGGGTCCTCAGCAGCTCACCGGGCATCGCGCAGCGGGCTGATCAGACCGCGACCAGTGGCGGGCTGTCTGCCGCGCGACGGTATTGCCCCGGCGCCACGCCGTATTCGCGTTTGAACGCCTTCGCGAAGGCGAACTCCGAGGTGTAGCCGACTTGCCGGGCGACGGCGCCGAGACCGCGATCGGTGTCACGGAGCAGGCGGGCGGCGGTCAGCATGCGCCAGCGGGTCACGTAGGAGAGCGGCGGTTCGCCGACCGTCGCGGTGAAGCGGCGCGCGAGTGTGGCGCGGGAGACACCGGCGACATCGCTGAGATCGGGGACGGTCCAGGCTCGGGCGGGATCCTCGTGCACCGCACGGAGCACCGCGGCGACCGCGGTATCGGTGAAAGCGCCTGCCCACCCTGAGGTTCGGACGTCGGCCTGTTCGTCGAACCACGCGCGCAGGATGAACAGCAGCAGCGTCTCCAACAGTGCGGGCACGGCCGCGTCGCTCCCCGGTCGCGGCTCGGCGATCTCGGCGGCCAGCAGATCGACGGCGCCGCGCAGTGCCGGATGACGCCCGGGACGCGCGGGTAGATGGATGAATTCGGGCAGCTCGTCGAGGATCGGATGGCTGCGTCCTCGTCCGAGTTCGTAGGCGCCGCACAGCAGCGCGGTCCGCACGCCCGGCCCCACGATCTCCCTCGGCTCGCCGGGCAGCGCGGTCTCGGTGACCGGACTGTCCAGGCTGTCGACCAGGTCGTGATCGGCGCCACGCGGCATGAACAGCACATCTCCCACGCCGAGCGCCATCGGTTCGCCGTTCGGCGGCACCACCCAGCACGAGCCCTGCAAGACCACGTGGAACCCCGCGCCGGGCACCACGGGATACCGGCGGCCCCACGGCGCATGCCGGATGAACAGACCGGATGTCGGGCTGCCGGTGCGGATGGCCGCGATCGTCTCGCTCAGGATGTCCACGTAGTCACAATACACTTTCATCATGAGCGTTTTAGACATCAGACCGAGCGATATGGCCATGGATCGACTCATGGTTTCACAATAGGTTTTCATCCATGACATCAACCGCAGCCCGCGCATCCTCCCCGACGATCGCCGTCTACGGCACCACCGGCCACACCGGCGGCTACCTGCTCACCGAACTGCGCCGCCGCGGACTCACCCCGATCCTGGTGGGACGCGACGCAAATCGAATCCGCGCCGCCGCCGACGCCGCAGGCCTGTCCGACGCCGACGTGCGGGTCGCGGAGCTGACCGATCACGCGGCCCTCGTCGCGGCATTCACCGGCGCCGACGCGGTGATCAGCAGCCTGCCCGCCTACGTGAACCACGGCGCCGCCGTACTCGCGGCGGCCATCGATGCGGGCGCGCACTACACCGACATGTCCGGTGAGCAGCTGTTCCTGAAGCGGGTCTTCGACGAGTTCGGGCCGAGGGCCGCGGCGGCGGGCGTCACCGTGGTTTCCGGCATCACCGACAGCAATGTGCCCGGCGACCTGCTCGGCTACCTCACCAGCCGCCGCGTCGCCGGGCCGGCCGACGTGGTGCTGAGCCACCTCAGCAAGAGCGGCGGCAACGGTTCCAAGGGCAGCGCCAAGACGGTCTTCGCCAGCCTGGACTGGTTTCGCCGTGGCGGCTGGCACTACGCCGACGGCGAATTGCGCACCGGCGCGGCGGCACGCCACGACAAGCTGACCTTCCCCGGCGACACCGAGCCGACTTCCGTCGCGAAATTCCCGCAGCCACCGGTCCTGACCATCCCGCGACACTCGAACGTCTCCTACGTCGAAGGCGTTCTCGCCACGTCGATCCTCGACATGCTCAGCGGGTTCACCGCCGAGATCATCGACACGCTGCCCGACGAGCCCAGCTCGGATCTGCGCTACGACCTCGTGGTCGACGCGTCCGGGACGGACGGGCGCGTGGTTCGCGGCGTGGTCAGCGGCGTCGATTCCTACCGCGATTCGGCGCTGATGGCGGTGGAAACCGCTGTCCGGCTGGCCGAAGGCACCGCCACGCCGGGCGCGCTGGCCCCCGCGGAAGCCTTCGACGCGGCCGATTTCCTCGACGGACTGGCGCGTTTCGGCATCACGTGGCGCATCGAGGAAACCGGAGAACCGGCACCGGATCGGGCATAGTCGAACGATGACCGACAACCGACCGCCGCTCGCCGTCGCACTCGATCTCGCGCCGCACCCCGAAGGCGGCTGGTACCGCCAAACCTGGCGTAGCCCGGTCGAATTCACGCCCGAGGGGTACGGCGGCCAGCGCGCGAGCGCGACGGCGATCTATTTCCTGTTGCTGCCCGGCGAGCAGTCCGCCCCGCACACCGTGCGCTCCGATGAGCTGTGGCTCTGGCATCGCGGTGGGCCGCTCGCACTGAACATCGGCGGCGAAGAAGTGATCCTCGGTCCAGACCTGGAGCACGGCCAGGTGCTCCAGGCCGTCGTGCCGGGTGGGGTGAGCCAGGCGGCCCGGCCAGCGGGAGCGGACTATGTCCTGGTCAGCTGCATAGTCGCGCCGGGATTCGACTTCGCGGATTTCCGGCTGGACTGACCGGGATCAGGCCACCGGCGCCGGGGCGAACGCGGCGAGCTCCTGCGGATCGTGCGCGCAGAACATCCGGATCCGGTCGCCGTGTTCGGCGCGCAGCGTGCGCAGCCGCTCCAGGTTCTCCACCCGTGCTCGGCCCAGCGTGCCCGCGAGCACCTCGAAGAACCCGAGCCCCACCGGGGGACGCGCCTTCGCCGATTCGAGCTCCCGGTGGTGGAAGTACGCGTCGCCGCAATGCAGCAACCAACCGTCGCTCTGCCGGACCGCGACGCCGCTGTGCCCACGGGTGTGACCGATCAGGGGAACCAGCAGGATGTCTTCGAGCACCGGCACAGCGGTGAAGCCGAACCAGGAGTCGGCGCCGGTTTCGTGGGCGAGCCAGCGTGGCCCGTGCTCCCATTGGCGCGGCTGGTAGCGCGAGCGCTCACCGACCGTAGGCCGCTGGGTCGCCGCGTCGAGTTCGTCGGCGAAGACGTGCACGGTGGCGTCGGGGAAATCGGACAGGCCGCCCGCGTGATCGAGGTCGAGGTGGGTGAGCACGATGTGGCGGACGTCCTCCCGCCGATAGCCGAGCGCGCGAATCTGGTGCAGCGCGGTCAGTTCCGGACGCAACCGCGGCCGCAGCAGCTGCGCGGTGCCGAAGCCGAGCCTGCTCCGGTCGAGCACATCGCCCATACCGAATCCGGTGTCCACCAGCACCAGCCCGTCGTCCGTCTCGACCAGCAGGCAGTGGCCGACCAGCTCGCCGGTCAGCAGCCCACCGCTGCCGAGCAGCGCGCGCCCGCCGAACGGACACATCGTCGCGCAGTCCAGATGGTGCACCAGCATCGCGGAAAACTCCCTCCTACGGCGCCGGACGGAGCAGATCCGATCCGGCACGAAGGTCTTTGTCGTTCCGGTCAACGTAGCCCGATCGCGGCTCGCTCGCGACAGCTCGGCCACCGTCACGACGATCGGCGCGTGCACCGAGCGCCCGAATACCGGGCCTATTCAGGGATTTCGAGCAGACCCTCGTCCACCGCCCAGGCGATGGTGCGCTCCAGCTGAGGACAGGATTCCGGGCGGCCCGGCCGGTAGCCGCTCGCGCTCAGCTCGGCGAAGACCGGGCAGTGCTCGGCCGGATCGCCGGTCCACTGCACCGACGTCTGGTGCGAGCTGCTCTTGCGCACCAGCACCTGACTGTGGCATGCCTGACACCGCAGCGGCGTCAGGCCGTCCTCCAGATACCGCTGCTTATCGGCCACGGTCTGGGCGCGCACTTCGGCTCGCCGAGCGGGCTGGTCGGCGAAATCGGGTGCCTTCGCCCAGGTGGCCGCCATCAGACGCCCGCCTCGGCTTCCTCGGCCTCGCGCTTGCGCCGCAGGTTCTCGGCGACCTCGGCCTCCCACGCCTCATTGGCCTTGGTGGTGTCCACTTCGAACTCGAAGCGCTGGGTCATCTTCTCGGTGACGTCGGCCAGGTCGACGTAGAACTGGTCGTACCAGCGACGCAGCTGGTAGACCGGCCCGTCCTCCTCGCACAGCAGCGGGTTCTCCACCTTGGACTTGTGCTTCCAGATCTCGACGTCCTGCAGGAAGCCGACGCTGATGCCCTCGGTCATCTTCTCCGCCAGCCGATCGGCCATCTCGCCGTCGACGCCCTGCGGCTTCTCCAGCGTGATGCCCCATTGCAGGACGAAGGAGTCCTGGGTAACCGGGTAGTGGCAGTTGATCAGCACGCTTTTGACCTCGTAACCGCTGTAGATGTTGATCAGTGGGTTGATCATGTACGAGGGGCCGTAATAGGAGGCCTCGGACTTCAGCAGCGTGTCACCGCCGTACTTGGAGGCCATGCCGATGTCCGGCCTGCCCTTGGTCTCCAGGAACTGGGTGGCGATGTGGCCCTCGAAGACGTTCTTGAAGTACGTCGGGAAGGCGAAGTGGATGTAGAAGAAGTGGGCCATGTCGACCACGTTGTCGATGATCTCGCGGCAGTTGGCGCCCTCGATCAGCATCGAGTTCCAGGTCCAGTCGGTCCACCCACCGTCGAGCTCCTCGGTGGGGTTGCCGTCGGCGTCGGTGTAGGGGCCCTTGATGTACGGAATGGTGACCTCGGGCGGCGGCTGGCTGCCTTCGACGTCGTGCCAGACGAACAGCTGACCATTGCGCTCCAGCGTGGTCCACTTCCTGGTGCGCGCCAATGGCGGAACCCGGCGCGCGTACGGAATCGCGGTGCACTTGCCGCTGGTCCCCGACCAGCGCCAGTCGTGGAACGGGCAGGCGATGTCGTCGCCCTTGACCTCGCCCATGCTCAGGTCGCCGCCCATGTGCCTGCAGTAGGCGTCGAGTACCCGCAGTTCACCGCTGCTGTCGGCCCAGACGACGAGCTTGGTGCCGAACACGTCGACCGCATGCGGCTTGCCATCCCGGAACGTCTTGGCCAGACCCAGGCAATGCCATCCCCGCGCATACCGGGTCGGTACGGTGCCGACATCGAGCTCCCGGACCTTCGAACCGCTCCCCTGTGGGGTACCTGCCATCGCGATTCCTCCTCCTTCTGTACTAGAACACGTTACAAAACTGGCGCCTTGGACGCCAGCGATTCACCCCACTTCCTGCATGAGCGCAGGTCCGACGAGGGATGAACACCGGTTCTCGACAGAAATAGGAACCTGTTCTAATCTCAGAGGCACGTGACTATCGGTTATCAATCGACCAGGCAGGAGCAGGTCCCGAGATGACGCAAGAAGTGACCGAACGGGTCGAAGCGCTGTTGCCGACGCTGCGCGAACGCGCGCAGGAGGCCGAGGACCTGCGGCGCATCCCCGACGAATCCATGAAGGCGTTGCAGGAGACCGGCTTCTTCCGGTTGCTCCAGCCCAAGCAGTGGGGCGGTCACGCCGCCGATCCGGTGGTCTTCTATGACACGGTGCGCAAGATCGCCAGCGCGTGCGGCTCCACCGGCTGGGTGGCGGGCATTGTGGGCGTGCACAATTGGCATCTCGCGCTGTTCGCGCAGCAGGCGCAGGAGGACGTCTGGGGCGAGGACACCGAGGTGCGGATCTCCTCCTCCTACGCGCCGATGGGTGCGGGCACGGTCGTCGACGGCGGCTATATCGTCAACGGCGCGTGGGCCTGGTCGTCCGGCTGCGATCACGCGACCTGGGCCGTGCTCGGCGGCCCGGTGATCAAGGACGGCAAGCCGGTCGATTTCGGCAGCTTCCTCATTCCGCGCGACGACTACCGCATCGACGACGTCTGGAACGTCGTGGGCCTGCGCGGAACCGGTTCCAACACCGTCGTGGTCAAGGACGTTTTCGTGCCGTCGCACCGGTTCCTGAGCTTTCGCGCCATGAGCGAGCTGAAATCACCTGGGCTGGAACAGAACACCGATCCGGTCTACAAGATGCCCTGGGGCACCATCCATCCCACCACCATCTCCACCCCGATCGTCGGCATGGCCTACGGCGCCTACGAGGCGCATGTCGAGCACCAGGGCAAGCGCGTACGCGCGGCCTACGCGGGCGAGAAGGCCAAGGACGACCCGTTCGCCAAGGTGCGCATCGCGGAGGCCGCCAGCGACATCGACGCGGCCTGGCGGCAGCTGTCGGGCAACGTCGCCGACGAATACGCGCTGCTGGTGGCGGGCAAGGACATTCCGTTCGACCTGCGCGTGCGGGCCAGGCGCGACCAGGTGCGGGCCACCGGCCGCTCGATCGCGGCCATCGACAAGCTGTTCGAGAGCTCCGGTGCCACCGCGCTCGCGAACGACACTCCGCTGCAACGCTTCTGGCGCGACGCGCACGCCGGGCGGGTACACGCCGCCAACGATCCCGAGCGCGCGTACCTAATGTACGGCACGCACGAGTTCGGCCTCCCGGTCACCGACGGCATGGTGTAGGGGGCGACTGTGACCTCAACCGTGGAACTCACCGCCGAATCGACCTCCCGCTACGCCCAAGTGCGACCCGGCCTGCGGCTGCACTATCACGAGGCGGGTGTCGGCAATGGGCCGACGATCGTCCTGCTGCACGGCGGCGGGCCGGGCGCGTCCTCCTGGTCGAACTTCGCCCGCAACATCCCGGTGCTCGCGGAACATTTCCATGTGCTGGCCGTGGACCAGCCGGGATACGGTCACTCGGACAAGCCGACCGAGCATCCGCAGTACTTCGTGCACAGCGCGTCCGCGCTGAAGGACCTGCTCGACCACTTGCAGATCACTTCGCGGGTGCACCTGCTGGGCAATTCGCTCGGCGGCGGCGCGGCGGTGCGGTTCGCGCTGGACTACCCGGACCGGGCCGGAAAACTGATCCTGATGGGCCCGGGCGGGCTGAGCACCAACCTGTTCGCGCCGGACCCGACCGAGGGCGTCAAGCTGCTCGCCAAGTTCAACTACGAGCCGACCAGGGAGAACCTGGAGGCGTTCCTGCGCATCATGGTCTTCGACCAGTCGCTGATCACCGACGAGCTGATCGACGAGCGGTTCGCGTCGGCGAGCACGCCGGAGGCGCTGGCCGCGACCCGCGCCATGGGTAAGTCGTTCGCGAGCGCGGACTTCGAGAAGGGGATGCTCTGGCGCGACGCTTACAAGCTGCGTCAGCCGGTGCTGCTGATCTGGGGTCGCGAGGATCGGGTCAACCCGCTCGACGGCGCGCTGGTGGCGACCAAGCTGATCCCGCGCGCGCAGTTGCACGTCTTCGGCGGGTGCGGGCACTGGGCACAGCTGGAGAAGTTCCATGAGTTCAACCGGCTGGCCATTGATTTCCTCGCAGGCGTCAAGGAGAAGTGATGGGAATCCGCTCACTGGGATATCTGCGTATCGAGGCGACCGACATGTCCGCCTGGCGGGAGTACGGGCTGAAGGTCCTCGGCATGGTCGAGGGCAAGGGCACCGATCCCGAGGCGCTGTATTTGCGCATGGACGAGTTCCCGGCCCGGCTGGTGATCGTCCCCGGCGAGAAGGACCAGCTGCAGATCTCGGGCTGGGAGACCGCCAATGCGGCTGAGCTGCAAGACATCCGCAACCGGCTGGACGCGGCGGGCGTGCCGTACAAGGAAGGCACCGCCGCGGAACTCGCCGATCGCCGGGTCCACGAGCTGATCCGCTTCGACGACCCCTCCGGCAACACGCTCGAGGCCTTCCACGGCGTCGCGCTGGAGCATCGCCGGGTGGTGAGCCCCTACGGGCACAAGTTCGTCACCGAGGAGCAGGGGCTCGGGCACGTGGTGCTCAGCACCAAAGACGACAAGGCGGCGCTGGAGTTCTACCGCGACGTCCTCGGCTTCCGGCTGCGCGACTCGATGCGGCTGCCACCGCAGCTGGTCGGGCGCCCGGCCGACGGCGAGCCCGCTTGGCTGCGCTTCTTCGGGTGCAACCCGCGCCACCACTCGCTGGCGTTCCTGCCCATGCCGACGCCGAGCGGCATCGTGCATCTGATGATCGAGGTGGAGCACGCCGACGACGTCGGGCTGTGCCTGGACCGGGCGCTGCGCAAGAAGGTCAAGATGTCCGCGACGCTGGGACGGCACGTCAACGACAAGATGCTCTCCTTCTACATGAAGACGCCGGGCGGGTTCGACGTCGAATTCGGCTGTGAGGGTCTGGAAGTGGACGACGAGGACTGGATCGCACGGGAATCCACCGCGGTGAGCCTGTGGGGTCACGACTTCACCGTGGGGCAGCGACAACAGTGACCGAGAGGGCGAGCGAAACGATGACCTCGGACGGACCCGAGATCGATGCGCGGCAGTTCCGGAACGTGCTCGGGCAGTTCTGCACCGGCATCACCGTGATCACCACCTTCGACGGCGACCAGGCCCCGATCGGATTCGCCTGCCAGTCGTTCGCCGCCCTCTCCCTGGAACCGCCGCTGGTGCTGTTCTGCCCCACCAAGGCTTCCCGGTCCTGGGCGGCGATCGAGAAGTCCGGACGTTTCTGCGTGAACGTCCTCGCCGAACAGCAGCGCGAACTGTGCGCCCGCTTCGGCTCCCGCGAGCCCGACAAGTTCGCCGGCGCCGACTGGCACACCTCCGACCTGGAGCTTCCGGTCCTGGACGACGCCCTGGCCACCATCCAGTGCAAAGTCGACAGCGTCATCGACGGCGGCGACCACTACATCGTCATCGGCCGAGTCCAAGCCCTCTCCGAAACGACCGCCACGGGCCGCCCCCTGCTGTTCTACCGCGGCCAGTACACCGCCATCGAACCCGAGAAAACCACCCCGGCCCCTTGGCGCGCCGACCTGGAACACTTCCTCACCACGACCACGTTGGACACCTGGCTGTAAGCCTGCCGAGCGGTTCTGACACCACGCGACGAAGAAACCAGAGCCGCCGAACAAAAGTGCTCAATTGATGAGCACTTCCATGGTGAGGATGAGGTGTAGGACAGCACCAAGAGGGAGGCCCACCATGGATCAGCTCGATGGCACCGAGATCATCACGTGCACCGATCGCACCCAGTGGGAGAGTTGGCTCGCCGACAACCACGACCGCGCCACGGATGTGTGGCTGAAGATCGCGAAGAAGAGCGCGGCGGGTACGACGATCACCATCACCGAGGCGCTGGACGGCGCACTGTGCTTCGGCTGGATCGACAGCCACCGTCGCGGCCTCGATGCCGACCACTACCTCCAGCGGTACTCCCCGCGCCGCCCGACGAGCCCATGGTCCCAGGTGAACGTCGCCAAAGCCGAGGCGCTCATCGCCTCCGGCCGCATGCGCTCCCCCGGGTTCGCCGCCATCGCCGCCGCGCGGTCCGATGGCCGCTGGTCCGCCGCCTACGAGCCCCAGCGCACTGCCACTTGCCCCGCCGACCTTCATGCCGCCTTGACCGAGAATCCCAGCGCCCGCGGCAGGTTCGACCGACTCGATCGCAGCGGACAGTACGCGTTCTACCTGCGGTTGATGAAGTCGCGGACGCCCACCGAGCGCGCCACCCAGCTGCGCCGGGTCCTCGCGGAACTGAGCGAATAGGGAATCCGGACCAGGATCCCCACAGGGTCCGGCGCTCCTGCACCTCGGAGACCCAGCTCCTGGACATGAGCGAGGCGAAGGCCAGGGTTGTCGGCCCGGCCGGTTGGTTCGGCGCCGTGTTACTCGACCCGGCAGGTCGAAGTGCGCCCGCCCGCCACCGAGAACAATCAGGGCAAGCGAGACATCCGGGGCTCGACGGAGGTCCCTCCGGGTCCTGGTGCCAGTAACGCCGTGGCGTCAGAGGCGCCGCTGACCGGTGGCGCCGACCGGGTGGAAGCGAGGAACCATGATCACAGCCGAGACGATCGGGCGGATACGCCGGATGCGGGGCCACGGGATTCCCATCGTATCGATGTACGCGCACGTGCCGGTCGATCCAGGAGACCGTTCCGGGCTGCTGAGCCGGGTGAACAGCATGGCGGACGAGGTCAACCCGATGGCCAAGGACAGATCGATGGAGCGGGCGGCCAGACTGTCGGTCCGCGCCGACCTGGAACGGTTCCGCGAGACGGTCCGCTCCGATTACTGGCAGCCCGGTGCGGTCGCGATGTTCTCCTGTAGCGGAAAAGGGCTGTTCGAGGCGGTGCAACTACCGCATGCCGTCCGGGACCGGCTCGTCGTGGACCACACCGCGTGGACGCGGCCGATGCTCGCCGTGCTGGAGGAATACGCCCGCTGTTGCGTCGCGGTGGTCGATCGTGCGAGCGCGCTGGTATGGGAACTGTTCGCCGACGAGATCGAGGAAGCCCGCGCGATCGCCGACCGGGCGCTACGCAGCCCGAACTTCGCGGGGAACCGCTTGGAGAACCGGGTGCACCACAAGGTTCAGGAGCTGGCCAAGAGGCACTACCGGCGGACGGCGGGCGAGCTGGCGGAACTCTTCGACGCCGACGACTACGACCTGCTCGCCGTAGGTGGACATCGCGACGAGATACCGCAGTTTCTCGACACGCTGTCCCGCGAGCTGCGCCAGCGCGTGGCCGGCACGTTCACCGTCGACCCGAACACGGTGACGCTGGGGGAGCTCAGGCAGGACGCCACCGAGATCGTCGCTCGCTACGAGCGGGACATCGACGTCCGTCTGGTCGGCGAGCTACTGGCGAAGGTCGCCACCGAGGGCCAAGCCACGCTCGGCGTCGCGAACTGCTTGCGGGCCTGCAGCGTGAAAGGCGTAGCTACGCAGCTGATCCAGGACGCAGCCATGGTCGACGGATTGGTCTGCGACAGCTGCGGCTGGCTCGGCCTCTCCGGCGACGAGTGCCCGGTATGCGGAGATGCGGTCAGCCAGACCGAGGACATCCTGGACGAGCTCGCCCAGTGCGTCATCGATGAGGGCGGCTCTGTTCGGCACGTCAAGGCCGACACCGAGGTCAAGGAGCATCTGGCCGCCGCCGAGCTGCGCTTCCCGCTACCACCCCTGCCGTAGTGACATCAGATCCTCCGGCGTCCTGGACGGCAGAGGATGACGCCGCCACAATTTCCGGCGCGCCGTCGTAGAGCACCAGGAAAGCGCAGCGGGTGGGCCGACGACGCGCCGAGACAGGGCCCGCGCGGCTCCGCGCTTCGAGTTCCGCCAGCACCCGCACGCCGAGCTGACCCGGCGTATTGACCACCGAGTGGAGTCCACGCCTGCATAGCGAATATGGAGATCGTGTCCGTCATCGCGCTGAGCTGGATCTTCTTGCAGATAAAGGATTTTCGCTGCGCTGATCGAGACCTACAACCTAGCGACCAGGGTGCGCGCCCCCAATCCGATCGGGTTGTGCGCTGAACACACAGTACGTAGCGTGGCTACCGAAATCAGGGTCGGGTCTGCGAAGGAAAGCCTATGTTCGCCAACTGGATCGACCGTGCACCCATGATTCCGAACGTGCATAGATTGCGGTCGATGGCCGCCACGCTCTGCTCGCTCGCCGTGCTCTCCGCGACGGCGGTTGCGACCGCGCATGCCGATGAGATCGGCCAGACCGCCGCCGCGACAAGGGAACTGGGTTCGGTGGTCAGCTCGCACGAGTCCGCCGCCCAGGTGGGGCGGTATCGAGTCGGCCCGCGTCATCGAGTACGTCACCGAAGGCCCGACCGGCGCGCCGACAACGGCGACCGGCATTCTCGCGACGCCGACCGGTACGCCTCCGGCGGACGGCTGGCCGGTGGTCGCCTGGACGCACGGGACCACCGGGCTCGGGCCTACCTGCGGGATCAGCACGAACGCGAAGGCCGACGCACCCCATGTGCGGAGCCTGGTCGATCAGGGCTACGCGGTGGTCGCGCCCGATTACCTCGGCCTGGGTCCGGGCGCCGAGACCGTCCATCCGTACCTGCACTCGCGCACCGAGGCCACGGCGACCGTCGACCTCGTTCGCGCCGCCCGCCGCGTCGAGCCCGCGCTCGCGCACAGGTGGGCGGTGGCCGGTGTCTCGCAGGGCGGGCACGCGGCACTCAACACCGGCAATATCGCCGACCGCTACGCTCCCGAACTCGATTTCCGCGGCACCGCGGCGCTCGCGCCCGCATCGAACATCGAGAAGATTTTCGTGCTGGCCGGGCCGTATGCACCCACGGTGCCCGGTTTCGACGGCCTCACCGCGACGTTCGCCGCGGTGCTGGACGGGGTGCGGCTCGTTGCCCCCGAGGCGGTGGCGTCGGTACTGACACCCGCCGGTGCGGACGCGCTCGCTCGTATCGACCGCCGGTGCGAACCCGAATGGAAGACAGCGGTCGCCGGCATCACGATCGGGTCGATGCTCAACCGACCGATAGCGGGCAGCCCGGTCGCCGACGCCCTGACCCGATACATGCAGGTGCCGACCTCCGGATACCACCAGCCGCTGTTCGTGGCGCACGGGTCCACCGACCGCGACATTCCCCTCCCGATCACCCACGGGTTGCTCGCCCAATTCACCGTCGCGGGAACGAAATACGAGTTCCGCACCTACGATGCCGATCACGGCGGGATCGTCGACGCGTCTTGGCCGGACGTGCTGTCCTTCGTCGCCCGTGTTCTCGCGCCCGCGTGATCGGTCTCCAGACTATCTATCCCGCAAGCCGAAGAGCATCCGACCGTCCACCCGGACGCCAAAAGCCGCCTCGGCCGACAATCCCCTCGGTTGCGATGGCGCACGGATCGTCGATTTCTTCGCCGTCTTATCCGACCGCCTATACCCAGCGGGTAGGGGGAAGTCTGCCGAGCTCTTCATCGAGATCGGAGTGTCCGTGGAGCGAGGTCACCTCACTCATCAGTTGTTCGACCACTGTCGTGGCGCGCTGTTGCGCGGAGGATTCGAGGTCGTATCGGTGGTGAGCTTCCGCTTCCCACTGGAGGCACCACCGCACGGTGTCCTGGACGAACTTTTGTTCGCCGCTGGGTACCTTGATCGCACCCGAGCGGGCCACTCCTCGTATGCGAGAGAAGCCCAGGTACGGCGTCATTGTCCGATCTGCGATCGACCCGTGGATGAACAGCTTGTTCGCTCGCCAATCACCGCGGTTGCCCAGCTCGCCGCCTAGGCGCCAGGCCAGTTCATTGGCCAACTTCCACCCGAGTTCCTCGTCCCGGTCGGTTCGTCCACCTTCCCGCGCTGCGTTGACGACCGCACCGTATCGGTCCGCGAGTCGAGTGAGGTGATTCGATACGAACTGCTCGAAATGACCTATTGGCCGAACTGCGAGCGGATTCGCGCGAGCGAGGTATTCCACGAATGCGTCGACAACAACGTGTTCGTCGGTTTCGAAATCAGTGAAGTACCAGCAAGCGATCGACAGGAACGAATCGATATCGCGGCGAAGCTCCGATACGTCCCAACGCTTCAGCCGTTCCCGCTCTTCGGCGTGCAGTCGCCTGAATTCTGCTTCGGAGATCATCGTATTGGACCTGCCATGGCTGTTCCTGCGCATCCGACCCAGTCATCCGGGTCGCCGTTGGTGTAAACCGTCCGGATTTGCCGGACCCCGGATTCAGCTGGACCCACATACATCACGGCTTCTTTGCCCGGCGCGTACAGGTAGACGAACTTCTGGTTGCCGGTTTTGGTGTCGATTTTCGCACTATTGGGATACCGCATTATGTTCTGCATGCAGTACATGAACGCCCTCGGGTTGGTCCTGGGGTCGTGGATCTTGCCGTCGTAACGGGTGTTGCCATCGAGGATCATGTGGCGAACCGCGTCGCAGCCGAGGATCGCTCGTTCGGCCCCAAGGCCACGCTCCATGCCCACCACTGTCCATGTGCTGTCCTCGAATCCATACACATCAGGGTATTGCGGACGGTGGAGGTCGTCATGGTTCACGCATGCGTTGACCCGCTGAATGAGAGACGGCTCATCCGGGTACTGCCCGTCTGCTAGTTGCCTAACCGGAGTGCGCAGAAGGTAGTCGATCAGTTCACGGAGGTTGCGCGGTCCCGATCCGCACGGCGGGTTCGATGGATTACCAGGCAGGGCAGGCGGGACGTAGCTGGGCACCGGGATGATGGCGTCGCAGGGATCGGGAGCCGGTCGTGCCGGTGGCGGGGTGAGCGCGGCCGCCGGTGGCGGGGCCGCGGTTGTCGACGGCGGTGTGGTCGGGGTCGGGGCCTGTGGACCGGGAGCGGCTGGTGGCGGCGTAACCGGCGGAGCGGGAGGAAGGGCTGGCGGGGCTGGTTCTTCGATCTCGGGGAAGTTGCCCCAGCACGGCCATCCAGGATGCAGGATCTGCCATTCCGGACATGGAACGTAGGGATTGATCGGCTTCGCCTCGGCCTGGGGCGCATTCCGTGCACCGGCCACCGCACCGTAGCCGATCAACAGCGCCAGAACCATCATCAATAGGCCGCAGCCGCGACCGCACGGTACTCGCCTCGAATCCAACGACATCGGTCGTCTCACAGGTAGATCGGGTCGCCGTACACGGCAAGGGAGTTGTCCGCGTTGGGCGTCGAGATGTTGGCCTGGGCGTAGGAGCGCAAGCTGACCGGGCCGAGGCAGCCGTCGATCTTGATGTGGACTTGGTCGGAGGTGATCGAACCGTGGCGTCCGGTCAAAGGCTTTGTGCCGAACGGGATGTTGGCGATGGTACCCGGCTTCAGGTTCACCGTTGGTGAAAGCATTGCGCTGCCACCGAGGCTGGAGAACACCCCGATGCTGACGCTGGGGCCGACCGCCAATCCCAGTGACATTCCGTTGGTGACGTCAACCTGGCATCCGATTTGATAACCGAGGGTGATGGTGCCCGAGTTGACCGGCGCGGTGCCCATACCGTCGATGTCGGCGACGGCTTTGAGGCTGACGAAACCTTCGCGGGTGAACATGGTTGCCGCGAGATTCGGGTACCTGTCGAGGCTTTCCTCGGTCTTGGTGATCCGTATCTGCCAACCGTCATCGGTAATTGTGTCCCGCGACTTATCCGCTAATGGTTCGGCAACCGCTGTACCGCCTCCGACAACGCCGACCATGATGCTGGTCAGCAAGCCTGCAAGTCCTGCAATGACACCCCGAGTACGCATGAACATCCCCCGTGTGTAGATATGGCCGGGCAACCCGATCACACTGAATTTGCCTGCGACGCAAGGCGAATTCCCCCATGAAGACCGCCCCTTCTCGGCAAAACGCTAACACGGTCACATGCCCCCGAGCCAGAGAGCGGACAACTGGAACGAGCTGTGGACCGGTGATCTCTACCACAGCCGACACAGCGACCATTCGCTCGCCGGCACCGACTGAGAGTGTCTCGACATGTCGAGTTCCACTGGGGGAAAGGACGTACGTTCGGCCGATCCCGTCGCCATCGGCGAAGCACTGTGCTGAATGTACTGAGTGGCGAATGCCGGTAGCCGAATGGTCCGAGGAATCGGCTACCAACACCGTACCGGTGTGGAAGCGGCGTCAGGCGGGCCGGAATCGCAGCGTGACGTCGGCGAGGACCGGTGCGTCGTCGCGGTCCACGACGGTCGCCGCGATGGTCAGCGCGTCGTCCTGCCGCCAGATGCGGGTGCGGATGGTTTCGCCGGGATAGAGCACGCCGGCGAATCGGGCGCGGAATCCGGTGACCCGGCTCGCGTCGGCGTCCAGCACGGTGTCGGTCCCGGTCTTGCAGACAATGCCGTAGGTGCACAGCCCGTGCAGGATGGGTGCGGGAAAACCGGCCGCGCGGGCGAATTCGGGATCAGAGTGCAGCGGGTTGCGGTCACCGCACATCCGGTAGAGCAGCGCCTGCTGCGGCAGTGTGGGCGTGGTGACGTCGAAATCCGGTGCCCGGTCCGGCAACTCGGTCTTGGTGCTGGGTCCGCGCTCGCCGCCGAAGCCGCCCTCACCCTTGGCGAAGATCGATGACCGCGCCGTCCACAGCGGCGCTCCGTCGGAACCGGTAACGGTGTGTTCCTGCACCACCACCGCCGCCGAGCCCTTGTCCCAGAGCTCCGCGATCCGGCCGGTGCTGGTCGCCTTGCCCGCGGCCGGGATCGGCCGATGCACTTCGATCTCCTGGTGACCGTGCACCACCTTCGCCAGATCGATATCGATGCCGGGGAAGCTCACCTTCGGCGGCTCGGTCTCGTGCAGCGTCGGTGCGACGGTCGCGAAGGTCGGCAGCACCTGCGGTACCCGATCGTCGAGGTAGCGCAGCTCGGCCGGGTCGGTCCAGCGCGCACCCGCGCCGAGACCGAGCTGGTAGAGCTGCACGTCCGACGGCGTCCAGGCGAATTCCCGGCTGGGCAGCTCCGCGCCGAGCGCGGTCTTCGGGTCGATGGGCATCAGAACTCCTTGTGCATGATTGTGGACGAATCCGGACTGCTCGTGTCGCGGACCTGCCGTCACGGACCAATCCTGCGGGCCGTGACACCGGCTCGCCTCTGCTTGGTCCGTTCCGCGGGACGATTCGGCTGGTTTGGCCAGGTCTGGGTGTAGACCCGTGACATCGCCTCAGGCCCCGGCCGTGGCCGCGGCGGGCTGCTCCTTCTTGCGCTTGGCGATATCGAGCACGGCCAGATAGCCGAAGGTCAGCGCGGGGCCGATGGTGGCGCCGGGGCCCGCGTAGGTGTGGCCCATCACCGGGGCGCTGACGTTTCCCGAGGCATACAGGCCCTCGATGACGGTCTCGTCCTCCCGCAGCACCCGGCCCGCGGTATCGGTGACCAGGCCGCCCTTGGTGCCGAGATCGCCGGGTACGATCTTCGCCGCGTAGAACGGCCCTTCCACCAGCGCAGCCAGACAAGGGTTCGGTTTGACGGTCGGGTCGCCGTAGTACTTGTCGTAGGCACTGTCGCCGCGGTGGAAGTCCTCGTCCACGCCGGTGGCCGCGAAACCGTTGAACCGTTCGATGGTCGAGGCCAGGTTCTGCTCCGGCACGCCGATCTTCGCGGCCAGTTCGGCCGGCGTCGGCGCCTGCACGATGAGGTCGTTTTCCATCCAGCGGGACGGAAACCGCTGGCCGGGCTGCAACCCCGCGAAGATGTAGCGGTTGCGGTAGCGCTGGTCGAACACCAGCCAGGCGGGGATGTTCTCGCCGGGGCCATCGCCCTGGCCGTACTCGCCGCCGTACATGGTGTGCACGGCCTCGACGTAAGGAGCGGACTCATTTCCGAAACGCTTCCCGTCGGCATTCACGATGATGCAGCCCGGCAGATTGCGTTCCGCCAGGCAGAACCAGGGCTTGCCGCCCTTGAAGATCGTCGGCCCCCACCAGGCGTCGGCCATGATGTCGACGGCGGCGCCGAGTTCGAGGCCGGCGTTGATGCCGTCGCCGGTGTTGGCGGGCGCGCCGGTGGTCCATTCGGTGGTGATGGGCTCGCGCTGGTAGGCGTGCCGCATCTCCGCGTTGTGCTCGAAGCCGCCGGTGGCCAGCACGACGCCGTAGCGAGCGGCGAAGCGGACGGTCTCCCCCTCGTGCTCGGCCTCGACGCCGGTGACCCGGTCGTCCTCGACGATCAGCCGGGTCAGCGGGGTGTTCAGCAGCAGCGGCACGTCCGCGTCCAGCAGCCCCTTGCGCAGCGCAGCGGCCAGCGCCTGGCCCATGCCGAGCAGATGCTTGCCGGCGATCCGGGCCCAAGTGGTGCGCGCGCCGACCCGCATGGCGCGCAGCATGCCGCGCGGATGCCGCCGGATCAGGTTGAGCTGCTTGAAATCGGCCTGGGTGACCACGACGTTCAGCGGCGTCTTGCTGTAGGGCGGTTCCAGATTGAACCGCTCCGCGCCGAGGATCTTGGCGTTGAACGGCTTCGGTTCGCACGAGCGTCCCTCGGCGCGGCCGCCGGGTGCCTCGGGGTAGTAGTCGGAGTAGCCGGGCACCCAGCGCATCTTCAGCGGCGTGTGGTCGAGCACGAAGTCGAAGGCTTCGGCACCGCGGTCGATGTAGGTGTCGATCCGTTCCTTGGGCACGACGTCACCGATGATGCTGTGCAGGTAGGTCCGTGCGTCCTCGCGGTCGTCGGGCCGACCGGACGCGCGCAGCGCCTTGTTGCCCGGGATCCACACGCCGCCGCCGGAGCGTGCGGTCGACCCGCCGTAGTGCGCGGCCTTCTCGATGACCACCACGCTCAGCCCGTGATGGGCCGCGGTGAGGGCGGCGGTCATGCCGGCGGCGCCGCTGCCGACCACCACCACGTCGTATTCCCGATCAGTCATGTAGAACACGTTATAGAATGGACGCGCCATTGGTCTATGTTGTGTGGCAGAAGACTTGCTCGACGTTCCATTTGTCGAGGAAACTTGTTTCAGTTTCGGACCGGAGTGAGGAACATGGGCCTCGAATGGGACCTGGCCACCGACGTTGTCGTGGTCGGATACGGCGCCGCGGGTGCGGCCGCCGCGCTGGAGGCGACCGCGGCGGGCGCGCAGGTGCTCGTGCTGGAGCGGTTCGCGGGAGGCGGTGCGTCGGCGCTGTCCGGCGGCATCATTTACGCGGGCGGCGGGACCTCGGTGCAGCGTGAGGCGGGGGTCGAGGACACCCCGGAAGCGATGTACGCCTATTTGGAGCGCGAGGTCGGCGACGCCGTCACCCCTGAGACGCTGCGCCGGTTCGTCGAGGAAAGCCCGGCGCTGATCGAGTGGCTGAAGGGCCACGGCGTTCCGTTCGAAGCCTCGCTGTGCCCATACAAGACCTCCTATCCGAACGACCGCTACTACCTGTACTACTCCGGCAGCGAGATCTCCGGCGCGTTCCGGGATATCCCGGCCGCTCAGCGCGGACATCGGGTGAAGGGCCGGGGGACCTCCGGCAAGAAGCTCACCGGCCCGCTCGCCGCCGCCGCGTCCCGGCTCGGCGTGCGCGTCGAAACCCTTACGCGAGCTACCCGATTGATCACCGACGGCACCGGTGCGGTGATCGGCGTGGAATGCCACACGCTGCGCAACGCGCCCGGACGGGTGCGGGACCGCTACACCCGCTTGGCGAATATCGCGGCCAAGCCGGGCATCTACTACCCGCCGCTGCGCCGGAGGCTGGAACGGCGGTTGGCCGGGCTGGAACGCCGGTACGGCACCACGATTCGCGTCCTGGCCAGGCGCGGGGTGGTGGTCAGCGCGGGCGGCTTCATCGCCAATCGCGACATGGTGCGGCTGTACGCACCCGCCTACCGGGGCGGTCTCGCGCTCGGCACCACAGGTGACGACGGCAGTGGCATTCTGATGGCACAGCAGGCCGGCGCGGCCGTCGACCGCATGGACAACGTCTCCGCATGGCGATTCCTCCTGCCCCCGAGTGCTTTCACCGGCGCGCTGCTGGTGGACGCCGCCGGTCGCCGGGTCATCGACGAGACACGCTATGGCGCCGCCGTCGGTCACGCGCTGATCACCGAGCACGGCGGCAAGGGCTGGCTGCTGGCCGACAACGCGTTGATGCGCTCCGCGATCGGGCAGATCGGCAAGCAGGGCGCGTGGTTCCAGCGCGGGCAGTTCGAGACCATGCGGCGCACCGCGGTTCGCGGCGCCACGCTGGAAGAAGCCGCCGCCAAGGCGGGCATCGACCCCGCCGGGTTGCGCGCGACGGTCGAGGCGCACAACACCGCGATCGAGACCGGCGCCCCCGATCCGGTCGGCAAGCCCGCCGAGTTCACCGAACCGGTCGGCAGCGGCCCGTACTGGCTGTTGGATGTGGGCATCAAACCGAGCCTGACCAACCCGTGCCCCATGCTCACCCTCGGCGGCGTCGTCGTGGACGAGCGGTCCGGCGCGGTCAAATCGACCGAGGGCAGGGATATTCCGGGGCTCTTCGCGGCCGGCCGCACCGCGATCGGCATCTGCTCGAAGTCCTACGTCAGCGGTCTGTCGCTGGCCGACTGCGTCTTCTCGGGCCGCAGGGCAGGCCGGTCCGCGGCGGGCGAGCAGGTCTCGGCGCTCGATCAAGCAACTGTGGAAGGAAACTAGCGTGCTGTCCGACACGGTACGAACCGAACTGGCCGACGAACTCGAGCGCGCCGAGCGCGAGCGGGTGGCGATCGATCCACTGATCGCCAGGCATCCCGACATCGACGTGGTCGACGCCTACGAGATCCAGTTGATCAACATCCGGCGCAGGCTCGACGGCGGCGCCCGCATCGTCGGGCACAAGGTGGGCCTGTCCTCGAAGGCCATGCAGCAGATGATGGGCGTCGACGAGCCCGACTACGGTCATCTGCTCGCGGAAATGGAAGTCTACGAAGACGTCCCGGTCGAAGCGGGCCGCTACCTGTTCCCCCGCGTCGAGGTGGAGGTCGGCTTTCTGCTCGGCGCCGACCTGCCCGGAGCCGACTGCACCGAGGACGACGTGCTCGCCGCCACGGTCGCCTTCGCGCCCGCCATCGAGCTGATCGATTCGCGGATCAAGGACTGGAACATCGGCCTGGCCGACACCATCTCCGACAACGCGTCTTCCGCCGGTTTCGTGCTCGGCGCCCAGCGCGTCGCGCCCGCGGACATCGACGTCAAGGCGATCGACGCGGTGCTCACCCGCAACGGCGAGGTGGTCGCCGAGGGCCGCAGCGACGCCGTGCTCGGCGATCCCGTGATAGCGGTCGCCTGGCTTGCGCGCAAGGTCGCGAGCTTCGGCGTCCGGCTGAAAGCGGGCGACATCGTGCTGCCCGGCTCGTGCACCCGCGCCATCGACGCCCGTCCGGGCGACGCATTCCACGCCGAGTTCGCCGGACTCGGTTCTGTCCGTCTGCAATTCACTTAGGGAGGCTGTCGTGTCCGCGAACGGGACCGTCACCGCCGCGATCGTCGGGTCCGGCAACATCAGTACCGATTTGCTCTACAAACTGCTGCGCTCGGAGAAGATCCAGCCGCGCTGGATGATCGGGATCGACCCGGACAGCGAAGGTCTGAAGCGGGCCCGCGGGCTGGGGCTGGAGACCTCGCACGAGGGCGTCGACTGGCTGCTCGGGCAATCCGAACTGCCGGACCTGATCTTCGAGGCGACCTCGGCCTACGTGCACCGCGCCGCCGCCCCGCGTTACGCCGAAGCGGGCATCCGCGCGGTCGACCTCACACCCGCCGCCGTCGGCCCCGCCGTGGTGCCGCCGGTGAACCTCGGCGCCAACCTCGACGCGCCGAACGTCAACATGATCACTTGCGGCGGGCAGGCGACGATCCCGATCGTCGCCGCGGTGTCGCGGGTCGTCCCGGTGCCGTACGCGGAGATCGTCGCGTCGGTGTCGTCGGTCTCCGCGGGACCAGGTACACGCGCGAACATCGACGAGTTCACCAAGACCACCAGCCGTGGCGTGGAGACCATCGGCGGTGCGCAGCGCGGCAAGGCGATCATCATCCTGAACCCGGCCGAGCCGCCGATGATCATGCGCGACACCATTTTCTGCGCCATCCCCGATGACGCCGACACCGACGCGATCGCCGACTCCATCCACCGGATGGTCGCCGACATCCAGCAGTACGTACCCGGCTACCGGCTGCTCAACGAGCCGCAGTTCGACGAGCCGTCGGTGGTGTCCGGCGGCATGGCCAAGGTGTCGGTGTTCGTCGAGGTGGAGGGCGCGGGCGACTTCCTGCCGCCGTACGCGGGCAACCTCGACATCATGACCGCCGCCGCCACGCAGGTGGGCGAGGTCATCGCGGAACAGATCACCTCGGCCCGGGTGTAGAGGAGTTATCGACATGGTCTATTCAGCAGAACTCGACATCCGCGTCACCGACACCTCGCTGCGCGACGGATCGCATCACAAGCGCCACCAGTTCACCGCCACGGAGGTCCGCGACATCGTGGCCGCGCTGGACGGCGCGGGCGTTCCGGTGATCGAGGTGACCCACGGCGACGGACTCGGCGGCTCGTCGTTCAACTACGGCTTCTCCAAGACGCCGGAACAGGAACTGGTCACCATCGCCGCCGAGACGGCCAAGCGGGCGAAGATCGCCGTGCTGATGCTGCCGGGTGTCGGCGTGAAGGAAGACATCAAGATCTCCCAGGACAACGGCGCGTCCATCTGCCGCATCGCTACCCACTGCACCGAAGCCGATGTGTCGATCCAGCACTTCGGCCTCGCGCGCGAACTCGGGCTGGAGACGGTCGGCTTCCTGATGATGTCGCACACCCAGCCGCCGGAGGTGTTGGCCAAGCAGGCGCGCATCATGGCCGACGCGGGCTGCCAGTGTGTCTATATCGTCGACTCCGCCGGAGCCTTGGTGCTGGAGCAGGTTTCCGACCGCGTGGCCGCACTGGTCGACGAACTCGGCGGCGACGCCCAGGTCGGTTTCCACGGTCACGAGAACCTCGACCTGGCCGTCGCGAACTCCGTCTACGCCATCCGCGCGGGCGCCACCCAGATCGACGGCAGCGCACGCCGTTTCGGTGCCGGCGCGGGCAACACGCCGGTCGAAGCGCTGGTCGGCGTGTGCGACAAGCTCGGCATCAAGACCGGCATCGACTTCTTCGCCATCGCAGACGCCGCCGAGGACGTCGTCCGCCCCGCGATGCCGCAGGAATGTCTGCTGGACCGCCAAGCCCTGATGATGGGCTACGCGGGCGTCTACTCCAGCTTCCTCAAGCACGCCGAACGTCAAGCCGAGCGCTACGGCGTCTCCGCCGCCGAAATGCTCGTCCGCGCGGGCAAGCGCAAACTCGTCGGCGGCCAGGAAGACCAGCTCATCGACATCGCCCTGGAACTACAGCGAGAGAAGGCAACGGTGACCGCCTGACCAGCGACTGATACCGGCCTACGGCAACCCAGCCGCGGTCCGGTGCCACAGGCCGGGGCTCGACCGGCACACCGTCGCCGGCTCGGCGAGCGGCTCGCGACCACGCCGGGCAGATCGTGACGACTCGGCGACCGTCAGGCTCCGTCGTACGATCGGAGATCTCGGTCGCCGGGTGCGCGACGGGCCGCCGCGCCCTGGATCACCAGGGCGAACAGCACCACGATGACCAGACCACCGCCCGGAGTGGGGCGAGCGGAATCAGAGTGTATTTATGTATGGCTCACGGCTCGGTCGTCCGCGTCGGGACTCATTTCTACGCCGCCTGACAATCGTTGCTGCTCTGCCCCACTGCTTCTCGAGGATCATCGCGATCGCGCCCAATGCCACGGAGCGTGGGACTGTCATTGCGGGTCGATTCGATTTGCGCGATCGCCAGAAGGATCTGCGGCAAGCGGAGGACGAGAGCCACCGCGACCCCGGACGTGAGTACGACGAGTCCGCCCAGCACCAGCCACGGCACCTGCCCCGCGAGGAGTACGGCGATCACAATTTGTCCAGTAACTGCCGCTAGCAGAGTGGTCTCCAGCCCTGCGCCAAGCATCGTTAGGCGGCGTCCCTGAGACTGAAACGCCCGAAACAGCATCAACTCGCTGGGGTCGGCGCTGTCGGTGAATCGCCGGGAGACGACAAGCGGACGGGCGGATGCACTCTCATGGATCGTCACTGACTGCTTCCTCTCGGGTGTGCCCTGCGCAACAGACTGGGAGAACCCTAAAGCAACCTCAACGGGTACCGCATGGTACCGATGAGTAGCTTGACCTGGCATTATAAAGATTTGATAACAGCCTGAATGCTACTTACAGGTAGCCCTGATCGAATGCTGTCGTCTATTACTTTTGTGCACGGTGTTGCGCTTGCCAGGGCACCTTCGAGACCGCCTCGCAAACTCGTCGGACTAGTCACGGGCAAGACGTCAACTACGGTAGACGCTGAGTCGCTTGGGTCGTGGGCCTCGGACAATGTGGAAGGTGGCTACGTAAGTCGTCGGTGAATCCGCATCTACACGGCGGATTGTCGATGTAGCCTTCCTGAACGGCCCCCGAACTGTCCCCTTGGTTCGGGGGCTGCCCACGTTCCTGACCATGTTCGGGGAAAGCGCAACTTCCGCAGGAGAATCGGACGATGTGGCCGAAATCCGCGAGGTGAACTCTCAGTGTTGATATCTCGCAGGCTATTTCACCGGTCTCGGGTGATTTCCCGGCTGCGTTCGTGCCCTTGTCCGGTGCCCCCACGAACCACGCCCGGCGCATGACCAGGCGGTTCCCGCACAGCCGCTGAAGGTGGTTGAGCCTGCCCCAGCCCGAGAATCTTCACCACTTCCGGGGGCACTCCCCGGGCTTGCAGGCGTGCCAGTTCTTCCGCGCGTTCCTTCTCCGCCGCCTCCCGTGCTTCGCGCGCCTTCTCCTCCGCCGAACGGGCGTCGGCTGCTGCACGCTCCAGGCTGGCAGTGTCGGCCGCCTCCCGGGCCGCCTGTTCCCCAGTGTCAGCGGCTTCGCGCTCCTGGAACTGATTGGGCACCGGGAATTCCAGCGCCACCCGTTCGGCAGCCGCCCGTTCAACGCGTGCACGCTCATCGGCTCCGCGTGCTCGCCTGGCTCGCTCGGCTTCTTCTCTGGCCTGCCGATCACGTTCGATCTTCTGTGGGGCATCCGCCCGGCCACGCGCAGCGGCTTCCCGGAACTGCTCCATCTTCCGGAATTTCTCGGCTCGCTCTTGCGCCCGCACGATTTGGCGTATCTTCTCCAGCCGTTCCCGCGCTCGGTCTGCCCGTTGCAACTCGTACGGCCGGATCAGCTCCAATTGCTGAGATACCAGCGACCGACCCAACTGTATGGCGCGAAATGCGTCAGCGCGAGAAATGACCACATGCTGAAATTTGTCACCAAAATCTCTGGCCATATCTCGCAGGTCTTCGCGCACTTTCTCGGGGACCGCCTCACCGGCCACCGTTTCCCATCGGGAATGAGTAATCTGGCCGGAATTCAGTCCCGCTCGTTCCTTTTTTAGTTGAGCGCGAGCATCTACCTCGTTGACCCGACCTGATTTACGCTCGACACCTTGGATGCCTCGCTCGTGGGTTCGAGCCGAGTCCAGAACGCGCGGGCCTTCTTTGGTTACTACCCTGAACTGGCGAACCCATCCCTTTTCCGATGTTTCTCCCCGCTCGTGTGCCCTACCGACTTCGAAGTACAACCCCTTCTCGTAATTGGTCAATTTACTACGGATGGCATCGTATTCGTCGGGCACAGCTGTACCCACCCCCCGGTTTATATCGAGCGAGTCAGAACACTATATGGTGGTCCGATATTTTCGGGCTTCGCGCACAGCCTCAGCGATGTTGTATTCGATCAACCGAGGACCATCACTGTCAGACAAATATTCCGCTATCGCCACCATGCTGCGGTCACCGTCGCCCCGCACAGCCGGACCAAAATCGGAGTACAGCGGCGGACCCCACTCGGGACGGTTCGTCCAATGCAGACCGCCACGCCGCACATAGCATTCGCCCAGGAATCGAACAAACCCATCGGCGAGTTCGCGGTTTTCGGCGCCGGTCAATCCGGCCTCACCGAACCGCCCTTTTGCCGCTTCCATGATCCGAGTCGACAGCGGCGGTTTCCACCATGCCAACTCGTAGCTCACATCCGGAACCATTTCGGCGAGAAATGCTCGCACTCCCGATTCCATATGTTCGGGCGCAACCCAGTCCAAGAATGCTTGGGTCTTATCATCGAATTCGATATCGAAACCGATCTGTTCATCGTCCACTGGCCGGGCCTTCCCCTCATGCTGGCTGTCTGGTTTATCGCGGGCTCGAGCAACCAAGTGTCGCGCCCGCACGCGGCGTCGGGCAAGCGGCGGCCGGCCCCAGTAGCGCGCACACGCGGGCGGTCAAGGCGCGGGAGTTCACCCGCGCCCAGGCCCACGGTTCGGTCAAGGGAGGGTTGCGCACGATCTCGCCACGGGCGGCGCGGTGGGTAGCGGCGAGTTCGTCAGCCACTACCCACGCGCGCGCTGGTTCTCTCCATTCGCAGGGCGTTTCGTGGCCTTGGCGGGCAAGACTGGTGGTTGCCGTTGCGGGTGTCATGTCGGTGTCTCCGTCGGCTTGCGGTACTGATCAAGCGTGCACTGGCCGGGTATGGAGTAACCATTGCTTGTCCTTGAAGTCTGAGATTCCGACGAAGTTCACCAGAGTTCACGTAAGTTCAGGTGCTGCAACGGATTCCGGCGTACGGTCCAGGTGGATGGTGGAACGGAGTGTTTCAGCATGACGTATGTGGAGCGGTGGACCGGTATCGAGTCGTTCGCCCTACAGCAGGCGTTGGGGATGACCGTCGAAGACTTCGCGGCGAAGGTCGATGTCACGACGAGCATGGTCTATCGGTGGCGCAAGGCCGGGCCGGATGCGCGACTGCGGCACGGTAATCAGAAGCGGCTCGCGACAATGCTGTTGGGGCTGGACGAGGTGCAGCGGCGGCGGTTCGAGGACGCGCTGACCGCCGAGTGGGATCGCTGGCGAGGGCCGGGCGGTATGCCGATTACGTCGTCGCTGGCTCCGTCTGCGCTGGCTGGTCACTGGGTGACGTGCTTCCTGTTCGATGAGGATCGCTGCCATGCCGATATCTCGGAGATTGCAGCGCCCGGTGGGCGTGGGGTGATCGCGCGGAACTATCCGCCCGAGCCTCGAAGTGAGAAACGCAGGGCCGGTTTCCGCCATGAGATAGACGCCGAGTTGTTCGATCGGCAGTTGATCGGGCGGTGGCGGAACGTCAGCGATGCGTACTACTTCGGAGCACTACACCTGGCTGTGCTTCCCGGTGAAGGCGTGCTGGATGGCTACTACACCGGCAATGCTCACGACCTACGGGTAGTGGCGCAGCGCTGGAAGTGGGTACGCCTGGACGAGGCGTCGGTGTCGGGTGTCGATCTGAACGACATCACGTTGCCGGACCCCCGGGTGGTCTACGCTCTGGTCGGCGAGCACACACATACCGATGGGCCGCTCACCTTGAGCGATGTTGTGGAGGCACGATGACGCTGACCAGGCAACATGTCGAAGATGTTGTAGCGGTGTACATCCGGGCATGGGTGGGCCAGGACCCGGATTTGATCGTCACTATCTTCGGTGAGGACGCGACCTATCACGAGCGGGTGCTCGACGCGCCGATCGAGGGTCGCGAGGGTATCCGCGCCTACTGGAAGTCGAAGGTTGTCGAGTCGCAAGGCAATATCGAATGCGACCTGCTGGCGTTGTACGTGGACGGCAACACGGCAGTGGCCGAGTGGGAAGCCCAGTTCGATGACCGGGTAAAAGGCACTCGCAAGCGGATGCGCGAGGTAGCGATCCTCGAATTCGACGGGCCGCTGATCGCGAGTTTGCGGGAGTACTGGACTTCACGCGAGACGAGTTGAGCGCCGGGACTGGCTGCGTACCAGTCTCGGCGGACTCACAACGCCGGGTAGAAGTCTTCCTGATCAGTCGTCTTCGCTGAGCTCCTGGGTCAACTCGGTTGTCGGCCGCTCACACGGTCCTGGGTCCACCACACGCGAAACGAAGTCGGTCACCCCCTTCCATGCCTCGCGGAAGACGTCCAAGCCGACGCGAGCGGTGTCCGGCACTATCTGTGCGTCGATCAGCGTCTCGAGGAACGGGCCGAGGTCTTCACCACGGAAGGCGGCCATCTGGGCGAACGAGAACGAATGCTCCCCAACCCGCCCGTCCGCGTAGACCGGCGACCAGTTGCCCTCGTGATCACACATCCACGTGACCGGCATTTCGATCTGTTGATCCCGAATGTCCGGGTCGTCAGCATCCGGGATCCGCCGTAACGCCTCGATCAGTCGGGCCAGGTCGTCTTCGGTCGAGTCCTCGTCGCTCATCGCGCGCCCCCCGCAAGGTAGGGACGGACCCGCGACTGTGGCTGTAGCCGTGTGTATGTGGCCGGAGGGGTCATGGTCAGCAGCTCGCACACCTGGCGGATGCGGTTGGTCTGCCGTTTGATGTGCGCGAGTGTCGGCGTGATGATGGCGGTGACGTCGGCGCGGGCGACCCGCTCGAGCGTGTCTTCCAGCACGTCCGGGCGGTTGGCGGGCGCGATTACGACGCCCACAACTCTGTAGCCGTGCTGGGCGGCAAGCTCGCGGCCCGCGGCCTCCAATTCGACTGCGAGCCGAGCCATCCGGCCCCGGTCCATGAAGATCACGGCCGTCCTGGCAATCGTCATGTCGAAATCTCCTCCGGCAGCGGGCGACTGATGACGCTGAGCGATTCACGCTGGGTGTCGATGTAGTTGCGATAGCGCAGCCCGTAGGTCGGGGCATCAGGCGCGCGGCGCTCGGCGCGAGACCGGTGGTCGCGCTCAAGGCGGTAGTCGAGCAGGCGCATGCCGCCGCCGAAGCACGCGCCAACCCAGCCGACAACCGCCAAGGCGGTAAAAGCGACAACGACTGTCGAGAACATCAGGCGCTCACCTCCTCCGCGGCGACGTTGGAGCCCTGGCACGCGTCAGTGGCCTCGGCGTTGACGTGGATGCCGAGCCTTCCCTCGACGAGCGGCACGTGGTCACCGCAGTTCGGGCATAGGACCATTCCGGGGAGCCGCACGGCGCTATGCGACATGGTTCGCCACCCGCTGGAGCGACTGCGGCATCGGCGTGCGCGTGGTCTGCGCACGGACGGCGGCGACGACCACGAGACCGGATGGCCGGAACGGGCTACGAGCCGGAATCACCCAGTGCCGAATGCTTTCCGACGATGCGGCGGGCGACGGCAACGCAATCGTGGCCCCCTCCCGGGCGACGCTGACGTCCAGCCGGAACAACTCCGAGAACAACCTGTCCTCGTCCGGCAGGTCGGGCCGGATCAGGAACGTCCACCTTTTCGCCCTCGGGTGCGCCACGATCGGCCCCGAAGCCTGCCCATGCTTATCCATATGCGCCCGCACCGACTGGCCGAGCCGCACCGGCATCGTGATCCCCCAGACACTGCCAGCACGCACGATGATGCGGCCGAGTTCAGGCGGGTCGATGACCGCGGCGAGATCGCAAGTGCGCCGGTAATACCGGCATCGGGACATCGGCGTGTCCCCTGACGCTATCGGATCCATTCGGGAACCTCTGGCTCACATTGAAAGTCGGCTAGGGTGCGCCCGGTCCCCGACAACCCCCTGATCGGTACCCGGGGAAGGAGCGGACTGCGTTGGGGCTGCGGTACCGTGCTCCGTGCCGAGCGCACGTCAGATGAAAGCAGCTGATCAGGGGCATTTGGGTCATCCAGAGGACGATCCACGGAAACTGCTGCATTCTCCCAGCGGATGATCCACACTGTTCGGCGAGCGTGATCCACGAGATAGCCAGTGCTTGATCCATATTCAGCGACAGGCGTGATCCAGCGAGCAGGGGGCGGAAACATTGATGAGTAAGACCAGGGGTGCCAGCGATCCGTCAGCATCGGAGCCGATTGCCGGGGTTCCCCACCGCCAGCTCGGCCGGTATCTGCGCGATATGCGCGAGGGGTCGGGGTTGTCGATCCGGCTGGCCTCCAAGGCAATCGGGAAGGGCGCGGGCTCGCTACAGCGGCTCGAGACCGGCGCGGCGCCAGTGATCCATGACGAGGTGCTCGAAGGACTGTGCCTGCTGTACGACCGACCCGACATGATCGAAGTTCTCAAAGCCCTTGCGCGCCAGGGGCGCGAGCCGAACTGGTGGCATCAGTACGGCGACGTTATCCCCGAAACGTTCAACGTGTACGTCGGCCTGGAGGCGGCGGCGGAGAAGCTGCGCATCTACCGACCGGATCTGATCTCGGGCCTGTTTCAGACATCCGACTACGCCCGCGCGCTCGATCGGCTGTACTTCATCGATGACACTCCCGACGAACTGGAGCGGCGCATCCGCGTCAGGCGGGAACGACAGAACCTGATCACCCGGAAGGTCTCGCCGGTTCAGGTCGAGCTGATTGTGGACGAGGGTGTCCTCCGGAAAAGGGTCGGCGGGCCGAAGGTCATGGGTCAGCAGCTGCGGCATCTGGCCGACATGCCGCCGAATGTCACGGTTCGCATACTGCCGGATTCGGCGGGTTTCCCATTAGGTATCGCGACTGGACCGTTCACGATCATGGACTTCGGCGTCGACGGTAAGGGGCAACCGCTGGAGCCGACGACGGTCTACGTGGAGAGTTACACCGGGCCCCTGTACCTTTCGCGGCGAGACAGCGTGCGGAAGTACCGCAAGGCGTTCGACGGGCTCCAGCGGGTAGCGTTGAGCACAGTGGAGAGCAAACATCTGCTGAGGCAGGTAGCGAAGGAGTATGTACCGTGAACATCGACCTGTCCGATGCCAAGTGGTTCAAAAGCAGCCGCAGCGCAGGCGGGCAAGACTGTGTCGAGGTCGCGTTTCTCGATCGCGGGCATGTCGGTGTCCGTGACTCGAAGAACCCCACCGGACCAGCTCTCGTCTTCACGCCCGGCGAATGGAACGCATTCGTTGCGGGTGCGCGCGATGGCGAGTTCAACCGCCCGTAGGCAATCCGTCCCAATGGGCAAGGCCCGGTCCGTTGCTGACGGATCGGGCCTTATTCATTTCGGAATATCCTGCCATCGCTGCTGCCGGATGCGGTGGTGGCCGCGGATGTGGGCGCGACCGGCGGCCAAGCGCAACCCGCTCAGGCTCCGCCGGACGGCCGGAGGTCTCGGTCGCCGGGTCTGCCACGGGCCGCCGCGCCATGGATCACCATGGCAAACAACACCACCACCAGCACCGGGGCGGCCAACGGAGCCCAGGACAGGTGCAGTGGAACGAGTGCGGCGCCGACCGCTACCGCCGCGAAGCCGACCGCGCCGACCACGGATGGGATGGTGGTGGGCACCACCCCGTGCGGCGCGGTCACCGTCGCGGCATTGAGCAGATAGGTCGTGGCCACCAATCCCGTTGCGGCGGAAGCGAGTACGCCCGCGTCGTCGACCGCGAGCACGCCGAGCGCGAGCAGCACCGCGCACACCGCCAACGGCCGGTACCACCAGCCGAGCGCGACCAGGATCAGGGCGGGCACGCCGACCCACGGCTCCAGCAGCGCCACCGACGCCACCAGCAGCACCCCGGAGAGAACGGCGAGAAATCGGGTCATCGGCGCACCCGCACCGTCCTGCGGTGCTCCGGGAGCACGCGCATGATCTGATCCAGACGGGCATCATGCGGCCAGGCCACGATGTCGACGCCGACGGTGCCCATGTCCCGGTACATCGCGGCGCGCTCGAGCTGCCACATCTTGGCCAGGATCGGGTCGAGGTCCTCGCGGAACGGGGTACCGCGCAGGACATCCACCACGACCACCACGTGCCCGCGCTTGCGCAGGTCGATCAGCGCGAGCGCGAACTGAGTGTCCAGCAACGTGGAGAACGCCACCACGATCGCACCGAGCGGCACGGCCGCGTGCGGCGCGAGGGTACCGGTGGTCGGAATGTGCTCGTCGCCGACGTCGAGGACGGTGTCGACGATGCGGTAGAACTGGCGGCGTCCGATATCCGGCCGAAGCCAGCGCGGCGCCTGGCCCAGGCACACCACCGCGGTCCGGTCACCCGCCTGCAACGTCGACTGCACCACCTGCGCCGCGCCGCGCACCGACAATTCCAGCGAGTCGGTGGCCGGTCCCGGCGCCTGCTGCGAGGTGTCCACCAGCACGACGACATCCGCGGAACGGTTGGTCAGTCGCTCGGTGACGTACAGTCGCCCGCGCCGCGCGCTCACCGGCCAGTTCACGATGCGCAACTGGTCGCCGGGCGCGTAGGCGCGGATGTCGGCGTACTCGACGCCGGGGCCGTGCCTGCGGGTCAGGTGGGTGCCGAGCCGCTCGGGAAACTCGGTGCGCGGCAAGCGCATCCGCTGTGGATCGGTGATCGGGTAGACGAACAGCTCACCCGCGGGCAACACGGCCGTGGCGATCGCGAGTCCCGCCGGGCTCAGCGCCGACACTCGCACCGAAACGGGGTAACGGCCCCACCGATCCGCCGTGAGCGACAGGCGCAGACCGGCGGGCGCGACGCCGGAATCGCTGGCCTCCTCGACCCGGAGCCCGAGCCCGGGAAGAACCCGCGGTTTCAGCCGCAGCAGCGCGTGCCCCTTCTCGACGAAGGCGGCGACGGTGAGCGTCACCTCCTCGGATTCGAAACAGCGCAGCGTGCCGCCGCCGTCGACCTGGATCCTGGTCGCGGACTGCTGCCACGGCGCGGTGGCCAGCACGCCGAGCAGCGGCGCGGCGAACACGACCAGCTGCCACCTGCCCAGGATCACCGCCAGCACCAAGGCCGCCGCGGCGCACACCGCGAGCATGAAGACCAGCGGTGCGGGCCGCCACCGCAATTCGGCGTCGACCGCGGAGCTGGCGTCGCGATGCCTCATGTCACGCTGGCGCGCGGGACCGGCAGACGGCGCAACAGTTCGGTGATCACGTCCTCGCCGCGGATGCGGCGCACCCACATCTCCGGCCGCAGCGTGATCCGGTGCGCCATCGCCGGAACGGCCAGCGCCTTCACGTCTTCGGGGACCACGTAGTCGCGGCCGAGCAGCAGCGCCCGTGCCCTGGACATCTGCACGAGGTCGAGCTCGGCGCGCGGGCTCGCGCCCACCTCTACCTGCGGGTGTCCCCTGGTCGCCGTGGCCAGCGCGACGACGTAGCCGACCACGTCGGGGTGCACGGTCACGTATTCGACCGACTGCCGCATCTCCAGCAGACCGTTCGCGTCCACGACCTGGTTGACCTGCGGCTGCTGCGCTCCGCGCTCCAGCCTGCGCCGGATCATCTGGGTCTCGTCCTGTTCGGACAGGTAGCCCAGGCGCAGCTGGATGGCGAACCGGTCGAGCTGAGCTTCCGGCAACGGGTAGGTGCCCTCGTACTCGATCGGGTTGTCGGTGGCCAGCACGACGAACGGCTGCGGCAGCAGGAAGGTCTCGCCGTCCATGCTGACCTGCCCCTCCGCCATCGCCTCCAGGAGCGCGGCTTGCGTCTTCGGCGGGGTGCGGTTCACCTCGTCGGCCAGCAGCACGTTGGTGAACACCGGCCCGCGCCGGAAGGTGAACCGGCCGGAGGACATGTCGTAGATGGTCGATCCGAGCAGGTCGGCGGGCAGCAGATCGGGGGTGAACTGCACGCGGGTGAACTGCAACCCGAGCGCGGCGGCGAACGACCTCGCGATGAGCGTCTTGCCGAGGCCGGGCAGGTCCTCGATCAACACGTGCCCGCCGGACAGCACCGCGATCATGATCAACTGCAACTCGTCCTGTTTGCCGACCACGACCCGGGACAGTTCCCGGAGCACGGCCTCACTGCGCTGGACGGTCACATCCATCGGCATCGTCATTTGTGTACTCGCACTTGCCTCAACCCATTTCACATTCTCTGCAGGCGGCTCAGGATCTCGTCCAGCGCCGCACGTCCCGGTGCCCTGCTGGTCTGATCACGTAACGCCGAATTGGCCGGATCCACCCATCGCCACAGTTCGGGGCCGAATTGGTGGATACCCGCCGCTTCGACCGCCCTGCGGTTCTTCGCCACCCGCTGACCGGTGGACAGTTCGAACTCCTTGGCCAGCAACGGACGCAAGTGGCGGTCCCACTCGGCACGGGTGCCATCCGCGCGGTCCGCGAGCATCTGCGCCCTGGCGTGCCAGCGCTGCAACATCTCCGCGGGACCGTTCTCCATCTCGTCGATTTCGGGTTCCTCCCCGGCGCCGGACCGGTCGAGCAACGACCAGACCAGCCAGCCCAGCGCCATCGCCACCGGGATACCCGCGACGATCAGCAGCAACCCACGCGCTCGCTCCACGGCCACCAACTCGACCACCGCGACGGCGATCACGCAGGTGATCACGCCCGCCACCCGGGTCATGCCGGATCCTTTCTCGCATGACCGGGGGCCCTGCGTGGTGTCGCCAGCTGCCGCCTCCGGGCCTGACCGATCATGCGGCGCCCTTTCCGGCACGGCGTGGTGAGGCAAACCGCCGCGCCGGGGTCCGTCCGATCATGCGGGCACCTCCCCTTGCAGGTCGGCGAGCACGATGCGCAGCAGTTGCTGGGCACGCATGCGCTGCCACTCGAGCATGGCGTGCGGGCTGAACCTGGCCTCCTCGAACAGCGCGACCAGCTCGCGCGCGGACGCGTCGTGCAGCGCGCCCCGTTCGAACGCGCGGGCCAGCACCTCCATCGGAGTGTCCGAGATCAGCGGTGCGGCGGACCGGCCGGAGGCGAGGCCGCGCTCCATCGCGACATAGCAGGCGATGATCGCGGTGCGGGGGTCCTGGCCGGGCGCGTTCATCGCGGCAAGGCCCATCTCGGCCGCGCGAGCCAGCGAGTCCACCACGGTGGGCGCCCCTGCGGCGGCGGGCCCTGGAGCGGGTACCGGTTTGCGCCGGGACGCCACCGTGACTACGACCAGACCGGTCAGGGCGACCGTCACCAACCCTGCTGCGGCTATACCGGCCAGCACCAGAGCCATCCCGGTCAGTTCCGACGACTCCGGGCCGGGTTCGGTCGGCGCGGGTGTCCCGAATGCCGGCGGGGCACCCGTGGTGGTGGCGGGCGCCGCCGGGCGCGCGGGCTCGCTCGGACCGCTCGCGCCGATGAAGTAGATCGCGGACCCGGCGGCGACCAGCAGGAGGAACATCGCCAGCGCCCCGAGCACCGCCAAGCCGACCCGCCCGAGACGCCACTGCTGGCGCTCTTTCGCACGTTCCGGCTCGGGCATGGCCAGCGGCAGGCGATGCTGGCTGGCGATCACACCCGCGAGCAGGATCACCATCGACACGGTGAGCAAGACCGGCATGAGCGCGACCGACACCGCGGACGGAACACGCCGTTGCGGCTCGGCCTCGATAATTCCTGGGATGTATCCGCGCAGGGCGATGATGGCAAGAGCCAGCAGCGTGATCAGCACGATCACGCGCGATATCGGCGCTCGCGCCCGGGCCACTGCGTTACCACCACATCTGAGTACTGCACAAAGCAGCCACATAGTTACATGCCGCGGGGTCCGCTCGGGATGGAATCGAATACTTCGGAGTTCCTCCTCTTAAACCGCGCCTGTAGTGGGAACATCGCAGCGCACCGCGGGATGGCTACTACCGGGCCACAGCGGGCGTGAGTTGGGACAATTCACAAAGTCGGCTTGTCAAACGTGAGATATCCGGCACTCCGCGAACGTCCTGGACGAGCTCATGAAGCGACGCGGCCGCGACCACGGTGAGTTGACAGTCGGCGTCATAGAGAACATCGATCACGTTCACCAACCGCATCGCCTGGTCCGGCGGAATTTCGTTCAGCAGGGGGATATCTCTGATTTCCCAGCGCTGAAAACGTTGGGCAAGTCCAACATAATCGGCCGCGGAGGTTGGTACACCACACAAATCGGCGAAGTCGATGACGAGGGTGTCATCGGCGGCAATGGCGCGTAATCTCCGTGCGCCGATGAATATCTCGACGGCAGGGTCGGTGATCATTTGTCCCGCATCACTATTCCCAGCGCCATCGGATAGCGCCTCGACGTCACGCGACGTGCGTCGCTCCAGCGCCACGATGTATCGTCCGGCGGCGAATCCCGTTCGGGAATCCTTCCGGGAGTTCAGAGCGCGATAGTCGATCGGGCCGTCGACCGACACCACGTCCATGCGCCCCAGAATGCGTTCGATCGTCGGCACGAACCGGTCATGGAACAACGGATTGGGCAGCAGCTCATGCGGTGGATAGTTCGACGTCACCACCAAGACGACGCGACGGGCGAACAGCGCGTCCAGCAGCCGTGCGATCAGCATCGCGTCGCCGATGTCGTGCACGTGGAACTCGTCGAAGCAGATCAGCAGAGCGTCGCCGAGCAGCTCATCCACCGCGGCGTCGATCGAGCCCGATTCGTGTGCCGCAGCGTGCAGTCGGGCGAAGAACTGGTGAAAGTGGTAGCGCCGCTTGCGCTCCGAGGCGATCTCGGTGAAGAACCGGTTCATCAGCATGGTCTTGCCACGCCCCGGCCTGCCGTGCAGGTAGACGCCGCGATGGCGCCGGATCGGCGTGCCACGCCGATCGAGCAACTCACGCAGCCGCGCCGCCGCCCACATCTGATCGGCATCCCATTGCATCACGTCGGGTTCCATGACACCTCCTCGCCCTCTACATTTGTAGAGGACGGCCCGACCCGCGGCCAGGAAAGGTGATCATGTCCACAAGCGACCGGCGCGTGCTGCTCGTCGACACCGCCATCGAGCTGATCGCGACGCGAGGAATCCGCTCACTCACCCACCGCGCGCTGGACACCGCGCTCGACCTGCCTGCCGGTTCGTCCTCTTACTACTTCCGCACCAGACGCGCACTGCTCATGGGCATCGCGGACCGCATCGCCGAGCGCTCACGCGCCGACTTCGCCGCCGCCGGACCGAGCCTGAAAATCTCCGGCACCCAGGACACCGCACTCGATCCCGACCTGGTCGGACGCGCGATCGCGATGTGGGTCGATCGGCTGCTCGCCGAACGTGGCAACCACTTGATCGCCCGGCATGCATTGCTCGCGGAACTACGCGCGGACCCCGAACTGCGCGCCCAACTCGCGCACAGCTTGTTTTCCGTCGAGCATGCACGAGAACTGGTCCGCGCCACGGGTTACGCCGACCCGGAGAGCGCAGCCGCCGACTTCGTCGCCGTGCTCGAGGGCGCGGTCTTCGACCGCTGCACCGGAAACCGCGCCCATCTCGCGCCCGGCAGCGAGGCCAGCGTCGACCAGCTCACGAACCTGCTGTCGGTCTACCTGCGCGCCCGTTGAGGGATACCGAATCCGCGTCATCGCCAACCCCGTTCGGAATACCTCTCGCCGCGGGCACGCGCACGAATCGCCGCCAGCGGGTATTCGATGATGTCGTCCGGCAGCTCGTCCCACCGAAACCAGCGCAGCTCATAACAGTTGTCCGGCTCCTGGTTGACCGGCTCGCCGACCCACCGTGACGTCTCGAAGAACAACCCGAGCCGTGGTTCCCTGCCGGCCGCGACCACGTGCGCGACGTGCACGAATCTCAGATCGTCCGGATCGATCTCGACCCCGGTCTCCTCACGCGCCTCCCGTACCGCCCCGGCCGTCGCCGGTTCTCCCGCCTCCAGCCTGCCCGCCGGGAGATGCCATCGTCCATCGAACTCGTCCGCGCTGCGCCGCCTGCTCAGCAACAGCTCGTCGCCGTGCAGTAACAGAACGTGCACATCCACCAGATGCCGATCCGTCACCGCCTCAACCTAACGCTTGGTGTCACCCGCCGGAGGCACCTTCACCGCACCGTTCGCACGCCGCCGCAAGAAGGGATCCGGCTCAGGTGCATGACGACGGCGACTAGGTGTGGGCGGACAGGACCAGGCCGGAGGTCGGCACACCGGTACCCGCGGTGACCAGGATGTTCTCCAGGTTCTCGACCGGGTTGACGGAGGTGCCGCGGATCTGCCGGACGGCTTCGGCGATGCCGTTCATGCCGTGGATGTAGGCCTCGCCGAGTTGTCCGCCGTGGGTGTTCAGCGGCAGGCGTCCGCCGATCTCGATGGCGCCGTCGGTGATGAAGTCCTTCGCCTCGCCGCGTGCGCAGAAGCCGAGTTCCTCCAGCTGCATGAGGACAAAGGGGGTGAAGTGGTCGTAGAGGATGGCGGCCTGCATGTCTTGCGGACGCAACCGGCTCTGCGCCCACAGTTGGTCGCCGACCAGGCCCATCTCCGGTAGGCCGGTCATGGCGTCGCGGTAGTAGCTGGTCATCACGTACTGGTCGGCGCCGGAACCCTGGGCCGCGGCGGCGATCACGGCGGGACGCTGCGGCAGGTCGCGGGCGCGCTCGACGCTCGTGACCACGATCGCGACGCCGCCGTCGGACTCCTGGCAGCAGTCCAGCAGGTGCAGCGGCTCGGCGATCCAGCGGGAATTCTGGTGGTCGTCCAGCGTGATCGGCTTGCCGTAGAAGAAGGCGGCCGGGTTCGCCGCGGCGTGCTTGCGGTCGGCGACCGCGACCCGTCCGAAATCCGCGCTGGTGGCCCCGTAGACGTGCATGTAGCGCCGAGCCACCATCGCCACCTGCGCGGCCGGTGTGCCCAGCCCCTGCGGGTAGGACCAGCCCGCATCGATGCCCGACGAGGTGGGCGCGGTGGCCAGCGCCGTGGAGAACTGCCCGAACCGCGACATCGAACGCTCGTTGAACGCGCGATAGGCCACCACCACGTCGGCGATGCCGGTGGCCACCGCCATGGCGGCCTGCTGAATGGTGGCGCAGGCCGCGCCGCCGCCGTAGCCGATGTGGCTGAAGAAGGTCAGCCGCGGAATCCCGACCGCCCTGGCCACCGCGGCCTGGGTGTTGGTGTCCATGGTGAACGTGGTCAGGCCGTCCACGTCGGCCGCGGTCAAGCCCGCGTCCGCCAGCGCCGCGGTGACCGCCTCGGCGGCCAGCCGCAGTTCGCTGCGCCCGGAGTCCTTGGAGAAATCGGTGGCGCCGATACCGACGATGGCCGCGCGGCCGGAAATGTGCCCACCCGTCGCCCGGCCACCGCCGCGCATCGAATCGCTGCGCGATGCCGGCTCAGTCATCGTCATCAGTCCTCCGCAACGCGATCACGGCCGTGGCCGTGATGTGATCGCCGAGGCTGTCCTTGCCGACCACGTCGATGTGAATGTCGTCGTCTTCCAGCGCGGTCACCGTGCCGGTGAGGGTCAGCGTGTCCCCCGCGTACAGCGGCACACCCAGGCGCAGCGCGAGCGACTTCACGATCGCGCGCGGACCGGCCCAGTCGGTGACGAAGCGCTGCACGAGGCCGGTGTCGGTGAGGATATTGACGAAGATGTCCTTGGAGCCGCGGGCGACGGCCTTGTCCCGGTCGTGGTGCACGTCCTGGAAATCCCGGGTGGCCAGCGCGGTGCTGATCACGAACGTCGGATCGGCGGTGATCACCAGCTCGGGCAGCACGGTGCCGACCCGCACGCTCTCCGGTTCGACGGTATTCACGAGACCACCTGCCAGAACGGCAGGATCGCCTCGTCGTCCAGCTTCTCGAAGCCCACCTCGACCGGCAGGCCGACCCGCACCTCGGCGGGATCGATGCCGCGCAATTCCCCGAGCATGCGCACGCCCTCCTCCAATTCGACCAGCGCGACCACGAACGGCAGCTGCCGCCCCGGCACCTTCGGCGCATGGTGCACGACGTAACTGAACACGCTGCCGCGCCCGGAAGCGACCACGTAATCGGTCGGCTTCGACTTGTCCTGCCAGATGGCCGGAATGGGCGGGTGCCGCAGCGATCCGTCCGGCAGCCGCTGAATCCGCAGCTCGCCGACTTTGGTTCCCTCCCAGAAGAATTCGGTGTCCAGGGAAACCAGCGGCTTGACCCGCTCGCCCACCGCGGGCTTCGGCGCCGCGGTTCCCGGCGCGAATTTCAGCAGCCGGAACAGCATCTCGGCGACCACCTCGTCACCGACACGCCAGGTGGTCCGGAAGGTGACGAACCACCCCTCCCCCAGCGCGGTCCGTTTCGGGCCGCGGATGTCCGAAAGCCTGCTGGTCACCGAAACCTGTTCGCCCACATTGAGGTAGCGATGGTAGGTCTGCTGGCAGTCGGTGGCGACCACGGAGGTGTAGCCTGCGGCGTCGAGCAGTTCGGTGACCGCGCCCATCGGGTCGTCGGCGGGCCGAGAACCCTTCAGCCCGAACATGGTCCACACCTGAGCCATCGCGGGCGGTGCGACGACGCCGGGATGCCCGGCGGCGCGAGCCGCCGCCTCGTCGACGTAGATGGGGTTGGCATCGCCGAGGGCCTCGACCCAGTTGTGGATCATCGACTGGTTCACCGGATCACGCCCGAAACGGGGCGCGCACTCGCCCGCCGCACGGATGGCCTCAGCTGCCGCGATGATCGCTTCCGGAGTTGTTGTTTCCGGCACGCGCGACTCCTTCACTGATTATCTGGGGACTCGCGGCAACCGCAGTCCGGACGAGGCGACCAGTTCGCGCATCACCTCGTTGACGCCGCCGCCGAAGGTCACCACGAGGTTCTGCTTGGTCCGCCGATCGAGCCAGGTGGACAGTTCCGCGGTGTCCGGTTCGGCCGGGTCGCCGTAGCGGCCGACGATCTCCTCGGCGAGCCTGCCCGCCTCCTGCAGCGACTCGGTGGAGAAGACCTTGGTGGCCGAGGCGTCGGCGATCACCTGCGCCTGGTCCCCGTCCACGGTGGCGGCCACCTGCCAGTTCAGCAGTTCGTTCAGCCGGACCATGGCGTGCATGCGCCCGAGCGAGCGCCGCACGTCGAGTTCGCCGAGCACACCGCGCGCCTGCGCCCAGTCGCGGACCCGGTCGTAGAGCTGCTCGATCTTTCCGGACGGACCCAGGCTCACCCGCTCGTGGTTGAGCTGCGTCGTGATCAGCTTCCAGCCCTCGTTCTCCGCGCCGACCAGCATGTTCGCCGGCACCCGCACGTTGTCGAAGTAGGTCGCGTTGGTGTGGTGGGCGCCATCGCAGGTGATGATCGGCGTCCACGAGTAGCCGGGGTCGGTGGTGTCCACGATCAGGATGGTGATGCCGCGATGACGCGACTCGGCGGTCCCGGTGCGGCAGGCCAGCCAGACGTAGTCCGCCTCGTGCGCACCGGTGGTGAAGACCTTCTGCCCGTTGACGATCCAGTCCCCGGCCTCGTCGCGCGCGGCGGAGGTCCGCAGCGACGCCAGGTCGGTGCCTGCCTCGGGTTCGGAGTAGCCGATCGCGAAGTGGATGTCACCGGTGAGGATTCCGGGCAGGAACTTCTGTTTCTGTTCCTCGGTGCCGAACTGCTGCAACGTCGGACCGACCGTCAGTAGGGTCACCAGCGGAAGCGGGACATCGGCCCGGACCGCCTCGTTGAAGAAGATCTGCTGTTCGACCGGCCCGAAGCCCTGGCCGCCGTACTCCTTCGGCCAGCCGACGCCGAGCCAGCCGTCGCGACCCATCCTCCGCACCACCGCGCGGTAGGCGTCGCCGTGCCGGTTCACCGCCATCTCGGCCTCCTCCTCGGGAGTCACGAGATCGGCGAAATAGGCGCGCAACTCGTCGCGCAACCGGCGTTGCTCGGCGGTCAGGTCGATGAACATCTTGCCCCCAAACGATCGAGTCGGAACGACGCCCCGCCGAGCCAGCGGGCGATGTCCTTGGCCTGCGAGTAGTAGCGATGCATCGGGTGGGTGATGTCCACGCCGAGACCGCCGTGCAGGTGATGACACTTCTGCATGGCCGTGGGCAGTTCCGCGGCCACGGCGTAGGCCAGGATCTCCAGGTCGTCATCGGTCCGCTCACGGTGCTGCTGACTCGAATCTCGCTGAGCAAGCGCCCAGTTCGCCGACGCCGCGGCGACATGCAGGGTGCGCGAAACGACGTACAGATCGGCGATCTGCTGGGCCACCGCCTGGAACTGCGCCAGCGGCCTGCCGAACTGGTTGCGGGTGCGCAGATGCTCGGCGGTCAGGATGATCGCGCCCCTGAGCAGCCCGTCGGCCACCGAACCGATCGAGGCGAGCGCCAGCCGGTGCAGGTCGCCCAGCCCGGTCGGCCACAGCTGATCGGCGGGGATCTCCACCTGGTCCAGCAACACGGTGTATTCGGGGATGCCGCCGGAGACCGGCGTCGGCGTCATGGTGAGCCCCTCGGCGTCCGCATCGACCAGCGCGATGCCGGAATTGGTCGGCACCAGCAGCCAGCGTGCCTGCTCCGCGTAGGGCACGGCGATCTTGCACCCGCTGACGCGCACCATCTTGCCGCTGGTGACCGCGATGGTCTCCGGCTTGTCGATGAACGGCGCCGCCGGTTCACTCAGCGCCGCCGTGAGCACGGTGCCCTTGGCGACCTCGGGGAGCACCTGCGCCTGCACGCTCTCGGGCGCGGAGGCCACCAATGGCAGCACCCCGAAGCCGAGCGTAGGAAGAGCCGGCACCGCGACAGCGTCCATAGCCAGCTCGGTGAGGAGCACGGACACCTCGAGCAGACCCATGCCGTCGCCGCCGTGGCGCTCCGGTAACGGAACGGCAAGCAGGCCGGAGTCGACCAGTCTCGGCCACAGCTCCATATCGCGTGCGGGTTCGTGCTCCATCAAGCTCACGACGACTTCGGCCACCGCGTCTTGGCCCTCGTCCCTGGTGAAATCCACGCTTTTCTCCCAGTTGTCTCGATGACTAGTTATCCGCGTCACGAGGCAGCCCCAGAATCCGCTCACCGGCCACGGTGAGCAGAATCTGCTCGGTTCCACCAGCGATCGATAGACAACGCGTGAGCAGGAATTCCTTCGCCACATCGGCATCCTGCGCGCCGACGGGCCCTGCCGTCTCGACAGCGAATTCCGCGACCGCTTGGCGGTGGCGCACCCCGACCAACTTCCGTACGCTACTCTGCGCACCCGGATCCGCGCCGACCAGCGCCTTCAGCGTGGCGCGTTGCTCGAGCAAAAGCCCCGCGATCGCCTCGGCGACGAATCCGCCGAGCCGGTCATTCACCAGTTCCGCACCCCGGCCGGTCGCGGGTGATTTCGCGATCAGTTCCTCGAGTACCGGCCCGATGCCATTGCCGCCCATCGCGACGCGCTCGGTCGACAGCGTCGAGCGGGCGATTTTCCATCCGTTGTTCACCGCACCGACCACACAGTCGTCCGGTACGAATACGTCGTCGAGAAAAACCTCGCTGAATCGCGCCTCGCCGGTGATCTGCACCAGCGGGCGGATCTCGAGTCCGGCGCTGTGCATGTCGACCAGGAAATAGGTGATTCCGCGATGCTTGGGCGCGTCCGGATCGGTGCGAGCCAAACAAATTCCCCAATTCGCTTTGTCGCCCAGCGAAGTCCACACCTTTTGCCCGCGCAGCACCCAACCGCCGTCCACCTTTTTCGCGGTGGTGCGCAGCGCGGCCAGGTCCGAACCGGCCTCGGGCTCGCTGAACAACTGGCACCAGACCACCTCGCCGCGCAGAGTCGGCCAGGCGAACCGGTCGATCTGCTCCTGGGTGCCGTGGTGCAGCAGCGTGGGAATCGCCCAACCGCCGATGGCCAGGTCCGGCGCGGCGAGCCCGGCGCGGCGCAGTTCCTCGGAGATCATCAGGCCGGTCATGGGATCGGCGGCGCGTCCGTAGGGCCGCGGCCAATGCGGCATGACCAGTCCCGCCTCCACCAGCGCCGCGCGCTGCCGATCGGCGGGCAGCGCCGCGATCCGCGCGACCTCCGCGGCCAGTTCGTGCGCGTTGTCGCCGTCCACGGCGGCCACGCCGTCCACGGCGAAGATCCGGTCGGTGCCGGTGGTGCGCCGCAGGCCCCGCCGGGTCAACTCGGTGACCCGGGCCCGCCAGCGTGCCGAACCGCCGAGCAGCTGGCGCAGTGCCACCGCCCTGCGCAGGTACAGGTGCGCGTCGTGTTCCCAGGTGAAACCGATCCCGCCGAGTACCTGGATGCAGTCCTTGGCGGTGTCGACGGCCGCGTCCAACGCGATGGCGGCGGCGATGGCGGCGGCGATCGGCAGTTCCGCGCCGCCCTCGTCCACGGCGGCCGCGGTGTCGCCCGCGACGGCGCGGATGAGTTCGGTGCGGCACAGCATCCAGGCGCAGATGTGCTTGACTGCCTGGAACGATCCGATCTTGCGGCCGAACTGCTCGCGCACCTTGGCGTACTCGACCGCGGTCTCCAGGCACCAGCCCGCGAGACCGGCCAGCTCGGCGGCGACCAGCGCGACGAGCAGATCCTCGGCCGGGTGCGGCGCGACGAACACCCGCTCGACGGGCACGCGCAGGTCCGTGCACTGCACCCGGGCCAGCGGCGTGCTCGGATCCAGCGGCGCGAGCGGTTCCACCCGCAGGCCGTCGGCGTCGGGCGGGACCAGGCACCAGCGCTGTCCGTGCGGGAGTTCGACCGGAAGCAGCACGGCGGTGCCCGGTGCGGCGCCGAGCACGGAATCCCAGGTACCCGTGAGCAACAGCGCGTCGCTTGCGGCGGGTACGCTCACCGTCGAACCGACAACGAAGTCGAGCGCGACGCCGCAGGGCAGGTCCTCGTCGAGGCTTCCCGCGGTGATCAGATTGGCCAAAGCCGTTGCCAGCACAGGGCCACCGACCAGATCGTGCGCCGCCTGCTCCACCAGCACGGCGAGATCGGCGACCGAACCGCCCGCGCCACCCGCGTCCTCGTCCACCGCGACACGGAAGATTCCGAGTTCGGCGAGCGCGGGCCAGTAGGCGCGCCAGAAGTCGGCCGGGCCGGTCCGCATTGTTGCAATTGGACGGACCGACGCCGCCCAACCGCGCATCGACTCCTGAACGGCTTTATGCTCGTCAGTGGTGGCGATGGTCACACTCCATACCGCCTTTCCGGCGTGACTCCCACACCTAGAACATGTTCTAATATCCTAGCCGGGCGGAAGTCAAGAGACCATCGCCGCCGCGGCACCGCGCCACGCGGCCGACGAAACGACGTTTCCGGAAAGGACTTTCATCGATGGCCAGTCCGTCCCGTTCGCAGCCAGCCGACCCGAGCGCGGCACCGCCCGCCGCAACGGTCACCACGCTCAGTGAGGACGAACTGAGCTCGGCGGCGCAGCGCGAGCGGCGCAAGCGGATTCTGGACGCGACCTTGGCGCTGGCGTCCAAGGGCGGTTACGACGCGGTCCAGATGCGGGCGGTGGCCGAGCGCGCCGACGTCGCGGTCGGCACGCTGTACCGGTACTTTCCGTCCAAGGTGCATCTACTGGTCTCGGCGCTCTCGCGCGAATTCGAGCAGATCGAAGGCAAACGCAAGCCGCTTGCCGGACAGACTCCGCAAGAGCGCATGCACCTGCTGCTGACCCAGATCACCCGGATGATGCAGCGCGACCCGCTGCTCACCGAGGCCATGACCCGTGCGTTCATGTTCGCCGACGCCTCGGCCGCCGCCGAGGTGGACCGCGTCGGCAAGGTGATGGACCGGGTGTTCGCGCGCGCCATGAACGACGGCGAGCCCACCGAACGGCAGCTGGCCATCGCACGGGTGATCAGCGATGTGTGGTTGTCCAATCTGGTCGCCTGGCTGACCCGGCGCGCCTCGGCCACCGACGTCACCGAACGCCTGGAACTGACCGTCGACCTCCTGCTCGGCGAACGCAACCAGTAAAGGACGACGAGCGACGCGAGCGCACCTCGAGCGAATTCGACGCCCGGCCGCCACGCCGGGCTCGAATTACCCTTGTCCTGCGACGAAGCTCACCTGCCGCGATCGCGTTGCCGTTAGCTGGGCGGATCTGTTGGACGCGAGATCAACACGTACGTTATCGTGCGCACGCGGACCGGCGCTCTTCTGTGCGGCAAATTCAACCCAGTATTGTTTTGGCCGCCCCCTGAAAAAATCCTCCGATCACTAGGTTGGATGCGTGAGCGCACAGGATCTGCCACTGGAACTTCGCCGTGCACTGTCGACGGTCGCGCGCGTGCCACGGCTGCTGGTCGCATCGGACTACGACGGGACACTCGCGCCCATCGTGTCCGACCCGGCCAAAGCCTTTCCCCATCGGGAATCGGTGAGCGCGTTACGAGCACTCGCCGGCCTCACCGGTACTACCGCCGCCGTGATATCCGGGCGCGCGTTGCGCGATCTCGCGGCGCTGTCCCGCCTGCCGGTCGAAGTGCAACTGATCGGCAGCCACGGCTCGGAATTCGACGTGGGCTTCGTCCACGCGATCGACAACGACGCCAAGCATCTGCTCCAAGAGTTGCAGTCGGCACTCAATAAGATCGCCGCGGAGAATCCCGGCGTCACGGTCGAGATCAAACCGGCGAGTGTGGCCCTGCACGTGCGCAACGCGAGCCCCGAGATCGGGCATCGCGCGCTGTCACAGGTCCGGCTCGGCCCGGCGTGCTGGTTCGGCGTTCAGGTCACCGAGGGCAAGGCCGTCATCGAGCTGGCCGTGGTGCAGACCGACAAGGGCACCGCGCTGGACACCGTGCGCCACCAGGCGGGCGCGTCGGCCGCGGTGTTCTTCGGTGACGACGTCACGGACGAAAAGGCGTTCCGGGTGCTGTCGGGTCCGGACGTCGGCATCAAGGTCGGCGAGGGCGAGAGCCTGGCCAAATTCCGGGTGGACAGCACCGAGGCCGTGTCCCGCGCGCTGGCCTACCTGCTCGAGGAGCGGCGCACCTGGCTGGCCGGCGCGAGCGCCCCGCGCATCGAGCGGCTGACCATGCTGGCCAGCCCGCGCTCGGTCGCGCTGCTCACCCCGGACGCCACGGTGACCTGGTTCTGCCATCCGGAACCGGACTCGGCCGCGGTGTTCGCGCACCTGCTCGGCGGTCCGCAGGGCGGTCACTTCACCATCGAGCCGGAGCGGCCGGGGCTGCCGCTCTCGCAGCGTTACGTCGACGGCACGATGACCGTCGAAACCCGGTGGGCCAGTTTGCAAGTCACCGACTACCTGCCGCACGATGTCGCGCCCACCCGCACCGATCTGACCAGGGTGATCACCGGCGACGCGAAGGCCGTGGTCACCTTCGCCCCGCGACCGGAGTTCGGCCAGGTTCCGGTGAACCTGGAAGCCCAGGACGGCGGGCTGCGGGTGTACGGCACCAACGATCCGATCGTGCTGCGGTCTCCCGGCGTGCAGTGGCAGATCGTCACCGACGGCACCCATGAGTCCGCGCGGGCCGTGGTGGACCCCTCCCGCGGCCCGATCGTGCTCGAATTGCGCTGCGGCACCCAGGATCTCGAACCCGCGCAGACCGGTGAGCAGGAGCGGCGACGCCAGGCCGAGCGCTACTGGTCGGAATGGGCCGCGCAGCTCACGCTGCCCCCGCTGAAGCCCGACCTGATGAAGCGCTCCGCGCTCACCCTGCGCGGCCTGGTGCACGCTCCGTCCGGCTCGATCCTCGCGGCGGCCACCACCTCGCTGCCGGAGGACATCGGCGGCGTGCGCAACTGGGACTACCGCTACTGCTGGCTGCGCGACGCCGCGCTGACCGCGTCGGCGCTGGTCTCGCTCGGCTCGCTCGCCGAGGCGGAGGATTTCCTCGGGTGGGTGCACCGGGTGCTGGAGACGATCCCCGGACCCGAGCGCCTGCACCCGCTGTACACGCTCTACGGCGAGACGCTGCCGCCGGAGGCATCGATCGACCAGCTCCCCGGCTACGCGGGCTCGCGCCCGGTGCGCGTCGGCAACGCGGCGAACATGCAGGTGCAGCTGGACGTCTTCGGCCCGATCGTCGATCTCATCGCGACCCTGGCGCACGCCAGGGAGCTGCGGGGCGTCACCGATCCGACGGGCGTGTTGCCGGACGCCGACTGGGAGCTGGTGTGTGCCATGGTCTCCGCCGTGCAGCGACGCTGGCAGGAGCCCGACCACGGCATCTGGGAGATCCGCGGCAACCCGCGCCACCACGTGTACTCGAAGGTGATGGGCTGGCTGACCGTCGACCGGGCGCTGACCCTTGCGCAGAAGTTCGATCGCGAGGTCGACCCGGAATGGGCGGTGCTGCGCGACACCATCGCCGACGAGGTGAAGGCCAAGGGCTGGAACGACGAGGTGCAGTCCTACACCGCGGCCTACGACGGCACCGACCTGGACGCCGCGACCCTGCACATCGGGCTGAGCGGCCTGATCGATCCGTCCGACCCGCGGTTCGCGGCGACCGTCGTTGCGACCGAGGCCGAGCTGCGCAGCGGTTCGACCGTGTACCGCTACCACCACGACGACGGCCTGCCCGGCGGCGAGGGCGGGTTCCACCTCTGCGCGGCCTGGCTGGTCGAGGCGTACCTGCTGATCGGGAAGCGCTCGGACGCCGAGGCGCTGTTCGCCCAGCTGGTCGACGTCGCTGGCCCGACCGGACTGCTCAGCGAGGAGTACGACCCGGTGGCCGAACGCTCGCTCGGCAACCACCCGCAGGCCTACAGCCACCTGGGCCTGTTGCGTTGCGCGCAACTGCTCGGACAGCCGGTGGAGGCCGCGCTGGTCTGACGGGCGTACCGCTCGAGGGCCCGTGAACGAGGAATCGTTCACGGGCCCTTCGCCTTTGAATTCCACGAAGGGCGCCGCATCCTACCGTTTGACGGGATTGCTAGAGTTAAACGGGAACGATTTCCATTACGAACTGCCGGACTGCCAGGAGTACCCCACGTGAATACCCGATTTGCCATCAGATGCGTAAGCCTCGCCGTGGGGGTCGCCTCAGCCATGACACTCGCCGCCTGCGGCGACTCGACCGCCTCGGACCGGCCGACCGTCGTCGCCTCCACCGACGTGTGGGGCGATATCGCCGCCGCCATCGCCGGCCCCGACGCCACCGTCCGGTCGCTGATCACCGATCCGTCCGCCGACCCGCACTCGCACGAGACCTCGGCCGTGGAGTCGGCCGAGCTCACCGACGCCGACCTGGTGATCTACAACGGCGGCGGTTACGACGAGTTCGCCGAGAAGGCGGTGGCGGGCACGAACAAGCGCACCGTGGACGCGTTCGCCTCCCGGGTCGACAAGAGCGACGAGAACGAGCACATCTGGTACGACGTGCGCACCGTCGGCGTGGTGGCCGACGGGATCGCGACGCAGCTCGGCGAACTGGACCCGGACAAGGCCTCGGCCTACGCCGAGCGCGCGAAGGCGTTCAAGGACCGGCTCGCCGCGATCACCGCCATCACCGGCAAGCTCGCTGCCGAGCACCCGAAAACGCCGGTGCTGCAGACCGAACCGCTCGCGCACTATCTGCTGGTCGCCGCCGGGGCCGATGACCTCACCCCGCACGAGTTCCAGGAGGCCATCGAGCAGGAGACCGACCCGGCGCCCGCGGCCGTCGCGGCCACCCAGGACCTGCTCACCGGCAAGCGGGTGCGCGCGCTGATCTACAACGTGCAGACCGAGGACAAGATCACCAAGGACCTGCGTGGCACCGCGCAGAACGCGGGCATCACGGTGGTAGAGGTGACCGAAACCCTGCCCGACGGCGTGGATTACATTCAGTGGCAAACGAAGAACGCGCAGGCGCTGGCCACCGCGTTGGGCTGAGCAGATGAACAAGGGAGCCGCGCTGACCGAGCACACCGACCGGGTCGACCGGCGGCGAGCGAGCCGCGAGGACGACTCGGCCGTCGTCCGGCTGGAATCGGCCCGATTGTCCTTCGGCGATCGAACCCTCTGGGAAGGGCTGGATCTCAGCGTCGCTCCTGGCGAATTCGTCGCCGTTCTCGGGCCGAATGGATCGGGCAAGACCTCCCTGCTGAAGGTGTTGCTCGGCCAGCTCGGGCTGAGCGCGGGTACGGCGCGGATCGCAGGATCGCCCGCGCGCGCCGGCAATCACGACATCGGCTATGTGCCGCAACAGAAGACGATCGACGCCGGGGTGCAGTTGCGCGGCGTCGATCTCGTCGGCCTGGGCGTCGACGGGCATCGCTGGGGCCTCGGCCTGCGCTCCCGCGCCGAACGCAAGCGCAAGGTGGCCGCGGCCATCGCCGACGTCGGCGCGCAGCACTTCGCCTATGCGCCACTGGAATCCATGTCCGGCGGCGAGCAGCAGCGACTGCGGGTGGCGCAGGCCTTGGTCGGCGATCCGAAGGTGCTGCTGTGCGACGAGCCGCTGCTGAGCCTGGACCTGGCCAACCAGCGACTGGTCGCCGATCTGATCGATCGGCGGCGGCGCACCCACGACACCGCCGTGCTGTTCGTGACGCACGAGATCAATCCGATTCTGCCGCTGGTGGATCGGGTGCTGTACCTGGTCGACGGGCAATTCCGGATCGGAACGCCCGACGAGGTGATGACCTCGGCGGTCCTCTCCGAGCTGTACCGGACCGAGGTGGACGTGCTGCGGGTGCGCGGGCGTCTGGTGGTCGTCGGCACGGGCGACACAATGGACGCACTCGGCACCGCGGGCGGACACTGCCACGGCGCGGCGGGCGACGGGTTCGCGCCCGGCGTCTCCGCATCGGACGGCGCGTCGCCGTCCGGCGGTGCCGGATCGAGCGATCCGGCGTCACACAGCGCCACGTCCACGCGACTGACGCCGAGCGACGCGCCTGTTTCCGTCACCAGCGCGGCCGACCTGGTCGACGACGACGGCAGCGCAACCCCTTCGGCGGCACATCCGGATGCGAGCGGAGTGCGCTCGTGACCGACAAGCTTTCCGGCGTGCTCACGAAGATGCTGGACTTCAGCACCACGGCGAACCTGCTGTCCTACGGCTTCGTCCAGCAGGCGTTGCTGGCCGCGGCTCTGCTCGGGCTGCTGTCCGGGGTGATCGGTCCGCTGATCATCAGCAGGCAGATGTCCTTCGCCGTGCACGGCACCAGCGAGCTGTCGCTGACCGGCGCCGCCGCGGCGCTGCTTGCCGGTATCGGGGTCGGCCTCGGCGCCATCGCCGGGTCCGTGGTCGCCGCGGTGCTCTTCGGTCTGCTCGGAACCCGCGCGCGGGAACGCGATTCGGTGATCGCGGTGGTGCTCTCGTTCGGGCTGGGGCTCTCGGTGCTGTTCCTGTGGCTGGGGCCCGACCGTGCGGGATCGAAGTTCTCGCTGCTCACCGGCCAGGTGGTCAGCGTCGGCAACAACGGCATCGGGCTGCTCGCGGTCTGCACGGCGGCGGTGATCGCGGTGCTCGCGTTCGTCTACCGGCCACTGCTGTTCGCCAGCTCGGATCCGGAGGTGGCGGTGGCGCGCGGGGTCCCGGTGCGGGCGCTGTCCATCGTGTTCGCCGTGCTCCTCGGCATTACGGCGGCATTCGGCGTGCAGATCGTCGGGGCGCTGCTCGTGCTCGCGCTGCTGATCACCCCGGCCGCCGCCGCGGCACAGCTCACCGCGAATCCGCTGCGGGCCACCGTGCTCGCCGTCGTGTTCGCCGAAGTCGCCGCGGTCGGCGGCATCCTGCTGTCGCTGGCGCCGGGCGTCCCGGTCTCGACGTTCGTCACCACGATCTCGTTCCTGATCTACCTCGGCTGCCGCGTACTCGGGACCCGCAACCGCAACCTCGCTCGCGCTCGCTGAGACCGCCGCCCAAGAGGCATCAGCCAGACGGGAACGGGCGCGGCGAGCAGTGCTGCCACCTCGATCCGCACGCGGCATCGGGTCGCCATGCGCCGGAGCGCGGGCTAACGCCCTTGGCTGCGGTGCCATTGCTGTCGCGGTGATCGGCGTTCGACTCCGGGTCGCGCACCATGCCGTTGGTGGAGTTCGCTGCTCCATGCCCGCTCTTCCGCAGACCAGCATGCTCACCGGCACCACCCGGCCCGGCTCGCGGACGAGCAGGGCAACGGGGCCACACCACGTCCGTAACGGTGTCGCACCACGAGGCATGCCGAGGGAGGCGCGTGTGATCCCGAGCTGAGCGATGGCGGCGACGGTCGGCATGGCGCGGTTGTTCACGTCCGGTTCCTGCGCGCCTCGATGGCCCTCATTCTCGATGACCGCGACCATGCGCAGTCACGGGCGTCGACACGGGATGTCAGCCAATATCAGCGCAGCTCAGAGGCGGCGCCGATCGGCGATATCAGTTTTGATGGCAGCCGCCTTCAGTCACTGCGGGCCGGTTTCGTATGCTCGATCCATCGCGCCCCCGAACGAATGGTGACCAACGATGATCGACTTCGCGATACCCGCCGAGCTCGCCGCAGAACGCGACCGAGTCCGCCAATTCGTCATCGACAAGATCGTCCCGTTCGAGCGGGACCCTCGCCTCACCGCGCACGGACCGACCGACGATCTGCGCCAGGAACTCGTCGCACTCGCCCGCGCCGAGAAGCTGCTCACCGTGCAGGCTCCCGAATCACTCGGCGGACGCGGGCTGTCCCATATCGAGCAGGCGGTGATCTACGAGGCGGCGGGCTGGTCCACGCTCGGCCCGATCGCGATGAACTGCGCGGCACCCGACGAGGGCAACATGTTCCTGCTGTCCAAGGTCGCGAACCCGGACCAGGTGCGGCGCTATCTGGCTCCCGTTGTCGCCGGACATCAGCGCTCGGTGTTCGCCATGACCGAACCCGACGGCGCCGGATCCGACCCGGCCCAGCTGGCCACCGAAGCCACCTTCGACGGCGAGAACTTCACCGTCAACGGCCGCAAATGGCTGATCACCGGCGCAAACGGCGCGAAAACCTGGATCATCATGGCCCGGCTCGCGCCCAACCCACATCTGCCAGAAGGCCCTACGCTGTTCCTCACCGACGGCGACCAGCCCGGCATCGTCATCGAACGCACGATGAACACCATGGACCGCAACTACGTCGCCGGGCACGGCGTGGTCCGCTTCGACAACCTGGTCCTGCCCAGGGAAGCGCTGCTCGGCGAGGCCGGCCAAGCGCTGCGCTACGCCCAGCTCCGGCTGGCGCCGGCCCGCCTGACCCACTGCATGCGCTGGCTCGGCGCGGCCGAGCGCGCACAGAGCATCGCGGTGGAACACGCGCGCACCCGCACCGCGTTCGGCAAGCCGATCGGCGAGCACGAGGGCGTGTCGTTCATGTTGGCGGACAACGAGATCGCGCTGCACCAGTGCAGGCTCACCATCTGGCACGCGTGCTGGCTGATGGACAACGGCGAGAAGGCGCGGCACGAGAGTTCGATCGCGAAGGCGTTCGTCTCCGAGGAGCTGTTCCAGGTCGCCGATCGATGTGTGCAGGTGCTCGGCGGCATCGGCATCAGTGACGAGACCGTAGTCGAGATGATCTTCCGGGACATGCGCGCCTTCCGGCTCTACGACGGACCCACCGAAGTGCACAAGTACGCCATCGGACGCAAGATCCTGCGCGGATAGCCGAAAGATTTCCGGCCTGGGGCGAGCTGCCCCGGTCGGCTAACATCCTTGGGCATGAGTTCGGAACTGCACGTCGATGTCTCCAAAGGTGTCGCCGTGCTCACGCTCAACCGGCCCGCTCAGCAGAACGCCTTCACCCCCACGATGGCCGCCGAACTGGGTGCCGCCCTGCAACGCTGCGATGTGGAAGACGCCATCCGTGCCGTCGTCGTCACCGGCACTCCGCCCGCGTTCTGCGCGGGCGCGGACCTATCCAATCGGGTCGGCGAGGTCAGCGCGACCATCGATCCGCCCCCGTGGCGGGTGCGCAAACCCGTGATCGCGGCGGTGAATGGACACGCGGTCGGCATCGGCCTGGCCCTCGCCCTGCAGTGCGACCTGCGGTATATGGCGCGCGACGCGGTGTACGGGCTCAACCAGGTCCGCCGTGGCGTCGTGGCGGACGGATACGCGCACTGGACGCTACCGCGCCTGATCGGTATGGCGAACGCCGCCGACATCATGCTGACCGGACGCACCTTCGACGGCGAAGAGGCGAAGGCGATGGGCCTGGCGAACAGCTGCTTGCCCGGCAGCGAGGTGCTACCGACGGCGCTCGCGGTCGCGCACGACATCGCCAATGGCTCGGCCCCGCTGCCGGTCGCGCTATCCAAGCGGCTGCTATGGGAGGGGCTCCGGATGAACCCGGCCGTGGTCGGTCAGTTGGAAACCGATCTCAACCAGCACGCCGCCAACAGCATCGACGGCGGTGAAGCCATGGCCGCGTTCCGGGATCGCCGACAGCCCAGTTGGTCCGGCAGTGTCAGCACGGAATGGCCCGCCTGGGACGCCACCGGTGAGCGCGAGAGGCCCAGTCTGGACTAGGCGGTTGCCTCGCCTTCGCTCGGCCCGGCACAGGCTGATGGACGAACGTCGCCCGCTGCGCCGTCGCTGCGGCAACGTCAGCCTCCGGTCGGCCCGGGACAGGGTAAGGGACGAGCTCCGTCCGGCTGCGCCGTCTCTGCGGCAACCTCAGCCTCCGGTCGGCACCGACGCACGCTATGGACAGATTTCGTCTGGCTGCGCCCTCTCCGCGGCCACTCCGCCTTACCTCGGCCCCGCACGGCGTTTGGACGGACTCCGTCCGGCTGCGTCCTCTCTGCAGCTACCTCAGCTTCCGCTCAGCCCGGCACAAGGGACGAACTCCTCCGGGCTCCGCCGTCTCTGCGGCAACCTCGGCCTCCACTCGGCCCCGCACGGGCTGTGGACGGACTTCGTCCGCCCGCGCCCCTTACGCGTTGCTGCCGAGCAGCAAGAACAGGAACAGCAGCGCGAAGATGATCATGAAGACGGTGCCGATGATGCCGAGGATGTAGCCCACCAGCACCTGGGCCCTGCCGCCGTACGGCTGGACAGGACCGGCGCCTTTCGCGGCCGCTTCGAGAGAATCCTCGATGTCGTTGAGCGCACGCCGACCCAGTGCCCATGCCACCGGCCCCAGCACGCCGCAGCAGAGGACGCTTCCCGCGCCGAGGAACAACACCGCCGAAGCGTTCGGATGCTCGATCGGCTGCCCGATAGGCTGATTGGGTATCACCACCAGCCAAATTCTAGGCTAGTCCGCCTCTCCGGGTCTTCAGGCCGTACAAGTCGAGTGGCGGGTGATTTGCGTTCAGGTCCTGCGTTGAGTGCCGCGTGAGTTCTGGGCGTACCCGGTGAGTTACCCATGTGCTCACGAAATCAGGTGTTGCGCATCCTTAGTCGGGTTGGATATCGGGACCCACAGGTCGGCTCGAGTGCGCGTGCCAACCGAGTGAGTGGTCACTATCGGAAAGACCGGGCACGCGTTCGCCGGGTGCAGCATGAGTCTCGGCGGCATCGACCGGCGAATGGACCCCTGCGCTCAAACCTCTGTTGCCGGGCGACTTCCGAGAGCACCACCACAGCGGCGGCGACCGAGGTGTTGAGCGATTCCCACCGGACCGGCCATCGGAATGGACAGAATCGCATCGCAGGTCTCCTGGACCAGGCCCTTGCCTTTCGAGCCCGACCACGATCATGGTCGGCCCGAAGCGTGCATGCCAGCGGCCGCGGGACTTACACGATCAAATCCGGCGCTGCCAGGCGACTTCCGAGAGCACCACACCGGCGGCGACCGAGGCGTTGAGCGATTCCACCGGACCGGCCATCGGAATGGACAGGACCGCATCACAAGTCTCCCGGGCCAGGCCCTTGCCTACCGAGCCGACCACGATCACGGTCGCCCCGAAGCGCGCATGCCAGCGGCCGCGGGACTCACGTGATCAAATCCGGCGCTGGCGTGCTACTTCCGAGAGCACCACACCGGCGGCGACCGAGGCGTTGAGCGATTCCACCGGACCGGCCATCGGAATGGACAGGACCGCGTCGCAGGTCTCGCGGACCAAGCGGGACAGACCTTTGCCCTCCGAGCCGACCACGATCACGGTCGGCTCGCGCCCGTCGAACTCGTCCAGGGTGGTATCGCCGCCCGCGTCCAGGCCGACGATCTGAACGCCCTGCGCCGCCCAATCCTTCAGCGTGCGCGTCAGATTCGTCGCGCGGGCGACCGGGAGCCGAGCCGCGGCGCCCGCGCTGGTGCGCCAGGCCACCGCCGTGACGCTCGCGCTGCGCCGCTGCGGAATCAGTACCCCGTGGCCGCCGAAGGCCGCCACGGAACGGATCACCGCGCCGAGGTTGCGCGGGTCGGAGATGTTGTCCAGCGCGACGAGCAGCGCGGGAGCCGCCGAGTTCCGGGCACGGTCGAGCAGATCGTCCGGATGGGCGTAGCGGTACGGGGGCACCTGCAACGCGACGCCTTGGTGCAAACCATTGGCGCTCAACCGATCCAGGTCGGTGCGCGGCACCTCCAGGATGGAGATGCCCGCGTCGGCGGCGATCCGCACGCTCTCGGTCAACCGGTCGTCGTTCTCCGTGCCGACCGCGATATACAGCGCCGTCGCGGGCACGCCCGCCCGCAGACACTCCACCACAGGGTTGCGACCGAGCACCAACTCCGGACCGTCATCGGTCTTGCGTCCAGCGGGCCGCGCCGCGGCACCACCGCGTGCGGACGAACGACCTTGGGCGGCCTTGGCTTTCGCGGCCGCCCGCTTGGCGGCGGGATGCTTGGTCCGCTTCTCGGCGGGCGGCGTCGCGCCGCGCCCCTCCAGCCCGCGCCTGCGTTTGCCGCCGGAGCCGACCACCGCGCCCTTCTTGGTGCCGCCCTTACGAACCGCACCTCGACGCTGCGAATTGCCTGCCATCACTTGGCCTTTCCGGATTGCGGTGCGCCGAGCGCCCATTCGGGACCGTTGGCGGTGTCGGTGACCTCGATGCCCGCGGACTGCAAGCGATCGCGCACGGCGTCGGCCGTGGTCCAGTCCTTCGCCGCCCGCGCCTGCTGGCGACGGTCGAGTTCCGCGCCGACCAGCACGTCGAGTGCGCCGAGCGCGGCCGAGGAGTCGCTCGGCGCGTACCAGTGCGGGTCGAACGGATCGACGCCGAGGACACCGAGCATGGCGCGCACCTGGCCGGCCAGGTCGCGGGCCGAGTCGATCGCGCCGACCTCCAAGGCCTTGTTGCCTTCGTGCACGGCACGGTGGATCTCGGCCAGCGCTTTCGGCACCGCGAGATCGTCGTCGAGGGCGGCGGCGAACGCGTCGGTCCACTTGCCGACCGGGATCTCCCCGGCCCGGTCGAACACCCGGTTCACGAACGCCTCGATGCGCTGATAGGACTGGGCGGCGTCGTACAGCGCCTTGTCCGAGTACTCCAGCATCGAGCGGTAGTGCGCGCTGCCAAGGTAGAACCGCAGTTCGACGGCGCGAACCTTCCTGAGCACGTTCGGCACCGACAGCACGTTGCCCAGAGACTTGGACATCTTCTCCCCGCCCATGGTCACCCAGCCGTTGTGCAGCCAGTACCTGGCGAAGCCGTCGCCGACGCCCTTCGACTGGGCGATCTCGTTCTCATGGTGCGGGAACACCAGATCCATGCCGCCGCAATGGATATCGAACTCCGCGCCGAGATAGAACTCGGCCATGGCGGAGCACTCCAGGTGCCACCCGGGGCGGCCGGGCCCCCACGGCGACGGCCAGGTCGGCTCGCCCGGCTTGGCGGCTTTCCACAGGGTGAAGTCGCGCGGGTCGCGCTTGCCCTCGCCCGCGCTCTCGCCCTGGTGCACGTCATCGAGCTTGTGGCCGGAAAGCTTGCCGTACTCGGGATAGCTCACCACGTCGAAGTAGACGTTGCCCGCCGAGGCGTAGGCGTGCCCCCGATCGATCAGCCGCCGCATCATCTCGACCATCTGGGTGATGTGGCCGGTGGCGCGGGGCTCCGCGGACGGCGGCAGCACCCCGAGCTTCTCGTAGGCGCGATCGAAGGCGCGCTCGTGCGTGGCGGCCCATTCCCACCACGGCCGGCCCGCCTCGGCGGCCTTGGTCAGGATCTTGTCCTCGATATCGGTGACGTTGCGGATGAACCAGACGTCGTAGTCGTGCGCGAGCAGCCAGCGTCGCAGCACGTCGAACGCGACTCCGCTGCGCACATGGCCGATGTGCGGCTCGCCCTGCACGGTGGCGCCACAGAGGTACACCGAAGCACGGCCGGGGACCAACGGCGCGAATTCGCGCACGGTCCGCGTGTCGGTATCAAAGAGGCGCAGCGTCACGGCAGTCGATCCTAGCTGGTGTTTCAGGGCGTTCACGGACCGGCTCTGGTCCGCCGGAGCAGGATCAACGACAGGCTTGCAGCAGGGCCGTCGCCACAGCGGCGACGCCCTCGCCGCGCCCGGTCAGCCCGAGACCATCGGTGGTGGTGCCGGACACCGAAACCGGGGCTCCGAGCAGCTCGCCGAGCACCTGTTGCGCCTCGGCGCGGCGGGGCCCGATCTTGGGCCGATTGCCGATCACCTGCACCGCCGCGTTGACCACTTCGTAGCCCGCTTCGCCGAGCAGCCTGCGCACTTCCTTCAGCATGGCCGCCCCGGAGACGCCTTCCCATTCCGGGCGTCCGGTGCCGAACACCGCGCCGACGTCGCCCATGCCGGCCGCGGACAGCAGCGCGTCGCACAACGCGTGCGCGGCGACGTCGCCGTCGGAGTGGCCCGCGCAGCCGTCGTCGCCGTCGAACAGCAGACCAGCCATCCAGCAGGGCCGACCGGCCTCGATGGGGTGGACGTCGCTACCGATGCCGACGCGCATGGTCACGGCGCCACCTCGCCGGCGCTCGGCGCCGCCATGGCGCGCTGTGTCGATGGTGCGCTCGCAAGCTCGCTCATCACCCGGCCGATCTCCGCACCGTCCAGCACCGCGTTGGCGAGCAGGAGGTCGAGCGGAGTGGTGATCTTGAAAGCCAGCGGATCGCCGGGAATGGTGGTGACCACGGCGCCGAGCCGCTCGACCAGCCCCGCGTCATCCGTGGCCTGGATGCCTTCGGTCGCGTAGGCGGAGCGCAGCAGATCGGCCGCGAAACCCTGCGGCGTCTGTATGGCACGCAATTGGGCGCGATCAGGAGTGCCGGTGACCGCCCCGGTCGCATCGACCGACTTGATGGTGTCGGCGACCGGGAGCCCGGGAATCACCGCTGATCGCCCCGCCCGCAGCTCCGCGGCGACCCGGGCGATCAGCCCGGGAGGCGTGAGGGCTCGGGCGGCGTCGTGTACGAGAAAGTAGCCCGCGTCGGGCGCGGCGGCGATACCCGCACGCACCGAGTCGATGCGTTCGGCGCCGCCGACGACCACGTGGACCGAATCCGAGGTCGGCAGCAGGGCAACGGCGCTGTCGACGAGCTCGGTGGGAACCATCACGATGATCCGGTCGACCGCGCCGGAGGCGATCAGGCCTTCGACGGCGAGCCGGACCATGGGCGTGCCGCCGACCGTGACGAACGCCTTGGGCATCGATTCGCCCAGACGTACGCCACGACCGGCGGCAGGCACCAGAGCAACGACGGGTCCGCTGATGGAACGGACACCGTTGTCAGGTGTGTTCACGGGTCAGGAAGCCGCGGCGAGGACCTCATCGAGCAGGGTCTCGGCCTTGCCGTCATCGGTGCCTTCGGCCAGCGCGAGCTCACCGACCAGGATCTGCCGAGCCTTGGCGAGCATGCGCTTCTCACCCGCGGAGAGGCCGCGGTCCTGCTCCCGGCGCCACAGGTCGCGGACGACCTCGGCCACCTTGTTCACATCGCCGGAGGCGAGTTTCTCCAGGTTGGCCTTGTAGCGGCGAGACCAGTTGGTCGGCTCCTCCGTGTGTGGCGCCCGCAGAACCTGGAAGACCCGATCGAGACCCTCCTGGCCGACGACGTCACGCACGCCGACGTATTCGGCGTTCTCCGCGGGAACCCGAACAGTCAGATCGCCTTGGGCGACCTTCAGGACCAGATACTCTTTTTGCTCACCCTTGATGGTGCGAGTCTCGATTGCTTCGATCAGCGCCGCTCCGTGGTGGGGGTAAACGACGGTGTCTCCGACCTTAAAAATCATGTGTCCCGTGCCCCTTTCGATGTTCACAGTTTAACATGCGACTCGATAACGGCGCGATCAACTGTGCAGGTCAGGGCCACAACGAGGCGACCGCGGGGCTTGACAGAAGCCGGGCTGTGTGCATTACGTTGTGCCAGAACGGGTTATCTCCCGGCTCGGTCGGCCCCGCTGTCCCGCCCGCGGCCCGGCACCGTCTCCGCAACCTCCGAAGCTCGACCGAACTGTTACCCGCGCGCGGGGGTGTCGACGCGGGCATGCCCGCGCCCGACCCGACACCGCTCCGGAGCGGACTCGCACGGCGCCGGGGCAAGTTAGCACAGCCCCCACGCCTGGACCGCCGAGGGAACTACTACGCTGCCTAGTTACTACGCTCCCGAGCGGAGCAGAGCCCGGTCGACATGGAGGGACAACCCGTGACTGCCCTGAAAGCTGTGACCGCCCCGAAGAGGGCGCGACGTCGCATGGTGACGGTTGCCGCACTCGCCGCAGGAGCGGCGATCGCGCTGTCCGGCTGCAGCGCGGGTCAGATCTCGCAGACCGCGGAGCAGGTCGCCGCCGTGAACGGCAACTCCGCCGACGTCGGCGACATCGCGCTGCGCAACGTGCACATCGTCTACCCGGCCGAGGGCACCGCGTACACCAACGCCAAGGGCGGCAAGGCGGTCATCGCCCTGTCCATCATCAACAACAGCGAGTCCGTCACCGACGAGCTGGCCAGCATCACCACCGACCTGGGCACCGTCAAGATCACCCCGGTCGCCGGGAAGTCCGGCGTCCAGCTCGCCCCGCAGCAGACCGTCGTCGCCGGTACCCACCCGGTCAAGCACGACGCGCCGACCACCACGACCGCGGCACCGACGACGACCGCGGCACCGACGACAACTGCGGCGCCGACCACCACGGCTGGAGCACCGACCACCACGGCCCGCACGACCGCGCCGACCACCACCGCGGCCGATTCGCACGGTGCCGACGACCACGGCACCCAGCCCGCCGCCGACCCCGAGGCCAACCCGATCCTCATCGAGATCACCGGCCTGACCAAGGACATCACCCCCGGCCTGACCTACAACGTCTCGTTCAACTTCAAGCAGAACGGCACGGTCCAGGTTCAGGTCCCGGTCGACGCGGGACTGCACACCGAGCGGCACGAGTCCGACAAGTCCGGCCCGGCCGAAGGCGAACACAAGGGCGGTCACTGAGCTGTGTCTGATTTGCAGCGCCTGCGGCGCTGCGTGTTCGCGGCCCCTCTGTGGCCCTCGTTAGAGCGGGCGAGACTCGCGCCTGCGGCGCATGCGCTTCGCCCGCTCTAACGCGAACCGGGCCGCGAACGGGGAATGCTCGGTCTCGCTTCGCTCGAAATCGGGGGTTGGTCCGGTGTAGTTGCGTCGGGTAGCACTCGCTGGCGTGTCGGCAGTGCATTCGATATCCGAGTTAGCTGTGGACAGCTGTGGCGCCATTCAGCACGGATTGCAGCTATAGAGCGTCTGTTTGCATCCGAAGCGCAATACGCAGCGCCGCGGGAACTGGGGAATCCGGCCCTGTCGGTGTTGGTGCGTAAGGTGCCCGTGTGGCAAAGACCAAGCCGATCTTCCGGTGTTCCGCCTGTTCGCACGAAGTCGCCAAATGGGTGGGCAAGTGTCCCGAGTGCGGGGCTTGGGGCACCGTCGACGAGGTCACCGTCGGAGCGGGTGCGGTCGGGGCTCCTGGGCGCAAGGCGATGTTGCCCAGTACCGCGGCAGCGCCGATCTCCCAGATCGACGCCAAGGTCACCAAGGCCAGGCCGACCGGAGTCAGCGAGCTGGACCGGGTGCTCGGTGGCGGCGTGGTGCCCGGTTCGGTGGTGCTGCTGTCCGGCGAGCCAGGGGTGGGCAAGTCGACGCTGCTACTCGAGGTCGCCCATCGGTGGGCCAGGGAGCGCGACGAGAAATCGCTCTATGTCACGGCGGAGGAGTCGGCGGGGCAGGTCCGGCTGCGTGCCGATCGCACCGGCGCGGTGCACGAGCGGGTCTATCTGGCGTCGGAATCGGATCTGTCGATCCTGCTCGGGCACGTCGAGCAGGTGCGCCCGACGCTGCTCGTGGTCGACTCCGTGCAGACCATGCTCGCTCCGGACGCCGACGGCGTGATCGGCGGCGTCACCCAGGTGCGCGCGGTGACCGCCGCGCTGACGTCGCTGGCCAAGGCGAGCGGGATCGCGGTGCTGCTGGTCGGACACGTCACCAAGGACGGCAACGTGGCCGGTCCGCGCACGCTCGAACACCTTGTCGACGTGGTGTTGCAGTTCGAGGGCGACAAGAACTCAACGCTGCGCATGGTGCGCGGCATCAAGAACCGTTTCGGCAGCGCCGACGAGGTGGGCTGCTTCGAGCTGCACGAGGACGGTATCGCCGGTGTCGACGATCCGTCCGGCCTGTTCCTGCACCACCGGACCGATTCGGTGCCGGGCACCGCGGTGACCGTCGCGATGGACGGCAAACGACCCCTGGTCGGCGAGGTGCAGGGCCTCACCGTGAAGACCGAGATCCCGCAGCCGCGCCGCGCGGTGAGCGGGCTGGACTACAACCGGGTCGCCATGGTGCTGGCCGTCCTGCAGAGCCGCGGCCGGGTATTCCTCGGTAAAAGCGACGTCTACGCCGCGACGGTCGGCGGCATGCGCCTGGTCGAGCCCGCGGCCGACCTGGCCATCGCACTGGCCATCGCCAGCGCCGAAGCCGATGTGCCGATCCCTCCGGGCTGGGTGATCCTCGGCGAGGTCGGGCTGGCGGGGGAGGTCCGCAAGGTGACCGGCGTGAGCCGCAGACTGGCCGAAGCCCAACGCCTCGGCTTCACCACCGCCCTGATACCTCCCGGCCTGGCCCCGGTGAAAACCACCATGAAAATCCACGAGGTCACCGACCTCCGCTCCGCCATCCGCATAGCGGGCCTGCGCAAACTGCGCGCCGCCCCCGAAGAGGCAGCGAGCTAGTGCGCTCAACCCGGCTCGGATAGCAACACATAGGTCTCGCGTTAGCCACAAAACGCGACCACACCGGCCCGACCCCCGCTTTCGAGCGAAGCGAGACCGAGCGTTCCCCGTTCGCGGCCCGGCTCGCGTCCGAGTGGCCGCCGCGTCCGCGACGCAGTCGCAAGCGGCGGTCGCTCGGACGCGAGCCACTAGGGGGCCGCGAACACGCAGCGCCGCAGGCGCTGCAAAACAAGCACAGTCACGCGATGTTGAACGGCTCGGCCGCGCTGCGCACCGAACCCAGTTGCGCCACAACGTTGTACGCGCCGGGTGGCACCGGAACACGTTCGCCCGCACAGTTGGGCTGCGAGGTGGAGCCCGACCAGGTCACCGTGAACGCCGCCTGCTCACCGCGATTCATCGTGCGGACGTCGGGCTGGCCGTCCGGGTAGCAATCCGTGCTCGACCACAGCCGCCGCTGGCCGTCGAGCGTGTGCACCGACACTTGCTGCAGACCGGAGCCCATGTCGCGGGTGCAGGCCACCGACGAGATATTGGTGATGACGATCCCGAACACCGGCTGCTCGCCGGTCCGGTAAGTGGGCTGCTCGACGGTCACTTTGATCGCGAGCGACTGGTCAGGGCACGGGGCCGCCGCCACCACGCCGGCGGCGGCCGACGACTTCGGTACGCCGGAATCACCGGCGCCCGACGGTTTGGCCGCCCCCGTGTCGGCGGGCTTGGCCACGACCGAACTGGACCCGGCGACCTTGGTGTCGCCCGGCGAGTCACCGCCGCGCACGACCGCGAGCACGACCCACATCACCAGCGCCAGCGCGACCACCAGAATGCCGATGGCGAATGCGCGACGACGCCAGTAGATCTCCGGTGGCAGCGGTCCATTCGGTTCCAGCACGCCTCAACGGTAAGGGCACCATCGGGCACAGCGTCTCAGGGCCACGGCGTGTCGGCCGCCCGCCCCCGTTGGCGGCAGGTACATTCCGCCGGCACGCTGGGCAAACCTCGGGCGCGCCGCGGTTTCAGACCACCTCGCCGATGTTGCCGACGACCCGGTGCAATTGCACTTTGCCCTCGGCCAGCTTGTAGGTCACGCACGCGATCGCGCACTCGCCGGTCGCGACCCGCTGCGAGATGATCATCGACCGCTGCATGAGCAAGCGGCTGGTCTCCACCACGTGTCTGGCCTCCATCTCGTCGACGGTGGACAGACCTTCGCGGCGTCCGATCAGAATGGACGGTGTGACCCGCTCCACCACGCTGCGGATGAATCCGCCGGGGACCTCGCCGCCGTCGAGCGCGTCGATGGTCGCCTTCACCGCGCCGCAGCTGTCGTGGCCGAGCACTACGATGAGCGGCACGTTGAGCACCTGCACCCCGTACTCGATCGAGCCGAGTACCGAGCTGTCGACCACATGGCCCGCGGTGCGCACGACGAACATGTCGCCGAGGCCCTGGTCGAAGATCAACTCGGCCGCGACTCTGGAGTCGCCGCAGCCGAACAGGATCGCTTGCGGGTGCTGGCCGCTGACGAGCTTGGCCCGGTCCGCGGCACCCTGGCTAGGATGCAGCAGCGCACCGCTGACGAAGCGTTCGTTGCCTTCTCGCAGGGACTTCCAGGCACTGATCGGGTTGGAATCCGGCATACCGATCATTGTGCACGCCGGTTGTGTTACCAGCGAGTTTGGTCGGTTACAGGTGGGCAAATACCGCCTTGCGGCGATAGGACAGGGATAGTGAGGGCAGTGCGGAACGGCGCACCGAAGGGCATCGACGCGGACACGTTGCTGGACTGGTATCGAGCGACCGCGCGCGACCTGCCGTGGCGCAGGCCGGGCGTCACCGCGTGGCAGATCCTGATGAGCGAGATCATGCTGCAACAGACCCCGGTCGTGCGCGTGGAGCCGATCTGGCGCGAGTGGGTGGCGCGCTGGCCGGTTCCGTCGGCGATGGCGGCAGCCTCGCCGGCCGAAGTGCTGCGGGCTTGGGGAAGGCTCGGGTATCCGCGGCGCGCCCTGCGCCTGCACGAGTGCGCCGGAGTACTGGCGGCCGAGCACGGCGACGAGGTGCCCGCCGACGTGGAGGTGCTGCTCGGCCTGCCCGGCATCGGCGCCTACACCGCGCGTGCCGTCGCGTGTTTTGCCTACGGTCAGCGAGTCCCGGTGGTGGACACCAACGTCCGCCGCGTGGTTGCCAGAGCGGTGCACGGGCGCGCGGAAGCGGGCAATCCGTCCTCGCGCGATCTCTCCGAGACCGAAGCGCTGCTGCCACACCAGGTCGACCGCGCCGCCGTATTCTCCGCGGCTCTAATGGAACTCGGCGCGACCGTGTGTACCGCGCGCACCCCGGATTGCTCACGGTGTCCGCTGCCGAGCTGCGCGTGGGTCACCGCGGGACGGCCGGTGAGCGACCTGGTCCGCCGCACCCAGAAGTACGAGGGCACCGACCGCCAAGCCCGCGGTCGCCTGCTGGATGTCCTGCGCCACGCCAGCGGCCCGGTCGAGCGGGTACGCCTCGATCTGGCCTGGACCCGCGACCCAGGACAACGCGATCGGGCGCTCGACTCGCTTCTGGTGGACGGCCTGATCGAACAAACCGCCGATGGCTTGTTCGCGCTCGCGGGCGAGGGCGGCGGCCACGACGCGGAAATCCGTCCTTAGCCGCCGAGCACGCGCCGCAGGAAGCGCTCGACCTCCGCCCGGTAACGCTGTGGCTGGTCATCGTGCACGAGGTGCCCCGCGCCGGGGACCAAGACGTAGTCGGCTTCCGGATGTGCGGCGGCCATCCGCCGCATCTGTCCCGGTGGGGTGATGCTGTGCTCGCCCTCCAGCAGCAGGACAGGCACCTGCACGGCATGCCATTGCCGCCAGAAGTCGCGTGTGCCCCACTCCTCGGAGATGTCACGAAACGTGGTGACCGCGCCGTGCAGCCGGTATCCCTCCGGCCCGCGCTCGAATGCGTTCAGGAAGTACTGTCCGGCCACCGGTCCGAAGAAGGAAAGCACCGCCTCGGCGTCGGGAAACGGCTGCGGCCATGCCTCGATCATCGCGGCCCAGTGCGCGGCGGTGCGGCCGGTGAAGTCCGGGGCGATGTCCTCGATCACCAGCGCCCGTACCCGCTCGGGGTAGGTCGCGGCGAACACCCAACCGTGCAGCGCGCCCATCGAATGCCCGATCACCACCATGGGCTCGGTGATTCCGGCCGTGCTCGTGGCAACGTCGTCGACGAACGCCTCGGTCGTCAGTTCCGCCGGTGCGGGCCTGCCGTGCCCGGCGGCGTCGAAGGTGAAGATGTGGCCGTGTTCGCGCAGCCAGTCCAGCTGATTGCGCCACGTGCGCGCGCTGCCCATCAGTCCGTGCAGCAGCAGTATCGGCGCGCCTGCTCCGCCTTCGTCGTGCAACATCGGTTCGACAATACGAGGCACCGAGCACCTGCTCGGCGGCAACCGCTAGCTTGGACGCATGGCTGTTGTGAAGATCAACGCGATCGAGGTTCCCGAGGGCGCTGGCCCCGAGCTGGAGAAGCGGTTCGCCCACCGTGCGCACGCGGTCGAGAACTCACCCGGCTTCCTCGGCTTCCAGTTGCTGCGCCCGGTCGCCGGAGAGAGCCGGTACTTCGTTGTCACGCAGTGGGATTCGGAGGAATCCTTCGCCGCATGGCGGGACGGACCCGCGCGCGAGGCACACGCGGGCGAGCGCCAGAAGCCGGTCGCGACGGGCGCTTCGCTGCTCGAGTTCGAGGTCGTGCTCGACGTCGCCGGGAAGCCCGCGAACTGACCTCGGTGCCTATCGCCGGGCAGGCCTGCCTGCCCGGCGACTCGCCCGACGCCGTGGTACGCCCGTGCCGGACACAGTTGACGCCGGGTGCGTGCGGGTGTCACAGTTCGAAGGACAAACGCGAAGGTGATGCGGTAATTCCGGTGAGATTCCGGAGCGGTCGCGCCACTGTGTTCCATGCACCGAGTCCGGTGCCGGAAAGCCAGACACCGGCACCGTCGCGCCACCACCCGATGGGACGCGTATCCCAAGGAGGACTCGAATGGCCATCGCGCATTCACCCAGCCGGGCAACCGATTCCCTGGCCACCGTGCTCGTCACGGTCGGTGTCGTTCTTCTCGCACTGCTCACGCTCTACCTGGTCGGATTCGACCAGGGCGTCATCTCGCGCAGCGGGATGTACCTGCATGAGCTGATGCACGACGGACGCCACCTGCTGGGGCTTCCGTGCCACTGATCGGATCGCTCACCACACTGCTGCTTCGCGGCCTGCTGGCCGGCCTCATCGCCGGGCTGCTGGCCGCGACAGTCGGTTACTTCGTCGGCGAACCCAAGGTGGACGCCGCGATCGCCATCGAAGAAGCAAGTTCCGCCGCCGAGCACACGCACGGCGAGCACGCCGAGTCGCCGGCCGGGCATTCGCACGGGGACGAAGAAGAACCGCTGGTCAGCCGCACCGGCCAGAAGTTCGGGCAGTTCCTCGCGCTCGGGCTGGCCGGGGTCGCGCTCGGCGCCATCTACGCCTCGGTCGCGCATGTCGCGCGGCGCTACACCACATTGTCCGGGCCGCGGCTCGCATTGGTGCTGGGCGTAGCCGGCTGGGCCGCGATCGTCGCGGTGCCCTTCTTCAAGTACCCGGCCAATCCACCGGCGGTGGGTGATCCCGACACCATCAACGACCGCACCCTGCTGTGGCTGGCGGCGGTGCTGCTCGGCATCGTGGCGGTCGGTGCCGCGGTGGCGGTGTTCACCGTGTTGCGCGCACAGCTGTCCACGATCCGGCTGATCGGCGGTGTTGCCGCGTTCGTGTCGGTGACGGCGCTCGGCTACGTCCTGCTGCCCGGCGTGAACGAAGTGCAGGCGGATTTCCCGGCCAGCCTGCTGTGGGAGTTCCGAGTGGCGTCACTGGCCGAGACCGCGACGCTGTGGACGTGCCTGGCCCTGGGCTTCGCCGCGCTCACCGAATTCGCGACGCGTACCGATACCCCGGTACGAGTAACGGCCGCTACCGCGGACTGATTCGCGTCCAGAAGCGCTGAGGCAGTGTTCGGTCCTATGACCGGCACTGCCTTTTCGTCTTGGCCCGCCCACGTCTCCGCGCCACCATCCTCGGTTCGCGTCGCGTTCGTCGCGCTTGTCGTCGCTTTGCTGGCGGGCGTCGCCGAGGCGATCGTGCGAGCAGCACGCGCGCTCGACATCGACCCGGCGGGCTTGGTGGCCGGATTCGGCATGCGCGTGGCGATTTACCTGGTGGTGCTGGCTGTCGCGGTCCGTATGACCTCTGGCGACCGTTGGGCGCGCCTGCTGATCACGGTGGGCATCGGCGTGTTCGGCCTGCTTTCGCTGATCATCGGGCCGCTGGCGGCGGCCATGTCCGCAAAGGAATTGCGCGACCTGTTCACCGACGTCACCCCTGCATCCGTGTCGCTCGGTGTCTTTCGCGCAGTCCACATAGCCGCCGTGCTCATCGCGATTCCCGCGCTCTACACCCGCACCGCCCGCCGCTACTTTCGCAAGCATTGATTCTCCGCGCATCCGTCGCGCTCCACATCCCCGCCGCTGGCTCCGCGGTCGCCGAATTTTCACGCACCCGCCTCGTTCCCCGCACACGTCACCGCGGTGTGCGGGGAACAAAGCGGCCGCGCGAAACTACGCGAGGGCCGCGTCGAGGGTGATGTTGTCGACACCCGCCAGCGCTTTGCTGACCGGGCAGCCCGCCTTGGCGGCCTCAGCGGCGGCCTGGAAGGCGTCGGCGTCGATGCCGGAGACGCGACCGCGGACGGTCAGCTTGATGCCGGTGATCCGGAAGCCGCCCGCCGGGTCGGGGCCGAGGGTCACGTCGGCGGTGACGTCCAGGCTCTCCGGCGTGCCGCCCGCGTTGCCGATCTGCGCCGAGAGCGCCATCGCGTAGCAGGAGGAGTGCGCGGCCGCGATCAGTTCCTCCGGGCTGGTGGTGCCGTCGGCCTCCTCGGCGGAACGCTTCGGAAACGACACGTCGTACTTGCCGACCCCCGAACTGGTCAGCTCGACCTGTCCCGAACCCTCCTGCAGGGTTCCGGTCCAGGCAGTACGCGCGGTACGTGTGGGCATCACGGTCCTTTCGCCGATGATCGTTTGACGATTCAGCACGAACCTACCCCGGCCGCCCGGCCCCGGCCCACCAGTTCGCGGATCATGTTCGCACTATCGTCTTGCCCGCACTCGCGTTGCGGTGGCCACACCCGTAAAACCAGGCGCCCCAAGTCGTTCGGCGTACATCACTCCGGGTTCGTGATCCTGGCCAGCACAATGCCGCCCAGAATCAGCGTGAGCGCGAGGATGCGGCCCGCGCTGAGCGGGTCCTTGTTGACGACGATGCCGAGGGTGATCGCGCCGAGTGCTCCGATGCCGGTGAAGACCGCGTAGGCGGTGCCTACCGGTAGCGTCTGCATGGCTCGGGACAGCAGGTACACCGCGGTGGTGCCGAGCGCGAAACAGATCAGCGTCGGCACGAGTCTGGTGAAGTTCTCGGTCGGTTTGATGCTCTGCGACCAGACGATCTCCACCAACCCGGCGATGCCCAGGACTACCCAGTTCATCTCAGTACCCCGCGGCCAGATCGCGCGCGGTCACCAGCGCGCGGGCGTAGGACTTGTCGTGCTCGGCGCGCCGATTCGCCAGGGCCGGGTCCTGGCGGGAATTGGCCAGTTCCGCATGGACAAAGACCGTGTCGGAGACGGCGAAATGTCCTGCGAAGAAATCGCGCAGAAAACCTTCCTGATAGTCATAGGCCGCCTTGGGCGCGCCGGGCGAGTAAGCGCCGCCGCGTGCCGTCGTCACGACGAACCGCCGGTGTCCCAACGACATTCGCGGAAAGGTCACCTGATCCAACCACGCTTTGAGCGAGGCCGGGATCGAGTAGTTGTACATCGGCGTCCCGATCAGGACCACGTCGGCCGCGAGCAGTTCCGTGAGCAGGGGCGCCACGATTTCCCACGCGGCAGCCTGCTCGGCGGTGCGGACAAGTTCGCCGAGCCGCTCCGGATCCGTGTGCGGCAGGGCCAGCACCGCGTCACACAATTCGGTCCACGCTGCTCCGATGAAGGGCACCGGGTCGGCCGCGAGATCCCTGTAGCGGTAGTCGCCCTCGGGATGCCGTGCACGCCAGGCATCGGCGAACGCGGCGCTCAACTCCCGGCTGATCGACTGCCGCCGCGCGCTGGCATCCAGATGCAACAAGGTGGTCATCATCCAACCTCCAACTAACTGGACATATCGTCCACTTCGAGTCGGAACCACGCTAGCCTTAACTGGACACATTGTCCAGTTGCTCCGTCATCGGCTAGAGTCACGACATGGAACCCCGCGCCGACCTGCTCACCAGCACCGACCGGGCGGTGACACCGCCCGAACGCGCGGACGCGGCGCGCAACCGGGCCAAGGTCCTGATGGCGGCGGCAGAACTGTTCGCCACCCGGGATCCCCGCACGGTGACGATGGATGACATCGCAAAGGCGGCCGGTGTCGGTCGCGGCACCCTGTATCGGCGCTATCCGGACATCAATTCGATCGCGGTAGCCCTGCTCGACGAACACGAGCGCACCCTGCAAGAGAAATTGCTCTCCGGTCCACCGCCGCTCGGCCCCGGAGCCGGACCCGGACAACGGCTGGCCGCGTTCTACGCCGCGATGGTCGAATTGCTGGATGCGCACGCACATTTGGTGCTCGGCGCCGAAATCGGCGGCGCCCGCTTCGCTACCGGCGCGTACGGATTCTGGTACGCGCACGTGCGAGCACTATTGGTGTCGGCAGGAATTCGCGAGCCGGACGCGATGGTCGATCCGCTTCTCGCGCCACTGGCCGCGGAGGTCTATCGGCGGCAACGCGAGCGCGGACTCACGTCTGCGCAGATCACCGACGCCCTGCGAACAATCGCGGAAACCCTTCTCGGCGACAAGTAACGGCGAACCGAGGTATACGCCAGGTAGTCGACCGGTAGCGGCACTCGAGCGTTGTGCTCGACCTCGGTTTATGCTGGTCGCCGGTGAGCGAACCAGTGTGGTGTGCCCAGAACTGACCTACGGCCGCTCGAACTCCCCCTCGGCGGCACCGGCCAGGAACGCATCCCACTCGCCGGGGGTGAACACCAGCGCAGGCCCACTCGGATTCTTGGAGTCGCGAACACCGACCGTGCCGCCGTCGAGATGCGCCACCTCTACGCAGTCGTTGCCCCCGCCGCTATGGCTCGACTTGAACCACCGCGCGCCGGAAAGATCAGACTTCACTGCTCGTACACCCCGTCGGCGGCACCGGCCAGGAGCGCATCCCACTCACCGGGCGTGAACACCAGCGCTAGCCCGCTCGGATTCTTGGAGTCGCGAACACCGACCATGCCGCCGTCGAGCCAGGCGACCTCTACGCACTCGTTGCCCCCGCCGCTGTGGCTACTCTTGAACCACCGAGCGCCGGAAAGATCAGCCTTCACCGCTCGAACTCCCCATCAGCGGCACCGGCCAGAAATGCATCCCACTCGCCAGGGGTGAACACCAGCGCAGGCCCGCTCGGATTCTTGGAGTCGCGAACACCGACCATGCCGCCGTCGAGATGCGCCACCTCTACGCACTCGTTGCCCCCGCCGCTGTGGCTACTCTTGAACCACCGAGCGCCGGAAAGATCAGCCTTCACCGCTCGAACTCCCCATCAGCGGCACCGGCCAGAAATGCATCCCACTCGCCAGGGGTGAACACCAGCGCAGGCCCGCTCGGATTCTTGGAGTCGCGAACACCGACCATGCCGCCGTCGAGATGCGCCACCTCTACGCAGTCGTTGCCCCCACTGCTGTGGCTCGACTTGAACCACCGAGCGCCGGAAAGATCAGCCTTCACTGCTCGTACTCCCTAGCTATTCGCCGAAGCATCTGTTTGCTGTCTGCCATGGGCAACGCTACCCGCTTGCGCGCCTCATGCGCGTCTCGGTACTAGGAGACGGTCTCGGGGCGGTCGTAATACATGTTTCCGGTGTAATTCTCCACGTAGACCGTGGGTGGCTCACCCGTCGCCCGGTCGAAGTCCAACACGGTGAACGGCCCCGGCGCGACACCCCCCGGATAACCGCGTGAGAAGGGCAGGATGCTGACCGTGACGTTCTCGGGCAGGTCCGCGAGATGACACAATGCGCCTGCCATGACACCCGGGTCGCCGACCGCACGGCGGAGCACGTTCTCATCGAGCAGCAGGTCCACTTCGACCGGATTGCGCCGCCGGGTGATGATCCGCTGTCGGTTCAGCCGGACGCGCACGCGCTGGTCGAGGTCGTCGGATGAGGCATCCGGGAAGTACAGCGTGTCCAATTCCCGTGCGTAGGCAGGCGTTTGGAACAGTCCGGAGATGATGTCCGGCCGGTACACGGTGAGCTTCGACGCCGATGCCTCCAGGCTCACGTACAGCTCGAAGTCGGCCCGGATGGCATGGCCGTCCTCGTACCACCACAAGCCGTCCTCGCCGTCCCCGCTCGCAGCCACCTTCGCCAGCTCGAGTAGCCCGGGCAGCTGGTCCATCCGGTCGTAGATCTGGCACAGCGCCTGGATGTCGAGCAGCCGGATGCGGTTGGCCTCGCCCTTCTCCAGGCGTTGCAGGGTGCCCGCTCCCCGTTCGATCAGCCGGGCGGCGTCCTGGATCGACAGTCCCGCCTCGAGCCGCATGTCGCGGAGACGTCGGCCGAGCTGGCGGCGCGGGATCGTGCTCGGAATCTTCCCCATTCGTCCCCCTCGTCGTGGGTGGCACCTGGTCGATTTCGTGGGTGGCCGGTCACCTGGTGCTGGATTGCATTGTGCACGCATCGCGAACGGGTTGCTGGAGAAACGGGCGAATCTGTATGGGTCGTCCAAATGGACTGTCCACCTGGGTGTTCCGGGTATCTACTTGGCCCGCACCCGGAACCGGGAAAGCCCGTGGCATCTGCCCTGTGCCAGTGGGACATCCGGCACGGTCGAAGAGCGACTGTTGCTGGGTGGTGCGGTCCAGCCTCGGTTCCGGGTGCTCACCAACGGAAGGCGGGTGCGCGAAGGATGAACGAATTGCCGCGTCGGGTGGTACGGGTCGACTTCGGCCGGGAATCGAAGCGCTACCCCGCACTGGTCTACACCGCGCCCCCGGATGTCATCGCGCGCTTCCTCACGGCACTGAAGAACTGGAACCCGGATTACACCGTCGAGGTCGAGTCGGTCGATGATCCCGAGGGCAACGTGCCACCCCTGCCGCATTGGCGACTCTGGGCATGGGACTGACCAGGCAGAGCGGGGGTCACGGTGATCGTCAACAGAGAATTCACCGCATCCACGGCGGCGGAATCTCATCCGCCCCCATCACGTATTCGAATGCCGATTCGGGAAATACGTTCTCAGGCAGACGTCGAATCTGTGCCCAGCCGCATAGGCTACGTGCGTGCGGGTGGCAGCGGTTACAGATCGGAGCTCGGTCGGCTTGGACTGGGGGGTCGCGCTTGTCGTCGCCGCGGTCCAAGTGGTCGGGGGAACCTTCGCGAACATGCGGCAGACGGGGGTGCAGTCGGTCGATGTGCTCGGTTACCTGCTACTGCTCGCCGGTCCGGTGGCGCTGATCTGGCGGCGGGCGCAGCCGGTGCCGGTGCTGTTCGTCGTCCTGGCCGCCTGCGTGCTGTATTTCGTGCGCGGTTACGGGTACGGGCCGATCTTCGTCTCGCTGATCGTCGCCTTCCTGACCGCCGCGAGCAGCGGATCTCGTTGGTGGACTTACCCGCTCGTCCCGCTCGGCTACCTTGCCCTGGTCTGGCCGGTGCCCGCGCTGCTCGGCCGGCCCTCCAACCTGTGGCAGATCTTCGCATTGATGGCTTGGCCGGCCGTGCTGCTGTCGGCCGCCGAAGGGATCCGGCAGCGCAAGGCCGTGCTCGTCGCGCGCGGACAGCGCGCCGAGGCCGCGCGCCGGGATGAGGAAGCGCAGCGCGAGCTGCGGGCCAGCGAGGAGCGCCTGGCCATCGCCCGCGAACTGCACGACGTGCTCGCCCATAGCCTGTCGATGATCAACATGCAGTCCTCGATGGCGCTGGAACTGCTGGACAAGCGACCCGAGCACGCGGAGACGGCGCTGACGGCGATCAAGACCGTCAGCCGCGACGCGCTGGCCGAGGTGCACGCGCTGCTGCACACGATCCGCTCCGGAACGGTCGCGACGCCCGAGGACCAACCGGCCGCCGCTGCATACCCCAACGATGAGTCCGGCCACCCTCGCACGCTCGGCTCGCGTAACGGCCGCGATTCGACGGCTGCCGAGCCTGATTCGAACGACAGCGATACTTCCCCGGCGAGGGCCGATGCCGCCGAGCCACCGCCCGCACCGCGCGCTCCGGCACCGAGCATCGGCGACTTGGACCAGTTGTTGCAGCGCCCGCGCGCGACCGGTTTGACGGTCGACACCCGAGTGCTCGGCACCCCACAGCAGCTGCCCACTGTCATCGACGCGGCGGCGGCGCGGATCGTCCAGGAGTCGTTGACCAACGTGCTCCGGCACGCGCCGGGCGCCGACGCGACGGTGACCGTGCGCTACGCGGCCGACTCGGTCGACATCACCGTCGACAACACCCGCCCGACCAGCGCCCCATCGCGCTCCGGCAGCGGCGGCGGCAACGGCATCATCGGCATGCGCGAGCGAGCCCACGCACTCGGCGGCGCGCTCACGGCAGGCCCGCGCCCCAGCGGCGGCTACCGAGTCGCGGCGCGCCTGCCCGCCCGAACCCCTGAGCCGGGAGCGGCTCGAGCCGATACGGCGTCACCAGGAACAACGCGGATCGGCACAGCAGCGAGCACGACCGCCCCGAGCAACCCGGCAACAACCGCAGCCGATCAGGATGCGGCCGGACCAAGCACGGCGAGACCAGGAACGACGCCGCCCGCCAGCACACCGACCGGCACCGCACCGCCCACGACCACCTCCGGCCCGACCGCTCCTCGCAGCGCGACAACAAGCACCCTCGCGCAGGGGGCGGCCGAACACGATGCGGCGACCAGGACGGCCCCTGACACGACCGCTCCGAGCAAAGCGGGATCAGGCCTGCCGGAGCCGGGCATGGGCCCATCAAGTGGTCCGCGAGACGAACCCGCTGAGCGACCGAGCACATCCGCCGGACGAACGAAGCGCTAGCCCGGGCCGACGACAGGGGAGGCCGCGATGCACGACCCCACGACAACACGCCGAGGGGAACGCGGCCTCGCTCGACGCGCCGCCCACCACGACGGCACCGGGGAGTTCGCCGGTGCAGCCCGCCGACACTGAGCAACCGAGTACATCCGCTGGAAGCACTGGCGTCCACCGGAAACGACCCGGGCGCCGCCGACCACGACGGAACCGGGCAGTTCGCCGGTGCAGCCCGCCGACACTGAGCAACCGAGTACATCCGCTGGAAGCACTGGCGTCCACCGGAAACGACCCGGGCGCCGCAGCCGCAGGCTGATCGCGGAGTTCTCTGCGCGCGCGAGGACGCCACCGGACGCGACCCTCACCGAACTCACCAACTGGGAGCGGGAGGTGATGGCCCTGGTCCCCGAGGGGCTCACCAACGCTGAAATCGGCGACCGCCTCTTCATGAGCCCGGCAACGGCGCGCATCCACGTCAGCCGTATCCGCACCCAGCTGAACGCCAGCCCAGCTCGTGGTCGTGGCGTACGAATCGGGGCTGGTCCGCCCGGGATGGCAACAGAAGCCGCTACGCCACGCGATCCAGCGAACGTGGAGTTGGCAATCCATTGGTTAACTGAATCCGACGCTATCCAGCAATCACCTGGTAAAGCACTGTGGAGATCCGCGATTTGCGGCCGCCATACACACGTCCAAGCGCAGCAGGCTCGCCATCCCGACCGAGCCGCGGCGCACCGCCCAGCACTAGTGGAAAATTCCCAGCATTGGGAACAAGAAAGGCCCGTGCCCACATTCAGTGGGCACGGACCTTTCGATCGCGACTTACTCGCCTGCGGCCGACTCCGCGGAGCCTTCCGACGCGCCGGTCAGCACGACTTCGGGCTTCTCCTCGGCGGCGGCCTTGGTCAGCTTCGCCTTACCGGTGAAGGTGAACTTGGCGTCCTCGCCGGAGCCCTCGCCGTCCCAGCCCTCGACATCGACCGCGATGGTCTGGCCAGGGCCGATCTCGCCGAAGAGGATCTTCTCCGACAGCTGGTCCTCGATCTCGCGCTGAATGGTGCGGCGCAGCGGCCGGGCACCGAGCACGGGGTCGAAGCCACGCTTGGCCAGCAGGTTCTTGGCGTTCTGGGTGAGCTCGATCGCCATGTCCTTGTTCTTCAGCTGCGTGGCGACGCGGTTGATCATCAGGTCCACCATCTCGACGATCTGGTCGGTGGTGAGCTGGTGGAAGACGATCACGTCGTCGATGCGGTTGAGGAACTCGGGCCGGAAGTGCTTCTTCAGCTCGTCGTTGACCTTGAGCTTCATCCGCTCGTAGTTCGAACCCTCGGCGTTGCTCTGCGTGAAGCCGAGGCCGACGGCCTTCGAGATGTCCGACGTGCCGAGGTTCGAGGTGAAGATCAGCACCGTGTTCTTGAAGTCCACGGTCCGGCCCTGGCCGTCGGTCAGGCGGCCGTCCTCCAGGACCTGCAACAGGGTGTTGTAGATCTCCTGGTGGGCCTTCTCGATCTCGTCGAACAGCACGACCGAGAACGGCTTGCGGCGCACCTTCTCGGTGAGCTGGCCGCCCTCCTCGTAGCCGACGTAGCCCGGAGGGGCACCGAACAGCCGCGAGGCGGTGAAGCGGTCGTGGAACTCGCCCATGTCGATCTGGATGAGCGCGTCGTCGTCGCCGAACAGGAAGTTCGCCAGCGCCTTGGACAGCTCGGTCTTACCGACACCGGACGGACCGGCGAAGATGAACGAGCCGGACGGACGCTTCGGATCCTTCAGACCGGCGCGGGTGCGGCGGATCGCCTTGGAGACGGCCTTGACCGCGTCCTCCTGGCCGATGATCCGCTTGTGCAGCTCGTCCTCCATGCGGAGCAGACGGGTGGTCTCCTCCTCGGTGAGCTTGAACACCGGGATACCGGTCCAGTTGGCCAGCACTTCGGCGATCTGCTCGTCGTCGACCTCGGCCACGACGTCCAGATCACCCGAACGCCATTGCTTTTCGCGCTCGGCCCGCTTGGCGACGAGTTGCTTCTCCTTGTCGCGCAGCCGCGCGGCCTTCTCGAAGTCCTGCGCGTCGATCGCGGACTCCTTCTCCCGGCGCGCCTCGGCGATCTTGTCGTCGAACTCGCGCAGGTCCGGCGGAGCGGTCATGCGACGGATGCGCATGCGCGCACCGGCCTCGTCGATCAGGTCGATCGCCTTGTCCGGCAGGAACCGGTCGTTGATGTAGCGGTCGGCCAGGGTGGCGGCGGCCACCAGTGCGCCATCGGTGATGGAGACCCGGTGGTGCGCCTCGTAGCGATCGCGTAGACCCTTGAGGATGTTGATGGTGTGCTCGACCGTCGGCTCGCCCACCTGCACCGGCTGGAACCGGCGCTCCAGGGCGGCGTCCTTCTCGATGTACTTGCGGTACTCGTCGAGGGTGGTCGCGCCGATGGTCTGCAGCTCGCCGCGGGCCAGCTTCGGCTTCAGGATCGAGGCCGCGTCGATGGCGCCCTCGGCGGCGCCCGCACCGACCAGCGTGTGCAGCTCGTCGATGAACAGGATGATGTCGCCGCGGGTGTTGATCTCCTTGAGCACCTTCTTCAGACGCTCTTCGAAATCACCGCGGTAGCGGCTGCCCGCGACCAGGGAGCCGAGATCGAGGGTGTAGAGCTGCTTGTCCTTCAGCGTCTCGGGCACCTCGCCGTTGACGATGGCCTGCGCGAGACCCTCGACCACGGCGGTCTTACCGACGCCGGGCTCGCCGATCAGCACCGGGTTGTTCTTGGTGCGGCGGCTGAGCACCTGCATGACCCGCTCGATCTCCTTCGAGCGGCCGATGACCGGGTCGAGCTTGCCCTCGAGCGCGGCCTGGGTCAGGTTGCGGCCGAACTGGTCGAGCACCAGCGAGGTGGACGGGGTACCCGCCTCACCGCGCGAGCCGGACTCGACCGGCTCCTTGCCCTGGTACCCGGACAGCAGCTGGATGACCTGCTGACGCACGCGGTTGAGATCGGCGCCCAGCTTCACCAGCACCTGCGCCGCCACGCCCTCACCCTCGCGGATGAGGCCGAGCAGGATGTGCTCGGTGCCGATGTAGTTGTGGCCGAGCTGCAGGGCCTCGCGGAGGCTCAGCTCCAGCACCTTCTTGGCGCGCGGGGTGAACGGAATATGCCCGGACGGGGCCTGCTGGCCCTGGCCGATGATCTCCTCCACCTGGCTGCGCACGCCTTCCAGCGAGATGCCGAGCGACTCCAGCGACTTGGCCGCGACGCCCTCACCCTCGTGGATCAGCCCCAGCAGGATGTGCTCGGTGCCGATGTAGTTGTGGTTGAGCATCCGGGCCTCTTCTTGGGCCAGGACAACGACACGCCTCGCGCGGTCGGTGAACCTCTCGAACATCGCTCCCTCACTCTCCTGCTCCGACATTCTGGCAACAGACGCCGCAGTGTGCTGTGTACAACCGTGGGCGTCAGACTGCCATGAAGCCCGGGGGTTGCGGCCCCCGCCATCCACTCTAGTTGGCGGGAGATGCCGCCGTCGCCAGTCCACCCTATTGCCGACCGGCGACAGCACGGTCATTCACTCATAACGTGGGCGTCGCGGGATTCGTTTCCGGCCAGGTTTTGCCCTCAGCGAACAGGCTGCCCGACGACCGGATCTCCGGCGCGCACGTATGACCCCGGCTGCCTACCCGGTGTACGGAGCGACGAAACCGCAGGGCACCGGACGTGGATGCGCGGGATCGAGCGCGTTGAGCACATAGGTCGCGGCTCTCGGGCTGCCCGCTATGCCCGTATGCCCAGAGTAGTCCGTCGCGCAGCCGTCCTGAACCACGATATTGGTCACGCGAGGCCCGGCGACGAGTCCTGCGGTGTAGGGCACGACCAGCTCGTCCAGCACGGTCGCGATGTTCGTATAGGTCACGTCGGGGTGGTAGACGCCGTCCTTGTTGAGGGCGCGCACGAATTCCGATCCTTGCAACACCTGGCGGCATGCCTGGCACGGCGATCCGGCCACCGCGTCGAAGACCGGGCCCAGACCCAGCCGCGTGCCGAACTCGTTCAGTTCCGCCATCCCACCCGCGTTCGAGCCGAGCCAGGGTGGGGCCAGTCCGACCATCTTGTCCACCTTCGCCGCGCCACCGAGCCGCTTGACGAAGTAATTGCCGATGAAGTTGCCCTGGGAGTGACCGATGAGGTCGACCTGGGCCGCGCCGGTCGCGGCGCGCACCCGGTCCACGAAGGCGCCGAGCTGCGCCGCGCTCCGCTCGATCGGAAGCATGCCGCCGATGGCCGACCCGGGCCAGGGCACGTCGTAGTTGCCGAAGGTGCCCGAGTACACGCAGTAGCCCTCGTTGGCCAGCAGCGGCGCATACACGCCCCAATTCGTCTGTGCGCCACCGCCTGTGCCGTGCACCAGAACCACCGGGTTCGGGCGCGCGGGGTTCGGCCGGCAGGACCAGTCATTGGTGCCGGGCAGCGAACCCCCGGGATTCGCCAGCTCGGCGGGGATGCCGACGAAGAAGTTGTAGTCGACGGGATATCGCTCCTGCGCGTGCGCCGAGCCCGCCATGGCGGCGCAGACCGCGGCGAGCAGCACGACGACCAACGAGACGACCAACGAAAAGCCTGAGACACGTCGCACGATAGCCTCCAGGTATCGACCGTGTCCGGGAAGCTACCGCATGGAGTGTCCCAGGCGGGGGAAATTCCGGCGGGTTGCCGGAGAAAACTAGCGCTGACCGAAAGCAGGCGCTCCGGGCTGGTTCGGCGCCGCGTAGTGGCCCGCGATCATCTGACCCGTTCCCGCCGCGACGGTCGACTTCCCCTGCTGGACGCCCGCGACGAACAGCGCGCCGCACAGCGCCAGGAAGGCCAGCGTGTGGAAGACGCCGCGCACGATGTTCCAACGGACCCAAGCCGATTCGAAATCGGCGCGCACGGCGGCGAGATCGGTGATCGAAGCGGGATCACCGGCGGCGGCCAGCTGGTCGTTGAGCGGGACGTTCAGCCCGGAGGTCACCGCGAAGGCGATCACGTTGAGCACCAGCGCGAGCACGATCCAGATCAGCGTGCTCCGGTGCTCCCGCCCCAGGTGCAGCGCCGCGGCCAAGATGGTGAAGCCGACCGTGCCGAGGAACCCGATCATGAACCAGGGGTTGATGATCACCACGTTGATCTTCTGCATCACGTCGATCATCGCGCGGTCGTCCGTGCGGGCCAGGGCGGGCATCACCGAATTGGCGTACGCGTAGAAAAGCCCCGCGATCAGGCCCGTCGCCAGCGTGGCGAGCACCAGTGCGGCGAGACGTGTGGCGGTCATGATTTCCTCCTGCTCGAAAACCCGGCCGGAGCGGAATCGCATCCGGCGCGTGCCTCCAAGTCAAGCCGCTGACGCGGGCACTCTCCATGGCCGAGAAGCTCGACCGGCTAAGCGAGCGTCTACGGTGGAGGTCTCACAGGTCCCGATCGGAAATGAGCCCACTCTGCATGGCCAGTCCAGCCAGCCGCACCCGCTTCTGGTTCTGCGGCAGATCCTCCACGCCGAACTTGGCGAACAGCGCGCGAAGATGGGTCTTGATCGCGTCGACGCTGAGGAACAGCTCTTCCGCGATCTGCTGATTGGAAGCGGGCGTAGCGAAACCGGCGCCGTGCTTGTACGGGCGGCACAGCGCGATCAGCACCGAGCGCTGTGTCTCGGTGAGCGAACGCGCGGTGGGAATCGAGCCGGTCGAGGTGCGGGTGATGTCGTCGGCCACACCGCCGAAATCATGGAAGGACACCGTCGAGGTGCCGACCCGGATGACGTCGCCGGCCATCAGCCTGCGCCGGCCGACCAGCCGGTCGCCGTTGACGAACGTGCCGTTGCGGGAAAGGCCGTCGTCGACGATGGTCCAGTGCGCGCCCAGGTATTCGACCGCCGCGTGCAGCCGGGAGACTTCCGCGTCCCAGCTCAGGGACAGATCGGCATGCGGAGAACGACCGATGGTGACACGGCCGCTGTCAGGTGTGAGGGTGAACTCCTGTTGGCGACCGTCGTCATCGGTGAACCGTAAGAATGATCCGACGAATCCTGTCACTGCGCCGATACCTCGCCTTTCCATACCGCCAGTGACCGTCGCACGTTTCCATGGTGCCCCGTTCGGGAACTTCGAGCAAGATCGATTCGCCTGCCGTCACGGGCCACCGTGTGATCTGGTCTTGCTGCTATATCGAAGCCCTATCACAAACAAGACCGCCGCCCCGACGTCGCACGATTCGCCGGGACGGCGGCCGAAAATAGAACTATCCCTTCGCGGCCTTGTTGTACGCGTCGGTGATGTCGGCGGAGATACGGCCCCGCGCGGACACCTTGTGTCCATTCCGACGCGCCCACTCGCGAATTGCGGCGCTTTGTTCCCGGTCGATGGAGACCCGGCTCTTGGGCGTACCCGCCGCCGTCGCGGCGGCCTTGACCCGGCGCCGACCGCTGACCCGGCGCGCATTCGAAACCCACTCTTCCAAACCGTCGCGCAGCTTCGCCGCATTTGCCGACGACAGATCGATCTCGTACGACACACCGTCGATCGCAAACTCGATGGTCTCGTCTGCGATGGACTCACCGTCGACATCGTCGATCAGGCTAACGGTGACCTTCTTTGCCATGAGATGAACGTCCTCTCGAAATCGTGCGACCCGCATACTAGGCCGATTACCCGAGGCAAGAATACCTCGAATTCCGGAAATTCCAAGACGGAGTCGCTACTTTGCAATCCGATCGGTCACCTGGTGACCGGACGCACAATTGGGAACAGTATCGTTTCTCGGATTCCCAATCCGGTCAGCGCCATCAACAACCGATCGATTCCCATACCGGTTCCGGTGGTCGGCGGCATGCCGTGCTCCATCGCGGCGAGGAAGTCCTCGTCCAGCGCCATCGCCTCGTCATCACCCTGGGCGGCCAGCCGAGCCTGGTCGACGAACCTCTCGCGCTGGATCACCGGGTCGACCAACTCCGAATAGCCGGTGGCCAACTCGAAGCCGCGCACATAGAGATCCCACTTCTCCGTCACGCCGGCCCGGCTGCGATGCTGCCTGGTCAGCGGGGATGTCTCGACCGGGAAGTCGCGCACGAAAGTCGGTGCGTACAGCTTGTCGCCATACTGGTGTTCCCATAGTTCCTCGACGAGTTTCCCGTGGCCATAGCCCTTGTCCTCGGGAATTTCCAGACCGACCCGATCCGCGAGTGCCCGTAATTCGGCAACGGACGTTTCCGGCGTGACCGACACACCCAGCGCGTCCGACAGCGACGGGTACATCTCGACGGTCGCCCACTCGCCGCGTAGATCGTATTCGGTGCCGTCGGCCAGGGTGACCACCTGCGTGCCGAACACCTCTTGGGCCACTTCCTGCACCAATTCCCGGGTCATCCGCGCCGAGTCGTCATAGGTGCCATATGCCTGGTATGTCTCCAGCATCGCGAACTCGGGGGAATGCGTGGAGTCCGCGCCTTCGTTCCGGAAGTTCCGGTTGATCTCGAAGACCCGCTCCAAGCCGCCGACCACGCAGCGCTTCAGGAACAGTTCGGGCGCGATGCGCAGGTAGAGGTCCATATCGAGGGCATTCGAATGGGTGACGAACGGCCGGGCCGCCGCGCCGCCGTGCAGCGTCTGCAGCATCGGCGTCTCCACCTCGAGGAATCCCCGGCGCTCGAGCGCGCCGCGCAGCGCCCGCACCACGGCGATGCGGGTACGTGCCATTTCCCTGGCTTCAGGACGCACGATCAAGTCGACATAACGCTGCCGTACCCGGGACTCCTCGTTCATCTCCTTGTGCGCGACCGGCAGCGGACGCAGCGCCTTTGCCGCCATGAACCAGGAATCGGCCATGACGCTCAGCTCCCCGGTCCGCGAGGCGATGACCTCCCCCTGCACGAAGACGAAGTCACCGAGGTCGACGTCGGCTTTCCAGGCGGCGAGCGAGTCCGCGCCCACCCCGTTGAGGCTGATCATCGCCTGCAACTTGGTGCCGTCGCCCTCCTGCAGCGTCGCGAAACACAACTTGCCGGTATTACGCATGAATATGACGCGTCCGGCGACACCGACCTGCTGGCCGGTGGCCGTGTCGGCGGCCAGGTCGGGATATGCGGCCCGAATTTCGGCGAGGGTATGCGTACGCGGCACGACGACTGGATAGGCCTCGCCACCGGCCGCGAGCAGCCGCTCGCGCTTCTCCCGGCGAATCCGTATCTGCTCCGGGGCGTCGTCGGCGTCGGGCGCCACGGCAGGCCGCGAATCCGATGTCGATGCGCTGGAGGATGCAGAGTTCGGGGTGCTCACATCGAACAACCCTAGCGTGCACCGGAAATCGTTTTGCGGGCCGCCCAGGCTCGAGCCGGTAGTAACGAAACGGCATCGGCCCTGCGACCCACCCGGGCTGCCCCGAGGGCACTCAGGGAACTCGAAAATAGCCGGCGCGCACCATGAGGTGCCCGTAAACACCTGTGCGCCCGGCTAATTCGAGATGGAAGTGATCAGGGGGAATTACAGCGAGGCGAGCGCGTCGAGCTCGCGGGCGAAGTGCGGCGCCCGCACCGCCACGTTCAGCAGGCCCGCCGCCTTCAGTGCCTGGTAGCCGCCGACCAGGTCGGTCGCCCGATGCAGTCCCAGTTGTTGCAACGCGGCGGCCGCCAGGCTGGAGGTATAGCCCTCGGAGCAGACGACGATCCACTCCACGTCGTGGTCGGCGGCCAAGGCCAGCCGGGCGGAACTGGAGGGATCCAGCCGCCATTCCAGCACATTGCGTTCGATCACCAAGGCGCCGGGTAGGGTGCCCTCGCGCCCGCGCTGCGCCTGCGGCCGGATATCCACCAGAATGGCGCCCCGCTCGATCGCTTCCGGCAATTCGAAGGCGTAGATCCGGTTCAGCTGGGCCCGCGCGTTCTCGAGCATCTGATCGACGGTCAAACGGGTCATTACATATCACCTTCGGGCTGGTCGGTGAGGACGGTTCGGGTGCGCCGCAGGGTGCCGTGGCCGGTCACCTCGTAATACGACATGGCGGTAAGCGGTGGGGAATAGGCGTGCACACTCAGCGTGGGATCGAGCGGGCCCGCGGATGCGGTAGCGCCGGCGTCGGGCGCCCGCATCACGTCGTGCACCCAACCGATCGGGAACGACGCCTGATCACCCGCCGTGAGCGTGCGGCAGCGCAGTTCCCTTCCATTCCAACGGAATTCCGACAGCGCGCCGCTGAGCACGGTCAGCGCGCCGAGCGATCCGGCGTGGTCGTGCAGCTCGGTGGACTTGTCCGGCGTCCAGCTGATCAGCCAGACGTCGACCTCGTCGTCGGCGAGCAATCTCCTCGCCCAGCGCTCGTCGGTCGGCCACTCGCCGTTCGCGGGAAGCAGATGGTCATAGCGCCCGGCCAGCACGTCTTCGGCACCTTCGTCGGTCAGCCGCAGCAGATCGGCCGGGCGCAGCCGGGTCGGCAGCGCGGGCGCCACCGAACGATCCAGCGGCGGGGTGGCTGACAACGCGGTACGCGCGGACGAAAGGGAAAGTACGGAAGAACGCATGAGCGAATCTCCAGGAGGATGGTATCGGTCGAGGGCGGGTAGGCAGCCTCGATCGGTCGAGGCAGGTCAGCCTCGACAACACTCCTGGGTGCTCACGCTAGAAAACACGAATGCGAGTTTAACAGCACAGTGCGCGGGGTCGGCAAGTCCCTGTCCTGCGACAAAGCCAACACCGCGCATATCAGACACTGCCCTTGCGCCGCTGGTTGCGTTCGTATACAAGCCGCAGGCCGTTCAGCGTGAGATGCGGGTCATGGTCCTCGATGGTCTCGGATTCCGGGACGATCAACGGCGCGGTCGCGCCGGTAGCCACCACCGCCACGTCGTCGCCGGCGAAGGCGTCGAACTCGTCGCGAATCCGATCGATCAGTCCGTCCACCAGACCGGCGAATCCGAATACCGCGCCGGACTGCATGCATTCCATGCTGTTCTTCCCCAGCACCGACCGTGGCCGGGTCAACTCGGCCCGCCGCAGCGCGCTGCGTTCCACCAGCGCCTCCGTGGAGATCTCCACGCCTGGCGCGATGATCCCGCCGAGGAACTCCCCCTTCTTCGACACCAGATCCACACAGATCGCCGTGCCGAAATCGACGACGATCGCGGCCGAGGAATACCGCTGGTAGGCGGCCAGGCAATTGACGATGCGGTCCGCGCCGACTTCTTTCGGATTGTCGACCAACAGCGGAATGCCCGTTCGCACACCGGGTTCCACCAGCACGTGCGGAACGTGACCCCAGTACTGGCTCAGCATTCCGCGGAGTTCCCGCAGCACCGGCGGCACGGTCGACAGCGCGGAGACGCCGATCACCTCGTCCAGTTGCGCGCCGACCAGCCCGCGCACCTGCATGGCGAATTCGTCGGCGGTCAGCAGCGGATTGGTGTGCATTCGCCAGTGCCGCACCAGTTTCGAATGCTCCCCGGTCCCCGAGAACAGACCGAGTTCGATACTGGTGTTGCGGACATCGATGGTCAGCAGCATGTCCCGGTCGCCGGCTCTCAGACGAACGACAGCGAGCGCGGCGAGGTCAGTCCCGAGCCCTCCGGCGCGTGCGCCGGGTCCGAGCCCAGCTCGACCGGGCGGTTGCGCTCGTCGACGAAAACGACCTTGGGGTCGTACTCCGCGACTTCCTGCTCGTTCAGCTGACCGTAGGCGATCAGGATGACCAGGTCACCGGGATGCACCAGGTGGGCGGCGGCCCCGTTGATCCCGATCACGCCCGAACCCCGCTCACCGGCGATGACGTAGGTCTCCAGCCGGGCGCCGTTGTCGATGTCCACGATGCAGACCTGCTCGCCTTCCAGCAGATCGGCGGCGTCGAGCAGGTCCTGATCCACCGTCACCGAGCCGACGTAGTGCAGGTCGGCGTGCGTCACGGTGGCGCGGTGGATCTTCGACTTCATCATGGTGCGCAGCATTGCGTCGCCCTTTCTAGTTCGCGGGAGGGAGCAGGGCGGGATCTGACACCGCCGGGGCAGGCTGGGAGTAATCCGCGGCGGGCCGCGAACCGGAGACGGTGGGGTGCCCATCGATCGGAGCGCCGAGGGTGACGGCGATGTTGTCGATGAGCCGGGTGGCACCGACCTTGGCCGCGATCAGCAACCTGGCGTTGCCGGTGGCCGGTGCGGGACCGAGGTTGGCCGAACGCAGCTCCAGGTAGTCGAGGTCGACGCCGGTCGCGGCGTCGAGCACCTGGCGAGCGGCGGCCAATACGGCCTCGCCGCCGAGACCGGCCGCGTGCCTGCCCGCCGACAGTGCGGCGGACAACGCGAGCGCCGATTCGCGCTGCACCGGATCGAGATAACGATTGCGCGAGGACAGGGCCAGGCCGTCGGCCTCCCGAACGGTGACCACCGGGGTGATCTTCACGTCGAAATTCAGATCGCGAACCATCTGCCGGATCAGCGTGAGCTGCTGGTAGTCCTTCTCACCGAAGAACGCCTCGGTGGGGCGCGCGATCTGCAGCAATTTGGCGACCACGGTGAGCATGCCCGCGAAATGGGTCGGCCGACTGGCCCCCTCGAGCTCGGCGCCGAGCGGGCCCGGGTGCACGGTGGTGCGCGGACCGTCCGGGTACATATCGGACACGCTCGGCGCGAACACCAGCTCGACGCCCTCCGCACGCAGCAGCTCGACGTCGGTGTCCAGCGTGCGGGGGTAGGTGTCCAGGTCCTCGTTCGCGCCGAACTGCAAGGGGTTGACGAAGATCGAGACGATGACCACCTGATTGGTCCGCTTGGCCAGCCGCACGATCTCCACATGGCCCTCGTGCAGGGCGCCCATGGTCGGCACCAACGCGACCGTGCGGCCGACGCCGCGCAAGGCGCCGGACACCGCGCTGAGCACTGCGGGATCGTGGTGCACGGTCAGCTCGCCGGGCCGGTACGCACCGCGCAATTTCGGATCGAACATCAGCGTCCTTCCAGCAGCTCGATAACGGCGGGGGCGGTGCCCGCCCGTTCCGCGGTGCGCAGCGACAACGCGCGATACCCTTCGGCCAGTCGCGGATCGACCGCGGTCAACGCGGCCAGATGCGCGGCGACCGCTTCCGCGTCGCCGCGGGCCACCGGACCCGTCAGCGCGGATTGGCCGCGGCGCAAGGCATTGTCCAGCGCGGCCGAGGCCAGCGGGGCGAGCAGACGCTCGGCCAGCCCGCCCGGCTGGTCGTCGACCACCTGCTGGCCGAGCAGGCCGGGACCCTCCAACGCGACGCGCAGCGCGGCCAGCGCGTCGACGATCACCGTGACCAGGTGATTGCTGCCGTGCGCGAGCGCCGCGTGATACAGCTGCCGGTTCTCTTCCGGTACCCGCACCGGCTCGCCGCCCATCTCGATCACCAGTGACTGCGCGATGGCGTAGCCGACCTCGTCAGCGGCGGTGATGCCGAAACAGGCGTTGCCGAGCCTGGTCACGTCTTCGTCGTGGCCGGTGAAGGTCATGGCGGGGTGGATGGCCAGCGGACGGGCGCCGAGCTCGGCCAGCGGGGCCAGCACGCCGATCCCGTTCGCGCCGGAGGTGTGCGCCACGATGGTGCTCGGCCGGACGACACCTGCCCCGGCCAGGCCACGAACCAGACCGGCCAGCTCGGTGTCGGGCACGGCGAGCAGCAGCAGCTCGCTGCGCGCGGCCACCTCTTCGATCGGCAGGATCTTCGAGTCGGGCAGCCGGGTACGGGCACGGCGAACCGAGGCGTCGGAGATCGCGCAGACGCCGAACACCACGTGTCCGGCGCGCTCGAGGGCGGCGCCCAATGCAGAACCCACGCGTCCCGCCGAGACGATTCCCACCGTCAGGCGTGCGGGCGCGGGGTCGTAGCCCGAAGTAGCGCTATCGGAATTCACGCTTCTCGAGGTCAACGTTGTCCTCTCGATGTCGTTCCAGTCCCGCCATGCGGGTACCGGACGGTACGTCACGAGAATATCGGCACGCGGTTCGCCGATGCCACGGGGTGCCCGCGTGATTTAGACCGCACTGCCCGGCCGGGGACAGCGCGCCGTTCAGCGCCCTTCGCGCCGCTCGGACTGCAAGTTGGCCATGATCTCCGCGACGGAAAGGCGGCGCGACGGCGTCTCTCCGTCGTCCTGGGCCCTGCGTCGCCTGCGCGTGCTCGGCGTGCCGACGCTCGGCGCGGAGGTCGGCCCCGATACGGGCTCGGGGCGGGGGTCGGGCCGCACGGCGGGCTGCGTCGGAGGTTCGTCGACCGTCTCGGTGAAGGCGTCGGCCCAACCGTGCGGCTCGGCGTACCTGGTCTGCTCGTCGTCGTCCTCGTCGAAGGAGACGATCGCGGTCTCCGCGGTGACCGGCTCGTCGAAGGGGCTGGCGAAGACCGGTGGCGCGGGGTGATCGGGTTCGAAGATCGGCGTCATACTGCTATGCGGTTGCTGGTCGGCGAAGACCGACCACATTCCGGCATTCGCGGAGCTATTGTTCGCCGATTCCGCGCTCGAGCTGGGCAACTCCTGAATCCGAGTCGCGTCGGCGCGTAGCGCGGGCCGATCCATCGGCAGATCGCCGTCGAACAGCCGCTGCAAGCTCTGGCGCAGCACGGTGAGCTCGGCGCGTAGCGCCGCTAGTTCGGCCGCGTCGGCGCCCACTTCCTCGCGCACGCGCGCCTCGACGCCGAGCTCGTACTCGCGGCGCGCGGTGACCTCGCGCTCCAGCTGTAACTCGTAGACCGTCTGCAAATCGCGGACCTTCGCCTTGTCGATCGTGGCCTCTTTGCGGTACTTCGTCGCGGTCAGCGCGCCGATCGCGGCGGCCCACAGGGCCGCGACCAGACCTACCCGTACGAACTGCACATTGTTACTGAAGACCAGGAAAACGCTGGCAACCAGACCCAACAGAATCAAGGCGCCGATGAACAGTTTTCCCGCGTCGTCCCGCCGTCGACGGGAAGTGCTGCTACGGGAGGGTGAAACCATGCCAGCCAGGGTAGCCAAAACGACGAGCGACGCCCAGATTCCGGTTTGGTACTCCCCTTTGTGAAACTAGCTATGTGGTTGCCGCATCGTCGGTCGGGTCCTCAGGCGCGCGGCAGCAGTACTCCAGCCACAGGGCCGCAGCAACCAAAGCCACCCCCGCCAGCATCCCGACGATCGCGCCTGGGCTGTCGGCCGCCGCCGCGCGCAACGTGCCGCGTTGCGGGAAGACCCAGCACAGGAAGCCGAGCCAGATGCCAGCGGCGATCGAACCCACCTGCACCGACGCCTTGGCCAACGCTACGGCGCGGGCCGCGGTGATCGGATGCAGCTGGTGGCGGCCATCGCCGAGCTGATTGTCGTTGACCCTGGACCGGATCACGAAAGCGAGCACAGCCTCGATGGCGGCCACCGGATAGAGCGAGGCGCCCGCGAAGATCGAGATCGGCGGGAAATTGTCGTAGGCCACCCTGGTGGCGATCCACGCGACGAGCGCGGCGATGAGCACGGTCGCCACGAGATCGAGAACGCGGGTCGGCTTCAGTTTCACGACGCCGTGCCCGTCAGCGAGAACGCGGTGCGGCGCACCCCGGCGCGTTCGGCCGGATCGAGCCGCTCCAGCAGATCCGCGACGGCGTACGGCGTGCCGTCGAGCTCGAGCACCGCATCGGGCACCACATCCAGCCACGGCACCAGCACGAAGGCACGGCGGTGCGCCTGCGGGTGCGGCAGGATCAGATCCGGGTCGGTGCTGCGACAAGCCACGGGCTCGCCGTTGCGCAGTTCGGCGCACCACACCACGTCCACGTCGAGCGTGCGCGCCCCCCAGCGCACCTCGCGGACCCGCCCCGCGGCCTGCTCCAGCTCCTGGCCACGGCGCAGCCAGTCCGCGCAGCCGAATGCCGGATCCTCCATCAACACAGCGGCATTGAGGTAGTCCTCCTGAGGGACACCGCCCCAAGGCGCGGTCGAATACACCGCGGACACGGCCAGCACCCGGTGGCCGAACCCGTCCAGGACGCTCCGCAGGTGCGCGAGCCGGTCACCCAGATTCGAGCCGATGGACAGCACCGCACGAGTCATCGGCACGCCTCCGCGGCGCTCGGCTCGGTCCGCGGAAGGACCGAGCCCGGATTGCTTTCACTCATGCGGGGTGCTCCCCTCGGTGGCGCGAGGTGACCACCCGGACGTCGGCGAAGGTGTGTGGGATCGGCGCGGATGGCTTGTGCAGCACCACTTCGACCGAGCTGATCCGCGGATCGGTCATCACGTCGTCGGCGATCTCCGACACCACCGACTCGATGAGATTGCGCGGCGGGCCCTGGATGATCCGCACCGCGCGCTCGGCCAGCGCACCGTAGTCCACCGTGGCCGCCAAGTCGTCGGACGCCGCGGCGACCGCGAAATCCACCCACACCGTCAGATCGACCAGGAACTCCTGGCCATCGCGGCGTTCATGATCGAAAACCCCGTGGTGCCCGTAGGCGCGCAAGCCGCGCAACTCGATCCGGTCGGCGCCACGGCGGACCGGCGTGTTCCGCGACACGGCACCGGCTTCGGCATGGACCGGGGACTGGCTCATCGGTGAGCTCCTCGCGCACTCGGGCGGACGGTGTCGTGCTCTGCGGCGCGCTGCCGTGCGGCATTCTGCCACGCGTCGACGACGGCTATGGCATCCAGTGAGGCGCGCACGTCGTGCACGCGCACGCCCCACGCGCCGTGCAGCGCGGCAAGCGCCGAGATGGTCGCGGTGGCCGTCTCTCTGCCGTCCGGTGGACGCGGTCCAGCGTCGTCGGCGAGCAGCGCGCCGAGGAAACGCTTGCGTGAGGCCCCGATCAGGATCGGCAGTCCGTTCCCGACCAGTTCGGGTAGCGCACCGAGCAGGTCCCAGTTGTGTTCGGCGTTCTTCGCGAAGCCAAGACCTGGGTCGAGGATCAACCGGGCGGGATCGACTCCGGCGGCGACGGCCACGTCCACCTGCACGCTCAATTCGGCCAGCACCTCGGCGACCACGTCGTCGTAGTGGTCGGCGGGGCCGGTGTGCCGGTAGTCGGCGCCTGCCCGCCAGTGCATGAGAATCCACGGGACCCCGGCGGACGCGACCACCCGCACCATGTCGGGATCGGCGCGGCCACCGGAGACATCGTTCACCACCGAGACCCCGGCTTCGATCGCCGCCTCGGCTACCGCGGCGCGCATGGTGTCCACACTGGTCGGCACGCCCGCCGCGACCAGTCCACGGATGACGGGCGCAACCCGAGCCCCCTCGGTCGTCGCGTCGATACGGACCGCGCCCGGCCTGGTGGACTCGCCGCCGACATCGATGATGTCCGCGCCCGCGGCATACAGCCGGACGCCGTGGGCGATGGCCAGTTCGGGATCGAGATACCTGCCGCCATCGGAAAACGAATCGCTGGTGACGTTCACCACACCCATCACCACACAGGACCGACCGCCGCGCGCCCTGACACCTCCGGGCCCGATCATCTGGGCGTCCGTGACCGTTTGCCCGTCCTCAGCCCGCCTTGCGGTGTCTTCCCTCGTCGCTCCAGTCGCTGCGCTTTCGTCGCTCCCCAGTCCAGACACCGCCGGCCCGCTCACTTACGCAGAATGAGATCGAGCGCCTCGGCGCGCGAGGCGGCGTCGGACTGCAGTTGTCCGCGCACCGCGGACGTGGTGGTGCTCGCGCCCGGCTTGCGAATGCCGCGCATCGCCATGCACAGATGCTCGGCCTCGACCACCACGATGGCGCCGCGCGGGTCCAGCTTGCGCATCACCGCGTCGGCGATCTGGCTGGTCAGACGCTCCTGCACCTGGGGACGCTTGGCGTACAGGTCGACCAGCCTGGCCAGTTTCGACAAACCGGTGACCCGGCCGTGCAGCCCGGGGATGTAGCCGACGTGAGCGACGCCGTGGAACGACACCAGATGGTGCTCACACGTGGAGTACATCGGGATATCCCGGACCAGCACGAGTTCCTGGTGTCCCTCGTCGAACGTGGTGTTGAGCACCGAATCCGGCTCCACGTAGAGCCCGGCGAACGTCTCCCGGTACGCGCGCGCGACCCGGGCGGGCGTCTCCCGCAAGCCGGGCCGGTCCGGATCCTCGCCGACGGCGATCAACAATTCCCGCACCGCGGCTTCGGCGCGGGCCCGGTCGAACGACTTGCCGGTTTCCAGTGCGACCAGGCCGGGCTCGGTGATGCCGAGGTCGACACCGTCGTATTCAGCAGTATTCGACTCGGCTAGGACGTAGCCACCGCCGTGATTGTTGGCCGACAATCGAGGACACCTCCAAAATCTCGGGATGCCGGCAATTACTCGGCACCCCCGATGATCGAGCCTAATCGTCACCGGCCGCGGCGCGAGCGACAGGCCCGCGGCGCCGCCGATCAGCCCCTGCGGCGCGACCGACGGACCCGGGGACCGAAAGCCGCCCCGGTTTCAGTGTCGCCCGTTAGGTCCATCCCAATCGCCGTTCTCGCCGTCGCCGACCGGGTTGTTACGACGCGGCTCGTCATAGCCACCACGGTCGCCGTACCCGTCCCCGCCATAGCCGTCGTCGGGCCCGCCCCATGGCTGGTAGCCCTGCCGCGGCTGCTGGGGATCGCCCCACGCGCCGGGCTGACCCTGTTGCTGCGGCTCGTCCCGCGGCGGCCAACCGGGAGCCGACCAGCCCGCCGGAGCGCCGTAATCCGGCCGCGAGCCGTGCGTCCCCTGGCGCGGGTAGCCCGGAGCTGGCGTCTGTGGAAGCGGGTAGCCGGGCGCGGCCGGGCGGCCGTACTGCGGCGGCGCGCCGTACCCACCATCGTGCGGCGGGTAACCGTTGGCACCCTGCGGCTCGCGCTGCGCGGACGCGGCTACCGGCTTCACCAAGGGCTCCGGGGGCCACGACTCGCCGCGCTCGGCGGCCAGTTCGCCCGGGGTCTTCACCGGCGGCTTGTCCGACGGCACGCGATCGCCGAAATCGTTGAACGCGGTGATCCGCGGGCGCTTGTGCACCGAGGCGAGGATCTGCTCGAGATCCTTGCGGTGCAAGGTCTCCCGCTCCAGCAGCGCGGTGGCCAGATCGTCGAGCACGTCACGGTACTCGTTGAGGATGGCCCAGGCCTCGGTGTGCGCGGCCTCGATCAGGTTGCGCACCTCCTCGTCGATCGCGCCGGCCACCTCGTGCGAGTATTCCGAACCCATGCCCATCGAGCGGCCCAGGAACGGATCGCCCTGTTCCTGGCCGTACCGGACCGCGCCGAGCCGGGCGCTCATGCCGTACTCGGTGACCATCGCGCGAGCGATCTTGGTGGCCTGGTCGATGTCGGAGGACGCACCGGTGGTCGGCTCGTGGAACACCAGTTCCTCGGCCGCGCGGCCGCCCATCGCCATGACCAGGCGGGCGATCATCTCCGAGCGGGTCATCAGGCCCTTGTCGTCCTCGGGCACCGTCATGGCGTGGCCACCGGTGCGGCCGCGCGCGAGGATGGTGACCTTGTACACCGGTTCGATGTCCGGCATCGCCCAGGCGGCGAGGGTGTGACCGCCCTCGTGGTAGGCGGTGATCTTCTTCTCGTGCTCGCTGATGATCCGGCTCTTGCGGCGCGGGCCGCCGATCACGCGGTCGACCGATTCCTCCAGCGAGTCGCCGGTGATCATCGCGCCGTTCTCGCGGGCGGTGAGCAACGCGGCCTCGTTGATCACGTTGGCCAGGTCCGCGCCGGACATGCCGACGGTGCGCTTGGCGAGGCCGTCCAGGTCGGCGTCCGGCGAGATCGGCTTGCCCTGCGAGTGCACCCGCAGGATGGCGCGGCGACCGGCGAGATCGGGGTTGCCGACCGGGATCTGCCGGTCGAAACGGCCCGGACGCAGCAGCGCGGGGTCGAGGATGTCGGGACGGTTGGTCGCCGCGATCAGGATGATGCCGGTGCGGTCACCGAAGCCGTCCATCTCGACCAGCAGCTGGTTCAGGGTCTGCTCGCGCTCATCGTGACCACCGCCGAGGCCGGCGCCACGCTGGCGGCCGACCGCGTCGATCTCGTCGACGAAGATGATGCAGGGGCTGTTCTGCTTGGCCTGTTCGAACAAGTCGCGCACTCGGGAGGCGCCGACGCCGACGAACATCTCCACGAAGTCCGAGCCGGAGATGGTGAAGAACGGCACACCAGCCTCGCCAGCGACCGCGCGGGCCAGCAGGGTCTTACCGGTGCCGGGCGGGCCGTAGAGCAGCACGCCCTTGGGGATCTTGGCGCCGAGGGCCTGGTAGCGGACCGGGTTCTGCAGGAAGTCCTTGATCTCGTAGAGCTCTTCGACCGCCTCGTCGGCACCGGCCACGTCGGCGAACGTGGTCTTGGGCATGTCCTTGGACAGCTGCTTGGCCTTCGATTTGCCGAAGCCCATCATGCCGCCGCGCCCACCGCCCTGCATGCGGGCCATCACGAAGATGAACAGGCCGAGCAGGATCACCATCGGCAGCACGAACAGCAGGATCTGGGTGAACCAGCTCTCCTGCTTGACCACGGTGTTGTAGTTCGCGCCGGAGTTCTTCACGGCGTCGAAGATCTGCGCGGAGGTCTCGCTGCCGCCCGGATACTTCGCGATGATCTTGTTTTGGCCGCTGGTCGCGTCGTTGCCGTTCTTCAGCTCGATGCGCAGCTGCTGCTCGCGGTCGTCGATCTGAATGTTCTGAACGTTGCTTTTGTCCTCGAGCTGGCTCAGGGCAACCGATGTATCGACGCTCTTCCAGCCCCGCGTGTCGTTGCCGAAGTAGCTGAACGCATAGATCACGAGCAGGATGCCCGAGACTATGGCCAGGGTGCGAAACACAGTCTTGCGGTTCATAGAGCGTCGGCCGGGGCGGCCAGTCCTTTCCGGTGTCTCCGGTTCTTGCCTAGCGATGCGTCTGGCGCGTCCGGTTCCGCGGGGGTTCGGATGCGGACATGCCACGTTACCGCGTACGGTCTACTCGATACATCGCGCAGTTCGGCTGCAGGTGCAGCTAAAGAGGTCAACGGCCGGAGACCGACGGTGGTTCCCGATGTCTACGGTTCGGCTTCCTCCAAGTGGCAACAATCATGGCATGTTCGGCCTATCGTGAGCGACGACACAACACGCGGCGCGGGCGACGGGCACGGAGGCGGTAGCTTGCGTAACCACGAAGGGCACCCGGAGTACCACCCATCAGACACAGCGGCGCGAGCGACGGGCACGTCAGCGGTAGCTCGCGTAACCACCAAGCCCCCCGGGAGCGCCGCGAATCGGACAAGAACGCAGGGGGTATGGACATAGTCGAGTTACGGACACCTACAGCGATACTGCGTCACGGCCGCGGCAGGCTGATAGTTCTGCGGCCCGGATCCGACGGCGAGCGTGTACTCGACGTTCCCGTCTCGGACCTGCTCAAGGTCCGGCTGAACCGGCGCGCGGACGACGCGGTGGTCATCGAGATCTACCTGCGATACCCGACGCCCGTGCTCACCGGCGTGCCCGCGGACCGCACTCCACTGCCGGTACTGATCGCCGAGCACGACGTTCCCGCGGCCACCGAGATCGTCGACCGGATCAACGCCCACATTCTGGCCACCCAGCGCATCGACGTGGCCGCACCCGATCTGCGTCCACCCACACCCACCTGGGGCCGAAGCGGCCCGACCCGCGCGGACGTGGACCGGGCGGCCGGCAGGATGACGCCGCGCCGCGAGGCCAAACCGGCCATAGCGGCTCTGCATCGTTACGTGACGCCTGACGAGTATGTACTGGAGACCGCCGTCGCGGTCGCGCATCCGCCTGCGGGCACCGGGCTCGGCCTGCTCGCCGCGACGACGGAACGGCTGTTGTTCATCGCCATCGGCGAGCCGCGGTACGCGTACGAACTGCCCATCCCCACGGTCATCTGGGCGCGGAACACCGACACTCCCCCGGTCGGCCCCGGCGAGATCGGCCCGGTGCGCGGCACGACGGGCATGGACGTGCACGACGGCAACCGGACGCTGCGTTTCGCGGGCACCGAGCGTGCCGACACCGAGCGGGTCACCTGCGCGGTGAACTTCGCGGTGCGCCGCGAATCCGCGGACGGCGCCAGCGGGTCCGCGGATCCCGGTGTGGCCCAGCTGTATACGGAATGGGAGCTGCTGGTCGAGCGGCACTCCCTCGGCATGGTCGACGACGCGCAGTTCCAGCGCTACGGCCGCGGCATCCTGCGCTCACTCCCCGACGGGAGCTGAGTTCAGCGCGACCCGCCGCCACGGGCTGGTCGGGCGCAGCCACAGCCGCAGCAACTCCATCCGGCGGTCGACGCCGCCGTTTTTCAGCTCGGCCAGGTCCTCGCAGGCCTGCCAATAGGTCCACCCGGTGAGATAGGCGTCCCCGAACTGGCGCCAGTTGCGGTACTTGCGCTGCGCGATCGGCAGGGCGCGACCAAGATAGCTCCAGGCCAGGTCGGCATCGAGGTAGCCGGCGGTGTAGGCCATCCTGGCCACCGCGACCACCCTGGCCAGATCCCAGGCGTGGATGTCGCTGGGCAGCGGCCTGGCCAGATGATCGGTGAAACCGATCTTGATCGCTTGCGACCAGATGTCGTAGTCCCGGACCAACGCCTCGGGGTTGTCCATGCCGCGGAACGCGCCGACCTGCCGCAGGAACGCCCGGTGCCGGTCGGCCCGCTCGCCGAAGCGGTCGCGCTCGCTGGCGTTGATCGAGGCCGTCACGAGCGGGTGCACCAAGGCGTAGAGCGGGGCGTGCATACCGTCCAGCAACTGTTCCATCGACGCTCGCGCCTCGGTTCCGTCGGTGATGCCCCACGCGCCGGTGAGCGTGTCGATGGCCAGCTCGCGCCGGTCACCGAGCGGATGGGCGCGTTCCGGCCCGAGCAGCAGCGCGTCGTGGAACGCGTCCCAGCGCGCGGAGTAGAAGGCGCCGAGAGCCAGCGCCCGCAGCTGGTCGTCGGAGATCGCGGCGCCGGACCAATGGTCTTCCTCCCGCTCGTCCAGCTCCGCGTACGGAAACGTCGTCAAGGTCGGTACACCGCGCGAAGACATGACCCGATTGTTCCCCATCCGTCACGGCGCGGGCCGGGTATTCGCGCTTCCGGTGTTCGTCGTCGCGTCGGGCCGCGACGCGTCCGTGGAGCGAATCGATCGCCGCTCGGTGTCTACTTGCCTGACGCAGGTCGTGGTCTGGGGCTAGTGTTCTCGCATGTGTAGAAACATCACCGTCCTGCGTGGTTTGGAACCTGCCGCAACCGAGCAGGAAATCTATGCCGCCGCACTGCAGTACGTGCGCAAGGTCGGTGGCGTGTCCGGCCTGAGCTCGACCACCAAACCGGCCGTCGACAAGGCCGTCGCGGCCATCGCAGCGGCGACCACCACCCTGCTCGCCGAGTTGCCCGACCGCAGGGTCGCGCCGCCCACCGAGCCACCGCTACGCCGCCTCGCGGCGCGCGAGGCCGCCGGCGAGTAAGTCCGGCCGGGTCAGGGCAGGGCGTCGACGCCGTAGATCGCGACGCAGACCAGCGCGATCTCCAGCGGCAAACGCCGCTCCTCGATCGTGAATCCCAGGAGGTGTTCGATCCGCTGCATGCGGTAGCGGACCGTGTTCTTGTGTACGCCGAGCAGTTTCGCCGTGGCCTCCGGGCTGCGGTGACTGCGCAGGTAGGCGTACAACGTTTCGCGCAGACGCGCGGCGTTCGCGTCCCTGGCCGCCAGCGCGCCCAGCTCACGCTGCACCAGCCCGCGCATGGCGGCGTCGTCGGCGCCAGCCAGATAGGCGATCTCCACCGCGCGATACCCGGTCACCCGCCCGTCCGTGGGCGCGCGCTCGGCGACATTCCGTGCGGCGACCGCCTCACGATGACTCTGCCGGAAGCCCGCGATCCCCCCGGCGGGTACCCCGAGCGCCACCCGCACCGGAGCCTCGACCTGAGCCGCCACCACCCGCTCCACCTCGCCCGGCGCGGCGAGTTCGGCGGCGCGTTCCGGGTCGTCCAACCCCGCCCAGGCCCACATCGCACTGGCGCCGGAGGGGACGGTGAGCACGCGACCGCTGCCGAGGGCGGCGGCCAGCCGGGCCGCGACCCGGTCCAGCATTCCGGTCGCCTCCCCGTCCCCGCCGCCGGGCTCTCCCGTGGGCTCGTCGGTCCACAGCAGGAAGGCCAGATGCTGCTGGGACAGCCGGTATCCCAGCCGCACCGACGCCTGCTCGACGTCCACGTCGTCGCCCTCGAGCACGGCGCGGACGGTCTCGGCGCGCCGGTTGAGCGCGGCGCGCAGGACCTGCTCGCGCTCTTCCATGTAGGTCTCGGTGAGTAATTCGACCGAGGTGCCCATCCATTTGGTGGCGCGCTCGAACAGCCGCAGCAGCACCACGCGCTCGATCTCCGGCGGCGCCTGCCGCTGCTCGACCACCTCGGTCATGTAGTCCAGCACCGCTTCCATGCCCACGTGGTAGACGCGCAGCAGCAACCGCAACGCGAATCCGCGCCTGGCCACGCTGCGCGCGAACGCGTGCGCCTCCTCCGGCAGCGAGAACTCGAAGGTGTCGCTGGTCAGGCGGCTGAGCACGATCCTGGCGTGTGCCCTGGTGCTCGCCGCCAGATCGCGGCGCATATCGCGATCGGCGAGTTCGGGGATGCGCGCGACGATGACGTCGTCGAGCCGGGTGACCAGGCGGTCGAGCGTCTCGCCGCGCATCGTCTCGTAGACGTAGTCGGCCAGCCAGTCCCGCACCTCGTCCGGATCGGGGCTCGGCCTGGTCGCGCGCGGCGATGGCGGAACGGTCATCACCGGCTCCTTCCCTCCGGACGAAATCGCGCAACAACTTGTGTTGGAGACACAAAACCACCAGCCAGCATTGACGAATGAGGCCAAGAAAGTCCCCACGAATTGTGTCACGATCATAGTTCAGTGGCCTGATTCACAGGCAGACCGCGGTTCAGCACAACGTCAGTGGGAGAACAGCTAGTGACCAACACCGAACCAGCGCCGGGCGCGACCGAGAAGGCCACGGCCAGGAAACCGCAGCCACGCACGAAAACCGCGAAGACCGGCGACACCCCGGCCGTCATCGAGGTGCGCAACCCCGGTACCGGTGCGGTCGTGGGCACGGTGCCGGAGGAGAGCCCGGACGCGGTCGCCGCGAAAGTTCGCGAGCTGCGGCTGTACCAGCCGGAATGGGAGGCGATCGGTCCGGACGGCCGCAAGGCGTGGCTGCTGAAGTTCCAGGATTGGCTGATCGACAACACCGACCGCCTGGCCACCGTGCTGCAGTCGGAGACCGCGAAGCCGCGGGTGGACGCCCTGATCGACCCGGGCTTCGCGACCGATCTGATCGGCTACTACGCGCGCCGCGCGGCCAAGTTCCTCGCCGACGACCACCCGTCACCGCACAGTCCGCTGGCCAGGGTCAAGCGACTGACCACGGTCTACCGGCCCTATCCGGTAGTCGGCGTGATCACGCCGTGGAACTTCCCGCTCGCCATGCCGGTGATGGACGTGTTTCCCGCGCTCGCCGCCGGTGCGGCCGTCATCCTGAAGCCGTCCGAGGTGACTCCGCTGTCGGCGCTCGAACTGGCCAAGGGCTGGGCGGAAATCGGCGCTCCGCCGGTCTTCGCGGTGGTCACGGGCTCGGGCGGGACCGGGGCCGCCGTTGTCGGCAACGCCGACTACATCCAGTTCACCGGCTCCACCGCCACCGGCCGCAAGATCGCCGCCGCCTGCGTGGAGCGGATGATCCCCTACAGCCTCGAGCTCGGCGGCAAGGACCCGGCCATCGTCCTGGCCGACGCGGACCTCGATCGCGCGGCGCACGGCATCGCCTTCGGCGGCATGTTCAACTCCGGCCAGGTCTGCATCTCGGTGGAGCGGGTGTATGTCGAGGCGCCGGTCTACGACGAGTTCGTCGCCAAGCTGACCGCCAACGTCAAGGCGCTGCGCCAGGGTCTGGACAGACGCGACGCGAAGTACGACGTGGGTGCGCTGGCCAACGAGAACCAGGTAGCCATCGTGCAGCGCCACGTCGACGAGGCCGTCGCGGCGGGCGCGAAGGTGCTGACCGGCGGCAAGCGGGCCGGGTTCGGCACCGCGTTCGAGCCGACCGTGCTCGTCGACGTCGACCACACCATGTCCTGCGTCACCGAGGAGACCTTCGGCCCGACGCTGCCGGTGATGAAGGTGGCCGACGAGGCGGAGGCGATCCGGCTGGCCAACGACTCGGTCTATGGGCTGTCGGCGTCGGTGTGGACGGGCGACAAAGAGCGCGGCGCGCGGATCGCCCGGCAACTCGAAGCGGGTGCGGTCAACATCAACGATGTGTTCGCCAACCTGTTCAGCTATGCGCTACCGATGGGCGGCTGGGGCTTGTCCGGGTTCGGGGCCCGCTGGGGCGGGGCGAACGGTGTGCGCAAGTACTGCCGTCAGCAGGCGATCACCACACCGATCTTGCCGACTCAGCAGAAGGAGCTTTTCTGGTACCCGTATTCGATGCCGAAGCTCCTGTTCGCGCTCGGCGCCATGCGCGCGGCGGGTGCGCGCGGTCTGCGCCGCCTCGACCTGCCCGCCCTCTTGAAGCTGAAGGGTGACGACAAGTGATCGATGCGAAGCAGATCCGCGGCAAGGTCGTCGTGATCACCGGGGGCGCCCGCGGCATCGGACTGGCCACGGCCACCACGCTGCAGGCCCTCGGCGCGCAGATCGCCATCGGCGATATCGACGAGGCCGCGGTAAAAGAAGCCGGCTCGGCGCGTGGGTTCGAGCTCTACGGCAAGCTCGACGTGACCGATCAGAACTCGTTCGAGAGTTTCCTCGACGACGTGCAGCGCACCCTCGGCCCGGTCGACGTGCTGATCAACAACGCTGGCATCATGCCGACCGGCAAGCTGGTGGACGAGCCGGACCAGGTGACCCGCCGAATCCTGGACATCAACGTCTACGGCGTGATTCTCGGCTCCAAACTCGGCCTGCGCCGGATGCTGCCGCGCGGGCGCGGGCACATCATCAACATCGCCTCGCTGGCGGGCGAGACGCACATTCCGGGCCTGGCCACCTACAACGCCAGTAAGCACGCCGTGCTGGGGTTCACCGATACCTTGCGCGAGGAGTACCGGGGTACCGGCCTGCACTTCTCCTCGGTCCTGCCCACGCTGACCAATACCGAACTGGGCGCAGGCGTCACGGCGCCGGTCCTCCTGCGTGCGGCCGAGCCGGAGGAAATCGCCGACGCCATCGCCGAGTTGATCGTCGCACCGAAGTCCAAGGTCAGAGTGACCGCGCTGGCCGGTTTCGTCGCCCAGGTGGTCGGGCTGCTGCCCGAGAAGCTCGGTGACAGCATCGGCCGCGCGCTCGGCTCCGGACACGCGTTCCTGGACGACCTCGATGCCGAGAAGCGCAAAGCGTATGAGGAGCGCGCCCGCGGAGTGTGATCGTCGCCAGGCCGCGGCGCCGCCGTCCCGGATTCATCCGGAGGGCGGCGCCGCGATGCGTTCGGGCACACCGCCGGCGCGTACGGATTGGTGCCACAAACAATGTGTGATGAAAATCACCAGAGCGATCGATTACACGTCCTGGGCGTTCGATGGCAAATGCGCAGCCGGTCATCGGCAACTCTTTGGGTGTCCACAATCCGCTATCGGCACCACCGATATCCTCGCATCAATGCTGGTCAAACGCCCAACTGCGGGTTTCGGGTCGGATAGCTCGGCGCATGCCGAGGATTGGCCAACTGCCTAGTGCGGAGCACCATGACAAGCAATATGCTGTCTCTAACAAACCTGCCGACTGTTTCGGCGCCCGTATCCGGACTTTTCGGCCTGATAAGGCTGGAAATTCAGGACTGATTCTGATAGCAAGGGGCTATGGACCCGCATTTGCGCGACCTGCGGTATTTCGTCGCCGTCGCTGAGGAACTGCACTTCACCAACGCCGCTCAGCGGCTGCACATCGCTCAACCCACCCTGTCGCGTCAGATCCGTCAGCTGGAACGCCAGCTCGACGTGGTCTTGTTCGACCGCAACCAGCGCAGTGTCGCGCTGACCGTCGCGGGCAAGGAGCTGCTCGAAGGCGCCCGCAAGATCCTGGAGCTCTGGGAAGTCACCAACGTCTCGCTGCAGGAGGCGGGCGAGGTGCTGCGCGTCGGCATTCAGTCCGCGCTCGGCCGCGGCCTGCTCAGCGATCTGGAGAGCGCGAGCGGCCACCGCCTCGCACTGCACGCCGCGTCCTGGACCGATCCGTCCAGCGGACTCGCGGGACGTCAGGCCGACCTCGCCCTGGTCTGGCTTCCGCTACCCGACCCGAGCCGTTACCGCTGGCAGGTGCTGCGCACCGAGCCGCGCTGGGTGCTGCTCCCGGAGAACCACCCGCTGGCGGTCTCGGAGACCATCGAATTCGCCGATCTGCTCGATGAGCCGTTCGTCGCGCTGCCCACCGAAGCCGGTGCCGTGCGCGACTTCTGGCTCGGCAACGAGGGCCGTGGCGGCCGCGCGCCGAAGATCGGCGCCGAGGCCGCGACTCCGGAGGACCGGCTGGAGGCGGTGAGCCTCGGCCTCGGCGTCTGCCTGCTCGCGGAGAACAACGTGCCGATGTACCGCTGGCCCGGCCTCACCGCGCGCCCCGTCTCCGGGCTCGCGCCGTGTGAGCTCGCCGTGGCGTGGCGGGCCGACGACAACCGGCCGACCATCCTGGAGTTCGCCGGCCGCGCCGTCGACGGCGGCTTCGCCGCGCAGCAATCCCCGGTCAGCGTCTGAACGGCGTCGCGGCTGAGGGCGCGGTGCGCTGCCAGGGGTGCCGGGTCTCCAGCTGCGCGGCCAGTCGCAACAGGGTGGATTCACTGCCGGGCGGACCGGCCAGCTGTGCCGCTACGGGAGTCCCCGACAACGGATGCATGCCCATCGGCACGGAGGCGGCGGGCCAGCCGACCAGATTCCACAGCGGGGTGAAAGGTGTGAACCGCGCGCCGGCGAGCAGAGTGGCCGGTCGACCGCGGGAGTGCCAGGCCCGCGCCTTTGGTGGCGGGGCGGCGAGCGTGGGTGTGATCACCACGTCGTATCGGTCGAAGAATTCCAGTAGTCGCGCCTCGACCCGGTCGATCTGGCCTGGGCGCACGAGCCGCAACTGGTGCACCGCCCGGCCGAGGGCCAGTTGGTGCCGGGTGCGACCCGATAGTCGAGCGGACTGGGGTGGGGCGGGGGCGTCGCGCGCCCCCACGGCTAGCCAGCGTAGGAAGACCGCGAATAGGGCGTTGCCGTAGGGCACGGTGGCGGTTTCGACGAGATGGCCTGCCGCCGCTGCGACCGAAGCGGCTCTGCGGGCGGCTGCGGTCCAATGCCGGTCGACCTGCACCAGGCGCGACGGTGGATCCACGGCCAGCCCGATGCGTAGTCGGCCGGGTGGGTCCACCTCGGCTAGATTCGGCCGCGCGGCCAGCACGGACAGCGCCAATGCCGCGTCCTGCACCGTCGTCGCCAGCACGCCGTTTTCGACCAGGCCCGGCCAACCGCCCGCCCCGGCAGCGGTGTAGCACCCGGGCTTGATCCCGAAGACCCCGCAGCAAGCCGCGGCGACGCGCACCGAACCGAGGCCGTCACTGCCGTGCGCCAACGGCACAAGCCCTGCCGCGACCGCCGCACCGGCCGATCCGCCCGCGTCACGCGTGGCGTTCCATGGGTTGTGCACAACGCGATCCGAAGCATCCCCCGGATTGCAATGGTCCTGCTCGTCTCCTGCGCCGAGCCCGACGACGACGGCGCCCGCGCCGCGCAGCCGGGCGGCAACGGGATGCCCAGCCACCGCCTCCCACAGCACGGGCTCGCCCGCGATCGACGCGCCCTGTTCGATCGCGACGGGCACACCGGCCAGCGGCAGCACGTCGAGGTCGTCCCGCTCCTCCAGCGCGGCGGCCTCGGCCATGGCCCGCTCGGCGCGAAGAAGGTGCAGCGGGTTCGATTCCCGGTCCACCGCCGCGATCCGAGTCGCTGTCTCGGCCATCACCCGGCTGGGGAGCAGCACGCCGTCCCGCACACCCGCCGCGATCGTCGCGGCGGTGTCGGGCCGGGAATCGGGCTCGACGTCTCGATCGCGCCCGGAGCGCGTATCCGTGGCGGCGGACAGTAGCTGAGCGACCACCTCGGCGGTCCTGCCATTGCGAATCGTTGTTCGCGGCGCGGCTGTTCTCGTCGAGATCGAGCCGTCCGCCATTACCGCGGCATCGTCAGACATGTGCTGGTCATCCCCCGTCGCGTCGTTGTCGAAATCGGGTGATCCGCTGTTGAGCCGCAAGTTATCATTTCGAATACGGCGCGGGGGATGATGGTGTCGGGTGTGGCGGAAATTTTTGTCATGCCGGAGCCGAGTGCCAGCGAGGTGCAGGCATGAGTACGAACTCTGAGAGAACGTCCGATTCCGACGCAGGTGTGGCCCCCGGTGCGGGTTACGGCCACCTCTCGCATGCCGAATCCACCGCGGTAGCGGCCTTCTCGGCGGCCTGGGAATCCACTCGACGCCCCCCGGCGATCGCCGAGTACCTGCCCGACGCGACCACCTTGCGCCGTGAGGCATTGGTCGAGCTGATCCGCGTCGATTTGCGCCATCGCTGGCTGCGCCGGCCCTCGGCGGGCAAGGGCACCGCGCCGGAACCAGCCGCACATAAACGCCTGGCCGATTACTGCGCCGAATTTCCCGAACTCACTCCCGGGGAAATCCCGGCCGGTCTGGTGTACGAGGAGTTCGTCATCCGCCGCCACAGCGGGGAACGGGTCGATCCGCGAGATTGTCTGCGCGAATATCCGCATCAGGCGGAGGAACTGCGCGCATTGTTGAACGCCGACGAGGTGGACCAGAGCACCCGGCGCGCGGTGCTGGAGGATTCCACCCGGACCGCCTTCGCGCGCACCCGCTCCGATCTCGACGACACCGCATTGAACCAAACCGTCGCGGCCACTCGTGGTTCTGAGGTGACCAGAACGACCGCCGCCGATCTGACGGGCACGGCCACCGCCGTTCCCACGACGATCGGGACCGGGCCGGCCCGGGTGAACGCGCTCGACCGCATCGAAATCGGTCAGCGGATCGATGATTTCGATCTGCTGACCGGTTTGGGCAGCGGTGCGTTCGCCCGGGTCTTCCTCGCGCGGCAGCGCTCGCTGCAACGACTGGTCGCGGTCAAGATCTCCGCTGATCACGGCACCGAGCCGCAAACACTGGCCCAGCTCGACCACGACTACATCGTGCGGGTCTTCGACCAGCGGCTGCTCGATGACGCCGAGGGCCCCGGGCGTCGGCTGCGGCTGCTCTACATGCAGTTCCTGCCCGGTGGCACGCTGCTCAGCGTCCTGCGCCGGGTGCGGGCCACTCCGCCTGCCGAGCGCAGCGGAAAGCTGCTGCTGGACGCCGTCGACGCGGCCATGGAGGAGAAGGGTGAGATCCGTCCGACCGACTCCAGCGTGCGGGCCGAGATCGCGGCGCTGAGCTGGCCGGAGACGGTGGCCTGGCTCGGACGCAGACTGGCCGAGGCGCTGGACTACGCCTCTTCGCACGGCGTGCTGCACCGCGACGTGAAACCGGCCAACGTGCTGCTCACCGCCGAAGGGGTGCCGAAGCTGGCCGACTTCAACATCAGCTTCAGCCGCAATGTCGAGGGCACCAGCCCGGTCGCCTACTTCGGCGGCTCACTGGCGTACATGTCGCCGGAACAGCTGGAAGCCTGTCATCCCGGCTTCCATCGCGGCGCCGCCGACCTGGACACCCGCGCCGACATCTACTCGCTCGGCGTGGTGCTCTGGGAACTGCTTACCGGGGCCAAGCCGTTCGACGACAGCACGGCGGGCGCGGGCGCCCAAGGCGACGACACCACCCTGGAAGCCATGCTGGAGCGTCGCAGCACTGGCGTGGACGCCGCGGCGCTGGACCGAGTTCCGCCCGACTGTCCGGCCGCACTGCGCCGCGTGCTGCTGACCTGTCTGGCGCCGGAGCGGGCGATGCGCTGGTCCAGCGGCACGGTCCTGGCCAGGCAGCTGGAGATGTGCCAGGATGCCCGCGCACGGGAACTGGTCGACCCCGCGCCGAACAGCTGGCGGCGGCGGCTGCGCCCGTACTTCGTACTGATCGCGCTGCTGTCGGTGGCACTGCCGAATGTGCTCGCCTCGCTGTACAACATCCAGCACAACCAGCAGCTGATCATCAGCCGGATGACCGCGGATGCTCAGCAGACTTTCCTCATCATCACGAGCGTGGTGAACTCGATCTTCTTCCCGTGCGGAATCGCGCTCGTGCTGTACATGTCCAGATATGTGGTGAAAGTGCCGCGTGGTCTACGCAAAGGACGACGATACGACCCGGCGACACTGCGGCGAGCCAGACGGGACTCGCTGCTGATGGGAGACCGTGCTGTCGCCGTGGCGTTCTCGCTGTGGGTTATGGCGGGCGCCATTTTCCCGATCGCGCTGCAGCTGTCCACCGGGGATATTGCGGCACCGGCCGTGGTGCACTTCTTCTCCTCGCTGGTGGTGTGTGGTGCGATCGCGGTCGCCTATCCGTTCTTCCTGCTGACCTTCTACATGGTGCGGTGCATCTATCCGTTGTTCCTGCGGCACGGGGACATCAGTCCCGAGGACGCGGTATGGCTGCGGGGGCTGGACCGGCGCTGCAACTTGTACCTCGCCGTGGCCGCGTCGGTGCCGCTGCTCGCGGTCGCCGGGGTGACGTTCCTCCCCGCCACCGACATCCCTGCGGTGATCTTCGCGGTCCGGCTGCTGTGCGTTGGCGGCATAATCGCGTTCGTGGGCACCTATCTGCTGTTCCGTGCGCTGGAGGCGGACCTGCGGGCGCTGGAGCGCGTGGTCGATCCGGAATCCGCCGTAGCCGGCTCGCTCCCCGAGGACGTCGAAGCGGACGCGGCGGAGACCGCCAGGTGACCTCCTCGCGCACCGACGCCGTCGCCCGGTTCGCCACCGCATGGCAACGCAGCCTCCATGGCGATCGGTTGCCGCCGCGGATCTCCGACTATGTGCCCGACGGCACGCAGGTGCGCCTGGCCTTGCTCACCGATCTGGTGCGGGTCGATCTGCGGCGGCGCTGGCAACGCGAAGGGCTCGGCAAGCGAGTAGCCGAGTACCGCGAAGAATTCCCCGAAGTGGACGGCAGCCCCGACCTCGTCGAGCTCGTGTGCGAGGAGTTTCTGGCGCGCCGCAGACGTGCGCCACTGCCGCTGCCGGACTTTCTCGCCGAGTATCCGGACCTGGCCGACAAGGTCCGCGAACGCCTCGCCGACTTCGCCGCCGACGACGAGGCGGAGGTCGACACCGCCGAGTCGAGCGAAGCCGCCGCCGCGCTGGCCGATCTCACCCCCGGCCTGCGGATCGATGACTTCGACCTGCTCACGGACCTGGGTGCCGGCCTGCTCGGCCGTGTCTTCCTGGCCAGGCAGCGATCCATGCAACGGCTTGTCGCCGTGCGGTTCTCGGCCGGACGGGCGGGCGTACCGCACACGATGGCCCAGCTCGACCACGCCCACATCGTGCGCGTCTTCGACCAGCGGGTGCTCAGCGCCGACGCCGCACGCACCCTGACCGTTCCCCACCCAACCACGCGCGACCATCCCATCGCCGTCACACCCGACGCGGGAACCGCCATCGCCGAGCCACGGCCCGACCTCGACACGACTGTCGCCGCGCCCTTCGATCTGGATGTCTCGATCGCCGGTCCCCCTGCGGGCTTGGAAGAAATCGGCCCTGCCGACCATGTCCGAGACGCGACCGTCGCCGCACCGCACGTGCCCGACGCTGATGCCACCATCGCCGCACCGACCGTGTCCGACCCGGATGCCACCGTCGCCGCACCGCGCGTGTCCGGCGGGAATACCACCAGCGCGGAGCCGCGGCCTGATCACGACGCCACGATCGCCGAGCCTCATGGTTCCGATGCAATCACCGGCGAGCCAGCTGGTCGGGCAGCAATCCGTCCTCCCGGCCAGGACGACGCGCCCGCCGCCGAACCCGGCACGACCGGTACCGAGCAATCCAGCACGGACGGCGCGGCCGTCACCGGGCAACTCGGTGACGACGCGACGATCGCCAACGAACTCCGCACCCGTCGTCTACGCGACAACGGCGCGGAACTCCCCGCCCAGCAAGGCGAAGCATCCACCGAATCGGCGGAAGGCACCGCCGTACTCGCACACCCCGATGTGACGCTCGTCGACGGATCGATCGAGCCCGAGGCGACGCTCGTCAGCCCGCCGGACCGCACCACCGCCGCATCTGCGGCGCTCACCTCCACCGAGTCGGATGCCCGTACGGTCGCAACCGCCGCCCTCCCCCGTCTCGTCTACATGCAGTACCTCCCCGGCGGCACCGCGGTCGGCGTGCTCGAGCAACGTCGTCGCGGACCGGTGGCCGACGGCGGCGCGCTGCTGCTGCGCGCGGTGGACAGCGCCATGGAGGCCAAGGGCGAGAGCAGGCCGTCGGATTCGAGTGTGCGGGCCGAGATCGCGCGGCTGAGCTGGCCGGAGACCGTAGCGTGGGTGGGCAGGCGGCTGGCCGACGCGCTGGACTACGCCGCGCACCACGGCGTGCTGCACCACGACATCAAACCGGCGAACGTTCTGTTCACCGCCGAGGGCATCCCGAAACTCGCGGATTTCGCCCTCGGCGAGTCGGGACCGCGCGCGAACGGGGCGTCGGAGGCCGCCGTCGCGACGGATTCGCTGGCCTACCGCTCGCCCGAGCAGTTGGCGCGCTACCTCGATCCCGCCGCGCCCGCACCGGGCGACAGCAGCGACGTGTTTTCCCTCGGAGTGCTGCTATGGGAGATGCTCACGGGGGCGAGTCCGTTCGATGACCCACCGCTCGCCGAATCCGGCCCGACCGCGGAAACCTACGCGGAAATGCTCGCGGTGCGCCGGCGTGGCGTCTCGGCGGTGGCGCTTTCGCGCGTGCCGGAGGGAACACCGGCCACACTGCGCCGCGTGCTGCTGGAATGCCTGCACGCGGACCCGAAGCGCCGCTGGCGCAGCGGCGCGGAACTCGCCGGTCAACTCGACCTCTGCCTGGACGCACGCGCACGTGACCTGGTGGATCCCGCGCCGGACAGCCTCGCCTACCGGGCCCGCGGCTGGCTGCTCCCGATCGCGACGCTGTGCATCGGCGTGCCCAACGTACTCGCGAGCTTCTACAACATCCAGCTGAACCAGACCCTGATCATCGACCGGATGTCCGCGACCGACCAGGAGAAATTCGCCGCGGTCGGCTTGATCAACAACCTGATCGCGTTTCCGGTGGCCGCGCTGCTGTTGCTGTTCCTCACCCGGCGTCCCCTCGCCCTGGCGTACCGTCTCAGACGCGGGCACGAGTACTCCGCGAGCACGCTCGCGAAAGCGCGTCGCGACACGCTGCTGATGGGCGACTGGGCGGTATGGGTGCCGTTCGGCTTCTGGCTGCTCGCGGGCATAATCTGGCCGCTTGGCCTGGCATTCTCTGGCGTCGATCTGCCGCCGAAGACCTTCTTGCATTTCTTCGCCGCCCAGGTGGTGTGCGCGGCGATAGCGCTGGCCTATCCGTTCTTCCCGATCATGGTGTACTCGCTGCGCTCGATCTATCCACAGTTGCTGGTGCGCGGAGGGATCGGTCCTGGCGACGAGCACCAGCTCCGGGCCTTGGCCAAGCGCGGCAATTTCTACCTCGGCGTCGCGGCGTCGGTTCCGCTGCTCGGTGTGGCGAGCGCGACCTTCGTCAACGCCGCCGACCTGGGTTCGGTGATCGTTCCGGTGCGCGTGCTGAGCGTGGGTGGCATTCTGGCCTTCGTGCTGACCTACCGGTTGTTCCGGCTCCTCGAGTCCGACCTGCTCGCCGTGGCCAGGGCGATTCCACAGCGAACGCGATGACCGCACCGCGGCCGCTGGGTCGGTTGATGAGTCTGTCGCATGTGCACGATCCGGCCACCACGCCGCTGTACCCGGACGATCCGGAATTCCGCACCGACATCGTGGCCACCATCGCGAACGACGGCTACTACCTGCGCTACATCCAGCAGGGCGAACACACCGGAACCCACTGGGGCGCGCCGATCCACTTCGCCGCCGACGGACTCGCCGCGGACGAGCTGGACCTGGACGACCTACTGCTGCCCGCCGTGAAGATCGACCTCAGGCAGCGGTGCGCGAACGATCGCGACTACGCGATCACGGTCGACGACCTGCGACAGTGGGAAGGGAAGCACGGCCGGATTCCGGACGGAGCCGCGGTGATCGCCTGGACCGGCTGGGACGCGAAGTGGGGTACACCGGAGTTCATCGGCACCGGCGAATCGGCCGGCCACCAACCGGGTTTCGGGGTGGAGACCGTGGAATGGCTGTTGCGCACCGGCAGGCTCGGCCACCGCGGCGCGCTCGGCATCGACACGTTCGGCCCAGACGTGGGCACCGATGACACCTACGCGGTGTCGAAGCTGCTCTACGGCGAGCATCGGATCAGCTTGGAATGCCTGGCGAACCTCGCCGAGCTGCCCGCCTCAGGGGCATGGGTGCTGGTGGGCGGTCCGCTCTATCGCGACGGATCCGGTTCCCCCGCAACTATTTTCGGCATCCTGCCGAGGTAGCGGTCAGCCCCCGTAGACCTTCGGGTCCAGGGTGCCGATGTAGGGCAGGTCCCGGTAGCGCTCCGCGTAGTCGAGACCGTAGCCGACGACGAATTCGTTCGGGATGTCGAAGCCGACGTGCGCGACGTCCACGTGCGTGCGTAGCGCGTCGGGCTTGCGTAGCAACGTGACCACCTCGAGCGACGCGGGATTACGGGTGGACAGGTTGCGCTTGAGCCAGGACAGGGTGAGCCCGGAGTCGATGATGTCCTCGACGATCAGGACGTTGCGGCCGGCGATGTCCTTGTCCAGGTCCTTCATGATGCGCACCACGCCGGAGGACGAGGTGGACGACCCGTAGGACGAGACCGCCATGAACTCCATCTGAGTCGGGATCGGCAGCGCCTTGGCCAGGTCGGTCATGAAGAAGATCGCGCCCTTGAGCACGCCGACCAGCAGCAGATCGCCCTCGGAGGCATCGGCGGGATAGCGCTTGGCGATCAGGTCGGCCAGCTCCTGGGTCTTGGCGGCGATCTGTTCCTCGGTGATCAGCACCGACGCGATATCGTCCCCGTACACGTCAGCTGGATTCCCTTCCGTGGTGGTAAAGCTCGATGGGCCGGTGGGAGTGATGCGTCATCGCCTCCGATGGTCATCCTCGCCCAGCCGCAGTGTCAGCCTGCCATGTTCGCGCCCGGCGACCAACCTGCTTCCGGGCCTTCCTCCGCCGACGGCGACACCGCCCTGTCCACGCCAAGCGGTCACCAACTCGTCGACGGCCTGTAAATGCTTGTTGGTCAGGGCTTTCGCACCGCCCGCCAGCAGCCATGCCCGAATTGCCCGTTTACGCAGGGCCGCGGGCGCAGTGGCGAGGGTCTCGATCACGAGCGCTCGCCCATCACTCGCGGTGTGCAGCAGTTCCGCGGCGAGCGCGTCCAGCACCGCGCCGTCTTCGCGCAGCTGCTCGGCCGTGCGGGCCAGCGCCGGGGCCACTCCGCCGCCGAGAATCTGCTCCAGCAGCGGCAATACTTCGGTGCGCAGGCGAACCCGGGTGAACTCCGGCGCCACGTTGTGCGGGTCGTCGTGTGGCGTCACCCCCAGGTCGGCGCACACCTGCCGGGTCGTCTCCCTCCGCACACCGAGCAGCGGCCGCCCCCACGGCTCGGCACACGCGGCCATGCCCTGAATCGAGCGGCCACCCGATCCGCGCGCGAGCCCGAGCAGCACGGTTTCGGCCTGGTCGTCGAGCGTGTGACCGAGCAGCACCGGCAGATCGTTGCGCGCCAGGTCCAGTGCGGCGTATCGAGCCCGGCGAGCCGCCGCCTCCACCCCTCCCTCGGTGCCGACCTCGACCGCGAGCACCCGCGCGGACCGACATCCGAGCGCGAGCGCCTGGGCCGCCGCCTCGGCGGCGACCGCACCGGATCCGGGCTGCAACCGGTGATCGACCACCAGCGCGTCGACCGCGTTCGTCTCCACCACGGCCGCCGCGGTGAGCGCCAGCGAATCCGCGCCGCCGGACAGCGCCACCGCGACCGCTTGCTCCTGGTTCTCGCCCGGACCGAACCGGCTCAGCCACTCCCGCACCGCCCTGCGGACGGCGAGCACGGCGGCGGTCTCGGGCAGGCGCCGCGCACCGGCGGCATCGGGCGCAGATGAGCCCCCAGACCCGGCCTCCGAACCGAAGCGGCCGGGTGTGGTTCCTGGCGCACGCCCCATGCGCGCAGCCTACCGACTGACCGTGCTCCACGGTTCCGCCACGGCGGACCGATCGGAATCTCTTGCGGGCTACCCCAGCACCCGCTCGATCCAGCGCTGCGGGTTCTCGATCTCGTCGGTACGGGGCAGGGCGTCCGCGTCGGTCCACACGGTGTTGAACCGGGCCATGCCGACGGTGCCGACCACCTCGTCGACGAACTTCTTGCCGCGCACGTACTGTGCGACCTTCGCGTCCACGCCGAGCAGGGCGCGCAGCAGGCGTTGCAGCGGGTTGGTCGGCCGCCTGCGACGCTGATCGAAAGCGGTGCGGATCTGCTGGACCGACGGGACGACCGCGGGACCGACCGCGTCCATGACGTGATCGGCGTGCCCTTCCAGCAGGGTGCCGAGCATGAGCAGGCGGTCGAGCGCCTCCCGCTGCGGCGGCGCCTGGGTGGCGCGCAGCAGGCCGACCACGCCGCGCGCGGCCGGGTCCTCGGAGATGCCGCCGCGACGGCGTTCGCGCACCGCCTCGACCAGCCGGGAGAGCATCTCGGCCAGCGGCTCGTCGCCGACTTCGCCGAGCACCTCGACGTTGGCGCGCATGTATTCGGCCAGCCAGGGCGCGGAGGAGAACTGCACTCGATGCGTCACCTCGTGCAGGCAGACCCAGAGCCGGAAATCGCTCGGCGAAACCCCGAGCGCGCGCTCCACCGCCACGATGTTCGGCGCGACCAACAGCAGGGTGCCGTCCGACCCCGTGAACGGGTCGTACTGGCCGAGGATCGCGGTGGACAGGAACGCGAGCATCGCGCCCGCCTGCACACCGGCGGGCTTGCCCGCGAACAGCTTGGTTCCGGCGGGTGCACCACCGGTGCCGGTGAGCTGGGCCATGGAGTCGGCGGCGGCGGTGATCCAGCCGGGCCGGTCGACGATTCTGGCGGCCGGCACCGGGCGGTCGTCCAGCAGTCCGCTCACCTCGCGAACCGGCGCTTCGGCGCGCACGGACGCGTCGGCCAGTTCCGCGACGACCTGCTCGGCCGAGTAGCGCGACGTACGCGGCCCCGCCGGCACCAGGGCGGAACCGGTTTTCGCGGCCAGGCGCCAGTCGACAACGCCGGACAGACCCGTACGACCCTTCCGCCGCTCGACCGCGCCCACCGGGCCGGGCCCGGCTGGGCCGGAGTCTTGCTGGGTCATGGTCAACCACCCGTCACGAGCATCCACAGTTTCGCAGCGTGCCTGCGATCGCATCCAACGCGGGCCTGCTCACCTCCGGTGGTCGATCATTCGACATCAGCGCGAAGGTCAGCACCCGCCCATCGGCGTCCAGCACATACCCGACCAACGCGCTGGACACCGACAGAGTTCCGGTCTTGGCCCGGACCCAGCCCGCGCCCTGCCGGTCTCTGGTGACATATCGGCTGGTCAACGAGCCCGTTGCGCCCGCGACCGGCAGATTGTCGAGCATCGCCGCCAAGGTCGCCGCGATCCGGTCGTTCTCCGGCTTGGCCTTGGTGCCCGCCGGTTGCACCACGGCGGCGCCGGTGGGCTTGGCCGCGGTCGCCACGACTCGATCGAGCAACCGGGCGGGGATCCGGTCATCGACCGAAAGCCCGCTGCTGTCGTGCATATCCAAGCCGGTGAGATCGAAACCGGCCGTGCTCAGCGCCGCACGCACCGCGGCGACGCCGCCGCTGAAGGAGGCCTCGCCGCCGGTCGCCGTCGCGATCTCCCGTCCGATCGCCTCGGCGAGCACATTGTCGGAGTAGACCATCGTGTCCCGCAGCCGATCACGCAACGGCGCCGATTGCACGCTGGCGATCTCGGCCGCGCCCTGCGGCGCGACGCCGATCCTGACACGGGCGGGGTCGAGCCCGAGGTCGGCGGCCAGGCGCCGCCCCGCGTCCAACGCGGGGGTGGCGGTGCGCGGCGAGTACTCGACGAGCGGTTGCAGGCGGCCGCCATCGATCATCACCGGCTCGATCGGAGCGATCGACCCCTCGGGGATGTCGATCGGGTCCCAGCCCTGAGCCATGGCCGGGCCGGTGTAGGCGGAGGTGTCGACGACGATCGTGTCCACCGGTCGGCCCGCGGCTCTGATCTGCGCCACCAGATCGGACAGGCGCGGCCCGTTCGGGTAGTAGCCCTTGCCGTCCGGCTGCGCGGTGAGCGTCGGATCGCCGCCACCGACCAGCACCAATTCGTTCGGCGCCGCACCGGCGACCACCCTGGTGGTCACCCGGTGCTCGGCGGGCAGCGTGAGCAGGGCGGCCGCCGTGGTGAGGATCTTGGCGGTGGAGGAGGGGATCATCGGTTTGTTCGCGTCACCGCTCCACAGCACCATGGCGCTGTCGGCATCGGTCACCTGGCCGGCGAACGCGCCGAGATCCGGGTTGCCGATCACCGGGGCCAGCGCCGCGGCGATACCTGCGGGACTCGGCGCAGGCGCGTTCGAGCGTGCCGGGCTGACCTGCGGCGACGGCTCGACCGCCGCGGGCGGGGCGGCGATGGTCAGCTTGCCGTGCCGGAATTCGGGGGTCCACGGCTGCACTGTGAAAAGCGCCACGACCACGACCCCGAGTAATACGCCCAGCGTGACCGCTACGCCGATCGATCTGTTGCGCCGCCGCCGGGCAGCCAGCCCACCGATGTTCTCGTTGCCACCAAACACGTCGCCGCCGCTCTCCTGACCGATTCCCGCAGCAGCCGCCTGCCGCACCCATCTCCCCGCCGACCACACTATCCTCGTTGCGCAACCGTTCCCCCGAACAACCTGGCGAGTCGGCGCACTCCGCGGCGGCCGAGTCGGCAGTCGCCGAAAAGAAGCCGAGTCGCCGGCTCGGCACCGATGCAGTGAAGGAGATGGCGTGGAGTTCGACGTCACCATCGAGATCCCCAAGGGGTCCCGGAACAAGTACGAGGTCGATCACGAGACCGGCCGGGTCCGGCTCGACCGGTTCCTGTACACGTCCATGGTCTATCCCGCCGACTACGGCTACATCGAGAACACCCTCGGCGAGGACGGTGACCCGCTGGACGCGCTGGTCCTGCTGCCCGACTCGGTGTTCCCCGGCGTGATCGTCGAGGCCCGTCCGGTCGCGATGTACAAGATGGTCGACGAGGCGGGCGGCGACGACAAGATCCTGTGCGTGCCCGCAGGCGACCCGCGCTGGGACCACATCCAGGACCTGAAGGATGTCCCGGAGTTCGAGCTGGCCGCGATCAAGCACTTCTTCGAGCGCTACAAGGATCTCGAGCCCGGCAAGTACGTCAAGGGTTCGGAGTGGGTCGGCCGCGCCGAGGCCGAGGCCGAGGTCGAGGCTTCCATCCAGCGACTGAAGGACCAGGACGGGCACTGAAAGCTCGTCCGGCGCAACAGAAGCGGGGAGTCCGGTAACGTCCGGGCTCCCCGCTCGGCTTTCCCGGCCCGTCGTGGCCGGAAAGGCGAAAAGGGACACCCGGATATCGGATGCCCCTTCTCAGTGACAGGTGGCTCAGTAGTAGATGTAGAGGTCCCAGCCGCCGTAGGTCTCGACGCACTCCCAGTAGTAGCCGCCGGTGCTCGGCGAAATGCCGTCGGCGCGGCAGGCGTCGAAGGTGGCGTAGGTGCCGACGTAGGTGCCGCCATAGGCGACGTCCTGGTATCCAGGCGCGGCAGAGGCCGAAGCAGCCGTCGACACCCCGGCGACGGCGGCGATGGCCAGCAGACCAGCGGCGAGGATGGACTTGATACGCATTGTTGCTCCTGAATGCGGGGCGGAATTTCTGACGTCACAAACGTTATGGTCGGTCGCCGCCTCGCACAGCCACCCCTAGGGTGACCGAAGGGCAACCCTGGGGCGAATCACCTTGCCCACCCTCCGCACCCATGGGCAGGCACGGCGCGTCCGTTCAGGTCCGGACGCGCCGTCGGACTCACTTGCCGCGGAACTCGGGCGCGCGCTTCTCGAAGACCGCCTTGACCGCCTCGGTCAGGTCCTCGGAGGGCAGGAACGCGGCATTCCACGCCGAGACGTAGCGCAGACCCGCGGCGATCTCGTCCTTGCGCCGCTGATCCAGCACGTCTTTGATCCCCTGCACGACCAGCGGCGGGTTCGCGGCGATCTCGCGCGCGGCGGCGTGCGCCGCGTCCAGCACCGCCTCCTGATCCGGGAAGACGTCGTTGACCAGGCCGATCTTCTCCGCGCGCGCGGCATCGATGTCCTTGGCGGTGTAGGCGAGCTCACGCAGGTGCCCCTCGCCGATGATGCCGGGCAGCCGGTGCAGCGACCCGATATCGGCGACGATCGCGACCTTGGCCTCGCGCAGGCTGAATTTCGCGTCGGCACTGGCGTAGCGGATGTCGGCGGCCGCGATGAGGTCCAGTCCACCGCCGATGCACCACCCGGCTACCGCGGCGATCACCGGTTTGCGGCAGTCCGCCACGGCGGTGACCGCAGCCTGCATCTTGCGCAGCTCGGTCAGGAAGTCGGTGCGCGGCGCGGCCAAGGCCCGATCGGCCAGCAGGGGACCGAACATCCCGCTCATCGCGGGCAGGTCGAGGCCATAGGAGAAGTGCTTGCCCGAACCGGTCAGCACGATCGCGCGGACCTCGGGGTCGGAGTCCAGCGCCTGGAAGATCTCCGGCAGCTCGCGCCAGAAATCCGGGCCCATCGCATTGCCCTTGCCGGGACCGGTCAGCGTCACCTGCGCGACGTTGTCCTTCGTTTCGACGGTGAAAGCCTGCCAATCTGTCATTTGTACAGCGTATCGAGACAATATGAGACCGGAACTCCGGGCCGGGGCATCCCGGCGCAGAGGACGCCGCGCAAACCTCACAGCGTGTAAATCCTGTGCAAATTAGCGTCAGCGCACTGGTTCCCGGTTCGGCGCAGGCCGGATCATGGTCGAGTCAGCAAACCTCATTCACCGGGTTCGGAGGAGATCATGCTGATGCATCGCGGAATCGGCCTCGACCGGTTCAACGAAATGCCGCGTGGCCGCGCGATTCACGCGCTGTACGAGTGCTGCTGCAACGTCACCTGGGCGGCGAAGCTGACCGACGCCCGCCCGTACCCCGACCGGGACGCGCTGCTCACCAAGGCGGATGTCGAGCTGCTCGCCCTTTCCCAGCGAGATGTCGACCGCGCCTTCGAAGCGCTTGTGCACGAGCAGGTCTCGTCGCACGACTTGCCCCAGCTCGCGCGGATCACCCGTGCGCGGATCTCTGGGATGCTCGGCCCGAGCGAGGGGTATCCGGAATACTGAGCCGACAGCGCGACTCGCCCGGCGTACCACCCGCAATCGCTCTACCCTGGTGGGATGCGCAGGTCGTCATTGCCACCGGTCGCCTGCCGGGTCGCCGACACCCTCATCGCCCGAGGCCACCACGGCCTGATCATGGCCCAGCCGGAGCCGACGCACACCGCCGCGGACGCCGCCAAGGCGCTGGGCGTCGACGTGGGCGCGATCACGAAATCGCTGGTCTTCCTGCTCGATGACGACCCGGTGCTGCTGCTGGTCTCCGGCGCGCACCAGGTCGATCTGGCGAACACCGGCGCGCGCCTGGAGGGAACGCTCACCCGCGCCCCCGCCAAGCTGGTGCGCGAGGTCACCGGCCAGCCGATCGGCGGTGTCGCGCCCGTCGGCCATCCGACCAACCTGCCGACCTGGGTGGACAACGCGCTGTCGCGACATCGCGAACTCTGGGCCGCGGGCGGGCACCCGAACACTATTTTCCGCACGTCGTTCCCGGAGCTGCTGCGGATCACCGCGGGCCTTCCGATCGACGTGGACTGAAATCGGCAGCTCCCCCACCACGCGCTCCGCACCGGCTCGGCGACCCGGCGTAGTTTCGTCCTGTGACAGAAGTACCACGGCCCGAGACGGAACTCGATATCCCCGATGATCTGAGCGGCATCACCGCCGAGCAGTATCGCGCTTCCATGCGCCACTACCCCGCGGGCGTCACCGTCGTCACGCTCAGTTCGCCGCAGGGGCCGGTCGGCTTCACCGCCACCTCCTTCGCGTCGCTGTCACTGGATCCGCCGCTGGTGTCGTTCAATATCGCGCACACGTCCTCCAGCCTGACCGCCATGCTGGACGCGGAATCCGTGGTCATCCATTTCCTCGGCGAACACCAGCAGCACCTGGCCCACCGATTTTCCCGCACCGCCGAGGAGCGATTCACCGACCGCTCCCTGTGGACCTCCCTGGACACCGGCGAGCCGGTGCTGCACGGCACCCCCATCTGGCTGCGTACCACCGTGCACCAGCTCATCCCCATCGGCGACCACACCTTCGTCGTCGGCCTGGTCACCCGGGTCCACGACAACACCGACGAAGAACCCGCCGCGGCCCCGCTCCTGTACTACAACGGCCGCTATTACCGCCCGACCCCGCTGGGCGACTGAACGAATGAGCGGCTACGCCACCCGCGGCCGCACCTGCACGACCAACTCGGCGTCGAGCGCTCGGGCCAGCCGCTCCAAGACGGGCAAGCTCGGCACCGTTCCGCCCGCCTCGAATCTCGCGACAGCGGACTGGGTCATACCAGCGGCGTCGGCCAGCCTTACTGGACCTCGGGCGACAACTCAGGCGCCATCCAAGGCGGCGAATTCGACATCGACCGGAAAGGGATCGGTCAACCGGAGCACCTCCTGGTGGGTCTGCACCAAGCGGTAGCTGCGGCTCGCCCAGTCGAGGCGGTACTCCTGGATGATCTTCACCGTGCGATCGGCCGCCAAGTGCACGATCAGATAGATCGGGATCCCCTCGTTCGCGTACTCCGCACACTTGTCGACGGTGTCGGTGTACTCCGATCCCGGCGAGACGACCTCCACCACCAGAAGTACGTCCGCGGTCGTCAGTTTCCGATCGCCGTCGATGCACCGGTACAGCGCGACATCCGGGCGGCGAAAAGAAAAACCAGGGCTCGCTGGACGGCTTCGGACGTAGTGCATCTCGAAATCGGTTACCACGCCGGTGCACGGCTCATCGGGGCTCGCCTGCTCCAGAGCGTTCGCCAGCCGACGGGCCACGTTGTTGTGTTGGAACGTTCCGCTGCGGCACACGATCACGTGGCCGTCGACCACCTCGATCTGCCGCTGGACGTCTTCCGGAAGCGCGTCGTAGTCGTCCTCCGTGATGAGGAGAGCGCCCGGGTCGGTGGCCCAGACGGGCAGCATGCTCATAGGTCCACCTCGAGGTCGGGTTGCCGGATACGCCGATAGTATCCGGCAGCGCTGCCGGACCGCGCTTCAGCCGACCAGGCAGGGGCCGCGCCGGTGGGGCGGTGGAGGTGAAGGGCGGGTTTCGGGGGTGGGGTTCCACAGACCGTTGGTGGCGGCGTAATCCCACGTGGGGCCGGTGGTCACGAGGGTGGACACCGCGTCGATCAGGCGGTCCACGTCGGCGGAGGTGGTACCGAGGCCGATGCTGGCGCGCAGGGCCCCGTCCAGACCGAGGCGGGCGAGCAGCGGGTGGGCGCAGAAACGTCCGTCGCGCACGCCGATGCCGTGTTCGGCGGAGAGATAGGCGGCGACATGACCGGGAGCGAATCCGTCGAGCGCGAAGGCGACGATACCGACCGAGTCGGGGCTATCGGACCAGATGCGCAGCAGGCGCACGCCCGGAATCGCGGCGAGGCCGTCGCGGAGCCGGTCGGCGAGCCGCTTTTCGTGGGCGGCAAGGGTTTCGGCATCGATGGCACAGAGCGCGTCACAAGCGGCGGCCAGTGCGGCGGCGCCGAGCACGTTCGGCGACCCGGCCTCGTGCCGCTGCGGAGCGGGCGCCCACTCGGTCTCGGTGGTGCTCACCTCACGAACCGCCCCGCCGCCGGACAGATAGGGCTGCGCCGCGTCGAGCCAATCGCGCTTGCCCACCAGCACACCCGCGCCGAAGGGCGCGTACAGCTTGTGGCCGGAGAAGGCCAGATAGTCGATTCCGATGTCGCGCAGGCTGATCCGGCGGTGCGGCGCCAGCTGGGCGGCGTCGACCAGGATCCGGGCGCCGCACTGGTGCGCGATGGTGGCCAGCCGCTCCAGCGGAAGCACCTCGCCGGTGACGTTCGACGCGCCGGTTACCGCGAGCAACGCGGCGGGCTTGCTGCACAGCTCGGCCACCAGCCTGCCGACGGTCTCCTCGACGGTATCGGCCGCCTGCACGACGCGGCGGCCGCGCCTGGTCCACGGCAGGAAGTTGGCATGGTGCTCGATATCGAGCACCACCGTGTCGCCGGGCACGCAGGACGCGAGCAGGTTCAGCGAGTCGGTGGTATTGCGGGTGAACACCACCACCTGATCGTCGGCGGCGTCGAGGAACTTGGCCACCGATCCACGGGCGGCCTCGTAGCACTCGGTGGAGATCCGCGAGGCGTACCCCGCGCCGCGGTGCACGCTGGCGTAGAACGGCAGCAGCCGCTGCACGCGGTCGGTGACCTCCACCAACGCCGGCGCACTCGCCGCGTAGTCGAAGTTGGCGTAGGACGCCGTTCCGCCCTGCACGAGCGGCACCAGCAGTTCGTCGCCGGAGACCCGGGCGAGTGCGGCACAGGTGTTGTCGACAGCAGTAGTCATCACGTGAATCCCGTCGGCTAAGGGACCCGCGATCGATTGATCCGCCGAGTCCGCGCTTGCCGCGCCCGGTTGGGCGTCGGCCGGGTCGTCACCCGGAGCACCCCACCGCGGAGGAGGGTTGCCGGCCAGCAAGCCGGGGCTTAGCGCTGGCACTCATGACCTGACCCGAGATTGGCAGAAGCGGCCCGGCGCTGTCAACCGCGCGCCAACCCGAGCCGACACATCCCGATCGGGACATGACCACAGACGCGAGTCATTGCAAGCACACTCGCGAGCCGCACGAACACCCCGACCAAGTCCTGCGAGCGCCGTTCGTAATCGAACTCACATCCACCGAATCGCAGTTGCCCCGAATACATCACGCCTCATCCACGGCAAAGCCACAACTGAACAAATGCAGCAAACACACAGCAGCGCCCCGAACCTGAATAAATCGGCGCTCGCCTCTCAGATAACCACAGCGGACCGAACTTTTTCCGGCAGCAAAACCAAGCGTTATCTGTTCGCAGCCGGTCGCCCCCCGATTCGCGATCTCTCAGCGAGAGAGTTGGCTCCGACGCCCACTCCTTCTCCAGCTACCAGCAAGCAGCCGAACCTGAGCGCGGTTGCCGCCGACACGACCACACCGGCCACCGCCGTTCTCGAGCGAAGCGAGACGAGCATTCCCCGTTCGAGCAGCGCGGCAGGCGCCGAGGAAACAAACCCAGTACCGTGGACAGCTGGCCAATCGTGGCATTTGCCCTTTGGTAACCCAACTATGGCGCGACAACGGAAAGTACGAGGCAGGTCGATGGGAGGTTCGCTGAGCACCATGCTCCGAACGGAGGTCGACGCGCCGGTGCGCCCGTTGTCGCGGGGCGACCATGCGCCACAGGCCAGGACGCTGGTCGACATCCTGACCGCTACGGCACTCACGCATCCCGACGCGCCGGCCATCGATGACGGCCAGGTGGTGCTGTCCTATCTCGAACTGGTCGTCGAGGTCGAGAAGACCATGGCGCGCCTCGCCACGGCGGGCGTGCATCCCGGTCACCGGGTCGGAGTGCGCATGCCCTCCGGCACGCGCGGGCTCTACGTCACCATCCTCGCGATCCTCTACAGCGGCGCCGCCTACGTGCCGGTCGACGCCGACGACCCGGACGAGCGCGCCCAGCTCGTCTTCGGCGAAGCCCAGGTCACCGCGATCGTCACCGCCGAAGGCATCGAGACGACGGCCGCCGGTATCCGCGCCGCGGAGCAGCACGAGGGCGCGGGCACCTGGTCGGCGCTTCCCAGCCCCGACGACGACGCCTGGATCATCTTCACCTCCGGGTCGACCGGAACCCCGAAAGGCGTTGCCGTCACCCACCGCAGCGCCGCGGCGTTCGTCGACGCCGAAGCCGACCTGTTCCTCCCCGACGCCCCGATCGGCCCCGGCGACCGGGTTCTCGCCGGTCTCTCGGTCGCCTTCGACGCCTCCTGCGAGGAGATGTGGCTGGCCTGGCGCAACGGCGCCTGCCTGGTGCCCGCCCCGCGTGACCTGGTGCGCACCGGCGCCGACCTGGGACCCTGGCTGGTGCGGCGGGAGATCAGCATCGTCTCGACAGTGCCGACCTTGGCGGCGACCTGGCCGGTCGAGGCGCTGGAGGCGGTGCGCCTGCTGATCTTCGGCGGCGAGGCCGTCCCACCGGAGCTCGCCGAACGCCTTGCCGGAGACGGTGATTCGACTCGCGAGGTATGGAACACCTACGGGCCCACCGAGGCCACGGTCGTCGCCTGCGCCGCACTGCTGAACGGCCAGTGGCCGATCCGCATCGGGCTCCCGCTCAACGGTTGGGATCTCGTCGTGGTGGACCAGGCGGGAAATCCGGTGGCCGAGGGCGAATCCGGCGAATTGGTGATCGGTGGTGTCGGCCTGGCGCGCTATCTCGACCCGGTCAAGGACGCGGAGAAGTACGCGCCGCTACCCTCGGTCGGCTGGGATCGCGCCTACCGCAGCGGCGACCTGGTCCGTAACGACAGCGCGGGCCTGGTCTTCCTCGGCCGCGCCGACGATCAGATCAAGCTCGGCGGTCGCCGCATCGAACTCGGCGAGATCGACAACGCGCTCCAGCATCTTCCCGGTATCACCGGCGCCGCCGCCGCGATCCGAACCACCAAGGCGGGCAACAAGTTACTGGTCGGCTACCTTACCGGGCCGGGATCGGACTTCGACGCCAAGGCCGCGCGAGCCATTCTCACCGAACAACTTCCGGCCCCGCTGGTCCCCCGGCTCGCGGTGGTCGACGAGCTACCGACGCGCACCTCCGGCAAGGTGGATCGCGACGCGCTGCCATGGCCGCTGCCTGGCGCCGCCGAGGACGACGACGACAACGACCTGACCGGCACGGCGCAATGGGTTGCCGGACTATGGGATTCGATTCTCGGTGGAGAAGTCGGCGATCTCGACGCCGACTTCTTCGATCTGGGCGGCGGCTCACTCGCGGCCGCACAGCTGGTCGCCGCCTTGCGCGAACGCTATCCGCAGATCGCCGTCGCCGATCTCTACGACCATCCACGCCTCGGCGCCCTGGTCGACCTGCTGGAACAGACCACGCCCGCGGTCGCCGTCGCCGAACGGGCGGTGCGTCCGACGCCGCCGGCCGCGCAGGCGGTGCAGGTGCTCGCCACTATCCCGTTGACCACACTCACCGGCCTGCAGTGGCTCACCTGGCTGGCGATCGTCGGCAATATCGCGGCTTGGTCCGGCTCGCTGCCGTGGCTGCCGCAGCTGTCCTGGTGGTGGACGCTGGCCGCGTTCGCACTGTTCATCTCGCCGCCCGGCCGCATGGCGATCTGCGTGGCGGGCGCACGGCTGCTGTTGCGCGGCGTCCGGCCGGGCCGCTATCCGCGCGGCGGCTCGGTGCACCTTCGCCTGTGGGCGGCAGTCCGCCTGTCCGAGGCCAGCGGTGCCGAGAGCCTCGCTGGCGCACCGTGGATGGTGCCGTTCGCTCGGGCGCTCGGCGCGAAGATCGGCAAGGGCGTCGACCTGCACACCCTGCCGCCGGTGACCGGCATGCTCGAACTCGGCGACGGGTGCAGCGTCGAGCCGGAGGTCGACCTGTCCGGTTACTGGATCGACGGCGACGTGGTGCATCTTGGCCCGATCACCATCGGCCCCGGCGCGGTGGTCGGCTCGCGCTCGATCCTCCTGCCCGGCACGAAGATCGGCAAGAACGCCGAGGTGGCGCCGGGCTCCGCGGTGTCGGGCAAGGTGAAGGCCGAACAGGAGTGGGCGGGTTCACCCGCGGTGAAAGTCGGCAAGGCGCAGCATCGCTGGCCGGCGCATACGCCCGACCGGGCCCGGCGCTGGGTCGGCGTCTTCGGCGTCACGTCGATGGCGTTGGCCGCCATGCCGATTCTCGGCCTCGGCGCAGGCGGTGCGTTCCTCGCTTGGTTCGTCCGCGATACCCGCACGCTCGGCGCAGGCGTCGTCCGCGCCTTCGCGGTCCTTCCCGTCGCGACCCTGCTCAGCCTCGGCGTATACGCGGCGGCCACCATCGTCGCGGTCCGGCTGCTCAGTATCGGCCTGACCGAGGGCTACCACCCGGTGCGCAGTCGCGTCGGCTGGCAGGCGTGGGCCACCGAGCGGCTGCTCGATTCCGCACGGACCTTCCTGTTCCCGCTGTACGCGAGCCTGCTCACGCCGATGTGGCTGCGCTTGCTCGGCGCGAAGATCGGCAAGAGCGTCGAGGTGTCCACGGTGCTGCTGCTGCCGAAGTTCACCACCGTCGCCGACGGCGCCTTCCTGGCCGACGACACCATGATCGCGAGTTACGAACTCGGCGGCGGCTGGCTGCACATCGGCGAGGCCAAGGTCGGCAAGCGCGCATTTCTCGGTAACTCCGGGATGACCGCCCCCGGCCGCCGCGTCCCCAAGAACGGCCTGGTCGCGGTGCTGTCGGCGGCGCCGTCCAAGGCGAAGGCCGGCTCGTCCTGGCTGGGCAGCCCGCCGGTCCGGCTGCGCCGCACGGCGGAGAGCACCGATACCGCACGGACCTTCGACCCGTCCGCCCGCCTGCGCATCGCCCGCGCCATCGTCGAAACCTGTCGGCTCTTCCCAGTACTGGTGACTTTCGCCATCGGACTCGGCGTGCTGTGCGCTCTGGCCTGGCTCGCGCAAACGTTCGGCCACCTGGCCGCCGGTCTGCTCAGCGGGCTGGTGCTGCTGACGGCCGGTGCTGTCGCGGGCGCGAGCGCGGTGGCCGCCAAATGGTTGCTGGTAGGGCGGATCGGCGCCGAGGAGCACCCGCTGTGGAGTTCGTTCGTGTGGCGCAACGAGGTCTCCGACACCTTCGTGGAAACGGTTGCCGCGCCGTGGTTCGCCCGCGCGGCGACCGGTACGCCCGTACTGAATCTGTGGCTTCGCGGGCTCGGCGCGACCATCGGCCGCGGGGTATGGTGCGAGTCCTATTGGCTACCGGAGGCGGACCTGGTGACTCTCGGCGACGGCGCGACCGTCGAACGCGGCTGCGTGGTGCAGACCCATCTGTTCCACGATCGGATCATGGCCATGGACAGCGTCACCCTCGGCGCGGGCGCCACCCTCGGACCGCACTGCGTCGCGCTCCCCGCTTCGGCTATCGGCGACGGCGCGACCATCGGCCCGGCCTCGCTGGTCATGCGCGGCGACACCGTGCCGGCATCGTCGCGCTGGTGGGGCAACCCGATCGCACCCTGGTTCACGGGCGACCCCGGAGCGAGCTGATGGCGGGCAAGTTCTACGAAGCCCCCATCGATGAGTACCTACCGCAGAACGGCAATCGCGGGTACCGGGTCTCACGATACGAACTGGAGCTGGCCTACCGGGTCGCAGGCAACCGGCTCACCGGACGCGCCACGATCACCGCGGTGACCACCGCCGTTCGCCCGCGGTTCGCGCTCGACCTCGCCCAGGCGCTCACCGTCTCGAAGGTGTTCGTCAACGGAACCAAGGCCACGAAATTCGCCCATCAGCACGGCAAATTGGTGATCACTCCGCAGCAGCGGATTCCGGCGGGCGGCGTGCTGTCGGTGGTGGTGCACTACGGCGGTATCCCGAAGCCGGTGCGCGGACCGTGGGGCGAGGTCGGCTGGGAGGAGCTCACCGAGGGCGCACTCGTGGCCAGCCAGCCCAATGGCGCGGCGTCCTGGTTCCCTTGTGACGACCATCCGAGTTCCAAAGCGACCTACCAGATTTCGATCACCACCGATTCGCCGTACTACGCGCTGGCCAACGGCACCCTGCTGCGCAAGCAGACCAAGGCCAGCCAGACCACCTGGGTCTACGAGCAGTCCGAGCCGATGTCGAGCTACCTGGCGACCATCCAGATCGGCCACTACCGCAAACATCGCATCGGTTCCTCCCAGGCCCCGGTGCCGATGCAGGCCGTCCTTCCGCCCCGGCTGCGCGCCAACTTCGACCACGACTTCGCCCGGCAGCCGAAGATGCTCGAGGTCTTCACCGAGAAGTTCGGCCCCTACCCGTTCGAGTGCTACACGGTGGTCGTCACCGACGACGAGCTGGAGATCCCGATCGAGGCGCAGGGCATCTCCATCTTCGGCGCCAACCACTGCGACGGCCGCCGCGGCGCCGAGCGGCTGGTCGCACATGAGCTGGCCCATCAGTGGTTCGGCAACAGCCTGACCATCCAGCAGTGGCGCGACATCTGGCTACACGAAGGCTTCGCCTGCTACGCGGAATGGATCTGGTCGGAAGCGGCGGGCGGGCCAACGGCCGACCAGCTGGCGCGCGCTGCGCGGCACAATCTGTCCCGCCAGCCGCAGGACATCATCGTCGGCGACCCGGGACCGCGACGCATGTTCGACGACCGCGTCTACAAACGCGGTGCGCTGACTTTGCACGCGCTGCGCTTGGAGCTCGGCGACTCGACGTTCTTCAACCTGCTGCGCGAGTGGACGATCCGCTACCGCCACTCCTCGGTGACCACAGAGGAATTCACCGATCTCGCGGGGCATTACAGCCTGGTGCCGCTGCGCCCGCTGTGGGACAGCTGGCTGCTCGCCGAACCGCTACCCCAGCTGCCGCCGCACGGCGGCGCGTCGATCGCCTGATCAGAACACCAGGTAGCGCGCGGCGAGCTCTTCGACGAGCGGATCGTCCTCCGCGACGTTTTCCAGCGCGTCGAGATCGGTTTCCACGGCGATCTGCCGTGGATCGTCGTGCTCGGTGTCGAGGGGGCCGTCCTCGGCGAGCTGGCGCAGCAACTTCTCCCGCACCCTTGTCTTCAGCGAATCATTCATATTTGGAACTTGCCTCCACGCCTGGCGGCTACACCGGTGTGAGCAGGGTCCCCCACGGCGTATTGCGCAGCACGGTGTAGACCGCCAGCAATCCGAAAAATGTCCACATGGTGGTCCGGCTGATCGACGGCAGACGCATCGTCTGACCGCGCCAAGCCCGGATGGTCCAGTCCGTCACCCACACCGCGAACGCGAGCACCAAGGGAATCGCGAGCAGATTGCTGTGCAAGGCGTCGACGATCTGGCCATCGGTGAGGTTGTGCACGGCGCGCATCCCGCCGCAGCCGGGGCAATACCAACCGGTCAGCGCATAGACCGGGCAGGTGCCGTAGGAGCCTTCGACATGGGGGTCGCGCAGGTGCAACAGCACGCCGACACCCACGCCGACGCCCGCCACCAGCAGCGGCAGTCCCACTCCGCGCCAACGGGTCCTCGGCTCGGTCTCCGTCCTCCGCCCGGCCTCCGCGGTTGTCCCGGATCCGTCCGCGCTTGTCGCGGGTCCGGAGTCAGTGCGCGCGATGTCCACAGCATCAACCGTAGCCGTGTTTGTTGTGCGCCGACGAACTATTCCGGCTGGGCGAAACGCAGCACGTTGCCGGATGGGTCGACCAGCTCGAACCCCGGTCCACCCGGACCGTCCTCGGGGCTGCCGGGCACGGAGTAGCCGTAGTTCTTGCCCGCCAACTCCGCCTGCCAGGCGAATACGTCGTCCACCGCGATCCATACGACGCTGCCGGGCGTGCCGTCGCCGTGATGCTCGCTGAGATGAATCGTCGCTCCGGCCCGGGAGATCTGCGCGTAGAGCGGGAACTCAGCGCCGAAACGGTGCTCCCAGTCGACGGCGAAACCCAAATAGTCCCGATAGAACTCGAAGGTCCGCGCGACGTCGAACATGCGCAGCACGGGTATCGGCGGTTCGAAGCGGATTTCCTCGTTTACCACGCCATGATTCTCGCACCGGGCTCCGACAAGATCGGGTGCGAAATGATCTTTTGAGCGGACCGAATTCGGGGTACTCCTCGGTACAAGCCAGGAATACCGTCATCGACCGCTAGCACTAGCAAGCATCTTGCTAGCACTGTACGGTGACGGAGGACACAAAGGAGTGCTCGATGCTGGTGAAGTCGATGAGGACGCTGGCGGACGCGCGCAATGGCGCGCTCACAGCCGCTTACCGTGCCGGACTGCGGTCCCGCACCTTCCGGACCGCGTCTCTGAACGCCCCCACCGCCCCCTGTGCGGTCATCCCGGTAACCACCAAGGACGGCGCCCGCCTTCGGGTGCATGCCTACGGTCCGGCCGATGCCGACGTCATCGTCCTCATCCACGGCTGGAGCTGCAGCATCGAGTACTGGAATCCGCAGATCAACGCCTTCGCCGACCGATATCGAGTGGTCTGCTACGACCAGCGCGGCCACGGCGCGAGCGAACTCGGCAAGGCCGCGCCGGGCGCGGAAACGCTGGCCGGCGATCTGGCAGCCGTCCTGTCCGCCACGCTGCGCCCGGGTCGGCGCGCGGTGCTCGTCGGGCACAGCATGGGCGGAATCACCGTGCAGGCGTGGGCTTCCGCTTACCCGGACCAGGTGCGGCGGCAGGCCGCCGCGGCCGTGCTGCTGAACACCAGTTCGGGCAACATCCGCTACGACACCGATCTGCTTCCGCTGCTGAACAAGCCGCTGACCTTGGCCGACCGGCCGATCACCGTACTCGGCACCACCGTACGGATGCCGATGATCGTCGCCGAGACATTGCTCACCGCCCCGGTGCCGCTGCCGGGCGGTTGGCCGGCGAGCGCGCTGCTCAAGGCACGCGTGATGACCGAGCAGGCCACCGCGGACCAAGTGGAGTTCGCGCTCGGCATCGTGCGGTCCTGCCGGCCGCTCACCCGCGGCAGGCACGCCGCCGCGCTCGCCGACATCGATCTCGCCGAGGCCGCCGCGTCGCTCAGGGTGCCGACCACGGTGATCGCGGGCGTGCACGATCGGTTGCTGCCCGAGCGCATGTCGCGCCGCATCGCCGACGCGCTCCGCGACGCCGGTCATCTCGCCGCCTACCACGTGTGGCCCACTGGCCACCTGAGCAATATCGAGGCCGCCGACCGCTTCAACGCGGAATTGGCGAGCATCGCCGAGCGCGCCCACCTGCGTTCCGCAGCCGCCGGCTGATCCACCGCCGGCGGGCGCTGGACGGAAGACGTTCTCCTGGGTCGGTCAACGGCGCCCGGCCCAGGAGTAACGGCTTGTGCCGCTTCGGTTTACCCGATCCCACACCCGCGCCCGCTCACGGTAGCCCGCTCCCCAAGCACGGCAAGACGCCGACGCCGATCACCGCGCACGCTGGTTAACATTCTGCGACTCTCGAGCGACACATGGGCAGACAGTTCGGCCCCTATTACAGAGTGGAGCAGCGGTGAAGGGCTATCGCGGAATGACGGCAGTGACTTTGGCCGCTGGGGCACTCGCGCTGACCGCCCCGACTTCGTCCGCGATTCCCATCGGCGTCACACCGGCACGCACCCTCTGCGGTGGCGGCGGTACCGGCATCGGAATGATTGCGGCACAATACGATCCCGCCCGCAACTCCTCCGAGAATCCAACGCTATGGATCCGCCCGGAGTTCGTCTTCACCCCCGAGCTTCCAGGCGGCTCCTGCGACGTAGAGGTCACGGTGTATTGGCGGAATTCCGATACCGGCGAGTTCGGCGGCCTCCCACCGGTCTGGGTGAGCGACGATACGCCATCCGGCGAGAACGTCCACGGCCATTGGATGCCGATCACCATCCCCTCGGGTCTCGGCCGAGCCGAAGTGCTGATCGCCACCAACTATCCTCACCTCCCCGGCAAGGGAACATTCGTCGTCACGTAGTCCGCGCAGCCGGAGTCGCGGGTTCGCCGGTGGCGCAGCGATACCCGGCCGGGCATGGCGACCAGGACCGGGAATGAATGCGGTGGTCGAGCGGTAGAACAACACATGAAACTCGACGACGACGCTCGCGAACTCATCGGTTCCGGTGCCGACGCAACGCTGGTCACCATCAACCCCGACGGCAGCCCTCAGGTATCCGTCGTCTGGGTGGCCCTGCGATCCACGCCGGACGGCGACGAGCTCGTCACCGCCCACCTCGGCGTCTACCAGAAGATCCGCAACGTCCGCCGTGACCCGCGCGTCGCGGTCACCATCCTCTCCCCCGAACGCGGTGAGGTGATGCGCCCGTACTTGTCGATCACCGGCACCGCCCGCGTCGTCGAGGGCGGCGCCCCCGAACTGCTCACCGAACTCGCCAAAACCCTGGCCAGCCCGACGGCGGAGTTCCCACCGGAAGACGCTCCGCCCGGCTACCTCACCCGCATCCGCATCGACAAGGTCGGCGGCATCGGCCCCTGGGCATCCTGAGGACTCGGTCCCCAGCGGAAGCATCTCGCTGGGCCGACCGCACATAGCAAGCGCGGTACGCCATGGCGACGTGCGGCGGACGTCATCGGGATGACGCCGTCAGCGAACGAATCAGCGCGACTCGGCAACAGACTCTTGACTCGTTCCAGAAAACGGACAAGACTTCCTTCCGTGGCAACAGCCTCGGAGTTTCAGCAGATGCTGCGGGGAGTTTCGCTGCGTGTGACCCGGCCCCGGGTCGCGGTGCTGAGCGCGGTGCACGACCACCCGCACGCCGACACGGATTCGATCATCCGCGCCGTGCGATCCGGTCTGCCCGACGTGTCCCACCAGACGGTGTACGACTCGTTGAACGCGCTCACCGCCGCCGGCCTGGTCCGGCGTATTCAGCCGTCCGGCTCCGTGGCACGTTACGAGTCGCGGGTCGGCGACAACCACCACCACGTCGTATGCCGGGCATGCGGGGTGATCGCCGATGTCGATTGCGCCGTCGGCGAGGCCCCGTGCCTGATCGCGTCCGATGACCACGGATTCTCGATCGACGAGGCCGAGGTCATCTACTGGGGCCTGTGTCCCGACTGTGTGGAATCCCAGGCTTCCCGATCGCATCCGTGATCGCAGCCCATCACTCATTCAGGAAGGAATGCCGTGTCATCCGATAGCCGCCCACCCAATCCTGACACCAGAACTCAGAGCGCGAGCGAGAGCGAGAATCCGGCCATCCCGTCCCCGACCGCGAAGACGGAGCATCGCCCCCGCAGCAACAAGGACTGGTGGCCGGAGCAGATCGATGTCTCGGTGCTGCACGCCCACTCGTCCAAGGCGAACCCGCTGGGTGAGGACTTCGACTACGCCGAAGAATTCAAGAAACTCGACGTCGACGCCCTCAAGGCCGACGTCGCCGCGGTCCTGACCGATTCGCAGGACTGGTGGCCCGCCGACTACGGCAACTACGGCGGCCTGTTCATCCGGATGAGCTGGCACGCCGCGGGCACCTACCGCATCGCCGACGGCCGCGGCGGCGGCGGTCAGGGTGCCCAGCGCTTCGCACCGCTCAACAGCTGGCCGGACAACGCCAACCTGGACAAGGCGCGCAGGCTGCTGTGGCCGGTCAAGCAGAAGTACGGCAACAAGATCTCCTGGGCCGACCTGCTCGTCTTCGCCGGCAATGTGGCCTTGGAGTCGATGGGCTTCAAGACGTTCGGCTTCGGCTTCGGCCGCCCGGACATCTGGGAGCCGGAAGAGGTCTTCTGGGGTCCGGAGGACACCTGGCTCGGCGACGAGCGCTACAGCGGTGACCGTGAACTGGCGAGTCCGTTCGGCGCCGTTCAGATGGGCTTGATCTACGTGAACCCGGAAGGGCCCAACGGTCAGCCTGATCCGGTGGCCGCTGCGCGGGATATCCGCGAGACGTTCGGCCGTATGGCGATGAACGACGAGGAGACCGCCGCACTGATCGTCGGCGGCCACAGCTTCGGCAAGACTCACGGCGCCGGCGATGCCGACTTGGTCGGCGCCGAACCCGAAGCCGCCCCGATCGAGCAGCAGGGCCTGGGCTGGAAGAGCGCCTACGGGACGGGCAAGGGTAAGGACGCCATCACCAGCGGTCTGGAGGTCGTCTGGACCGCCACCCCGACCAAGTGGGGCAACGGCTTCCTGCAGAACCTGTACGGCTACGAGTGGGAGCTGACCAAGAGCCCGGCCGGGGCATGGCAGTGGAAGCCGAAGGACGGCGCAGGCGAGGGTGCCATCCCGGATCCATTCGGTGGTCCCGCGCGTACCCCGACCATGCTCACCACGGACCTGTCGCTGCGGGAAGACCCGATCTACCGGGAGATCACCCGTCGCTGGCTCGATCACCCCGAGGAGCTGTCCGAGGCGTTCGCCAAGGCGTGGTACAAGCTGCTGCACCGCGACATGGGGCCGATCAGCCGCTATCTCGGGCCGTGGGTTCCCGAGCCGCAGCTGTGGCAGGACCCGGTTCCCGACGTCGACCATGAGCTGATCGACGAGCAGGACATCGCGGCACTGAAGAGCAAGGTCCTCGAGTCCGGTCTGTCCATTGCGCAGCTCGTCAAGACCGCATGGTCGTCGGCGGCCAGCTTCCGCAGCACCGACAAGCGCGGCGGCGCCAACGGCGCTCGGATCCGGCTGGAGCCGCAGAAGAACTGGGAGGTCAACGAGCCTGCTGAGCTGGACAAGGTACTGCCGGTGCTGGAGCAGATCCAGCAGAACTTCAACAGCTCGGCCTCCGGCGGCAAGAAGGTCTCCCTTGCCGACCTGATCATCCTGGCCGGGTCCGCGGCGGTCGAGAAGGCGGCCAAGGACGCGGGGCACGACCTCACGGTGCCGTTCGCACCGGGACGGACGGACGCAACGCAGGAGAACACCGATGTGGAGTCGTTCGCGGTGCTCGAACCGCGGGCCGACGGGTTCCGTAACTATGTGCGGACCGGCGAGAAGGCTCCGCTGGAGCGCCTGCTGCTCGACCGGGCGTACATGCTTGACCTGACCGCTCCGGAGCTGACGGTGCTCGTCGGCGGCATGCGCGCCTTGGGCGCCAACTACGGCGGCACCGAACACGGTGTGTTCACCGACCGCCCAGGCGTGTTGACGAACGACTTCTTCGTCAACCTCCTCGACCAGAACACGGAGTGGAAGCCGTCCGAGTCGGCGGAGAACGTCTACGAAGGCTTCGACCGGTCCTCCGGCCAGGCCAAGTGGACGGCCACCGCCAACGACCTCATCTTCGGGTCACACTCGGTGCTGCGTGCGATGGCCGAGGTGTACGCACAGCACGACGCCAAGGAACGGTTCGTGAACGACTTCGTCGGCGCGTGGGTCAAGGTGGTCAACAACGACCGGTTCGACCTCGCCTGATCTGTATCTACGAGTTCCAGGCCGGCCCTACGGGGTCGGCCTGGATTCGTTCGGGGGGTAACTGTTGGTGCCTCATGTGACCACACCCACCGAACCGGCGATTCAACCAAAGAGGCCCCCGGCGTGAACAACCACGTCAGGGGCCTTTTGTTGGAGCCGCCTAGGAGAATCGAACTCCTGACCTTTTCATTACGAGTGAAGCGCTCTACCGACTGAGCTAAGGCGGCGTGCCTTTCGGCCAAGCGAGTCTATCGTCTCGGGGCCGGATCGCGAAAACGGGTGGTCACGGTCACTGTGCCTGGGCCGCGATGAGGGCTGCGGCCATGGCGGCGAGGGCGAAGCGGGGTTTGACGTTCAGGTCGAGGGCCGTGCGGCAGGCGAGGACGGCCTCGATGGACTGGAGCAGGCCCTCGGGGCGCACGCGGGCGGCCAGGTCGTGGATCTGGTCGGACAGGTCGGGGTGGGTGAGCGTGATGCCGGAATCGCGGCGGGCGGCGCCGAACCGGACGGCCAGCGCGTCGCGGTAGACGCCGGCTACGTCGATCAGGGCGCGATCGAGGGCGTCGCGGCCGGTGCGGGTGGCGCGGGATTTCTGTCGTCTTTCCAGGTCCTTCAACACGCCGGCGGAGCCACGGGTGGCACTCGCCGCGCCCTTTCCGGTGCCGCCCGCGCCCATCGCGGTCGCGAGTTCTTCCCGTTCGCGTTCGTCGCGGGCCGCGCTCATCTGCTTGGCCTCGTCGTCGGCCGCGCGCACCAGTTCGTCGGCGGCGGCGTAGGCCGCTCCGGGCTTGCCGACCGCCGCGACCAAGGCCAGCGCACGACGGCGGCGGGCACGCGCCTCTTCGTCGGTGGCGAGCCTGCGGGCACGTCCGACGTGCCCGCCACTGATCGAGGCGGCCCAGGTCGCGGTTTTCTCGTCGAGCTTGTCGCGTTCGGTGAGCACCCGCGCGATGGCGGGAACCGACGGCGTCACCAGGTGCACATGCCTGCACCGGGAGCGCAGCGTGATCGAGATGTCCTCCGGATCCACCGAGGGCGCGCACAGCAGGAACACCGTCCGGTCCGGCGGCTCCTCGACCACCTTGAGCAGCACGTTGCCCGCCGCCTCGGTCAACCGGTCGGCATCTTCGATCACCACCACCTGCCAGCGGCCGGTACTCGGCCTGCGCGAGGCGACCTGCACGATCTCGCGCATCTCCTTGGTGCTGATGCTCAGTCCCTCGGGCACCACCCGGCGCACGTCGCCGTGTGTGCCGGCCATGGTCGTGGTGCAGGCGTGGCAGCTGCCGCACCCGGGAGCCTGCGGGTCGGTGCACTGCAATGCGGCCGCGAAGCACAGCGCCGCAACGGATCTGCCCGATCCCGGCGGGCCGGTGAACAACCACGAATGCGTCATCGCCCCGTCGACCGAGCCCGCGCGCGCCGCTATGGCGGCAGCCGTCAACTCGGACTCGACCGCCTCCTGGCCGACCAACCGATCGAAGACACCCGCCACGCCGTACACCCTAGCCGCCCGCACCGACACCGCCCGCCGGGCGTCGACGCCTCGAAACAGCGGGCTAGGAGGCGCGCCGCCGCGTACTGTTCGCGCCGTCCAGCGCCTCGCGGATGATGTCGGCGTGCCCGGAATGGTGGGCGATCTCCCGCAGAATGTGCAGGACGGTATAGCGCACCGACTGCCAGATCCGCTCCGGCGTCCACGGCGCCGTCGGCGTGGGAATCGAGCTGTCGAGGTTGTCCACCGAACGGATCAGCTCGGCCGTTGCCGCGGCGACTTCGTCCCAGGTGGCCAGCAACCCGGACACAGTCTCGTCGGACGCCATGACGTACTCACCACCGAACTTCGAGACGTCCAGTTCCGCGTGCTCGTCCCGCCGCACGATCACCGAGGTCCAGTGCCGTTCGCAGTTGATCAGGTGATGCAGCAGACCGCCGAGGGTCAGTTCGCTCACGGTGGTCCGCCGCCGCGCCTGCTCCTCATCGATCCCGCGCAGGGTGATGCGGAAAAGCTCGCGCTGGTCGGCGAGCATCGCGATCAGATCCTCGCGTTCCTTTTCGGTACTCATGGCGCTCACGCTACGGCCGAAGCGGAGCGTCGGGAATTCACGACTTCCCGACGCCGGTCTTCTTCGCCGCCGTCTTCTGCGCCGTGGTCTTCTTGGCGACCGTCTTGGCGGTGGTCGCCGTCTTGGCGGCCGTCTTCTTCGCCGCGGCCTTCTTGGCGGGGGCCTTCTTCGCCGCCGTCTTCTTCGCCGCCTTCTTCACCGGTCCGCGCGCTCGCCGATCGGCGAGCAGTTCCATGGCCCGCTCCGGGGTGATCGACTCGATCTCGTCGCCCTTGCGCAGCGTCGCGTTGGTCTCGCCATCGGTGACGTACGGGCCGAAGCGGCCATCCTTGATCACCATCGGCTTGCCGGAGGCCGAGTCGGTACCGAGCTCACGCAGCGGGGCCGCGCTCGAAGCCTGCCGTCCGCGGCGCTTCGGTTCCGAGTAGATCTTCAGCGCCTCCTCCAGCGTCACGGTGAAGATCTGATCCTCGGTGTTCAGCGACCGCGAATCGGTGCCCTTCTTCAGGTACGGCCCGTACCGTCCATTCTGCGCGGTGATCTCCTCGCCGCTGGCCGGGTCGGTACCGACCACACGCGGCAGCGACAGCAACTTGAGCGCGTCGTCGAGCGTGATGGTGGCCAGCTCCATGGACTTGAACAGCGAACCCGTACGCGGCTTCGGCGCGGCGGCCTTCTTCGCGTTCTTCTTCGCGGGTCCCTGCCCATCCTCGGCCTGCGGCTCCGGCAGGATCTCGGTGACGTACGGACCGAAACGCCCTTCCTTGGCGACGATCTCGTGCCCGGTCTCGGGGTCCACGCCGAGCGTCCGCCCTTCCTGTGGCGTCGCGAACAGCTTCTCGGCGACCTCGGGGGTCAGCTCGTCCGGCGGGAGATCGTCCGGCAGATTGGCTCGCTGCGAGACCGAATCGCCTTCGGGGTCATCGGGATTCGTGACCATCCGCTCCAGGTACGGCCCGTACTTCCCGACCCGGACGACGACGTCTCGTCCGTCGGCGTCACTGAAGAGCTTGATGGAGTTGATCTCTCGCGCGTCGATGTCGTCGAGCCGGTCACCGACCATCTTCTTGAGCCCGCCCGAGCGCGCGACCGAGCCCTCGACGCCGTGATCGCCGCCGAAGTAGAAGCTGGACAACCAGTTTCCGCGCTGTTCGCGTCCACCCGCGATGGCGTCGAGGTCGTCCTCCATGGCCGCGGTGAAGTCGAAGTCGACCAGTCGGCCGAAATGTTCTTCCAGCAGGCCGATCACGGCGAACGCCACCCAGGACGGCACCAGTGCGCTGCCGCGCTTGTAGACGTACCCGCGATCGAGAATCGTCTTGATGATGGACGCATACGTCGACGGACGACCGATGCCCAGTTCTTCGAGCGTCTTGATCAGCGACGCCTCGGTGTAGCGCGCGGGCGGATTCGTGCTGTGCCCGTCGGGATTCAGCTCGACCGCGGTGACCGCCTGGCCTTCCTCCAGCGCGGGCAGCCTGGATTCGGCGTCATCGGACTGACCGCCCGCCTCCTCGTCCACGCTCTCCACATAGGCCTTCAGGAAGCCGGGGAAGGTGATGGTGCGACCGGAGGCGGAGAACACGCACTCCTCACCGGTGCCGGCGACACCGGTGATGCGCAGGGTCAGCGTGGTGCCCTTGGCGTCGGCCATCTGGGAGGCGACGGTGCGCTGCCAGATGAGTTCGTAGAGGCGGAACTCGTCGTTGTCCAATCTCGAGTGCAGCTGGCCGGGCGTGGCGAACGTATCGCCCGCCGGGCGAATCGCCTCGTGCGCCTCTTGGGCGTTCTTCACCTTGCGGTTGTATTGCCGCGCGGCGGGGTGCACGTACTCGGCGCCGTAGAGCTGGGTCGCCTGCGAACGGGCCGCGGCGATGGCCGACTCCGACAGCGTGGTCGAGTCGGTACGCATGTAGGTGATGTAGCCGTTCTCGTACAACCGCTGCGCCACTCGCATGGTCCGCTCGGAGCTGAAACGCAGCTTCCGCCCCGCCTCCTGCTGCAGCGTCGAGGTCATGAACGGCGGATACGGCTTGCGGCTGTACGGCTTGGCCTCCGCCGAGGAAACCACCAGGTCGGTACCGTCCAGCGCCTCGGCGAGCCGTCGCGCGTAGCCTTCGTCCAGCACCATGACGCCGTTGGTGGCCTTGAGGTGGCCGTCCGGACCGAAATCCCGCCCGGTAGCGACTCTGGCGCCGTCGACGGCGACCAGCCGGGCCCCGAAGGTTCTCGGGTTGGCGGTGTCGCCTTCCTCGCCGGTGCCCGCGTCGAGTTTGGCGGCGATGTCCCAGTACTCCGCCGAACGGAACGACATCCGCTCGCGCTCGCGCCGCACGATCCCCCGGGTGGCCACCGACTGCACACGACCCGCCGACAGCCGCGGCATGACCTTCTTCCACAGCACCGGGCTGACCTCGTAGCCGTACAGCCGGTCCAGGATGCGGCGGGTCTCCTGGGCGTCGACCAGGTCGCTGTCGAGCTCGCGAGTGTCCGCCGCGGCGGCCTGGATGGCGGGCTCGGTGATCTCGTGGAACACCATCCGCCGGACCGGCACCTTCGGCTTGAGCGTCTCCAGCAGATGCCAGGCGATGGCCTCGCCCTCGCGGTCGGGGTCGGTGGCCAGGTAGAGCTCGTCGGCGTCCTTCAGCAGGCTCTTGAGCTCGGTGACCTTGGCCTTCTTGTCCGGGCTCACGACGTAGATGGGCTCGAAATCATTGTCCACGTCCACGCCGAGGCGCGCCCAGGACTGCCCTTTGTACTTGGCCGGGACGTCGGCCGCGCCCCGCGGCAGATCCCGGATATGACCGACCGACGCCTCGACCGTGTAGTTGCGACCGAGGTACGGCGCGATCTTGCGGGCCTTGGTCGGGGACTCGACGATCACGAGACGACGCAGGGCACGGCCCTGGTCGGCTGCACCGCGGTCTCGTGTTGCCACCGGCGAATACACCTTTCCTGATCGACCCGCGCTGCGTTGTTTCCGCTGTGCGCGGCTGGGGTAAGCGGCTGCGACGGCTGTACGTCGCCACCAGACACGTTTATACCGTGACGCCGCGTGTGGTCGAGTGCTTGCGACTCGAACCACTGAGGGTACGCGCGTCAGTTCGAATCAGTATGCCCTGTCTTTTGGCCACCTCTGCACGGCGGCGTGCTCGACGGACGTTCCGCCAGTTCGCGCGGGCCGCGTCTACCCCCAGATATAGCTCGTCCCTCACCCCGTTTCCGGTGGTGAGGGACGAGCGGGTGGATCACTGCGCCGCTCAGCTGAGCGCACGCACTCCGGTGGCCTGTGGGCCCTTGGTGCCCTGACCGACCTCGAATTCGACCTTCTGGTTCTCCTCGAGGGTGCGGAAGCCCGAACCCTGGATCTCGGAGTAGTGGACGAAGACGTCAGCGGAGCCGTCCTCGGGCGCGATGAAGCCGAACCCCTTCTCCGCGTTGAACCACTTCACAGTTCCCTGTGCCATTCTGTTCCTTCTCTTTTCTTACCGGAACGGCGGACAACTGGGTTCGTCCACCGGGTCCGTTCCGACCGCTGTACTGTTGGTTCCCCCTGCAGGAAAGCACCAAGCACACCGTTCGCAACATCGATCCTGCTGACGGTTTGGACTTTGGATCCGTCCCTCGAACACAGAAGCTTGCGACCAGGAACCAGTGAACCATGTCTCCGGGCAATTCAACAGTCGAGTTACCGACAATTTGCAAAAAAGTTGATCTTGCGAATGCGCAGGTGAGGGACACAATGGCGGAATCCGGACTTGCAGTTCGTTTGCCTTCTGATAACCGAGTGGACGTTCGGCAATCCAGCTGTGACCCAGGTCGCTATTGGGTATCGAAATGGCAGGTGACGCTTCCCGGACGCACACGTTTCACACTTTCCGAGCGTGTTGCGGGGATCGTCTCGTGAATCCAGCGGACTCGGCGGCCCGAGCACAGCCCCGAACCGACCTCCGCTACGGCACATCGTTGCTGAATCGTGTCCTGGCCGGGGTGCCGGATGACGACCCTCGGCTGACCCACGTCGTCGAGTTGCCGCCGCGGGCGGCCGAGCGCACCACCTGGCCCGCATGGGCATCGCCGGACGTGGTCGCGGCGTTGCGCGACACGGGCATAGACGCACCCTGGAGTCATCAGGCCGAGACGGCGGGCCTGGCTTTCGAAGGTGAACACGTGGTCGTGAGCACCGGGACCGCGTCGGGCAAGTCACTCGGATATCAGCTTCCGGTGCTGACGACGCTGCAAACGGATCCGAAAGCCACCGCGCTGTACCTGGCTCCGACGAAGGCGCTCGGCGCCGATCAGCTGCGTGCCGTGGGGGAACTGACCCGCGAAGGTCCGCTGCGGGATATCCATCCGGCCACCTACGACGGCGACACGCCGGCCGAGATCCGGCAGTGGGCACGCGCCAACGCACGATGGATTTTCACCAATCCCGACATGCTTCACCTGGGAATACTGCGGTCGCACCAGCGCTGGGCGCGCGTGCTTCGCAGGCTGCGCTATGTGATCGTCGACGAATGCCACGCCTATCGCGGGATCTTCGGTTCGCACGTCGCGCTGGTGCTGCGCAGACTGCGGCGGATCGCCGCGCGATACGGCGCCGATCCGGTGTTCGTGCTGTGCTCGGCGACCACGGCCGAACCAGCGGCGGCCGCGTCCCGGCTGATCGGCGCGCCCTGTACGGCGGTCACGCAGGACGGCTCACCACAAGGGCCGCGCACGGTCGCGCTCTGGGAACCACCGCTGCTCACCGCGGTGACCGGCGAGAACGGCGCTCCGGTACGCAGGGCGGCCACCACGGAGGCGGCGCGGATCATGGCGGATCTGGTGGTGGAAGGGGCGCGGACCTTGACGTTCGTCCGCTCGCGCCGGGCCGCCGAGCAGACCGCGATGGATGCCAGGAGGTTGTTGACCGAAGTCGATCCCGACCTCGCCGCGCGGGTGGCGTCCTATCGCGCGGGCTACCTCGCGGAGGACCGGCGCGACCTGGAAGCGGCGTTGTCGGACGGGTCGCTGCTGGGTGCGGCGACGACCAACGCACTGGAACTCGGCGTCGATATCGCGGGGCTCGATGCCGTGGTCATCTCGGGGTTTCCCGGTACGGTCGCATCGTTCTGGCAGCAGGCCGGGCGAGCGGGACGGCGTACCCAGGGATCACTGGTCCTGCTCGTGGCCCGGGATGATCCACTCGACACCTACCTGGTCCACCACCCGGACGCGCTGCTGGACAAACCGGTCGAGGCCACCATCACCGATCCGCGCAATCCCTACGTGCTCGGTCCGCACCTGCTGTGCGCCGCACTGGAACTGCCGCTCACCGACAGTGAGGTGGACGAGCTCGGCGCGGGCGAAGTGCTGCCCGACCTCACCGCGAAAGGGCTGATCAGACGGCGCGGGGCACACAACAGCGCACGGTGGTATGTGACCGCGGAGACGCAGCCGCACGACGCCGTCGACGTCCGAGGTGGAATCGGTACGCCGGTGGCCATCGTGGACGGCGAGACCGGCAGGCTACTGGGCACCGCCGACGCGGGACGGGCGCAGGCAACGCTGCACCAGGGCGCCGTCCACCTCCATCAGGGGGAGACCTACGTGGTCGACGAGCTGGATCTCGAGGATGGCGTGGCCTTCGTGCACGCGGCCGAACCGGGATGGACCACCAGCGCGCGGCAGACGACCTCGATCACCGTCGACGCGATGTCCGAGCACCACCGCCACGGTCACGTGACGACCGCTCTGGCACAGGTGCGGGTCACCAGTCAGGTGATCGGCTACCTGCGCACGCTTACCACCGGCGAAGTGCTCGACCTCGTGGAACTCGATCTGCCCCCGCGAACGCTCCCCACCAGGGCGGTGATGTACACGGTGACACCGGAACTGTTGGCGCTGGCGGGGATCGAACCCAAGGACGTTCCGGGAGCGCTGCACGCGGCCGAGCACGCGGCGATCGGCCTGTTGCCGCTGGTGGCGACCTGCGACCGTTGGGATATCGGCGGCGTCTCCACGGCCGAGCACCCGGACACCGGGCTACCCACGGTCTTCGTCTACGACGGCCAAGCAGGCGGCGCCGGTTTCGCCGAGCGCGGGTTCGCCCAACTGCGGCGATGGCTTTCGGCGACCCTCGCGGCGATCGAGTCCTGCGGATGCGCCGCCGGCTGCCCGTCCTGCGTCCAATCGCCCAAGTGCGGCAACGGGAACCACCCGCTGGACAAGGCCGGCGCGGCACGCCTGCTCACCGCCGTACTGGCCGCATTGGCCGACGGTGACGGCGTCTCGCTCGATTCGTGACGACGCAGAGCCCGGCACGTGATCGTTTGTCCAGGTTGCCAGCGCACCCGCAGGGACCACTGGGACACCTCCCAGTGGTGTGGCACCGCGCCAGCCCCCAGAATAAAAAGGAAAGAATTCATGTTAACTAGACTATTGCCACATCGTCCGTTGCGAACATGCGCATTCATTCGTTTTTGATATCCAGAGCGCCGTGGAGAATTGTGCGAGCCGGTTTTTGACCGGCCCGTAGAATTCCGATTCCCGCCATCCTAAGCGACGTCCGGGCGGCCGTGTATCGAACTCTTCACTCTTCAACTGGTCCGGCTCTAGCGATCGCTCCGACAACCCGATCGCCATACAGACCTATTGGTACATTCGTTTCGACAGTGACGGTCACGTCCCACTCCGCGGCCGAACAGATCCGCATCCGTGTCCCCATTCGCCGCGCCACCTCATCCGCCTCGGCGCACGCCGGATCCACTCCCTGCACCAATGCGCTCGCCGCGGCCAGCGCCGCCATATCCGCTGCCGCCTGCGCACGATGCCGCGCCACCACTACGGCGCCGACGTGCCCGATCAACAACGTGGCACCGAGCAGGGCCGCCAACGCCGAGCCGGCGAACACGGTGGCTACACCGTTCTCGCCATGAACTACACCCGCGAACCTGCGCCAGACCCAGCGCCCGGTCGGGTCGACGGCTTCGCGACGGGCCTGCCCGCTACTGGGAAGTCCATGATGGGCATCACGTGGGTGCTCCCGCTCACAGTGGTCCGCCGCTTCCTCCATGGACGCGCGATGAAGTCCAGCCGTAGGCCGCGTGACGCCGGTCCGCCGAGCACCACGACCGGTGGCGCATCGGTGGCCGGCCGGCTCGACGAGTGCCGGCCGTGCCCGCGAGCGGAGCGAGGACTTCGCCGTCACGGTGTAACCCCCGGCTCGAGGGTGGCGACCGCCGCGGCACGGAGTGTGAGCAGCGGCAGAAGGGGAGTTCGGGCGGAGACGACAGCGACCACACGGGTGCCTTCGGTGCGCAGCGCGATGTCGGCCGACGGCGGGGCGATCCGTTGGGCCGCGGGCACGGCATTGCCGTGATCGCCCCGCGCGGCCAAACGCGCCGCCTCGCGGGCGGCGTCGACGCAGCGGACCTGCGTCGACGCCGCCAGCAAGGCACCGAGACACAGCACGACGGTGGCGACCACGGCGGTCAGCGCGAGCGCAGCCTCAACTGTCACCGCCCCTCGGTCGTCACTCCGCCTCGGCCGACCGTGATGCTCTCGGCCACCGATGACGCCGCCTACACCGAAGTGTTGAGCGCCCGATCGATGATCTTCGTCAGCGCGTTCACGATGCTGTCGCCCGTCACCACGCCGTAGAGCACCGCACCGAAAGCCGCCGCCGCGATCGTGCCGATCGCGTACTCCGCCGTGCTCATGCCGTCCTCCGCGACCAACGCCTGCACCGCTCGCCCGCGCAGGCCCGTATATATAGCCTCCAGCCGCTGGCCGACCGACCTCGTCACCCACTCGATACGCACCCGATTCCCCTCTCTTTCCGGCCCGTGCGGCCCCTCCGCACGAGCACGCTTCCCCCGACGCACAGGGCACCGCGGTCCCCCGCCACCGCCGCGAATCCAGTCGGCCGGTCCGAATCCGCGCGGCGGCGGCGCACGAACGCGTTGCCTCTGAGACGGTGCTCGCTGGGATCACAGCAGACCGCCGCCGAGCACCCTGCCCGCCAAGCCGATAACCACAGGCACGATGCCGAGGCAGACGAATGCGGGAAGGAAGCACAAGCCCAGCGGTCCGCCGATCAGGACGCCTGCGCGTTCCGCCCTCGCGGCGGCCGCGTCGTCGACCGCGGCCCTGCGCTGTTCGGCCAGCTCGCCGACCGCGACCGCCAGTGACGCACCGGACCGAGCCGAACGGCGCGCCATCCTGGCCAGTGATTCGATCTCGGCGGCCCCCGGACGCCCGGCTCCATCCCGGGCGACCTGTTCCCACGCGGTGGCCGCGTCCGCGCCCAGCGCGAGCAGATCCGCCGCCCGCCGTAGTGCTCCGCCCAGCGGTTCCGGCGCCTCGGGCGCCACGGCCCGTGCCGCGCCCGCCATCGGCAGGCCGGCTCGCAGGCACGCGGCCAGCAGGTCGAAGACCGAGGCGGCGGCCAGAGGATCGGCGTTCCGGTTTCCTCCATGCGATACCTCGACCGGCCCGCTGACCGGCTGGCGGAGGGCACGCAACCGCCGACTGACCGCCACCCGTCCCGGCAGTAGTGCCAAGGCAATCGCCAACAACAGCAGCGGCGCTACCGTCTCCGTCGTCACTGTCATCCCAACGCTCCTTCTCCGCAGCAGACGCGTGACAATCCCTCGCGCACAGCATCAACGGCCGCCAGCCCAGGGCATCTGCATCGGACATGCCGTCAGCGATATCGTGGCCACTGCGGGACTGATCACGGCCTTCGCGCGTCGACACGGATACCGACAACCTCGACGGTGACAGGACACCGAGCCCGGTCGCGCTCGCCGACCGCGACGCTGATCGTGCCGTCTCATGGATCCAACCGAGAGACACTCCGCGCAGCCGCCCAGGCTTCGGCCGCCGACTGCCCTCACCGAGCCGCGAGCCGTCGAGGCCCTCGATGCCGACGCCCGCCAGAGGACGCGATGAATCATGACGGCGGTAGGCGTCCGGTCGATGCAGGTCGAGCGGCGCCCGATCAGGACGGAGCGATGAAAGTGGTCTCACGCCAGCACCTTTCGCGTAATGACATCGGTCCACAGCAAGCCGGTACAGGCCAGCCCGGTACCAAGGGGCAGCAATACCCGGCCTGCGGATGAGGCGAAGAGGACATGCAGAGGTGAAGCGCCCATCATCTGGCCGAGCGCTATACCGAGACACGGCAGGCAGGCCAGAACCGCGGCGGTGGCGCGGGCACCGGCCAGCGCCGCGGTGGTGCGGCCGTGAAACCGTATGCGCTCCGCGAGGTCCGTACGGGCTGCCGACAGCAACTCGGCGAGTGCGAGACCGTGCTGCTCGGCGACCTGCCACGCGCCCGCGATACGGGACAGTTCCTCCGCGACAGGGGACTCCGGCCTGCGCAGCCCCTCGGCCGCGGATCCGCCGAGTCGACTGCGTGCCGCGCCGACGGCGAAGACTCGTGCCGACTCACCGTGTACCTCGCGCGCCGCGACCTCGGCGGCCGTACTCGGATGGGCGCCTACCCGTAGCTCGCCGATGACGGCTTCCAGCGCCTCGAGCAAGTAGCCGCGCTCGACGTTCCTGCGCCGGTCCCGCGCGGACCGGCGGACCCGCAGCGCCAGCGTCGCGGCGATCATGCTCGCCGCGAGGAAAGCACCTGGTCCGAGCAGGACGAGCACGGCTGCAACGCCTGCGATGGCACCAGCGCGAGCCATCGTGCTCCACGCGGGCCTTCGATGCTCGCCTCGCGCGATGTACATCCGGGCGAACCGGCGTCGTGATCCAGGCGCGGGAACCGCGACCAGCGCCAGCGCGAGACACACCATCGCCGCCGTCATCCGCCGAGCCGTTCGGCAAGCAGGCGGGACAGGTCGGCGGCGGCGGGAGCCTCGCCCGTGGCGTGCCAAGCGGGTGTAATTCGTACTCGGCCACCGTCGGCGCGGTGCACCAGGCCGATCTCACGCAGTCCGCGTGTGCCGTCGGATCGACGGTGCACATGAAGGACGACTTGGACCGCGGCGGCGAGTTGACTGTGCAGGGCCGCGCGGTCCATCCCACCGAGCGCGGCAAGGGCCTCGAGGCGCGCGGGGACCTCCCGCGGCGAGTTGGCGTGCACGGTGCCCGCGCCGCCGTCGTGACCGGTGTTCAACGCGGTCAGCAGATCGACGACCTCGGCGCCTCTGACCTCGCCGACCACGATTCGGTCCGGACGCATACGCAGTGCCTGGCGGACCAGATCCCGCACGGTGACCGCACCGACGCCCTCGACGTTCGCGGTCCTGGCGACCAAGCGGACGACGTGGGGATGTGGCGGTGCGAGCTCGGCGGCGTCTTCGACGCAGATGATCCGCTCGGTCGGATGCACCGTGGCCAGCAGACCGGACAGGAGCGTCGTCTTCCCCGCCCCGGTGCCGCCGACCACCAGGAATGCCAGCCGTGCCCGAATGATCCGCTCGAGCAACAGCTTTGCCTCCACCGGCACCGCACCCGCCGCGGCGAGCGCGTCCAACCCCTGCGTAGCCGGGCGAAGTACGCGCAGCGAAAGGCAGGTGCCGCCGTGGGCGACCGGCTCGAGTACCGCGTGCAAGCGAACACCGAACGAATCTCCCAGCGTCGCACCGGTTCCGGACAGCCGGCCGTCCACCCAAGGTTGTGCGTCGTCGAGTCGCCGTCCCGCCGACAGTGCCAGGCGCTGCGCGAGCCGCCGGACCGCGGCCTCGTCGGGGAACTTGATGGAGGTCTTCTCCAGTCCACGTCCGCGATCGATCCACACCGCGTCCGGGCCGGTTACCAGCACGTCCGCGACGTCCGGATCGTGCAGCAACGGTTCGAGCACGCCCGCGCCGGTCATCTCGGTCTGCAGCAACCGCAGTGCCCGCAGCAGGTCGGTGTCGCCGAGCACGCCGCCTGCCTCGGCCCGGATCGCGGCGGCGACCTGGGCCGGATCCGGGTCACCCGTCTCTGCGGCCAGTCGCTCGCGCACCCGATCCAGCAGCTCACGCGTCAGTAACGGACTCATGCCTGCACCTCGCTGACGCTCGGCTCCGGCATGACCGCGAACGCAGCCGTATCCATCGTCGGCTCGCTCCACTCACTCATAGCTGCCTCGTCACCGTCGCTGCCCAGCTGGTGCGCTGAGTACCCCGAGGACCGCGTCGGCGGCATCGCGCAGTGGTCCACGGCGGCGCACCGAGACCGCACCACGCTCCAGACGGTGCGCGAGCCCGGTTTGGGAGCGGACGGCGGCGAGCAGGGGAAGGTCGAGCACTTCGGCGACCTCGTCTCCACGTAGTCCACCGGGCGCCGGCCCACGAACGATCAAGCCCCGGTTCGGGTTTCGCCGAGCGATGTGGGCGGACACCGCTTCGGCGGCGGCGACCGCCCGCAGCCGGGCCGGAACGACCAACACGACAAGATCAGCCGCGTCGAGCATCTGGTCGGCATGCGGCCCGCGCTCACCCGAAATGTCGCAAACTATGAAATCGCCTGCGGCACGGCCTGCTTCGAGCACCGCGCGGACACCGGCCGCGCCGAGTTCGCGCGGCAACCGTCCCGCACCACATCGAGCGCAGGACAGCACGGCAAGGCCGGGCGCGGCCTCCGGCAGCGCGCCGTGCAGAGCGGCCGCGGACACCCGTCCGTCCTCGACAACCAGGTCGGGCCAGCGCAGGCCCGCTGTGGTCTCGATGCCGAGGAGCAGGTCGAGCCCTCCTCCGAAGGGTGCGCCGTCGACCAGCAAGGTCTCGCGCCGGAACCCCTCGGCCGCGGCGCGCAGCGCGACCGCGACGGCCAGGGTGGACGCCCCTGCCCCGCCGCCTGCCCCGGCGACGGCGACGACCACCCCGTCGCCCGCACGCCGCTCGCCGTACTCAGCAAACGTCTCGATGAGCCCCACCGCGGAACCTGGCAGAGCGATAACCCGCTCCGCGCCGACCGATGCCGCGACCTGCCAATCGAGCAAACCTGGCTCACCGTCGGTTACCAGCACCACCCCGGTCCGGCGCAGATACCCGCCCACCGCCACGTCTCGTGCCGCATTTGTGTCGAGGATCACCAACGCCGCGCCGGTCCAGGCATGCCTTCCGACGGGTTGCGAGGGCTCATCGAGGCTTCGTTCGGCGGCGGCCGCGATGCGCCGGACTTCGTCGCGCAAGCGGGCGTCGTGGATCAGCACGAGGGCCGGCGGCGCGCCGCTCGGGGCCGAGTGATCGAGATTCATGCAGGTCAGCGTGGCCGAATCCGACCCGGCAGAGAAGGGGGTCGGTGCCGAATGTGGATAACTCACGGGCTGTGGACAAACTTCTCGAGCCACGCCGCCAAACGAATCGTCCCGGAAATAGAGGACGGCCCCAGCCGGGGGGGGAGGAGGCTGGGGCCGTCGGGTTCAGCCCCGGGGGGTCGGGCTGAACGCGCCTGGACCATGTCCAGGTGCCAGCAATACTACACCTATTCCCCGGCCACGACGCAAGTCCGGAATCGGAGAAGTTTGCGGCCACCCCAGCCCCGGCGTCTGCGGGGCAAACCCTCCGGCACGGTCTCCCGCCTCGGCCCACACCGACCAGGACACCCCATGCCCAATGGGCGCACCCGGACAAAGTCCGCCTCCAGCCCCGCCGAGCCAAGGCAGAGGCTGCCGCGGAAACTACAAGACCGGACGAAGTTCCACAGCCACGCGCTGGGCCGAGCGGAGGCAGGGGCAGCCGCGGAAAACGACGCAGCCGGACCAAAACCGACGACAGCCCGCCGCCGCCAGGCCCAGCCAAGGCAGAGGCCGCCGCGGAAAACGACGCAGCCGGACGAGTCCGCCGAGAGCCCGCGCCGGACCGAGCGAAGGCGGAGGCCGCCGCAGAAAGGGCGCAGCCGGGCGAAGTCCGTCCGTAGCCCGCGCCGGGCCGAGCGGAGGCAGAGACCGCCGCAGAAGGGCGAAGCCGGACCAATTCCGACGACAGCCCGCCGCCGGGCCGAGCAGAGGCAGAGGCCGCCGCAGAAAGGGCGCAGCCGGACGAAGTCCGTCTACAGCCCGCGCCGGGCTGAGCGGAGGCGAGGCCGCCGCAGAAAGGGCGCAGCCGGACGAAGTCCGTCTACAGCCCGCGCCGGGCCGAGCGGAGGCGAGGCCGCCGCAGAAAGGGCGCAGCCGGACGAAGTCCGTCTACAGCCCGCGCCGGGCCGAGCGGAGGCGAGGCCGCCGCAGAAAGGGCGCAGCCGGACGAAGTCCGTCTACAGCCCGCGCCGGGCCGAGCGGAGGCGAGGCCGCCGCCTATCCTGGTCGGGTGGACAACCCACCCACCACCGGCGGTCGCGTCGCCGCCTTCTTCGATCTGGACAAGACCGTGATCGCGAAATCGAGCACGTTCGTGTTCAGCAAGCCCTTCTACGCGCAGGGGCTCTTGAACCGCCGCGCCGTCCTGGAGAGCAGCTACGCCCACTTCCTGTTCCTGCTGTCGGGGGCCGACCACGACCAGATGGAGCGGATGCGCGCCCACCTGACCAGCATGTGCGCGGGCTGGGATGTCGAGCAGGTGAAATCGATTGTGGGCGAGACACTGCACGAGCTGGTCGAGCCCCTGATCTACGCGGAGGCGGCCGACTTGATCGCCGACCACAAGATCCGGGGGCACGACGTGGTGATCGTGTCGGCCTCCGGCGAGGAGATCGTCGCCCCCATCGCCGAAGCGCTCGGCGCCTCGCATACCGCCGCTACCCGGATGGTGGTGGCGGACGGCAAGTACACCGGCGAGGTCGAGTTCTACTGCTATGGCGAGGGCAAGGTCGCCGCGATCGAAAAGCTCGCCGCCAGCCAGGATTACGACCTCTCGCGCTGCTACGCTTACTCCGACTCGATCACCGATCTGCCGCTGCTCGGCGCGGTAGGGCACCCGACCGCGGTCAATCCGGACCGCAATCTGCGCCGCGAGGCCACCACGCGCGGCTGGCCCATTCTGACCTTCTCCAACCCCGTGTCGCTGTGGGCGCGCTTCCAGGCGCCGTCGTCCACCACGCTCGCGGCGACGGCCGTGGTCGGTGTGAGTGCGGTACTGGCCGGCGCGATCAGCTATCGGATCCTGCGCCGTCGCCGCTGAGGTTCGGACGTTCGGGCGCCGCCTCGCGCGGGTCGCCAGGTTCTTGCCAGTAGGTTCGCTTACTTGGTACAAGGGGCGAAGGACCAGGGATTTTACCCACGAAACGCCGAGAAACACGCCGTTTGTTCAATGCCATCCGAACCCTTGCTGTGAATGCGGTCACAGTGTAGAAAGGTAACTACGGAAGGGCGGAAGGCCTAGGCAGTACCGGAAGAGAAGGGACTGTCTCCCTACCCTCCTTCCCAGCACGGACGCCAGGCACCCACGCGGAGCACGCCGCTACAAGGGCAGAAGCGTTGTGGGCCTGCGAAATCCGGGTATTCGACGGCGAGGGCCTCGCACAGGTTGCGGGGATGAACCGGCGATGTCCGGATTGTCGCCGAGGCCGCAGAACACAACCCAACCAGCACGCTTGGTAACCCGGTAGTCCGTGCTAGCGGGCGGTGAGGTCGACAGACAACGCCGCCCGCTTTGACGTGCAGGGGGCCTGTCGTTATCCCACCGCCGAGTCGGCGATCGATGTGGCCTCGCGCGCCCCGTCCTCGAAGGCCCCGCAGCAGAAGATCACCCACCCGCCCACGGCCTCCGGATCTCCGGTCCCGAACCCGGCGGCAGCGTCCAGATAGGCCTGGCGCCTGCGCAACCAGAACACCTCCGGTACACCGAGACTGTGTGGGTCCAGCCCACTGGACACGGCGACCAGGCGTGAGGCCGCCCGCGCGACTACGCCGTCCGCCGTCCCGAACGGTCGCAGCGCCAATAGCTCACCGTGTACTACCGCGGCGATCACCGGTGCCGGCGCTCGCGAGCCGAGCACCGATTGCGCCAACAGATCCAGCCGCTGCGCCACGCCCTCCTCGCCGCGCGGCCTGCCGAGCGACTCCTCCGCCGAGACCAGATCCGCGGCGGCGAGCAGATGCAGCCGCGCCAGCGCCTGCAGCGGCGCCCGCTGCCAGGTGGCTACCAGGTTCCGCAATGCGTCACCGTCCAACGCCTGCCCCACCCGCAACGAACCGGCCAGGATCGGATCCGCCACGCGGCCGTCGGCCGGGAGTTCCGTGCTGCCGCCATCGATAGCGGCCGAGGAACGGGCCGCACGCACCGCGGCCTCGGCCGCTGTGGTCGGCCATCCACGACGGTTCGCCTTGTGCCGATGCACCTCGGCGAGCGCGTCGCGGGCACGGTCGGCCGCGTCCCGGACACCCGGTAGATCGGCGAGGGGCTGTAGCGGATCGGTCACGGCATACGAGGCTACTTGCCTGCCCTTACCCGGCCAGCAGGGCGCGCCCCGGGATCGCGTCGAGCAGCTTGCGGGTGTACTCCTGGCGCGGGTTGTCGAACACCTCGTCGATGGCAGCCGCCTCGACCACCTTTCCGCGCTGCATGACCAGCACGTCGTCGGCGATCTGCCGGACGACGGCCAGATCGTGGGTGATGAACAGATACGTCAGCCCCAACTCGGCCTGCAGCTCGCCGAGCAGCCGCAGGATCTGTGCCTGCACCAGCACGTCGAGTGCGGACACCGCCTCGTCGCACACCACCACCTCGGGCCGCAGCGCCAGCGCACGAGCCACGGCCACCCGCTGACGCTGCCCGCCGGACAGCTCGTTCGGGTAGCGCCGCAGCAGGCTGGACGGCAGCGCGACCTTGTCGAGCAGTTCCCGGACGGTCGCCTCGCGTTCCTCGGGCGTGCCGATCCGGTGAGTGCGCAGGGGCTCTTCGATGGTGCGGTAGATCGTGTACATCGGGTCCAGCGAGCCGTAGGGGTCCTGGAAGACCGGTTGTACCCGGCGCCGGAAGGCGAAGGCGCCCTTGCGATCCAGCGTGGCGACATCGTTGCCGTCGAACGTGACGGATCCGGATGTCGGGGTGAGCAGACCGAGCACCATCCGGGCCACCGTCGTTTTGCCCGAGCCGGATTCGCCGACGATCGCCGTGGTGCAACCGCGGCGTAGCCGGAACGACACATCGTCCACCGCGACGAACTCGGTCGATTTCCCCGGCACGCGGTCGCGGATACGGAACGTCTTGGTCAGGTGCTCGGCCACGACCACCGCGTCCGGACCTACCGTGGGCTCGGCATCGGCCGCCGCGGCCCGCTCCGCCACCCGCACCGCCTGCGAGCGGATCTCGGCCCGCCGCCGCACCGACGACTGCCGCTGCGCGGCCAGCGAGGGCGCCGAGCTCACCAGCCGCTTGGTGTACTCGTGCTGGGGATCGCGCAGGATCCGCAAGGCCGGGCCGGACTCCACCACCCGCCCGCGATACATCACCACCAAGTGTTCGGCGCGCTCCGCCGCGAGTCCGAGATCGTGGGTGATCAGCAGAACCGCTGTGCCGAGTTCGGTGGTGAGCCGGTCGAGATGGTCGAGGATCTGCCGCTGCACGGTCACGTCCAGCGCCGAGGTCGGCTCGTCGGCGATGAGCAGTTCGGGACGGCAGGCCAAGCCGATCGCGATCAGCGCGCGCTGGCGCATGCCGCCGGAGAACTCGTGCGGATACTGGTTCACCCGGCGTTCGGCATCGGGCATGCCCGCTTCCTCGAGCAGTTCCACGGCTCGCTTGCCGGCCGCTCTGCCCTTCGCGATGCCGTTGGCCTCCAGGGTCTCGCGGATCTGGAACCCGATCTTCCAGACCGGATTCAGATTCGACATCGGGTCCTGCGGCACGAAACCGATGCCGCTGCCGCGGATGGCGACGATGTCTCGTTGCGAGGCCGCGGTGAGGTCCTTGCCGTCGAACAGGATCGAGCCGGAGGTGACCCTCCCTGTTCCTGGCAGCAGATCGAGGATGGCGTGCGCCGTGGTCGATTTGCCCGAGCCCGATTCGCCGACGATGGCCACGGTCTGGCCCGCGTACACCGACAGGCTCACGTCCCGTACCGCGGGCACTTGCTTGCCGTCGGCGGTGAAACTCACGTTCAGATCGGTGATCTCGAGCAGCGGCTCCCCCTCCCTCATCGCTTCCTCGCCTTCGGATCGAGGGCGTCACGCACCGCGTCGCCCAGCATGATGAAGCTCAGCACGGTCAGCGCCAGAGCCGTCGCGGGATAGAACAGGATCGGCGAGGTGCGGATCTCCTTTTGCCCGGTGGCGATATCCGCGCCCCAGGACACCACCGTGCGGGGCAATCCGACGCCGAGGTAGGACAGTGTCGCCTCCGTAACGATGAATACGCCCAGCCACAGCGTGGTGACCACGATCAGCGGTCCCGCCGCGTTCGGCAGCACATGGCGTAGCAGCGTCTGTAGCCGGGACACCCCCAGCGCCTGTGCCGCCGTGACGTAGTCGCTGTTCTTCGCTTGGATCACCGCGCTGCGGGCGATCCGCGCCGCCTGTGGCCAGGTGAACGAGGCGAGGATGACGATCACGGTCCAGGTCGTGCGCGCATCCAGCAGCTGCATGATCACGATGGCGGCCAGCATCAGGGGGATCGCGTAGAAGATCTCGGCGACCCGGGATACGAACGCGTCCAGTGGGCCGCCGTAGAAGCCCGACAGCGCACCGAGCGTGCCGCCGATCAGCACGAAGAGCACGGTCGCGCCGACTCCGGCCAGCACGGAAGCCCGTGCGCCATAGACGGTCCGGGCGTAGATGTCGCAACCCTGCTTGTCGAAGCCGAAGGGGTGGCCCGCGCTGCGTGGGTCCATGCTGAAGTCGCCGTTGCAGTAGCGCGGGTCCTGGCTGGTGAACCAGCCCGGCCAGATCACCACGATCAACACGAACACGATCAGCACCGCCGCGGCGATGAAGATCGGATTGCGTCGCAGCTGTCGCCACGCGTCGTGCCAAATGCTGGTCGGCGCACCGGAATCCACCACGACGTCGGTGGCGAGAACCTCCACCTCGTCGGGCGGCGCGACGAAGTGCTCCTGGCCGCGGCGCTGCTGGCCGCCGCCCGTGGTCGGGTCAGGCATAGCGAATCCTCGGGTCGAGTGCGGCATAGAGCAGGTCGACGACCAGGTTGGTGATCAGGAAGATGACGATCAGCACCGTGACGAAGGAAACCACCGTCGGCGGTTCGCCCCGGGTGATCGCCTGGTAGAGCGTGCCGCCGACGCCGGGAATGTTGAAGATCCCCTCGGTGACGATCGCGCCGCCCATCAGGGCGCCGAGATCGGCGCCGAGGAAGGTGATCACCGGGATCATCGAGTTGCGCAGGATATGCACGGTCACCACGCGGCGCCTGCCGAGCCCCTTGGCCGTCGCGGTGCGGACGTAGTCGGCGGACATGTTCTCCGCCACCGAGTTTCGCGTCAACCGCAGCACGTAGGCGAACGAGAGCGATCCGAGCACGAACGCCGGGACCAGAAGTTCACCGATCGTCGCCCGGCCGGAGACGGTCACCGGCGCGATTCCCCATTTCACGCCGAGCAGGAACTGCGCGAGGAAGCCGACCACGAAGACCGGAACCGCGATGACGATCAGGCTGATCACCAGCATCGTCGAATCGAACAGCCTGCCTTTGCGCAGCCCAGCGATCAGCCCGAACGCGATGCCGAACACGGATTCGACGAGCACCGCCAGCAACGCGAGTTTGATCGTGATCGGGAACGCGCGCGCGAGTTCGTCCCGCACCGGCCTGCCGGAGAAGGCCGTTCCGAAGTCCAACGTGACGATGCCCTTCAGATACAGCAGATACTGCACGAGGAACGGCTCGTCGAGGTGGTAGCGCGCCCGCAGCTGTGCCTCCACCGCGGGCGTCATCGGCTTGTCACCGGCCAGCGCGTGGATCGGGTCGCCGGGAACGAGGAACACCAGGGCGTAGATGAGCAGCGTCGCCCCGAGGAACACGGGGATCATCTGAAGCAGACGCCGCAGGACATACCAGGCCATTTCGCCTCCTGGGTAGCGCTGCCCGCGTCGGAGGCGACGCAGGGCGGCGGGCGGCTACTTCTCGATGTTCTCGAAGTCGAACAGGCCGTTCCAGGCCAGTTCGGCCTTCGACACCCGGTCCGAGCGGCCCGCGGCGGCCACGTAGTCGAGCACCGGGATGTCGGCCATGTCCCTGATCAACAGGGCCTGGGCCTGCGCGATGATCTTGTAGGACTCTTCCTGGGTCGGCGCGGCCTGGGCGGCGTCGAGCAGACGGTCGACTTCGGGGTTGTTGTAGTCGACGTTGTTGGTGTCGGAGTAGCTGTAGTACTGCGAGGTGAGGAACTGCAGCATGGTCGGGTAGTCACCCTGCCAGCCGTAGCGGAACGCCTTGTTGATCGTGCGCGCGTTGATTTCGTCACGGATGTTCTTGAATGTCGGGTACGGCGTGCCGACCGCGTCGATACCCAGGGTGTTCTTCACGCTGTTCGCCACGGCCTCGACCCAGGCCTGGTGGCCGCCGTCGGAGTTGTAGGCGATCTCGTAGCGGCCCGACCACGGCGCGATCGCGTCGGCCTGCGCCCACAGTTTCTCGGCCTCGTCGGGGTTGTACTTCAGCACCTCCGAGCCGGGCAGGTTCGGGTCGAAGCCGGGCAGCGTGCTCGCGGTGAAGTCGCGCGCCGGAATCCGGGTGCCGTGGAAGATGTTCTCGGCGATCTGCTCTCGGTTGATCGCCATCGAGATCGCCCTGCGCCGCAGCAGCCCTTCCTGGCCGGAGAAGTGCGGCACGTTGGACTGGATGCCGATGTGCTGGTTCTGCGCGGTGGGTTTGGTGATCGCACGGTCGCCGAGATCCTGCTTGTAGGAAGTGAGCGCGCTGTCCGGCACGGTGTCGAGCGCGTCGAGGTTTCCTGCCTGCAGGTCCGCATAGGCGGTGTCGAAGGATTGGTACATCACGAACCGCAGACCCTTGTTCTTGGCCTGGCGGCCACCGGGGTAGTCCGGGTTGGGCACCAGGTCGATCTTGACGTTGTGCTCCCACGCCCCGGTGCGCGCGAACTTGTAAGGGCCGTTGCCGATCGGGTTCTCGCCGAACGCTTTCATGTCCTTGAACGCGGCCTCCGGCAACGGGTAGAACGGCGCGTACCCGAGCCCGGTCTCGAAGTCGATCGAGGGCGCCTTCAGCTCGATGGTGAAGGTGCGGTCATCGATCACCTTCAGCCCGGACATCGTTTGTGCAGTGGGTTTTTCCGCGGACACCTCGTCGAAACCGAGGATGGGGCTGAACACATAGTTCTGCAGCTGCGCATTGGTGCCGAGCGCACCATAGTTCCACGCGTCGACGAACGACTCGGCCGTCACGGGTGTGCCGTCGCTGAACTTCCAGTTCGGTTTTATGGTCACGCGGTAGCTCTTGCGATCCGTGGTCTGGATCGACTCCGCCATTTCGTCATGCGCCTTGCCGTTGGCGTCGTAGTACTTCAAGCCAGCGAACAACCGGTCGACCACACGCCCGCCCATGTTCTCGTTGGTATTGGTGGGTACCAACGGATTCTGCGGCTCGCCGCCATTGACGGTGACGATGTCGGCATCGGCGCCGTCGCCCGGGGAACAGGCGGCCAGCCCGAGGCTCGTGGCCAGTAGTACTGCCGCGGTCAGCGCCATCGCTCTGTGGAATTTCAACGCGTTCTCCCGTTGCGAGAAGGGGGGAGCCGGACGACACCCGCGCGAAGTCCACAGCGCATGCCGACACGATCCGCCTGTGTGGTTGGCAGAGTAACCACCGGCGCGGGCACTGTCACCGGATTGATCCGAGTTCGTTGCACTTGTTACCGATCCGGCAACATTGCCGAAACACCCCAAGTTTGGTGCGCAAATACCCGCGCGGCCGGAACATTGCCTCCGTCGAAGTCGCCGCGTCCGGGCGGCCCAAGGCCGACGCGCGACGGCGTGACGGCCGCGAAACCCGGCCGACACACCGCACACGGCGTAGGTCACAGTTGATTACTGTCGAACTCGGCTGCGTCGAATCGTGCGCTCAGGCTACGTGGAAAGAAGAGACCAAATGACTGAAACCACCGCCGACCACAGGGACTCGTACCCACCCACCCCGGAGTTCGCCGCCGCGGCGAACGCCGACGCCACGCTGTACCAGCGGGCCGCGGCCGACCGCGATGCGTTCTGGGCGGAGCAGGCCGGGCGGTTGCATTGGCATCAACCGTTCGAGCAGGTGCTGGACTGGACCGCCGCGCCGGTGGCGCGGTGGTTCGCCGGCGGCACACTCAACGTCGCCTACAACTGCGTGGACCGCCACGTGCTGGCCGGGCACGGCGACCAGGTCGCCATCCACTTCGAAGGCGAGCCCGGCGACTCCCGCGACCTCACCTACGCCGAACTGCTGGCCGACGTGTCGCGCGCCGCCAACTACCTCACCGAACTGGGCCTGCAGGCCGGGGACCGGGTCGCGATCTACATGCCGATGATCCCCGAAGCGATCGTCGCCATGCTCGCCTGCGCCCGCCTCGGGCTGACCCACTCGGTGGTGTTCGCCGGATTCTCCCCCACCGCGCTACGCCAACGCGTCGACGACGCGGCCGCTCGACTGGTCATCACCACCGACGGCCAATGGCGCCGCGGCACCGCGGCACCGCTCAAGGCATCCGTGGACGAAGCCCTCTCCCACGGTGATGCACCCTCCAGCGTCGAGCACGTACTGGTGGTACGCCGCACCGGAATCGAAGTCCCCTGGACCGACGGCCGCGACCTGTGGTGGCACGACACCGTCACCACCGCCTCCCCGCAACACCAAGCGCAGGCCTTCGACGCCGAACACCCCCTGTTCATCCTCTACACCTCCGGCACCACCGGAAAACCCAAAGGCATCCTGCACACCACCGGCGGCTACCTCACCCAAACCGCCTACACCCACCACTACGTCTTCGACCACAAACCGGGCCAGGACGTCTACTGGTGCACCGCCGACATCGGCTGGGTCACCGGCCACAGCTACATCGTCTACGGACCCCTCACCAACCGCGCCACCCAAGTGCTCTACGAAGGCACCCCGAACTTCCCCACTGAGCACCGGCACTGGCAGATCATCGAAAAATACGGTGTCACCATCTACTACACCGCCCCCACCCTCATCCGCACCTTCATGAAATGGGGCCGCGACATCCCCGCCGCCCACAACCTGTCCAGCCTGCGACTGCTCGGCTCGGTCGGCGAACCCATCAACCCCGAAGCCTGGCGCTGGTACCGCGAGGTCATCGGCGCCAACAAAACTCCCATCGTGGACACCTGGTGGCAGACCGAAACCGGCGCCATCATGATCTCCCCCCTGCCCGGCGTCACCCACGCCAAACCGGGCGCGGCCATGACCCCGCTACCGGGCATCTCGGCGAAAGTCGTCGACGAGGAAGGCAACCCGGTCCAACTCGGCGAGACCGAAGCCAACGGCTACCTCGTGCTCGACCAGCCGTGGCCGTCGATGCTGCGCGGCATCTGGGGCGACCCGGACCGCTACCGGGCCACCTACTGGGAACGCTTCGCGGCACAGGGCTTCTACTTCGCCGGTGACGGCGCCAAACTCGACACCGACGCCGACCTGTGGGTGCTGGGCCGCGTCGACGACGTCATGAACGTCTCCGGCCACCGCATCTCCACCGCCGAAGTCGAATCCGCCCTCGTCGGCCACGCCGGCGTCGCCGAAGCAGCCGTGGTCGGCGCCACCGACGCCACCACCGGCCAAGGCATCGTCGCCTTCGTCATCCTCACCGCCGAGGCCACCGACACCGGGCAGGACCTGATCAACGAGCTGAAGGCCGAAGTCTCCCGCGAGATCAGCCCCATCGCCCGGCCGCGGGAGATCCACGTGGTGCCCGAACTGCCGAAAACCCGCAGCGGCAAAATCATGCGCCGCCTGCTACGCGACATCGCCGAAGGACGCCAACTCGGCGACACCTCCACCCTCGTCGACCCGAGCGTCTTCGAGGCGATCCGAGCCGGCAAGGGCTGACCCGGACAGCATGGGTGCGGCCGGTGGCGGACTTCGTCACCGGCCGCACCCGTTAGAATTGCGTAAGGAGTGCCGGGAAGTCTGGTCGGCAAGTGGACGCGCATCGTACGCCGACGTCGGTGGTCACCGCATCCACTCGGCCTGACCATCGCCCGAAAGGTTTCCCGTGATCACACAGGTGCGCTCGGAGCTATCCCGTTATCTCCGCACCGAAACCGTTGGTGGCGCATTGCTTCTGGTCGCGGCGGCGGCAGCGTTGCTGTGGGTGAACTCGCCGTGGGGTGCGAGCTATCGGACGATGACCGAGACAGTTGTCCCGATCCCGCCGTTACATCTGGAACTCACCCTCGCCGACTGGACCAAAGACGGCCTGCTCGCGGTGTTCTTCTTCGTCGCCGGTCTGGAACTCAAACGTGAACTCGTGGTCGGCGAACTCGCCGACCGCAAGCGGGCCACGCTACCGGTGATCGCGGCGATCGGTGGTGTGGTGATCCCCGCGCTGATCGCGGCGGTGGTGGGGTTCGGTGTCCCCGGCATGGACCGAGGCTGGGCCATTCCGGTCGCCACGGATATCGCGTTCGCGCTGGCCGTGCTCGCGTTGACCGGCTCGCGCATCCCCGCGGGCGCCCGCGTGTTCCTGCTGAGCCTGGCGGTGGTCGACGACCTGATGGCGATCGTCCTGATCGCGGTTCTGTTCACTACGACGGTGTCGCTGCTGTGGCTGCTCGCCGCGGCCGGGTGCTTCGCCGCATGGGCGCTGGCACAGCACAAACGGATCAGCACGCCGTTGCTCTATGTCCCCTTGGCGTTGGTGTCCTGGTACGCATTGCACGAGGCGGGCATCCACCCCACGATCGCTGGTGTCGCGCTCGGCCTGCTCACCAGGGTGCGTCTCGACCCCGACGAGGCGGAGGCGCCCGCCACGCGACTGGAGCATTTGCTCCAACCGGTCTCCGCCGGCGTATGCGTTCCGTTGTTCGCCCTCTTCGCGGCCGGAGTTCCGTTGAACACCAACGTTTTCGGCGAGCTGTTCAGCGACAGGCTCGCCTACGCCGTGATTCTCGGCCTTCTGGTGGGCAAGCCGCTCGGCATCTTCGGGATGAGCTGGGTGGCAATCCGGCTCGGCATCGCGACCCGTCCGAGCGAACTCGGCTGGCGGGATATGGTCGCCTTGGCGGTGCTCGGCGGAATCGGCTTCACCGTTAGCCTTCTCGTGGCGGAACTCGCGCTCGCCGATGTCGCGGACGGTTCCTCCGTCGAATTGGCGAAGACCGCTGTGTTGCTCGCATCAATGGCGGCGTCGCTCGCCGGTTCGGCGCTACTGTTGCGGCGCGGGCGTGTCCACCAAGCGCGGCGGGACGCCCGTGCGCTAGAACGTGAAGAGTAAGGCGGCGCGAGCGACGTGCCCGGAAGCGGTAGCCTGCGTGACCGGTGGAGGGCACCGAGAACGCCGCGGCGAACGGGGCCGAAGCAGTGCCCGGATAGGGAGAAGGGTCGACCAAGTGAGTTTCAACCACGGCGGCAACGGGAACGACGCGCAACGCGGTCGTACGGTGACCTCCATCCCCCTCACAGACGCCGATCCACTCGGCTCCGCAAGCTTCGGGACCCTGGTTCGCGACGCCGCCGAGCAGATGTCGACCCTGGTCCGCGCCGAGGTGGCACTGGCCAAGGCCGAGGTCACCGGTGAGATCAAGAAGGGCCTGCAGGGCAGCGTCTACTTCATCCTGGCGCTGACCGTGCTGCTGTTCAGCACCTTCTTCTTTTTCTTCTTCCTCGGCGAGCTGCTCGACGTGTGGCTGGCGCGCTGGGCGGCCTTCCTGATCGTCTTCGGACTCATGATCGTGGCGGCCGCGGCGCTCGCATTCCTCGGCTACCGGCGGGTGAAGAAGCTGCGCGCGCCGGAGAAGACGATCGACTCGCTCAAGCAAGCGCGCACGGTCCTGCCCCAGGCGCTGGGCGGACACGAGGACCATGCCGCGCTGGAGAAGCGGACTTCCTAGGCGCGCGTTCGCGAGCCGGTGGGGCGGCTACTAGGCTCGATCGGCGTGTCGGCGAACTTGCTTCCGGATCCGTCCAGCGTCCGTTACGACGGACCGTGGACACATCGGGACGTTCATGCCAACGGCATTCGATTCCACGTCGTAGCGGCGGCGCCCGAGCGATCCGATGCCCCGCTGGTCGTGCTGCTGCACGGATTCGCGGACTTCTGGTGGTCATGGCGGCATCAGCTGACCGGCCTGGCCGAGCTCGGCTATCGCACCGTGGCCGTCGACCTGCGCGGCTACGGCGACAGCGACAAACCGCCGCGCGGCTACGACGGCTGGACACTGGCCGGTGACATCGCCGGGCTCATCCGCGCCCTCGGCTACACCGAGGCCACACTGGTCGGGCACGCCGACGGAGGACTGGTCTGCTGGACCACCGCGGTACTGCACCCGCGGCTGGTTCGCTCGATCGCGCTGGTCAGCTCACCGCATCCGGCCGCGCTGAAAAGCGCCGTGCTGCGCAACCGCCGCCAGCGCGCGGCCTGGCTGCCCAACTTCCTGCGCTACCAACTGCCCCGCTACGGCGAGCACCTGCTGACCACCGCCGACGGCTTCGAGGTGGAACGGCTGCTGCGGCAACGGGTGAGCCCGGGATGGACCGGCACCGCCGAATTCGTCGACACCGCGCGGCGGATGCGCTCGGCCATCCAGATCCCCGGCGCCGCGCACTGCGCGTTGGAATACCAGCGCTGGGCCTTCCGCAGCCAGTGGCGTCCGGACGGCCGCCGGTTCATGGCGACCATGCGCGAACCTATCCACATCCCGGTCCTCACCATGCGCGGCGACCTCGACCCTTACGTGCTGCCGGGAACCTTCCGCCGCGCGCAGTACCTCTCGCCGGAACGGCGTCTGGTCAGCATCCCCGCTGCCGGGCACTTCGCCCATCAGGAGAACCCTGACGCCGTCACGACGGAGTTGGCCAAACTCCTCGCCTGAACCCGCGCCGAACGCCCGATCGACGGCCCGGATCAAGCCCCCGCGGCCCCGCGCCTGGGCAGCGAAGCCAAGGCAGCCCCACAAAGGACGGCAAAGTCCGTCCGCGCCTGAACGACCAAGGTCGAGGCCGCCACCTCGAAGGGCGCAAGCCCTGCTACTGCTTGCGCCGAACCGGCCGATAGCCGAGGCAGCCGCATCAAGCGCGCCGCCGGACCACAGCCCGTCCGTAGCCCACGCCGGGGCCGAGCGGAGGCAGCGCCTGACTGCCCCCGCATGGCGCCGACTGGTTCAGCTGAGGACGCAGGCTCCGGTGTCGACCGCGATGTCGGACCTGGCGGCCGCGTCGAGCTGAGCGCGGACCTCCGCGAGGGTGAGCACGTAGCCGGTGTCGTCGTCGGTGACCGCGGCGCCGAAGACCACGCCGAGCACCTGCCCTTCGGTATCCACCAGCGGCCCACCGGAATTACCCGCCCTGACCTGACCGCGGACGGTGTAGACCTCCCGTTCGACGGTGCCGTTGCGGTAAATCGTCGGCCCGGTCAGATCCAGCGTCTCCCTGACCCTGGCCGCGCTCGCGGTGTACGGGCCGCCGCCCGGGTAGCCGAGCACGATGGCGCTGTCGCCCGAGCGTGCGGGCGCGGGCGCCCGCGGGACCACCGGAGCGGTCAGCCCGGGCACCGCGAGTACCGCGACATCCTTGGACGGGTCGAACAGGACCACATTCGCGTCCAATGGACCGCGCGGGGTGTCCACCGCGACGCTCGTGGTGCCCGCGACGACGTGGGCGTTGGTCATCACGCGTTCCGGCGCGATCACGAAGCCCGAGCCCTCCAGCGCCCGCTGGCAACTCGGCGCCACGCCGCGAATGCGCAGCACACTCTGCTGCAGGGACGCGGCGACCGGGCTGGCGAGCACGCTCGGATCGGGCGGTTCGACGGCCGCGATCGGCGCCCGCCCGAACGGGCCGATCACGTCCGGCAGGCCCGAGGTGTTGAGCAGCTTGGAGAACTCGTTGGGCAGCCGGCGCAGCCAGTTCGGCGCGACGCCGTTGACGTCGGCCAGCACCCGCGAGCCGTTGATCGCCGTCGCGATGGCCGGCTGCGACGAGGTGGCCAGCGGCAACGCGAGCAGCCACGCCGTGACCAGCACGGCGACCGCTTGCAATCCCGCGCCGACCACACTGTCCACGCTGCGCGTGAACGGATGGCGCATACCGCTGCGGGCGGCGCGTCCGAGCACCATGCCCGCGACCTCGCCGACGATCACCAGCACCACGATCAGCAGCACGCCGGTGAGCACTCTGGTCCGGCCCTCGTCGACGTGCACCAGGATGTGCGGCGCGATCAAGATGCCCGCGACGGCGCCGAGCACAACGCCGAGGAAGGCCAGCGCGGAGGCCACCGCGCCCTGCCGCCACCCTGAGGAGGCGGCGAGCAACGCGAGCAGCACGACGGCGATGTCGAGCCAGGCCGACGAACTCATAAGGTCATCCCCACGGCGGCGAGTGCGGTCTCCAGGTCACGGACATCCTCGTGGTCCCACTCGCGATCCCAGCCGGAGGCTTTGCTGATCCCGGCGAGGATGCCGCCGGTCAGTCCCCAGACCAGCATCCCGTCCACCTGGAACGCCGGACTCCGGTAGCCGAGGGTGCTGCGGACCACGAAGCGGTTCGCCGGATCGAGCAGCTGGACGAGCGGAACGCGCACCACGCGCTCGGTTTCGCTCTCGTTCACGACCCGGACCTCGCCCGGCGTGCGCCAGTACGCGATGACCGGCGTGACGTCGAACCGGGACGGCGGCACGAAGAGTTTCGGCAACACCGCGAACGGTTCCACGCCCGAAGGGTCGAGGCCGGTCTCCTCGCAGGCCTCACGCAGTGCCGTGTCGATCGGGCCGGAATCGCCGGGGTCCACCGCACCGCCGGGAAACGCGACCTGACCGCGATGCTGACGCATGGTGGAGGCGCGCTGGGTGAGCAGTACTTCCGCGTCGGCGGGCAGTCCGCCCGGCGCCTCCGGGTCCGTCTCGGGCGAGCCGCCGAACAGCACGAGCACCGCGGCTTGGCGCGGGGCCGAGGTCACGGTCAAGGCCCGGCGCAGGGCACGCGCCTTGGTCAACGTATCGGCGGCATCGTCAGCGGGTTCGGCGGATCTGGCCAGCCATTTCGGAATGTCCCGCGGTATCTCGATGGTCATCGCATCCCTCCCCGCACCCGCCGACCCTGCCGGGCACCCGCACCGTCACGCATTGTCATGCGGCCACTCCGAGTTCGCCCGCGACGGTGTTCGCGATGTCATCGACCCCCTCGAACGCTCGCACGACGACGTCGGCGACCGAGCCGTCGGCCCGCACCAGCACCGAGACCGGCAACACCGCCGGGGCTCCGACCGCCGTGCGCACCCGCGCGTCCGCGTCGAGGACGCCGGGCAGCTTCACGTTCAGTCCGGTCAGCCTGGCCAGTGCCTTGGCTTCATCAGGGTCGCTGTGCACGGTCAGCACGGTAATCGCGTTCCCAGCTCGTTGTGCGTATTGCTGCAAATACGGCAACTCCTGGGCGCATGGTGCGCACCAGTAGGCCCACAGATTCAGCAAGGCGGGCTTGCCCGCCAGCACTGCGGCCAAGTCGACCGGCCTGCTGTCTGCCAGGCATGCCAACGTTATCCCGGCCAGCGGACCGTTCCCCGTGGTGGCGGTAGCCGGGCAGTCGGCCAGACCGGCCGCGGCGCGCAGCTCGCCGGAAACGCCGGAGGTGATCCGGGTCGACTGTGGCGTGGGCGTTTCGGCGTCGTCACCGCGCGGCCACACCGCGACGGCCAGTGCCACCACCGCGATCAGGCCGGCAAGTGCCCAACGCCACGCATGCCCCGCACTCCTTCCGCCCGTGGGCTCCGAACTCACCGGCCCACCAGCTCGAGCAGATGCTCCCGCTCCGGCCCCTTCACCAGCTTGGCCGCGGCCTCCGGATCGGTCGGCCCGACGCCGAAGGACGGGCAGTCCTTGGCCAGGATGCACGCGCCGCACGCGGGCTTGCGAGCGTGGCAGACGCGTCGGCCGTGGAAGATCACCCGGTGCGAGAGCATGGTCCATTCCTTGCGCTCGATCAGCGCGCCGATGGCGTGTTCGACCTTCACCGGATCTTCCTCGCCGGTCCATTCCCAGCGGCGCACCAGACGGCCGAAGTGGGTGTCGACGGTGATGCCAGGGACGCCGAACGCGTTACCGAGGATGACATTGGCTGTTTTGCGCCCGATGCCGGGCAGCCGGACCAGTTCGGTCAGGGTGTGAGGCAATTCACCGTCGTGCTGCTCGAGCAACGCCTGACCGAGACCGATCAGCGCGGCGGCTTTATTCCGGAAGAACCCGGTCGGCCGGAGGTATTCCTCCAGCTCCGCGCGGTTCGCCTCGGCATAAGCGCGGGCGTCCGGGTAGCGAGCGAACACCGCGGGCGTGGTGAAATTCACGCGCTCGTCGGTGCACTGGGCGGAAAGTATTGTCGCGACCGCCAATTCGAGCGGCGTGGTGAAGTCGAGCTCGCAGTGCGCATCGGGGAACGCGACCGCTAGTTCCCGGTTCATCCGGCGCGCTCTTCGAACCAGCCCGAGCCGGGTTTCCGCCTGTCGCGCCCTGGTTTTCCGTTTCGGGGCCACGGCGGCGCCCGGCTGGGCTTCGGAGGGCTCGGAGTCGGACGGAAGGCCGTTCCCGGCGGCGATGGAGGGGGAGACGCGCACGCGTCCACCATACGGAACCGCCGACCAACGTTGCCCTTCCAGTTCAGTTGCCGTGTTCCATCTGAGACCTGGACCGTGTTTACTGCTCGTCATGCAAGGACTCGCTGTGGTGCTCTTCCCAGTGGTGTTGATGCTGTTCGCACTGGGTATGGAGCGGGTCGAGAATCGGCTCCGCAAGCTTCTCGAACCCGACGAAGAGGTTCAGCAGTACCTGGACAAAGCAAGCAACGCCGAAGTGAAGGAGCTGACGAAGCTCGGTCTGCCTGCCGCCGTGGCCCGGATGCGCAGGCGCCGCTCCCGCGGCGAGGAACTGGACGTGGCCCGCGCGAGTTGACGCGGCGGCCGGCGGAAGGTTCCCGGATCGGGTAACTCGGAAGGCGCCCGCGGTCGCCGCTGATCACACTGGTACGGTTCTGCGCTGCGCCACGCAATCCACTCGTTACGTGGTGTCCGTCACTACGCTGTCATCACGCCGCGTAGACTGCGCTGTTGGCCGAGTCGCTTCGGTCCGGTACAGAGCCATTTCCCATAAGGAGCACATTCGTGGACGAGGCCCTCGCCAGAGCAGGCATCTTCCAGGGCGTCGAGCCCACTGCGGTGGCCGCCCTCGCCAAGCAACTTCAGCCGGTGGATTTCCCGCGCGGCCACGTCATCTTCAACGAGGGTGAGCCGGGCGACCGGCTGTATATCATCACGTCCGGCAAGGTGAAGATCGGCCGTCGTTCACCCGATGGCCGCGAGAACCTGCTGACCATCATGGGCCCGTCCGACATGTTCGGCGAGCTGTCGATCTTCGACCCCGGCCCGCGTACCTCCACCGCCACCACGGTGACCGAGGTGCGCGCGGTGACGATGGACCGCGACGCCCTCAAGGCCTGGATCGACCAGCGGCCCGAGATCGCCGAGCAGTTACTCCGCGTGCTCGCCCGCCGCCTGCGCCGGACCAACAACAACCTGGCCGACCTGATCTTCACCGACGTTCCCGGCCGGGTGGCCAAGGCCCTGTTGCAGCTCGCGCAGCGGTTCGGCACCCAGGAGGCGGGCGCCCTGCGGGTCACCCACGACCTGACCCAGGAAGAGATCGCCCAGCTGGTCGGCGCCTCCCGCGAGACCGTCAACAAGGCGCTCGCCGACTTCGCGCACCGCGGCTGGCTGCGGTTGGAGGGCAAGAGCGTGCTCATCTCCGACTCCGAGCGCCTCGCCCGCCGAGCCCGGTAACGCACGAACGTCGTACGGCACGCCGGATTCAGCGCTCCACTGAACCCGGCGTGCCGCCGTTTCCCGCCTTAGCGCGGAGCCGTACGGATTCCGTCATCAGTCCGCGCCTGGCCGAGCGAATGCTCGAGGTAGCCGCACATGCGCCGGGCCGAGCGAACGCTCGAGGTAGCCGCACATGCGCCGAGCCGAGCGAACGCTCGAGGTAGCCGCACATGCGCCGGGCCGAGCGAATGCTGGAGGTAGCCGCTCATGTGCCGGGCCGAGCGAATGCGAGGCAGCCGCCTAACCGTGCACGCGTAGATAGTCCAGCTGGGCCTGCACCGAGCTGCGGGCGGCCGGCCACAGCCGCTTGTCCACGTCGGCGTACACCCGCCGCACCACCGCCATCGCGCCCGCGTCCGCGCCGAGCACTCGCAACGCCTCCCGCACTTGGTCGAGACGCTCGTGCCGATGCGCGATGTAGTAGCGCGCGACCGGCTCCAGGTCCGGATGATCCGGGCCGTGCGCGGGCAGCAACGCCTTGCCCCGGCCCGCCTCGACCAGGCGGTCCAGCGACGACAAGTAGTCGGCCAGCGTGCCGTCGCTGGAATCCAGCACGGTGGTGCCTGCGCCGAGGATGGTGTCCCCGGTCAGCACCGCGTCGTCGAGGACGAAACTCACCGAGTCAGCGGTGTGGCCCGGCGTGTCCAGCACGGTGATCCGCAGGCCTGCGGCCTCGATCACCTCGCCGTCGGCCAGCGGCGCGTCCGAGCCGCGCAGAAAGCCGACGTCCTTGGCACGCACCGCTGTCCCGGTCAGCTCGGTGAGCCGATCGATGCCGCCGGTGTGGTCGTGATGGCGGTGCGTGATCAAGGTGAGGGCGATCTCACCTCCGGTGGCCTCGGCGATCGCGGCGCTGTGCGACTTGTCCTTCGGCCCCGGATCGATCACCACACAGTCCGACCGCCCCGGCGCCCGCAGAATCCAGGTGTTGGTTCCCTCCAGGGTCATCTGGCCCGGATTGTCGGCCAACAGCACCGACGCCGTCTCGGTGACCTGCCGGAGTTGCCCGTAGGCGGGGTGTGTCAACGTCATCGCAAACCTCGGATAGAACGGTGCCGGACACTCCGGCCCAGCGAACGGGAGGTACGCCTAGCGCACCTCGGCGATCAGTTCCACCTCGACCGGGGTGTTCTTGGGCAGTTCGGAGACCCCGACGGCCGAACGCGCGTGCTTGCCCGCGTCACCGAAGACCTGGCCGAGGAACTCCGACGCGCCGTTGATCACCACCGGCTGGTCACCGAATCCCGGTGCTGAGGCGACGAATCCGACGACCTTCACGATCCGCACCACCGCGTCCAGCCCCACCAGGTCGTGCACCGCGGCCAGCGCGTTCAGCGCGCACAACCGGGCGGCCTCCTTGGCCTCCTCGATCGAAACCTCCGCTCCGACCTTGCCGACCGCGGACAACCGGCCGTCCACGAACGGCAGCTGGCCGGAGGTGTAGACGAGCGACCCGGTGCGGATCGCGGGAACGTAGGCGGCGACTGGAGGCACCACCGGAGGCAGGGTGAGTCCGAGCTCGGCGAGGTTCTTCTCCCACTGAGTCACTGCGCCCCCGCCCTACTGCTTGGGCCGCTTGAGGTAGGCGACGTGCTGTTCACCGGTCGGTCCGGGCAGCACGGTGACCAGCTCCCAGCCGTCGGCACCCCACTGGTCGAGAATCTGCTTCGTCGCGTGCGTCAGCAATGGCACGGTCGCGTACTCCCACAGGGTCGTATCACTCATGTGCGAAGCGTAGCTCGCCCGCCTCTCCGGGACTTTAGGCCGTACTAGTGGGCGACGCGGGATCCGCGTTCAGGTCCTGCGTTGGATACCGCACAGGTTTGGGCGTACCCGGCGAGTTACCGATGTACGTACGAAATCAGTTGCCACGTTGGGTAGACCTACCAGGTGTCGCTGGACGAGCAACCGTGGGGCGCGGCAGGACCTGAGACTACCCCGCACCCACCCGTCTGGTACGGCCAAAAACTCGGAGGGGCCGACTGGAGATAGGCTCCGACCGTGGGAGTACCAACAGCAGTGCCGCTTTCGGCGGAGACGGGGCTGGACACACGGTGGCCGAAGCGCGCCGAGCAGGCCCGCTTGCACTACGTCTCCGGTAAGGGAGGCACGGGTAAGTCGACGGTCGCCGCGGCGCTGGCGCTTGCGCTCGCCGCGGGCGGGCGTCGTGTGCTGTTGGTGGAGGTGGAGAGCAGACAGTCGATCGCTCAGCTGTTCGATCTGCCGCCGCTGCCGCCGACCGAGACACGGATCGCCACCGCCGACGGCGGCGGCGAAGTGGTCGCGCTGGCGCTGGACATCGAGCACGCCTTCCTCGAATACCTCGAGATGTTCTACAACCTGGGCTTCGCGGGGCGGGCGATGCGCAGAATGGGCGCCATCGAGTTCGTCACCACGATCGCGCCCGGGCTGCGCGACGTCATCCTGACCGGCAAGATCAAGGAGTGCGCGGTCCGCGTGGACAAGTCCGGTCGGCGGGTCTACGACGAGATCGTGGTGGACGCGCCGCCCACCGGTCGCATCGCCAGCTTCCTCGACGTCACCAAGGCGATGCTCGAGGTGGCCAAAGGCGGGCCGATCGCCTCCCAGGCCGAAGGCGTTTCGCGGCTGCTGCACTCCGACGAGACCATGGTTCATCTGGTCACCCTGCTGGAGGCGCTGCCGGTGCAGGAAACCGCCGACGCCGTGGCCGAACTCACCGCCGCCGACCTGCGCATCGGCACCGTGATCGTGAACCGGGCGACCGAAGGCCAGCTGCCGCATGACCTGCGCGCGCGGGCCGCCCAGGGCGATATCGACGGCGACGCCATTCGCGCCGGTCTGACGTCCGCGGGGATCACCTTGTCCGACGACGACTTCCGCGGCCTGCTCACCGAAACCGTCGAGCACTCCGCCACTCTGCAAGCACAGGACGACAGCGCCGAGGAACTGGCCAAGGTCGACATCTCGCGGCTCTATCTGCCTGCCCTCCCGGACGGGATGGATCTGGGCGGACTGTACGAATTAGCCGAACACCTCAGCGCGCAGGGGGTCCGATGAGCAACCCGACCCACCCCATGGCTGCCCCGCTGGACATTTCCCGGATCATCGCCGATCCCTCGGCTCGCGTGGTGGTCTGCTGCGGCTCCGGCGGCGTCGGCAAGACCACCACGGCCGCCGCCATCGCGCTGCGCGCCGCCGAGCGGGGACGCAAGGTCGTGGTACTCACCATCGACCCCGCGCGCAGGCTGGCCCAGTCACTCGGCGTCGCCGACCTGGACAACGCCCCGCAGCGGGTGGACCTCGGGCCGGAGGCGAAGGGTGAACTGCACGCGATGATGCTCAACATGCGTCGCACGTTCGACGACATGGTGCTCGAGCACACCAGCCCGGAAAAAGCGGAGCAGATCTTCGCCAACCCCTTCTATCAGACCGTGGCCTCGTCTTTCGGCGGCACACAGGAATACATGGCGATGGAAAAGCTGGGCCAGCTCGCCCACCGGGGCGAGTGGGACCTGATCGTGGTCGACACCCCGCCCTCGCGAAACGCCCTGGACTTCCTGGATGCTCCCAAACGACTCGGCAATTTCCTCAACGGCCGCATGATCCGGGTGATCATGGCGCCCGGTCGCGGCGTCACCCGGTTGGTGACCGGCGCGATGAGCCTGGCGGTGCGCGGCGTGTCCACCATCGTCGGCGGGCAGATGCTCAAGGACGCGTCGAACTTCCTGCAGTCCCTGGAGTCGCTGTTCGGTGGCTTCCAGGAGCGGGCCGACCGCACCTACGCGATGCTGTCCAAGCCCGGCACGCACTTTCTCGTGGTCGCGGCGCCGGAACCGGACGCTCTGCGGGAAGCCTCGTTCTTCGTCGACCGGCTCTCCACCGAGCGCATGCCGCTGGCGGGGCTGGTGCTGAACCGCACGCATCCGGTGCTCAGCTCGCTGCCGGCCGATCACGCGCTCACCGCCGCCGACCAGCTCGAGCAGGACGACCCGCTCACCGCGGCGGTGTTACGCGTGCACGCCCGCCGCGTCGCGACCGACAAGCGGGAACAGCATCTGCTGCACCGCTTCACCGGCGCGCACCCGCGGGTGCCGATCGTCTCGGTCACGGCGCTGCCGTTCGAAGTATCCGATCTCGACGCGCTGCGCGTGGTGGGCGATCAGCTCACTCGAACGACGCGGGCTACCGCCTGATACTTAGGCGTATCCGCTATATCTCGAATGGAAATACCGGTCCTAAAACGAAACTGAGCCCGCTTGCGCGGGCTCCGTTTCGGGGTTCACTGGGACTACATCGCCACTTGATGCTGGCGCTGGGCCTGGAAGAAATCGGCCCATGAGGTTACCTCCGGATGCTGCTTCAACAGGGCGCGGCGCTGGCGTTCGGTCATGCCGCCCCATACGCCGAACTCGACGCGGTTGTCGAGCGCATCGGCGCCGCACTGCATGAGCACGGGACAGTGCCTGCAGATCGTCGCGGCTTTGCGCTGTGCCGCGCCGCGGACGAACAACTGATCGGGATCTACTTCCTTGCATCGGGCCTGGGCTACCCAGGCGATCCTTGCTTCGGCCTGCTCCACGTCCAATCGAGCGATGGGGGTTGTCATGTGCATTTGGTGTGCCCCTTTGCAGTCCGAACACCGGGTCAACGGCGCTCCAGAATCGCGTTGTCACCACGCAGCACCCAAACCCCGCTGCGAAGTGCACCACATTCCACTTTGAGTGTTAGCTCTATCACACTGGGTTCTCAATCTAGGTAAAGGTATGGCGCTTGCGCAAGACCGTCCCGAGATTTTTTGGTACGTCCGTGCCTGCAAAGTGGGGCGCACACAGGACGGTCAGGCAGATTGCGCGCGCGCCGTCATCCGACACGCCGAACGCGCTCGCGCGACACGCCGATTCCGGTTCCGGAACAACCAGTTCCAGGCGTCGGACAAATGCCGCCAGGAACGCTCGAATCCCAACCCGTAATCTTGTTTCGTGCCGATCACACATACGCTCGCACGGCTGGCCGGCAGTTGCGTGCTGGCCTCCGTGCTCGTCGCCGGGTTGTTGTTCCCGCTCGCCGGCGGCTTCGGATTCGTCTCCAATCGAGCCGCCGACGCCGTCGACAACGTCTCCGCGGAGCTGGTCGAGGGGACGGTGCCCGCGGTCTCGACCATGGTCGACGCGGCGGGCAATCCGATCGCCTGGCTGTACGAGCAACGCCGCTTCGAGGTGCCGAGCGACCGGATCTCCAACGACATGAAGCTGGCGATCGTGTCCATCGAGGATCGCCGCTTCGCCGAGCACGAGGGCGTCGACTGGCAGGGCACGCTGCGCGCGTTCCTCACCAACACCACCAGCGGCGAGGTGCAGCAGGGCGCCTCGACGCTGGATCAGCAGTATGTGAAGAACTTCCAGCTGCTCGTGGTCGCCAAGACCGACGCCGAGCGACGCGCCGCCATCGAGACCACGCCCGCGCGCAAGATCCGGGAGATCCGGATGGCGCTGACGCTGGACCGCGAGCTGACCAAGGACGAGATCCTCACCCGGTACCTGAACCTCGTCCCGTTCGGCAACTCCTCCTACGGCGTGCAAGACGCCGCGAAGACCTACTTCGGCGTCGACGCGGCCGAGCTGAACGTCTCGCAGGCCGCGATGCTGGCGGGCATGGTGCAGAGCTCGTCGAAACTGAACCCGTACACCAATCCCGACGGCGTGCTGGCCCGGCGCAACACGGTGCTGGACACCATGATCCAGAACATCCCGAGCCGCGCCGACGAGTTCCGCGAGGCCAAGACCAAGCCGCTGGGTGTGCTGCCGGAACCCAAGGGTCTGCCGCGCGGCTGCATCGCCGCCAACGATCGCGGCTTCTTCTGCGACTACGCCCTGCAGTACCTGGCCAACGCGGGCATCAGCCGCGAGCAGATCGACAAGGGCGGCTACCTGATCAGGACCACCCTCGATCCCGCCGTGCAGGACTCGGTCAAGCGGGCGGTGACGGACGCGGCCAACCCGAACCTGGACAACATCGCCGAGGTCATGTCCGTGGTCGCGCCGGGACAGGACTCGCATCCGGTGGTCGCGATGGCGAGCAGTCGCACCTATGGCCTGAACCGGGACGGGAACGAGACCGTGCAGCCGCAGCCGTACTCGATGGTCGGTGACGGCGCCGGCTCGATCTTCAAGATCTTCACCACCGCCGCGGCCATGGAGAAGGGCCTCGGCATCAGCGCCGAGCTCGACGTGCCGGGCCGCTTCGAGGCCAGGGGCATGGGTAACGGCGGCGCGCGCGGTTGCCCGCCGGCCACCTACTGCGTGGAGAACGCGGGCAGGTACAAGTCGCCCATGTCGGTGACCGAGGCGCTGGCCACATCGCCGAACACCGCGTTCGTCAAGCTGATCCAGGCCGTTGGCGTCACCCCGACCGTCGACATGGCGATCCGGCTTGGCATGCGCTCGTTCACCGAACCGGGCTCCTCCGGTCACGGCAACCAGAGCCTGGCCGACATGATCAAGGACCAGAACCTCGGCTCGTTCACCCTCGGCCCGGTCGCGATCAACCCGCTCGAGCTGTCCAACGTGGCCGCGACGCTGGGTTCCGGCGGCCGGTGGTGCCCGCCGAACCCGATCAAGGAAGTCATCGACCGCCAGGGCAAACAGGTGCCGCTGACCCAGCAGGCGTGCGAGCAGGTCGTCGAGCCGGGCTTGGCGAACACCCTCGCCCATGCGATGAGCAAGGACGACACCGCGGGTACCGCGACGGCCGCGGCCCAGTCGGTGCAATGGAACTACCCGATGTCCGGTAAGACCGGTACCACCGAGAGTCACCGCTCCTCGGCCTTCCTCGGGTTCACCAACGCGCTGGCCGCCGCGGCCTACGTCTACGGCGACAGCCCGACGCCCGGCGAAATCTGCTCGTTCCCGCTGCGCAACTGCGGCGACGGCAACCTGTTCGGCGGTAACGAACCGGCCCGCACCTGGTTCAACGCGATCAAACCGGTGATTCCGCTGTTCCCGCCGCCCGCGCTGCCACCGCTGGACGACAAGTACGTGCGCGGCGCCAACAACGCCCAGGTGCCCGACGTCGTCGGCAAGACGCAAGCCGAGGCCACCGCCGCGCTGGTCGCCGCCGGCTTCCAGGTGTCGCCGGTGACCGGCCCCGGTGACCGGCCCAAGGGCACCGTGATGGGGACCGCGCCGAACGGCTCGGCCATTCCCGGCTCGGTGATCACGCTGTACATCAGTGACGGCACCGTACGTGCCGCACCCCCGCCGGGTCCGCCACCGCCGCCGCCGGGAGCGCCGGGGCTGCCGCCACTGCCGCGGCTGCCACCTATCCCGATCCCGATTCCGCTCCCCCGCTGAGCAGACGAAAGGGGCCGCGAACCTGGTTCGCGGCCCCTTTCTGCATTGCATTTGCGCCGCTCCCTGGCCCTCCGTGGCCACGCAAGCTACCGCCTCCGGGCCTGAGGTCGCGGCGCGGATTCGCTGCTACAGCCGCGCCTTCACCGCGGCCGAGATGCGCGAGCCGTCGGCTTTGCCCGCCGCCAGTCCGGTGGCGATCTTCATGACCTGGCCCATCTGGCGCATGCCCGGCCGCTCGCCGATTTCCTCGGCGACCTGCGCGATGGCGGTATCGGCGAGATCGGCGACCTCGGCGTCGGTCAGCTGGGTCGGCAGGTACTCGTCGATGATGCGTGCCTCGGCGTGCTCGTTCGCCGCCAGCTCGCCGCGCCCGGCCTGCGTGTAGACCTCGGCCGATTCGTTGCGCTTCTTCGACTCCTTCTGCAGCACGGCGATGACCTCGGCGTCGGTGAGCTCACGCGCCTCGGTGCCGGCGACCTCGGCGGTCTGGATCGCCGACAGCAGCATCCGCAACGTGGAAAGGCGCAGCGTGTCCTTGGCTTTCATCGCGGCGGTCAGGTCCGCGCGCAGCTGCGATTTGAGTTCCGACATGCCGCTCACGGTAGCCGCTTGGGCGCGGCGGTCCCACTACATTCGCCGCGGCGTCCGATTTCCTGAGCACGAACTGGTCGCTTGTGCGGAAACACACTCGGCGCTCCTGAGCGAGGTCACCTATGCTGGGCAAATGCCCGTGATCTCGACCTCTGCTGTACGCACGACCGCGCTGGGAGCCGCCGGGGCCGCGGTGGCCGGAATCGGCTACGCCTCGCTGGTCGAACGCAACGCCTTCATTCTCCGGGAGGCGACCATGCCAGTGCTGGCGCCGGGGTCGTCGTCGCTGCGGGTGCTGCACCTCAGTGATCTGCACATGATGCCGGGTCAGAAGCTCAAGCAGCAGTGGTTGCGGGAGCTGGACCGGCTGGAACCCGATCTGGTGATCAACACCGGCGACAACCTTTCGCATCAGAAGTCGGTGCCCGCGGTGGTCCAAGCCCTCGGCGGACTGCTTTCCCGTCCTGGTCTTTTCGTTTTCGGCAGCAACGACTACTTCGCGCCGGTGGCGAAGAACCCGCTGAAGTACTTCAAGAAGAACCACCGCCGCACCTTCGGCGCGCCGCTGCCGTGGAAGGACCTGCGCGCGGCCTTCACCGAGCGCGGTTGGCTCGACCTGACGCACGTGCGCCGCGACCTCGAGGTGGCGGGTATCCGGATCGCCACCGCCGGTGTGGACGACCCGCACCTGCAGCGCGACCGCTACGACACCATCGCCGGCGCCCCGAATCCGATGGCCGACCTGCGGATCGGTCTCACCCACTCGCCCGAGCCGCGGGTGCTGGACCGCTTCGCCGAGGACGGATACGACCTGGTGCTGGCCGGACACACGCACGGCGGCCAGCTGTGCCTGCCCGGCTACGGCGCGCTGGTCACCAACTGCGGTATCGACCGGTCCCGGGTGAAGGGTCCGTCGAAGTGGGGCGAGCACACCCAGTTGCACGTCTCCGCGGGCGTCGGTACCTCGCCATGGGCGCCGTACCGATTCTGCTGCCGTCCGGAGGCAACCCTGTTGACGCTGGTCGCCGCACCGCCGAAACGGCCGGGAGCCGACACGGGCCACGGTGTGTCGACATCGGAGGCCGTCGCCCGCTAAGTGTGTGTCGGAGAACTCTGCCGGTGCCCTGTGGCAGACTGCCCTCTATCCGGGACGCACAGCGTCACCCTGCCCTGGGTCCGGGAACCCGAAGCGCGAGCCCCGGTGACCAATGTCCGTGGACGGGATGGGCTCTGGCCCGCACTTCGGTGCGGGTGAAACCAGCCCGGCCAAGGTATGGGAAGACTGGGAGCGAGGGTCAGCGAGTGAACCGAAAACACAACGCGCCCTCGCGCACGACGGAGCCGATCGCCAGCGAGGCGCAGTCGTGAGCGGATTCGACGGACAGCGCGACGATCCGGCGGGCGCGCCGTCCGAAGCACCGCAACCCTTTTCGCAGTGGCAGCCGACCGGCGTGGAGCCACTCGGGGTGAACCAACCGCCGCGCCCTGTCACACCATGGCGGCGTGACTCCAATGAACAAGCGGTCGACCATGATTCGGAGCAGCGGCCGAGCACGGGCGGATTCCGGCAGACGGAGTATCCCCCGACGTCGCAGTGGCCCGGTTCGCACGCGACGGGTGACGGACCCGCACCGTCCTATCCCTGGCAGCCGGTCGGTTACTCCGGAGCCACCGGGAATGCGGGACAATCGCCGGACGCACAGCAACTAGGTCACCCGAATCAAACCTGGTCGGGGTCGACGGCACAGAGCGATCCCACGATGCAATGGGAGCCAGTTACCTCCGTTGACGGAGGCGAGAGCCGACCATCCAGCGCAGGGCAGCCGAATCCCCAGCCCGACCCGGCCATGCAGTGGCAGCCGCACGGACAACCCGTGCCGCCCCAGCCGGACCCGACCTTGCAATGGCAGCCGCACGGACAACCCGCGCCGCCCCAGTGGCAACCCGCCGCTCAGGGTGGTCCCGTCACGCCGCCGGATAGTGCTTCGGCGCCGAACACGGCCGATCCCACGATGATCGCCCAGTCGCTGGGTGACGGATCCCCACCTACAGAGCAGGACTCGAGCGGCCGCAACGATCCGACGATGCTGGCCCGGTCCCTCGGCGAGCACGCGTCGTCCGGGCAGTGGCCGCCGCATCCTGAGTCGAATCTCGGAACCACCGGGCAGGTGGATCCGACCATGCTCGCTCGACCGCTGGGTGCGTTCGGCCAACCCACACCCTCCGGCAGTCCGCACTCGACCCCGGAGCCGGGAGGGGTTGACGGTGCGGTCGTGCTCCGGCACCCGACCGCCGATCGGTTCGTGCAACAGAACTACCAATGGCAACCAGTAGGCGGGCCGGGACCCTATGGTTCTCCGCCGCCCGAGCAGTACCGGCCCGGCTACGGTCCACACGGCGGGTCCGGTGGACCGCCGCCGCCTTACCGCCCGAGCGGGAGCGGCCGGGGAAAGGCGGTGCTGCTGGTCGGGTTGGTTGTGCTGCTGGTGGCCGGTGTCGTGGTGGGCGCCGTGGTGCTGACCAAGAGTGGATCCAACGATTCCGCCCAGGGCAGCTCGCCCTCGCTGGTGAGTGCACTCACCTCGACTGGCTCGCCCGCACCGGCCACCAAGAGTGCGCCGACGACTACCGCCGGCCGGGCGAGCGACAAAACCCCGCTCATCCCCGGCTTCCAGGTGGTCGTGGCGCCCGATAACGGCGCCGCCTACGACGTGCCCGCCGACTGGACCATCGCCCCGCAGGACACCATCGGAGGCTTCGGTCACCCGCCCGACACCGTCGCGGGAAAAGGCTATGCCAGCGAGGGCAAGGGCTACTGCCCCGGCTCGACCCGCACGATCGCCTTCCTCACCGGCTCGGACACCGCCGATCCCGCCCGCGTGGCAACCGAACTCGGCACCAAGACCGCCACACTCGCCTACCAGGGCACTCCGGGCGGCACACCGGGCGCGCCCGTGCCGCTGGCGTCGCTGGACGGATCCCAGCACGGCGTGTTCGTGGAGACCACGGGCACCGTCACCGAGGCCAAGCCCGGCTGCGCGACGGCGTACTCCATCTACACCGCCGCGTTCCCCACCGACAGCGGAACCTTCGCCATGGTGATCGCCGCGGACACCGGCGTCCCACGCGCCCTCGACGCCGAGACCGCCAAGCGCATCTGCACCAGCATTCGCGCCTTCGAAGGCTGACTGACCTGCCGGTTTAACGTCTCACCCCGCGCTGTTGTAAGCTACTCCAGGTTCGCTTCACGGGGTGTGGCGCAGCTTGGTAGCGCGCTTCGTTCGGGACGAAGAGGTCGCAGGTTCAAATCCTGTCACCCCGACTCGTGTGGTTGAGACACGACACGGCTCCCAGCCTTCACCGGCTGGGAGCCGTTCTGTATTGCTCGGCGGAGCGGAAATCGCGCTCGCCATTGCCTGAACCCGACACGATGACGCTCGATGTGGCCGTCGTCTGGTATGCGAGCGAATACCATTCGCAGAACCAAACTCCGCAATCGACGAAAGGTCGGCAAATGAGCGAGCCTGTCGATAGTGTGCCCGCAGACAAACCGCTAGCCGGTAAAACCGCGCTGGTCACGGAGGCACACACCGGAATCGGCAAGAAGATCGCGAAAACGCTTGCCGCGCAAGGGGCGCAGGTCGTGGTTCACCATCCGCATATACCGGAGTGGGCGGCGGACGTGGTCAAGGAGATCACCGCCGCCGGTGGTGCGGCGCTCGGGCTGGCGGCGGACGTCGCCGACCCGGCCGAGTACCAGGAACTGGTGGAGGCACTGCTCGAGGACTGCGGTAGGTGGGACCTGCTCGTCCACACCGCGGCGGTGCCGGAGTCCGTGCCGTTCGCGCAGCTCAGCGCGGACGCGTTCGACGTCGGCTTCGCCGCAACGGTGCGGGGCGTGTTCCACGGGATCCAACTGGCCGCGCAACACCTCGCCGAGGCGGGCCGGATCATCACCGTCTGTGACTCCCCCACTCCGGACGGCGCGGTCTACGACGCGACCCGAGGCGCGGTCGAGCAACTCGGCCAGGCCGTGGCGCCGGAGTTCGTGGCGCGGCGGATCACCGTCAACACGATCAGCCATGGCGTCGGCGCCACCGACAACGCGGAACTCGCGACCGCCATCGCCGCGATGAATCCGGCCGAGCCCGCCGCGGTTGTGGCTTACCTGGCCGGCGAAGCGGCGAGCACGGTGACGGCGCAGGCCATCCGCTTGGGCGAGGCCGCCCAGGCGCCGCGGTAGACGGCCGATTACGCGACGACGTTCCCACCGAAGGAACTGAATCCACGCCCCTTCGCCTGGCAGGTCAAGCTGCCGTGGAATCCCACCGCACACGACGAGCCCGCGTGCTCGATGATCGGTCCCCACTGGCCCGAACCGGTCTTCACGTCGTAGATGCTGGGATTGCCGCCGGGCAGCGTGTACGGCGTGCCGGGGTCGAAGGTGGGGTGCGCGGGCAGCCAGGGCTGGTCGATCACCATTTCGCTCACTTTCACCGGCACCGGAATGTAGGAGTTGCCCACGTGGTAGCTCAGAAACAAGGGGTAGGCGAAATCGCATCCCACGGACCCGTCCCCGAAGATCGCGCAGTTGGTGCTGCCCGCCGAAAAATAGACCGTGCCCGCGTCGGCCTGGGCGTTCCCTGCCGCGATGAGCGGCGCCACCGCCGCGGTGGCGAGTGCTCCGGCGAACTTCGTGCTGCGCTTCATGCCTTGTCTCCTCGGTGAATTCGCTGACCGACCCGATAACTCTGTCGGCGCGGCGCCGGATTCCGTTTCGCGCCATCGAACACCCACCCCGGCACAGCGCCCCGACAGGCGCGGTGAGCAGACGCTAACGCGGCGATAACCTACGGACACGCCATCGACATCCGAGGTCAATAGCGTATACAGGCATGTCGACACGGATAGCCACTTTGGCGGACGCGGCGGGCAAGCCGCTGCGCGACGTGGTGTACGCGGCTCTGCGCAGCGAACTCATGAACGGGGACATCAAGTTCGGCGAACGGCTGACCGAGCCGAAACTCTCAGCGCGGTTCGGCATCTCACGCACACCGATTCGCGAAGCCCTGACCGTCTTGTGTTCGGACGGATTACTGCAACGGGAAGAATACGGCTTCAGCCCGGTGCGGCCGAGCATCCCGCTGATCCGCGACCTATATGAGCTGCGAATCACCTTGGAGCTGGGCGGTTTGCAGCGCGCCATGACCAATCCCGCCGTCACCCACGACCGGGAACTGCTGGAAGCCGAACGTGCCGCGTGGCTGGAACTGCGCGCCGATCCCCCGGAACAGGAACCGGGTTTCGTGGTGCGCGACGAGGAGTTCCACGTCACACTGCTCACCGCCGCGGGCAACACCGAGATGGTGCGCGCGCTGAAAGCGGTGAACTCGCGCATCCGCCACGTGCGGATGTACGACTTCATGGTCAACAACCGGATCGAGACCACCATCGCCGAGCATCTCGGCATTCTGGAAGCGGTTCTGGCGGACGATCTCCCACTGGCCTACCGGCTGCTGCACACGCACATCGGCGAGTCGCTGGACGTGGTGCTCGAACGCGTCACGCGCGCGATCGCGGCGATGTCGCTGGCCACCGATTAGCGGGGAGCGGCAGTGAGTCTGGAATTCGATACGGTCCTCGTCGCCAATCGCGGGGAGATCGCGTGCCGCATCATGCGCAGTGCCAGGGCGCTCGGCTTGAAGACGGTGGCCGTGTACTCCGATGCCGACGTCGGGTCCGTGCACGTCGAAATGGCCGATGTCGCCGTGCATCTCGGGCCGAGCCCGGCGGCTGAGTCCTACCTGCGCGCCGATGCGGTGATCGAAGCGGCGCTGTCGACCGGGGCGGGTGCCATCCATCCCGGCTACGGATTTCTCTCGGAAAACGCGGATTTCGCCACCACGGTGACCGCGGCGGGGATCGCGTTCGTTGGGCCTACCCCGGAGCAGCTGCGCGTCTTCGGTGACAAACACACCGCGCGGGCGAGGGCGCATGCGGTCGGCGTGCCGCTCATCCCGGGTAGCGATCTGCTCGATTCGGCCGATCATGCGGTCGTGGAGGCGGAGCGGATCGGCTTCCCCGTGATGCTGAAGGCGGTCGGCGGCGGTGGCGGCATCGGCATGCAGGCATGCTTCGGCCCGGACCAGCTGCGTGCCGCCTACCAGCGCGTGCAGCGCCTCGCGGCGGCGAACTTCAGCTCGACCGGCGTCTTCCTGGAACGTTTCGTGGCGCGGGCGCGGCACGTCGAGGTGCAGTTGTTCGGTGACGGCCACGGCCGGGTCGTCAGTCTCGGCACCCGGGACTGTTCGCTGCAACGCCGCAACCAGAAGGTGATCGAGGAGGCTCCCGCGCCCGGACTCGGCGCGGAGCTGACGGAGCGCTTGCTCGCCGCTTCGCGAGAACTCGGCCGCTCGGTCGGCTACCGGTCGGCGGGGACGGTCGAGTTCGTCTACGACGCCGACCACGACACCGCCTCGTTCCTGGAGATGAACACCCGCCTGCAGGTCGAGCATCCGGTCACCGAAGCGGTCACCGGGGTCGACCTGGTCGAATGGATGCTGCGGCTGGCGGGCGGCGATACCTCGATGGTGGACGAACAACCCGAGAGCGGGCCTGCGATCACCGGTCACGCGGTGGAGGCACGCGTCTACGCGGAGGACCCGGGCCACGATTACCGGCCCAGCGCGGGCCTGGTGACGTCCGCGCAGTTCCCGGCCGACGTCCGGGTCGACACGTGGGTCGACACCGGCTCGGAGATCAGCCCGTACTACGACCCACTGCTGGCCAAGGTGATCAGCTCCGGCGCGAACCGCGCCGACGCCTTCGCCGCGTTGCGCGCCGCGCTCGGCACGACGCGCATCTATGGCGTACAGACCAACCTGCCGCAACTACGTCAGGCGGCGGACGACGCCCGGGTTCTGCGCATCGAGCACACCACGACCACACTGGCCGAGATCCGCCCGGCCGGGCATCGCATCGACGTGCTGCGCGGCGGGACGATGACCACGGTGCAGGACTATCCGGGCCGAATCGGCTTGTGGGAGGTCGGCATTCCGCCGTCCGGCCCGATGGACGATCTCTCGTTCACCCTCGCCAACACCGCGGTCGGCAATCCGATCGGCGTCCCCGCGCTCGAATGCACCTTGCAAGGACCGCAATTGCGCTTCGCCGACGCCACCACCGTCTGCGTGACCGGCGCGCCGACTCCCGTGACGGTCGACGGCCGCCCAGTGGACATGTGGGAGCCCATCACCGTGCCCGCCGGTGGCGTGCTCGATATCGGCGCGCCCACCGACACCGGTTTACGCACCTATTTGGCGGTGCGCGGCGGTATCGACGCTCCGCTCTATCACGGCAGCGCCGCCACCTTCACGCTCGGCGGATTCGGCGGTGTCACCGGAAAGGCGATTGCCACCGGCGACGTACTCGGCATCGCCCGGATCACGGGCGACGCGCTCGGCCCGCCCGCCGCGGTGCCGCCGGACGAGCGGCCGGAATTCACCCACGACTGGCGCCTCGCCGTCGGCGTGGGACCACAGACCGCCCCCGCGTACTTCACCGACGCCGACATGGCCCAGTTCTGCACGCATCCGTGGCGCGTCGGCAGCCATGCCAACCGCACCGGCATCCGCCTGGACGGCCCCAAGCCGACCTGGTCGCGCACCGACGGCGGCGAGGCCGGGCTGCACCCGTCCAACCTGCACGACAATCCCTACAGCGTCGGCGCGTTGAACGTCTCCGGCGACACGCCCATCCTGCTCGGTCCCGACGGCCCGAGTCTCGGCGGCTTCGCCTGCCCGCTGACGGTGGTGTCCGCGCATCGCTGGCGACTCGGCCAGCTCCGTCCCGGTGACACGGTGCGGTTCGTGCCGGTCGACGACGACAAAGCGGCCGAATTGCGCTCCTCCAACAGCAGCCGCGTGCCCGACCTCGTCCCGGATTCCCTTGCAGCCCTCGCTGATCGCGGCATCTTGGGTGGCGTCGAGGCGTCCTCGGACCGTCCGCGCGTGCGCTACCTGCGCGGCGGGGACGACAACGTCCTGGTGGAGTACGGCGAGATGGTGCTCGATCTCGGGTTGCGCATGCGGGTGCACGCGCTCACCGAAGCACTCGCGGCGGCCCGGCTTCCCGGGATTCTCGACGTGACCCCTGGTGTCCGGTCCCTGCACATCCATTTCGATCCCGTGGTACTTCCGCAGTATCGGCTGCTCGGCACGCTGGCCGACCTCGAACTCGAGCTGCCCGCCACCACCGACCTGGTGGTGCCGAGCCGCACCATTCGGCTACCGCTGTCGTTCGACGACCCGTCCATCGCCGAGGCGATCGACCGCTATCGCAGCGGCGTGCGCGACACCGCGCCCTGGCTGCCGTCGAACGTCGAGTTCATTCGTCGCGTCAACGGGCTCGACAGCGTCGAGGACGTGCGCACCACCGTGTTCGACGCCGAATACCTGGTGCTTGGTCTGGGTGACGTGTATCTCGGTGCGCCGCTGGCGGTTCCGCTCGATCCGCGCCACCGCCTGGTCACCACCAAATACAACCCGGCCCGCACCTGGACGCCGTCCGACGCCGTCGGTATCGGCGGCAAGTACCTGTGCGTCTACGGGATGGCCTCGCCGGGCGGCTACCAGTTGATCGGCCGCACCGTGCCGATCTGGTCGAGCTACCGGCAATCCGCGCCGTTCGAACCGGGCACGCCTTGGCTGTTCCGGTTCTTCGATCGCATCGTCTGGGAACCGGTGAGCCCGGAGCAACTGCTCGAGTACCGGGCGGCGGCCGAGGCGGGCCGGTTCGACGCGGAGGTGAGCGAGGGCAGCTTCGCCCTGGCCGACCATGTTCGGCTGCTGCGCACCGAGGCCGACTCCATCGCCGAGTTCGAAAGCAGGCAGGCCGCCGCGTTCGAGGCGGAGAAGGCGGCGTGGCGCGCGGCGGGCGAATTCGAACGCACCACCGTCGCCCCCGTCGCCGCACCGATCGCCGATCCATTGGCCGGCCTGCCCGCGGACGCGACCGTGGTGACCGCGCCGATGATCGGCAACGTCTGGCGGGTGGAAGTCGAAGCGGGACAACGGCTCACGGCTGGCGCGCCGGTCGCCGTGCTGGAGGCGATGAAACTCGAACTACCCGTGCACAGCCCCGGTGCCGGCACCGTGCTGAAGGTACTCACCGCACCCGGCGCCAAGGTGGAACCGGGCACACCCCTAGTAGTGATCGGAGTCGACTGAATGCCCCCAGGCGTCCTAGGCAGCCCTGCGGCCGACCCCGTCGAACGAGTCGCGGCCGCCTATCGGCGGATAGCCGAGGTGGATCGCCCGGAGGTGTGGATCACGCTGCGGCCGGAAAGCGAGGTCGCCGCCGAAGCGGCCGTGGTCGCCGAGCGGCTCGCCGCCGGTGCGACCTTGCCGCTGGCCGGGCTGCTGGTGGCGGTGAAGGACAACATCGATGTGGCCGGTCTGCCGACGACCGCGGCCTGTCCCGAGTTCGCCTACACCCCGGAGGTGACCGCGGCGGCGATCGAGCGATTGATCGCGGCGGGCGCGCTCGTGCTGGGCAAGACGAACCTGGACCAATTCGCCACCGGGCTGGTCGGGACGCGCAGCCCGTACGGCCCGGTGCGCAACGCTCTCGACCCGGAGCTGGTGTCCGGCGGGTCGAGCTCGGGGTCCGCGGCGGCGGTGGCACTCGCCGTCGCGGACCTCGGTATCGGCACCGACACGGCGGGGTCCGGACGGGTGCCCGCCGCGCTGCACGGGATCGTCGGCGTCAAGGCCACGTTGGGCGTCATCCCCGCGCATGGAACCGTGCCCGCCTGCGCGGATTACGACGCCGTCACGGTGTTCGCCGCCGACCTGGATCTGGCGGTGACCGCCGCCGCGGTGATGGCCGGGCCGGAGCCGCGGGACCCACGCAGCCGGACCTGGCCCGCCGACGTCCGGCTGTCCGCTCCACTCGCGCCGCGCATCGCCGTGCCGCGTGCCGAGGACTTGGCCGCGCTCAGCGAGCCGTATCGGGAGGCATTCGCCCGGACCGTCGCCGGGGTCGCCGACACGGGCGCGAAAACCGAAGAGATCGACATCTCCGTCCTGCTCGACGCCGCGCTGCTGCTCTATGACGGCGCGATCGTCGCGGAACGTTACGCGGCGGTGGGCGCGTTTCTCGATACCGCACCGGCGGGCGCCGACCCCACGGTCGCCGCCATCGTCGGCGCGGCACGAGAGAAGACCGGACCCGCGTTCGCGGCCGACCTCGACACGCTCGCCCGCGCCAAAGCGGCAGCCGCCGAACTGCTGCACGGCTTCGACGCCTTGCTGCTGCCCACCACTACCGAACACCCCAGTATCGCTGCCGTGCAATCGGACCCGATCGGGATCAACCGGCGGATGGGCACCTACACCAACTTCTGCAATCTGCTGGATATGGCCGCTGTCGCCATCCCGGGCGCACCGACCGCCGACGGTGCGCCGTTCGGCGTCATGCTGGTCACTCCGGCCTTCGCCGACCAAGTGGCCGTAGACCTGGCCGCTCGCCTGCTCGGCGACGAAAGCGCGCCGCTGCTGGTCGATCGCGGCGTCGACCTGGCCGTCTTCGGCGCGCACCTGCGCGGGCAACCGCTGCACTGGCAGCTCGAGCAACTCGGCGCCCGCTTCCTGGGCGAGATCCGGACCACCGACGCCTACCGCCTGACCGCGCTGGACACCACACCGCCCAAGCCGGGCCTGGTGCGTCACGGGCCCGGCCTGGGCGCACCGATCGCGGGGGAACTCTTCCGGGTATCCGAGGCCGGGCTCGGCCGCTTCCTCGCCGACCTCCCCGCTCCCATGGCGCTGACCAGCATCGACCTTGCCGACGGCCGCAGCGTCATCGGCTTCACCTGCACCCACGACGCCGCGCGTACCGCCATCGACATCACCCGCTACGCCAGCTGGCGAACCTACCTCCACCACCGCACATAACACCCCCACGAGTGGCACATGGTGGTGGAGTCCTCTCGGACTTCCCCGCGACCATGTGCCACTCGTTCTCGTACTCGTTGATTTAGACGTTTGTTCTAGACAAGTGTGCCAGGGTCTGTTAGACATATGTCTGAGACGTTTGAATAATCAGTGGAGTCGAGGGAAGTCATGAGCGCCAAGTCCGTAATCAGCCAGCTTCGAGTGCTCGTCGCCGGTGGCGGTATCGGCGGCAATGCCGTTGCGCTGCAATTGGTCCGGGCCGGTATCCGGGCCACCGTCGTGGAGCGTGCCGCGGCGCCGCGGCCGGGCGGGCAGGCCGTCGACCTACGCGGGCCGAGCCGCGAGGTGGCCGAGCGGATGGGGATGATGCCGGGTATCCGTGACTGTCAACTCGACGAGCGCGGCATGAAGTACGTCGACGACGCGGGCCGCGAGATCCTGCGCATGCCCGCCGAGCTGTTCGACGGCAAGGGTGCGGTCGCCGAAATCGAGATCACCCGTGGCGATCTGAATCAAGTTCTGCTGGATCTGCTCGCCGCCGAGGGCGGCGTCGACTACCGCTACGGGGAGTGGATCACCGCGATCGAGCAAGACGACGCGGGCGTCGACGTGACCTTGGCCTCCGGCACCACCGAGCGATTCGACATCGTGATCGGCGCGGACGGATTGCATTCCGCGACCCGCCGTATGGTGTTCGGCCCGGAGCAGCAGTTCGCCACCTACCTGGGCGGATACATGTCCTTCTTCACGCTGCCGCGGCCGGAAGACCTGGAGCCGCACTGGTTTACGATGCACTCGCTGGTCGGCGCCACCGGCTTGGGCATGCGCCCCGATGCCGATCTCGGCACCTGCAAAGCACTTGTCGTGATTCGTGCCGAGGCGAATCCCGCACTGCGCCGGGATGTCGAAGCCCAGCAGCAGTTCATTCGCGAGCGACTGGCCGGTGGCGGCTGGGAGTCCGCCCGCATCGCCGCGGCGATGGCCGACGCACCGGACTTCTACTTCGACGAGCTGGCGCGCATCGACATGCCGAGCTGGGTCCGGGGCCGGGTGGTGCTGCTCGGCGACGCGGGCTACTGCGGCTCGCCGCTGACCGGGCAGGGGACGGCCATGGCGCTGGTCGGTGCGTACGTCCTCGCCGGCGAGATCGCCGCCCGCGCTGCCGATCCCGAACGTGGCTTGGCACGCTACGAAGAGGTGCTGCGCCCCTTCGTGAAAACGGCGCAGCAGTTGCAGCCGGGCGGGCTGAATGCCATGACGCCCAAGTCCCGCTTCGGCATTCGCGCGGGGCACCTGGTCAGCAAGCTGATGATGTCGAAGGCGATGCGGCCGGTCATGATGCGGATGCTCAGCAAGACCGAGTCCTACGACCTGCCCGACTACTCAGGGGTGACTGTCGCCTAGTGCCGCGTCCGGAAAGGTTGATGCGGTAACCCGCGATCCGGGGCGGCGGCCGCATGCTGGCCCAGATCGCGCGGCGCAGCAAGCGGCCGGTCCGGATACGGCGGGCGGATGCCGCCCCGTCAGTCGAGCACCGCCCGACCGTCGAGCAAGAAAGGCAGCACGAAGGTGCGTAGCATGGCGCGTTCCTCGTCTTCGCCCGCGCCGGGCAAGGTCAGCAGCGACACCATCGCGCGTACCACCCACTGGCCCACACGCTTGGCCGCGGTCGCGGACAACTCGGGACGGAATCCGGCGACGAAGTCCGTCGCGAGCGCGTCGACCACGCCCGGCGAATTCGCCAGCTGGGCAACGATTCCCGCGTTGGCCGGTTCGAACCAGACCGCCAGATGCGGCGTTTTACGCACCTCGGTCAGCAGCGCGGTCAACGTATCGAGCAGCTGCTCCTCCGGCTTCGCGCTCGCCGATACCGCCCGTTCCCGCCACACCCGCTGGACCAGTTGACGCGCCTCGCGCCCTGCGAAGGCGACGTAGAGCGCCTGTCGATTCTCGAAGTAGCGGTACAGCGTCGCCCTCGAACAGCCCGCGGCCTCGGCGACTTCGGCCATTCCCACTCCGCTGACCCCTTTGTCGATGAACAGCGCGCGGACCGCGTCGAGGATGCGCTCACCGGCCAGCTCGGCGCGGCCGTCGGCCAGCCAATCACCGCTCATGCCGCGCACCGGAACGGCACGGTGGTCGGCCTGCGGACGTAGGGACCGTTCGCGTACTCGACCGCCTCGATGTCGACCACGTACCTGGGGAACCTGTCGAGCAGTTCCTCGAGCGCGACGCGGGCCTGCATCCGGGCGGCGGCCGCGCCGAGGCAGTGGTGCGGCCCATGCCCGAACGTGAGGATGCGCTGCGGATTCCGGTCGACGTCGAGAGTGGCGGCGTCGACGCCGAAGGCCTGCTCGTCCCGGTTGGCGGACCCGAACACCAGCAGAACTTTGCGCCCGGCGGGCACCGTCTTTCCGGCCAGCTCCACATCATGCGTGGTGGTTCGTGCCAGCCCCTGCACCGGCGAGGTCAGCCGGGCGAATTCCTCCACCGCGATGCGAATCCGGTCCGGGTCGGCGGCGAGGGCGACGCGCTGGTCCGGATGCTGTTGCAGCAGTTGCACCGCGCCGCCGAGCAGACCCGTCGTGGTGTCGTTTCCGCCCGCGACCATGGTCCAGGTGTAGGCCAGGATTTGAACCAGTCCGCGCACATCCGTGTCGTCGGCGGCCATCCCCGCTCGGACGAGTAGAGACACGGTGTCGTCCCCGGGATCGGTGCGGCGCCGCTTGATCAGCTCGGCGAAGTACCCCATCATCTCCGCCGACGCCGCCCGGGCTCGCGTGTTCGTGCGGTCGATGCTGCCCGCGACGACGGCGTCGGTCCACCCGTCGAACCGCGCCCGGTCCTGCGCGGGCACGCCGAGGTAGTGCGCCACGACCATGCTCGGCAGCGGCTTGAACAGCTGCTTCACGATGTCACCGCCACCATGGCCCGCTATGTCGTCCAGCCGATCGCGCACGAATCGGCGGACCACCGGTTCGACCTCCTCCACCTGGCGCGGCGTGAACCCACGGGCGACCAGTTTGCGAAAGTCGGTGTGCCGCGGCGGGTCCTGCATCACCAGCGGCGGATCGTCGGTCAGACCGAGTTCGTCGAGTTCGCCGTATTCCACGGTGAGTCCGTCGCGTGAGGAGTACGTCTCGCTGTCGCGCGCCGCCGCGTACACGTGCTCGTGCCGGGTGAGCACCCAGTAGTCGTTCTCCGGTCGCGCGGCCGGAACGACGTGATGCACCGGGTCCTGCTCGCGCAGCGCGGCGTACATCTCCCACGGCGACGCCCAAGTCGAGCCGGAACGAAGTTCGAAAACGGGAGCCGTCCGATACGCAACGTTCACCATGTATCGACGGTAAGACAAAATATCGGAACTGTCTAGAACGGGTTCCAGATTGGTCGGCCGGGCCGATCACGCTCACCATCAGCCCGGCCGCCTGTTCCCCGCGTCGGGTCCGGTGCCGCACACCCGTGGGTTACCTTCGGCAGCCGCAACGACCGCCTCGTTGCCGGTCAGCTCCAGGAAGAGCCAGCGCGAGCGACCGCTCCGCACCCCATGTCCGCCGGGCCGGCCACCCCTCGTAGACCGGCCCGGCGGACACCACCCTCCGAGACCTGGCCTGTCACCCCTCGAGACAGGCCGTTCCCCGGTTCCACCCCCGGTGGTCGTTTGCTCCCCGCGAGACCAACAATGCAGGCGCGGGCTTGGCGCACCCTTAAGAACACCTTGCAAGATCAATTCCGCAGGTAGCGGAGAGTTACCAAGTGGTGACGCGGCAAGCTCCTACCGCACGGCCACCGATCGCGGGATGATGGAGATCAGTGCGCCAAGGAGATTGGGAGCGACGATGGAAACCGTGGTGGTCTGGATTCTGGCCAGCCTGCTCTACTGGTGGGGCTTGCTGTAAATGAACGCACCTGGCCGCCCCACCCGGCCAGGTCTACTACAACGGTCGCATAGCTTCCCGCTCGAAGACTGCGCCGGCAGGTGCCGCCCCGATCGGGGCACTGTTCTCCGACCTGCCCGGTTGTCCGCGCAATGGTGTGATCCGTTCGGTGCCTTGCGATCGCCACCATGACGGAATCCGTCATATCGAGCGCGTTACGTGTCGAATCCCGGCCTATGCCCCGCGGAACGGGTCACGGCGTGCGGCGTGGATCCATACTCGGTCGCGACCGTTCCAAGAAGGAGTGAGAGATGCTGACTGTCCTGCCCATCAGGTACGTCTCGGATGTGGAAGCGTGCCGTAAGTTCTACGCCGGTCTCGGGCTCGCGTTCGATGCGAACGCGAGTCTCGATGTCTGGGCGCAACTTTCGGCCGATGCAGGGGCGGTCGGATTGCACGACTTCAGGGTGTCGAAGGGACGACCCGCCGGATCGGTCGAACTCGGGTTCGCGACCGATGAGAAGCTGGAAGTGGTCGGGAGCCGATTGCGCGAGCAGGGCTACGACTACGAGATCTTCGACGAGGACTTCGGTCGCAGCCTGCGGGTGGTCGATCCGGACGGGGTGACGCTCCAGATCCAGGAGATCGACATGGATGTCGCCAGGGCGTCCGCGTCGGCCTTGTCGGCGGACGCGCGGACCGAGTAAGGCCCGCCCATTCGGTGCGGGTGCACGACCATCGCCGTCCGCGCTGATCGACCCCACCGGACGCCCACCGTGGCGCGCATCACGAATTCGCGGCGGAATAGGTGCTGGCGGCTGGTCGTTGAAGCTCCCTGTCGGCGTCCGGACAGCCCCGGGCCGCACCCTTTGTCGCTTAGAGCGACCACTCGCCGAGAGGCGCTTGTGGGACGTCGACCCGAGTCGTGACGTTGGCGTGGCGTCCGACAGCTCAACGCCGTCAGGTCTCGCGACCTGGCGGCGTTTTGTCTTCGCCGATGCACGCCGGAACGCTGCCTTGTGCAGCGGCGAGGAGTCCGGCGGACTAGCTGGTCAGATGGTTCGTGACCACCGGCGCGACCCGTGCGATCAGCTCCTCGACTGATTCCGAAGCGATCGGCTCGACCTTCAGGACATGGCGGAGGTAGGCGATGCCCAGTAGTTGGGCCATCGCCAGATCGATCCTGAGTTCGGCGTTCGGACCGGGCAGGGCGGAGGCGAGCTGCGCGTACAGCTGGCCCTGGATGAACTGCCGGACCAGACTGGCGGACTCCTCATGGGTCGCCGCGCCGCGCAGGATAGCCAGCAGCGGGCCGCGCGATTCCGGCCGGTCCCAGGCCTCGAAGAACACCCGCGTCAGCCGGTCGCCGATCGCTGCGCTCGCGCCGTCGATGATCCGCGCGGCAAGGTCGGCGGGCTCGAACGGCCATCCCATAGTGGCGCGGAAAAGTTCGGCCTTGTTGCCGAAATAGTGCCGGATCAGTGCCGGGTCGACTCCGGCGGCAGCCGCGATGTCCCGCACGGTCGTCTTGTCGTAACCGGATTCGGCGAACTTGCGGCGCGCGGTCTCCACCAAGACATCTCGGGTGTCGGTCTTGCCGGGTCGTCGTCCCATCGGAGGCATAGTGCACGAAATTCTACAGCCGTTGACTTTCCGGCCGCACACCTCTTAGGCTCGACGGAGAAACTCAACAAGTGAGGAATTTTTCGATGCCAGCTCCACGATGGATCGCCCGAGCCAACAAGATCGGGCTCAATCGGGTCACCAAGTTCATCGCCCCGTGGGCGCCGGGATGGGCGGTGGTGATCCACCGCGGGCGCAAGTCGGGACACATCTTCCGGACACCGCTTTGGGCCTTCCGCCGCGGAGACGGCTACGTGATCGCACTGACGTACGGCTCGAACGCGGACTGGGTGCGCAATGTCCTCGCCGCGGATGGTTGCGAACTCCAAACCAGACGAAGGCACTATGCGGTCGGCACGCCGCGCGTCTATCGGGACGAGAACGCCACCGACATGCCAGCGTTCATCCGCTTCATGCTCCGCAAGGTGATCAAGGCTCCCGAGTTCCTCAGCGTCGAGGTGGTACGCGAACTGGAGGCACCGACCCGCTCGGGCCCACCCGTCGCCCCCTGAGCGCGGCACATGCGTACCGGGGCATGACTCCCCGCCGTGAAATGTCGGCCTATCGCCCGTCTATTCGGTTCGGTACCGGGCGACGAACCGGCGCAGTATCTCCCCGGGAACGGGGACAGATTCTTGATGGCCGAGGGCCGTCAAGCGCGCGGCCTCGCCCGGCTCGAAATAGCCTGCGTCCCGGTAGGTTTCGATACGGAGCGCCAATCCCTTGCTATCCAATTCGGGATGGAACTGAGTCGCGTAGATATTCTGCCCGACCCGGATCATCTGCACCGGGCAACTCGCCGACTCGGCCAGCAACTCCGCGCCCGGTGGCACCTCTTGGCAAGCTTCCTTGTGCCCGACGAACGCCCGGAACGAACGCGGAATACCGCTCAGCAGAGGGTCTTCGGCGCCGCCATCGGTGAGGGTCATCGTTTGCGCACCAGCAGTTTCAGCGTAGCGCCGGTCGCTCACCTCACCGCCAAGTACAACGGCCAGGATGCCCAATCCATAGCAGGCGCCGAAATACGGAAAATCCCTGGCGATGACCTCGGTGACAATCTGCCCCAGTTTCGGCTCGAACCGTTTTTGGTAATCATATTTCCGATCAAGGGGATAACTGACATTACTTGGGCCGCCACCCACGATGACAGCCGAGAAATTGTCCAAATCAATATCCGGCAACTCCTGGTCCATATGTATGCGCACCAGCTCGCCGGTATCGAGATGGGAAAAGCGCAGCACGGCGCGGTACTCGTCGTCCGCGGCGTCTCGCTCGGGCCGCAACTGCAACAGCAGATAGGGCTTGGATCCGCTCACGTCACCTCCTCGGCCTAACGGAACATTCCCGCCGAAGTCGTGCAGCCCGGTGCCCCGCCCTGGAGCGACAGCCGAGCTCCCGACCTGACCACAATCAGCTCGGCAAGCCAGAACCGCCCACATGCACTATGCCGACACGCGATGCTTGACGCTCTGATGTTAACGGACAATCCTCCGTTCATGCAGGGAAAACACGTCCGGGAATCCAACGTCTACCGCTCGCCGCCAGTGTGGCAATGTCCCTATCCGCAGGATCTTCCGGCTCGCTCCCCATCAGGTATGCCGAGCGATCCGTGGCATCGCTCGGCGTCGTTCTCAGCATTCTATTCGCCGCTCCGGTGCAGAACAGGATGTCACCGCTTCCCGCGCCTTCTCTATTCCAATAGATGCCCCAGGCCCAGACCGACCAGAAATCCGATCAGGGACATCACAAACCCTGCGAAGGCGGCTATTAACCCGAACCCGATCCGACGAGCGCTGCACTCGCTCGGCTGGGTAGCGGCCCCACGCTGATCACTCGCCCTCGGCGACCAGTTCGACGCTGCCGATCAGGTGCAGGTCGACGCCCGTTCGGTGCAAGTGTTCATCGTGGTTCACGGACGAAGTTTCGGTCCACCGCTGCCGCAGTCACCGAAACCACTGACCAAAGTCCGGTCTGTGTACGGAAAAGGCCCTGCCCTCGAAACGCTGAGGGCAGGACCTTTTTCGACTTGTTGCGGCTAGCGGTTGAACTCGCCGTCCACGAGACCTGCCGTGAAGGCATCCCAGTCACCAGGGGTGAACACCAAGGCCGGGTTGGTGGGGTTCTTGGAGTCGCGGACTCCGATCATGCCCGCATCGAGAAACGCGACCTCCACGCACTGGGAACCGCTCTCGCTGTGCCTGCTCTTGAACCAGCGTGCCCCAGTTAGATCAACGTTCACGCTCATACTCCCTTGCAACCTGACGAAGCAGGTCTCGCGTTCTGATCTCGTCCAGTGCATCGGCCCGGATGGCGTCAGCCAGTTCATAGTAGCGTCGCACCTCGTCGGGCTTCTCCACATACAGATCGCTGCTCACCCGGCCTTCGACATAGACAACGGGCGGCTCGATCTGCTTGCCCTTGCGGTCCGTTCCGAAATCCAAGATCACGAATGGTCCATGCAAGAAACCCCAGGTCATCCCCGCCGAGTAGGGATGCACACGAAGCGTCACGTTCGGTAGCTTGCCGACCTCGGCAAGATGCATCAGTTGCCGTGACATCACCAGAGGCCCACCCATCGCACGGTGCAGTGCGGATTGGTGCAGCAGAACCTCGATCGCCAGCGGATTGGACTTCCGAGTGACCATCGCCTGCCGCCTCAGTCGAACCTCGACTCGCCGCTCGATGTCGTCCGTGCTGGTGTAGCCCGGGAACGCGCTGAACGTTGCCCGCGCGTAGTCCGCGGTCTGCAGTAATCCGGGGATCTGCTCCTGGTAGGTCACGAGTGTGCGCGCCGATTGCTCCATCCCTACGTACATGTTGAACGCGTTGGAGAACAACCCGCCCAGGGTGGTGACTTCAGGGTTCCGCGCAGCCTGTACAGCGAGATCGACAGCCTTTTCCGTCTCTTCCGGGTCTACCTCGTACAGCTCGCACAGCGCCCGCACATCTTGTTTGCGTAGTTTTTGCGGACGTCCGGTCTCGAGTCGTTGTAGCGCTGCCGGACTCAGCTGAACCTCCTGTGCCGCTTGGGCGATGGTCAGTCCACTTGCTTCGCGTCGCTCGCGCAGGAAGCGCCCCAACTGCCGGCGCAGCAGTGTTGGCGACCCATCCTCGGACATCTGATACCCCCTCGATTCTGAATGTGGAAGACCGTGATTCTGAACCCATGATGCGCCCAACTCGAGCTCCCTCGTGGGTTTTTGAGTGAGTTGTTTTGAATGCTCAGCGAACCGTAGTGCAGGTAGAAGCGCCGTGGTGTCCTGTCTTCACACCCGGAGGGGGGTTCTGCTGCCCCTCATCAGAGTTCATTTCGGGGACGGACGGACTTTTCAGCTACGAGTGTGTAGGGGAGCACTGTTGGATCACATACCTTTTGGCGATACACCCGCGACTCGGTGTCACTTTTATCGACGGGTGTGCGACCTGCCCGCCGTGATCGACCCACCACAGCTGGGCCGCATCATCATGCCCGCCACGCACGTGTGGGCCTTGATAATGCCGGCACATCTGGGGCAGGCAGTGAAGCTCGAAATGCAATGCCGGGGATCGACACTCGGGGCGATACTCGCCCATCCTCGCTCCGGCAGGTGGACCTATCTCATCCGCCCGGACTTGCCGGATGAGGTCAGCCTCTTCGCAGAGCTGTTCCGCCTCAACGTCTCTGTCGTGCGTGAAGGAGGCACCATCGCGCTTCCTTCACCCGCAGATCAAGGGGCATCGTTCAGGCGGTGGGTGGAACCACCGCGTTGCATATACCGGCCTTCAGGACTCGTCGTACTCGCGGCGATCCGGGCATGCGCCGGACCAGGACGGGGACGGGCGGCGGCACATGCCTGACTGCGAATGCGGACCGTGGATCAAGTGGTCGCATTGCGGCTTCGGCAAGTTCGATCCACTCACCAACACGCTGACCGAGGTCGCCTGCCCGTCGCGGCACTGCACGACCTGGGTTCCGCTCATTGACGGAAAGCTCGCCGAACACGAGCGAACCGACGGCGGACCCTGCCCGTGGACCGGCGTCCAGGTGAAAGACGACAGCGCCGACCTGCGCGGTCTGTCGGACCGGATCGTAGACACCGAGGCAGCGCGATGGGGCAGCGACCAGTGACTGCCGCCAACGGTTCCCCACGCCCTGAGGAACCAGACGTGCACCTCAGCGTCTTCCTCCACGGCGCCCGATTCGACTTCGCCGCCTGCCTCACCGCCGCGCTCATGTTCATCCAAGACCACCAGGCTCGCCACCACGCCGACGCAGTAGCCGTAATCGCGGGCGACACAACAGGTCTACCCCGCCTACCGTGCGAAAGACTCTTCCTCCAGCCCTGACGCCTCCCGCCTGCCGGTGGTTCTGTATCCGGTAGTCAGCATGGGCGTTGCTTCGGTGTGATCAGGTCGTCAAGGCTTCCACGGCAACTGGTCACACCGAGGTATGACTAGTTCGTGGAGACAGCCGACCGATATCGAAGGTTCGCCGAACTCGAGGCGAACGGCCACTCAGCGTGCTACCTGGAATGGGGTCTCGGCATAGCGGATGACAGCACGGTGCTGACTCTGATCGATCAGCTGCCGCCGGCCAAACGGCAACCGAACCTGGTTCTCGCAGCCGCACGGTTCAGCGGCGCCGCGGAGGGGCCATATCCGCACTTCCGCGAATGGTTGGTCACGCACTGGGCACAGGTCTCCGAGGTGGCCCTGACCCACAGTACACAAACCAACGAGGCCGGTCGCATGGCCGTACTGCTGCCGATCTTGGCCCGTCTTCCCGGTCCACTGGCATTGATAGAAGTCGGCGCCTCCGCCGGATTGTGCTTGTATCCCGACCGGTTCAGCTACCGGTATAACGACGGACCTATCCTGCATCCGGCGGACGGCCCGTCGCCGGTTGAGCTCAATTGTGTCACTACAGGCGAGGTTCCATTGCCGGACTCCCTGCCTACAGTGGTCCAGCGCTCGGGTGTCGACCTGAACCCCTTACGCGTCACCGACGATGACGACCTGCGCTGGCTCGAAACCCTGATCTGGCCGGGACAGAACGATCGTCTGGACCGCCTGCGGGCGGCGGCGAGCATTGCCAGAACCTCTCCACCCGTCCTGGTCGCGGGCGACTTGAACGCCAGGATCACAGATCTGGTTCACGCGGCACCAGCAAACTCCACAGTCGTCGTATTCCACAGCGCTGTACTGACCTACCTCGAGCCGTCCTCGCGCATCCGATTCGAGGAAACCGTTCGCGCTCTGCCGTGCCGCTGGATCTCCAACGAGGGCAGTTCGGTACTGCCGTCGATCGGGCACGTCTTACCCATGCCCGTTCAAGGCAACTCCGCGCAGTTCGTGTTGGCACTCGACGGGGTGCCCCTGGCCTACACGAGCCCACACGGCCAGACTCTGGACTGGTTCGCACATGGTGCGTCGGTTTCCTGAGCGACGGACTTTCCTTGCGGCTCCACATGTCTGCACTGATCCTCTTGCCGCACAGATCTATTGAGGAACCAGCTAGGTATGCGGAGAGCGCCGGGGCGCGGTGCCACGATGCCGAATCAGATGGAACCAGGACAGCGACTGCTGCGTCCTACAGTTGTGCCGGGGAAATCCGACGCCGACGCTAGGAGACCTATGCGCACCGCCGACGTCCTACGCACTGTGCTCGGTGGTGCCGCCGTGCTGGCACTTGAAGCTGACCGTCAGCTTCCAGATGGCCGCGAACGGCATCGACCTCATGCAGGGTTACCTCGATCAAGCCAAGCGCTCGGTCGCGTCGCAGGAGGTGGGGTAGTCGAGCCAGATGAAGGGGTGGCCGTCGTCGGTGGGGCGGGCGTCGTAGGCGGCGCCTGGATAGACGGTGATTTCGCCGGTGCGCTTCGACCGAGTTCGCATGAGCACCTAAAGAATGTCCCATAATCGGCCTTTGGCTTCGATCGACCGTGGGCCGGGGCTATCGGGCGCGCCTCCATCGCGAAGGCGGCAGTCCAAGGAGCTCTGGCACTGACTGTGAGCGAAGGTGTACTCGACGGGGCCGCGGGCCTGCCTGTGGTTACGCAGACCGGCGGGGCGCTGGTGTCTCGGGCGCCGTGGTCCCCGGCGCGCCGTATCGGGCGAGCATGGTCAGCACCGCTTGGTCGACCGCGTTGGTGATGGCGGCGTCGTCGGGCTCCCAGCGTGCGAGCAGCATCCTCGGCCAGAACACGTAATTGGAGATCATCCCGAGGAATTGGGTCGCCGCCATCTCAGCATCGTCGAGCCGGGCTGTACCCGCGGCGTTTTCCGCTGCCAGGTAGCGGCGGACCGATTCGAAGTAGGGCATCTTGCCGAGCTTGAACTGGGTCTCGCCGAGCTCCGGGAAGCGCGGTACCTCGGCGATGACGATGCGGAAGAGGGCGGCCATGCCGGGTTGGGTGAGAAGGGCCACGTATCGGCGTCCGATGGTCTCGAGCCCTGCGCGGAGGTTCCCTGGCTCGAGGAGGGGCTCCTCCTCGTCGTCGACCTTCCAGTATTCGGTGACGATCGCCTCGAACAGGGCGGCTTTGGTGGTGAACTGCTTGAACAGAGTCGCCCTCGACACTCCGGCCGCCTCGGCGATGCGGGCCAGCGAGGTGCGGTCGTAGCCGGAGTCGAGGAACAGCTTCGTCGCTGCCTCGATGATGGACGTCCGCTTCTGCGCTGCCACGCGCCGGTGGTATTCCGAAGGCTGTGCCGTCATGCCGTCCAGTATGCCTCTCACTGCGAGGTAAGTCACTTGACTCACCTCTAGCCCTGCCCTTACTTTGAGAAGGAAGGTAAGTCACTCGACTCACCATTAATGTGAGCCTGGAAGGATGCATCATGGGACGTTTTGAGGGCCAGACCGTCATCGTCACGGGCGGCAGCGGGGGCATGGGCAGTAGCCATGTGCAGGGCTACCACGCCGAGGGGGCGAACGTCGTCATTGCCGGCCGCGACGACGACGCCAGCCGTGATCTCGCTGCTCGGCTCGGTCATCGGGCTCTGTCCGTTCACCTGGATGTCGCCAGCGAGGACGACTGGGCGGCGGTGGTGCGAGAAGTCGAAGGCCACTTCGGGCCGATCACCATACTGGTGAACAACGCGGGAGTCCAGAACCCGGCGGCCCCTATCGAACACACCGAACTCCGCACCTGGGAGCACACCTTCAGCGTCAACGTCACCGGCCAGTTCCTCGGCATCAGGGCCGTGGCTCCGTCGATGCGCAGGGGCGGTGGCGGAACCATCGCCAACATCGCCTCGACCATGGCCCACGTCGGCACGGCCCTTTACGCCCCCTACACCGCCAGCAAGTGGGCCGTGCGTGGGCTGACCAAGACGGCCGCGCTGGAGCTGGGGCGGGACAACATCCGGGTCAACTCCATCCACCCCGGCGTCGTCTCCACACCGCTGATCAATGAACCCACCGTCGCAGGCCAGCCGGCCATCGCCGACTTCTATTCGCCCGACCCCTTCGCCATCCCCCGCCTCGCCGAACCCTCTGACATCACCCGACTGTTGCTCTTCATCACCTCCCAGGACGCATCTTTCGCTACGGGCTCGGAATTCGTCATGGACGGGGGCCTGCTGCTCGGCCCTGCACTCCAACCCGAAGCCGACGTCGCCAGCTCGAGCTGACCTTGCAGTACGGAGTGTGCGGCCGGGGACGCCCTTCCACCGGGCTTTGGCAGCTCCTTCGGCCAGTAGTGCGATGGCTCAGCCTTTGAAAAGGCGACGGTATTTTCCAGGACTGATCCCGACATGGCGGTTGAAGACCGCACGGGTGTTGGCCGGGCTGCCGAGGCCGACGCGGTATCCGATTTGGTCTGCGGGGATTTCCGTGGTTTCGAGGAGTTCCCGGGCCCGGTCGATGCGGGCGGCGGTGATCCAGGCACGGGTCGAGGTTCCTGTCTCGTCGCGGAACCGCCGGATGAAGGTTCGTCGCGACAGGTGTGATCGGCGAGCAAGCTCATCGATCGTGTGCGGATGATGCAGGTTTCTCAGCATCCAGGCGCGTGTTTCCTCGAGCGTGCTGGAGGTGGCGGCGGGAAGGAACTGGCGGGTGTATTGCGCTTGGCCTCCTTCGCGTACCGGCGGTGCGACAAGATCTCGGGCACGCTCGTTGGCGACGGCTGCGCCGAAGTCCTTGCGGATGATGTGCAGGCACAGATCGATACCGCTGGTGACGCCTGCCGAGGTCAGCACGTCGCCATCGTCGACGAAGAGCCGATCGGGTTGAACCTCGATGTCCGGATAGCTGCTCTGCAGCAGGGCGGCGGCGCGCCAGTGGGTCGTCGCCGGCCGGTTGGTCAGCAGCCCTGCGGCGGCCAAGGCGAAAGCCCCGGTGCAGATCGATACCAGCCGCGCGCCGCTCGAATGCGCCTGACCGAGCACGTCTGTGAGCGGAGTCGGCGGTGGCTGGTCGAACCCCGCGTAACCCGGCATCACGATCGTGTCGGCATCGACCAGGGCATCCAGCGTGATCGTTTCACCCGATGGCCACGGAACCCAGGCAGGGACACCGCTCGATGTCGGGCAGACGACGAGGTCGTAGTTGGGGTCGGAACCGAATACGTCGATCGGAATCGCGGCGTCGAGCATGACGACCTTATCCGGCACCACAACGGCGACGCGCCGTTTCCCCACCCCGGCTGACATGGCCCGATAGTAGCGTTTCGCGGCACTCGGGCCACTCCCGCAATTGGTAGTGCCGAAATAGCTTCGCTGTCATGACTTTTCGTATCGAATTACCATCCACTCGACTGGCTGATGCCGCTCTGGCGGTCGTGCGGCGATCGGAGGCCGAAGCGATCGCCAACCACAGTGTCCGTAGCTATCTCTTCGCCGAGATCCTCGCCGACCACGAGGGTTTGCACGCCGATCCAGGCTATGACCGGGATCTGCTGTTCGCCGCCACGGTCATGCACGATCTCGGAACAGGCGGATTAGCCCCTGGCAAGGAACGTTTCGAGGTCGAGGGCGCCGATCTCGCCGCCGGAGTACTCTCCGATCACGGTCTTCCGCAAGTGGACGTCGACCGAGTGTGGGAGGCGATCGCGCTGCACACCTCGCCCGGGATCGCCGAACGGCGCGGGGTCTTGGCGTACCTGACGGCAGAGGGCAGCAAGATGGACATCGGATTCCACGCCGACCTGACCGAGTCGTATCAGGCAGCGATCCACGCCGCCTATCCGCGACTGCGGATGGTGGGAACGCTGACCGATGCGGTGGTCGACCACGCAACCAGCTCCGAAACCGCGGCACCGATCTATTCGATGGAGTATCTATTCAGGCTCGAACGACGCGAGAACGGCGCCACGCAGCTGGAGAGGCTTGTAGCAGGCCGATCTCCCTGGGGCGAGTAGCGACCCCCGGGGAGTTCACGACTTTGGATACACGACCTTGCGATGGGCGTATTCGCAAGAACACGGAGGTTCGCCGTCGCATCCGTCGAAGTCTTCGGCGAGGTGGACCACCACGCGGCCACCATCGGATCGGGTGAGTGTCCACAACCACGGCTGCGGCTCGTCGCCGAAGCCGCAGAGGATGTCGCAGCCGGTGTGCTCTGCGAGCAGGACGACGAATCCTTGGCTATCCAGCGAATTCTGTCCGGATGGTGGCGGATCCGCACTGATCGAGAACGCGGCCGCGAAGTCCCCGCCGACCGGCCCGTATGTGCAGAAGACCGCGAAGGGGCCGTCCCTCTGGACATCCCGGAGCACCTCGTTTACCAGGTCGTCGCTGCTGACGAAGATCTCCGACTCAGGGACTTCGAAGCATCGCCGCAGAATGGTGCGGAGTTCCATCGTGTCGAGAGGACGCGTGCACAGCCCGTCGCATGCGATCACTCGACGAGTGTACTGGGCTGGCACCATGCAGTTCGTCTGACCGAGCTCGGTGCCGGTCTTCGCCGACTCGAGGCTGTCCTGCGTCGGCGACGAGAGTGCGGGAGGATGCACGTTATGGCGTCGCACGATGGGACCTTGCACCGCAGGCTCGGGCTCACCGATTCGGTGGTCGTCGGCCTCGGGGCGATGATCGGGGCGGGCATCTTCGCGGCGCTGGCGCCTGCGGCAGCCTCGGCCGGGAGCTGGTTGCTGCTCGCGCTCGCGGTGGCGGCGCTGCTCGCGTACTGCAATGCGATGTCGTCGGCGCGGCTGGCGGCGCGGTATCCGGTCTCCGGGGGAACGTACGTGTACGGGCGGGAGCGGCTCGGGCCGTTCTGGGGCTACCTCGCCGGGTGGGGATTCGTCGCGGGGAAGACTGCCTCGTGTGCGGCGATGGCATTGACTGTCGGTAGTTACGCCTGGCCCGAGCAGGCGCATGCGGTGGCAGTTGGGGTGGTGGTGGCGATTACCGCGATCAACTACACGGGAGTGCAGAAATCGGCGTTGGCCACTCGAGTGCTCGTCGCGGTGGTGCTCGCGGTGCTCGCGGTGGTGGTCGTGGCCGGGGTGTTCGGAACGCACTCGGCGGCAACGGCGTTGCCCGACCGGATCGGTCCGCGCGACGTTCTCACGGCGGCCGGGCTGCTGTTCTTCGCGTTCGCCGGATACGCCCGCATCGCCACCCTCGGCGAGGAGGTGCGCGAACCGGAGCGCACCATTCCGCGCGCCGTCATGATCGCGCTCGGACTCGCGCTCGCGGTCTACGCGCTGGTGGCGGTCGCGGCGCTGAGCGTGCTCGGGTCCGCCGGACTGGCCCAGGCCACCGACCCGCTAGCGCGAGTGGTCACCGCGGCGGGCGTCCCGGCGGCGGCCCCGGTGGTGCGGATCGGCGCGGTGCTCGCAGCGGCCGGATCGCTGCTGGCGCTGATCCTCGGTGTGTCCCGGACGGTGCTCGCCATGGCGCGGGATCGCTATCTGCCGGGTGCGCTTGCCGCGGTGCATCCGCGGTTCGGGGTGCCGCATCGCGCGGAATTGGTGGTCGGGGCGGTCGTCGCGGTGGTCGCCGCGGTCTTCGATCTGCGCGCGGCGATCGGCTTTTCCTCGTTCACGGTGCTCGTCTACTACCTGATCGCGAATATCTCCGCCGCAACACTGACCGCCGAGGAGAACCGCCCGCCCCGCTGGATTCCCATCGTCGGCGCGGCGGGCTGCGTCATTGTCGGATTCTCGCTGCCGCTCGGTTCCGTCCTCGCCGGACTCGGCACACTCGCCCTCGGCGCCATGCTGTACGCGCTGCGTACGCGATCACGCCGATAGACAAACTCGCAGCGGCAGCGCGAAGCCCGCGGCCGACACCGGGCCTGCACGGTGCGGGGCGAGTCGAAAGTACTGCCGGATTACTGCGTCAGCGAGCGCATTCGACCAGTAGGCCCGATACGTCCCGAGGTTCCGCGCCCTCGGCATCGTCCCGCCTGACGGGCGGCGACGGTCTGGATAGCGTGGCCGATACCGACCCGCCCAGCGCGGTGTCGTGCCAACGAACTCAACCGCCGATTCTCGGGGCGGCTCGCTGGGATACTGGGCACATACTAACCAGGGCGCCGTGCTGCTCTCAGGAGTGGATAGTCCGTGGTCGACCACGCAGTCGGGGTAGTGAAATGGCTGTTCGAATCGGTATGCGGGCCGCCATTTCACTGTCCTCGAGACTGGTCAGCTGACTTGCTCGCGGAGTTCGGGGCGAGTTCCAGCACGGTGATCGACCACGGCACCCACACGCCCGACTCGCCGCAGCCGGGCTCTCTGGCTCGGCAAGTTCCGTGCATGTTCGTCCCGCCTGTTGAACGTGTGATCACATCCGGGGGCGCTAGCCTTTCCCCATGGGGCGTATGGGCGGATTCCTAGCGGGAATCGCGGCGGTTTCGCTGGTAGCGGGCAACCTGTTCGTCGGGAGCGCGCACGCCGCGCCCGATGATCACGTGCGGTGCGCGGTTACCTCGGGCCGTGACCCAGAGCGGGCGGCGCCGGAGCAGGTCGGGTTGGATTCCCTGCGTCTGCAAGAAGCGTTGCGGTTCGTAGCCGGGCGAAACCGGTTCAATGTGCAGGTGTTCCGGCACAACTGCCTGATCGGCGAGGGGCTGACGAACAATCAGACCGACAACGTCGCGTGGAATATCTGGAGCGCGACCAAGAGCATCGTCTCCGTGCTCGCCGGAATCGCCTGGGACCAAGGCAAACTCGAACTCGACGCGCCGATCGACCGGTACCTGCCCCCCGGGCTCGGCGGCCCCGCGCACCGGTCCATCACCGTGGAGAATCTGCTCACCGAGACGTCGGGCATGCGGGTCGGAGTGGTGACCGAGGGCATCACCGGCGTGATCCCCATCGACCCGAACAGTGCGGTGCAGGCGCTCGGTGTGCCGCTGGACAATCCGCCGGGCACGGTCTTCACCTACAGCCAGCGCAATGTCGACCTCCTGGCTTACGTGCTCGAACTCACCGTAGGTGAACCACTGCAACAGTTCGCGCAGCGTGAATTGTTCGATCCGCTCGGCATTCCACGTGGCGACTACTACTGGGCCCGCGACCGCTCCGGACACACCTACGGCTACGCACACCTGATGATTCCGCCGAAGGATTTCGCGAAGCTCGGACTGCTGGTGAGCAACGATGGACGGTGGGGTGACCAGCGCATCGTCTCCGCCCAGTACCTGCGGAAAGCGCGCACGCCCTCGCCTGCGAACCCGTGCTATGGATACCTGTTCTGGCTAGGGCCCGGTTGCGCCGAGACCGCGGATTTCCTGCCCCGCGATGTCTACACGATGGCGGGTCTCGGAATGCAGAACGTCTTCATCATTCCGAGCCTGGATCTCACCGTGGTGTGGACCGGCGTGTTCGGAAACGTCAGCAGCCAGGGCGTGAGCGGGATCATCCAGAACACCCAGGAACTGCCCTATGAATTCTTTCGCAAGGTATTCGACGCGTTCGACGAGCGGCCGGTGCCGGACCCCGGCCCCTACATCGAACCGCCGGTTCGGCTGGACCCCCGCCGCTTCGTCGACAACGACATCCTGATCGCGGTCTTCGGCCTCGGGCCCGCCGCCTACCCGGGCTGCAACGTCTTCGCTTGCCTGAGCTACCCGCTGGATCCGCCTTTCGCGGACACCCCGCCGGGCTGCGCCATCGTGGCGTGCCTCGGGCCGGATCCGCGCACCCCGGGCATCCGCTGATGCGGTATAGCCCCTGGGCCGGTTGAACCTGCCGTTCGCAGATACCTTGCCAGCCTAGGCAATCCTGCCGTACCTCGGCCCCGCATCCATTGAGCGATGCCACCTCTGGGCGTCCGTGCCGCTTCTGATACACGCCGGGCTACGCGATCCCTGCCTGACCTCGGCCCCGAGCCGCACCATTGGCATCCATCGAGAGGTTCCTCCTTGGGGCGCGGACATCCCACTGGCCGCACAACCCGGCGCCGATCGGCGCAGCCCGGCATCGGTTGCCCCTTGGGCGGACCGGTTCTTCCCGCCGACCGTCCCCAAACCGGCGTGCTGGTCCCCGCGTCTAAGCGGACAGATCCGTGACCCATCCGTGCACGTCGTCGGTGCGCAGCGCGGCGTAGTGGCGTTTGCGCAGCGCCTGCGAGATCGGCCCGGGGACGCCGTCGGCGACCACGCGACCGTCTACCTCGACGACCGGAGCCGCACCGGCGGAGGTTCCGGTGACGAAGACCTCGTCGGCGATGTACAGCTCGGTGAGGTCAACGGTGCGTTCGACCACCGGAATGCCGTCCTCGGCCGCCAGGGTGAGGACCGTCCTGCGGTTGATGCCGTCGAGGATGTCGCAAGACACGTCCGGGGTGATCAGCGTGCCGCCCCGGACGAGGAAGATATTGGCCGCGCTGAGTTCGCAGACATGACCGTTGCCGTCCAGGAAGACACAGTCGTCGTAGCCGCTGTCGATCGCGTCCTGCTTGGCCAGGACCGAATTCACATACGCGCCATTGACCTTGGCGCGAGAAGGGATGGCGTTGTCCGGAATGCGCCGCCAGGGGCTGGACTTCAGCCGCATCCCGTCCTGCGGGACGATCGGCACCGCGTCGTAGACGAATATGCTCACCTGGATCGCACAGCCACGCACCCGAGTGCCGGGAATCGATTCGACCACGTGCACCGTCGCCCGCACGAAGACATCCTCGTCGGGTGCGTTCGCCGCGATCAGTTCCACCACGGCGGCGCGAAACCTGGCGAAATCCCATTCCACGGCGAACCGATCGATCCCGATGATCTTGCACGACTCCTCGAGCCGCCGGTAATGATCGTCCAGCCGAAACGCGGTCCGTGCCGCCCCCTCCACGTGCACCGGGAAGACGGTGTAGACGCTCAGTCCGTACAACACCGCGGACGATGCGACACCGACCACGGCCGCATCGGCCGCAACGATCCGGTCGCCGAGATACACGTGGGGATGAGGGTTAGCCATCGCCGCAGGCTAACAGCGCAACCGCCGGGCAGCGACCCTATTATTCGTAGTGCTTGCCGACCTTGGCGATCCAGAGCGCATCATCCACCACTCGATAGACGATGCGGTGTTCCTGCGTGATTCGACGGGACCAGTAACCCGCCAGGTCGTGCTTCAACGGCTCGGGCTTGCCGGTGCCTTCGAAAGGATCGGACAGGATAGCTTTGATCAGCACGTTGACCTTCTTCAGCACAACACGGTCGCGCTGAAGCCACGCCGAGTATTCCTCCCATGCGGACTCGGAAAAGACGACTCTCATTCGATGAGGTCGCGTTCGATACCGCCACCGTTCTCGAGTTCCTGGATCGATCGACGTAGACGCGCCCCATCGCGCCCGCTCAACAACTCGACGGTCGTCATCAGCGAGTCGTAGTCTTCCTTGGACATCAGCACGGCATTCCCCCCTTTCGACACGATCTCGATCGTGTCGTGATCCTCATTGACCTTCTTGACCAGGGGAAACAGATTCTTGCGTGCTTCGCTCGCCGTAATCGCCGCAGCCATGATGCCTCCAAGCCCAGTCGTACCGGATATGGTACCACTGGGCTTGGGCGTGGCGCGAGTAATTCAGCGGTTGCTGAGCAGCACCTCGGCGATCTGAATCGTGTTGAGCGCGGCACCCTTTCGCAGGTTGTCGCCGGAGATGAACAGGGCGAGACCGCGACCGTCGGGGACGCCGGGGTCCTGGCGAATGCGGCCGACGAGGGAATCGTCGATACCGGCCGCGGCCAACGGGGTCGGCACGTCGACCAGCTTGACGCCGGGGGCCTTGGCCAGGATCTCCTTGGCGTGCTCGACGGAGAGCGGCTCGGCGAACTCGGCGTTCACCGACAGCGAGTGGCCGGTGAAGACCGGGACGCGCACGCAGGTGCCGCTCACCGCGAGATCCGGGATGCCGAGGATCTTGCGGCTCTCGTTGCGCAGCTTCTGATCCTCGTCGGTCTCGCCGGAGCCGTCGTCGACCAGCGAACCGGCCAGCGGAAGCACGTTGAACGCGATCGGCGCGACGTACTTGTCCGGCGGGGGGAAGTCGACGGCGCGGCCGTCCTGGGTCAGCTTCTCGGCGTCATCGATCACCGCGCGCGCCTGACCGATCAGCTCCTCGACACCGGCCAGGCCGCTACCGGACACCGCCTGGTAGCTGGACACGATCAGGCGGCGCAGACCCGCGATGTCGTGCAGCGGCTTGAGCACCGGCATGGCCGCCATCGTGGTGCAGTTCGGATTGGCGATGATGCCCTTGACCAGATTGCGCGTCTGTTCCGGGTTCACCTCGCTGACCACCAGCGGAACTTCGGGATCCTTGCGCCAAGCCGACGAATTGTCGATGACGGTGACACCAGCCGCCGCGAAACGCGGGGCCTGCACCCGGGACATGGTGGCCCCGGCGGAGAACAGCGCGATGTCCAAGCCGGACGGATCGGCGGTCTCGGTGTCCTCGACGACGATCTCGCGGCCGCGCCACGGCAGCGTCTTGCCCGCCGAACGCGCGGACGCGAAGAACCGCACCTCGTCGGCGGGGAAATTGCGCTCGTCCAGCAGTTTCCGCATGACGGCGCCGACCTGCCCGGTCGCGCCGACGACTCCTACCCGAATGCCCATGGCTTATCGCCCCGTTCCCGCGTGGACCACCGCGACCTCGTCGCCGCCGAGGTCGAACGCCTTGTGCAGCACCTTGACCGCCTCGTCCAGTTCGGTGTCCTTGACCAGCACGGAAATCCGGATCTCCGACGTGGAGATAAGATCGATGTTCACACCCGCCTTGGCCAGCGCCTCACAGAACGTGGCGGTGACCCCAGGGTGGCTCTTCATACCCGCGCCGACCAGCGACACCTTGCCGATGTGGTCGTCGTAGAGCACCTGGGAGAAACCGATGTCGTCCTGGCGCTTGGTCAGCATCTCGACGGCGCGGGCGCCCTCGGTCTTGGGCAGCGTGAAGGTGATGTCGGTCTTGCCGGTCTCGACCTTCGAGATGTTCTGCAGGACCATGTCGATGTTGATCTCGGCGTCGGCGACGGCGCGGAACACCTTGGCGGCGTAGCCCGGCTCGTCGGGCAGTCCGACCACGGTCACCTTGGCCTCGCTGCGGTCATGTGCGACGCCGGTGAGGATTGCTTGCTCCAAGGGGATGTCCTCCATCGATCCAGAAACGTAGGTGCCCCGCTTGTCGGTGTAGGACGAGCGCACATGCACGGGCACGTTGTAGCGGCGGGCGTATTCGACGCAGCGCAGCATCAGCACCTTGGCGCCGCAGGCCGCCAGTTCCAGCATCTCCTCGTAGGAGACCTGCTCGAGCCGCTGCGCGTCGGGCACGATCCGCGGGTCGGCGGTGAAGACGCCGTCCACGTCGGTGTAGATCTCGCAGACGTCCGCGTTCAGCGCGGCGGCCAGCGCGACCGCGGTGGTGTCCGAACCGCCGCGGCCCAGCGTGGTGACGTCCCTGCTGTCCTGGCTGACGCCCTGGAATCCCGCGACCAGCACGACGACGCCCTCGTCCAGCGCGTCCCGGACGCGGCCGGGGGTGACGTCGATGATCTTGGCGTTGCCGTGCGCGCCCGTGGTGATCACGCCCGCCTGCGAGCCGGTGAACGAGCGGGCCTCGGCGCCGAGTGAGTGGATGGCCATGGCGACCAGCGCGTTGGAGATGCGCTCGCCCGACGTGAGCAGCATGTCCATCTCGCGGGCGGGCGCCGCCGGCGCCACCTGCTGGGCGAGATCGAGCAGCTCGTCGGTGGTGTCGCCCATGGCGGAGCAGACGACCACCACGTCGTGGCCCTGCTTCTTGGTCTCCACGATCCGTTCAGCGACGCGCCGGATGCGCTCGGCGGTCGCCACCGAGGATCCTCCGTACTTCTGAACCACGAGAGCCACGACAGGGTCCTCCAAGATCGACAACAAACTGGTAACAGTCATCCAGACTACCGGCCGGGTGCCAGCGGTTTTGCCGATACCTACCCGGCTTGTGGAAAAACCCACAGCCGCATCCCATCCCGGGCAGGCCGCGCGGCCCGCGCGCGATGAGGGACCATGAGCGTATGAAGAGCACGCTGCTCGAGGTGAGAACGGGCCACAGCGAGGTGGTGCAGGACATCACACCGCAGTGCGCGACATTCGTCCGCGAAGCGGGCGGCGACGGGCTGCTGCACGTCTTCGTGCCGCACGCCACCGCGGGGATCGCGATCATGGAATTGGGCGCACGCAGTGACGACGACCTGCTGGCCGCGCTGCGCGAGCTGCTGCCCGCCGACGACCGATGGCGGCACGCGCACGGCTCGCGCGGCCACGGACGCTCACACGTGATGCCCGCGCTGATCCCGCCGTACGCGACGGTCCCGGTGCTCGGCGGGAAGCTGGCCCTTGGCACCTGGCAGTCGATCGCGCTGGTCGATCTCAATATCGACAATCCGGACCGCCAGGTGCGGCTGTCCTTCCTCGCCGCCGGCTGAGCGGGCTCAGGCCCTGGTGAACCAGCTGACCTGAACGCCGTTGCCGAACTGCCTGCGCTCGGTGGGGCGGAACTGCGTCGGACGGAACTCGCCCGCGAACCCGGGGACGCCGGTGCCCGCGACCACCGGATAGCTCTTGATCACCAGTTCATCGATCTCCTCCAGCAGCGCGGCGGCGAACTTGCCGCCGCCTGCCAGCCAGATGTCCATGCCGTCCTGCCGCTTCAGTTTGCGGACCAAGCCGACCGGATCGCACTCGACCAACTCGACGCCCGGATCATCGATCCGGCCGAGCGTGCTCGACACCACGTACTGCTTCATATGCGCGTACGGGCTGGTCACGCCGATGAACAGGGCCGGATCGTAAGTGCCGCGACCCATCACCAGCGTGTCGAATTTCTGATTCGGCGCGTCCACGTCGAGTCCGATGTGCGGGCGCACATGGGTGGGCAGCGTCTCCGGATATTCCGCACGCAGCCATTCCCACATGTCGTCGGCGACCGGGTAGAAGTCGAGTTCGCCATTCGGGCCCGCGATGTAGCCGTCGAGGGAAAGACCGACGAAGTAGACGAGTTTTCGCATGAGATACCTCTTTCTCTGGATTTCGGCGGCGGTCAGGCCCGGGTGAACCAGGTGACCTGCGCGCCGTTGCCGAATTCCTTGCGCTGGGCCGGAGTGAACAGCGTCGGGCGGAACGCGCCGGAGAACACGGAGATGCCGCCGCCGGCGACGACCGGGTAGCTCTTGATGATCATCTCGTCGATCTCCCCGAGCAGTTGGGCGGCGAGCTTGCCGCCGCCAACGAGCCAGATGTCCCCGCCCTCGGCCCGCTTCAGCCCCCGCACGAGTTCGACGGGGTCGCGTTCGACGACTTCGATGGCCGGATCGCCCCCGGGACCGAGCGTGCTGGACACCACGTACTGCTTCATGTGCGCGTACGGACTGGTCACACCGAGGGACAACCCGGGCTCGTAGCTGCCCCGGCCCATCACCGCTGTGTCGAACCGCTTGTTCGGCTCATCCACCGCCATTCCAAACTGCGTACGCAGAAAGCTGGGCACGAATTCCGGGTATTCGGTGTTCATCCAGGCCGTCATCTCCGCATCGAGGGGGTAGAAGTCATATTCCCCGGCGGGGCCCGCGATGTAGCCGTCGAGCGACACACCCACGTAGTAGACAAGCTTTCGCATACCCATACCGCCTAACTCGTTGTACTCTGCATGTAGTGATCTGAAGGTAGTACTACGACTGGAGTGGTGTCAAGTGCGGACCAACCCGGAACGGCGACAGGCGCTGGTGGACGCGGCGATCGAAATCCTCGCGCGCGACGGCGCACGCGGACTGACCTTCCGCGCAGTGGACAAAGAGGCCGCGGTACCCGCGGGCACGGCGTCGAACTACTTCGCCAACCGCGACGACCTGCTGACCCAGGCGGGCGCCCGGTTCTACGAGCGGCTACAGCCGAGCGAAGCGACCATGGCCAAGCTGACCGAGGGGCCGAAGACACGCGCGAACATCATCGAGCTGATGCAGGAGACGGTCGGGCGCATCGAGGCGTTCCGCACCGGCTACCTTGCCCTGCTCGAATTGCGCCTGGAGGCGACCCGGCGACCGGAACTGCGCGCCGTGCTGACCGAGCGGGTGCGCAAGGACATCGAGTTCAACGTGCGCAATCACCTCGAGTCCGGCCTGCCCGGCGACGAGAAATCGGTGCTGCTGCTCTACCTGGCGCTGAACTGGTTGATCGTCGACCGGCTCACGCTGCCCGAGGTGTTCACCGAGGAACAGAGCCAGGCATTGATCGAGGCCGCCGTCGAGCGGGTCATCGGCGGAGACGACTGAATCAGCTCCCGCGCGGCTTTCGCCGAATGGTTGTGACGCGCACCACCGGCGTTCGATAATGGGGCGATGATCGCACATGTAGGAGATCGACTCTGCGTACACGGACACGTGGTGGGAGAAGTGGATCACCTGGCCGAGATCATCGAGGTCCGCGGCCCGGACGGGACGCCGCCCTACTTGGTGCGCTACTCCGACGGCCACGAGTCCCTGGTATATCCAGGACCCGACGCGGTGGTCGAGCCCGCCAACTGAACTCCACGCCGGACCGAGCGCTAGGCGGCTGCCTCAGCCTTCGCTCGGTCCGGCGCGGCCTATTGACGGACATCGTCCGGCAGCGCCCTTATGCGGCTGCCTCAGCCTTCGCTCGGCCCGGCGCGGTCTATCGACGGACATCGTCCGGCAGCGCCCTTATGCGGCTGCCTCGGTCTCCGCTCGGCCCGGCGCGGGCTACCGGAAGAACTTCGCCCGGCTGACCCGTCAGGCGCGTCGCGTACGGCGGCGCGTCAGCGCGAAGGCGACGATTCCCGCGATCAGCACTTTGCCGACCGTCTCGATGATCGCGTTGACGTCCACGGCCGGGTGCCAGGTGAGTTGACCGTCGCGCAGCACGTACGCGCCGACGGGCTTGGCGCCCACACCGAACCCCGCTCCTTCGCCGCCGCCCTCCCCCTGGGCATCTGTTCCACTGCCCCGCCGCCTCCGACCGAGGCGGCGGGAATAATCACTGCCCCGTTGGATTCGTACGGCTCCCCGTAGACCCGGCGCACCGTGATCGTGTCCCGCACCTGCGCCAGCAGTTCGGCGTACTTCATGACAACCTCCACCCGTACCGACGGCGTCGGACGGCGCCGCTCTTTCCGATCCCGATCGTATGCGAGCGGGCTCAGCGGGACCCCTTCCGCGAAAAACCTGCTACTCGGAAGTTGTTCGGGCAGTGTCCAATCCCCGATCTCGAGCAGATAACGGCACGTTATCCGGGGTAATCGAGAATCGCGTCAGCGGTCAGGTTGACGACGCCGACAAATGGCGGCGACAATCGGCCGACTTGTCCACGCGGGGGTCGGAGGTATGCCATGCGCACCAAAACAGATATCCGATTCCTCGTCGACATCGCCCCCGAACAGGTCATGGACGCCCTGATCGCCGTCGAATCACTACCGGAATGGTCGTCCTCCTACAGCGACGTGCGGGTCGCGACGCGCGACCGGTGGCGCAGGCCGCGGCGCGTCTTCGTCAAGGCGGAACTGCTCGGCAGCGCGGATCTGCAAGTGCTGGAATACGATTGGACCGATGACCGGTGCTCATGGATCGTCGCCGACAGCACTCGCGGTGTTCGGGGCGGCGGCTGGTTCGAGGTGTCCGACAGCGTCGACGGCACGCACGTCTGGTACCACGTCGAGCTGTATCTGCCCCTCCCGATTCCCGGATTTCTGCTCAAACGCACCGTCCGCAAGGCCAATGAAGTAGTGGTGGAGTGCTTCATCGATTTCGCCGAGCGTTTCCCGGAACCAGAAACCTATCAACACATATAGCCAAAGCGAATGAGTGCCTGGGGCGCTGCGCTCTGCGCGAAATCCCCGGCCCCACCAGGCGGCAATCCGGCGCCGAACCGGCCGGAGTGCGACGATATGCACCATGATCGGTACCAAGCGGGTTCGGTTCCAGCCGATGGCGGCAGGCGCATCGGTAACCCAGCTCGAGTTGTTCTTCGACCTCGTGCTCGTCTTCGCGTTCACCATGGTCACCGGCCTGGCCGCCGAGGACACCAGCGCGAAGAACATGCTGCGCGCCTTGCTGGTACTCGCGGTGATGTGGTGGCTGTGGATCGCCTACTCCTGGCTCGGCAACGTGATCCGCGCCGACGAGGGCATCGCACGGGTCGCGATGTTCGTGGCCATGGGCGGCGCCTTCCTCGCCGCGCTCACCATTCCCGAGGCATTCGACGACAAGACCGGCGGCTGGTTCGGCCCGCTGGTCTTCGCCATCGCCTACCTGATCGTCCGGTTGGTACACGTCGGGATGTTCTTGCTGGCCAGCTCCGAGGACTCCAAACTGCGGAACCAGGTGCTGCGCTGGGCGCTCGGCTCGATCTCCATCGGCACCACGCTGCTGGTCATCGCCGCCATGACGTCCGGCCGGGTGCAGATCGCGCTGTGGATCGCCGCCATCGCGGGCGACTACCTGTGGACGCTGTTCGCGGGGACCGATTGGCGGTTGAATTCGGCGAAACATTTCGTCGAGCGGTACGGGCTGATCATCATCGTCGCGCTCGGTGAATCCATCGTCTCGATCGGCATCGGAGTGGCGGGGCTGCCGATCACCTGGCCGATCGCGCTCGGCTCGATACTGGGTCTGGCCATTTCCGGCCTGCTGTGGTGGGCGTATTTCGACGTGGCCGCTCTCTCGGTGGAACACGAACTCGTCCGCGCCGAAGGCGTTCGGCAGATCAAGATCGCGCAGGGCTCCTACACCTTCTGGCATTTTCCGATGATCGTTGGCATCATCGCGCTGTCGCTCGGGCTGAAGAAGGTTCTCTACTACGTCGGCGACTCCGCACACCACACCCTGAAGGACGCGCTCTACGGAATTCCGCTGTACTGCCTCTACGGCGGCGTCGCGCTGTATTTGATCGCGCTCGTGGGGTTCAAGCACTACGCCACGGGCGTCATCACGGTGCCCCGGGTGGTCGCCGCGGCGGTGCTGCTCGCGCTCATCCCGCTGGCCTGCGCGCTGCCCGCGCTGGCGTCGCTGTCCCTCCTGTGCGTCGTCCTGATCGGCCTGATCGCTTGGGAGACCGTTCGATTCGCGCAGCCGAGGGACGAGATCAGGCACGCGGCAGCCGATTGAGCTGGTGCCGCACGCCGTTCTCCGGCAGCGTCGGGCCGTACGCGGACGGCGGCACCCGGACGCCGTCGCGGACCGCGTCGCGAATCTGATCGATGTTCTCCCGCAACATGTCCGAGACGAGTTCGTCGGTCCGCGGGTCTTCCAGCACCTGGAACACGATGCGGAACGTGGTGTCGGCGATCAGCCGGATGATGTCGTCGTGGAACGGGATGTAGCGCACCCGGCCCGCCTGCGGGTCCTTCTTGATCAGTTCGAGGATCATCTCGTCCAGTTCGGCGCGGTTCTCCTCCAGCGCCGCCGCGATATTGCGGGTGTAGTGGCCGGTGCGCAGCACGTCCGCCACCTCGTCCATCACCGCGATCGTCATCGGACGGCGGATGGTGTCCACGATGGTCGCCACGAAGTGGTTCACCACCGCGGCCGTCACGCGGTCACCGAACACCCGGTCGGCCACCCGGGCGAGGCGGACGACGATCACCACGATCCGCAGCAGCCGGAAACCGCGGAAGAACGGGCTGGTCACCGGGATCATGCCGAGGACTTCGTACCAGTAGACGAGCGGGAAGGTCCACGGCCAGCCCGCGCGGCGCCAGCGCCACAGGAACTCCGCGGCGAACACCGCGCACAACGACCAGTCGACGAACACGATCACGCGGAAGGTGTGCCCCGAGACCGGGAAGAAGGTGATCCAGACGACCAGCGCCACCGAGACGATGGCCAGCGCCAGCATCACGAAATCGGTCCACAGTTGGGGCGGCTTGCGCGGATACTCCTGCGGCTGCGGTGCCTCCCGCAGACCGTATCGCTCGGGAGACGAGCGATCGATGCCCGAGCTGGGGGTTGGAGCGGACACTGCGGATCCCTTCGACGCCGAACGGTGCCGCCGACAGTAGTACGCGGCAAGCACGCTCGGCACGGTTGAGGAGAACACCTAATGGGCGCTGTCGGACGCAGTCCGTCCTCAACCCGCGCACAGCCGGACCGAAGGCGGAGATACACATAAGGGACGGTGCCGGACGTAGTCCGTCCTCAGCCGCCCCCGCGCATGGCTGGAGCGAAGGCGGAGGTACGCCTAAAAGACGCTGCCGGACGTAGTCCGTCCTCAGCCTCGCGCATGGCCGGACCGAAGGCGGAGGTACGCATAAGGACGCTGCCGGACGTAGTCCGTCCTCAACCCGCGCATGGCCGGACCGAAGGCGGAGGTACGCATAAAAGACGCTGCCGGACGTAGTCCGTCCTCAGCCCCGCGCATGGCCGGAGCGAAGGCGGAGGTACGCCTACCGGGAGGCAAGCGGCGGCGACGCGATCAGCGCCCGCCGCGGACGATCGCCTCGATATTGCGTTCGGCCAGTGCGGCGATGGTGAGCGACGGGTTGACCGTTCCGGTGCTGCCGGGCACCGCGGCGCCGTCCATCACGTACAGCCCGGGGTGGCCGTGCACGCGCCCGTAGTTGTCGGTGGCCCGCCCCAGCACCGCGCCGCCGAGCGGATGCGCGGTGAACAACGCGTTCGCGTCATAACCGAGAGCGCCGTATTCGACGAGCGCGCCCGCGCGTTCGGCGATCCGGTGGTCGACCGCGCGCGCCGCGGCCACGATGTCGTCGCGGTTCTTCGCCGACCAACTGAGCCCGACGCCGTTCGTGGCCCGGTTGTAGCCGAACCGGCTGCGGGTCGGGTCGAGCACCATGCCGAGCGAGGCCAGCGCGCCGGTCTCGAACGGGATACCGGGGATGTACCAGCTCTCCAGGGTCAGCGGCACGCCGGATTCGTCGAAGATCCGGCTCGCGCTCGGCACGCCTTGGCCGTGCCCAGCCAGCGCGCTGGCGCCACGGGCGAGCACCACGTCGCCGTTGGTGCCCCATCCGTCGCCGATGTGCTCGTTCAGGCGGGGTAGCGCACCGGTGGCCTGGGCCCGGACCAGCAGTTCGGAGGTACCGATCGAACCCGCGCCGAGGAACAGCCGATCACAGGTGAGGGTGCGGGTGGCCAGCACCTCACCGGTGGGCGACAGCTTCGCCACGGTGACCGCGTAGCGGTCGCCGTCCTGCGCGATGGCGTCGACGCGGTGGCCGGGGAAGATCGCGCAGCGGCCGGTGTTCTGCGCGTACCTCAAGTAGTTCTGATTCAGGTCGAATTTGGCGCCGTTGGAGTTGCCCAGATTGCTCCTGGCCGCGGTGGCCGAAGGCCGTGTGGCCCCGGCCAGTTCGCCGCGCAGGATGTCCCAGTTGAAGATCGAGTCGTTCGGCTGCGGGTGGTAGCCCGCCTTGCGCACCTGGTCGTCCCAGGCGCGGGAGTGCGTGAACGGCGAGGAGTGGTAGATGTCCGCTGGCATCGCGCTCAGCCGCAGCATCTCCCGCACCCGCGGGTAGTAGACGCGCTCCATCTCGCCGTAGTCGACGGTGCCGCCGAAGACGTGGTCGAAGAAACGGCGTTCCGGGGCGATCATGGCTCCGCTGAAGATCACCGAGCCGCCGCCGACCGCCGCCGCACGCCAGACATCGATGCCCGGGTACTCCGTGCAGTCCAGCACGCCGCCGAAGCTGGCGAACCGCATCGGCACCTTGGTGACGCCGGTGAAGTGGGTGCGGTGCCAGAAGCCGCGACCGTCGGGCAGGTCGTCGCCGGTGAAGATCTCCCGCCACGGGTCGTTCGGCCAGCGTGAACCGCGTTCCAGCACGGTGGTGACGATCCCGGCCTCGGCGAGGCGAAGTGCGGTGACCGCGGCGCCGAAGCCGGAGCCGATGACTATCGCGGGCGAGTGCTGCGGTGGATCAGGAAGCGGCGCAAAGATTTCCGGTACCCACCCGCGGAACAAAGCCTCCCAGGCCGGGTCCGTGGACGCCGCGCTCGTACCGGCCATCGTTCCCACAGCACCGAGCAGCGCGGCCGTGCCCGCCGCCTTGAACAAGGCACGTCTACGCACCAGTCACCTTCCATCATCACGCCTAGCGTGCGCAGACTACCGGTATTCCCGTTTTGTGAACAGATATCCGATTTTGCTATCGACCGAACGGCGTCTCGTCGGCGCGACAGGTGGCTCCCGGAGCGGGCAGCTGCAAGTCGATGAGGTAGCGCTCCCGCAACTTCCGGGTGCAGTCGTTGAGCGGGGTGTGCCCATACCCGCCATCCACGACGACCAGCCTGGCGTTCACCAATTCCTGCTGTGCGCGCCGTGCGGCGGTCAGCGGGGTGACCGGATCGAATCGGTTGTTGACCAGCAGAGCAGGGGTGTCCGACCGCAGGATCCACGGACCGGTGTAGCGCTGGCCATATCCCTCGGGCGGCGACGGCCAAGACGCGCAGGCTTGGCGCATATACAGCCAGAACGCGCCGTAGGTGGGGCTGGTAGCGGCGAGATCCCTTGCCAGCGCGGGCCATTGGTCGGGATCACGCGGAAAGGTGTTGTCCGCGCACGAGATCGCGGTGAACGAATCGAGGAAGTCATCCGTGGCCGCCGTTGTCGTCAAGATCTCGTTCACGGCGTCCGGGTTGCCCTGCGGACCGCGCTCCAGCTCGGCGAGCAGTCCGGCCAGCGCGGGCCAGCCCTCTTTCGGGTCGTACAGCAGCAGCGCGTGCGATGACATCGCCTCGGAGTAGGTGACCGTGCGCGCCCGCTCGCCCGTTCCGACCACGATCGGTGCCTCCCGAAGACGTTGCAGCACAGCGTCGTTGCGGGCACGCAGACCGGTACCACGCTGTGCTACGGCTTCGTTCGAGCCGCTCTCGGCCGCGAAGGCGCAGCGCGGCCGTCCCGCCTCCGCGCACAGTCGCAGGAACTCGCTCAGCACCTGCTCGGTACCGGCGGCGGTGCTCTCGATCGAGCTGCGCGTGTCGTTGGTGTATGCGTTCGGGTCGATCAGCGAAGGCAGGTGCAGCGCGCGTACCCGGTCGCCGAACAGCGCGCCGTACACCTGGCCCAGATAGCTTGCGTAGGAACCGCCTTCGTACGTCAGCCGCGGTTCGCCGACCGCGCGGCGCAGCAGGTCGAGATCGCGCGCGACGTCGACGGTGGTGAGGTGCCCGAGCAGCTCGCCGCCGTGTTCGGCACATCCCGCCGCCAGCTCGCGGCTCGCCGCGGCGGCGGCGCGCTCCTGTTCCGGATTGGCCGGCGGCAGCCATGCGCCGGACCAGAACCGTCGCTGCTGTTCGGCGTCCGGGAAACAACGGACCTGGCCACTGCGACCGACGCCGCGCTGGTCGAAGGTGATCACGTCGAACCGGCGCGCGATCTCGCCGCCGGACAACTCCCCCTCCGCCGCCCAGCGCAATCCCGAACCGCCAGGACCGCCGACCGCGGCGAACAACGTGCCGATCCGCCGATCCGGATCGGTGGCCCGCTGCCGCACGACCGCGAGCGGGAGGGTCGGGCCGTCGGGACGGGCGTAGTCCACCGGCACGGCCGCGGTCGCGCACTCGAACTTGCTCAGCCGCGTTTCCGCGCACGGCGCCCAGTCCAGCCGTGGTGTCGGCGCCGCATCGGCCTGTGCGACCAGCTCGGCGACAGCCGACTCCTGGCGGCTCGGCGTTCCGGCACAGCCGCTCACCGCGGGTAGCACGATGACGAGGGCGACGACGACCAACTTCCAGCTACGCACGGACATCATCCTGTGCCCACGCACGGCCGGGCGTCGTCCTCCTCAGGGCTGACATCGGACCCTGAGATTCCCCGGCCGCCCCCTGAAAGGAGCAGCCGGACGAAGTTATGACGTCACCAGTCGGATCACCGCGATCAGACCGACCACGATGATGACCGCGCGCAACACGGTCGGCGGCATCCGCCTGCCCATCTTGGCACCGAGCTGGCCGCCGATGATCGAACCGAGCGCGATCAACGCGGCCGCCCGCCAGTCCACGTCCGCGATCACGATGAAGATCACCGCGGACACGGCGTTCACGATCAACGCGAGCGCGTTCTTCGTCCCGTTGAGGCGCTGGATGTCGTCGTGCACGAAGACGCCGAGCAACCCGATCAGCAGTACGCCCTGAGCGGCGCCGAAGTACCCGCCATAGATACCGGCCGCGTAGATCGCGGCGAAGAGGATGGCTCCGCCGTGCTCCGGGACCGGCGCGCCGTCGTTCTCCCTCCGGCGCTTCACCCAGCTCGCCAGCCGCGGCTGCACCACGACCAAGACCAACGCCAAAGCGATCAGCACCGGCACGATCGCTTTGAACGCCGCGGGCGGAAGCACGAGCAGCAACACCGCCCCCGTGATGCCCCCGAGCAGCGACGCGGTGCCCAGCCGCAGCAGCCGGTCCCGCTGCCCGGCGAGTTCGCGGCGGTAGCCGTGCACACCACTGAGCGAACCGGGGACCAGACCTATGGTGTTGGACACATTCGCGGTGACCGGCGGCAAGCCGAAGGCGAGCAAGACCGGAAAAGTGATCAAAGTGCCCGAGCCGACGATCGTGTTGATACCGCCCGCCGCGATGCCCGCACCGAAGACGGCCAATTGCTCCAGCCAGGTCATAGCTATCCTTCGACGTCCCGTCGGACCCCCGGGCCCGTACAAGCGTGTCCACTATCGGACCGAACCGTAGCGGGTCATCGGATCACCCGACGACGGCACCACCCTTCCCGGCGCTAGGACGGCACGGTAAACTCGCGGACATCATGCAGCGGGCACTTCTTCTCGACCGCCGCGACGGGGTCTGATCGGACCGGCTCCCGTCGCGGGGTTTTGCCGCGCCGGTCGACCCAGCCCTATGGGAAAAACCACACCCCACGGAGAGACTCCCCATGTCCCCTGCTGACGCGTTCGTTTCCGGTGCCAGGACCATCACGGCGCCGAGCAAACCCGCTCCCGCCGGCCAGCCGGCCTGGAACAAGCAGAAGAACTCCTCCATGCCGACCTTCCGCTATCGGCCGTTCGCCGAGGAGGTCGAGCCGATCAGCTTGCCCGACCGCACCTGGCCGGAGAAGGTCATCGATCGGGCGCCCGGCTGGTGCGCGGTCGACCTGCGCGACGGTAACCAGGCGCTGATCGATCCGATGAGCCCGGCTCGCAAGCGCCGCATGTTCGATCTGCTGGTGCGGATGGGTTACAAGGAGATCGAGGTCGGCTTTCCCTCGGCGAGCCAGACCGACTTCGATTTCGTCCGCGAGATCATCGAGGACGGCGCGATCCCCGACGACGTGACCATCCAGGTGCTGACCCAGTGTCGCCCCGAGCTGATCGAACGCACCTTCGAGGCCTGCGCCGGCGCGCAGAACGTCATCGTCCACTTCTACAACTCGACCTCGATCCTGCAGCGGAAAGTGGTGTTCCGCGCCGATCGCGCGGCGGTCAAGAAGATCGCGACCGACGCCGCGGCACTGTGCCTGGAGACCGAGAAGCGCTACCCGGACACCAACTGGCGGTACGAGTACAGCCCGGAGTCCTACACCGGCACCGAATTGGAGTACGCCAAGGATGTGTGCGACGCGGTCTCGGAGATCATCGCGCCGACACCGGACAAGCCGCTGATCATCAACCTGCCCGCCACCGTGGAGATGGCGACGCCGAACGTCTACGCCGACTCGATCGAGTGGATGAGCCGCAACCTGGCCCGCCGCGACGCGATCGTGCTGTCGCTGCACCCGCACAACGACCGCGGTACCGCCGTGGCCGCCGCCGAGCTGGGCTTTCAGGCCGGCGCCGACCGGATCGAGGGCTGCCTGTTCGGCAACGGCGAGCGCACCGGAAATGTGTGTCTGGTCACACTGGGGATGAACCTGTTCTCCCGCGGCATCGACCCGCAGATCAACTTCTCCGACATCGATGAGATCCGCCGCACCGTCGAATACTGCAACCAGTTGCCCGTGCACGAGCGCCACCCCTACGGCGGCGATCTGGTCTACACCGCGTTCTCCGGCAGCCACCAGGACGCGATCAACAAGGGCTTGGACGCGATGAAGGCCACGGCGGACGCCTCCGGCGCGGACGTCGCCGACATCGTGTGGGAAGTGCCCTACCTGCCGATCGATCCGAAGGACGTCGGCCGCACCTACGAGGCGGTCATCCGGGTCAATTCGCAGTCCGGCAAGGGCGGCGTCGCCTACATCATGAAGACCGATCACGGGCTGGCGCTGCCGCGGCGTCTGCAGATCGAGTTCTCCCAGGCGATCCAGCGGATCACCGACGGCGAGGGCGGCGAGGTGACGCCCAAGGAGATGTGGGATGTCTTCTCCGAGGAGTACCTGAGCCCGATCCGTCCGCTGGAGCGGATGCGCCAGCGGGTCACCGCGTCGGAGACCGACGGCGGGGTCGACTCGATCGTGGCGGTGGTGAAGGTCGACGGCGTCGAGCAGGAGATCACCGGCAAGGGCAACGGACCGCTCGCCGCGTTCGTCGACGCGATCGCGAGCGTCGGCTACGACGTCGAGGTCTTGGACTACTCCGAGCACGCGATGTCCGCGGGCGACGACGCGCAGGCCGCCGCTTATGTGGAATGCGCGATCGGCGACAAGGTGGTGTGGGGCGTCGGCATCGCCACCTCGATCACCACCGCGTCGCTGCGTGCGGTGGTATCGGCGGTCAACCGGGCCCACTGATCGAGTAGCACGGCCGGAGCGAAGGCGCAGGTACGCATAAAGGACGCAGTCGGACGTAGTCCGTCCTTAGCCTGCGCATGGCCGGAGCGAAGGCGCAGTACGCATAAAGGACACAGTCGGACGTAGTCCGTCCTAAGCCTGCGCATGGCCGGAGCGAAGGCGGAGGTACGCCTGTCCCGGAACGTGTCCGGCGAGGGCGCCGCGGCGGTTCGTCCGCGCGGCGCCCGATCCCGCTGTCGCAGACCAGTTGTCGATGGCGTGTCGCTCGGCGCGTCCGCCTTACCTACCGCGACACGGCGCAGCGAACCCCGTGCTAGCGTGGATTCGCACTCCAAGCGCCGAGCTCTCTGCTCGAATTCCCGAGCAGATGGGGGAACCGTGACAACAAACGACCACAATCCGACCTCTCCGCCCTGGCTGCAGAGTCATTCCGTGGACACGGCCGAAGTCACCGAGGCGGAGTCACCGTCCACCGACCCGTCGACCGAGCACACCGGCGGCGGGGAAGCGAAGGAAACCGACGTGGCGGATGGGCTGGATCAGCCGGACGCACAGCCCGAACAGCCGGAGCCGCAAGGCTCGACCGAGCAGACCACTGTCTACCCGCATGCTGCCGGGCCCGCACCGTCCTACGGTCCTCCGCCGTCCGGACCCTCCGAGTCTTACGGCCCGTACGCTTCTCCGGGCGCCGGTGCGTATGCGCCGCCGACTTTTCCCGGGGAGCCGTTCCCTACCGGCGCATTTCAACCGCCGCCGAGTCCCAGCGGTAGCCACCCCGTACCCGGGCAGGGTCCCGAGCACAGCTACGACGAGTACCGCCAGGAGATCGGCCCCGACGGCTTGGTCCGGCGCGTCGACTCCGCGCAGCCGGAATCCGCTGCGCCGCAGCCCGATCAGCCCGGCGGGCCGATCTACAGCTGGGCTCCGCCGCCTCCGCCGGTGACGCATCAGCCACCGCCGCCCGCTTACCAACCGCCGCCGCCCCCGCCACCGGTCGGGCAACCGCAGGGCCCGGGCTGGCTGGGCGGGCCGAACCCGCATCAGACCGCCCAGCCGTTCCAGCCGCAGCATGTGCCGCAACCCGGACAGCCGGGGCACTCGGTGAACGATCTGAATCTGCTCCGGCGGGCCCGCAGGGCGCCGCGCAGTGGGTGGCGCCGTGCCGTGCACAAGGCCTCCGGCGGCATGATCAACCCGGGCGAGTCGGCCGCCGACGTCGTCTATCAGGACTTGGTCGACCGGGTGAATCAGCCGGTGCGCGGCGACTATCGGATCGCGATCCTCTCGCTGAAGGGTGGCGTCGGCAAGACCACGACTACGGTCGGTCTCGGCTCGACCTTCGCATCGCAGCGCGGTGACCGGGTGATCGCGATCGATGCCAATCCCGACCTCGGCACGCTGGCGCACCGAGTGCCGCGCCAGACCAGGTCCACCGTGCGCAACCTGCTCGAGGACCAGCACATCAGCAGGTACTCGGACGTGCGGGCGCATACCTCGCAGGCGCCGAGCCGCCTGGAAGTGCTTGCCAGTGAACAGGATCCGGCGGTCTCCGAGGCGTTCAGCGAGGCGGACTACCGCAAGGCGATCGGCATCCTGCAGTCGTTCTACAACATCATCCTGACCGACTGCGGCACCGGCTTGATGCACTCCGCGATGGCGGGCGTGCTCGACATGGCCAGTTCGCTGGTGCTGGTCACCTCCCCGGCCATCGACGGCGCGCGCAGCGCGTCGGCCACCCTGGACTGGCTCGATCACCACGGCTACGGCAAGCTGGTGGAGCGAACGGTCGTGGTGGTGAACGCTTCCCGGCGCGGCGCGTCGACCGTCGATCTCGACCAGCTGCGCAAGTTGTTCCTCGACCGCACCCGCGCGGTGCAGGTGGTGCCGTTCGACGACCACCTCGCCGAGGGAGCCGAGATCGATCTGGAATTGGTGAGCAAGCCCACACGGCGGGCGCTGCTCGAGCTGGCCGCGATGGTGGCGGACGACTTCAACTACGTCGGCACGCAGTCTCAGCACCCCTACCGTTACCCCGGGCCGCCCGGAATGTGATCGGTTCGCCGGGCAGTTCTCGGTATTGCCCGGCGCAACAGGCACATCCACCGTGGCGCGGCGATGTCCGCACGGCTCAGGACACCGTCCTATCCGCTGGTGTCGCGGAGTCGGCGGTCGCCAGCGCGGCGGCCGACTCGAAGGCCGCGAGCACGGCGGCGATGGCCGGACGGGCGTCGGCGCGCGGCCGGATGGCCAGTTCGTACATCCGGGCGGCGCGCACGCCGGACAGACGCAGCACCGCGAGCGTGGGATCGCTCACCGCGTGGCGCGGCATGAGCGCGACGCCGTAGCCGGTGGCGACCAGCGTCTCGATGACGCGGAAATCGTTGAGACGCTGCGCGATACGCGGTTGCACGCCGGTCACGGTGGCGATGGAGCGCAGCACGTCGTCGACCGGGAAGCCGCCGCGCACACTCAGCCAGGTCTCGTCGGCGAGTTCCTCCGGCGCGACAGCCGATCGGCCGGCGAGCCGATGCGTCGGAGCCGCGACCACGTCGATCGGTTCACGCATGAGCACCCGGGTCGCGACGCGTGGATCGGCGATCGGCGCGGCGCGTTCGTCGCGATGGGTCAGCACCACGTCATAGTCGGCGAGTAGTCGCGCCACCTCGGAAGGGGGCACGTCCTCGTCTCGCGCGACCACGTCCACACCGCTGTCCGCCATGCCTCGCAGCACATGCGGCAGCAACAGCGCGCCACCCGAAGGGAATACCGCCACGCGGACCCGGCCGCGCGGCGAGCCCCGATAGTGCGCCATCTCGGCGACCGCGCGATCCATCGCCGCGAGCACCTCGTCGGCACGCACCACCAACGCCCGCCCGGCGTCGGTGAGCCGGACGCGTCGGCCGTCAGGTTCGAGCAGGGCCACGCCCGCTTCCTTGGCCAGCACCTTGAGCTGCTGCGAGACCGCGGAGGGCGTCATCGACAACGCGGCGGCGACAGCGGCGACGGTGCCGCGATCGGCGAATTCTCGCAGCACACGCAGCCGTTCCAAGGCCATGGGCGGGCCGGGCACCACCTTCTCGGATCCGGAAACCATTAAGCGACACTACATTATTTGTCCATATTTATTCGATTGTTCTGATGGTTGGGCGGCCGCACGATGAAACGCGTGACCACTCGCGATCGCCTGCTCGGCTGCACCGTCGTCCTGCTCTGGGGACTGAACTTCCTCGCCATCCGGGTGGGGCTCGATCACTTCCCGCCGTTCTTCTTCGCGGCACTGCGTTTCGCCGTGCTGGCGATTCCCGCGCTGCTGTTCATTCCGCGCCCACCGGTGCGGACGCGCTGGATCCTGCTGTACGGCACCGGTTTCGGCATCTTGCAGTTCGCGTTCCTGTTCACCGCCATGCGGGTGGGGATGCCGACCGGGCTCGCTTCGCTGGTGCTGCAATCCTCGGCGCCGTTCACCGTGGTGCTCGGTACGCTGCTGCTGGGCGAGCGGATCCGGCCGGTGCAGGTCGCTGGCATCGCCGTCGCGGTCGCCGGAATGGCGGTGATCGGGTGGGACCGGCTGGAACACGCCACTCTGCTTCCGGTGCTGCTGACGCTGGCGGGCTGGGCTGGGCATTCGGCAATATCGGCGCTCGCTCGGCCGGTACCGAGACCCCCTGTGTCAATCCGCTGCACCTGATGCTGTGGACCACCGCTATTCCGCCGTTGCCCCTGTTCGTACTGTCCGTGTTCACCGAGGGGCCGACCACCGGTCTGCATGCCCTCACCGATTCCTTCTCACTCGCCGGTTGGCCCGCCCTGGTGGCGCTGGCTTACATCGCCGTCCTGGCCACGGTCGTCGGCACCGGACTGTGGACGTATTTGATGGGCCGTTACCCGGCGGGCATGGTCGCCCCGTTCTCGCTGCTGGTTCCGGTCGTCGGGATAGCTGCCGCCTGGGCATTCCTCGGCGAGGTCCCTACCCCGCTGTCGCTTCTCGGTGGTGCCGTGGTGATCACAGGCGCCTTTGCCGCGACATCGAGCAAGCCGCGACCGGTGGACGCCGCCGCCCCGCCGACGAAAGCCCTGATAGGTACGGGACGACCCGCGCTCGGTATCGCTCGACCGCACCGATAGGACAACAATCGGTTTGCGGGGTCGACGCGACCGGGAAGACCTACCGCTTTACAGTAGTGCCCGAGCGTGGAAGTTGGTCCCGAGGCTAGACAGCAGATCGGCGCATGGCAGAACATCGGTGGACCGTCTCGCGGAGAGCACTGCTTCGTGGCACGGTTGCGGCAGGGGTGGCAACGGCGGGGGGACTGACGGCGGGTGCGCTGAAACCGGCGCCGGTAGCGGCGAGTCCGGGCGGTCCGCGGGTCGCGGTACTCGGTGGCGGTGTCGCCGGTTTGACCGCGGCGCATGAGCTGGCCGAACGTGGATTCCGGGTCACCATCTACGAAAGACGCGCGTGGGGCGGCAAAGCCCGCAGCGTCGGCGTGCCGGGAACCGGAGCTGGGGGACGGCCGGACCTCCCCGGGGAACACGGGTTTCGCTTCTTCCCCGGCTTCTATCAACACGTGCCGGACACCATGCGCCGAATCCCGTTCCCGGGTAACTCGAATGGCGTCTGGGACAACCTGGTCGCGGTGCCGGAGGCGCGCTTCGCCCGCCGCGGTGGCGACGACTTCCGCGTGCCGCTCGGTCCGCGCGCACGGTCCGGGTTCACCCCGGACGGCTTCCGGGAGACGCTCGGCGCTGCGCTGGCGACCGGGCTGAAAATGCCTCCCCGGGAAGGGATCTACTTCGCCGAACGCTTGCTGGTCTTCAATTCCAGCTGCGATGCCCGCCGCCTCGGGCAGTGGGAGCACACTTCCTGGCACGACTTCGTCGGCGGCCACGCGCGCTCACACGAGTTCCGTGCGCTGCTGTCCCGCACACTGACCAGCATCATGGTCGCCGCGAAGGAAAATGCGGCGAGCGTGCGCACCATCGGCACCATGGGCGAGCAGTTCCTCGGCAATCCCCTCGAGATCGGCAACGACGGCGGGCTGGACCGCGTGCTGAACGGCCCGACCAACGCGGTCTGGATCGACCCGTGGATGCGGCGGATCCGTGAGTTGGGCGCGGAATTCGTGCTCGGCACCGAAGTGCGCGGACTCCAGGTGCGAGACCGCAGGATCACCGCTGCCAGCGCGGTGGACGAAACCGGCGCCGAGCGCACCATCGAGGCCGATTACTTCGTCGTCGCGCTGCCCGCCGAGCAGGCCCGCACGCTGTGGTCACCGCAGGTGCTGGCGGTGCGGCCGGAATTGGCCGGGATGGACCGGTTGGTCACCGACTGGATGAACGGCATCCAGTTCTACCTGCGCCGACCGGCCGACATCTCGCGCGGCCACACCGCCTACGTCGACGCGCCGTGGTCGCTCACCTCGATCAGCCAGAATCAGCTGTGGCGCCACAAGCTCAGCGAATTCGGCGACGGCAGCGTGCAGGACTGCCTGTCGGTGGACATCTCCGACTGGAACACCCCCGGCATGCTGTTCGGCAAACCGGCCAAGGAGTGCACGCACGAGGAGATCGCTCGCGAGGCATGGGCCCAGATCAAGGCCCACCTCGACGATCGCGGTGAGGTGCTGCGCGACGCCGACCTGCATTCCTGGTTCCTCGACCCGGGCATCAGCTGGCAGGAGGGACAGCGGCGCAACGCCAACGCCGACCCGCTGCTGATCAACACGGCCGGTTCGTGGGAGTATCGGCCCGCCCCGCACGGCGCGCTGGAAAACCTGTTCCTGGCAGGCGATTACGTGCGCACGAACGTCGATCTGGCGACCATGGAGGGCGCCAACGAATCCGCGCGCGCCGCGGTGAATGCGCTACTGGACGTGGCCGGTTCGAACGCAGAGCGCTGCCGGATGTTCACGCTGTACCGGGCGCCGGAACTGGAGCCGTTGCGCAGTATCGACGCCGATCGCTACGCGGCCGGGCAGCGGAACATGTTCGACGTGCCGGTCTGATCCCGGCCGGGCGATCGATCTGAGCACACCCGAAGGGAATTCGATCGCCACACGGTCCCGGGCGATGCTTGAATCGAAGTATGCGCGAAAGCACCGTCCCGAACGAGATCACCGACCCGGCGGACCTGCGGCAGTTGCTCGGCGAAGTGATGCCGCGTGCCGCCACCAAGGAGCGGGTCGCCCTGCACGCACGGGACCGGGAGTGGATCGCGACCTCCCCGTTCCTGGTGATGAGCACCAGCGACGCGGACGGCAACTGCGACGCCTCGCCGAAGGGCGATCCGGCTGGGTTCGTGCGCGTGCTCGACGACACGACGCTCGCCATCCCGGAGCGTCCCGGCAACCGGCGCGCCGACGGCTACCTCAATATCCTGGCCAACCCGCACGTCGGCCTGCTGTTCCTGATTCCGGGCCGCCGCGAGACATTGCGGATCAACGGGCGAGCCCGGCTGGTGCGTGACGCGCCCTACTTCGACGACATGGTGGTGCGCGGCCATCGCCCGATCCTCGCCGTCGAGGTGGACATCGAGCAGATCTTCTTCCACTGCGCCAAGGCGTTCCTGCGCAGCCATCTGTGGGAGCCGCAGCAGTGGCCGCAGGACACCCTGCCGAGCGCTGCCTGCCTGGTCAAAGAGGTGCAGAGGGACATCACCGAGACGGTGGAGCAGCTGGAGCGCTACTACGCGCCGGAGAACTACGAGGCGAAGCTCTACCGCGACTGAGGCGGGTGGCCCACGCCCCTGGAGACCGCGCCGCGCCCGGATCGCGGGGCGAACATAGACTCGCGACGTGGCAGACATATCGGTGCGCGGGCGGCTCGCGCTGGCGGCGGCGGCCGCGGCGTCTTGGGCTTCGCAGAAGGCGGGTCGCGGCAAGGGTTCGATGATCGGCGGCCTGATCGCGTTGAAGATCGATCCGACGGTCATGGACCAGCTCGGACGGCAGCGGCGCACCGTGCTGGTGACCGGCACCAACGGCAAGTCCACCACCACCAGGATGACCACCGCCGCACTCAGCACGCTCGGCCAGGTCGCGACGCAGGCCGACGGCGCCAACATGGACGCGGGCATCGTCGCCGCGCTCAACGCCCACCGGCGCGCTCCGCTGGCCGCGATCGAGGTGGACGAACTGCATCTGCCGCACGTCACCGACTCGCTCAACCCCTCGGCGGTGGTCCTGCTGAACCTCAGCCGCGACCAGCTCGACCGGGTCGGCGAGATCAACATGATCGAGCGCAAGCTGCGCGCGGGGCTGGCGAAGCACCCGGCCACCGTGGTGATCGCGAACTGCGACGACGTGCTGGTCACCTCGATCGCCTACGACCACCCCAATGTGGTGTGGGTGGCCGCGGGCAGCGGCTGGGCGATGGACGCGACCAGCTGCCCGCGCAGCGGTGAGCCGATCATCTGGGAGGGTGCGCACTGGCGCAGCACCGGTGCTGATTTCCAACGCCCCGAACCGGATTGGTGGCTGGACGGAGACGATCTGATCGGCCGGGACGGCGCGCGTTTCCCGTTGCGGCTCGCACTGCCGGGGCGGGCGAATCGCGGCAATGCCGCACAGGCGGTGGCCGCCGCCGTCGCGCTGGGCGCCGACGCCGCGCAGGCGGTGGCGGCCGCCGGGACGGTTCGCGAGATCGCGGGTCGCTACCGCACCGTGCAGGTCGGCGAGCACGACGCCCGTCTGCTGCTGGCGAAGAACCCGGCCGGGTGGCAGGAGGCGCTGTCGATGATCGAACCGACCTCGGCGGGCCTGGTGATCGCGGTGAACGGTCAGGTGCCCGACGGCGAAGACCTCTCCTGGCTGTGGGATGTACGGTTCGAGCACTTCGAAGGCGTGCAGGTGGTCGCGGCGGGCGAACGCGCCACCGACCTCGCGGTACGGCTGACCTACGCCGGTGTCGCGCACACCACGGTGCCGGACCCGGTGCGTGCCATCGCGTCGTGCCCGGCGGGCCACGTCGAAGTGCTGGCGAACTACACCGCGTTCCGTGATCTCAACCGCGACCTCGAGCAGCGGACGGCATGAGCGTGACCATGAAGGGCTTCGCGCATGCCAGAGAGGACACGGCATGAGCGGTCAGGCCCGGAGGCGGCAGCGAAGCGTGACCACGGAGGGCTCCGCACATGCCAGAGAGGACACGGCATGAGCGGTCAGGCCCGGAGGCGGCAGCGAAGCGTGACCATGGAGGGTTCCGCGCATGCCAGAGAGGACAGAGTATGAGTGAATCGACCATCCGGATCGGCCTGGTTCTGCCGGACGTAATGGGTACCTACGGCGACGGTGGCAACGCGCTCGTGCTGCGTCAGCGGCTGCGTATGCGCGGCTACGACGCCGAGATCGTCGATATCACGCTGCCCGACCCGGTGCCCGATTCGCTGGACATCTACACCCTCGGCGGCGCGGAGGACTCCGCGCAGCGGCTGGCCACCCGGCACCTGCAGCGCTACCCCGGCTTGCAGCGGGCGTCCGCGAAAGGCGCTCCGGTGCTGGCGATCTGCGCGGCCATCCAGGTGCTCGGCCAGTGGTACGAGACCTCGGCGGGCGAGCGGGTGGACGGCGTCGGCCTGATCGACGTCACCACATCGCCGCAGCACAAGCGCGCCATCGGCGAGGTGACGACCACACCGCTGCTCGACGGGCTCACCGCGGCGCTCACCGGCTTCGAAAACCACCGCGGTGGCACCAAGCTCGGCGGCGACGCGACCGGACTGGCCCGCGTCTCCCGCGGTGTCGGCAACGGTGTCGGAGACGGGCTGGAGGGCGTCGTCCAGGATTCGGTGATCGGCACCTACATGCACGGCCCCGTACTGGCCCGCAACCCCGAACTCGCCGACCTGTTGCTGATGCGCGCCCTTGGCGTCACCGAACTGGCCCCACTCGACCTCCCCGAGGTCGACCAGCTCCGCCGCGAGCGCCTGCGCGCCTGAACGAAAGCTCGATCTGTCGACCGGTGGCCGCAGAAGTCCAGAGCGGCGGTGTCGAAGAGTTGTCGGCTGCCCGCGTAAGCGCGGCGCAGTCAATTTCTCCGGGCCGGAATGGTCGTCGGTTCAACCGCGAGTCTCAGTTGTCGGTTCGCCACAAGATCCACTCGGGGTTCATCGACCAATACCCCAGTCGTCCACCGAGGGTCTCGCCGACATCGCTCATGGTGTCGTCGTCGATCTTGCCGAGCGCGGACACCGACACGACGTGCACCTGCCAGCGGTCGTGCCCGGCCGGGCCGAGGTTGACGCAGACCGAAGGGCGCATGCCTGCCGCTTCGAGCTTGTCCCAGGCCCGGCCCAATTCGTCGATGGTCGGACGGTTGTTCACCCACTCGACCGATTCCAGGCCACCGATCAGCAAGTGCCATCTGACCGGTGCGTTGAGCTCGCAGACCCACGGGCCGCCCTCGACCTCGGGCACATCGATGCCGTACACCTCCGGGTGCCACCGCCGTGGTTCGGTGGTCCACGGCCGCAGGATCAGCCACAGCGCATCCGGGAGACCTTCCGCCCGGATCCGCTCCACCAGCTTGCGCAGGTCCTCGTGTGATACGTCCGGCCGGAATGCGAGCTGGTCTGCCGCCCACGTGTCGGTCATGTGCTTGTTCATTTCGTCCCCATTCCGGCGTCAGTTCCCCGAAAATTCCGGCTGGAACCGCGGCGCCACCGGACGGTCGGCTACGGGCTACCTACGATGCTTCCACAGTTCGCGCCGCGCGCACGCCGAGAGCTGAGCGTGTGACCGGCCAGACAGCGGGCCACGGCCGTGCGCACGGTGATCACCCGTCGACCTCGGAAACGTCGACGGACACGGTGATGGCGCTGTCTTTCGCGTCGGTGTAGATGATGCCGCGCAGCGGAGGTACGTCGGCGTAGTCGCGGCCCCATGCCACGGTGACGTACCGCTCGTCGCCGAACTGGTCGTTGGTGGGATCGAAGTCGATCCAGTGGCCGGTGCGGTCGTGTTCGCCGGTGCCGGGCAGCCACACGGCCGCCCAGGCGTGGGTGGCGTCGGCGCCGACCATCCGCTCCTTGCCCGTCCACGGTGCGCTGACCGGGGGCGGATCGGTGGCCAGATAACCGGACACGTACCTGGCGGCGAGACCGTGCGACCGCAGGCAGGCGCAGGCGAGCCGCGCGAAGTCCTGGCAGACGCCGGCGCGGGCGGCGAACACGTCGGCGACCTTGCTCGACACGGTCGTGGCGCCGGACATGTAAGTGAAATCGGTGAAGATGCGGGTGTTCAATTCGGCCACCGCGTCCAGCAGCGGCCGGCCCGGCCGGAGGGACTCGGCCGCGTACGCGACGATCTCCGGAGTGATCTCCCGCGGGTGCAGGTCGAGGGCGAACTCCGTGGCGAGCGGTCCGTTCGCACTGGTCGGACGCGCTACCTCCCACAGCTGCGCGGTGTCGGCCGGATCGCGAACGGGCGCGTCGACCTCGACCAGCGACGCACCGGTGACGGCGAGGACGCGATGCTGCGCGGTGACGTGGAAAAAGGAGGCGACGTTGCCGTACACGTCCCCGCCGACCGACCGGTCCGACGGCGTCGGGTCGATGTGGATGTCGTGTGTCAGTAGCCGTTGGCCAGGCAAATCGCGCGGCGTCAGAAACGCGCGTCCATAGGAGCTGATGACCTCCCCGGAATACGAGTACGTAGTGCGGTGCTCCACCCGATAGCGCCGGGCCGCGCCCCCGGCGATCATCCGACAACCTGCGCGCTACCCCATAGTGGCTGCATGCCGACCGGCAGCGACAGTGTGGTGGTCTCGAACGATTCGGACAGCTTGCGCAACCGCACGTGCACCCCCTCCAGCAGCTCGGCCAATTCGGTCCGCCGATCGTCCGTGTCGGTGACTTCCAGGTCGTCGGGGTCCAAGCGCCGCAGCATGCGTTGCGCATCCGCCAGTAGCCGCCGCGGGCGCGACGATCGCGCCGCGCCGGGCAGCGCGCGGAAATCGGCATCGAGGCGGTCCAGTTGATACGCCAGCGATCGCGGGTTGCCGGTGTCGAACAGCAGCAGCGCGGCGACGGCGGCGATCCGCACCGAATCCCGGTGCCTACGGCGATAACTCACCGACGACTCCGTGACGCGCAGCACCCATTCGGTGACCTCGCGTTCGGTCTCCTCCGGATACTCCTGGATCAGCGCGGCCGACAGCAGTGCGGTCAGCGTGAGTCCGCGCTCGATGCGCTTGCCGATGTCCATCACGTACCAGCCGGGTTCACGTACCAGCGACTCGGCGTCGATGCCGGACAATGCGAGCAGACCGGCCAGGGTCAGCGAATGCACCTGCGAGAGCTCCGCCTCCTCGTCACCCGCCGTTCCGCGATAGTCGGCCAGTGCTCGGTCGACCGCGCCGAGAATCATCCAGGTGTCCACCGATAGCTGGTCGCGCACGGCTCGCGCCGCGATGCCGTACCGGTCGATCGCGAAAGCCAGCGACCCGGGCTGCTCCCGGTCTATCGTCAGCGCGACGAGGTAGTCGTGTCCCGCGCGCGAGGCCGAACCCTGCTGCGCAGCAAGGTCTTGCTCCTCTGGACCGAACAGGCCGTCGGTCGGTGCGGCCGTGGTGGTGGTCCGGCCGACGGCGGCCAAGAGGACCGGCAGCGCGTCCGCGCCTTCCAGCCAGGGACGGTAGCGGAACTCCTGATAGCGATCATGGGTGGCGATCAGCAGGCGCGCGGTGGCCTCGGCGCGCTCGCCGTAGCGGCCCATCCAGAACAGATCGTTGAGTACACGCGGGGAACTGATCGATTCCACAACCGGGACGGTGGGCCGTTCGCGTTCCTCACGAAGCGGCTCGGTGCCGACCGCGGCGGCGGTCGTCGGCGCGGCACGCACCCAGATGTCTTTGGCGGCCACCTTGGTCACGACGCCGTCGGGCACCATGCGCTCACGCACTTGGCCGAGACCACCGGACATCACGGTGTAGCCGCCACGCCGGGCCAGCGAGAACAGCCGCATACCGACCGGAGCCGCGGCGAGTCCACCATGCTCCCGCACGGCCGGCGCGACGGAGAACTGCGCCGGTTCCTGACCGACCCACTGCCATCCGCATGCGTCGATCCTGGCGATCAAGTCGTCCCGCTGATCCCGGCTCAGTTCGGGTCCGAACAGCGTGGCGCCGTCGACCGCCGAGCGGATGATCAACGTCTCCAGATTCGCGAGCAGGTGTGCGCGCTCCCGGTCGTCGCCACCCCAATACGACGGCGCGCTCTCCAGCAGCAGGTCCTCCCCCAGCAGCGGGCGCGAGAGCCGAGGCAGGAACCCGGCCAGCGCCGGATTCTCCAGCAGCCCGCTGCCCAGTGTGTTCACCACGGTCACCGCCCCGCGCCGCAGCACTTCGACCAGTCCCACGACACCGAGCCGGGAATCCGGGCGCAGGTCGAGCGGATCGGAGAACTCGGCGTCCACCCGCCGCAGCACCACGTCCACCCGCTTCAGCGTGCCCAGCGACCGCATCCACAGCGCCCCGTCGCGCACCACCAGATCCGCGCTTTCCACCAGCGGAAAGCCCAGCGTCGAGGCGAGATACGCCTGATCGAACGCGGTCTCGGAGTGCACGCCGGGGCTGAGCACCACGATCACCGGCTCGTCGTCGTCGGCCTGCGCCGACTCGATCAGCATCGCCCGCATCGCCCTGGCGAAAGGGGTCAGCGGCCGGGGATTGGCGTGCTCGAACGACTCCGGGATCGCCGTCGCCACCACCCTGCGATCGGCCAGCGCGTATCCGGCGCCCGACGGCACCTGCGCCCGGTCGGCGATCACCCGGAATCGGCCGTCGCCCCAACGGCTGAGGTCGCAGGCATGCAGGAACAGCTGATGCCGCCCCGGCACGGTGATGCCGTGCGCGGCTCGCACGTAACCGCGGTTGCCGAACACGACTTCCGGTGCGAGCAGTCCCGAGCTGAGCGTCCTGCGCGGGCCGTAGATGTCGGTGAGTACCTCGTCGAGTAATCGGGAACGCTGTTCCAGGCCCGCCTCCAGCCGGCTCCAGTCGTCCGCGGAGACCAGCAGGGGGATCGGGTCGAGGCGCCACGGGCTCGGTGCCGCGCTTTCGGCCGACGCACCGGCCTCGAAATAGGTGATGCCGTCGTCATCGACCAGCCTGCGCACCCGGCTGTCCAGCCGATCGAGTCCGTCGCTGCCGAGGTCGACGAAATCGGCCGACAACTCCCGCCACATCGGCCGCACTTTGCCCTCGGCATCGACCAATTCGTCGTAGTAACTCGCGGTGGGCCTACCGCATTCGTCGTACGCGGCGGTGCCGGCACCTTCGGCGCGGTAGCGCGCGAACTGCTCGCGCGCATTCGCACCGGTCGCCGTCTCTCGCGGCTCATCGCGCACCGCCACCGCGCCGACCTCACTTCCGCCATCAAGGATGCTAAACAGTCGCCGGAAACCCTCGAGCATTTCGATCAGACGTGCAGCGAGCGTGTCCGACGGACTGGAATCGGTGGATCGTGCTGCCATTTTCGCACGTAACAGCTCTAGAGATCGAGCGAGTTGGGAACGATACCCGTCACAAAGAAAAAGTTGCGACATGATTGCTGAATGATCGAGAAAGTGCGGCAACACACGCGACAATGGTCCTACCGCACCCAGTGCGGCGCCAATATCACCGAATGACAACTCCGGTCTCTCCAGGAGGTCACATGGGCACAACAAGTTGTTCATCCTGCGACTCGGCGTTCGACCACTGCCACGGAACCTTGATCGTGCATGCGGGCCGGATCTCCGAATGCACCGACGAGATGTGCATTGATCCCGCCCACGCTCGACACGCCTTCGTCATCGATTGCGGCGATCTCGCGGGCGGCTGCCGGTGCACCGAAGGCGACGGGACCCGTCGGCGGGTTTTCGCGGTTCCGTACCCTGGCCGAGGTGAGCTATGACCACGTGTTGCTGCCTTCCGGTGTCGCGTCGTCGATCGCGCAGGTCGACGCCTACCTGAGCACCCAGCAAGGCATCCCCGAGGCGGGGGTGGTCGCGCAGATCGCGGCCGAGCTCAACAGACGCAACGCGGAGCTACCCGAAGAGGACAGCTTTCTCAGCACTGTCCCGGTGGGCGGCGCCGCGACCGGCGCGGCGCTGTACGTATCTTGCCCGTATGACGCGATCGGCTTCGTGCGCCACCTGCTGTTCGAACTCGCGACACCACTGAACTACGCCGTCTACGACCCGCAGCTGGCCTGGCTGATCGATCCCGCCGGGCACATCGCGGCCACCGTCACCCACGGCGGCGCGGGCGAGTTCCCGTACCTCACCAAAGCACTCGCCGAGCAGTGGGTTCCCGAGCTGAGCCCGCCGAACCCGTACCTCGTCGTGGAGCGCGGCGAGCAGTTCTATATCCAGACCTACCGCGAGAACACCGGGGTCTACACCCTCGAATACCGGGACGGCTCCCCCGACAAGCACTTCGGCACCACCGTCGCCGATCCCGCCACCGTAGCCGCCGTCATCTGGGACTGGGCCAACGACAACCGGGCTCGCTTCCCCAGCCTCCCCTGGTCCCGCGTCGAACTCTGAACCGCCCACCGCCGCGCGCTTCCCGGCTCCGAGCGGAAGTCCGCTCACTGGTTCTGGGTGGCGAGACGGCCTGCGAGGGCGACGAATGAAGCGCCGAAGGCCCGGCGCATCCAAGTCACCACGGCGGGGCGCGAGATGACCCGGTCGCGCACCGCGGCCGCGCAGGCGCCGTAGATCGCGAACACCACGAAGGTGGCGAGCATGAAAATGCCGCTCAGTTCCAGCATGCGCGCCAACGCGTTCGGCGCGCCGCTGGGCACGAACTGGGGCAGGAACGCGAAGAAGAAGACGGTCAGCTTGGGGTTGAGGATGTTGAGCAGCACCGCTGAGGTGATCACTTTGCGCGCCGACGGTGCGGCGTGCTCGGCCCGCTCCGGGACCGCGAGCGCGCCCTTGTCCCGGAACGTGTTCCATGCCATGTACAGCAGGTAGGCGACGCCGAGGTATTTCAGCGTCTGGAACGCGACCGCGCTGGCATTGAGGACCGCGGCCAAGCCGGTGATCGCCGCGATCATGTGCGGAACGATGCCGAGCGTGCAGCCGAAGGCCGCGATCACACTGGCCCTGGTGCCTCGGGACAGACCGGCCGCGAGTGTGAACAGCACACCGGTACCGGGGGTGGCGACGATGACGAGCGTCGTCAGCACGAATTCGATGCTCATCCCCGACACAGTAACCCACGCTCGCCGCGGCGCAATCCCCTTAGCGCGCAAATGTGTTGTCGCAAGCAGGGCTACAGCGCGCGCCGCCCCGACAGCGCGCGACCGAGGGTCAGCTCGTCGGCGAACTCCAGATCGCCGCCCATCGGAAGGCCCGAAGCCAGTCGGGTCACGCTCAGGCCGGGAAAGTCGCGCAGCATCCGGACCAGATAGGTGGCGGTGGCCTCGCCCTCGGTGTTCGGATCGGTCGCGATGATCACCTCGGTGACGTCGACACCGTCCTCCTGATTCGCGATGCGCGCCAGCAACTCCCGGATCCGCAGCTGATCGGGGCCCACACCGCTGAGCGGATCGAGCGCGCCGCCGAGCACGTGGTAGCGGCCGCGGAACTCCCTGGTGCGCTCGATCGCCTGTACGTCCTTGGGCTCTTCGACCACGCAGATCATGGTGCGGTCCCGCCGCGGGTCGGCGCAGATGCGGCACAGCTCACCGTCGGAGACCGTCCCGCAGACCACGCAGAACCGCACGCCGTCGCGCACCTTCTGCAGGGCGGCCTGCAACCGATCGATCTCCGGCGGCTCCACCTGGAGCAGATGAAAGGCGATGCGCTGGGCGCTCTTCGGACCGACGCCGGGCAGCTTGCCCAACTCGTCGATCAGATCCTGAACCGGACCCTCGTACAACTGCTACCTCGGCTCAGAAACCTGGCAGCGAACCGCCGCCGAAACCCCCGGACAACGGCCCGAGCCGTTCCGCGGCAAGGCGCTGCGCGTTCGCCATCGCGTCGTTGACCGCGCCGATCACCAGGTCCTGCAAGGTCTCGATGTCGTCGGGGTCGACGGCCTTCGGGTCGATGGTCAGCGACACCACCTCACCGGTCGCCTTGATGGTGACCTTGACCAGCCCACCGCCCGCCGCGCCATCCACTTCGCTCGCCGCGATCTCGGCTTGGGCTTCCATCACCGCCTGCTGCATCTGCTGCGCCTGGGCGAGTAACTGTTGCATATCGAACTGACCACCTGGCTGCACGGGAGGGTCCTCTCTGGAGAAGGTGTCATCGGCCAGCCTAGTCCTGCCGCACCGGATGTCCGGCGCGGCCCGATCGGTCCGAGGTGTTCGAAGCAGTGCCGGTAACAGGTTGGGTAGTTCCCATGGAGAGAGATCAGGCTCGCCCTACCATCGAACTGGGTCGGCGACCGATGCGGAATATCTGGAGACAACGATGAGGGCATACCGTTTCCTGCCCAGCGTGGTGCTCGCGCTGGGCCTCCCCAGCATCTTTCTCGGCGCTGCCACCCCCATTGCATTCGCCGATACCACCCCAGCTGCGTCCGCCGACGCCGATCCAGCTGCGTCCGCCGACGCCGATCCAGCTGCGTCCGCCGACGCCGATCCAGCTGCGTCCTCCGACGCCGAGGTCATCGAAACGGAGGTCGTCGTCCCGGCCGTAGCCGACTACGGCGGTGGCTGCGTTCTCTACCCGGACGACAAGGCGGCGACCCTGGATTCGCTACGGTTCCGCTGCTCACCGGTACAGCAGGACGCCATCTTCCGTGACGCACCGCTCGGCGCGGTCCCGATGGGCGTGAAGGCCGGCTGGGTGACCCGCCCGCCGATCATGCAGTCTCTCGCGCCCCCGTTCTGGATCGGCAAGACCTTCTACACCGGACCGGACGGCGGTTACCTGATGAACCGTCTCACCGGTGCCGGCATCGAAGGCTGGCGTGCCGACGTCTATGCCGCGCCCGCTTTGACCGACGGTGGCCCCACCTGGGCACTCAACTACACACCGTCGCCAACGCCGCAGGTGTACGACGAAATCCGCGAGGTCACCCCGGGCGTTTGGTTCGGCTACTCCTGGTGGCGCGGCGCCTTCCAGACCACCCTGCTGCTGACCTTCGCCCTCGCCTGACCACGGGATGCGGTTGACCCTCCCGTCACTGGAGGGTGTTGGCTGAGGCCATGACGGCCACCGTCCCGATCGGGGAGTTCTCCAGGCTGAGCCATCTCAGCGTGAAGACGTTGCGCTACTACCATGAGATCCACCTGCTCACTCCGGTCGACATCGACCCGAGTTCGGGCTATCGGCGGTACTCGACGGCACAGGTGGAGCAGGCGCAACTGATCCGGCGGCTGCGCGCATTGGACATGCCGCTTCCGGAGATCCGCGCCGTGCTCGCCGCGCCGGACGAGAACGCCCGCGACGCCGCGCTGCGCGCACACCTGACGCGCATGGAGGAGGAACTGACCCGCACCCGCGCGGTCGTGGCTTCCTTGCGTTCGCTGCTGACGCCCGCGACGCCGATCGCCGTGCAGCATCGCACGGTCCCGGCCTTCCCGGCCGCCGCCATCAGCGCGGTGGTGGCGCGCGAACACATCGGCGAGTGGTGCGGCTCGACGTTCCAGGCGTTGTACGAGGCACTGGCCGCGACCGGCATCGCGCCCGCGGGTATCAGCGGCGCCACGTACGGCACCGAGTTCTTCGAGGAGGACGAGGGCGAGGTGGTCGCGTTCGTCCCAATCGCCGATACCGGCATCGAGCTGCCGCAAGGGCTTTCGGCCATCGAATTGCCCGAGCGCCGTTTCGCCGTCGCCGTGCACGAGGGTCCGTTCGACGATTTCGATCGCACCTACGGCGCGCTGGGCAGCCATGTAGCCGAACACGACCTCGCCCTGCCGGAGCCCATCCGGGAGATGTACCTGTGGGGACCGGACCGAGCCGACGACCCCACCGCCTACCGGACCGAAGTGTGCTGGCCCATCGCCCAGCCGTGAAAAGGAGATATCCATGGCACTCTCGATCGCCCACGTGACCATCGATTGCGCGGATGCCGGTGCGCTCGCCGGATTCTGGGCGCGACTGCTGGACCAGCCGGTCGACCCCGATGCCAACGCGGAGTTCGCCACTGTGGGCCGGACGGCGGGCGCCACGCCGGTGCTGATGTTCATCCGGGTGCCGGACAAGAACCCGGGCAAGAACGTGATCCACTTGGACCTGCACGCACCCGACCGAGATGAGCAGGTTCGGCGTGCGATCGACCTCGGCGCCGAGCACAGAGGCGATTTCGACATGTACGGCACGAAGTGGACGACACTGGCCGACCCGGAGGGCAATCTGTTCGACATCGGCGGCGAGTAAACCGGCGCGATACCGACAACGGCCCGGCACCAACGCGGTACCGGGCCGTTGTCGTGGTCAGCCGATCACGCCAGTTCGCGCTGCAGGTTCCCGAGCACCTCGGCCTGGATCTTCTTCAGACCCAGCGGCGCGAAGATCCCCTCGAAGATGCCCCCGATGCCGCCCGCGCCCTTCCAGGTGGTGCGCAGCGTGACCCGCGCGCCGGAGCCCTCCGGGGTGACTGTCCAGGTGTTCACCATCGTTGAATTCGAATCGCGCTCGGTGACAATGGAATCCGATACCGAGACGACCGCGTGCACATTGCGCGTGCGCTTCTCGGTGGCTTGCAGCGTCCACTCCGCGACGGTGCCCGCTCCCTTGCCACCTTCGACCACCTTGTAGTCGCGGTAATGCGAGGAGAGGATGCGCGGACGCACCGTGTCGTAGTCGGCGATTGCCTCGAGTGCGCGCTGCGGGTCCGCCGCAACGACGATCGAACTGCTGGCGCTGACCTGTCCCACAATGAGCTCCTTGTCCGGATGCGGTGTCTCGACCGTTCCCTATCCTGCCCTGCCTCCTTGCGGGCGCACCGTCCAGCCTCGCCTTGCTATGCTCCGCACTCGACCAGTCCATGGAGGGGGCCGCATGCGGCCACAGTACGTCAACCAGCCGGGCTATCCGGGACCGCAGTACGGCCCGGCGCCGGGGTTTCGGCCGTACTGAATCGGGCATTGCCCCACGCGGCCTGTCACGTCGAACGCGCGGTATTCCCGATGCAACATTCGCGTGACTTTTCTCCCGGATTGATCATTTCTCGGTGGCTGTAGGTCAGGGTGCGTACTAGCGTCGAGGGGTGGCAGTGAGTCTGTTGGGGAAGGCCGGACACGCACCGGCCACACGCGAATCAGGATTTGCCGCGCATCGAGCGGGCGTCGACCGCCTATTGGCGAGTTACCGCGCGATACCCGAGCACGCCAACGTCCGGTTGGCCAAGAAAACTTCGAACCTATTCCGCGCCAGGGCCAAGAACACCGCGCCCGGTCTGGACGTCTCCGGCCTGACCAAGGTCATCGCGGTGGATCCGGTCGCAAAGACCGCCGATGTCGCAGGCATGACCAGCTACGAAGAACTGGTCGCCGCCACCCTGCCGTACGGGCTGGCGCCGCTGGTCGTTCCGCAGCTCAAGACGATCACGCTGGGCGGAGCGGTCACCGGGCTCGGCATCGAGTCCACCTCGTTCCGCAGCGGTTTGCCGCACGAGTCGGTGCTGGAAATGGACGTGCTGACCGGCGCGGGTGCGATCATCACCGCGACGCCGGACAACGAGCACGCCGACCTGTTCCGCGGTTTCCCGAACTCCTACGGCACGCTGGGTTACACCGTCCGGCTGAAGATCGAGCTGGAGCAGGTGCAGCCCTACGTCGCGCTGCGGCACGTGCGCTTTCGCGATCTGCGCGAGCTGGAGACGACCCTCGCGACGATCGTGACGGACCGGGCTTTCTCCGGCGAGCGGGTCGACTATCTCGACGGCGTCGTGTTCTCCGCCGAAGAGAGCTACCTGACATTGGGCCGCCGAACCGACGAGCCGGGCCCGACCAGCGACTACACCGGCATGGACATCTACTACCGGTCCATCCGGCACGACGGCAGCGCGCCCAAACGCGACCGCCTCACCATCCACGACTATCTGTGGCGCTGGGACACCGACTGGTTCTGGTGCTCTCGCGCGTTCGGCACACAGAACCCCAGGATCCGCCGGTTCTGGCCGAAACGCTACCGGCGCAGCAGCTTCTACTGGAAGCTCGTCGCGCTCGACCACAAATACCACATCGGCGACAAACTGGATGCCCGCAAGGGCAATCCGCCGCGTGAGCGGGTGGTGCAGGACATCGAGGTACCGGTGGAGCGCACCGCCGACTTCGTGGAATGGTTCCTGCGGGAGATTCCGATCGAACCGATCTGGCTGTGCCCGCTGCGATTGCGCGAGACCGGCGAGGAAAACCGGCCGGGCGAGCGCGCGTGGCCGCTGTATCCCCTGGAGCCGAACCGAACCTACGTAAACGTCGGATTCTGGTCGGCCGTTCCCACCGTCCCCGGGCAGCGAGAAGGAGCGGCCAACCGCGCCATCGAACGCACGGTGACCGAGTTCGACGGACATAAGTCGCTGTACTCGGATTCCTTCTACGACAAGGATGAGTTCGCCGCGCTTTACGGCGGAAACACCTACACCGAACTGAAGAAACGCTACGACCCAGACCAGCGCTTGCTGGATTTGTATTCGAAGGCGGTGCAACGCAAATGACGACATTCCGGGACCGTTCCGATGTCTTCGCTGACCTCGGAACCAAGCTCAGCATTGCCGACATCTTCGAGACCCTCGTCGAGGGCGACGTGCCGATCCGCCTGACCGCCTACGACGGCAGCGCGGCCGGACCGGAGGATTCGGCGTTCGCGCTGGACATCAGGACGCCGCGCGGCATCAATTATCTGGCGACCGCCCCCGGCGACCTGGGTATGGCCCGCGCCTACATCGCAGGCGACATGACCGCCAGCGGCGTACACCCCGGCGATCCGTACGAAATCCTGAAGGCGATCGACGGGCTGAAGTTCCGTCGTCCGTCCGCGCTGGCCCTGGTGGCCATCGCGCGCTCGCTCGGCTGGGAGCGGCTCAAGCCGGTCGCCCCGCCGCCGCAGGAGACCCTGCCGCGCTGGCGCCGCATCGCCTTCGAGGGCCTGCGGCACTCCAAGACCAGGGACGCCGAAGCCATCCACCATCACTATGACGTCTCGAATGCCTTCTACGAGTATGTGCTCGGCCCGTCCATGACCTACACCTGCGCGGTCTACGGTGACGAGAACTGGTCGCTGGAGCAGGCGCAGGAAAACAAATACCGCCTGGTGTTCGACAAGCTGCGTTTGAAGGAAGGCGATCGGCTGCTGGACATCGGGTGCGGATGGGGCGGCATGGTGCGTTACGCCGCCAAGCGCGGCGTCAAGGTCATCGGCGCGACGCTGTCGGCCGAGCAGGCGGAGTGGGCGCAGAAGAAGATCGCCGAGGACGGCTTGACCGACCTGGCCGAGGTGCGCCACTCCGACTACCGCGACGTGCCGGAGGGCGATTTCGACGCGGTGTCCTCGATCGGTCTCACCGAACACATCGGCGTGCACAACTACCCGTTCTACTTCGACTACATCAAGAGCAAGCTGCGCGACGGCGGACTGTTCCTGAACCACTGCATCACCCGCCCGGACAACACCCGCACCACCAAGGCGGGCGATTTCATCGACCGCTACGTGTTCCCGGACGGCGAGCTGATCGGTTCCGGCCGGATCATCTCCGAGATCCAGAACATCGGACTCGAGGTGCTGCACGAGGAGAACCTGCGCGAGCACTACGCGCTGACTCTGCACGAATGGTGCAAGAACCTGGTCGCCAACTGGGACGCCTGCGTCGCGGAAGTCGGCGAGGGCACCGCGAAGGTGTGGGGCCTGTACATGGCGGGCTGTCGGCTCGGCTTCCAGCGCAACGTGGTTCAGCTGCACCAGGTACTCGGCGTCAAACTGCCCGCCGACGGCGACTGGACCGTGCCACTGCGCCCGTGGTGGCAGCCGTAATTCAAAAAGCCTGGCTGCCCGCCTCGTCCAGGAGTTCATCCAGGAACGGGGCGGGCAGTTCGGTGTCCGCGACCTGTCCCGACGGAGGCAGATCAGCGCGCAGCACGCGCAGGATGCCGACCACGCCGGGGCCCGCGTCCAGCAGCGGCCTGGTCCAGCCGAGTTCGGCGCAGGTCGCGACGGCGGGCAGCAGCAGGTTGGTGGCCTCGCCGACCCAACCGGAGGTAGCCAGGCATTCCGCGAGCAGCAGCGCGGCGTCCAGTTGCGCACGGGGACGGCGCTTTTCCAGCGTGTGATCGTACAACGCGCGGGCGCGGCGCACCGCCCGGTCATCGGAGCCGAGGCCGTGTTCGGTGAGCAGCGCACGGATCGCGGCCAGTTCCTCGGCCTCGGCGGCGAGCAGGGCGGCGCCGGTCAGCCGGTGGCCCGCCTGCAGCGGCGTGGACTCGGCGACATCGGTGTAGCGGCGGTCCGCGGCGTCCGGCGGCAGGCCGAGCCGCAGCCGTTCCGCGCGGATGTGCGCGCTCAACCTGGCGAGGCGATTGTCGGTCGCGATGCGGGCGCCCTCGTCCAGCCGGGTGGCCGCGGTGTACAGGTCGCCGCGGACCGCCTTGACCCGGGCGCCGACGACGAACGTCGAAATCAGGAAGTCCACCGGGCCGACCCGGGTGACCAGCTCGTGACTCTCGTCCAGTAGCGGGTCGGCGCTGCCCAGATCGCCCCGGCGGTAACTCAATTCGCCGAGCAGCGCGGCGGCGACGCGCACCGCGTGTGAGCGCGGGCCCGCGCGCGCCCGCGCGGCCTCCCATGCCTGCTGGAAGCACCTGGTGGCGGTTGCGACGTCGAGTTGCTCATAGGCTGCGGCGCCCTGGCCGCATAGGCCGAAGACCATGCCGAGCGGATCCTTCGAACGCTCGTGGTATTCCACGGCCCATTCCTGGACCTTCCTGGCGCCCTCGAAATCGAACTCGCACAGCCGCACGAAGGTGGTGAGGTTCGCCGCGGTCGATATCGTCCACGGCGGCAGTTCGTCCGGGTGTTGCAGACAGTCGGCGACCCGGTCCAGCACGCCTTCGGTGTGGTCGCGCGCGATCTGGTCCGCCGCGGCGAGTACCACGGCCTGGCAGCGCTGCACGCGTACGTCGTCGTCGCTGGATGACCCGCGAGCCAAAATGTTCGACAGCCTGCCCAGCGCGTTGCGCGCCGCGCCGGACTGCTGCAGGTTGACGTTCGCCCTGGCCACCGCCATCAGCAGCTTCGAGCGCGAAGCCACCTGTTGCATCGGCAGTTTCGACACGCTGCCCAGCAGCGTGGCCAGGCGGGAACCGTCGATCAGGTCCATGCCGCCGCTCTCCAGCAGGTCCAGCGCCATCTTCAGATCGGTCGCGGCCAGCGCGTGGTCGACCGACTTGCGCAGCAGCTGGTGCTCGGCGTACCACCGAGACGCCTTGCGATGCAGAGCTTTCGATTTCCCGGGATGGACGCGGTCGAGCCGCGTCCGAAGATGCTCGGCGAACAGCGGCTGCATCCGGAACCAGTCCGGATCGTGCTCGCTGCGCCGCAGGAACAGCTCGCGCTGTTCGGCCTGCTCGAGCAGCTGGTCGGCGTCCGCCTCGTCCGACAGCGCCGCAGCGAGCGAGGCGCTCACCCGCTCGGTCACCGCGATCGACATCAGGAACTCGAGCATCCTCGGTTCCAGGGTGTCCAGCACGTTCTCGGCGAGGTACTCGCGGATGCCGTGGTCGCCCTCGGAGAGCGTCGCGATCAGCTGTGCGGGATCGGTGTTGCCGCGCAGCGACAAGCCGACCAGCTGGATGGCGGCGGGCCAGCCGTCGGTGGCCGTGTGAATCTCGGTGACCTGCTCGGGCGTGAGCTCGAATCCATTGCGCTCCACCAGGATCTGCCTGGTCTCCGCCTCGGTCAGGCGCAGCGCGGCCGAGCCGATCTCGACCAGTTCGTCGTGCACTCGCATCCGGCCGGTCGGCAGACCGGACTGCTCCCGGCTGGTCACCACGAATCGCAAGTGGTGACAACCGTTGTCCAGCAGCGCCTCCATCGCGCGATGCGCGCCCGCGTCGGTGATCCGATGCCAGTCCTCGACGATCACCACGATCGTCTGGCGCGCGGCATGGATCTCGTCGATGAGCGTGGGGATCACGAACGCGGCCGCGTCGGCGGGCCGTTCCTCGAGCACCTGTTCCAAGCCGTCGCCGACATCCGGACGCACGCGGCGGATCGCCTCGATCAGGTGAGCCAGGAACCAGATCTCGTTGTCGTCGTCGCGGTCGATGCCGATCCAGGCGACCGCGGCGTCGCTCTCGGCGAGTTCGGCGCGCCACTGCGCGGCCAGCGTGCTCTTGCCGAATCCCGCGGGCCCGTGGATCACCGCCAGCCTACGCCGGTCGCCCGCACGCAGGATGTCCAGCAAACGCGGCCGCGGTATCGGGGCGCGCGTCGGTGTCGGCGGACGAAATTTGGTTACCGCCGTTGGCGGCGTCGTGATCGCGCCCGGCGTACCGGGGTGCTGCGAGACGGCGGGCCGCAACGTCAGCGGCCAGCTGCGCCGCGCGGTGACCGCGGGATGGGTACCGGTCCACACCACGGTGGGCTCGCTGACGTCGGTGGAGGTAGTCGACTGAGGTTCCGGCGTGGTGTCCAGCAGCGCCATCTCGTCGGGCAACTGATCGTGGTCGCGCTGCACGGTCCGCAGCATTTCGCCGAATTCGTACGCGCTGTCCGGGCGGTCGCGCGGATCCGGGGACATGGCATGTTCGATGACCGCGGCCAGGTCCTGGGGAATGTCCTGTTCGCGCAAGTCGGGCACGGGCTGCGTGGTAATCCGCAGGAACTGGGCGACCACTCGCTCGCCCGCCTGCCGCTCGAAGGCCGCGTGCCCGGTGAGCAGTGCGAACAACGTCGAGCCGAGGCCGTAGATGTCGGAGCGGACGGTCGGCTCGTCGCCCTTGAGCACTTCGGGCGCGGTGAACGCGGGCGAGCCGGTGATCATGCTGCTCGACGTACGGAATCCGCCCGGAATCCGGGCGATGCCGAAATCGGTCAGCTGCGGTTCGCCGTAACCGCTGAGCAGGACGTTGGCCGGTTTCACGTCCCGGTGCAGGATATGGGCCCGGTGCGCGCTCTCGATCGCCCCCGCCAGCTTCACGCCGGCGCGCAGCGAGTCCGGCCAGGTCAGCGGGCCGTGATCGCGAATCAACTGCTCCAGCGACCCGCGCGTGCAGTACGGCATGACGATCAGCGGCATACCGGTGGCGGTGACGTCCACCTGGAGGATGTCGACGATGTTCGGATGACCGGACAGCCTGCCCATGGCTTGTTCTTCGCGGAGGAAGCGCTCCCGGCTCTCCTGGTCGATCTCCGAGGAGAGCACCTTCACCGCGACCACCCGGTCCAGTGCGGTCTGGATGCAGCGATAGACCACCCCGAACCCGCCACGACCGATCTCCACCGCGCCGGACAGGCCCATCGCCTCCAGCTCGTCACCGATGTCGATGGGCGTCTGGCGCTGCGTATTCGATTCGGCCGCAGACGATTCGGGGCCCACCCGGGCCGAACGCGTCTGTGGATTCATGTGATCACCTCGATCCCACATCGAATCGGCGTCACCGGCGGCCAACTTCGCGCCGAAGCCGGACACGGCGGGTGTCCGATATGTCTGCGCATACTCCAACGTAGCGCGGCGGGAGAGCCCGCGGGAGATGTTTCGGAACCGGATGGAGCGTGTCGCGGGTCCGGGCGTTTCGCGCCGCTCAGCGGGCGGCCGCAGGCTCACGTTCTGGCGCTTGGCGTTCTGAAAACGCCGACGATTTGCCAGCCGACAACTACGCGGCGCTCACCTTCTCGGATGTCGCCTTGCTGGCGGCGCGGCCATATCCCGGCCCCGGGAACGGATACCCAAGTGAGAGTCGGCCAATCGGATGCCCTCGAGAAATCCGGCGACAGGCCGCGGCGGCCGCCGAGTTTTGTTGAAGAAACAATTATGAATGGGGACGCCGTGTCAATACCCGAAGACGACCCCGCCGAAGGGCTTCGACTCGAACTCGCCGGTCCCCGGGTGACCGGCGCAAGGTGGAGAACCCGCCCCGCACCGACTAGCCGACGGCCAAGGCGATGACCTGGGTGATCTGGTCACGATCGAAATTGTTGTCGCTGACCAGCACCAGGGTTCGCGCTCCCGAAGGCAGGCGCGGACCCCAGGTCATGCCCTCGACGTTGTCGATGGCGGAAAGTCCGACGTCGTCGAGGTCGACGACCAGCCGCTTGGCCACCGGACGCGCGGCACCGATCGGAGCGTCGAGAATATTGGTCGCGACACCGAGATCGGCCTCGTAGACCCGGATCTTGTTGCCCACGCCCGGCACGAAGGAGCGTTCCAACACAAGAAGTTTCGTCGGATCCAGCGGGTCGGCGGCCAGGATCGAGGCGATCCCGGTCCCTCCGCGCCCCGGTTCGGGCCGTGACTCGGCGTGCACCGGCTCCATCGGATACGCGAACTGGGCGAGTAGCTGTCCGGAGCGCGCCTGGACGGTGATCCGGGCGGTCGCGCCGCTGGTCGTGGTCGCCATCGGGCCGTCCTGCAGCAGCGGCCCCTCCATCGAGGTAACGAACAACGTGCCCCCTGCTGCGAAGGTCGCGCCCTCCAGCCCTTGGTTCTGCCTGGGGCCGGAGCCGGCGCGCATCCGTTCGTTGTCCGGGATCGGCAACTCGCCCGCATACGAGCCGTCGGAGTGCGCGATGCGCGTCGACGGGTCCGCGAGAACGGTGTCGAGCCGTTCGCCCTCCTGCGTCCAGTAGTAGTCGCCGGTCCACGGATCGACCCGGATCTCCTCCGGGTCCACCGAATTCGGCGCGTAGGCGGTGCCCGTCGCGGTGGACAGGGCACGCGTGCCGGTGAACGCCACCGGACCGACCCCGTGCACACCGACATCGATACGCGCGGTGTAGTACCGGGCGGGGTTCTTGTTCGACCGGTCGTCGCTGATCAGCACGTACTCGCCGGTGCGTTCGAGATAGTCGATACCGGACAGCCCGCCCACGGTGGTGCCCTCGAAGTCCAGATCGTGGGCTACCGTCTGTTCGCCGAGCAGCCGCACCGACGGGCCCGCCGCCGGATCGGCGGCGGCGAGCGGCGCCGACGCGAGCGCGAGAGCACAACTGGCGATCAGGATGCGGTGACTACGTCTTGGCACGGCTGGTAACTTATCCGCACGAACGAAAGCCCGCCATCGCGGAAAGCGATGGCGGGCTTCGTCGTTCGTTCGGCGTGGAGACTACTTACGCAGCGAGGCCGGAACCTCGAAGCGCTCGCCGTAGGTCTTGGCGAGGTAGTCGGCGCGGGCCACGAAGGCCTCCTGGCCGCCCGGGTAACCGACGATGTACTGGTGCACACCACCGGTCCAGGCCGGGAAGCCGATGCCGAAGATCGAGCCGATATTGGCGTCGGCGGTCGAGGTCAGCACGCCCTCGTCGAAACACTTCTGGGTCTCGATCGCCTCCGCGAACAGCATGCGGTCGATCAGATCCTGCAGCGGGACGGAGAAGTCCGCCGTGGTCTTGAAGTGCTCGCGCAGGCCAGGCCACAGACCGGTGCGCTTGCCATTCTCGTCGTACTCGTAGAAGCCCGCCTTCTCCAGGCGGCCCGGACGACCCTCGGACACCATGTAGTCGATGACGTCCTGCGCCGGGTGCCGCTTCGCGCCCATGGTGGTGTCGCCCGCCTGGGCGGCCTCCTGGGTCTCCTTGGCGATCTTCTGCATGAGCTTCATGTTCAGCTCGTCCGACAGCTGCAGCGGCGCGGCCGGGTAGCCGGCCTGCAGACCGGCCTGCTCGATCGTGGCGGGCTCGATGCCCTCCTTGAGCATGGCGATCGCCTCGTTGACGAAGGTGCCGATCACGCGCGAGGTGAAGAAGCCACGGCTGTCGTTGACCACGATCGGGGTCTTCTTGATCGCCAGGGTGTAGTCGAACACCCGGGCCAGCGCCTCGTCCGAGGTCTTCTCACCCTTGATGATCTCCACCAGTGGCATCTTGTCGACCGGCGAGAAGAAGTGGATGCCGATGAAGTCCTCCTGGCGCTTCACGCCGGTCGCCAGACCGGTGATCGGCAGGGTGGAGGTGTTCGAGCCGAGCAGCGCGTCGGGGGTGACGATGTCCTCGATCTCCTGGAACACCTTGTGCTTCAGCTCGGTGTTCTCGAAGACGGCCTCGACGACGAAGTCCACACCGGCGAAGTCGGCCGCGTCCGCGGTCGGCTTGATCCGGTCCAGCAGCGCCTTGGACTTCTCCTCGGTGGTCTTGCCCCGGGAGAGCGCCTTGGCCTCGATCTTCTCCGAGTAGTTCTTGCCGCGCTCGGCCGCCTCGATCGAGACATCCTTCAGCACGACCTCGTAGCCCGCCTTGGCCGAGACGTAGGCGATGCCGGCGCCCATCATGCCCGCGCCGAGCACGCCGACCTTCTTGATCTCCTTCTTCGGCACGTCCTTCGGACGCGAACCGCCGTTGTTGATCGTCTGCAGGTCGAAGAAGAACGCCTGGATCATGTTCTTCGCGACCGGGCCGGTGAGCAGGTGCACGAAGTAGCGGGACTCGATCAGCGACGCGTTGTCGATGTCGACCTGCGAGCCCTCCACCGCGGCCGCCATGATGGCGCGCGGCGCGGGCATGTTCGCACCCTTGATCTGCTTGCGCAGGTTGGCCGGGAACGCCGGCAGGTTCGCCGCGAAGGCGGGCGAGGACGGGGTGCCGCCGGGGATCTTGAAGCCCTTCTTGTCCCACGGCTGGACGCCGGCCTCGGGGTTGGCCTTGATCCACGCCTTGGCCGCCGGGATCAGCTCCTCGACCGAACCGACCAGCTCGTCGATCAGGCCGATCTCCTTGGCCTTGGCCGGCTTGTTGCGCTGGCCCTGCAGCAGCACCTGCATCAGGGCGTTCTGCAGGCCGAGCATGCGCACGGTGCGGATGACGCCGCCGCCCGCGGGCAGCAGGCCGAGGGTGGCCTCCGGCAGACCGATCTGCGAACCAGGCACGTCCGCCGCGATGCGGTGGTGGGTGGCCAGCGCGATCTCCAGGCCGCCACCGAGCGCGGCGCCGTTGATGGCCGCGACGACCGGCTTGCCCAGCTGCTCCAGGCGCCGCAGCGCGCCCTTGATCTCGCCGAGCTCGTCCATCAGGGCCTTGGCGTCGTCCGGGCCGACCTTCATCATGTTCTTCAGGTCGCCGCCGGCGAAGAAGGTCTTCTTCGCGGAGGTCAGGACAACACCGGTGATGCTGTCCTTCTCCGCCTCCAGCCGATCGACCGTGGCGGTCATCGACTTCTTGTACAGCTCGTTCATCGTGTTGGCGCCCTGGTTCGGGTCGTCCATCGTCAGCACGACGATGCCGTCCGAATCCTGCTCCCAACCGATCATGTTGGTTTCGCTCACAGCTCTGTGTCTCCTTGGTGTATCAGCTGTCGGTTGGGAATCAGACCCGCTCGATGATGGTGGCCACGCCCATGCCGCCGCCGATGCACAGGGTGATCAGCGCGTACCGGCCGTTGCGGCGCTCCAGCTCGTCGACCATGGTGCCGGTGATCATCGCGCCGGTCGCACCCAGCGGGTGGCCCATGGCGATCGCGCCACCGTTGACGTTCAGCTTCTCGTCCGGGATGTTCAGGTCCTTCTGGAACTTCAGCACCACGGAGGCGAACGCCTCGTTGATCTCGACCAGGTCGATGTCGTCGAGGGTCAGACCCGCCTTGGCCAGCGCCTTCTTGGCGGCCGGGGTCGGACCGGTGAGCATGATGGTGGAGTCGGCGCCGCTGGTGGCGGTCGCGACGATGCGCGCACGCGGGGTCAGGCCGGAGGCCTTGCCCGCCTCTTCGGTACCGACCAGCACCAGGGCGGCGCCGTCGACGATGCCGGAGCTGTTGCCGCCGTGGTGCACGTGGTTGATCTTCTCCACGAAGTGGAACTTCTGCAGCGCCACCGCGTCGAAGCCACCCATCTCACCGATCACGGCGAAGGACGGCTGCAGCTTGGCCAGGTCCTCGGCGGTGGTGCCGGGACGCATGTGCTCGTCGCGGTCCAGCACGACGATGCCGTTCTGGTCCTTGACCGGAACGACCGACTTGGCGAAGTAACCGCCGGTCCACGCCTGGGCGGCCAGCTCCTGCGAGCGCACCGCGTAGGCGTCCACGTCGTCGCGGGAGAAGCCCTCGATGGTGGCGATCAGGTCGGCGGACACGCCCTGCGGGACGAAGTAGGTGTCGTAGTTGGTGGCCGGGTCCATCGCCCAGGGCCCGCCGTCGGAGCCCATCGGCACGCGCGACATGGACTCGACGCCACCGGCCAGAACCAGGTCGTCGAACCCGGAGCGGACCTTCTGGGCGGCCATGTTGACCGCCTCCAGGCCGGAGGCACAGAAGCGGTTGATCTGGACGCCGCCGACGGTGTCGGGCAGAGCGGCCGCGGTGACCGCGGTGCGGGCGATGTCGGCGCCCTGGTCGCCGACCGGCATGACCACGCCCAGGATCAGGTCGGAGATCCGGTCCTCGTCGAGGTTCGGGAAGCGGCCGCGCAGCTCCTGGATCAGACCAACAGTCAGGTCGATCGGCTTGACCGAGTGCAGCGAGCCGTTCTTCTTGCCGCGGCCGCGCGGAGTGCGGATGGCCTCGTAAATGTAGGCCTCTGTGGTCATATCGGAGTTTCCTTCCTTAAGGTGCGGCGGCCGGACCTTCGTCCGTCCGAGCGCTGGTGTGCGGCGACACCGCGTGTGCGGCGTGGCTGCGGCTGACCTCGCCGACCGGCCCTGTGGCCGACCGTTCCTAACGCTGTACAAAACCAGGTAGGCAACAGCGGACGCACGTTCCGGTCGCCCGTACGCCTGCGCATACCATAGAACGTCGTCGTCCCGGAGCTCACGGCTACCCGTTCATACTACCGCGGTGTGCGAACTCCGGTTAACTTAACGTCGCGGGAACGGTGGTTGTCAACCATCCAACCGTGTGGCACCAAGCTCACTCTTCAGCAATTCCAGGGCGACCTCGTCCGGGTCGCGCCGGTCGCCGGGTGCGACCGGATCGGCCGCGGCGGCCATCATCTCCTGCTCCTCCTCCGGCGTCGAGGCGGGGACGGCCCCGTCGTGGTCCCAGCCCCTGCTGGTGACGGCGCTGTTTCCGCTCGACTCCGGGTCGTGCCGCGGATAGTCCGCCGGGCCGGGATCGTCGGGTAGGTCGGGGTAGTCGGGCGGCGGGATGTCGTCGTCGGCGGCATGTGGGCGGGGGTTCGCGCCGGCCGAGCGCGAACGCCCCGCATCGGCCGACTTGTCCGCGCCCGCGTTCCTGGATTGACTCGGTCGCGAAAATCGCGGCGGCGCCGCCGTGTCCGACGCGCGTCCGGGCGCGTTGCCGGATTCACGTCCCGCCGCCTGGGCGCCGGACGTGCGCGAGCGATTGGCCGATCCGCCGGACCGCGGCGCGGCGGGTCGCTGCGGCGCGCCGCCCACTTCCCAGCGCACCTCGAGATCGCGCCCGAGCACCGCGCGCACCGCCGACCGGACCGCCTCCAGATTCCGCGGATCGGACAACCGCTGCGCCAGCGGCGCGTGCTGATGCGCGAACACGACGACATCGCCCTCGATCCGCGCGACCGACGCACCGGCGAGCATCGCCTGCACCGCCGCGCCGAACTCCCGCACCTTGGCCCGGATCTCCGCCCAGGCGGCTTCCACCTCGCTCAGCAGGTCACGACCCGCAGTGTCGGACGCCGGTTGCGCGGCCGATTGCGATACCGGGCTCGCGGGCGATGATCGAGCGTCTGCGGCGCGCGGCTCCCGCGCACCAGCTCGGTCGACGCCGCGACCGTCGGCCGCACCGGTCCCTTCGTCACCGCGCTGTGCACCAGCGGGATCGACCGTTCGCGAATCTTGTCCAGCACCCGGATCGACCGTCTCGGCGCCGCGGGCGAAAGCCGGATCCACAGGCTTCGATGAACCAGGCCCGCCGGCATGGGAAATCTGCTGTGGAACACCGGGTTCTGGCGCTCGTGCAGGCGCGCCATGCGCCGAGCCGGACCTGCCACCGGATGCGGCGGACCCGGAACCGGTCGGGTCGCCCGCCGTTCCGTGTGGAGCGCTCGAGACATCCGGCTCCGCGGCCGCGCTCGACCCGCCCGCTGAAGGGACGGCCGACACTACGGCAGGCGGCCCCGGTTCGGCAGTCGCTGCGATCCGGTCGGCCCCGTCCTCGACACCCGACGCCCCGGATCCCGGACGGCTGGACGATCCACCGACCTCGAAGGGTTCCGCGCCACCGGCATTCGCTGGCCGACCAGCGAATGCGTCCTCGGTACGTCCAGCAACGGCGGCGGAACCGGCAGCACCAGAAGCCGCACCTGCCGCTGGTGCAGTCCCTACCGGCGGCGAGCGATCGGCGCCTCCGGTAGCGGCGGCACCTCCGGCGGGCACCGCACCCCCGGCACTCGCAGCACCGCCGGTCTGCGCCGGATCACCAGCGGACGGCACATCACCGGCTTCGATCGCCCCCTGCGAGCTGGGCGCCGAACCGGTACCGGATCGACCATCCCCACGGCTCTCGCGGCGAATCGCGGCCAGGGCCTCCGCACCCCGGCGCCGCGGCGGCTCCGACGGCGACGCACCCGAGGGAGCGGGTTGGGACGGCGCGGCGGGCGTCGCCGAGGACGCAGCAGGTGCCGCGCCTAAGGAACCGCTGGCCAACCCCCGCTCCAGCCGTTCCAAACGCTGCAGCGTGGCGGATTCCGCATCGGACACCGAGGGCAGCAGCATGCGGGCGCAGACGACCTCGAGCAGCAGTCGCGGCGCCGTGGCGCCGCGCATCTCGCCGAGCCCTTCGTGCAGCAGATCGGCGTAACGGGTCAGGGTGGCCGGGCCGAGACGCTCGGCTTGATCACGCATCCGGTCGAGCACGTCACCGGGGCCGGTGACCAGGCCGCGTTCGGTGGCGTCGGGCACCGCGCGCAGCAGGATCAGGTCGCGGAAACGATCGAGCAGGTCGACGGCGAAGCGGCGCGGGTCGTGGCCCGCCTCCATCACCCGGTCGACGGTGCCGAACAGTGCGGCTCCGTCGTCGGCGGCCAGCGCCTCGACGGCGTCATCGATCAGCGCCACGTCGGTGACGCCGAGCAGTGCGACGGCCCTGGTGTAGGTGACCCCCTCGGGGCCCGCGCCCGCGAGCAGTTGATCGAGCACGCTCAGGCTGTCGCGTGGCGAACCACCGCCCGCGCGAATCACCAAGGGGTACACCGCTTCTTCGACCGGCACCTGCTCCTGCTCGCAGATCCGGCCGAGCAGGCCGCGCATGGTGGCGGGCGGCAGCAGGCGGAATGGATAGTGATGCGTGCGCGAGCGGATGGTCGGCAGCACCTTGTCCGGCTCGGTGGTCGCGAAGATGAAGATCAGATGGGCCGGCGGTTCCTCGACGATCTTCAGCAGCGCGTTGAAACCCGCGGTGGTGACCATGTGCGCCTCGTCGACGATGAACACCCGGTACCTGGACTCGGCGGGCGCATAGAAGGCTCGATCACGCAGCTCACGGGTGTCGTCGACACCGCCGTGGCTCGCGGCGTCGAGTTCGATCACATCCAGGTTGCCCGGACCGCCAGGGCCGAGTGCCACGCACGACGGGCAGACACCACACGGCGTCGACGTCGGGCCCTGTACGCAGTTCAGCGATCTGGCGAGAATGCGCGCAGAGGAAGTCTTGCCGCAGCCGCGTGGACCGGAGAACAGGTAGGCATGACTGATCCGCCCGGTGTCGAGCGCGATACTCAGCGGGTCGGTGACGTGCTCCTGACCCACCACCTCAGCGAACGTTGCCGGTCGGTACTTCCGGTACAGAGCCACGGCCAGAGGTTACCGGCGGCCACCGACAAACGACATGCCCGCCCGGTACGGCGGATTCCAGGCCGCATATGTGATTCAGGTCACAACATGCCGCGCGCCTTCTTCGGCGATCAACCGCGCTCCACCAGATGGCAATGATCTAGCAATCACATATGCCGCGTGGGTCAATCCGGAAGTCGGTCGCCACATCACTCCTCATGAGGATGAAAATATGGACGCACACCCCGATTGACGCCGACTTTTCGGAGATAACGAATCCGTCACCATGAGTGACATGACGCAATCCGCTGGCTAACGTGACTGTCGGCAACTTCGGTAGCCAAACCTTCATCAGGTTGGTGACCCCGGCCGGTCCCTCATCCCGACCGGGGCACAACCAAAAGCTCGGCCCACGGGTGACCAGCGCCAATTCCCACACTTCCACCGGAGGAACTTCCACCGTGCCGTCGTGTGACGACATCGCCGCCGCATGGCTGTCCAGCACCGATTTCGCCGGCGACCGCTCCGCCGTAGCTCTACTGAGCCGCGCGATCAGCCCGCAGGATTTCGCGATCAAGCGCGACTCGCTCCCGGTGACCGCGGCGGCCGACCCCGCTACCTCGGCCGCCATCCTCGAACTCCTCGAACGCGGCCAGGTCCCCACCATGGCCGCGATCCGCACCCTGACCGCGCAGAACGAGATGCGCCGCGAGGCCGAACGCATCGAACGCCTCGGCCGTCGCGCGCAGCGCAGCATCGACGACTTCGGAAGGGTGCTCGCCAAACTCGCCGACGCGCACTGGACCACATACGGATACGGACCCACCCGCCGCGACGTGCTGTGCAGCGAGCAGATCATGACGCTGATCCGCACCCGTGTCGGCAATATCGCCCCGTCGGCGGTCAAGCATCTGTGGCTGATCGAACGGGCACAGCGCGCCGGCTGGATCGCCTCCAACGCCAATCCCCGATCCCTCTGTGCCGCACGGCGCTTCTACGCCGCCCAGTACGGCAACCGAGTGTCGCTGCGCCCGGTGAACACGATCGGTACCGCCATCGCGACGTACCTCGCCGACTATCTGGACGAGCACGGCCGCCCGCCGCGCTGGTCGGTGGTCGCACAGGAATTGCGTGACGACCGCGGCCGCCGGATCTTCCACAACACCGCCGATGCCCGCGCCCAACAGCTCTGGCTGACCACCGCCGAGTGGGTCGCCATGCGCGATGATCTCCCCGTACCAGGACGCAGGGGCCTACGGGCGATCCGTAAATCCCGCGGCTGACCTCCGGCTCGTCGAGCGGCCTCGACAACGGTAGGTTAACGGCGTTACTGTAACGCCGTTAACCTACCGAGGAGAGCCGCGATGCTGACCCGGATAGCCCGATTCACCACCCGCGCACCCCGCATCGTGCTGGCGACGGCGTTTGCCCTCGCCGTGCTGTTCGGCGTCTTCGGCGCTACCGCGGCCACGCACCTGAAGTCCGGCGGCTTCACCTCCGACGACGCCGAGTCCGCACGGGTGACCCAGCTCATCGCCGACAACTTCGGCGGCGCCGCACCCAACTTCGTGCTGCTGGTCAGCTCGGACGCGGGCGCCGACGATCCGGCCACAAAAGCGACGGGCATCGGACTGGTGGACGCACTGAAGGCGCGCTCCGGTGTGCAGGGCGTCCAGTCCTACTGGACCGCACCGCCGCCCTTGGCGAGCGCGCTGCGCAGCACCGACGGCAAGAACGCCCTGGTTGTCGCCTTCCTGGATGGCGACGAAACGCGGATTCAGCAGACCGCGGGCGAGTTGGAGAAGCAGTTGGCCCTGGACTCCGGCGGCATCACGGTCCGCCAGGGCGGCATCGCGGCGGTCTATCACGACGTGACCGAACAGACCACCCGAGATCTGGCCCTGGCCGAGGGCGTCGCGGTACCGCTGTCGATGATCGTGCTGATCCTGGTGTTCGGCAGCCTGGTCGCCGCCGCTCTCCCACTGGCCATCGGCGTGTTCGCCATCCTCGCCACACTGGCGATCCTGCGGCTGTTCACGCTGTTCACCGACGTCTCGATTTACGCGCTGAACATGACGACGGCAATGGGCCTCGCGCTGGCCATCGACGCCAGCCTGTTCATCGTCAGCCGCTTCCGGGAAGAACTCGGCAACGGCCTCGACACGACCGCGGCCACCATCCGCTCCGTGCAGACCGCCGGACGCACCGTGCTGTTCTCCGCACTGACCGTGGCGCTCTCGATGGCCGTGCTGAGCGTGTTCGACCTGTACTTCCTGAAATCTTTCGCGTACGCGGGCGTCGCGGTCGTCGTCGCGGCTGCGGCCGCCTCGATCGTGGTCCTGCCCGCCGCGCTCGTGTTGCTCGGCCCTCGGGTGAATTCCCTCGATCTGCGGGTTCCGCTGCGGCGCCTGTTCCGCCGCGGCGCGCCCGCTCCCGGCCCGCAGGCACCGGAGGACACCGGCTGGTACCGAATGGTCAGCTGGGTGATGCGGCACGCGGCGCCGGTCGCGATCGTCATCATCGCGGTGCTGCTGGCGCTCGGCGCTCCGTTCCTGTCGGTCGCGTTCGGTTATCCCGACGACCGGGTGCTGCCTACCAGTGCCTCCAGCCGTCAGGTCGGCGACGCGCTGCGCACCCAGTTCCCGCAGGCCGACCCGGTTGCCAACACCACGATCGTGCTGGACGGATACCGCGGCGGCACCGCGGCGATCGGCTCTTACGCCGCCGAGCTGTCTCGGGTCGACGGTGTACCGGCGGTGCTGTCCAGCGCCGGGATCTACGTCTCCGGGGCCCGCCTCGGCGCGCCTCCACCCGGTATGGCCAACGACACCGGGACATATCTGAGCGTCGCGACCAAGCTCGATCCCTTCTCGCCCGCCGGTGACCGGCAACTGCAAGAGATCCGGGCGATCCCGGCACCAGGCCCCGCGCTCTACGGCGGCGCGGCGGCGGCCAACGCCGACTCGCTGCACGCACTGGCCGCCCGGCTGCCGCTCGCCGTCGCGCTGATCGCGCTGACCACGTTCATCGTGCTGTTCTTGTTCACCGGCAGCGTGGTGCTGCCGATCAAAGCGCTTGTGTTGAACACGCTTTCGCTGGCCGCGGCGTTCGGCGCGATGGTGTGGGTGTTCCAGGAGGGCCACCTGTCCTGGCTGCTCGGCTTCACCCCGGTCGGCTACCTGGTGCCGACCATGCCGATCCTGATGTTCTGCCTGGCCTTCGGCCTATCGATGGACTACGAGGTGTTCCTGCTGTCGCGGGTGCGCGAGGAATGGCTGGCGACGCACGACAACACCCGCGCGGTCGCGGTCGGCGTGGCTCGCACGGGCCGGATCTTCACCGCGGCCGCCGTGCTGATGGCGATCGTGCTCGGCGCCCTGGTGACCTCCAAGGTGTCGTTCATGCAATTGCTCGGCCTCGGCCTCACGCTGACCGTGCTCGTCGACGCCACGATCATCCGCGGCCTGCTCGCGCCGGCACTCATGCGGCTGCTCGGCAAGGCGAACTGGTGGGCGCCCGAACCATTGGCGCGCCTGCACGCCAAGATCGGGCTGACCGAGGGCGAGGAGAGCACCGCGTCCCGCACGCTGGAAACCGCGGGACGGGCATGATCGGTGGCCAACGTCCGCGATCGCCGCGCGGTTCCGGAGCCCAGCTGCGCGAGGAGATCCTGCGCGCCACCGCCGAACTGCTCGCGCGGACCGGCCATGCCGACGCGGTCTCGATCCGCGCGGTGAGCAAGCTGGTCGGGGTGAGTGCGCCGTCCATCTATCGGCACTTCGCGGACAAGGACGAACTCATCGAGGCCGTGGTCGCCCAGGTCTTCGAGGACTTGGCCGAGGCGATGCGCGCGGCCACCGATCCAGCGACCTCACCGGTGACCCAGCTGCGCGACCAAGGCATGGCCTACGTCCGCTTTGCTCTCGCCCATCCCGAGCAGTACCGGCTGGCGACCGCGCCCACCGAGGCCTCGGGCGCGGTGGACCAAGTCCTCACCAGTGGAGCGTTCCAGCATTTCGCCGCCACCGTACGCAAGTGCATGGACGACGGAACGATGGCGTCACGCGACCCGCTGCCCGTCGTGCTGGAGCTCTGGTCGGTTGCCCACGGCATCGCCTCGCTACTGATCGCCAAGCCTTTCCTGCCCTGGGGCGACGTGGAAGCGGTCGCCTCGCGCGTGATGAGCGCCGCGTGTATCGGCTATAGCGTGTTCGACCTGGTCGGCGCGGACCCACCGACACCGGACGCGGTCACCGCCTGGGTAGCGAGTCTCCGGGGCCCCGAGTCGCCGGACTGACCGAACCTACAGCGCTTGTCTGCCAGCCCGCGCGCACGTGTTCGGGGCTGTAGACCGTCGGGCTGCGGCGGGCCGTCAGGCGGACCACGGTGGGACAGCACCGTACGGTGTGGGGACCCACGATCAGGACCGGGACGGAAGCCTCTCGAATGGCCGCAGCCGGAAGGCTGGGCACCGTATTTCGCCGCTGGCCCACCCGGTGCCTGCGAGTGGCCTCGGTGGGGGGTGGTCCGGGGCGCAGCTGACGCCGGAGCCCGGATCGTCCCCTCAGCTCACCGAGCTCGCCGACGCGATGAACGTATTGCACTGTGCCGCACGGTTCTTGTCCAGCCCGGTCTCGAACCACTGACCGCCGTTCTCGGACGAACCGTGGTCGCGCATGTCCCCTGCCTGGTCGCCACGGCCGTAGGCATCCTTGCGCGCGAGGGTGAGCTGCGGATCGGTCAGCGAGCCGCCCTCCGCCGAGGACGAGAGGTACATGCCGTCGAAGCAGTTGGCCTGCAACTCGACTCGGCGCGACAATTCCAGCCCCTTGGCGCTGCGTGGCCCCACGTCGGCGCGCTCGCTGTTGGCCCGGCGCAGGATTCCCGACATCGCCTGCACGTGATGTCCGTACTCGTGTGCGAAGACCGACAGGTAGACCACCCAGTTGTCCTTGAAGTAGTCGGTCTGCAATTGGCTGATCGGCATGTAGATGGTCTTGTTCGCCGGGCAGTAGAACGCGGCGAAGTTGCTGGTCGATCCGGTGCAGGGCGTGGTGATGCCGGACGTGGTCGCGCTGACGTTCACCGTGGGCGGCTGGAACGGCAGATTCGCCTTGCGCAGCACCGGTTTCCACGCCGCCTCCAGGCACGACGCGGCGCTTTCGAAGAACTTCCGCGCGGCGTCCACCTGGGTTCCCCACGGGGAGTAGTCGCACCGCGCCGGGAGCAGCGTCGCGTTGGGGTCGGTCAGCAGCGGGTTGTTGCCGGTCTCCGAGGGTCCCGAGCCGTCCGGCTGAGGGTCGAAGGTGAAGGTGGGCTGTGGGCCGGACGCGTCGCTGTCGTCGCGTCCGACGGAGATCGCGTTGCGCACCAGTCCGGCCGCGACCAGGAACACGACCACGACCAGCAGCGCAATCCAGCCGCCGCCACCGCGTTTGCGCGGCGGTGGATAGGGCGGACGTCCAGGCGGACCATAGGGCATCGGCGGCGGAACATGCGGGCGATAACCCGGCGCACCGTGGGCGGGCGGCGGGCCATACCCGGGCGGCGGGCCATACCCGGGCGGCGGGGCATATCCCGGCGGAGCACCGTGACCAGGAGGCGCGGCGTACCCCGGCGGAGCACCGTAACCAGGAGGCGGGCCATAACCCGGCTGCGAGCCGAAGGGCGCACCGTAACCGGGCTGCGGCGGAACCGGGCGCCCGCCATGCGGAACCGCGCCGTGTCCGTACGGTGGTTGTGTCACGCCCCCGTACCCCCTCATCTCAGTGATCGCCGACAGCCGCTGACGCAGAATAGCAAGCTGTCTAGAGTAGGCAGCCATGCTGACTTTTCGGGGGGCCGCCGTAGGCGCGCTGCTACTCGCCTCCGCGGGAATGCTCGCGTCGGCCCCGGTCGCCCACACGGAGCCCGCACCGAGCGGTGTAACCATCACCGCCGATCTGAAGCTGAGCCGCGAGGGCGTCCTCGAGGTGGTCGAGCAGGTGACGGTGCCGCCGGACGGCTCGTTCCGGATGTCACTTCCACTGCGGCTGAAGGTGAGCGACGACGCCGAGCGCGTCTTCCAGGTCACCGACGTGGATACGGAGGGCGCAGGCACCGCGACGGTGGCGAACGACCAGTTCACCATAGAAGCGAAGCCCGGCGAATCCACCTTCAGGTACTCGGTGCGGAACACGGTCAGCGACGCGCCCGGAACCCAGGTATTCCGTTGGCTCGGCGTGCTCAACGCGGATATCGCCGCGATCAGCGCGACGCTGATCAGCCCCAGCTTCGAAATGGGCATCGTCGACTGCAAACTCGGCCCGCCCGGCAACACGCGGCCGTGCGCCGACGTCAAGATCGAATCCGACGGAGTGCTCTTCCTGGAGCAGACCGACCTGCACAAGGGCGACGCGATCGATCTGACCCTGCAGCTGCCGCCGGGCACCGTGCCGAGTAACGCCGACGTGCGCGGCAGCGGCGCCGGAGGTCCCTTCGCGATCACCGGCCCGGTACTCGTCGCGTTCGGCGTCCTGCTGCTCGCCCTGGCCGGCCTGGTCGCGTTCGTGCTGCGCGCCCGTCGTCAGGACGCCGCCGCCGGCAGCGGTTCGGCGACGATCGATCCGCTGCTGCGCGAGAGCGACCGCGTGCAGTTCACCTCGCCCGATGGCGTGCTGCCCGGTGAGGCCGGCCTACTGCTGGACGGGTATGTCGACCCCATCGACATCGCCGCCACCGTGGTGGATCTCGCGGTGCGCCGATACATCCGGCTGGCTCCGCTCAGCGACCGGGACTGGCGGATCACCCGCGTGAACGCCCCCGACGATCAGCTGCGCGACTACGAGAAGGCCGTCTACCAAGCGCTGCTGCCCGCGGGCACCGACGCGGTGACACTCGCCGAGCTGCGCGAGCCGGGCCGTATCGCCGCCGGTCCGGTACACACCGCGCTGCTCGCCGACGCCGTCGCTCGCGGCAACTTCCTCGATCGCCGCCGCCCGGGTCTCCCGGTGTGGCTGGGCGGTGCGCTGGTCGTCGCGGGTATCGCCGCGACCGTCGTGCTCGCCCTGACCTCCGGGCACGCCCTGGTCGGCGTCGCCATCGCCCTCGGTGGCGTCGCGACATTGCTGCTGCCGAAGTACCTGCCGGTCCGCACGGCTCGCGGGTTGGAGCTCACCCGGCAGATCCGTGCGCTGCAACGCGGGTTGGAAGCGACGCGGCGCGAACAGATCCCCCCGATCGACCAGGAGACGGTGTTCTCTCGCGCCCTGCCGTTCACGGTGATCGGCGGCCGCGTCGACAACTGGATCCGGGTCTTCCGCGACCTCGATCCGTCAGCCGACGCGCAACCCGGCCTCTACTGGTTCACCGGCTTCGAGCGTGAGCGCAACCTCCAGCGCTTCGCTAGCCACTTCCCGTTCTTCATCACCGCGCTGGAAGGGCTGTTCGCGAGCGCGGGCGATCGGCACCGCTAAGACTTTTCCGAGCACACTCGAGAAAGGGGCGACCAGCCACGTGGCCGGTCGCCCTTTCTCGTATTGCTCAGTCGCTCAACGTTGTTCGCCGGATCGCGGCGAGCGGATCGGCGTAGAGGACGCTCAGCGACGTCACCACCGCGGCGAATTCCTGCACCTTCCCACCGAATCCGCTGATCCGGATATCGGTCGGCGGCAGCGTGGAGCTCTGGTTGAACGCGTGCGCCACATGGGCGACTGCGGGCCGGTAGGCGGTGAAGGCCTGACCGCCGAGGACCACCCGATCCGGGTTGAGCATGTCGCGGACCATGGCCACGGTTTGCCCGAGGATGGTGGCTCGTTCGGCCAGCAGTTCGCGCGCGGGTTCCGACCCCGCCTCCGCCGCCCGGTACAGGTCGGCGATGGTCGAGCCTCCGGTTCCGTTATGGGCCGGGATGATGCCGCGGCCGACCGCCCTGGAGTGCAGTGAGCGATCGCCCACGGTCACCTCCAAGCAGCCGCGACGTCCGCAGGTGCATTCCACGTCCGAGCCGGTGGGCAAGTGCGCGATCGAACCGGGGCCGTTGCTCGGAGTGTGCACGCGACCGTCCAAAGTCACTGCGACACCGGCCGTTTCGCGCACGTAGAAGTACAGGCTGCTGCCCCGCTCGACCCGGGCCTTGTCCTTCGGCTCGCCGGTGGGCAACAGCAGCTCGGAGGCGGCCATCGCCTCGACGTGCGGCGCCACCGACACCGGTAGCTCCAATACCTCACCGAGCACCGAACCGACCTGGGCGCCTTGCCATTCCAGCTTCGGATGATCGACGACGCCGGTGAGCGGATCGACCCGGCCGCCGATCGCGACCCCGGCCCACAATGCCTTGCGCCGATGCCAGCGCTGCAGGAACGCTTTCGCGCTGCGGGCGAGGGTGATGGTGGCGAACTCCTGCCCGGTCTGCGGGGTGGCGATGGCCAGACCGCCGAGAATGCGGCCGCGCAGATCGGCGGCCACGATCTTGGTGGCCGCGGCGCCGATATGGATGCCGATGGTCAGGTAGGCATCGTGATCGATTTCGAACGGGACGCGGGGCCGCCCCACCGCACCCGAGGCCGTCAGGTCGGGGCGCTCGCGCAGCAGGCCGGCCGCGAGCAGCGCGGAGACCTGGCGGTTGACCGTGGCGATGCTCAAACCCGTTGTCCGCGCGGCGTTGTCGCGGGAAACAGGGCCGCCGGTCGCGGCGCGCAGGACCGCGGCCGCCGGGTTGTCGCCGATGCGGAGTTCGGGAGCGACCACGGGACGCTGAACCCGGGCACGACCGCTGGCAACCCTGGAGACGGATCGGTCGAGGGTAGGAAGGGACATTGTGCGGATCCTTGCTGAAGTCCCGTTATCCAACGGGACATGCCTACATGGGCGGCGAGGCAGCAAATGAGCAGGAAAAGCTGCTCAGCTGCAGCAAGAAAGGTGACACAGTTCGCGCGTCAAAGGCAGCCGCAGACCCAGCGCGGCGGTCACATACGTGACCCGCGGGAGGTTCCATCGGCCGGCAGACATGTCATTGAAATTAACACCGATATCCGCGACGCACCAACCCTCGACTCGCCGTTGTGCGCACCCACACATTGTTTCCGCAGGTCGTGAGCGCACGAAAAAGACCCCGATCCACCGAGAGAGCCTCGGGGCGGGGTCTTTTCGCGCGACGGATTACTTCGCGGGCGCGGCGAACGGCTGATTGATCGTCGTGAAGTACTGGATCGCGGCGCCGATCGCCACCGGAGCGGTGATCAGGATCTGGCCCGCGAGGGTACCGAGCGCACCGACCGCGATGATGCCGCCGAGGCAGCCGATGGCCGCGGCCGGGATGAACGCGCCGAACAGGCCGACGATCGCCGCGGAGGCGACGGTCGCTCCGGCAATGCCGCCGAGCACGCAGCCGACAGCGCCGCCGGCCAGGCCGCCGACGAGCGTGCCGATGGTGGCGCCCGCGCTGATCGTACTGGTCAGGCGGGTCCAGGCGGCGACCTCACGGTCGTACTCGGTCTTCCACGGCGCCTTGTCCTCGTACGGCAGCGCGACCGGCTTGTAGACCGCGTGCTCCCGGTCGAAGATCGGGGTCAGGGTGGCGCTGCGGCCGGAAATCGCTGCGGCGATCGGGAATTCGAAATCGTCGAGCTGAAACCGCAGCGGCGTGGCCGCGACCACGGTACCGTTGGAGGCCTTCACCTTGAATACCTCCTCCTCGACGACCAGTGAGCCCGCATCGGTTTCGATGATCGACTGGGTATCGGTCGCATGCGCGGTGAAATTGATCGCGCCCTCGGCACTTTCCTCCGCCGGTGCGGCACCGGCCGTACCCGCGGCCACTCCGGTCGCCACGGTCACCAGCGCCGCGAGTACGGCGAGCTTCCTCATCCTCATGTCCTGCAATCCCTCATCTCGGGTGGAGCTGTTCCAGCCGAAAGCATCGGCTACAAACTCCGGAAGAACGAGGAAAAAACGCAGGTAGATTTCAAATAGGCAACCCGCGAGTTACGGCCGCCACGCTAGGTCGTTTTGGCGGCCGCTTTCGCCTGCTTCTTGAATTCCCGCACCTGCGCCAGGGATTCCGCGTCGGTCACGTCGGCAACCGAGCGGCGCGAGCCCTCCTCGCCGTACGCGCCCGCCGCCGCGCGCCACCCCTCCGGCCGCACGCCACGCTGCTTGCCGAGCAGCGCCAGGAAGATCTTGGCTTTCTGCTCGCCGTAGCCGGGCAGGTCCTTCAGGCGCCGCAGCACCTCCTTGCCGTCCGGGTCGCCCGCGGTCCAGATGTTCTCGGCCTTGCCGTCGTAGTGCTCGATGACGTAGCGGGCCAGCTCCTGGGCACGCCGGGCCATGGAACGGCCGTAGCGGTGGATGGCGGGCGGCGTCGCGGCGAGATCCTCGAACTCCTGCGGGTCGGCCTCGGCGATGCGATGGATGTCGAACCCGCCCATCCGGTCGGCGATCTTCTTCGGGCCGCGGAAGGCGTGCTCCATCGGGTACTGCTGGTCCAGGAGCATTCCGAGCAACGTGGCGAAGTGGTCCTCGGTCAGAAGCGTGTCCGCCTCGGCGTCCTGCGCCAGGCACAGCATGTTGTCCCGCCTCTCCGAGTATTCAGGCCGTACTAGTAGGTGCCGCGGGATCCGCGTTCAGGTCCTGCGTTGGGTGCCGCTCGGGTTTTGGGCGTACCCGGCGAGTTACCCATGTACTCACGAAAGCAAGCACCCGGTTCACCGACAATACACATAAATTGTGACTCTCCTCACATGCCCTACGCGCGGGTAGACGACACGCCGCGTAGGCTCCAGGCCATGCCTCAGATGACGGCGACACCGACAGACACGACGGCAATGGCCAGGGATGGACACGGGCCTATGAACACCTCCGGATTGCGCCCAGATCGGTTCGACCGAGCAGGTCAGGACCAGCTTGTCGACGTGCGTGACCTCCAGGCCGCGCTACCCGGTATCCGCCGCCTGCGCGCCTGGGCGCATGAAGCGCTCGCGTTGCGACCCGGCGAACATGCCGTGGACATCGGCTCCGGCACCGGCAGGGAGGTCATCGCCTTCGCCGAAGCCGTTGGCCCGAACGGCAGCGCCGTCGGCGTCGAGCCCGACCCGCACCTGCTCGCTTCCGCGGAACGCCGGGCCGCCGAGGCGGGCTCGACGGCCAAGTTCCACTCCGGCGACGCCTACGGTGTGCCGTTCGGCTCGGACAGCTTCGACGCCGTGCTGTGCGAGCGCGTCTTCCAGCACCTGACCGCCCCCGCCCGCGCGGCCGGCGAGATCGCGCGCGTGCTGCGACCCGGCGGACGCGTCGTGGTGGTGGACAGCGACTGGGGCACGGCGATCATGCACCCCGGCGACCGGCGGGTCGTGCGCGAGGTGATCGACACGCTCGTGTCGGCGACCACCAACCCGCTGTCCGGCCGCCGTATCCCCGGCCTGCTCACCAAGGCCGGTTTGGTGGTCGACGACATCGGCTCGCAAGCCCTGGTACAGGACCGCAGCGTCGGCGTCGGCTCGCTGGTCACCAGGATCTCGGCGATGGCGGTCGCGCGCGGCGCGATCACCGAGGCGCAGCGCGATCAACTGCTCACCGACCTCGAGGCGGGCGCGGCCAGCGGCGACATCCACCTCTCGGTCACCATGTTCGCCGTCCTCGCACACAAACCACGCTGAACCGGCCCGATGGCCGTCGACGTGCTGACCGAAGTCGAGATCGACCGCTCGCGCGAGCTGGTCGCGGCCTTCGCCGCCGACCCGACCCATGCTCCGGCCTGGTACTCGCGCATACACAGCGCCACCTGGCAAACGGAGCCGCCGCTGGGGGTCGGCTCGCGGATGTCATTCGTCGCCCACTTCCTGGGGCGTCGGCTGACTTACACCTATGAGGTCGTGGACTATGTGCCCGGCGAGCGGTTGGTGATGCGGACCGCGGAGGGCCCGTTTCCAATGGAAACGACCTACACCTGGGCGGACACGCCGGAGGGCGGCACCCGTATGACGCTGCGCAACAGGGGCGAGCCGAGTGGACTTGGGAAGATCGCGGCACCCCTGCTGGAGGCAGCGATCCGCCGGGCGAACCGCGCCGACCTCGCGCAACTCAAGACGCTGCTGGAGACCGGATAAGCGGCGGCCGCGCGTTCGCCCGGCTGCACCCACCACGCGGCCGACTCGCCTCGCTCGGGCTGGTCCGGGTGCGGACAGACTCCGACCGACGGGGCCCCGGGGCCGGGCAGGCTCCTACCGACGGGGCCCTCGGGTAGGCGAACGCCCGGCACGAAGTCCGTGCCGGGCGCCACTGGGTGCGATCTGTCCGCGATTACTTGCCGAGCAACTTCTCGGTGGCCGCGAGCAGCACGCAGGTGGCCAGGCCGTCCATCGCCTTCTCCAGCTCGGGGAGCTTCGGGAAGCTGGGTGCGATGCGAATGTTCTTGTCTTCCGGGTCCTTCCGGTACGGGAAGGCGGAGCCCGCCGCGGTCAGCGCGATGCCCGCGTCCTTGGCGAGCGCGATCACCCGCGCCGCGGTGCCCTCCAGCACGTCCAGGCTGATGAAGTAGCCGCCCTTCGGTTCGGTCCAGGACGCCACCTTGGACGCGCCGAGGCGGTCTTCCAGGATCTTCAGCACCAGCGCGAACTTCGGCTCCAGAATCGCGCGGTGCTTCTGCATGTGCGCGCGCACGCCGTCGGCGTCGGTGAAGAAACGCAGGTGACGCAACTGGTTGATCTTGTCCGGGCCGATGCTCTTCTTCGACGCATGGCTCAGGTACCAGTCCAGATTGGCCGTAGAGCCGCCGATGAAACTCACGCCCGCGCCGGCGAAGGTGATCTTCGAGGTGGAGGCGAACACCAACGGACGGTTCGGGTTTCCGGCCGCGGCGGCCATGCCGAGCACATCGTGCACCGGGGCCGCGGTGTCGGTGAGTGGGTGCACCGCATAGGCGTTGTCCCAGAACAGCCGGAAGTCCGGTGCCGCGGCGGGCATCGAAACAAGCTCGCGGACAACATCTTCGGAAAACGTGACACCGGTCGGGTTGGAGTAGTTCGGCACCGCCCACAGACCCTTGATCTGCGGGTCGTTCGCCAGCAGTTCGGCGATGGCGTGGATGTCGGGACCGTCGTGGCGCATCGGGATCGGAATCATCTCGAAGCCGAGCGCCTCGGTGATGGCGAAGTGCCGGTCGTAGCCGGGGGCCGGACACAGGAACTTCAGTGTGTCCTCGGCCGCCCAGCGCCGTTCGGAATCGTTGGTGCCGTACAGCATCGCGTAGGTGATCACGTCGTGCATCAGCTCGAGGCTGGCGTTGTTGCCCGCGAGCAGATTGTCCACCGGGATGTTGAGCAACTCACCGAAGATCGCCCGCAGCTCCGGGAGACCGTGCAGGCCACCGTAGTTACGGCAATCGGTGCCGGTGCCGTCGCGGTAATCCCCCTCGCCGGGCAAGTCGAGCAGCGCGGCGGACAGGTCGAGTTGTTCCGGAGAAGGTTTCCCCCGGGTCAGGTCCAGCGTCAGCTTCTCGGTCTTGAGCGTCGCGTAGTTCGCGGTCTGGGTGTCGTGCTCGTGCACGAGTTCCTCATGGCTCATCAAACCGATCTGCGTTTGCCGGGGCATCCTGGGCAGCCTTTCAAGCAGCGAAGGGACGATGGGTTGGCCGGACCGATGTGCGGCGGCGGCCGAACATGGTGTCCGTGCAGACGCACGTGCATCCGCGGACGGTGTTCACGTTACCCGTGCGCTGCGCGGAATTGGAGGCGTTATCCGACGGCGGATCCCCTGTCCGCGCGACCCCTTTGAAAGGGGACCCCGCGCACCCGGCAGAGCCCGTTGACCCTTGCTGCCTTCCGGCCCTGGGGGGGTTCACAGGATGCGCGCCGCGCGGGATCCGTCGGCCAGTGTAGCCGCTCCCACCCGCAGGTCCATTCCCCGGGGTCCGCCACCCCGCTCCACCAGGCACTTCACCCCATCCCCTCGCGCCTATTTGGCGACCAGCCCGGCCCTACCGGTATGCTGCTCCACGGAGGATTCGCCTAGTGGCCTATGGCGCTCGCCTGGAACGCGGGTTGGGTTAACGCCCTCAGGGGTTCAAATCCCCTATCCTCCGCCACGGCAAACGCCTCTGATCAGCCCTTACTGGCTGGTCAGAGGCGTTTTTCGTAGCTTGGGCAGGTTGACCGCGTCGAGCAGGGCGACGGCGGCACCCGAGCCGAGGCCGAGGCCGCCGTCCGGGAGTGGGTCAGAGGCTGCGGGCGGTGATGTCGCCGTAGGCGGTGGTTGCGTGGATGTGGAGTTCGGTGCTGCCGTTGTTGTTGAGTGCGTTGTCGATTCGGCCGTAGCTGGTGCCGGCGTCGAGGGAAGCGGAGACCCCGGGGGCGGCGCCGATCGTGACGTCGCCGGCCTCGGTGCGCAGCGTGAGCGTGCCGCGGCCGGCTTCGGTGATGCGGATGTCCCCCTTGCTGGTGCTGATCTCCGCGGGGCCGGTCAGGCGGCCGACCAGGACGTCACCGGCGACGGCGGTGATGTGGGCGCTGGCAGCCTCGTCGACCTTGATCTGGTCGTAGGCGCCGTCGAAGGTCACATCGCCCAGCCGTCCGACAGCGCGGAACTCGGTGGCGGCGGCCTTGGTTTCGACCCGTGAGCCCGCGGGCAGCTGGACTGTCACCTCGACGGACCCGGAGGTTCCGAAAAGCTGGTTCTTGGTCGGCACCTCGATCCGCAGGACGCCGTCGCTGTATTCGACTGTCGTCTGCTCCGCGGTCTTCACGTCGCGGCCCTTTGATGCGTCGACGGGGCGGATCTCGACGGTGGTGTCGGCGCGGTCGGCGGCGATGAACTGCACGCGCCCGGCGGGGATGTCGAGGACGGCGGCGATCGGGGCTGGGGTGTCGAACTTCTGCATGATGCTCTCCTTGGATGCGGCGTTCCCGCCGTTGTTTCTGATGTTGGAAACGCTACGTTGCATTCGCGAGTTCTTCAACCATGACGTTGCACTCAAAGTGCATCAATGCAGATCAAAGGCTTTAAATCGTTGCAACAGCCTCTCGCTTAACGCAACATTGAACGCTCGCTACGTTGCAATGACTGCGCGTTAACGCTATGTTCGAGTCACCAGAGAGCGCAAAGGATCCACGGATGCAGGAAAGGGGAACGCGATGCCAGGGGGCAGGCTCACCCAGCCCGAACGCCAGCAGATCGCCTCGGGGCTAGCAGACGGACTCGCCTACGCGGAGATAGCCAGACGTCTCGACCGTCCGACCTCGACGGTCACGCGTGAGGTGATGCGCAACGGCGGCCCCACCGGCTACCGCGCCGATCTGGCCCACCGCGCCACGGAACGACGCACCCGGCGCAGGCCGGCCTCGTCGCGAGCATCGGAGTCGGTGCCCCAGCCGCACGGACGCGACGCCGAGGCCGTGCGTGCGTACGAAGAGGCCCTCACCACCGTCTTCATGACATCGGGCCTGCCCAAGATGATGGCGCGGGTCCTGGCCTGCCTCTACACCACCGACGGAGGCAGCCTCACCGCGTCCGAACTCGTCCAACGGCTCCAGGTCAGCCCGGCGTCGATCTCCAAAGCGATCGCGTTCCTGGAAAGTCAGACCCTCGTCCGCCGCGAACGCGACGAACGCCGACGCGAACGCTACGTCGTCGACGACGGCCTCTGGTACCAGGCCATGATCACCAGCGCCCGATCCAACGACCAGCTCGTCGAAATCGCCCGCCAAGCCGCCGGCGTGCTCGGCCGTGACTCCCGGGCCGCAGTCCGCCTCGAGAATGTCGCTCGTTTTCTCGACTTCGTCGGCGAAAGCATGGTCCGCGCCGCAGAACAAGCCCGCGACATCCTCTACACCAAACCCCGAACAGATCCAGAACGCAGTGTGGACAATGACGATCGGACTCTTCGCTCGCCGAGTGTCCCCAATCGCACGACAGAACGATCAGGCTAGCCGTCGACCGACCGAATAACGGTCGTGCCGTCCAGGCTGCGCACCCGGTACTCGCCCGGTCCGGGGATCGGGGCATCGATGATTTGTGCCAACCGGCGGATCAGTTCGGCGGGATCGACGCCCATCCGATCGCGCAGCTCAACGGTCGAGATTGCGTCGGAGTCGGAGAAGGCAGCGATCAAGACGTGCTCGACACCCACCCATCCGTCGCCGCGATCGCGCGCGAGCCGTTCGGCGTCGGCCAGCAGCTGCTCATACATGGGCGTGTGGATGATCGGCTCCGCCATTACTCCAGTCTCCCATCTACGAGACGAGTACCTCGGTCCAGTCATAGTAGGTGTGGCCCCACGAATCCTTGTACTTCTTGCATATCCAGTGGCGTTCGCCGAGAGGATCTGGAAGTCGGGTCGCGACCCTCTGGCCTTCATTGAGCCGGGTGCACGACAGCGCCGGGGTACCGTCTGGGGTCGATTCCGATTCCGGCCATTTCGCCGAATCCGAACCGCGGCACGCGGACTTGTCATCGTTCGGGTCGACGTGCCCGAACAGGCAGGGCCCGGCATAGGCGGCCGGTGTCGCGCTCGCCAGCATCGTGCCGCCAACCAGTGAGGCGGCAAGCGCGAATCCGGCGAGCAGAACGCGAGATTTGTTGCAAACCTTCATGTTTTCCTCCTTCGGTGGTGGGCATGCCGACCACCTCGACTGGTCGGTGCAGTGCATGAACCCGGTGTGGCGTCGATGTCCGGCGTCGCGCCCGCCGCGCGCAGCGTCCGCAAGATTTCCCGCTTGCGTGCGCAGCAGCCGAGTCGGCATGCGAGATGCCGGGGCCATTGCTGGTTGGCTTGCTCGACTGTCAGCGGTCGTATCGGAGCCTCATGGCTGAGGCGCTCGTCGATCTCGCTCACTCGCGGCCCGGTCGCCGGTACACCGGTCAACAGCCACGCGGTGATGAAGACGACGGCGAAGACGGCGCCCAGCGCCGTGACGAGGATGATCATCGAGGGCCCGGCGGATGGCGCGGCATGCCGGGCTGCCCGTCGATCACCTCGGCGACGAGGTCTGCCCACCGCGTGGCGAGGTAGCCCACCCTCGACCACGCCGCATGCATCGTGTCTTCGGGCACTGCGATGTTGGCGAGGAGCAGTAACTCGGCGTCGACGTAGGCTCCGGCGAGGGCGTCCGCTGTTCGGCCGACATGTTCGGCGCTGCTCGTTCTGGGCTGAATGTGGGTGCTGACCCAGTTGTTGATCAGTGTCACGAGATCGGCTCGGCGGTTGTCGATTTCGGTCGCGCGTCCGGGGTTGATGTGGCGGGTGCGGTGCAGGTGCGCGAGGCTTTGCGCCCATCGGGTGATCAGATGGTCGCCCGGGTTATGGCCAACCGCGCCGCGGAATGCGGCACAGAGCTGGTGCCAGTCAGGTATCTCCTGAAGCCCCGTCGTACGTTCGGCATGCCGTCCGCTGGGCCGAGATTCGTTGGCTGCGTCCATGCTCCGGTCGGCTATCCCTGAGATCCGAAGGAGTAGGCCATCGCCGCGAGGTACTGCAAGCATCGGCCGCCATGGGCGGCGTGATCGTTGAGAATGAATCGGGCTCGATCCAGATCGAGATCGGTGGGCTCGGCCGCGCAATCGCGGTACTGCGCGGCCCACAGGTCCCGAGTGTCCTGCGAAATGTGCATGGCGGCTCCCTGGTAGGCATTTGAGGGCACACCGGCGCCGGACCGACCACACAGGGCCCGAACCCGTTTCGACCTCCTGGCGGCCGGTGCACGTATCCGTGATCAGGAATCGCCTGCGGACCGACGCCGGGTGCTGTTTCAGCGTCTCCGGAGCCTGCGGAAGCAACCACGACGTACCGGTGCAGATTCCATGCAAATTCGCTGCATCGTCGTTCGGCGAATCGGGGGCGGATGCGTTTGGCCCGGTGTAGTTTTCGTTCCACGACGGCAGCACGAGCAGGGGGCCGGAGCTGGGCCGATGATCATCTATCGTTGGACGGGAATCGAATCGAGGGCGTTGCGCGACGCCGTGCTGTTGAGCGTCGACAAGTTCGCGGCAAAACTGCACATCTCCGCGCGCACGGTAATTAACTGGGAGGCCCAGGGCGCCGAAGCACGGCTACGCCCGACCAGTCGGGAACTGCTAGAGAATGCGCTGGCCTCCGCCACGCCAGAGGTCGTCGCCCGGTTCGAGCGGGCCCTTGCGGATAGCGGATCGCAGCGAGACGAAACCGGTCCCAGATCGCTCGCAACGGTTACGCTGGCGAATGACACTCGTGGCCCACAGCCGCCGACCGGGCCGGGTGTTGATACTGCCCTACTCTTGGGCTTGGGTGGCGAGGAGGTTGACGAGATGCAACGCCGAGAGCTGATGAGAGCCATCGCCGTCCTCACTGCGGCGTCGCCGGCAATCATAGCTGCGCTCAACGCCGACGAGCTGGAACGGACCGTAGGCGCGGTTGCGACATCCCATCGTGTCGATACCGCTGCGCTCGACAACCTCGAGGCAATTCTGAATCAGATTCGCCTGCAGGACGATCTGCTCGGTCCGCAGGCCGCGATCCGCACGACCCTGACCCAAGCCGATATCGCGGAAGCGTTGCTCACACGTGTCCCCGATTCGCTCGAGCGACGCTTGATGTCGCTGCGCAGCAAGATCAGCACTTCGGCGGGCTGGCAACTGTTCGACCTCGGCCGCAAGGAGTCGGCAGAAAGACAATTCGGCAAGGCGCGCGACGCCGCTGACGGCATCGACGACCACGCCGCCGGAGCAATGGCACTTGCGGAATGGTCTGGAATGACAGAGGAAGTCGGCAAACCAGCGGTCGCAGCAGACCAAGCCGCGGCAGCCGAAGCCCGCGCCGCGCGAACGAACGATCCGCTGCTACGTGCCCACGTCGCAGGGATAGCGGCTCTCGCGCTCGCCAAGTCGGGTCACACGTCCGATACCCGTGCGGCGCTTACGCGCGCCGACAGCTACAACGTGACCACCACGCGCGGTCCGGAAGAGTCGCTGGCCTACTTCTGCACCGCCGGGCACCTGGCGCGGATGAAGGCGAAAGCACTGCGGCAGATCGGCGACCTGCAAGCGGCCATCGAGGCTGCCGAAGATTCTCTGATGCTGCAGGCTGTTCGCGACCGTGCGGCATCGCACATCCTGCTCGGCACGATCTATGTCGATGCCGGTGACCTGGATGCGGGAATCGCTTCGATCCTGGCCGGTGCCGAGGCCGAAGCAGCCACCGCGTCCGCGCGGATATCTTCCCAGCTGCGCGAGGCACGTCGTCTGGTACACATTCGCGCGCCAGGGTCGGTCACCGCCCGAGCACTCGATGCACGACTGGCCGAGCTGCAACTGATGTGACATCGGGGAGACAATGTTCGAACAGCCAAACACCCTGCCCGAGAACGTCGAGTTCTGCGAGACCGCGCGACAGTGGGCGGTTATCGCATCATGACCCGCCCATACGTGTTGCTCTCGGTTGCAGCCAGCATCGACGGCTACATCGATGACACCACCGACGAACGCCTACTGGTCTCCAACGACGCCGACTTCGATCGTGTAGACCAGGTGCGCGCCGAATCCGACGCCATCCTGATCGGCGCCGAGACTCTTCGCCGGGACAACCCTCGTCTGCTGATCAAGAGCGAGACACGTCGGCAAGCTCGGGTCGCGGCTGGCAAGCCCGCGAATCTGTTGAAAGTGACCGTCACCAGGACCGGTGACATCGATCCAGGTGCACGGATGTTCCACCACGGCGTCGAAGCAGGCCGCCCCGTCGTGTACACAACCCCTGCGGGTGCCGAGAAGATCGCCGGAGCCCTGGATGGAATCGCCGATGTCGTGCCGATCGGAGAGGACCGCAACTTTTGGGAAGCGGTCTTGGACGACCTCGGCGACCGCGGAATCGGGCGACTGATGATCGAGGGCGGCAGCCACATCCATACGGCGATTCTCTCCGCTGGTCTGGCGGACGAACTGCACTACGCAGTAGGCCCCATGGTGGTTGGAGATCCAGCTGCACCACGATTTCTCAATGCGGGCAATTATCCAGGTGGTTCCACGCGCCGGATGCGATTGATCGACGTCGCCCAGATCGGTGACGTCGCACTGCTGCGCTACCGACCGAAGGAGACCCAACGGTAACCGAAGAGGAACGGATGGGGCCCACGGAACGACCGCGAAACGAAGGTGAAGCCGGATCACGCCGAAACGTTCGACGACCTGATGCGCCGAGCCGCGCAGGTGCGAGTGGTGGACTTCGACAAGGCGGGCCGCGAAGCGTACGAGGCGGCGAACGACGCCGTGGTCGGCGCGGTGGATCGGCTCGTGGCGGTGTGGGACGGCGACGCCGGACAGAATTGCTTGGCACCGCGAACGTGGTGGAACTCGCGCGTGAACGTGGTGTGCCGGTCGATGTCGTGTGGCCGAAAGGCGCCGCACAGGGCTGACGCCACATCTGGAGCGTGGCGTCAGATTCCCTGCTGCGCGCCGCCACGCTGATGCTCTACTCCTGCCAGATTGTCAGATTGAACGTCGCGGTCGGATCATCGCCTTCGGCCGTCTTCGTGAATGTAGCGGCAGCCACGACACCGTTGCCGGTGATACACACTACGTAATTTCTTCTGGGACCAAATACCTCATCGGTGAACTTGGTGTTCTTCTTGCAGGCTTCGAACGTTGCGGGGGGCGAGTCCAGCCTCGCAAGCTTCAACGGAGCTTCAGTGAAGAAAGTCAAGTAGCGCATCTCGACGCCGATACCGTAATCCGTTGTGGGCACGGGACATTCAGATAGTCGTCCGATCGGCAGACGGTAGCCATGTGCAATGTCGATAGCACAATTTTCGACCAGCACCGTGCCAGCTGGGACGTTCGATACCGGTGCCGTCGTCGGTGCTTGTGGGGAGATCGCTGTCGTCGTCGGTGCGGAAGCGATCGCGGATGTGGACGTCGCGGGTGGAGTCGACGCAGGTGCCGTCACGCGCCCCACGAGCACGCCGGCTCCGGTCAAGGCGACGATGAGGCCGGAGATCGCGGTAATCCAAGCTGGCCCGATTTCGTGGAGTCGGGCACGACGACTAGGCACGGGTTCAGGTGTCGGCGATCCCGGTTGCCGCGATGGTGGGTGCTGTTCAGGATGATTCGCACGGGAGCCCCCCGTGGGCGGATGCTGCTCGCTCACCCCGCAGAGTCTATGGGCACTGCAACCTCAGCGCCATGGAATGTGTTGACACAGAGTTCGACTTCTCGAACTCCATCAGGATCACCGTACGCATGGTCGGCGGCGAAGGCGACGTCTTCGGCGTGGTCGACATATCCGCAAGGCAATTCCCACACCCAGCGGTCGATGATGAACCGATGCCGGTACATCAGCAGGGCCTCGCGGTGCTCGTTGAGAACCAGCGTCATCGCACATCGCGGCATCCGTGCGACGTACTGGGCGAACCTCACTCCGTCGGGCAGTTCGACATCGACGGTCGACAGCTTGATGTGTTCTCGTCCACCACGGTCTCGCCGTGGACTGGGTGCGGCTCAGCACTCGACCGTAAACCGGTATCGACTTACTTGCTGCCATGGTTCCGCATCGAACCGTGTCAGCAAGAAGGTGGCGAGGGTGTATACCCGCACTGGACAGTTCACGTCGGTACGGGCGGTGTCCGATCTCCGGGCACGGATGCGGCCCCTTCCTGCCGCCACAGCATAGGAGCAAATCGGCATGCGGATCGGTGTCACCGGGCACATGAACATCACCGAGGCGACAGCGCCATTGGTCTACAAAGCAGTGCGCGCGCTACTCGACGAGCAAGACCCAAGCGCCCTGATTGGGGTGAGTTGCATTGCACGGGGCGCGGATTCAGTGTTCGCGCAAGCGGTGCTCGACGCGGGCGGTCAGCTCGAGGTGGTACTGCCGTCACGGAACTACCGCGAAGCGAAGGTGAAGCCGGATGACGCCGAGACGTTCGACGACCTGATGAGCCGAGCCGCGCAGGTGCGGGTGATGGACTTCGACGACGCAGGCCGCGAAGCCTACGAGGCGGCGAACGAGGCCGTGGTCGGGTCGGTGGATCGCCTGGTCGCGGTATGGGACGGCGTTGACGGACAAAAGGCTGGCACCGCGAGCGTGGTGGAACTCGCGCGTGAACATGGCGTGCCGGTCGATGTCGTGTGGCCGGAAGGCGCCGCGCGGGGCTGACGCCTCATCTGGAGCATGACGTCGGACTTCCCGGACTGACTCCGCTGCCGTTGCCCGGTGCGCCTGTTGCACCGGAAGTCCGCCGTGGTTCGTTCACGAACGTCGGCGCCCGTCAACCGACTGTGGATACGTCCGCGACTTCTCGCGCGATGTCGGGTGGCGCGGTCGCGATGACTGCGTCGAGGGCGCCGCGGGCGGCCTCCAGCTCACGGATGTTGGAGTTGATGCGTTCGCGTTCGCGGTACAGGTCGATCAGCAATTCCGGGCAGTCGGCGATGAGCTGTCCACCCTCGGAACCCATACAGGGCAGCAGATCGGCAATGGTGGTCGTGGACAGACCGGCGGCGAGCAGATTTCGAATATGCAGCACGGTCGCGACGTCCGATTCGTTGTACTCGCGATATCCCGAGGGCTGCCGACTCGGTCGGAGGAGGCCCTGTTCCTCGTAGTAGCGCAGCAGCCGCTGACTGACCCCGGTTCGTCGTTCCAACACTCCGATTCGCATCGAAACCTCCGAGCGCACTTGACCTTCACATAGATGTGAGACTTTAGCGTAACCGACATGACCGATCGAGAACCGTTACACGAAGTACGGATTCAGTCCCTGTCCGCCGGTCCACGCCAATGGATCGGTCTCGCTGTGCTCGCCTTGCCCACTTTGCTGCTGGCCATGGACGTCACCGTGCTCTATCTGGCCGTGCCGCATCTGACCGCGGACCTGCGGCCCACCGGCATCGAGCAACTGTGGATCGCCGACATCTACGGGTTCATGATCGCCGGTTTCCTGATCACGATGGGCACCGTCGGTGACCGTATCGGCAGGCGCAAACTGCTGATGCTGGGTGCGACCGCGTTCGGCGCCGCCTCCGTGCTCGCCGCGTTCGCGACCAGTCCCCTCCTGCTGATCGCCGCACGCGCGGTTCTCGGCATAGCGGGCGCCACCCTGATGCCCTCGACCCTGGCACTGATCAGCAACATGTTCCCTGATGCCAGGCAGCGGGGTATGGCGATCGGCGTCTGGGCCACATGCATGTCGGCCGGGATGGCTGCCGGTCCGATAATCGGTGGTTTGATGCTCGAGTCGTTCTGGTGGGGTTCGGTCTTCTTGCTCGGCGTGCCCGTGATGGCGCTGCTGCTGATCACCGCTCCGGCGCTACTGCCGGAATACCGGGACGGTGCGGCGGGCAGTGTCGACCTGCCGAGCGTGGTGCTGTCGCTCTGCGCCATCCTGCCCGTCGTCTACGGCATCAAGAAGCTCTCGGAAGCGGGCCCGTCCGCCATGCCCGTTGCGGCGATCGTGACCGGCGGCGTCTTCGGCTGGATCTTCGGCCGCAGGCAACGAGCACTCAGCGACCCACTTCTCGACCTGCGCATGTTCCGCGACCGGTCGTTCTGTGCGGCGCTGCTGATCTTGCTGCTCAGCCTTGGCTTGGTCGGCGGAATCTATCTGTTCATCACGCAGTATCTGCAACTGGTCCACGGGTTGTCCCCGTTGGGAGCCGGACTGTGGCTGTTGCCTTCGGCATTCGCGTTGATCGTCATGTCGATCCTGACGCCGATCATGGCCCGCAAGATCGCGCCCGGATACCTCGTCGGCGCGGCCCTGGGCATCGCGGCGATCGGCTACCTGATACTCGGCTTCGTCGAAAGCGCTGGGGGACTGCCGATGCTGGTGGCGGGTTTCGTTCTGGTCTACATCGGCACCAGCCCGCTGATGGTGCTCGGTACCGACCTGGTCATCGGGACCGCCCCGCCGGAGAAGGCCGGCTCGGCAGCGGCGATGTCGGAGGCCAGCATGGAGTTCGGCGTTGCCGTGGGTGTAGCCGTCCTCGGTGTCCTCGGTACCACGATCTACCGCACCGAGGTCGGCCGTACCGGTCCGGCCGGGGTTCCGATCACCACTGACGACGCGGCCGGAAATTCTCTCGCCGGTGCCAGCGCCGCCGCCGCGGACCTTCCCGAGCAACTCGGCGACGCCCTGCTCCTTTCGGCCCGCGAAGCGTTCACGAATGGCCTCAACACCGCTGCCCTCAGCTGCGCCGCAGTCGCCGCCCTACTATCCGTCACGGCCGTTGGATTGCTCCGGCACACCCGCTCCGGGGACGACAAGTCCGAAGACCCGGAGCCGGTGCTGCGATGATCGGCATTTGCTCCCGCGAATCCGAAAGCTCTTCGGCTTGTGGAGGATTCCGAGGCGGGGTCGCGGGAACAGACCCAGGCGTGGGTTCAGCCGCTACCCGCAACGATCCGATCGAGACTGTGCGACTTCCGATTACGATGCGATGATCTCCCCGTGACTCAGTGGCTCCCACTCTTCGGTTCCCTCATCGTCGCCCTTGCGGCATTGGTCGGCGTTCTGGTCAACAACCGCACGAATCGGGCGGCGGTCACCGCCGCGGACGAGCGGAACCGGGTCACACTCGATGCCGCGCAGCGGAGTGTGGAGCAGACGAACGCGGCGGCGGAGCGCCGGGAACACGACAAGTGGCGGCGCGAATCCGTGCTGACCGCGGTCTCTTCCGTGCTGGCGATCTCCAGTGAAGTCCGGCAGCAGTTGATGCACTGCGACCGCTGGGCGGACGACGAGCTGGACCGGGTGGGTGAGGAACTGCGCCAAACCATCGCCGGTTCAGTGGGATTCATCAGCAGTCTGCGCGTCGTGGCACACCGCAAGCTCCCCAATCGCTGTGCGGATCTGATGCGCACGCTGAGCGCGGCGCTGAACATCACCCTGCAGCGCCGTGGCATCGAACTCGACGGTGAGGCCACCGGCGAGGAGATCGCGGAAATCCAAGCGCTGTGGTCGCGGGCGATCGAGAACACGGTCGAGGAAGAACGCTCCGTGATCAGCGCGACGCGGATCGAACTCGAGATCAAGGTCTCCAGCGAACTCGCGCAGACGCCCCCACCGGCCCTCGCCCGAGCCTGAACCTCCTGGTCGCAGATCGGCTCGGCACAGAGTCGTGCGGAAATCCCGGTGTGCGCCGTGGGCTCACAGCGCGGCGACGACTTCTTTCACGGCGGAGCGGAGCAGGTCGGCGTACGTGTCGACATCAGGCACGACCGCGGAGTCCGCGTGCAGGGAAACGGTGACGGTGTCGCCGAGGCCGTGCACGCCATGGGTGAGGTGCATGACCGAGCCCAGAGCCGGGAAGCCCGCGGTGAACCGCACGGGGCCGCCGCCGAAGACGAGGTCGGCGGCGCCACGGTCGACGCTGGAGACGACGGTGTGGCCCGCGATCGAGTCGGGGACGGTGTCGATGGGATAGCGGTCGACATCGCGGCGCAGCAACGGGGCGGGGATGGTCGCGGTGACCCGGTCCTGCGCGGACAAGAGCGGGTGCTGAGCGCGCAGGCGCCGCTCGGCGAGCGCGGCGGCGATCATGTCGGCGCGCAGGCGCAGGTCCGGCTCGTCGGTGAACAGGTCGACGCCGAGGCTGCGGTAATTGTTGCGCGGCCGGATGCCACGTTCGGTGGACGACTCCGGCAGGGCCATCGGCACCTGTGCGCCCAGGCGCCGCATGGGTTCCTCCCGGTCGGCCAGGTAGCGAGCGAGCGCCAGTGACACCGCCGTCAGGACGACAACGGTCACGGTGCGACCGGGTACCCGCAGGTCTGCGGCCGAGAACACGAGCATCCGGACCTCATGCCGCGAGCTTCCCTCGGCCACAGACCGGTTCACCGAGCTTGGCGGGAAACCTGCCCCCGGTGGAGGGAGTCGGCCCGACTCGGTCAACTGTGCGAGTTGCTGCTGCGCCCGAAAGGCTTCGTAACCCCGCACCGCGGTCGCCCCCAGCCGAACCGGCATACGCAGCAGCCCTAGCGCCGCATCGGCCAATACACCGCCACTTCCCGGCACCGACCCCGCTCGACGACCGTCCCGAGACGGGACATCCTCCGCGGCCTCGCTGAACAGCGCACGCGCGATCGCCGAGGCACGCCGTCCATCGGCAAGCGCATGCGACATCTGCAGCACCGCCACCAGGGCGGGCCCGTTCCCAGGACCTGGTGCGTCGACGATCCCGCGGAACACATGCAATCGCCACGGATGCACGGCGGCGTCGACCCCAGTGCCGAGCACACCACCGAGCGCGTCCAGCAACCGCGACCAATTAGGCTCCGCCAGCCGGTGTTCCACGAATTGCTCGGCGGTGAATTCATCGGGCGTCCAGGACGGGTAATCGATGTCCGCGGGCAGTTCGCGCAGGCGCACCCGCAGGTCTGCGATCCGTTCGCTACGTTCGGCGACGGCGGCGCGCAGTTCTTTGGTCGGCCGTCCAGAATCCGCGAAGCAATGCAGCAGAAACAGATCATTGCGCGTGCGTCGGGACAACCAGTACATCGTCGCGTCCTGCGGGGCCATCGCGCTCACAAGTAAAACGATATCGACTCGGATACGGCCACTTCCGGCAAGCCCGAAGTAAATGTGAATGATCTTGTTCCACAACCGGCCGGAAAACCCCATCGATTCCGCCACCAAGCTCTGCTACCGTCTGTAGTAGCAACGGATACCACTCTCTCCCAGGGCGGGGTGTCGGCCATGGCTACAGATCTAGCTCGCACAATCGCTACGCAAGCCCATGAGGCGGACGAGCGGTATAAGGGCGCCGCGTTCATGAAGCGGTCGATCAACAAGGTCTTCCCGACGCATTGGTCGTTCCTGCTCGGTGAGATCGCGCTCTACAGCTTCATCATCCTGCTGCTGTCAGGTGTGTATCTGACGTTGTTCTTCGACCCCTCCATGGCGGAGGTCGTCTACAACGGTTCCTACCAGCCGCTACGCGGCGTGACGATGTCGCGGGCCTACGAGACGGCGCTGGACATCTCCTTCGAGGTGCGCGGCGGCCTATTCGTCCGCCAGGTGCACCACTGGGCGGCATTGCTCTTTGCGGCGTCGATCATCGTGCACCTGTTCCGGATCTTCTTCACCGGCGCGTTCCGCAAGCCGCGTGAGGCGAACTGGGTAATGGGCTCGCTGCTGCTGATCCTGGCGATGTTCGAGGGCTTCTTCGGCTACTCGCTGCCGGATGACCTGCTCTCGGGCACCGGTCTGCGGGCCGCCTTCTCCGGCATCACCATCTCGATCCCGATCATCGGCACCTGGCTGCACTGGCTGATGTTCGGCGGCGACTTCCCCGGCGACATCATCATCCCGCGCCTGTACATCGCGCACGTACTGCTGTTCCCGGGCATCATCCTGGCGCTGATCGCCGCGCACATTGCCCTGGTGTGGTACCAGAAGCACACCCAATTCCCGGGTCCGGGCCGCAGCGAGAACAATGTGGTCGGCGCCCGGATCGTGCCGGTGTTCGCCGCGGATCAGGGCGCGTTCTTCGCCTTCACCCTGGCCGTCGTGGGGCTCATGGGCGGGTTGTTGCAGATCAACCCGATCTGGAACCTGGGCCCGTACAACCCCTCGCAGGTGTCGGCGGGCTCGCAGCCGGACTTCTACATGATGTGGACCGACGGCATGGCACGGTTGATGCCGCCGTGGGAGCTGTATCTGGGCCGCTACACCGTGCCCGCGGTGTTCTGGGTGGCGGTGATCATGACTTTGGTGTTCGCCCTGCTCATCGCCTACCCGTGGATCGAGAAGCGGCTCACCGGCGACAGGGCCGCGCACCACAACCTGCTGCAGCGTCCGCGTGACGTGCCGGTCCGCACCGCGATCGGCGCGATGGCCATCGCGTTCTACGTGGTGATGACGCTGTCCTGCGTGAACGACATCATCGCCTACAAGTTCGACATCTCGTTGAACGCGACGACGTGGGTGGGCCGGATCGGGCTTCTGCTCGCGCCGCCGTTGGCCTACTTCCTCGCTTACCGCATCTGCCTCGGCTTGCAGCGCAGCGACCGCGCGGTGCTCGAGCACGGCGTGGAAACCGGTGTGATCAAGCGCTTGCCGCACGGTGAGTACATCGAAATCCATCAGCCACTCGGCCCGGTGGACGAGCACGGTCACCCGATCCCGCTGGAATACCAGGGCGCCCCCGTCCCGAAGAAGATGAGCAAGCTCGGCGCGGCCGGTAAGCCGGGCACCGGTAGCTTCCTGCGCGCGGACCCGCGCCAGGAGAGCGCGCAGCACTTCGCGACCGAGCACGAAGAGGAACGCAAACAACTCGCCGTGCTGCGCAAGATCCAGGAGCGGGCGAACGGCAGCGGAAACGGCTCGCCCCATTGATCTCGGACGGCACGGAAAGTCGTCCACGGAAAACCGCGAAGGCCCCGAGTCCATACGACCCGGGGCCCGCTTTGCCTGGTTCAGGCGACTCCAGTGCGGTTTATCCGCGCTGGAACTCCCCCGCCGAGACCCCCGCTAGGAACGCATCCCACTCGCCCGGCACGAAGGCCAAGACCGGGCCACGTCCGTTGTCCTTGGTGTCACGAACCGCGACATTGCCGTTCCCGAGGAAAGCGACTTCTACGCAGTTCCCATCCGGACCGCTGTATGTGCTCTTGCGCCACACAGCGCCCGCCCAATCAACTTCCACGGCACTAGCTCCTTTGCTGCGTCGAGAGCGAGATAGATTTCTCCTGACATCGTTTCAGCTAGCCTCGGCACTCGGCTGAAAGCCGAATCCCGCAGTACACCCTTGGCAGAGTGCACTTTCCCGGTGCGGGGATATCGCACATCGAGTTCGAGAGGAAATTAACCTCGCGCGGGGCTTGTCCCCGCGGGCCCACACTAGCAGGTCCATCGAAAGTTTGCCCGCCTCTTGCCTATTCAATCATCGCAGCCACACACGTTTGCGAAGGAAGGGGGTTGCGGAAACATTGCCAGCCGTTGACATTCATTCCCAGCACTGGCGTACCACAATCTTTTTAACGGATGTGATTGCTCTGTTATCGGCCGACAATTCGCCGGCCGCCACGGCCCGCTTCGACTGCGGCGCCGCGGCCGTGCATCATGGAAACTATGGTCGAACGCGATCGCGACGACGCAGGTCGCGCCCGTAATGCCCGCCCGCGCGACCGGCTCGGGCGGCCACTGCCGCCGGGCAGCACCGGAGTTGCCCGAATTCCGGATGATCTCGATCTGCCACCCCAGCAAACCTTGACCTTCGCCCAGCAACTGCTGGACAACGGACTAGCATTCAACGCACATGAGGTTTTAGAGGCCGCATGGAAGAACGGACCGTTCGCCGAGCGGATGCTGTGGCAGGCGCTCGCACAGTTCGCTGTCGGTCTCACCCACATACAGCGCGGAAATCCCAAGGGGGCGCGTACACTCATCGCCCGCGCGGTGTCCCGGCTGACCGCCTATCGCCCCGAGAAAGATAAGATGCCCTACGGTATCGACCGTCCGGGACTGGTCGCCCACGCGGAATCTCTACTCGCCGCGCTGGAGGCCGGCGAAGAACTATCGGAGGCCGACCTGAGGCCGCGTCTGCGCGGCTGATCGCCTCGCTCCTACGATGGCAGGAGTGCGCATCTCCTCGTTCACCAGCCGAGCCCGTGGCTGAGCCGGGCGCGGGCCGGTACGCGCCGAGCCCGTCCGGTGACCTGCACCTGGGCAATCTCCGCACGGCGCTGCTCGCCTGGGCGTTCGCCCGCTCCACCGGCCGCCGCTTCGTGCTCAGGATCGATGATCTGGATCGGGTGCGCCCCGGCGCCGAGCGGCGGCAACTGGACGATCTGGCCGCGATCGGCCTGGATTGGGACGGCCCCGTGGTACGCCAGTCCGAACGGCTGCCGCTTTACGATGCGGCCATCGAAAGCCTCACCGCCGCCGGGCGCACCTACGAATGTTATTGCACCCGAAGAGAAATCCAGAAGGCAGCGACAGCGCCGCACGGGCCGATGGGTGCCTATCCCGGCACCTGCCGCGGATTGAGCGCGTCCGAGCGCACCCGGCTGCACGCCGCGGGCCGCCCTGCCGCGCTGCGCCTGCGCGCGACGGTCACCGAGTTCGAGGTGAACGACGACCTGCACGGCCGCTACCGCGGCCCGGTCGACGACGTGGTGTTGCGCCGCGGCGACGGCGTACCGGCCTACAACCTCGCGGTTGTGGTGGACGACGCGGCACAGGACGTCGACCAAGTTGTGCGCGGCGACGATCTGCTGCCGTCGACACCGCGACAGGCATACCTCGCGACGCTGCTCGGTCTTCCGGTACCGCGCTACGCTCATGTGCCGCTGGTGCTCAACCCGGAGGGACGGCGGCTGGCGAAACGGGATGGCGCCGTGACGCTTACCGACCGGAGGGCGCTCGGCAACACGCCCGAGGAAGTCGTCACGGCGCTCGCCGCTTCGCTCGGCTACACCGCGACCTCGTCCGCCGAGCTACTCACGCATTTCGATCCGCGCCTGGTGCCGCGCGGACCGTGGACACTCGACGTGAATGGGTTGTTGCAACACAGCCGATGTCCGTAACGTACGCATCGTCCAACTACTGATCAATCGACGAGGACAAATAACTATGACAAGCGGTGGGTACGACCCCAACCAATATCCGCAGGGCGGGCAGCCGTATGGGCAGCCGTACCCGCAGGGCGGCGACCAGCACGGTCAGCCCCAGTACGGCCAGCAGCCGCAGTACGGCCAGCAGCCCCCGCAGTACGGGCAGCAGCCTCCGCAGTACGGCCAGCAGCCCCCGCAGTACGGGCAGCAGCCCCCGCAGTACGGGCAGCAGCCGCAGTACGGGCAGGAGCCCTACGGTCAGTACCCGCAGCAGCCCGGTTTCAACAACAACTACGGCGGTCAGCCGGGTGACCTCGGCACCCGCATCGGTGCCCGCGTCATCGACGCGATCATCCTGCTGATCCCCTACTTCATCCTGTACGCCCTGGTCAGCGACTCCTTCGTGCTGACCATCGTGCTCAGCCTGGTCTGGACTCTGGTGCAGCTCGGCTACTTCGTCGGCCTGGAGACCTCGCAGGGCGCCACGCTCGGCAAGAAGATCCTCGGCCTGAAGGTGCTCGCCCCCGGCGGCGCAGGCAATGTGGACCCGGTCACCTCGCTGAAGCGCAACGCGTTCATTGCGGCGAACATCATTCCGTGCGTCGGTGGCCTCGTGTCGCTGGGTTTGGTGATCTACATCATGATCACCATCTCCCAGGACCCGAACAAGCAGGGCTGGCACGACAAGTTCGCCGGCGGCACCCAGGTCGTCAAGGCCTGAGCCGCGTAGGGCGTCCAAAATGCGCAGGGGCGCACCCATTCGGGTGCGCCCCTGATGCTTTCCCGGCCCGGCGGCTACGCGCTGGAGACCCCGACGACGATCACCACGACGAAATACAGCAGGCCCAGCACGAACGCCCCGACACCGATCCAGATGCCCGCGAGCGCCATGCCCCGCCCCTCCTGGCCGGACTGCTTGATCTGATTCAGCGCGACCACGCCGAGGATGACGCCGATGATCGAGCCGAGCCCACAGGTGACGAACCCGACCAGCGACGAGATCAGCGCGCCGATCGCGATGCCGTTGGTGCCCTGCGCCGGAGCGCCGTAGGGCTGGTAGGGGCTCTGATAGCCGTAATTCGGCTGCGGATACGGCTGCGCGGGCTGCTGATACGACGGGTACTGCGGTTGCGGGGGCGGCGTCATCGGCTGCGACGGCGGCTGCACCGGGTACTGCGGCGCCGACGGATAACCCGACGGCTGCTCGGCGCTCGGGTACTGCGGCACCGAACTCTGCCCACCGGACTCCGGCGACACGCCTTGGCCGCCGTACTGCTTCCACCACTCGTCGGAATCGCCGGGATTCGTCATTGCTACAGGGTATTCCACAACCTGGTTGGATGATGCGGGTGAGTGAGTCGAATACCACCGAAGAACACGGCGGGCCTGGACGCCCCGCGGACCATGCGGCATTTGCCCAGGTGGCGCGGGGGTACTACGCACCGATCGTGGCCCTGTTCACCGCGACCCTGATCATTTCCAACATCTGTGCCACCAAGGGGGTGGAGTTCCTCGGCGATCACTCGGCGTCGCTGGGGCCGCTGCAAATCCTGCCCATCGCCACCGACGGAGCCTTCTTCCTGTTCCCCCTGGCCTACATCCTCGGCGACGTGCTGAGCGAGGTGTACGGCTTCCGCGCCACCCGGCGCGCCATCTATTACGGCTTCGCCGCCCTGCTGCTGACGGTGGTGTGCTTCGCCATCGCGATCCGGCTGCCCGCCGCGAGCTTCTACGAGAACCAAGAGGCGTTCCGCACGGTCCTCGGGACGACGCCCCGGCTCGTCATCGCAGGCCTGGCCGGATACTTCGTCGGACAGCTACTGAATTCCGCGACCTTGGTGTTGATCAAGGAGAGGACCAAGGAAAAGTTCCTGTGGGCCAGGCTGATCGGATCGACCATCGTCGGCGAGTTCGCGGACACACTGATCTTCTGCTCGATCGCCGCGGGCGCCATCGGTATCGACACCTGGCAGCAGTTCGTGAACTACGTGATCGTCGGCTTCCTCTGGAAGACCCTCGTCGAAGTTCTGGTGCTTCCGATCACCTATCGCGTGATCGCATTCCTGAAGAAGCGCGAACCTACCTACTCCCCAACGGAAGTCGCCCCACTGCAAGCCTGAGCTGGGTTCGATTCGCAGCACCTCCGGGCCTGCGCGGCCCTGATAAGGCTCGCGTCCGACCGACCGCCGCTGGCGACTGCGCTTATGCGTCGGCCCCTCGGACGTGAGCCAGGCCGCGAACGGGCAACGCCCGATCCCGCTTCGCTCGAAACCGGGGAGTTGGGCCGGTGCGGTGCAGATCAACCACCATTCCGCCGCCAGCGGCCCAATACTTCTGCTTTGTGCTCGTCGAAGTAGCCGCCCTCGATACTCTGCCGGATGCGGTCGACCAGGCGTACCGTGAACCGCTCGTTGTGGATGGTGCACAGCGTGGCCGCCAGCATCTCCTTGGCCTTGAACAGGTGATGGATGTAGGCGCGGGTGTAGTTGGCGCAGGTGTAGCAGTCGCAGGTCTCGTCGATCGGGGTGAAGTCGCGCCGGAAGCGGCTGGTGTTGATATTGAACCGGCCGGTGTCGACGTAGATCGCCGCGTTGCGAGCGACCCGGGACGGGTTCACGCAGTCGAAGGTGTCCGCGCCGTTCTCGATGGCGGTGAAGACGTCCTCCGGCTCGCTGATGCCGAGCATGTGTCGCGGCTTGTCCTCGGGCAGCTCGTCACTGCACCAGCCGACGATAGCGCCCAAGTTGTGCTTCTCCAGCGCGCCCCCGATGCCGTAGCCGTCGAAACCTGCTCCCGCGCTTCCCCGAATCGATTCGAGACCGCGACAGGCCTTGCGGCGCAAGTCCTCGTATTGCGCGCCCTGGATGACGGCGAACAGCGCCTGGTACGGGCGGTGCGCGCGTGCGGCGGTCAGCCTCTCGTGTTCGTCGATGCAGCGTTGCGCCCACTCGTGCGTGCGCTGCACCGACCGCTCCTGGTAGGCGCGGGTGTTGAGCAGCGTGGTGAGCTCGTCGAAGGCGAACATGATGTCGGCGCCCAGCTGGTGCTGGATGCCCATGGATACCTCGGGGGTGAACCGGTGCACGGAACCGTCCAGGTGCGAGCGGAAGGTGACGCCGTCGTCGTCCACGGTGGCCAGCCGTTCCTTGCCGGGGGCGATCACATCATCGCTGCGGACGTCGACGGCCTCCATCGCGAGCACCTTCTTGAACCCGACGCCCAGCGACATCACCTGAAACCCGCCGCTGTCGGTGAAGGTCGGCCCGGGCCAGTTCATGAACGCGCCGAGCCCACCCGCTTCGTCCACGATGTCGGCGCCTGGCTGCAGGTAGAGGTGGTAGGCGTTGGCCAGCAACGCCTGGGCGCCGAGGTCGCGCATGGTCTCCGGCAGCACCGCCTTGACCGTCGCCTTGGTGCCCACCGGAATGAACGCGGGCGTGGCGATCGACCCGTGCGGCGTACCGATCACACCGGACCGGCCGTGCCGCCCGTCCAGACGCGTACCAACGGTGAAGGAGAACGATTCGGGACCGGACACCCCGCTATCCTCGCAGTTCCCCGGACACCGACCGCACCAGGCCACCAACAGGGGCGCGGCCGCCGCGTCCGCGACGAAGTCGCCAGCGGCGGTCGCTCGGACGCGAGCCACAAGGGGGCCGCGAACACGCAGCGCCGCAGGCGCTGCCAAACTACACAGCCGCGGCGAACTGGGCGTTGTAGAGGCGGTAGTACGCTCCGCGCTCCTCGAGGAGGCGTTCGTGTGTGCCGTGTTCCACGATCCGGCCCGATTCCATGACGACGATCAGGTCGGCGTCGCGGATGGTGGACAGGCGGTGGGCGATGACGAAGCTGGTGCGGTCCCGGCGCAGCGCGGCGGTCGCGTGCTGCACCAGCAGCTCGGTGCGGGTGTCCACCGAGCTGGTGGCTTCGTCCAGGATGAGGATGGACGGTTTGGCCAGGAAGGCGCGTGCGATGGTGATCAGCTGTTTCTCGCCCGCGCTGACACCGGAGCCCTCTTCGTCGATGACCGTGTCGTAGCCGTCGGGCAGCGCGTGCACGAAGCGGTCCACGTAGGCGGCGCGCGCCGCGGCGAGGATGTCCTGCTCGCCGGCGTTCGGGTTGCCGTAGGCGATGTTCTCCCGGATGGTGCCGCGGAACAGCCAGGTGTCCTGCAACACCATGCCGATGCGTGAACGCAGGTGGTCGCGGGTGATCTTGGTGATGTCGACCCCGTCGACGGTGATGGTGCCCGCGTCCAGTTCGTAGAACCGCATGAGCAGGTTCACCAGCGTGGTCTTGCCGGCGCCGGTGGGGCCGACGATCGCGACCACGTGCCCTGGCTCGGCCACCAGCGAGAGCCGCTCGATCACCGGCTTCTCCGGTTCGTAGCGGAACGAGACGGCCTCGAACTCCACCCGGCCGCGATCGACCGGACGGGCATTGTCCATCACCGGGTCGGGGGTCTGCTCCTCGGCGTCGAGGATCTCGAAGATCCGCTCGGCCGAGGCGACGCCGGATTGCAGCAGGTTGGCCATCGCCCCGAGCTGGGTGAGCGGCTGGCTGAACTGCCGGGAGTATTGGATGAACGCCTGCACTTCGCCGAGCGAGAGGCTGCCTGTCGCCACCTTGAGGCCGCCGACCAGCGCGACCAGCACGAAGTTCACGTTCCCGAGGAACATGATGGCGGGCATGATCAGCCCGGAGATGAACTGCGCTTTGAAGCTGGCTTGGTAGAGCTCCTCGTTGCGCTTGTCGAACTCCTTGCCGACCTCGCGGTTGCGCCCGAACGCGGTGACCACCTCGTGCCCGGTGTAGGCCTCCTCGACCTGGGCATTCACCAGGCCGGTGTATTTCCACTGGTTGACGAAGTGCGGCTTGGAACGTTTCGCGATCTGCGCGGTGACCACGATGGCGGCGGGCACGGTGAGCAGCGCGATCACCGCCAGCACCCACGAGATCCAGAACATCATGACCAGGATGCCCAGCACCGAGAACACCGAGATCAACAGCTGGCTCATGGTCTGCTGCAGGCTCTGCGACACGTTGTCCACGTCGTTGGTCACCCGGCTGAGCACGTCGCCGCGCGGCGCGGAGTCGAAGTAGCGCAACGGAAGTCGGTGGATCTTGTCCTCGACGTCGCTGCGCAGCCGCTTCACCGTCCGGTTGATCACGATGTTGAGCAGATGCCCCTGCAGCCAGCCGAAGACGGCGGCGCCGAGGTAGAGCACCAGCACCAGCCCGAGAACCCGGGCGACCGCATCGAAATCCACACCCACGCCGGGCACCACGTCCATGGCGCTGAGCATGTCGGCGAAAGTGTCGTCGCCCTTGGCCCGCAACGCTTCTATCGCCTGGTCCTTGGTGACGCCCGGCGGGAGCTGCTTACCGACCACGCCGTCGAAGACCAGGTTGGTCGCCCTGCCGAGGATGTAGGGACCGAGGGTGTTCAACAACACCGAGGCAACGACGAGCGCGACGATCAGCCCGACGTAGACCCGTTCCGGGGCGAGCCTGCGCAGCAGACGTTTCAGGGAGGGCCCGAATGATCTCGCTTTGGCGTCCGGCGCACCCGGAGCAGGCATTCCCGGTCTCATCGCGCCTCCTCGGCACTCAGCTGCGATTCGACGATCTCTCGATACTCCGAGCAGTCCCTTATCAGCTGCTCATGCGTGCCGATGCCCGCCATCGCGCCGTCCTCGAGCACCACGATCTGATCGGCGTCCCGGATGGTGGCGATGCGCTGGGCCACGATGAGCACCGAGGCATCGGCGGTCTGCGGTTTCAGCGCCTCCCGCAGCCTGGCGTCGGTGGCGACGTCGAGCGCGGAGAACGAGTCGTCGAACAGGTAGACCCTCGGCTTCTTCACCAGCGCTCGCGCGATGGCGAGCCGCTGGCGCTGGCCACCGGAGACCGTCGTCCCGCCTTGCGCGACCGGCGCCTGCAGCCCTTCCGGCATCTCCCGGACGAAATCGGCGGCCTGAGCGATCTCCAGGGCGCGCCATAGTTCTTCATCGGTGGCGTCCGGATTGCCATAGCGCAGATTGCTCGCGATGGTTCCGGAGAACAGGTACGCCTTCTGTGGCACGAGCCCGATCTGCGAGCGCAAGAGCTCCAAATCGATGTGGCGGACATCGGTGCCGCCCACGTAGACCGCGCCGTCGGTGACATCCATCAGCCGGGGAATGAGGTTGACCAATGTGGTCTTGCCCGAACCGGTGGAGCCGACGATCGCGGTGGTGATGCCCGGCCGCACCTGGAACCGAATGGCTTTCAGCACCGGCTTCTCCGCGCCCGGGAAGGCGAACTCGGCGAACTGGAAGTCCACCACGGCCGGGTCGTCGGTGAACGGCTGCGGAAGTCGCGGCGGATGGACCGAGGACTCGGTGTCCAGCACCTCGCCGATCCGGTCGGCGGAAACCGCGGCACGCGGCGCCATCATGGCCAGGAACGAGGCCATCATCACGGCCATCAGGATCTGCATGATGTAGGACAGCAACGCGGTGAGCGAGCCGATCTGCATGTGCCCGGCGTCGATCGCCCGTCCGCCGAACCAGATCACCGCGACGGCGGTGACATTGCTGATCAGCATCACGGTCGGGAACATCAGCGCCATCAACCGGCCGACGCGCAGCGCGGTGTCGGTCAGTTCGGTGTTGGCCAGGCCGAATCGCCAGGTCTCCTGCCGTTCCCGCACGAACGCCCGTACCACGCGGATCCCGGTGATCTGCTCGCGCAGCACCCGATTCACCTCGTCGATCCTGGCCTGCATGTCGCGGAAGCCGGGCACCATCTTGGAGATCAGCACGGCCATGGACAGACCCAATGCGGGCACCGCGATCAGCAGTAGCCAGGACAGGCCCAGATCCTCGCGCAGCGCCATCACGATGCCGCCGACGCACATGATCGGCGCCATCACCAGGATGGTCGCCGACATCACGATGAGCAGCTGAACCTGCTGAATATCGTTGGTATTGCGGGTGATCAGCGAGGGCGCGCCGAACATCCCCACCTCGCGGGCGGAGAACGTGCCGACGCGGTGCAGCACCGCGCCGCGCAGATCCCGGCCCGCGCCCATCGCCGCCTGCGCACCGAGATAGACCGAGGCGGACGAGGCGACGATCTGCACGCCGGTCACCGCGAGCATCCACAAACCGGTGGTCCAGATGTAGCCGAGATCGCCCTTGGTGACGCCGTTATCGATCAGGTCCGCGTTCAGGCTCGGCAGGTACAGCATCGCGATGACGGAAATCAGCTGCAGCGCAACGACCCCCGCCAGCTGGGCGCGGTAGGGGTTCAGATACGTGCGGAGCAGTCTGATCAGCATGATGAACCGCAGGCTACCGGCAATCGGCGCGAGGCGTCGTGGGGATTTCCGACCAGCATGAATGCCCTTCCGTCCGGCGTTATCTTCGCGCCCAGGCGCCCGGGTCCTCGGTGAGCGCCTCGACGAATCCGGGCAGCCGGTCGCGCGCGATGTCGTCGATGGTCACGTTCTCCAGCACCGCACGGATATTGACCCGCAGCGCGATCCACACCCGTTGCAAGGCCTCGGCCGAGCCGGAGTAGCGCACGTCCTCCGGCCGCGCCCCGCGCACCGACGCGAGCGGGCCCTCGATCGCGCGGATCACGTCGGCGATGGAGATCTCGGACGCCGGCCTGGCCAGCCAGTAGCCGCCGTCCGGACCGCGTCTGCTGATCACCAGATCGGCGCGGCGCAGCTCGCCGAGCACGGACTCGAGCACCTTGGGCGGGATCCGCTGGGCGGTGGCGATGGCCTCGGCCTTGACTACCGGAGCGGCCTGCACAACAGGTGCGCCGTGCCCGGCCACGGACTGATTCAGCGGCGGCGCACTGGCGATCTCGAGCAGCGTCCGCACCGCGTAATCGACCTTCGCGGTGATGTGCACAGCGGTGACTCCTGGCGTCCGGCGGTGGGTAGCTCGAATCTACGCGGCGCCGCCCACACCGAGCACACAGGTCGCCGCGTCCAGCAGCGATGACTCGACCAGTGAGTCGTCCGCGCCGGGCACCAGTTCCTTGGAGATCAACGCCACGCCGATCACCTCGAGCGCCGCGCTGGCGCGCAGCTGCGCCTCCTCGGTGGCGTTGGGCCCGGCCAGCCAGGTGCGCAGCACCTGACTGGCGTCCATCAAGTCCGGATAGCGATCGGCCATGGCGTTGATGATCGCCACCGTGTCGCGCACGACCAGCGCACCGGCGTCCCTATGATGGATCAGACCGCGCAGATAGGTCCGCAGAACCTGGCGGATGCCCTCCGCGTCGTGCTGCACGTGGTCGAGTTCGTCGACGACCGACCGCATGTGATCGACGATCGGATCGATGATCGCCAATAGCAGATCGAGCTTCGAGGCGTAGTGATAGTAGAGCGACGCCTTTGTGATTCCTACCGCATCCGCGACCTCGCGCAGGCTCGTCTGCTCGAATCCTTTGGCCCCGAACAGCTTCACCGCGGCGTCGCGAATCGCGGCCTTAGTGCCTCCACCTGGGGAAACAGCGCCGGGTGTGTCTCGGACAACCATTCGACGATCCTCTCATCACTCGCGCGCCGGGCGAACGCCACCCGCAAAATAGAGGTTGTACCTCCACTTACTTCCTAGGTAGTCTACCTACCGCACGGTAGGCAGAAAGCGTCAAGTGGAGGTGGGGCCATGCAGGGCGCCCCGCGAGTGCTGTCTACACGCAGATCCAGCACGGTCCCAGTCATCGCTAGGAGAAACCCCTCGTGTCCGTTTATCTGTATAGATGGGGAAAGTTCGCTTTCCGCCGGAAATGGATAGTCCTTCCCGTCTGGCTCGTCTTGTTCGTGCTCCTCGGTGGCCTGGGCGCCCAGCTCAGCAAGCCGATGACGAACGACTTCAGCATGCCGGACCTGCCGTCCGCCCGTGCCAATGACATTCTCGACAAGCACTTCCCCGGCGCGTCCGACGCCTTCAAGTTCGACGCGGTCACCGGCACCTACGTCCTCGCCGCCCCCGAGGGGCAGAAGCTGACGGACCCGGCGAACCGTGCGGCGCTGGAAGCGTTCATCGCCAAGCTCGGCCAGCTCGACATCGTCGACCACGACAAGCCGATCAGCAATCCGGTCGAAGCGGCCGAGAAGATGGACTGCCTGGCCAACCCCGACCCGGCGCAGTGCAGCGGCGCACCGCTGAACGTGCTCAGCAAGACCGCGCCGGAGACCGTGGCGGTGATCAACGTCCCCTTCACGATCAAGAAGTTCACCGACGTCACCGACGAGCATCGTGCTACCGCGTACGAGATCGGCGCCGACGCCCGCAATGCCGGACTCACGGTCGAGATGAGCGGCTCGATCGCGCAGAAGCAGGAAGCCCCCAGTGGCAAGTCCGAGCTGATCGGCATGGCCGTCGCGCTGGTCGTGATGATCGTGGCGTTCGGCGCCATCGTCGCCGCGTTCGTGCCGATCGTCACCGCGATCATCGGCCTCGGCGCGGCCACCTCGCTGATCATGCTCGGCACCTCGGTGATCGAGGTCCCCAGCTTCACCACCTTCCTCGCCTCGATGATCGGCATCGCGCTGTCCATCGACTACGCGCTGTTCATCGTGTCCAGGTACAAGCACGAGCTGGCGGTGCAGGATTCGCCGGAGGAGGCCGCGGGCACCGCGCTCGGCACGGCCGGTTCCGCGGTGGTGTTCGCGGGTCTGACGGTCATCATCGCTCTGGCGGGCCTCGGCATCGTCGGTGTCGAGTTCATGACCTTCATGGGCCTGGGTGGCGCGATCGCCGCCGGTTTCGCGGTGCTCACCGCGATCACGCTGATGCCCGCGCTGCTCGGCGCGTTCGGCCGCTTCCTGTTCAAGCCGAAGCTGCCCGTGGTGGCCCAGCACGACCCCGAGGACGACACCTCGGTCACCAACGGCATGCGCTTCGGCCGGCTGATCGGCCGGGCGCCCTGGGCCGCGCTGATCCTGAGCGTCGCGGTGCTCGGCGCGCTCGCCGCCCCCGCGGCGGGCCTGAACCTCGGCCTGCCCGGCGACGACAGCATGCCCAAGACCTCCACCATCCGGAAGGCCTACGAACTGCGCACCGAAGGCTTCGGCGAGGGCAGCAACGGCGTGCTGAACGTGGCCGCGGACCTGAGCGGCGTGCCCGCCGAGAACCGGGAGGCCGCGGTCAAGGCGCTGCGCGACAAGCTCACGTCCTACCCCGACATGGACTATGTGACCGAGCCGCAGTGGAGCCAGGACCAGGAGGGCGTGCTGCTGGACGGCGTGCCGAAGTCCGGACCCAACAACCAGGCCACCAAGGACCTGGTGCGCGACGCCAGGGAGGCCGAAGGCCAGCTGAAGGCCGAGTACGGCATCGAGTACGGCATCACCGGCACCACGGCGATCTACGCCGACGTGGACCACGTGCTGCTCAGCAAGATCGTGCCCTACCTGGCGATCGTGGCGGGCGCGGCGTTCGTCCTGCTGATCCTGGTGTTCCGGTCGATCCTGGTGCCGCTCACCGCGGCGCTCGGGTTCCTGCTGTCGATGGGCGCGACCTTCGGCGCGACCGTGCTGATCTTCCAGGAAGGCAAGCTCGGCCTGATCGAGGATCCGCATCCGCTGGTCAGCTTCCTGCCGATCATGCTGATCGGCCTGGTGTTCGGCCTCGCGATGGACTACCAGGTCTTCCTGGTGACCCGGATGCGCGAGGAGTTCGTGCACGGCAAGTCGGCCAAGGATGCGGTGGTCTCCGGCTACCACCACGGCGCGCGCGTGGTGACCTCGGCGGCGATCATCATGATCTCGGTGTTCGGTTCGTTCCTGATGGAAAGCGACGTGACGGCGAAGTCGTTCGGCTTCGCGCTGGCGGTGGGCGTGCTGCTGGACGCGTTCATCGTCCGCATGGTGCTCATCCCGTCGCTACTGGTGCTGATGGGCAAGTGGTCGTGGTGGATGCCGAAGTGGCTCGACCGGATCCTGCCCGACATCGACGTCGAAGGCTCGAAGCTGCGTGAGCTGCAGCGGCGTTCGGCCGAGACGGCGAAGGTGCCGGTCGGCGTCAGCTGATCCGACAACTGTTCACTCGGCCCCGCGCCCCGGTCCTCGGGGGCGGGGCCGAGTTCGTTTCCCGGTCCGCGTCCAAAGGTCGGCACATGGCGACCGACGTCGGCTGACGCCGATCCGCCTCAGGCAAGCCGTGGGCGATTACCGGCTTGGCTCCGGAATTTCGCAGGCGCCGACCTTGGGATTGACGCCCACGTAATTGAGCGGTCCGGCCACCGCCGTCAGGGCGATCGTGCCCCATCCGGCACAGTCGATCGGGGGCCCGCTGGCGAAATTGTGCCGCTGAGCGGCCGCGAGCAGCCCGATGGCCAGCCAGATCAGCAGCAGGAACCCGAGAACTCGGGAGCCTGTTCGGCGCCTGGCCGGCGTGCGAGGTTCCTGGTCGCGCATCTCATCGGTTCCTTCCGTGCTCCCCGAGAGCCGGATACCCGGAACTTCCGACAGCTACCCTTTCGAACTACTGGCCGAGAGGCATTACCGAACAGTCCGCAATCTTTCAGTTCACTCAGCTCGCGGCCAGTTCGGGACACATCGGCACAGAAGGATGACACGACTTCTGATGGCCGGGTGGAGTACCAACCCGGCCATCGTTCGCCACCTTCACTCGGTTGAGCTACGGGCTCGGTTGCGGCACATCGCAATCCGCGACCTTCGGGTTCACGCCCATGTAGTTGAGCGGTCCCGCGATGACCGTGACGACGATCGTGCCGAAACCGGCGCAGTTCACCGGACCGGTGTCGAAATAGTTGCGTTGTGCCGCGGCGATCACGCCGATCAGCAACCAGATCAAGACGATGACACTTCCGATTCTCATGGTTCTCTCGCGCATCACTCCCGCGCGGACTGTTCGACGGCGCATTTCGCGTCACGTCCTTCCCGCACTTCCGTATCGGGCGTATACCCCCGATCGCACCGAATATCCGTCCCGGGAAGGTCATTCTCGAGCCGTTCGGCGCCGGGCAAGCCGCTGGTCGGCCTCGACCTCGACCGCCGCACGGTCGTCCTGCGCAAGGACGAGCACCGGTAGCGAGTTGCCTTGCCCGCCTGCAAAGCCGGGCGAACGCGGCGACGGTCGGCCAGAATGAGGCCATGCGAGGCTCGATGGGTGAGAAGTGGCGGCGGTTCGGTGAACATCTCGAGTCCGCGCCGGGGCGGCTGTCCAGCGAGGTCCGGCGGGTCCTGCGGGCCGGAGCCGCGGGTGGGGCCGCGTCGGGCGAGGGCGCGGCGCCCGAGCTGGCCGCTTTCGCCGAACTGGTGGCGAACCGGTCCTACCGGGTCACCGAGCGGGACATCGCGGCGCTGAAGGCGGCCGGGCACAGCGACGACGAGATCTTCGAGGCGGCCGCGGTCGCCGCTTACGGGGCGGCCGATCGCCGCTACCGCGCGGCGCGCCTGGCCTGGGAGGGACGCTGAAATGTGGCTCGAAGCAGTGAGATCCGGGCATGACCGGCCGACCAAGTTCGTGCTGTGGACCATGCGGCGGTTCAGCGGGGTCGAGGTGCCCGCGGTGCTGAAGGTGCTGTTCTACCGGCATCGGTTCTTCGGTTCGCCGCTGTCGGATCTGATCCAGGACGCGATGCGCGGACCGTCGTACTGGACCGTCGCCGAACGCGAGATCTTCGCGACGCAGACCTCCCAGGCCAACGAGTGCCCGTTCTGCGCGACCTCGCACGAGGCCATCGCGGGCGCGTATGTCGATGCCGACGTAGTGACTCGCGCCTTGGCCGGTGGCGTTGATTCTCCGCTGCGCCCCGAAGCGCGCGTCATGCTCGGTTTCCTCGCGAAAATGGCCCGCGATCCGGACGGGCTGACCGCCGAGGACGCCGCGCTGGTGCGTCTGGCGGGTGTTTCCGAGGAGGCGTTCGAGGAGGCTGTCTGGGTGGGGACCTGCTTCAACGTGATCAACCGGATGATGAACACCGTCGGAGCCGGTCCTCTGGAAGGGAAGCAACGCCCGGTGAGCGCACGATTCATCAAGCTCGTCGGCTATCGCATGCCCCCGCCGGTGACGTTGTTCTCCCGCGGCGTCTGACTCCATTTCGTCCGATCCTCTGCCGCGCCGGGTTGATTTGTGTTCTCCTCGAACAGTGAGCCAAGTCCACTTGGGGCACATTTTTCACATCGCCGGTAGTCCCGTTACCGGCGAAGTGACCGACGCCCTGGTCGCCGTGCCGGACGGGGCGCTGGTAATCGACGACGGCGGCCGCATCGCATACTGCGGAAGCAGAGCCGATATTCCGGCCGATCACCGCGGCGAAAAAGTGTTCGACCACCGTCCGGGTTTCCTGCTTCCGGGGTTCGTCGACACCCACGTTCATTTCCCGCAAACCTTCGCGGGCGACGCGTACGGTGGCGGTCAGCTGCTGGAATGGCTCGAACAGTGCATCTTTCCCGCGGAATCTCGTTACGCCGAACCGGAATTCGCTCAATTGGCGGCCGTGGAATTCTGCGAACGGCGCATCGCGGCGGGCACCACGGCGGCGATGGTCTTCGGCTCGGCCTTTCCCCATGCGCAAGACGCGCTGTTCACCGAGACCCAGCGGCGCGGTCTGCGAATGGTCAGCGGACGCGGTATCCAAACGACAGGGGAGCCGTCAGCGGCGCCGCTGATCACCACCGAAGACGACGCCATCCGGCTGACGAGCGAAGAAATCGACAAATGGCACGCGGCCGATACCGGCGATCTCGGGACGGCATTGCTGCATGTGGCGGTCGTCCCACGTTTCTCGCTGGCGGTTACGCGCGAGACCTTGAAAAACCTTGGTGAACTGTACGATTCGGTCCGGGACCGTGGTGTGTACTTCCACAGCCATCTCAACGAGAACAACCGTCCGGGAACCGGGGAGGTCGACAGCACCAAGCAGGCGTACGACGTGGCCACCTACCTGGACACCTACGACGGGAAGTTCCTGCCGGGATCGGCCGAGGGCGGCAAGAGCCTGCTCGGCAGGCGCAGCATCCTCGCCCACTGTGTGCACTGCCAGGACGTGGAACTGTGGCGGATGGCCGAGACCGGCACGTCGATCGCGCACTGCCCGGTGTCTCAGCAGTTCCTCGGCTCCGGCACGATGCCGTGGAAGCGGACGATCGCCTCGGGCGTCACGGTGGCCGCGGGCACGGATTTCGGCGGCGGCGACGAATGGCTGATCCCGCAGGTATTGTCGGCCGCTTTCAAGGTGCACATCTCCGAACCGGGTGAAGACGGGGTGTCGATGCACCCGGCGGAAATGCTCTTCACCGGCACGCTGGCGGGCGCGCGGGCCCTGGACATGGAAAGCCGGTTCGGAAATTTCGACCTCGGCAAGGAAGCCGATTTCGTCGTCATCGACCCCGCTCGGGTTCCGTCGCTGGAAAGCGCGCTGGCACAGGGGATTCGTTCCGAAGACCCCGCATTGGCACGGGACCAGACGTTATTCGCACTGCTGATGGGTCTCCGCGAGCCGGCGATCGCCGAGGTTTACGTGCGGGGTCGCCGCATCGACCTCCACTAGAAGCCGTCGATGAACGCTGCCGCGACCGCTGTCACACTCTTCCACCGCACCGCCGACGACGCGGAATTTCGAGGCTGGCTGGCACGGATGACCGAAATCGCGGAAACTGCCGAGGGATTCGTCGACGCCGCCATCGCGGTGACCGAAGACCCGCGGCTGGAGCCGGGTTTCAGCGTCACGTTTCGATCCGAGCGACTGCTGCACCATTTCCTGGACTCGGCCGAGCGAACACGCTCGCTGAGTGAAGGCGAGTCGCGCGGATTTCGCCGCAAGAGCTCGGACCTGATCATTGTGGAAGGAGAATCGCCGCCACCAGGGATCGGCGTATTCCGGCACAGCGTGGCCCGCGGCAAAGAAGCCGAATTCGCGGCGACCGAAGCGCGACTCGTCGCGGTGAGTTCGGAGTTTCCGGGATTCGAGGGCGCCGCCCTCTTCCCGTCCGGCGATAGCGGGCGCTGGTTCTCGGTGCTCCGGTTCCGGACGGGAAACCAGCTGTCGGACTGGATGCGCTCGGAAGAACGCGCCGCGGCCTTGCCGGAGTTGCGCTCGAAACTGACCGAGGACTTCACCGTGGACGCGCACACCACGCCGTTCGGGTCCACGGTACGAACGGTCGACGGCGCGACCCGGATGACGCCGACGTGGAAGACCGCCATGTTGGTGCTGCTGGTGCTGTATCCGACGGTGATGACGCTGTCGAGATTCCTGGGCCCGGTGCTGGACCGGTTCGGAGCGCAGCCGTGGCTGGCGATGTGGCTGAGCCAGATCGTCAGCGTCGGGCTGATGAGCTATTTCCTGTCACCGGCGGTCGCGGCGCGTTTCCGGCGCTGGCTCGATCCGGTCGACGGCGCGGGCCTGCGGGTCAGCGCCGCCGGTGCCGCGGTGGTCGTCGGGCTCTACGCGCTGACGCTGCTGTTGTTCGCGTCGGTGAAATGGCTGCAGTACTGGGACTACGACCGATGAGCCGCTAGGACAGGTCGAGGTGCCGGTTCATCGACATCGCCGCCTCCGCCAGCTCGGGCAGCTCGATCACCGTGACGCCTGCCTGCTGGAGCTTTTCCACACCGACGCAATTCGCGACGAACGTCGACGGTTCCCGCCACGCGATCACCACCACCGGGATACCGGCCCGAAGTATCCGGTCCGTGCACGGCAGACGGGTCTTGGTCGCGCGCTCCGAGCACGGTTCCAGCGTGCTGTAGAGCGTGGCCCGGGCCAATCGGGGGTCGGCCGAGTCGAGCTTGTTCAGCGCGGCCTCCTCGGCGTGCTCCTTCGGGTCGGTCTCGCGGGAGTATCCGGCCGAGATCTCCGTGCCGTCGGCGACGATCACCGCACCCACCGAGAACGCGCCCTCGACCACCGGACACAGGCGCGCGAGCTCGATGGCCCGCCGCATCCAGTAGTGATGGCCGGGTTCGGTCACCGCATGGCCTCCTTCGGCTGGTCGTCCTGCGGAGCAAAAAGCCCCTCACCTGCGTGAACAGATGAGGGGCTGTGGCGGTGGCGGAGGGATTTGAACCCTCGGAGGGGGGTTACCCCTCACACGCTTTCGAGGCGTGCTCCTTAGGCCGCTCGGACACGCCACCGCCGACAACCATACCGGACCGTCACCGGATCACTAAATCGCCAGGTGACCTGCGATGACGTCGTACTCAGCGCTGGGCGCGGAAGAACTCGTCGAGCAACGCCGCGCACTCGGCTTCGAGCACGCCCCCGCGCACCTCCGGTCGATGATTGAGCCGACGGTCCCGGACCACGTCCCACAGCGAGCCAACGGCGCCGGTCTTCGGCTCCCACGCGCCGAAGACCAACCGGCCGACCCGGGCGAGCACCAGCGCACCCGCGCACATGGTGCACGGTTCCAGTGTGACGGCGAGGGTGGCACCCTCCAGCCGCCACCCGTCGCCGTGGACCGCGGCCGCACGGCGCAGCGCCAGGATCTCCGCATGCGCGGTCGGGTCACCGAGCGCTTCCCTGGCATTCGCGGCGCGGGCGAGTTCCCTTCCGGTGGAACCGAACACAACCGCGCCGACGGGGACGTCCCGCTCCCCTGCCGCGGCCGCGGCGTCCAGGGCGACGCGCATCATGTCCGCGTCCGAGGGAATCGGGTCGTCCGGCAGGACTCGCACGTCAGCGTGGCAGCTTGTCGAGCACCGCGGAGAATTCACCCGCGAAGCCGAGCCGCTGGGCGATCATGCCGAGTTGCTCGTCCGGGTAGAGGTCGGTCTCGGCGAGGATGACACTCAGCACCGGTTCGGGCAGGCCGAGATCGGCGAGCACACCGAGGTCGCCCTCTTCCCACGGCTCGACGTCGTCGAGGTCGTCCGGGTCGATGTCGGGAATGTCGACGTTCAACGCCTCCAGGACGTCGGCGGCGATGTCGTAATCGATCGCGGCCGTCGCGTCCGATACCAGCATCCGGGTGCCGCTCGGCGCGGGCCGTAGCACGATGAAGAACTCGTCGTCGACGTCGAGCAGGCCGAATACCGCCCCGGAGCTGCGCAAAGCCTTGAGTTCGTTTTCCGCGGCAGACAAATCGGTGAGCGCGGCCCGGCTCAGCGGGCTGCATCGCCACTTGCCTTCTTCGCGGACAACCGCCACTGCGAACCCTTCCACGTCGTCGTAATCTTCCGACGCCGCCCTGTTCGTGCCCGAGCGCTGTGCTGCCATGGCCGCAACGGTAGTCTGCTCGAGCTGAAATGTTGAAGTCGTATGCCAATCTGTTCCGGTGACTTCGGCGAAGAAAGCACCCGTATGCGTCCTCGGGACGGGCCTGATCGGTGGGTCGTTGCTACGCGCGGCTGCCGCCGCGGGCTATGACGGGTGGGGATACAACCGCTCCGCGGCGGGTGCGCAGGCCGCGCGCGATGACGGATTCGATGTCACCGAAGACCTGACCGCCACGCTGCAACGCGCCGCGGAAACGGACGCGCTGATCGTGGTCGCGGTGCCCATGCCCGCGGTGGGGCACATGCTCTCCGCGATCGCCACCTTCGCGCCGGGCTGCACGCTCACCGACGTGGTGAGCGTGAAGGCGCCGGTCGCGGCGGCCGTGCACGCGCACGGTCTGGCCGACCGGTACGTCGGCGGTCATCCGATGGCGGGCACAGCCGAATCCGGATGGGCAGCGACCGATCCGGGACTCTTCCGCGACGCGGTGTGGGCGGTCGGCGTGGACGAGGGAACGCACGCCGAACCGTGGAGCCGCGTGGTGCGACTCGCACTGGATTGCGGCGCGGTGGTGGTGCCGGTCGTGGCCGAGGAGCACGATCGAGCCGTGGCCCGCATCTCCCATCTTCCGCATATACTCGCCGAGGCATTGGCTACGGCCGGCGCCGCGGGCGGCGAGCTCGCCCTGGGCCTCGCGGCAGGATCGTTCCGCGATGGAACGCGGGTCGCCGGCACCGCGCCCGATCTAGTGCGCGCGATCTGCGAACCGAATTCCGCCGCACTGCTGGAAGTTCTGGACGAAACGCTCCGAGTGCTCGGCTCGGCACGCGACAGCCTGCGTGCGGAGCATTCCCTCGCGGATTTGGTCGAAGCGGGCCACGACGCGCGACAACGCTACGAATCGGCGCGGCGCTGGGAGATCACCGATGTCCGGCCGGGTGCCCCAAACTGGCTGGAGGACTTGCGGGTGGCCGGTGCAGGCGGCGGCGTCCTCACCCGACTCGACTGAAAATGCGCGGTCACATGCGCTTACCCGGCCCGGCGACCAGAGGTGGTTGGAGAATCGCGCAGCCGGGATGCGCGGCAGCATCCTCATCCGACTCGGCTGAACGACGCGGTCAGAAACCTATCCAGCCCGGCGATCACAACCGGCTGGAGAATCCGCGGGCTGAACTGAAACGCCCGGCCGAGCCGAAACGCGCCCAGCGCACGGGCTCGAACGCGCGATATGCCGCGAACGATCGTCGACCGCCGGAAGTCCGGTCAGATGCGCTCGGCCAGGCCCGGGTAGTCCAGCAGGAAGCCGTCGGCGTCGACCGTGACGGTCGCGCTGGAGACCGGGGAGAGCACGCTGATGCCGTCGGCCGCGCTGCTGTAGATCAGCGTGGCCTCCTGGACGAGCAGGTCGGGCAGGCGGACGTAGACCACCGGGACCTGCACGTCCTCGACCGCGTGCTGGAGGTCGTAGCGGCGAATCGGCAGGGTGTTGAAGAACGGGCTGAGCACCACGTCCACGTCGAGCGCGCCGGCGAAGGTGGAGCGGACGTGGTTGCCACCCGCGTCGATGAGCCAGTAGTTCTCCTCGTCGCGGGCGATCGAGGCGTGCCGCTCACCGGCGGCCGTCGTGGTACGCAACGAGAGCCGCTTCGTCGCACCGTTCTCGTCGGTGACTAGGTCATATGACGCGCTGAACGCGGGATGTTCCGCGCACGCGCCGCCGATCATGCGCCCGGCGGCGCGGATGCGGTTGCCGTTGAGCGTCACCCGCACCGACTCCATCCGCGACGCGTCGTGGGCACGCCAGGTGAGGATCGCCGGCCACCGGGATTCCGGCGGGCTCTCGGCGGGGCTCTCGGGGTCGGAGGCTTGGGTTGTCACGTATCTACCGTAAGCGACATTCAGCCCGCACCCGCATACCTCGCATCACACCAGCGACTCCCGCCACGCCGCGTGCAGGCCTGCGAACCGGCCGGTACCCGCGATCAGGGCGTCCGGTGCGCCGTCCTCGACGATCCGGCCGGATTCGAGCACCAGCACCCGGTCCGCGATCGCCACCGTGGACAACCGGTGCGCGATGATCACCGCGGTGCGCCCGCGCAGCACGGTCTCCAGCGCCCGCTGCACCAGCCGCTCGCTCGGGATGTCCAGGCTCGAGGTGGCCTCGTCCAGCACGATCACGGCGGGATCGGCCAGGAACACCCGCGCGAACGCGACCAGCTGCCGCTGACCCGCCGAGAGCCTGCCGCCGCGTTTGCGCACGTCGGTGGCGAAACCCTCGGGCAGTTCCCGCACGAAGTCGTACAGACCGACCGCACGCGCCGCGGCGAATACCTCCGCGTCGGTGGCCTCGGGTCTGCCGAGCCGGATGTTGTCGGCCACCGAGCCGGAGAACAGGTAGGACTCCTGGGTGACCATCACCACGTTGCGCCGCAGATCGGCGTCGGACAGGTCGCGCAGGTCGACGCCGTCCAGGGTGACCGTGCCGCCGGACGGGTCGTAGAACCGCGTCAGCAGCTTGGCCAGCGTCGACTTGCCCGCACCGGTCGCGCCCACCAGCGCGATCACTTGCCCGGCCGGGATGTCCAGGGTGAACTCGGGCAGCACCGGTCGCGAATCCGCGCTGGGCCCCGCGCTGTACCCGAACCACACCTGGTCCATCCGCACCGCGCCCGAAGCCTTCCCCAGTGCCACCGGCTTCGCGGGCTCCGGCACCGAGGGTTCCTCCTCCAGCACGCCCGAGATCTTCTCCAGCGCCGCCGCGGCGGACTGGTAGGCGTTGAACACCTGGGCGAGTTCGTCCAGCGGACCGTAGAACTCGTTGAGATACAGCAGGTAGGCCGCGAGCACGCCGACCGCGAGGTCGCCCTCGATCACCCGCCACGCGCCGACCACGATGATGATCACCGTGGTCAGGTTGCCGAGCAGTTTGGTCAGTCCGGCGTAGTCGCCCATGCCGCGCATGGCCGCGGTGGTCGCCTCGCGGAATTCGGCGTCCTCGATCGCGAGCACCGACTCGTTGCGCTGCTCGCGGCGAAACGCCTGCACCGCTCGCATGCCGCCCATCGACTCGACGAACTGCACCACCACTTTCGCGATCGCGCCGCGGGTGCGGCGGTAGCCCGCCCGCTGCCTGCGCTGCGCCCAGCGGGTGACCAGCACCAGCGGGACGAAACCGGCCAGCACGATCGCGGCCAGGACCTGGTCCAGGTAGATCAGCAACGCCGCGATGGTCAGCACCGACAGGATCGCGCTCAGCGCCTGGTTGAGCGCGCTCTCCAGCAGGTCCTGCAGGGTTTCGATATCGCCGGTGAGCCGGGCGACCACCTTGCCCGAGGTGTACTTCTCGTGGAAGGCGACGCTGAGGCGCTGCATGTGTGTGAACGAGCGCACCCGCAAGTCGAACAGCACGCTCTGGCTGAGCCTGCCGGACACCCGCAGGAAGGAGAAGGTGGTGAGCACGCCGACCAGCACCGACCCGAGGTACCCGGCCACGGACCAGGCGAGCGGCGCCCAATCACCGGCGACGCCCCGCGCGATGCCGGTGTCCAAACCGTGCGCGATGAACAGCGGCGCCGACACCATGGCGATGTTGTCCACCACGATGAGCACCAGCGCGAGCGCGGCCAGCTTGCGGTAGGGCCGGACCAGGTCGACCAGCAGCCGCCGGGACCGGCTGGCCAGCACCAGGTTTCCGGTCCGGGTGACCTCCTTGTCCTCGCTCGCGATACCGCGCCAATCGGCCGCCTCGTCCGTGCGGCCCGAATCATGCTGCGCCGCGTCGTCTTTCGAAACGATCGTCTCGATACTCATCGCTACTCACCTCCCATCAGTTCTCGGTACCTCTTGCTGGTTCGCAGCAGCTGGTCGTGAGTTCCCTCGGCGACGATCCGGCCATCGGCGAGTACCGCCACCCGATCGGCCAGCGCCGCCGTGGACGGACGGTGCGCGACCAGCAGCGTCGTCGCGTCGGCCAGCACGGTGCGCAAACGCGCCTGCACCCGCTCCTCGGTCTCCACGTCCAGCGCGGACAGCGGGTCGTCGAGCACCATGATCCGGCTGCGCTTTCCGGCGCCCGCGCCGGCGAGCACCGCGCGGGCCAGCGCGAGCCGCTGACGCTGACCGCCGGACAGACTCAGGCCCTGTTCGCCGATCCTGGTGTCCAAGCCCCAGGGCAGGTTGTCCACGAATTCGGTCGCCTGGGCCACCTCCAGTGCGCGGCGCACATCGGCGTCGGTGGCGGACGGATCGCCGAGCGCGACGTTCTCCCGCACGCTCGCCGAGAACAGCACCGGGTCCTCGAACGCCACCGACACCAGCGAGCGCAGGTCGGCGACCCGCATCGTCGCGATGTCGATGCCGTCGATGGTGATCGCGCCACCGGTCACGTCGTACAAGCGCGGGATCAGGTTGAGCAGTGCCGTCTTCCCGCTGCCTGTCGCACCGACCAGCGCCACCGTCTCACCGGGACGCACCCTCAGCGAAACATCCTCCAGCACCGCCTTTTCGGCATCGGGGAAGACGAAACGCACGCCCGTCAAACGCAGTTCGCCTACTACGCGCTCTGGCAAGTCCACCGGCTCGGCCGGGTCGGTGATATCGATGGGAGTGTCGATGATCTCCCAATACCGGTCGGCGGCGGTGCGCGCGTCGTTCAGCTCGGCGAGCAGGAAGCCGGTCCAGATGATCGGCCACTGCAGGAAAGTCGCCAGCGTGATGCCCGCGACCAGGGTGCCGAGCGTCATCGTGCCGTGCGCCACCGCGTAGCCGCCGTAGCCGAGCGCGAACGCGATGGCCAGCTTCGGCAGGCTCACCATGCCCGACCACAGCGTCGCGTCCAATCGCACTTTCAGCATCTCGGTCTGCCGCAGCTCACGTGCTTGGGCGGTGAACCGGCGGCCGAAGAACACACCGCGGCCGAACGCCTTCAGCACCCGCACGCCCTGCGCGGACTCCTCGGCCGTGGTGGCCAGGTCACCGGCCTGATCCTGGGAACGCCGCGAGGCCACCGAGTACCGGCGCTCGAAGCGAAGGCAGATGACCACCAACGGGATCGACACGATCGCGAAGATCAGGCCGATCTGCCAGCTCAGCGCGACCAGCGCGACGAGCCCGACCGGGATGATAACGGTGTGGATGACCAGGAACGGCCCCGCGAAGGACACGAAACGCCGCATGGTGGACAGGTCGTCCACCGCACGCGACAGCAGCTGACCCGACTCCCACGCGTCGTGCCTGCCGATCGACAGCGCCTGCAACTTGCGGAAGATCTTGGCGCGCAAGGTGATTTCGAAGCGCGTGGCCGGCGCGGCGATCAGCCAGCGGCGGCCCCACACGCCTGCCGCCTCCACCAGACCGAGCACCGAGACGACGGCCACCGGACCGATAGCGCCCGCGAGATCACGATGTGCCACCGGGCCATCGATGATTCGCGCGATCATCAGCGGAATCACGATGGCCGTCAGGCTCGCGAGCATCGCGAGACCGCTCGCGGCGAGCAGCATCCCGACGTGCGGACGCAGGTACGGCCAGAACCGCCGCAGCGAATGCCCACGGCCCGCCACGGCGGACCGCTCCGGTCTGTCGGCCTCCGGTTCGGCCGATGAAATGTCCAGTGCGACAGACAAAACTCCCCCTCGAGATATGTGACTGGCGGCGTGGAGCGGGCCCCTCGGTGATGTTCGCATCGAGGTCCGACATTTCAGGGTCGCATCGGAGCCTGCGGCGACCAACCGATTTTCCGGCCGGTCCCCTGCCTGCGACCGCGCATCCGCGCCGGCCGACGCGGTCGCGGGGGGATCGTGACTCATCCACCGAGCCAACAACCTCGAGTTACCTCGAGGTCAAGGCATGGGGGCCTAGACTCGGTAGCGTGCTGATCGTCGCCGGATACCTGCGCGTCACCGATCGCGACCGCTACCTCGACAACTGTCGCGAGGTGGTGCGGCTGGCCCGCGCCGCCGAAGGATGCCTGGACTTCGATCTCGGCGCGGATCTGATCGAGCCCGATCGAGTCAACGTCTACGAGCGCTGGGCGACCCGCGCCGCGATGGAGCGCTTCCGCGGCACGGGTCCCTCGAGCGACCTCTCCGCCCAGATCATGGGCGCCGACGTCCGGGAATTCGAGTACCAAACCGAGATTCGGATCTAGGCGGCCGCTGCCTCGCCTCCGCTCGCCCCGGCGCGGACTAGGGGCGGACTCCGCCCGGGCTGCGCCTTACTGCGGTTGCCTCGGCCATCCGCTCGGCCCGGCGCGGACCACGGACGGACGCCCTCCAACCGCGCCTGTTATACGACGACCACGGATTCGGACTCCCACTCCCGCGGCGCGTCCGGGAACGACTGTTGCTGATGGCCGCCACGCAGCGTGCCCTCCAGATAGGCGGCCCGGCAGGCGCGGCGCGCGATCTTTCCGCTGGATGTGCGCGGAATCGATCCCGCGGGAACCAGCAGCACGTCGCGCACCGTCACGCCGTGACGCCGCGCGATCGCGGCGCGCACGGTGTCGGCGACCGGCTCTGGCTCCAGCTTGCCCGCGCCGGTATTGCGTTCGGCGACGATCACCAGCTGCTCGGAGGTGTCCTCGGCGTCGAACGTCAGTCCGGAGTGACTGTCGTGCTCGAAGACCAGCGCGGGCAGTTCGTTGGCCGGAACCGAGAACGCCGCCACGAAGCCGGGACGCAACGCCTGGCTCGATTCCTGGGCGGAGAACTCCAGATCCTGCGGGTAGTGGTTACGTCCGTCCACGATGACCAGATCCTTGACCCGGCCGGTGATGTACAGCTCGCCGTCGAGATAGGCGCCGAAATCGCCGGTGCGCATCCAGTTGGCGTCCTGCGGTGTTCCCTCCGCATGACTGCCCTCCGGCAGCCGCGCCGCCAGCTTGGCACGGAAGACGGACTCGGTCTCCTCGGGACGGCCCCAGTATCCGATGCCCATGTTCTCGCCGTGCAACCAGATCTCGCCGACCTCACCGTCACCCCGCTCGGCGCCGCGCTCCGGATCGACGATCACCGCCCACTGCGACAGCGCGACATAACCGCAGGACACCTGGGCGATGGCGTTGTCGGCATCCGGCGCCACCTCGACCATCCGCCCGGCGCTCAGCTCGGCGCGGTCGACATAGACCACCTTCGCCTTGTCCTCGGCCTTGGTCGCCGACACGAACAGCGTCGCCTCGGCCATGCCGTAGCACGGTTTGATCGCCGTCTCCGGCAGTCCGTACGGCGCGAACGCCTCGTTGAACTTCTTCATCGACGACGCCGAGACCGGCTCGCTGCCGTTGATCAACCCGATCACGTTGGACAGGTCCAATTCCTCGCCCGGCTTCGGCATGCCGCGCGCCGCCGCGTGCTCGAACGCGAAATTGGGGGCGGCGGCGAAAGTTCCGGCACCATCGGAAGCCGCGGCCAGTTCCTTGATCCAGCGATAGGGGCGGCGCACGAACGCGCTCGGCGACATGATCGTGATGAACCCGCCGCCGACGGTCGGCAGGATCACGCACAGCAGGCCCATGTCGTGGAACAGCGGCAACCAGGTGACCCCGCGCGAATGCTCGGTCACGCCGATGGCGTCGATCATCTGCAACAGGTTCGTACCCACCGCCCGGTGCGTGATCTCCACGCCCGCGGGCGTCCGGGTCGAGCCCGAGGTGTACTGCAGGTAGGCGACGCTGTCGATGTTGACATCCGGCCGCACCCAGGACGCGCCGACACCGTCCGGGATCGCCTCCACCGCGATGATGCGCGGACGCTCCGGCGCCGGTAGATGACGAAAGAATTTCCGCACACCGCCCGCCGCGGAACCAACGGTGAGGATCGCGGCGGGCGTGCAGTCGCCGAGTACCGCGTGCAGCCGATCGGTGTGGCCCTGCTCCTCCGGATCGAACAGCGGGACCGCGATGTTGCCCGCGTACACCGCGGCGAAAAGCGAAACGACGTAGTCCAGCCCTTGCGGAGCGAGAATCGCCACCCGGTCGCCCGGCCGCGTCACCTGCTGCAACCGGGCCGCCACCGCGCGAAGCCGCACACCGAACTGGCGCCAGGTGAGTTCGAGGTATTCACCGTCGCGTTCGCGGGAGTAGTCGATGTAGCGGTAGGCGAGGTCGTCGCCGTTCTCCGCGCAGTGCTTGTCGACGAAGTCGATCAGGGTCTTGTCCCCCCTGATTTTGATATTGCCCTGATCGTCCAGATAGTCGTCGAAGGTTTCGTCGATCATCGCCTTATCCTTTTCCAACGCACAGGCGCTCAGGCCGTGCAATGACACCGAACACAGGTCGATAACGAAGCGTCGGGAAGGCTAGCAGGTGTCCCGGCCACCCGCGGTCAGTATCGGCCGAAGGCGAGCGCGACGTTGTGCCCGCCGAAGCCGAAGGAGTTGTTCACGGCGTAATCGATACGGCCGGGCCGGGATTGGCCGCAGACGACATCCAGATCCACCTGGGGGTCCTGATTGTCCAGGTTCAGCGTGGGCGGCACGATAGCGTCACGCAGGCTCAGCACGGTGATCACCGATTCGAGCGCGCCGACCGCGCCGATGGAGTGGCCGAGGGCCGATTTCGGCGCGTAGACCGACGGGTGGTTGCCGATGGCCTTGTTGATCGCGCGCGCCTCCGCCGTATCGCCCACCGGCGTGCCCGTCGCGTGCGCGTTGACGTGCGTGATGTCGTTTCTGGTCAGACCCGCCGTCTGCAGCGCCCGCGTCATCGCGCGCGCCGCGCCGGAGCCCTCGGGATCGGGCGCGACGAGATGGAAGCCGTCGGAAGTGAGGCCGGCGCCGAGCAGCCGGGCGTGGATGGTCGCGCCGCGCGCCGCGGCGTGCTCTTCGGTCTCCAGCACCATCATCGCGCCAGCCTCGCCGAAGACGAAGCCGTCGCGGTCGGCGTCGAACGGTCGCGATGCGCGCTTGGGCGCGTCGTTGCGGGTGCTCATGGCGCGCATCATCGTGAACGCCGCGACCGCGAGGGCCTGGATCGAGCCCTCCACCCCGCCCGCGACCACCATGTCGGCGTCACCCATGACGATCATCTTCCAGGCGTTGGCGATCGCCTCCGAGCCCGACGAGCAGGCCGACACCGTCGTCGTCGCACCGGCGCGCGCGCCGATCTCCAGCGCGGCGCACGCCGCGGCCCCGTTCGGCATCGCCGCCTGCACGGAGTACGGCGAAACTTTGCGGTAGCCACCGTTGCGCAGTTTGTCCCGCGCGTCGATGATCGCCTCGGCGCCGCCGAGACCGGTGCCGATGGACACGCCGAGCCGGTTCTTGTCCACCTCCGGGCTCCCCGCGTTGCGCCAGACCTCACGAGCGAGCGCGATGGCCATCTGCTCCACGTAGGCCAGCCCGTGCGTCTCACCTTTGCCGAGGCACATGGCGGGCGCGACCTTCAGATGACCGCCGATCCGCACCGGCAGCTCGAACTGGTCGACGAAGCTGTCTTCCAGGAGGTCGATGCCGCTCTCACCATTGAGCAGACCCTTCCACGTGGAGTCCACGTCACCGGCGATGGACGTGGTCGCCGCGAGACTGGTGACCACGACAGGGCGGAAATTTCCGTTCTTGGTGGAAGAAATCTGCATCTTCGCTCACTTTCCCTAGCGTCGCTCGAGGAAACGTCGTGGAGCAAAAGCACTGCGAGCGCACCACCAGGGCGGCCCGCACACATGGCACTGGAGCGCAGGCGGAACGGCCGATCATCACGACATCGCGCGACCGGTCCTGTGATTATTGGAAAAAAGCGCACCAATAGCACTGTGTGACACGCGGACCGTACCAGGTGCCCTCGCCGTTGGTCGCGATGTTCGGCGATCGCCTCGGACGACTCGAGTAACCTGCTCCCGGGCACTGGACGCGCGGGCGGCGTCCGGTGTGGACGCGAGAAAGGGAAGGTCGTTGACGGGCGCGCGGATGGTCGGGCTGTTCGCCGGAATCGGCGGACTCGAGCTCGGTCTCGGCAGGCACGGCTGGCACACCGAACTGCTGTGCGAGATCGAGCCCGGCGCCCAGGGCGTGCTGGCGGCCCGATTCCCCGATGTGCCGCTGCATTCCGACATCACCCGGCTGCGCGCCATCCCGGCGGGAACGGAGTTGGTCGCGGCGGGATTCCCGTGCCAGGACCTCTCCCAAGCCGGACGCACCGCGGGCATCACCGGCACCCGATCGGGTCTGGTCGACGAGGTGTTCCGGCTGGTGCGCCGCAAACGCGGTCCGCGCTGGCTGCTGATCGAGAACGTACCGTTCATGCTGCAACTCGGGCGAGGGGCGGCGATGCGGCACATCACCGGCGCCCTCGACGAGCTCGGTTACACCTGGGCCTACCGGGTGGTGGACGCGCGGGCGTTCGGATTGCCGCAACGGCGGCAACGAGTGCTGATGCTGGCCTCGCGCACCGAAGACCCGCGCCGGGTGCTGTTCGGCGAGGACGCCGGTCCGCGCACAGTCGGCGATCCCGCGCTCGATCCGTGCGGCTTCTACTGGACCGAAGGGGTGCGCGGGCTGGGCTGGGCGGTGAACGCGGTGCCGACGCTGAAGGGTGGATCGGCGCTCGGCATCGCGAGCCCGCCCGCGGTGCGACTGCCGTCCGGCGAGATCGTCACGCCCGGCATCGCCGACGCCGAACGCCTCCAAGGTTTCGACCCGGGCTGGACCGCACCCGCGACCGACGTGCCCGGCGTGCGGAAGGGTCATCGCTGGAAGCTGGTCGGCAACGCGGTGAGCGTACGGATGGCGGCCTGGGTCGGATCGCGACTGTCCGCGCCGCTGGACCCGATCCCCGGCGATCAGCGGCTCGCGCCGGGTACGCCGTGGCCGGTGGCCGCATGGGGGCGCGCCGGCGCGGCCTATCGGGTGCCCGTGTCCACCTGGCCGGTGCACGAGCCCTACGAGGACCTGACCCACTTCCTCACCGACGCGCAACTGCTCTCCGCCCGCGCCACCGCTGGATTCCTCCGCCGGACCACCATGGGCAGCCTGCGTTTTCCACCCGGTTTCCTCGCCGACGTGGAAAGCCATCTCGACCGGATGGGCGGCTGGGCGGCATGACGCGGCGACCCGGCACGGACGCGGCCACCAGCGCGCGGATGGCGCGCCAGCGGCGCACCGGGACCGATCCGGAACTCGCGTTGCGCCGGGAGCTGCACCGGCGCGGGCTGCGCTATTTCGTCGATCGAGCACCGATCCGCGGGCAGCGCCGCCGCGCGGATCTGGTATTTCCGCGCCGACGGGTCGCGGTCTACGTGGACGGCTGCTTCTGGCACCGCTGTCCGCAACACGCCACCGACCCGAAGAACAACGCCGAATGGTGGGCCGCCAAGCTGGCCGGAAACGTGGCAAGAGACCGCGCCACCGACGCGGCGTTGATCGCGGAGGGCTGGCAGGTTGTCCGAGTGTGGGAGCACGAGGACGCGGTGAGCGCGGCCGATCGCGTCCAGGAGGCGCTGGCGTCAGCGGCGCCGCACGCGCACGAGTGAGCGTGGAGCGTGTGCGGCCAGGTAGCCGGACACCACCATCACCGTCATGACCGCGATTCCGGCGGCGGCAGTCGCGAAGCCGAGCATGAGGACCTCCTCGAATTGCACTTGCGGTCCAGCCTGCCCCGCGAAGCTGACAAGAGGCTGTGTGCGGGGTGGTAAAGGCCCGTGCCTACCTCATGGTTCGGGCGGTAGGCAGCACAATGATGTCGTGACGCGTGGCCAGAAGACCGCCGACCGGCGCGTGCGACCGGTGTCGATGGTGATCGCGCTGGTGATCGCGCTCGCGGGACTCTGCTATTCGTCCTGGGTGCTCCAGTTCGTGCTGAAGATCGAGCTCGACCCGGTCAATTCCTTCCTCAGCGAACTGGACGCGGAGGGCAAGCCGTACCGGCTGGTGTTCGCGACCGCCGACACGATCACCGGGGCGGCGCTGATGTCCGCCGCGATCGCGGGGCTGCTGCTGTTCCCGCGCCGCAGGCTCACCACGATCGGCTGGGTGGCGCTGTTCTGCTTCGGCGCGTCGACCATCGCCGACGTACTGCTGCCGCTGCGTGACTGCACCCCCGGCGAGGCCGGGTGCGGCGAGCCCAGCGAACTGTTCCCGCAGCTGCATCAGCCGCACGCGCTGACGAGCACGCTAGCGGTCACCTCGATCGCGGTCGCGGCATTCGCATTCAGCCTCGCCGCGTTCCGTTATCGGCGCTGGCGGATCTTGCGCGAGTTCGGACTGGTCGCGCTGGGAATCGGCTCGGTCGCGACGGTCTGGATGCTGATCGCCGACAATTTGCCCGGAAATTACGCGCTCGGGATCGCGCAGCGCATTCAGGTCGGCGCGATGTCGCTGTGGTTGCTCGCGTTGGCCGCCGCGGTGATCGTGGAGGCCAAGGAGCGGATCGAGCCGAGCTGACATGCGGCCACGACGGCGGCCCATGCGATGCTGTCGCGCATGAGTGATCGCGTGAACATCTCCTCCGGTTCGGAGTTCGAAGACATCGTCGGCTACTCGCGGGCGGTCCGGCTCGGCAATGTCATCGCGGTCAGCGGCACCACTGCCTCGGCCCCCGGCGGCACCGCCGTCGGCGGCGACGACATCGGCGAGCAGACCAGAGAAACCCTGCGCCGCATCGGTTCCGCGTTGACGGAGGCGGGCGCGAGCCTGGCCGACGTCGTGCGCACCCGCATCTTCGTCACCGACATCGCGCGCTGGCCCGAAGTCGCCAAGGCGCACGCCGAAGTATTCGGCGATATCCGGCCCGCGACGGCCATGTACGAGATCAAAGCCCTGATCACCCCGGCGCTGCTGGTGGAAATCGAGGCCGACGCGATCGTCGCCGAGTAGGGCGAGGCTGGACGTGCGGACCCGGCTCGTCGTTGCGGCGGGCCGGGTTTTCTGTCGCTAGGGTCGAAGCCGTGACCACCGCAGCTTCGCAGACTCCCGTGCAGCTCGACACCGTCGCCGAGGCGACCGCACGCCTGCTCGACACCATCCGCGGACTCGGTGAAAGCGCGGTGACCGAGCCGTCCCTGCTGCCGGGTTGGACCCGCGGCCACGTTCTCGCCCACCTGGCCCGCAATGCCGACAGTCTGGTCAACCTGCTGCTGTGGGCACACACGGGCGTCGAAATACCGCAATACGCCAGCGCTTTCCTGCGCGACAGCGACATCGAGGCAGGAGCACCTCGTCCGCTCGCCGAGCAGCTGGCCGACAACGAGGCCGCCGCGACCCGATGGCTCGGTTTGGCGCGCTCACTCACCGACACTGCCTGGAAAACCCAGGTCCGCACCCGCCAGGGCCGCCCCATCCCCGCGACCGAGATCCCCTGGATGCGCTTGCAAGAGGTGGAAATTCACCACGTCGACCTGAACGCGGGCTACCAGCCGTCCGACTGGCCCGCCCCGTTCGTCGCCCGGATCCTCCCCCAAGCCGCCACCGACCTGACCCGCCTCACCGCCGACAACCCACTCGAACCCTGCACCCTCCACGCCACCGACACCGACTTCACCGCCACCATCGGCGCCTCCCCCGCCACCAACACCATCACCGGCCCCGCATCGTCCTTGGCCGCCTGGCTCCTCGGCCGCAGCCCCGGCTCGGACTTGACCGGCAACCTCCCGACCCTTCCGGCGTGGAAGTAGGCGCTGCGCGAACCAGCGGACGACATCTATGTCGCTTTCAGTACCAAAGATGTCGCTTCCGACGATAGGTTCCACCGGATGGGCGATCTAGCGTGATGTTTGCCCCAGCGGCAAACCATTTCGGAGACAGATGATCTGCGCCAACGGCACCACCACGTTCGCCTGACCGACGTCGAGGCCAACGGACGCGCGTGATCCAGGCACGTGCCTGCGCTCAGCGATCATCCTCGCCGAATTCCTGTTCCCTCGTCTGGAGTCACGCCTATGACCGCAGCGCAGTCCCCAACGTCCGCCCCCCGAAGCTGCCCCGTCCAGGGATCACCGATCGGTACCGAAACACCTCAAGTTTGCTTGCGCAGCCGGAAGTTCGCCGCCGATCCGCACAGCGGCTACCGTCAGATGCGCCAGCAGCACGGTTCGCTGGTTCCGATGGAGTTGGCGCCGAATGTCCCCGCCACCTTGGTGCTCGGGTACCGCACCGCGTTGCGGATCCTCAACGACCCCGACCATTTTCCGGCCGATCCGCGCACCTGGCAGCGGAGCATTCCCGACGACTCGCCCATCAAGCCGATGATGGAGTGGCATCCGAACGCGTTGCGCAACACCGGAGATACACATGCTCGCTATCGGCAGACGTATACCGCGGCCATCGATGGGATCGACCTGCACGCCCTGCATTCGACGGTCGAGAAGATCGCGATCCCGCTGATCAACAGCTTCTGCCAGGATGGCTCGGCCGACTTGGTGTCCCAGTATGCGTTTCCGCTCGTCTTCGAGGCCCTCAACCAGATGGTCGGCTGCTCAGCCGAACTGGGCCAGCGGGTCGCGACCGGCATGGCCGCGCTCTTCGACACCGTCGAGGCTGCCCGCGGCATGCAGATGCTCAGCGAGGCGCTGATGGAGTTGATTCAGCTGCGACGCGCGGAACCCGCGGACGACGTCACCTCCCGGCTCGCGCACCATCCGGCCAACCTCGATGACACGGAGATGCTTTCCCAGCTGATCAGCTTCTACGGTGCGGGTATCGAGCCGCAGCAGAATCTGATCACCAACACGCTGTTGCTGATGCTGACCGACCACCGCTTCGGCGGCGACGTACTCGGTGGGAGCATGTCGACGCGTGACGCCCTCGACGAGGTGCTGTTCAACGACCCGCCCTTGGCCAACTTCTGCGCAACCTACCCACGCCAGCCGATCCTGATCGACAACACCTGGCTGCCCGCGCACCAGCCGGTTCTGATCAGCCTGGCCGGATGCAACAACGACCCCGAGATCCGTGGCGGCGACCGCGCGGGCAATCGCTCCCACCTGGCCTGGAGCACCGGCCCGCACGCCTGCCCGGCCAAATCCGTCGCCTACCTGATCGTGCAGGACGCCATCGACCAACTTCTCGACGCCCTCCCCGAGATGCGGTTGGCCGTGCCGCCCGAGCAGCTGGTGTGGCGACCGGGCCCCTTCCATCGGGCAATGACGCAGCTGCCGGTCGTCTTCCCCGAGTCCCCTCCGCTGCACATCATGGAATGAGCCGTCGACCGCCACCCAAGTCGTCGTCAAAGATGCGAGAAGGCCGCTCCGCGTTGACGGATCGACCCGTCCGCTTCACCTGAGCTCTCAGACGTGGACTAGGAAATGCGGATGTAACGGGCAAAGCGACGCCCGCGATGGTCCTGTCGGTACGCATCAGCGGACCAAAACCCTTCGCAGAAAGGCGAATTCGAGATGAATCGAATCACTCGGCTCACCGTCGGTGTGCTATTGACCGGCGCTGTGCTGTCCCCCGCCGCGACCGCGCAGGCCGAGATATCGCCGCAGCCCACTCCGTCCGTGTCCTTGGTAGCCGCCGGCGACAGCGGCTCTTCCACCGGCTCGGCGGAGGCGCTCAATCAGGTCGTATGCACGATCCTCAAGCTTGTGCTGCTCAACCAGGGACCGCAGAACTGCCAGTAAACCTCGAGAATCCGGCGACTAGCCGGAGTGTGACGCTGGGCATGTAAGCGGGGGCTCCCGGTACGACTGGGTCGGCACGTCACCGAGAGTCCCCTGCCAGTGCCGCTGGCTTCTGGTCCTCCGGCCGAGGGGCGGTGGAATTTGATCCACACACCGCGCCCAGGAGGGAGGTGGGCATAATACGAGACGCTCGCGAACGTAAAGGGCTGCGTGCTGTTCCATACTGCTGCCCCTGCGTGCACGGGATCTCTTTACCCACCCCGAGAGGAAACCATGACCAAGTCGTTGTCCTTAGCCGCTGCCCTCTCTGCGGCTGCTGCTCTACTCTTCCTTCCAGCCACGCCCGCGCACGCCCAGTCCCCCAGCTGCGCCAAGGCCATCGAGCTGATCAACATCGCAATCGACACGAGCGGAGGCACTCTGGATCAGGCGACGGCGACAGCCCTGTCCGAGAGGCTGACCGGCCTGGCCGATTTCGCCCAAGGGGCCGAAAAGGAGGCCATCGCGGCTTACGCTCGAGCGCTGATCGATGACAACGTCACAGAGCTCAACCCCTACACCGACGAACTGAATCGCGTCTGCGCCTGACCCGCGCTGAATACCTTGCTCTGCTTGCACATCAGAGCCACCCGACACAGTCACCGGACATGTATCTTGCCCGTGACGAAGGCCTGCGTTGATGTCACACAGACGATTTCACCGGTCTCGGGTGATTCCCCGGCTGCGTTCCTGCCCGTAGCCAGTGCCGCCGCGCTGCACCTGCGGAGCCTGCTCCGGCGGCTCCCGCACCGCCGCTGACGGTGGTTGAGCTTGCCCGAGCCCGAGAAGTTTCACTACTTCCGGGGGCATTCCCCGGGCTTGCAGGCGTGCGAGTTCTTCGGCGCGTTCCTTGTCGTCTGCCTCGCGGGCAATGCGGGCTTCTTCGCGCGCTTTCTCCTCCGCCGTGCGGGCGTCGGCTACTTGCCGTTCCAGGCTGGCAGCGTCGGCCGTCTCTCGGGCTGCCTGTTCCCCTGTGTCGGTGGCTTCCCGTTCCTGGACGTGATTGGGCACCGGGAATTCCAGCGCCACCCGTTCGGCAGCCGCCCGTTCAACCCGTGCACGCTCATCGGTTTCGCGTGCTTGCCTGGCTCGCTCGGCTTCTTCTCGCGCTTGCCGATCACGTTCGATCTTCTGGGGGGGGCATCCGCCCTGCCACGCGTGGCACCTTCCCGGAACCGCACCATCTTCCCGAATTTTTCGGCTCGCTCTCGCGCTCGCGCCAGCAACGCGATTTTATCCCGCCGCTTCTGTAGCTCCTGAGCCTTTTCCTGTCCCGCCTTCTCGCGGACACCGGGCAATTCGAGCTGTTTACCCGCTTCCCTTTGCAGTCCGATCGCCCAAATCTCGCGGGCAACGTGTCGGGGGATGATTTGGTGCGTGAACTTTTCCTTGAAGTCGAGGACTAAACCGTCGATAAGCTTCTGCACTTCCGGTGACCTGTATTCGCCCTCGACGGTCCGGAGTACGTGTTGCTGTATTTCACCCTTGTCGAGAAGCGCTCGAACAACCTCCAGCTGTTTCTTATCCTTCTTACTCTCCATCCTCCCGGACTTCTCTTCAATCGTGAAGATCAGCCCTCGGTCGTCTCTGATCTTGTCGAACCTAACATTACCTACATTCGGAACCCTGAAAATTCGCGACTGCTGAACGTATCCGTTTTCACGGTCGCGAAAGTACTGAGCCGCACCGTTTTCAAATATCCTGCCACGCTCATTGTTGTTGCAGTTATGGCGGTCCCTGTCGTACTCGGGCATTGCCGCGCCCCCCGGAGGCGTGAAGCAGTTGACTGAAGGTGAATGACTACGTTATGCGCTGGAATCTTCTCTACGCTTCTCGTCGTGATAACCCGCATATTCACGGATGGCTGCGGCCATATCCGAGAACATACCTTCGTGATCCTCGGGGTTGTATCCAATCATGCTGTCCATCAGGTACCATGCCGTGATTTCATCTTCATCGTCCGTGTCGAGGCGAAGGGCGGGATTTACGTTTTCGTAGAACGTGTATTCCCTTCCGGGCAATTCGTATTCGATCCATTCAGCACCCGCGAACTTGATGAAGCATTCGCCGATGAAGCAAATGAATGCGTCGGCCATGTCGGCGTTCTCGGGAGCCATCGCGGTAGCCATATCCGGGAACAGGTCCGCGACAATGGGGTTGAGCCGTTTCACCTCCGCCGAGACTTCCGGCCATGGTTCCGAAGGAATCTCACGTATGCCCGCATAGTCCATGAACTTCCGGGCTTGCGCCTTGCGGCGGTCGGAGTCGACCCATTTTCCCCATTCAGTCTGCTCGACAGGTACGCCGAGATCGATGGCCAGCTGCTCGTCATTCCCCACGCCTAGCTCCTTCTCGTCATGGTCCGAACAGGTCAGTGTCGCGCGCGCACAGGTCACCGGGCAAGGAACCATCATCGCTCGACATACAGCCGTTCACACGGCAACCTGGGCCAGCCCTCAGCACTATCAGGGAGCACGTTCACGGCGTCGACGTAGTGCCGTTCTCGATGCTCTTGAACGAACATCAGAGCAGCAGTGAGGCAGGCCGCGAAGTCCAACCGGACGCCATGCAGGAACACCGACAGATGCACATCCGGATCGTTCGGCAGCGGCGAACTCATCGCGCTTCCCTCCGGTCATCCACGACACGGACCCCGATCCATGGGCAGACACCGCCGATGTTGCGTTCGTGCTCACCGATCATGCCGCCAACCAACGGGACCAGGCGCAGGCAATGTTGGCTGTCCGGGCACCGGACGTGCGTCACGAACCCGCGCCCGTTCGGTGTCCCGTCCGCCGTCGCCCACCATCGGCACCGCGACAGGAGAACCGTGCAGTCAGACATGAGCGACCACCCGACGCCTACCCGGACCACCACAGGCACGGATGGACTCGACCACAACCAGCCCCGACGGGCGGAACCTATCCTGCGGTGTCTCTATCCAATGCCTGATAGCGCCGGACTCAACCGTAGGCGATGGCAACGCGACTGTCCCACCCTCTCGAACAATCGACACGTCGAGCCGGAACAACTCCGCGAAAAGCTTTGTGTTGTCCGGAAGGTCGGGTCGAACTAGAAAGGTCCACCTGTTCGAGCGAGGGTGCGCCACGATCGGACCCATCGCATCTCTCCGGCGCTGCATCACTTCCCTGACAGCCCGCCCTAACGGCGCGGGCATGGTCAGTGCCCACACATGCGACGTTCGCATGATGATGCGGCCCGGTTCGGGCGGGTCGATCACCGCGGGCAGATCGCACACACGCCGGTAAAAGTGGCATCGAGACACCGGGGTGTCCCCAAACACTATGTGGCCCATGAAGACCTCTACTCGTATCGGAAAGGCTTTGGGTGCGCCCGGTCCTCGACAACCCCCTGACCGGTACCCGAGGGCGGAAGTCTTGCGGTGTCTGCGGTTCCGCACTCCCTACCGGGCGCGAATCAACATCAGCACGAGCGAGGGCATCTATGCAGGACTAAGCTGTTTTCAAAGCGACAGGTCCACATTTGAAAACACACGGGTGGGTGTGAGATGCCGTCAGCGGAGCAACGATTGTGCGGGATGGAACCAGACAGAACCGGCCGCACGCTCAGGCAGCTACGGACCGAACGCGGACTCACCTTGCGCGAACTCGCCGGGGCAACGTTCTGCGACTACTCCCAGCTCGCGAACATTGAAGCGGGCCGACGTTGGCCGAAAGATCGCGGATGGGCCGAACGCGTTGACCGTGCGCTCAATGCAGGTGGCACCTTGATCTCGGCGTGGGACGCGGACCAAGCGGACCACGCGCGGCGCAATGACACGTTGCGGATGCTCGACCAGGCGCGGCGAGACTCCGAAGCAATTCTCGCTGAACCAGACGCGGTGCCGCTGGACGATATGCAATCCGGCATCATCGACGTAGCCCGCAACGCCCGGTTCGAGTCGTATGACCGAACCCTCAGCCGGGCGACGGACATTCGCGCGGAGTTGATGCGACGTATCAAGTTGGGCGCGCACCGGCCATACGAGATACGGGAGCTGTACGTAGCGCTCGGCCGTGTGTGTGGCGTGTTGTCGTACCTGACGCTCGACCTTGGGCAGGCGGACACGGCGCGCGTTCACGCACAAGCATCGTTCCAACTGGGCGACCGGGCGGACCACGACCAGTTGAGGGCATGGGCGCGCGGCACACAAGCGTTGGCGTTCCGGTTCGTGAAGGATTTCGAACGCGCACGAGACGCGGCAACAGACGGACTGAAGTACGTCACGCACTCGACCGGCACCGCCGAACCCCGGCTTTTGTGTGGTTTGGCGGCGTCGGTCGCGAACCTTGGCGACGCGGCGCGCGCGCTCGAACTGCTCGACCAGGCGGAGCGTGCACGAGACGCAGCGGGACCCGACGAAATACCCGGCTTGTTCACATTCACGCCAGCGAAACAGATTTATTACCGGGGATTTTCGCTTATGTGGGCGGACGACGAGAAGACGCTGCGTAAGTCTGTGAAGGCGTCTGAGGAAGCAATCGAAGCGTGGCAAGTGCAACGCTCCCCCGGTGATGAGATGCTGTCTCAAATCTATTTGGCCTCTGCGAGCGCACGTCTCGGAGACTTGGACGGCAGTATTGCCGCAGTATCGCCAGTGTTGGAGAACCCGATCAGCGCTCACTTCTCATGGGTGCGCAAGCGTCTCAACCAGTTGGAAGGGCTACTGGCAGAGAACTTCCCGGACTCCTCTGTTGCGGGAGACATGCGGGAAACCTTGGTTGCCTACGTACACTCGGCTTGAATTAGCCTTCACCCCTGTCGTAGCCGATAAGTTCGATGAACGGGCCGCAGACTATCTAGCCGCCAACGGGAAGTAGGACAAGGTCGTATGGCAGATAATGTGTTCGAAGTGGCGCCGGTTGCACATGTAGTGGGCGGCCGTCGCGAACCTACAGACGATCACTGGGGAGGTAGCCAGGCGATCATCCGCATAGATGATCCCCGGTTCACCGAAGAGTCCGTGCAAGGCTTGGACGCGTTCAGTCACCTCGAGATCGTGTTCCGGTTCCACTTGACCGACCCAACCGATTTGCACTTCGGCGCGCGCAGTGCCCGCGACAACCCCGCATGGCCCAAGGTCGGCATCTTCGGGCATCGAAACATGCGACGCGTCAACTGGCTCGGGGTCTCCCGCACTCGGCTGCTCCGAGTAGACGGCCTGGACCTGCACGTAGCCGAGCTGGACGCGGTAGACGGCACACCCGTACTGGACATCAAGCCGTGGTTCGCGGAATTCGGCCCACGTGGAGAGATCCGGCAAGCTCCATGGTCAACCGAGATGCTCAAAGACTATTTCTAGGCCGACGGAAAGCCCCGACCTCTCGTTTGAGACGAGGGGCCGGGGACTTCGTGTCGTCGGGCCTACGCGGTGTCGGGTGTGATGGCCTTCTCCGCTGCCCAGCCGGTTACCGACCTGTGCGCCCTATATGCGAGGCAGGTAGCCGTAGTTTTACCGCTGGCGGGCCACACCTGTACCCCCGGGAAGGTCTCCGAAGCCATATCCACGGGCTCTGAGCTGGGATTATCTCCGGACGGGCATGGGCGGGTCGGACCTGTCGTGCAGGCGTCCGCGTCTTCGTGCTGGTCAGCAGGGTCACGGACGGTAACGGGCATGGACTGCCGTTCGAGTGACATTGTCGTCAAAAGGCGTCGTCAAAGATGCGAGAAGGCCCCTCCGCAAAGAGCGAAGGGGCCTTCTACTGATGTGCGCCCGAAGGGATTCGAACCCCTAACCTTCTGATCCGTAGTCAGATGCTCTATCCGTTGAGCTACGGGCGCAGGTGTTATTCAGTTGTACCCGGTTTCCCGGGCGTGGCGGAGGCGAGAGGATTTGAACCTCCGGTCCCCGTGAAGGGACAACTCATTAGCAGTGAGTCCCATTCGGCCGCTCTGGCACGCCTCCTGGAGCCTTCTCTTCGAGGGCACCGGTCCTTTCGAACCGCCGAGCAGCAAGGTTACAGGAGCTACGGTCCAGATCACAAAACGGCTGGTCAGCGCAGGTTACTGTCGAACCAGTCGAAGATTCTGGTCTGCGAATCGACGACGTCGGCGTCATCGTCGGCGGGCGCGGTGTCCGCGCGATGATGCAGACCGGGGTAGGTGACGACCAGGCTGGCGACGTCCGCGCGGGCGGTCGCGTCGCGCAAATGTTCGACCTGGTCGGGTGGGGTGGCTGGGTCGTCGGCGCCGAACAGGCCCAGCCAGGGCGCTTGCAACCGGGGAGCAGCCCGCACCAGCGGATCGACCTGCTCGGCGAGCGGCTCCACGATGCCGCGCGCCGCGACGCTCACCGCGGCCCCGATCGGACGGTTGGTCGCGACGAGGAACGCCGCCGTTCCCGCGGAGTCGAAACCGAGCACGCCGACGGTGTCGGGGAACACCCCGCGCCGGGTGAGCCAGTCGAAGCAGGCGTCGAAGTCGTCGAACAGCTCGTCGCCGAAGACTCCCCCCGGTTCGCCCGTCACCCGGTGGAAGAGATCGGGCGCGACTACCGTCCAGCCCTCCCCGGCCAGCGCGTTCATCAGGTCGCGCAGGGCGGCGGTCAACTCCCGGGACTCGTGCAGCACCACGATCCCGCCGCGGGAATTGCCCTCGGGCTCCACCACGGTTATGGGCACCTGCCCACGGGCAGTCGGTTGCTCGTCTTCCTGGTCGCTTCCCCGTAGCGGGGCCATATCGTCGTAGGTGCCCGACATGAAACCAGCGTAGGGCGAGTTGCGGTTCTTCGGTAGAAAATCGCACGTGGGGGCCTATAGCCCAGAGAATTTCCGGTACGCTGACCGGGCTATCTGTGCCGCGGATTAGGGTTGGAGTGTGACAGCGCAGATCCGGCCGGACCTCGATTCGATCCCGGCGTACGCCCCCGGCCGCAGCCATCCCGGCGCGGTCAAGTTGGCCAGCAACGAAACGACCTTCGGTCCGCTGCCCGCCGCCGCCAAGGCCATCGCCGAGGCGGCGGAATTGGCCAACCGGTATCCGGACAACCAGGTGGCCGAGTTGCGTGCGGCGCTGGCCGACTTCCTAGGGGTGGGATTCGACAACGTCGCGGTGGGCTGCGGCAGCGTGGCCCTGTGCCAGGAGCTGGTGCAGATCACTTGCGCGTCCCCGTCCGACGAGGTGCTGTTCGCGTGGCGCTCGTTCGAGGCGTACCCGATCGTGACGCAGGTCGGCAACGCCACCACCGTCCAAGTACCGCTCACCGCCGACCAGGTGCACGATCTGGACGCTCTGGCCGCGGCGGTCACCGAACGAACCAAGCTGATCTTCGTCTGCAACCCGAACAACCCCACCGGCACCGCCGTCGGCAAGGCGGAGCTGAGCCGGTTCCTGGACGCGGTGCCGCCGCACGTGCTGGTGGTGCTGGACGAGGCCTACTACGAATACCTGCGGCTGGCCGATCACCCGGACGGCGTGGAGCTCGGCCGGACCCGGCCCAATGTGGTTGTGCTGCGCACCTTCTCCAAGGCCTACGGGCTGGCCGGACTGCGGGTCGGCTACGCGGTGGGCGATCCAGCCGTGATCACGGCACTGCTGAAGGTGCACATCCCGTTCAGCGTCAACCGGCTCGCGCAGGCGGCGGCGATCGCGTCGCTGGAGGCACGGCACGAATTGCTGGATCGCACCAACCTTCTGGTCGCGGAACGCGGACGGGTGCGCGACGCGCTGGTGGCGGCCGGGTACCGGGTGCCGCCGAGTCAGGCGAACTTCGTCTGGTTGCCGCTGGGCGAGCGCAGCGCCGAGTTCGGCGAGGCGAGCGCGGCGGCGGGAGTACTGGTACGGCCCTACGGCACCGACGGGGTCCGCGTCACGGTCGGCGACCCGCACGAGAACGATTTGTTCCTCGGCTTCGCTACCGATCCCGCGGCACTGACGCGGTTCCTCGGCTAGCGAACGCCGAGCGCGCCCGCGATCGTCGGCCAGGACAGCGCCAGCTCGTCCGCCCAGTACGGCCAGGAGTGCGTGCCGGTGCCGCGGAAGTGCGCGGTGACCGGGATACCGAGCGACCGGAGCCGGTCGGTGAGTCGCCGGGTGCAGGCATTGGTCGCGGCCTCCAGCGGGCCGCCGAACCCGATGGCGCTGGCGACGTCGACATTCGGGGTGCCGGGCACGTCATGCACGCCGGGCAGGCCGCTGCCCACCGACAGATAGATCGTCTTGCCCCGCAACGCGTCCGCGTGCAACGTGACGTCGTGGGCCAGCCAAGCCGGATCGTCCTGTTTGCCGAACATGTTGTCCGGCTCACCCATGTAGGTGGCCACCACCGCGCGGGCCTGCGCCTGGCCGATATCGGTGCCCATCGAGAAACATCCGCTGTGCGCGGCGATCGCGGTGTAGAGCTTCGGTTGACGGAACGCGAGCATCATCGCGGCCTCGGCGCCCATCGAGACGCCCATGACCGCGTTGGTGCCGTTGCCGTCGAACTTCGCATCGATCAGCGGGGGCAGCTCCTTGGTGAGGAACGTCTCCCACATGTTGGTGCCGAGCACCGGATCGGGCTGCTGCCAGTCGGTGTAGAAGCTGGCCGGCCCGCCGACGGTGAGCACCACGTTGACGTCCTTGTCCGCGTAGAAGCGGTCCGCGTGCCCGAGCTCGGTCCAGTTGTTGCTGTCGGGGCTCGCGCTGCGGCCGTCGAGCATGTAGACGGTCGGGCGCGGGCGGGACTGGTCGTGCGGCAGCAGTACCTGCACCTCGACCACCCGGCTCATCGACGGCGACGCGACGAAGACCCGCAGCCACCGGTCGTTGATCGGTTCGATGCGGTCGATCTTGGGCGTCGAGGGCTGTTTACTGGTCGGCTCGGCCGGGCCGGGGCCGTCCGATGAGCCGGTGTTCACCGGCGGAGCAGCGCCGGGGGCCGCCGTTGGCTGGGGAGCGCCGAACGCCACCACACCCGAAACCAGTGCGGCGCTGACCAGGGCGCTGGAGACCCAACGCCGCACCCCGCGGCGAGACAGCATGCGAACCATCCTGCCAGAGCCGCCCTTGGTGGGCCGTAGGTCACAGCCGTGTCGAAGCCCGTTCGTCGCGCTCATCGAGTGGCGAGATCTTCCTGCCAGCGCCGTTCCACTCCGCCGAACCGCCATATGCCGATCGCGACCACCCAGGTGAGAACGAAGAGGCCCACGATGATGTAACCGAGATCACCCAGATCGAGGTTCCCGACCCAGCCGATGACGCCCGATTCGACCTCGAGCTTCTCGGCGAAGATCGAGACGATCTCCTGACCGCCGATCAGCAGTGCGACCGCGACCGACAGACCGGTGACCACCAAGTTGTAGTAGATCTTGCGCACCGGCTTTGCGAAAGCCCAGTCGTAGGCGAAGCTCATGAACGAGCCGTCCAGTGCGTCGAACAGCGCCATGCCCGCCGAGAACAGCACGGGCAGAACGAGGATCGAATACCAGGGCAGCCCGGTCGCCGCCGCGCCGCCCGCGATGACCAGCAGCCCGACCTCCGTGACGGTGTCGAACCCGAGACCGAACAGCACGCCGACCGGATACATGTGCCTCGGCTTGCGGACCAGCCCGATCACCGGACGCAGTACTCGGTTCAGCAGACCACGGCTGTCCAACTGCCGCTCCAGCTGCGCTTCGTCGACCTCGCCGCGGCGCATTCGCCGGAATACCCGCCAGATCCCTACCAGCGAGGCAAGATTCAGCAGGCCGATCAGGATCAGGAAGGTACCCGAGACGCTGGTACCCCATAGACCGGTCCAGCGTTGCAGCGCCGAATCCTCGTTCTCCAGGTCGGCCGCGAGCGCACGCACACCGAAGGCGAGCAGCACGACGAGCACGAACACTACGGTGGAATGGCCGAGGGCGAACCAGAAACCCACGGTTTGCGTCTTCTGTTTCCCATACTCCGCCACCAGTTTTCGCGTGGTGTTGTCGATCGCGGCGATATGGTCTGCGTCGAAGGCGTGCCGCATGCCGAGGGTGTACGCGGTAACCCCGAGCCCCACGCCGAATACCGATCCCTGGATCAGATAATGACCGGGCGCCACAAACAGCAGGAGCGTTCCCCAGCCGAGCACGTGCAGCGCGACTACGGTGACCGCCATCCCGATGACGCTCCGCACGAGCGACCCCCTCGAACCCTCGAAAAGCCGATCACGTCAACGATACTCGACAGCGGCGATCTCCGGCCGTGCGTTCGACCGCTCAGCGAAGCAAATCGTGGCGAAACGAGCGCGGCTCATGATCTCCGTGAGCATGAGGCAGCCAGGAGTGAAGCGGAGACGGAGGGATTTGAACCCCCGGTCGCTCTCGCGACGCTCGCTTTCAAGGCGAGTGCATTCGGCCGCTCTGCCACGTCTCCAGGGACCTGATCGTAGCGGACCGCTCAGCCGGGGTGCTTGCCGATTTCCTCGTCGACGCGTCCGAACACCTCGCCGATCACCTCGAGCTGGGCCGGAGCGAGCAGATCGATGAAGTGGCGGCGGACGGCTTCGACATGGCCGGGGGCGGCGGCCTCCAGGCGGCGCATGCCCTCGTCGGTGAGTTCGGCCAGCACGCCGCGGCCGTCCTCCAGGCAGGTGTTGCGGCGCACCATCTGCTGTGTCTCCAGCCGCCGGATCTGGTGGGTCAGCTTGCTGCGCGAGGACAGCACGCCGTCGGCCAGCTCGCTCATCCGCAGCGAGCGGTCGGGGGCCTCCGAGAGCAGGACCAGGATCCGGTATTCGGCGATGGTCAGGTCGCTGTCGCGCTGCAGCTGGCGGTTCAGTTCCGTCATCAGGCGCTGGTGACCGTCCATGTACGCGCGCCAGGCGCGCTGCTGCGCTGGGGTGAGCCACCGCGGTTCGGCTACCGCTCGAGCGCTCGGTTCGGGATGCACGATGGTCATTCTATGCGCCGCGAACTGCGCAAATCGGCGAGTGCCGCAGGTCAGCGCACCGTGGACAGCAGCGAGCGGCTCACCGCGGCGAGATCCGCGCACCCGGAGAGCCCGAGCGCCGAGTCGAAGTCGGCGAGCAATATCCGCAGCGCGTGCCGGACGCCCGCGGCACCCGCGAGGCCGAGACCGTAGGCCCAGGGCCGCCCGTAGAGCACCGCTTTGGCGCCCAGCGCCAGCGCGACCAGTACGTCCGAGCCGGTGCGCACGCCCGAGTCGAAGAGCACGTCGGCACGGTCGCCGATGGTGGCCACCACCGCGGGCAACGCGTCCAGCGCCGCGATCGAGCCGTCGACCTGGCGTCCGCCGTGGTTGCTCACCACCACCGCGTCGGCGCCGGCATCGACGACCTGCCGCGCGTCTTCCGGGTGCAGGATGCCCTTCACCGCGATCGGCAGGTCGGTCCATTCCCGCAGGTGCGCGAGGTCGGCGGGCCGCAGTGTGTGGTTGCCGAACAACCCGACCCAGGTGAGGATGGCCGTCCGCATCGCCTCCTCGCTCTCCTCCGGCGCGGCCGGGAGCTTGGCGCGGAACACCGGATCGGAGAGGTAGTTGGCGATGCCCTTGCCGTGCAGGAACGGCAGGTGCGCCAGCTCCAGGTCACGTGGACGCCAACCGAGCGTCGGGGTATCCACGGTCACCACGATCGCCGAGGCCCCTGCTCGCTCGGCGCGCTGGACGAAGGAGCGGGCCAGCTCGTCGTCCGCGGGCCAGTACAGCTGATACCACCACGCACCGGCCGCCGCGCCGACCTCTTCGATGGTCGACGAGGCCGCGGTGGACAGCACCGTGCCGATGCCCAGCTCCTTGGTCACCTCGGCCGCGATCACCTCACCGCGCTCGTGCAGCAGCTCGAGGACACCGATCGGTGCGGTGAGCACGGGAGCGGCCAGCCGGGTCCCGAGCACCTCGACCGAGAGGTCCCTGGCGCCGGGTCCGGTCGCGCCGCGCAGCATCCGCGGCAGGATGCGGTATCGATCGAAGGCCGACCGGTTGGCGGCGGCGGTGCGCTCCGCCGAGGCGCTGCCCGCCACGTAGGCGAAGGCGGCCGGGTCGAGCCGCTGTTGCGCGAGCGACTCCAAACCCGCGGCTGTCATGGGCAATTCGGGCACCGCGCCACCTAGGCCGCCCAGGTAGATCTCGTTCTGAAAATTGATGAAGCCGCCGCTCATCCACGGAACGGTAGTCTGTGACGCCGATCATCGCAGGCTGCTTGCCGGATTGCGTTTGCTGCCGCCCAGGTTCAGCGCCGCTGGACAGGGGTCAGCGCGCGGTGGTCCGCACCGGCGGAGCACTATGGCACGGTGCGTGCTATCGACCTGAACGGATTCGGCGGACCCGAGACGATGTCCTGGGCCGAGGCGCCCGATCCGACGCCCCGCCACGGCGAGGTCCTGATCGAGGTGGCCGCGGCCGGCGTCAACCGGGCCGACCTGCTACAGCGCCGAGGCCACTACCCTCCCCCGCCGGGCGCGAGCCCGATCATCGGCCTGGAATGTTCCGGCGTCATCGCCGAACTCGGCGACGGGGTGCGGGACTGGGCGGTCGGCGATCGGGTGTGCGCACTGCTGTCCGGCGGCGGCTACGCCGAACGAGTCGCGGTACCCGCGACACAGGTGCTTCCGGTCCCGGACGGCCTCGACCTGGGCGCGGCGGCCGGACTGCCCGAAGTGGCGGCCACCGTGTGGTCGAACCTCGTGATGACCGCGGGCCTGCGCGCCGATCACCTGGTGCTGATCCACGGCGGCGGAGGCGGCGTCGGCACCCACGCCATCCAGGTCGCCAAGGCGCTCGGCGCGCGCGTCGCAGTGACCGCCGGGTCGGCCGAGAAACTGGCGCGCTGCGCGGAGCTGGGGGCGAGCGTGCTGATCAACTACCGCGAGGACGATTTCGTCACCGCGGTGCGCGCCGAGGAATCGGGCGCGGGCGGGCGCGGCGCCGACATCATCCTCGACAACATGGGTGCGGCCTATCTGGGGCGCAATGTCGACGCGCTGGCCGCCCACGGCAAACTCGTGGTGATCGGTATGCAGGGCGGTGTGAGCGCGGAGCTGAATCTAGCGGCGCTACTGGGCAAGTGGGGCGCCATCCACGCCACCAACGTGCGGGCGCGGCCCGCGACCGGCGTCGGCGGCAAAGCCGAGATCATCGCCGAGGTCCGCAGGCACCTGTGGCCGTTGATCGCCGACGGCACCGTCGTCCCGGTCATCGCCGCGGAGCTGCCGATCGAAGAGGCGGCCGAAGCGCACCGGCTGCTGGACTCCGGCGAGGTGTTCGGCAAGGTGGTACTGCGGGTGAAAGAACTCTGAGCGGTCGCCTTCGCTCGATCCGCTCACTCCAGCGCCAGCAGCGCCCTGCCGAGCTGATCGATCTCGAACTTGGTGGTGTAGGGCGCGAGGCCGATGGTCACGGCGCCGCCCTCGTCGTTGACGCCGAGCGCGTCGAGCAGCCTGCTGCCGCCGTGCACGCCGCTGACCGTTCCGATCCGGTTGTCGGCCAGCTTGGCCGCGACCTTCTCCGCCTGCATGCCGGCGAGCGTGAAACTGACGGTGGGGATGCGGGTGGACGCGCGGCCGATCACGGTGAGGCTCGGGATCGCGTTCAGCACGGCCATCAAGTGCTCGAACAGCTCGTCGTGATAGTCCTGCAGCGAGGTGATCGACATCTCCAAGCGCTCGCGCCGGGTTCCGCGCGCCCGTTCGTCGAGCCCGGCGAGGAAGTCGATCGAGGTGGTCAGGCCGGCGAGCAGCGCGTACTGATGCCCGCCGACCTCGAGTCGTTCGGCGCCCTTCGCATACGGGTTCAGCGACATCGACGGGATCCGGTCCAGGAACGCGGGGTCGCGGAAGACCAGCGCGCCGATCTGCGGACCACCCCATGCCGGTGCGCTCAGCGCGACCACGTCGGCGTTCAATTCGTCGATGTCGATCAGCGCGTAGGGGGCGGCGCCGAACGCGTCGGCCACCAGCAGCCCGCCCACCTCGTGCACCCGGTCGGCGGCCACCCGCACGGCCGGCGCCGAACCGACGATGGGTGAGGCGGCGGTGAGCGCCACCAGTCGCGCCGTGGGACCGATCAGTTCCTCGAACTGCCAGGACGGCATCTCGCAGGTCTCGATCTCCACCTCGGCCCAGCGCACGTGCGCGCCGTATCGGTTGGCGATGCGCAGCCAGGGCGCGACGTTGGCCTCGTCGTCCAGCCGGGACAGCACGATGCCGGTGCCGAGTCCGAGCCGGGAGCTCAGCGATTCGGCGAGCCAGGCCAGCAGGACCGCGCGGTCGGGGCCGAGCACGACTCCCGCCGGGTCACCGCCGACCAGATCGGCCACCGCCTCGCGAGCGGCGTCCAGAATCGCCGCGCTGCGCACCGCGGCGCTGGTGCGGCCGATATGCGAAAATGAAGAAGTTCGGAAACCCGTTGAGACGGCACGGGATACCGCATCCGGAACCAGCATGCCCGCTTGCGGGTCGAGGTGGATCCAGCCGTCGCCCAGGGACGGTATCAGGCCCCGAACCCTCGCGACGTCGTAAGTCATGTTGGCCACTCTAAGGGCAGCGGGCGAGCCTGTGTAACCGCGTTCCTCTCCGCGATCTGGTGGGAGCACAGCGACCTGGGACTCAGCATGGCGACCGACTTTCGACAAATCCGAACCACACGACCCGAACAGAATAGAACGCCGAGGCCACGCGGCGGCGTCGACCGGGAAACCCCTGGCGAGCCCTCCGCGCCGCCGGGGCCGGGGAGCACCGGCTTAGCGCGTTCGCGGCGGACGCGACATGATAGGGACCATGACGCACTCGGATGAGGCACCGGACCACATCGTCGTCGTCGGCCCCAACGGCAGGCCGTTGGCCATCCCGGCGGCTCCTGGCTCGGACACGCCGTACACCGCACACGTGGTGACCGACGCCGACGAGAAGGACGACTCGGACGACCGCGACGACTCCGGCGAATCGCTCGCCGATATGGTCGAGCAGCCCGCGAAGGTCATGCGGATCGGCACCATGATCAAGCAGCTGCTCGAGGAGGTCCGCGCGGCTCCGCTCGACGAGGCCAGCCGCAATCGGCTCAAGGAGATCCACACGTCCTCGGTGCGGGAGCTGGAGCAGGGGCTCGCCCCCGAGCTGCGCGAGGAACTTGAGCGGCTCACCCTGCCGTTCACCGACGACGCCGTCCCGACCGACGCCGAATTGCGGATCGCGCAGGCGCAGCTGGTCGGCTGGCTGGAGGGCCTGTTCCACGGCATCCAGACCGCGCTGTTCGCCCAGCAGATGGCCGCACGCGCCCAGCTCGAGCAGATGCGTCAGGGCGCCCTGCCGCCCGGCATCCACGCCACCGACCCGCGCGGCGGCCAGGCGAGCCAGGTCACCGGCGGTTCCGGCCAGTACTTGTGAGACCGGCGACGCGCGTGTGCCACGCGGTGGCGGCAAGCCGCAGGGGTAGTCTCGTGCACCGTGCCCGCCGCTGCCGCTCGCCCCGACTCCGTATCCGACCCGAGTGCGGTGCGTCCTGAAGAGAGCTCAGTTGGTTCCGATGACCAAGCGCGTACAGACGACAGCTCACCGGCCTCCCCGAACGACGACGTGCGCTCCGGCGACGACTCGGCGCAGGAGAATCCGGTGAGCGCGACCACGCCGCAGACCGAGGCCGCGCGCGCCGGTGCAACCGTGGCGAAGATCGTGCCGGACTCGCAGACGTTCCGGCGCGCGTTCCAGGACTTCACCGGCGGATTCGCCCAGCGCGAGCTGTGGCTGTCGCTCGGCTGGCAGGACATCAAGCAGCGCTACCGCCGCTCGGTGCTCGGCCCGTTCTGGATCACCATCGCCACCGGTCTGCAGGCCATAGCGATGGGCGTGCTCTATGCGGCGCTGCTCGGTCAGCCGCTGCGGGAGTACCTGCCCTACGTGACAGTCGGCCTGATCATCTGGAACGTGATCAGCGCGAGCATCCTGGAAGGATCGGAGGTCTTCATCGCCAACGAAGGCCTGATCAAACAGCTGCCTTCCGCGCTGAGTGTGCACGTCTACCGGCTGGTGTGGCGACAGCTGCTGTTCTTCGCCCACAACATGGTCATCTACCTGGTGATGCTCGCCGCGTTCGGCGTCTGGCGCAATCTCGGGCCTGCGAGTCTGCTGGCGATTCCGGCGATCGTGCTGATCTTCCTGAATTGCGCGTGGGTGTCGATCGTGTTCGGCATTTTCAGCACCCGCTACCGCGATATCGCGCCGATTCTCGGCAGCACCACGCTGATGCTGTTCGTGCTCACGCCGGTAATGTGGACGACCAAGACCTTGGAATCGCAGGTCGGCACCGGTGACCGCGCCAAGCTCGCCGAGCTCGTGCCGACATTCCACTATCTCGAAATCGTCCGGGCGCCCCTGCTCGGCGAACCGCAGGAACTGCGGCACTGGCTGGTCGTCGGCACGATCACCCTGCTGGGCTGGATCGTGGCGATCTTCGCCATGAAGCAGTACCGTTCGCGCGTACCGTACTGGGTATAGGAGCGCCCGTGAGCCGTGTGAGTATCGAAACCCAGGAGGCGTGGGTCGAATTCCCGATCTTCGACGCCAAATCGCGGTCGTTGAAGAAGGCGTTCCTCGGCAAGGCCGGCGGTGCGATCGGACGCAACCAGTCCGACGTCGTCGTGGTCGAGGCACTGCGGGACATCACGCTCTCGCTGCAAGAGGGCGACCGGATCGGCCTGGTCGGACACAACGGCGCGGGCAAATCGACGCTGCTGCGGCTGCTTTCGGGCATCTATGAACCATCCCGCGGCAGTGCCCGCATCCGCGGGCGGGTCGCGCCGGTCTTCGATCTCGGCGTCGGCATGGATCCGGAGATCTCCGGTTACGAGAACATCATCATCCGCGGCCTGTTCCTCGGGCAGACCCGCAAGCAGATGCTCTCGAAAATCGATGAGATCGCCGATTTCACCGAGCTGGGCGAATATCTGTCCATGCCGCTGCGCACCTATTCCACCGGTATGCGGGTCCGGCTCGCGATGGGCGTGGTGACCTCGATCGATCCGGAGATCCTGCTCCTCGACGAGGGCATCGGCGCGGTGGACGCGGAATTCATGAAGAAGGCCCGGCTCCGGTTGCAGTCGCTGGTGGCGCGTTCCGGCATCCTGGTTTTCGCCAGCCATTCCAACGAATTCCTCGCGCAGCTGTGCGATACGGCGATGTGGATCGACCACGGTCAGATCCGCTTGCGTGGCGGTATCGAAGAAGTGGTGCGAGCCTATGAGGGGCCGGAAGCGGGGAATCACGTGGCGACCGTGCTGCGCGAGATGGAGGCCGAACGGGCCGTGGGAACCGAGCGAGAATTGGAGCGGAATCAGGCATGAGTGAGCCGACCGGGCAGGACACCCCGATCGACGAAGGGGCGCAGGCCCAGGTCGGCTCCGGGTCGGAGGAAAGCGTCGACAACCTGAGCGGTGCCGAGGACTCCACGGGCTCCGGCTCGGCCGCGCGCATCGTGGCCGTCGTCGTCACGCACAAGCGCCGCGAACTGCTCACCGAGTCGCTGAAAGTCGTTGCCTCCCAATCGCGGCCGGTGGACCACCTGATCGTGGTCGACAACGGCAACGAACCGGAGGTCGCCGCGCTGGTCCGCGACCAGCCGGTGGAATCCACCTACCTGGGCTCGGCGCACAATCTCGGCGGCGCGGGCGGGTTCGCGCTGGGCATACTGCACGCCCTGAGCATCGGCGCGGACTGGGTGTGGCTCGCCGACGACGACGGCAGGCCAGAAGGTCCCGACGTGCTGTCCGTTCTGCTCGATTGCGCGGACCGGCACGGGCTGGTCGAGGTGTCGCCCGTGGTCTGCGATATCGATGAACCCGACCGCCTCGCCTTCCCGCTGCGCCGGGGCGTGGTGTGGCGGCGGCTGCGCTCGGAACTCGGCGACGAGGACTTCCTGCCCGGGATCGCCTCGCTGTTCAACGGCGCGCTGATCTCCGCGAAGGCGGTCGACGTGATCGGCGTGCCGGACCTACGCCTGTTCGTCCGCGGCGACGAGGTCGAGGTGCATCGCCGCCTGGTGCGCTCCGGACTGCCGTTCGGCACCTGCCTGCAGACGGCATACCTGCACCCCAACGGTGCGGCCGAGTTCAAGCCCATTCTCGGCGGCCGGATGCACACGCAGTACCCCGACGACCCGGTGAAGCGTTACTTCACCTACCGCAACCGCGGCTATCTGATGTCCCAGCCCGGAATGCGGAAACTACTGCCCCAGGAGTGGGTCCGTTTCTCCTGGTTCTTCCTCGTCACTCGCCGCGACCCCGCGGGTCTGCGCGAGTGGTTTCACCTGCGCTCCCTCGGCCGCCACGAACAATTCGGCAAACCCGAGTAGTCGCCGATTCGTGCGATCGGAAATTCGGTTGCGCGGGTGAGGGGTTGGGTGCGAAGGTAGGGCAACTGCGAGAGAAGCAAGGAGGTGTGGACCGTGACGAGGAACGTTCGGGTTGTCGTGTCCGGGCGCGCTACGCATGCGGCCACACGAAACTCCTGCTCATTCTCCATTCGCTGAACCCCTGGTCGGGTTCGGCGCCCGACGAAGGATTCCTTCCACCATGGTCGACTACGACCTTCTCATCCCTTACGGCTGGACCGAAGCCGTTTCCACCCGTTACGCCTCGATGATCGAGGAAGGCTGTGTGCCGGCGCGGATCATCCGGATGGACCGCAGCGAATGCGACGTGGCCACGCCGAAGGGGCTCGCCCGCGCCCGCTGCCCCCGCGCGGATTCCGAGGTCAGCGGGCTGTGCACGGGCGATTGGGTGAGCCTCGATACCGATTCCACCGTGCGGCGACTGCTTCCGCGCCGGTCGGCGATCATGCGGTCGTCGGTGTCCGGCCGCTCGCAGGGCCAAGTGCTGGCCGCCAACGTCGACACCGTGCTGATCTGCACCGCCGCCGACGGCGACGTGGACCTCGGCCGCATCGAGCGCATGCTCACGCTGGCCTGGGAAAGCGACGCCCAGCCGATCGTGCTGCTCACCAAGTCCGACGCGGCGGCCTACCTTCCGCTGGACGAGGTGCGCGCGGTCGCGCCGGGCGCGGCCGTGCTCGCGGTTAGCGCGGATACCGGCGCCGGGCTCGATGTGCTCGTCGCGATGCTGGCGGGCACCGTCGCGTTGATCGGACCCTCCGGTGCTGGGAAGTCGACCCTTGCCAACGCGTTGCTCGGCGCGCAGATCTTCGCCACGAACGCGGTCCGCGAGGCGGACAAGAAGGGCAGGCACACCACGGTGCACCGGGAGCTGCGGCCGCTGCCCGGCGGCGGCACGCTGATCGATACGCCCGGGCTGCGTGGCGTCGGGCTGTGGGACGCCACCGAAGGCATCGAGAAGACGTTCAGCGACATCGAATCTCTTGCCGCCCAGTGTCGTTTCGGCGATTGCGCACACCGCGGCGAACCGGGATGCGCGGTGCGGGACGCGATCGAGAACGGCGAGCTGACCCAGCGCAGGCTGGACAGTTACCGCAAGCTGGCACGGGAGAACGCGCGGATCCAAGCGCGCACCGACAAGCGGTTACAGGCCGAACGCGAGCGAGCCTGGCGGGACATCACCAAGCAGCATCGCAAGATGTTCCGGGAGAAGAACTCGCGGCGCTGATTCCCCCGAGGCACGGTAGGGTCGCCCTCGCACTGTTCGCTATCTGGGAGGGATAGATGACTCACCCCGGCGGGTACCCGCCTCATGGCCAGCAGCCCGGGCAATGGCCTGGGCAGCCGGCGTTCGGTCAGCAGCCGCCGGTCGGCCAGTACCCGCCCCCGCAGGCGCCGGCGCAGTACGCGCCAGCGCCCGCGGGGCAGCATCCGAGCCAACCGCACCTCGTGCAACCGCAGGCCGGGCAGCCCCCGTACGGGCAGTCCGCGCCCCAATTCGGCCAGCCCGCACCGCAATACGGCCAGCCGCAGCCGTATGGTCAACCCGCGCCGTTCGGTCAGCCGCAGCAGTTCGGGCAGCCTCAGGGTTACGGCCAGCCCGCCGATCCGCCCGGCATCACCATCGATGCCTCGTACTCCGGCTGGGCGTTCCTGCTCGCGTTGACCAAGCCGAAGATCCTGGTCAACGGCCAGCGGGTGCCCAACACCCGCTGGGGTGCGAACCACATTCCGGTCGGCCCCGGCCAGTACCACGTCCGGGTCACCACCCCATGGTTGTTCGACATGGGCCCGGCCAACGTGACGGTGCCGATCGCCGAGGGACAGGCCACGCGCTTCTACTACAAGGCGCCCGTGGTGATCTTCCTCAATGGTGCGATCGGCCCGGTTCCGCAGAAGGCGCCGGGCATGGTGTTCCTCTACATCGTCTGGGCACTCACCGGCCTGATGATCCTGCTGAACATCCTGGCGCTCGCGGCGCTCTGAACAAGAGAGGGCACCGGTATACCGGTGCTCTCTCTTCGCACACCCTATGCAACTGATTGCATATGGCCGGGGTTTACGCTTAGTGTGCAAGCGCGCGACGCCGCGGGTGTCCGCGGTACACACGAAGGAGCAGGTCACATGACGGAACCGGGATCCAAGCCGCTAGCGGGGCGGACGATGATCATGTCCGGCGGCAGCCGCGGCATCGGTCTGGAGATCGCCAAGCGGGCCGCGGCCGACGGCGCCAACATCACCCTGATCGCGAAGACCGATCAGCCGCACCCCAAGCTCCCCGGCACCATCCACACCGCCGCCGCGGAACTCGAGCAGGCCGGCGGGCAGGTGCTGCCGTTCGTCGGCGATGTCCGCGTCGACGAGTCGGTGGCCGAGGCCGTGCGGCAGACCGTCGAGCGGTTCGGTGGCATCGACATCGTGGTGAACAACGCCTCGGCGATCGATCTGTCGCCCACCGATGCGCTGTCGATGAAGAAGTACGACTTGATGCAGGACATCAACTGCCGAGGTAGCTTCCTGTTGTCCAAGCTGAGCATCCCGCACCTGCGCGAATCGGCGAAGGCCGGCCGCAACCCGCACATCCTCACCCTGTCCCCGCCGCTGAACCTGGACCCGAAGTGGGCGGGCATGGCGCTGGGCTACACCATCGCGAAGTACGGAATGTCGCTGACCACACTGGGTCTGGCCGAGGAGCTGAAGGGCGACGGCATCGGCGTCAACTCACTGTGGCCGCGCACCACCATCGCGACCGCCGCGGTGAAGAACCTGCTCGGCGGCGAGGAGATGGTCGCCACCTCGCGCACCCCCGACATCTACGCCGACGCCGCCTACCTGGTGCTCACCTCGCCGGGCAAGGAGACCACCGGCAACTTCTTCATCGACGACGACGTCCTCGCCGCCCACGGCATCACCGACCTGGACAAGTACCGCGTCACCCCCGGCGACGCCGAACTCACCACCGACCTGTTCTTGTCCGCCTCTCCGCGTCTTTAGGCCAGACTCAGGTGCCGCGATGATTACGTCGGCGGCAGGCGGCAGGGGACGGGCGAGTGAGCCCGTCCCCTACGAGTTACCCATGTACCTGCGAAATCAGCTGTCGCCTTTGCTTGCTATCCCATACAACCGTTCCCAGTTGGTGCGGCTGGTGAGTTCCGGCATGGCGGCGCGGTACTGCGCCTGCACGGCGGGCAGTTCCCGGCGCAGGCGGCGCAGTACGCGCAGGGTGCGGCGCAGCAGCTGACGGGCGCGGGCCTTGTCCCGCTTGCGCACCCGCACGCCGGACTGCGAGGCGTCGGTGACCACCACGTGGTCGAACAGCGAGACATGCCACCAGTAGGCGTCTTCCCTGGTGACGCCGATGATGCCGTGCTGGGTGCGGCCCAGCCACTGGTTGATCGCGCGCTTGATCAGCACCAGCGTCACGCGGCTGGGTTCCCCACCGGCCCGGCGCAATTGGATGTCCGCCGAGCGGACCGGCGGCGTCGCGGCCGGGTGCTTGATCGTCTCGGGGTAGTCGCCCCGGCTGGTGCGCGCGGCGGCGAGAGCCTCGATACCGCCGTCCTGCAAGACCTTCGGACCCTTCAGGAAGTCCTCGATGCCCTGCAATGTGGTGTGCACCAGGCCGTACTGCATCGCGACCAACTGCTCGGACAGTTCGCGGAACAGCTTGCGGGTGATCTCCTTCGCGTCCAGCTCCGCGTGTAGCGAGCCGACGATCAGCGAGTTGCGGGTGCTGAAGTAGCGCGCCCAGTCGTCGTAGTCCTTCCAATAGAAGTCCGCGTGCCATACGGCGGCGTTGGGCAGCGTGACGGTGACGAAACCGTGCTCGCGCGCCCGGATGCCGTATTCCACGTCGTCCCACTGGAAGAAGATCGGGATCGGCAGCCCGATCTTCGCGACCACCTCGGCCGGGATCAGGCAGGTCCACCAGGCGTTGTAGCCCGCGTCGACGCGGCGCTCCTGGTTCTTCTTCAGCATGCTGGTGTTGCGCAGCGCCTTGGGCACCCGCTGCCCGTGCCGCAGCCGGTGCAGGTGCACTTCCTCGGCGCCGACGTTGAGGTAGTCGGGGTTGAGCAGGAACAGCATCTGCGCGCCGACCAACGTCGGCTCCACCGTCAGGTTGGCGAAGGCGTTGAGCCGCAGCACCGTCTCCGGCTCGCACAGAATGTCGTCGTCCATCAGGATGACGTCGGCGTGCTCGTTGACTGCGGACACCTCGTACAGACCGCGGGTGAAACCACCCGCGCCGCCCAGGTTGGGCTGACGGATGTAGCGCAGCTTGTCCCCGAAGACCGGCGCGACCTCCTGATAGCGCGGCCGGTCCTGGACCAGATCGGTGCCCTGGTCGACGACGTACACCGCATCGATCGCCGCGAGCACGGTGGGGTCGGACGACAGCGCGGCGACGGTCTCGGCGCAGTCCTCGGCACGGTTGAAGGTGCAGATGGCGATCGCGACCGGTCGCACGTGCTCCGGTGCGACAGCGGTCCAGGTGAGCTCCGCGATGCCGAGCGCGCCGCCGATGGCGTCGAATTCCAGCCACAGCGCGCCACCGTCGACGTACTGGTCCAGCGGGGCGGTCAGCGTCACCGAGCCACTCGCGTCGACCTGCGTGGTGTCGATGATCCTGCGGTGGCCCGCGATGTCGGAGGCGACCAGCCGGATCTTCGCCTTCGCGGCGACGTCGAGCACCATGGTGGCCCGCACTTCGGTGACCGTGGTCCAGCGCTGCCAGTAGCTGGCGGCGAACCGGCCGAAGTAGGTATTGGTGTGCGCGGTCGCGCCCTTGTCCAGGCGTAACGTCTGGCGCTCCCGATGCGAGCCACCCTTGACGACGGCATACAGCTCGTCGCTCACTCTGGCCGACGGGCCGGTGAAGATGCCGCGCTGTAACACGAGACGGTCCGGCGCCCGATGGTCGGCGCGCAGTGCGGCAGGCGCGTCAGCGGCCGTCGAGCGATCGTTTGTTTCGGTAACGGCCTGGGTAGCCGACTGATCCATGAAATCCTCGAAATTCTCATTGTGCCGGACGGGACAGACACGCCCCTGGATGCCTTCACGGCGGGGGTGAGGATATCAACCGGCTTGTGGCCGTGCCCGCCGTGCAGCCGCGCCGTCGCTTACCCGAACTATTGCTGAACGTTCGCTGATTCGTTGTCCGCGGTGTTGCCTGCGTCCTCGCGAGCCCCGGTGAAGACGAATTTGTCATAGGCCCAGTAGCGGAACACCACCGCCACGATCTGCCCGATGAGGGTGCCGGAGATGTTGTCCGACAGCGGAGTGGACAGGTCGAGCACATAGCGGGAAAAGCCGAGGCAGCCCAGTTGCAGGCCGATCGCGACGACGTTGAACACCGCGTACAGCAGATACTCGCGCCCGGGGTTGTCGGTCTGCTTGTGGGCGAAGGTCCACCATTTGTTGCCGAAGTAGGTCACCACCGTGGCCACCGCGATCGCGATGATTTTGGCCGGCAGTGGGTAGTGATAGAGCAGGCCCTCGCCACCCCAGAACACCAGGAGGTTGTACGTGCCCGCGTCCACCAGGAACCCGATCGCGCCGACGACGAGGAAGGCCCCGCCTCGACGCAGCGCGGTGAGCACCGTGCGAACGAGCGATCCGGTCTCCTGGGTCACGGGCTCGGCGGCGGGTGCGGTGGACTCACGGGATGGCACGGCCCGACGGTACCGCAGCACGGGCCGACCGGACGTGAGGGCGCAAACCGTCCCCGCACCCGGTGAGGTCGGCCACGCATCGGCGGTGGGTTCCCTGTACCCTCCCCGTGTTCCCACATTCAGCACCGATCGCGAGGATTGACCGGGGTGGACTCCACCGAGCTTCGTATTGCCGCAGTGGTTCCGTGTCACAACGAAGAGGCCTCGGTCGCCAAGGTCGTCGCCGACCTGCAGGCCGCTGTGCCGGGCATCGTCGTCTACGTCTACGACAATCTGAGCACGGACGCCACCGCCGAGCGGGCCCGCGAGGCCGGAGCGATCGTGCGGCACGAGCACACCAAGGGCAAGGGCAACGTGGTGCGCCGCGCCTTCGCCGACATCGAGGCCGACGTCTACTTGATGATCGACGGCGACGACACCTATGAGGCGTCGGCCGCGCCGCTGATGATCAAAACCCTGCTGGACGGCCCCTACGACCACGTACTCGGCGTGCGCAAGCAGGACGAGGGCGCCACGGCCTACCGCACGGGACACGAGACCGGCAACAGGGTGCTCAACGGCGTGGTCGGAAAGGTGTTCGGCGAGAACGTCGAGGACATGCTCTCCGGCTTCCGGGTGTTCTCCCGCCGTTTCGTGAAGAGCTTTCCCGCGGTCTCCCGCGAGTTCGAGATCGAGACCGAGCTCACCGTGCATTCACTGCACCTGCGGGTGCCACAGACCGCGGTGCCGGTCGGCTTCCGGGACCGTCCCGCAGGCAGCGAGAGCAAGCTGCGCACCTACCACGACGGGTTCAAGATCCTCGCCCTGATCATCGGGCTGGCCAGGCATGAGCGGCCGGTCGCGTTCTACGGCTTGTTCGGCACGCTGAGCTGGCTGGTATCGATCATCCTGACCATCCCGATCGTCGTCGAGTTCTACAACACCCATGAGGTGCCGCGGTTCCCGACGCTGTTCCTCGGCTTCACCCTGCTGCTGCTGGGCAGCCTGGCCTGGACCGCGGGCCTGATCCTGGACGGCATCCGGCGTTCCAGGCACGAAGCCGCGCGCCTGGTCTACCTGCGGTACACGGCGGTGGGCGCGGACGACCAGCGCCTGAACGGCACCGACGATGCCGCGCGCGACGGCGGAGCCGGGCGTTGACGACCTCGGCGGATCGGACCGCGACGCCGGACAAGGATCTGGCCCCTCCCGCGGACACCGCGCCGCTACCCGCGACCGACACCGCACCGCTACCGGCGACCGATCCGGCACCGGCGACCCATGGGGGCCGGTCCGTGCAGGGCTTCGCGCGCCGAGCCGTGGCGCGCCTCGGCGGCGCCACGATCGCCTTCACCGTGCTCGCGGCGATCTTCGGTGGCCTGTTCACCGTTCTCACCCCGCCGTTCTGGGGTCATGACGAGATCACCCAGTTCGGCCGCGCCTACCAGGTCGCGCACGGCGGATTCCTGCCGCAGCGGATCCACGACGACCGCGGCATCGCCTACGGCGGCGATGTTCCGTCCAGCATCACCGGGCTGATGGGCTACGCCCTGAAGGACTACACCACCAACCCGGACGAGCCGGACCCCATGGTGGAGAGCCCCGCCCGCTACGACCAGTTGACGAACGCCGCGGTCTCCGACGCCACCGAACCGGTGTGGTTCACCAATACCGCCGCCTACTCGCCGGTGCCTTATATCCCGGCCGCGATCGGCATCCGGCTCGGCGAACTGCTCGGGCTCGACGTCGGCGGCCTGCTCCTGCTCACCCGGCTCGCCGGGCTGGCGGCCTACCTCGCGGTGGTCGGATTCGGCCTGTACGCGCTGCGCGCGCACCGGATGCAGTGGCTGGCGTTCACCGTCGCGGTGCTGCCGATCGCGGTGTTCCAGGCGGGCACGGTCACCGCCGACACCATGACCAACGCCTTGGCGATCCTGGTTTCCGCCCTGCTGGTGAAGGCTCTGTTCCTCGGCCAGCGACTGGGCCGGGCGGAGATCGGCGCGCTGCTGGCGGCGACGATCCTGCTGCCGGTGAGCAAGCCCACGTACGTGCTGCTCGCATTGCTCGTCGTGCTGGTGCCCGCCGGCCGGTTCGGCTTCCGCGGCTGGCAGCGCTGGATCCCCTGGGTCTTCGCCGCGACGGGTGCGCTCGCGTTCGCGGTGTGGATGAAGATCGCGGCGCCGACCGGCGACGGCATGGGACTGATGCGGCCGCAACACCAATGGCACTCGGTGCGTCCCGGTGACCAGCTCAGCGGCATCCTCCGTGACCCGCCGGAGTTCGTGCACGTGTTCGGGGAGAGCATCGCGCTGCGCGACCAGCGCTGGTTCAGCCAGTTCTTCGGTGAGCTCGGCTTCGCCTATGTCGACGTTCCCGCTCTCTCGATGCTGGCCTGCCTGTTCGCGTTCGCGGTGAGCCTCGGCGTCGCCGAGCGGATGGACGCCCCCGCCTTCCGCCGCACGCTGATCGTCGCGCTCACCGTGGCGGCGAGCGTGGCGATGATCTACGTGACGCTCTACATGTCGTTCACGCCGGTCGGCTACTACATCGTCGACGGCGTGCAGGGCCGCTACTTCGTGCCGCTGGCGATCGTCGCGTTCGCGGTGCTGCTGCGCTGGATGCCGTTGCGGCTCACCGATTCCGCGGCGAAGACGCCGACGGTGGGTCCGGCCGTCACCGTGCTCGTGACGACGAGCGCGGCGCTCATCGCGGCGGCGGCGAAGTACTACACCATCGTGTGGGGCTGAGCGGCAACGTCATTCGGCCGCGGCACATGGGATTCGTGATGGTCGCCGCAAATGCGACGCGGAAGGCTATGTAACGCGGCCGCCAACCGCGTTCGTGCGCAGCAAGGTCGAGCGCATATCGCCGATCAGCTCAGCAGCTCCGCCAACGACTTCGAGATGCAGGGGAAGTCGGGCGTCGCGCTCCCATCGCGGAGAGGGAGTCGCCATGGTCCGATTCGGCCGCGAGACGGACCACCGCCTAGATACCGCTGACCTGCTCGTATGCCGGGTCGAGGTCGGCGATTCCGCCGATGTACTGTGATATGCATCACATAATTCGCGTGAACAGCATGTTACCTATCACGGAAACCCAAGCGGCCGTAGGAATTCGGCACCACATACAGCACAAGATCAACTAATAGTCAATCACGGACACGTCACAATCTGGACACTCTTCGGCTAGGTTTTGCTCGTCTAGTCCCCCGAACGCTTCAGATCGAGGTTCCGAACAAATGCTGATGAAGAAATTCGCCGCGACGTCGGCACTGCTGATCGCCGCCCTCGGCGTCACCGCCGGCACCGTCAACGCGGCCCCGGCCGGTGAAGCCGCCAGCGGCGCGGTGAACTTCACCGCGCACGCCACCGACACCAAGTCCATCATCAAGACCGACGCCGGTTCCCTGGTCGTCGAGGACGGGGTCTTCAAGGTCAAGGCTCCCAACGGCAGCGTGGTCGCCGGCACGCCGCTGACCTTCCGGGTGGACGACTTCGAGTTCCCGATCGCCGCCGACATCTCCGACCGGACCGCCACCCTCACCCCGCAACTCGACAAGGCCCACGCGGTCTACAAGCCGGTCGCCCTTCCCTTCGAGGACAAGGCGCCGTGGAAGTCCGAGTACGACCGTGAGCAGGCCGCCTGGTCCCGTCTCACCAGCACCATCTCGACCGGCGCCTCCATCGGCACCCTGGTCGGCGGCCTCGGCGGCGCCGCGGTCGGCTGCGTGCTCGGCGGCATCGCCGGCGCCACCGTCGCCGCCGCCACGATCGTCGGCCTGTTCGGCCCGTTCCTCCCGGCCGCCGCCATCGGCTGCATCGGCGGCATCATCGCCATCGGTGCCCTCGGCACCATCGCAGGCCAGCTGCTGGTCACCGCTCCGGTCGCGATCGGCGCCGCGATTCAGTACTTCACCACGATCAACCAGCCGTTCACCCCGCCAGCGAAGTAACTCACCACTCGACGCACACAACCGAAAACGAACCGGAGCCCCGCCCGCGCACCAGCACGGGCGGGGTTCTTCGTCTGACCGATTGGGGCCGACTGCCACCGTGATCCTGGTGCTGGTCGGGGCCTACGGCGGAGGACCACACTGTCGTCCGGGGCTTACCCGCAACGGCATTCGAGCCGCTTCAGTCTCCGGCCGCGCTCAGCGTCCGCTCGCCTGCCTCGCGGTAGGCGCGTTCGGTGTCGGCCTTGATCGGCCGCCACCAGGATTCGTTGTCCCGATACCACTGGATGGTCGCCGCCAATCCGGCGCGGAAGTCCGCGTAGCGCGGCTGCCAGCCGAGTTCGGTGCGCAGCAGGGTCGCGTCGATCGCGTACCGCTGGTCGTGACCGGGCCGGTCGGTGACGTGGTCGAAGTCGCCGGGATCCCGCCCGAACTCCTCCAGCAGCAGCCGCACTACGGACTTGTTGTCCAATTCCCCGTTGGCGCCGATCAGATAGGTCTGCCCGATCTTGCCACGCCGCAGGATCTCCCACACCGCGCGATTGTGGTCATCGACGTGGATCCAATCGCGCACCTGGTCCCCCGCGCCGTAGAGGCGGGGGCGCACCCCGTCGATCAGGTTGGTGATCTGGCGTGGGATGAACTTCTCTACGTGCTGGTAGGGGCCGTAGTTGTTGCTGCAGTTGGAGATCGTGGCCCGGACACCGAACGAGCGGGTCCACGCGCGCACCAGCAGATCGCTCGACGCCTTGGTGGCCGAGTACGGGCTCGACGGGTTGTACGGCGTGGTCTCGGTGAACGCCGGAGCGTCCGGCGCCAGGTCGCCGTACACCTCGTCGGTCGACACGTGGTGGTAGCGCACATCGTGGCGACGCACAGCCTGGAGCAGCGAATAGGTGCCGACGATATTGGTCTGCACGAAGGGCCATGGCTCCGCGAGGGAGTTGTCGTTGTGCGACTCGGCCGCGAAGTGCACCACCGCGTCGACGCCGCTGACCAACTCGTCGACCAGATCGAGGTCGGCGATGTCGCCGTGCACGAAGTCGATGCGGTCGGCGACCGGATCGAGCGAGGCCCGGTTCCCGGCGTAGGTCAAGGCGTCCAGGACCGTGACGGTCGTATCGGTTTGGTCGGACACGGTCTGCTGGACGAAGTTCGCGCCGATGAATCCGGCTCCGCCGGTGACGAGCAATCGCACCCCATGACTCTACGTGGGGTACGGTCCCGCCGACGACGGACTCGAAACCCCATGACCCCGAGAGCTATCCAGGATTTCAATCTGTGACCTTCGTCTCACTTGATTCCCATCGATGAGAACCGCAGGTTTGGTTTGTTGCGGAAAACCCCGGTCAAGGCCCACATTTCCGGAATCCCACCAAGCCGCGAGTCCGCATGGTGAACAAAATTTGAATAAACAGTCACAACGGGTTCACCAATCGTTAGCTGGTCTAGATTTTGCTCGTCTAGTCCCCTCCGAACGCTTCAGATCGAGGTTCGAAACAAAATGCTGATGAGGAAATTCGCCGCGACGTCGGCACTGCTGATCGCCGCACTCGGCGTCACCGCCGGCACCGTCAACGCGGCTCCGGCCACCGAAGCCGACAGCGGCGTGGTGAACTGGAGCGCGGGCGCCACCCCGACGTCGACCATCATCAAGACCGACGCCGGCTCGCTGGTCAACGAGGATGGCGTGTTCAAGATCAAGGCCGCCAACGGAACCACCCTGGCCGGCACCGAGCTGAAGTTCCGCGTCGACGACTTCGAGTTCCCGATTGCCGCCGAGATCTCCGACCGCACCGCCATCCTGACCCCGCAGTTCGATATGGAGCACGCGGTCTACAAGCCCGTCGCCCTGCCGTACGAGGACAAGGCGCCGTGGAAGTCCGAGTACGACCGTGAGGTGGCCGCGTTCAACCGCCTGAAGGACACCATCTCCGTGGGCGCCACCTTCGGCACCCTGGTCGGTGGTCTCGGCGGCGCGGCCCTCGGCTGTGTCGCGGGCGCCGGCGCGGGCCTGGTCCTGACCGGGCCGCTGCTCGGCCTGTTCGGCGCGGGCCCGCTCGCCGGCTGCATCGCCGGTGCGGCCGCCGTCGGCTTCCTCGGCACCCTGGCCGGGCAGCTGTTCGTGACCGCTCCGGTCGCGATTCTCGCCGCGATCCAGTACTTCTCGACGATCAACCAGCCGTTCAACGCGCCGGCCAAGTAATCCACGGCTGAACGCACACAACTGAAAACCAACGCCGAGCCCTGCCGCGCTACCGCGCGGCGGGGCTCGGCGCTATTCATGGGCCGCTATTGCGAAGATGAACAAATGCTGAACAAATACGGAACGGAAACTATTTGTCAGGCCTCTGACGTGCCCTGACTACGTCAGATAACTTCGATTTGGAAATTAAATCTGGATTGCGCAGCCAAATCGGACCTGGCCGGGCCGAACGAGTCCGGACGGACGCGAGCCCCGTCCCGTCCGGATGCGGGGCGGGGCTCGCCTCGAAGAGGCCGGGCGGTCAGGCCGTCCGTGCCTGCTGGTCGTCCTCGATGCGGGCTCGCACGAACCGCGAAACCCGCGCCAGCGCCGCCCTGCTCTCCGGCAGGTTCGGCGCCATGCTCATAAAGGCGTGCACCTGGCCGCGCCACAGCTCCAGCGCGTTCGGCACGCCCGCCGCGGTGAGCCGCTGCGTCATCAGCTCGCAGTCGAACCGCAGCACCTCGTCCTCGGCGGCGATCAGCAGCACCGGAGGAAGCGCGGACAGCGCCGCGTTCACCGGCGACAGGGCCGGATCCAGCACGCCGTCGACCTCCGCGCCGATGCGCACCACCGCCTCCAACGCCGACAGCGGGATATACGGATCGCGTGTGACGTTCACGTAGTCCCGCTTCGCGCCGTAGTCCAGATCCAGCAGCGGGCTCAGTCCGACCAGCCCGGCCGGCGCGGGCAGTCCCGCCGCCAACGCGCGCAGTGCCGTCGCGAAAGCGAGGTATCCCCCCGCCGAGTCGCCCGCGAAGATGATCCGGGCGGGATTCGCACCGTGGCGCAGCAGCCATCGGTAGGCGGTCAGGCAGTCCCGCACCGACTGCTCGATGCGCCGACCGGGCAACTGGCGATACTCGACGTTGACCACCGGAAGTCCGGTGCGGCGGGCCAGGCTCGCCGCGATCGGCCGGTGGCTGCGGGTGTTGCAGATCGCGAAACCGCCGCCGTGCGCGTAGAGCAGCGCACCGTGCCGCAGCGCACGCGCCGCGCCTGCCGGACGGATGATCTCCAAGTGGAAACCATTGAGCGATACCTGCTCGCGGTCGACGCCGCGCGGCTCGGGCCGCAACCATGCCAGCCCGTTCACCGTGGCGGCGCCGATCGGAATGGTCGCCTTGGTGACCGGGAACGTCCGCAGCACGGGCCGCACCACACCCATGCACGCCGCCAATAGCAAGCGCGATTGCGCGCTGGGCCCTTCCGGATTCATCACCACGCCGGGCTCGCCGTCGCCGGCCGCGGCTCGCACACCATGCCGGCGTCCGAACTGGGCGTCGAGGTCGGACATCGCGCACCTACCTAACACTGGCGCGCCGAGTCAAGACCGGATCGAGGTCGCCCAGGCGAGCTGTCGGCGCTGACATCTCACACGATGTTTTTCAGGACATCGTGCACAAGTGACCTACGCAACAGAATCGCCTGAAGCAGGGGGAAGTGAAACGCCCGTAATCGAATTGACGACTACTCGGAACCTCATCGAATCCCGGCGCCGCGAAACTGGCAGACTCCAAGCATGCGCGGAATCATCTTGGCGGGCGGCACCGGCTCCCGGCTGCACCCGATCACGCGCGGGGTGAGCAAGCAGCTGGTCCCGGTCTACGACAAACCCATGGTCTACTACCCCCTTTCCACGCTGATGCTCGCGGGGATCAGGGACATCCTGGTGATCACCACACCGGAGGACGCCGACGCGTTCATGCGGCTGCTCGGTGACGGCAGCCAGTTCGGCCTCGACTTGAGTTACGTGGTCCAGCCCGAGCCGGACGGCCTGGCCAGGGCCTTCGTCCTCGGCGCCGACCACATCGGCACCCAGTGCGCCGCGCTGGTGCTCGGCGACAACATCTTTCACGGCCCCGGGCTCGGCACCAGCCTCAGCCGCTTCCACGGGATCGACGGCGGCGCGGTTTTCGCCTACTGGGTATCGGATCCGACGGCCTATGGCGTCGTGGAGTTCACCGAAGGGCGCGCGGTGTCCATCGAGGAGAAGCCGAAGGTGCCCCGCTCGAACTACGCGATTCCCGGGCTGTACTTCTACGACAACGACGTCGTCGAGATCGCCCGTTCGCTGCGTCCGTCGGCGCGGGGCGAGTACGAGATCACCGACATCAACCGCGCCTACCTGGAGCAGGATCGGCTGCGTGTGGACGTGCTGGCCCGCGGCACCGCGTGGCTGGACACCGGCACCTTCGACTCACTGCTGGACGCGGCCAACTATGTACGCACCATCGAAGAGCGGCAGGGCCTGAAGATCGGCGTCCCGGAGGAAGTGGCCTGGCGGATGGGCTTCATCGACGACGAGCGGCTGCGCTCGCTCGCCGAACCGCTGGTCCGCTCCGGCTACGGCCGCTACCTGCTCGATTTGCTCGAACGCGGACGGGACTGGTGAGCATGGAGTTCCGAGAACTCGCGGTGCCCGGTGCGTGGGTGATCACCCCGCGCCAGCACGGCGACGATCGCGGCATGTTCCTCGAAGGATTCAAGGCCTCGGAGTTCGAAAAGGCGACCGGACGCGCGTTCGACCTGCGGCAGGTGAACTGCTCGGTCTCGGCGGCCGGGGTGCTGCGCGGCATCCATTACACCGAGGATCCGCCGGGTCAGGCGAAATACGTGACCTGTGTGCGCGGCGCGTTCCTCGACGTGGTCGTCGACCTGCGCCGTGGCTCGCCGACCTACGGGCGCTGGGACAGCGTGCTGCTCGACGACGTACACCGGCGGTCGGTGTTCCTGTCCGAGGGCCTCGGGCACGCGATCCTCTCGCTGGAGGACGGGTCGACGGTCACCTACCTGTGCTCGCTGGAGTACCAGCCCGAGTTCGACCGGGACCTCGATGCCTTCGACCCCACACTTGGCATCGAGTGGCCGCGGGTCGGTCGCGACGGCAAGGAGCTCACCTTCATCCGTTCCGCGAAAGACACCGTGGCCCCGCCCTTCTCCTGAGCCGCATGAAAGGCTGCTGCCGGGCGTAATCCGTCCGAAGCAGGCCGAGCGACGGCGAGGCAGCCGCAAACGCCGAAGCGCCGTCATCCGTTGCGATGACGGCGCTTCGACGTGCGGCGTTCAGCCGACGAGTTCCAGCTCCTTCACCTCGGCAGGCTGCTCCTGCCTGCGGTACTTCGGCACGAAAGCCAGCAGGGCGACGAGCGCGCCGACGATGGACACGCCTGCGGCGAACTCCAGGCCGGGCCGGTAGGTGTCGAGCATCCCGGCCGCGGAGATGTCGGCGTGCGCGCCGGAGGCGATGATCGCCGTGGTCACGGCGAGCACGATGGCCGCGCCGACCTGCATGGCGGTCTGCAACACGCCTGCCGCCAGGCCCTGCTCGTCGTCATCGATGCCATTGGTGGCCTGGATGTTGATGGCCGGGAAGCCGACCCAGCCGATGCCGATGAGCAGCACCGCGGGCAGCAGCATGGTCAGGTACGACGGCGCGGTGTCCAGCCGCAGGAACAGCAGGTAGCCGACGGCCATCACGACCATGGTGATCGCGATCACCGGCCCGGTGCCGAACCGATCCACCAGCTTGTCGGAGAAGAACGCCGACAGCACGACCAGCAGACCCACCGGCAGCAGCGCCATCGCCAGCTTCAGCGGCGACCAGCCCAGGGTGTCCTGCATATACAGGGTCACGATGAACTGCCAGCTGAAGTAGGAGCCGGCCACCGCGACGATCGCGAGGCTGGCCCGCACCAGGGAGGATTTGCGCAGGATGCCGAGGCGCACCAGCGGGTAGCGCACCCGCCGCTCGGTCGCGATGAATCCGGCGAAGAGCGCCGCGACCGCGACGAACGAACCGATGGTGCGCACCGAGGCCCAGCCCGCTTCCGGCGCGGAGACAACGGTGTAGACCAGCAGCAGCATCGCGGCGGTGGACAGCAGCGCGCCGAGCAGGTCGTGGCCGCCTTCTTCGGCGGGCTTGTCCTTCGGAACCAGCACGTAGGCAGCGGCCAGCGCGGCCAGCGCGATCGGCACCGGAAGCAAGAACGTCCAGCGCCAGCCGACACCGGTCATCAGACCGCCGAACAGCAGACCCGACGAGTAACCGCCCGCGCCGAACACGGTGTAGATGGACAGCGCCTTGTTCCTGGCCGGTCCCTCGGCGAAGTTCGTGGTGATGATGGACAGGCCGGTCGGCGCGGTGAACGCGGCGGCCAGGCCCTTGACGAACCGGGTGAGGATCAGCAGCGGACCGGAGGTGACCAGGCCACCGGCCAGCGACGCGACGGCGAAGACCGCGAGCGCGATCAGGAAGACCTTGCGCCGCCCGAGCAGGTCGGCGGTGCGTCCGCCGAGCAGCAGCAGACCGCCGTAACCGAGCACGTAACCGCTGACCAGCCACTGCAAGGTGGAGGTGGACAGATCGAGTTCCGCGCCGATGGACGGCAGCGCGACACCGATCATCGAAACGTCGAGACCGTCGAGGAACAGCACGATGCACAGCGTGATCAGCATGCCCCAAAGCCGGATGGACCATCTGGTCGGATCGGTCGCCGGGGCGGCCGAGAGCGTTGCTGGTGAAGTCATGCGGAGGACATTACATGCGCGTGCATTAAATGCCAACACATCTAATGCAGTTGCATACGATGGCGTGGGCCACTAGGATGGGGCCATGTCGAAGCCGTCCACAGTGCACGCGGGCCGGCGCACCGGCGCGCTGGTCGAAGAGTGGCGTGCGCTGCTCGATCGGCACGCGGTGGTGAGTTGTGCGCTGGAGAAAGCGCTCCAGGCCCGGCATCGCATCGGACTCAGCGAATTCGAGACGTTGGACCGGCTGATCGACGCCAACTGCGGCGATTACCGCATGAGCGATCTGGCCGGCGACATCCACCTGAGCCAGAGCGCGCTGTCGCGCGCCGTGGCCCGGCTGGAGCGCGACGGCCTGGTGCGGCGCACCATGTGCGCCGAAGACCGCCGCGTCGTGTTCGTCTGCCTGACCGACAAGGGCCGCGAGGTCCACGAGCAGGCGCTGCCCACCCATCGGGCCGTCCTGAACGAAACGTGGGAGTTGCCGGGCCCGCCGAAGTGCTGACCCCGCGGCGCTATCCGAGCGACGCGCGCACGTTCTCGATGCTCGCGCGCGCGTCGACCGTCACCGCCTCGATACTCGCGAAAGCCGCGCGGAAGCGCGTGATCTCGTGCTCTTTGTCCAGGTAGATCGATCCGGTGAACGCCTCCACGTACACCACGGGCGGTTCGGGTAGCTCGCCGGAACCAACCTCGGGGAACTCCAGCAGCACGAACCGGCCCGAACTCATGCCCTCGTGATACCCGGAATCCATGGGTACCAGGCGAATTCGGACGTTCGGCAGATCACACATGCGGCGCAGATGATCGAGCTGCTCGGCGGTCACCGCCGGGCCACCGATGCGCCGCCGCAGCACCGCCTCGTCGATCAGCACGTCCAAACGCAGCGGCGCGTCGGCGCGGGTGACCAGCGCCTGCCTGGCCTGACGCAGCCGCACCCGGCGGTCGACAGCGTCGGCGGACAGTTCCGGATGCGCCGCCGCGAGCACCGCGCGGGTGTAGCCCTCGGTCTGCAGCAGGCCTGGCACGAGTTCGTTCTCGTAGGTGAACAGCCGGGCGGCCGCCTCCTCCAGCCCGATATAGACCTCGAAGCCCTCCGGGATGACGTCGCCGTAGGCGGTCCACCACCCCCTTGCCTTGGTGTCGCGCGCCAATGCCGTCAACGGTTCGAGCAGTTCGGGCGGCGCGCCGTAGATCTTGCACATCGCCTCGACGTCGAGACTGCGCAGCGAGGTCTGCCCGGTCTCGATCCGCCAGATCTTCGCCTCCGACCACTCCAGTTGCTGCGCGGCCACCCGCGTGGTCATCCCGGCCCGGTTGCGCAGATCGCGTAGCTGGCGGCCGAGTTGCCGCCGCGGCATCGTCGAACCGGTGGTCCCCTGCGGTAGCCCCATACTTCCCCCCTTCTAGCCGTACACCGACCGCGCTACGACCGATCACGTCCCGGTCGGCTGCGCGGCCCACCTTCTCGGACACCCGCGGTGGATGTTCGAGGGTGTCCGAACAGCATTGTTCACAGCGAAACTGACACCGGTCACTGTGCGTGTCTCAGCCAGGTCGGTGTCACTTCGGCGCCAAACGGCCTCCGCGCAACGCGTTTCGCGCTGTCTACCTGCGCGGGGTGCGTTTGCGGAAACGCCAGAACTGCACCGCTCGAACGTCTTCGGAGAGCTGGTTGACCGGCTCCGCCACGTCGGCCAGAGCTTGGAACAGATCGTCGGCCAGCTCGCTGATGTGCTCCACCCTGGTCGCCAGACGCGAGGCGTTCACCAGGAATTCGAGAATCAGGCGCACGGCGGCCGCGATGGTCAGCGCGAGCGGAACCCCGAGCAGCGCGGCGAGCACGCCGAACACCGCCGACACCCGCCACATCGAGATGGTCAGCGCGATCGGCACCGCGAAAGCGAACACCAGCCCGAGGATGTAGGCCAGCGGCAGCAGCGTGCGGGTGGCCGGGCGATGGAACTGTACGTCGAGCAGGGCGCGTGCGGCGGCCTCGCTCCACTGCATGAACGCCCGCGGGCTGCCGAACGGCTCGGCGAGCTCCTCGTCCGGCTCGTCGCGGGAGGACCGCTCGGCCGCCTTCCACGTGATCCACCGCGACTCGGCCTCGAATTCCTCCGCCTGGCCGCCGCCGGCGGGCACCCCCGTGTCGTTCGATTCATCGCCTCCCGGCCTGACGCTCATGCCTGCGCCTCGCTGGCGCTCGGCTCCGGCATGCGCGACAGCGCTGTGATGATGATTCGCTCGCTGCGCTCCCTCATGCCGAGAATCCTCCTCGTTCGTGGCGGCGCGATCCAGCCCGGAAACGCGGGGGACCGGGAAGTTTTCGCGCATGCAACATCAATCACACCGTCCCCAGCAGTTTCACAGCTTCGACCCAGCGAGTGTTCAGGTCAGCGGCCGAAAGTAGCTGCGTAGCAACAACTGCGAGCCACGGCGGGACGCTCGGCGGCACACGGTCGGACCTCTCGGAAATGAGACCTAGGCGACACTCCGGAAATTTGTTCCGAAGATCGCGTAACGCTCGAAGCGGCCCCTGGCGATACGACCCATGAATGCAGGACCCAGAGATCTACCGGGGAATGGAGAAGACAGTGCGCACCACGTTTCCGACTTCCGTCACGGCGGCCGAGATGACCGCCGCTGCGCAGGACTACAACCAGCGCGGATGGACGGTCGCCGAAACGGCCAACGGTCTGAGCCTGATCACCGACGACGACTTGTCCGGCATCGAGGTCACCGGCGAACTGGCCGGCGAGGTCCGCCGCTTCCTGCGCGCCAACAATCTGTCCGGTCCGGTGATCGAGATCCCCGGCGCGGAGCGTCGCGAGGTTCACCTGGTCACCGGTGTCCGCAAGGCCGCGATGGCGCTGCAGGCGCTGCGCGAGGCCGGCGCCACCGTGTACAGCGACGGCGCGGGCATCCCGCTGCCGCCCACCCAGCTCTCGGCCGGCTCGGCCCACTGGGGTATCGCGCCCGCCGAGGCTCGCTGGGTGCCGCCGGTCGTCGCGATCGCCGCCGCCGTCCGCGCCGCCCGCGCGTCGCGCCGCGCGAAGCTGACCATCGCCTGCTGAAGATCGCGTCCGAGATTCAGTTCACCTGCTGATCGCGGGCTGGGACCGCGCTGACCGGCCTGTTTGCGACCGGCATCCGTCTCGGCGCTCTGGCTCCCCACCCCAGAGCGCCGCCGGGTGCCGGTCGTTCGGCGTTGCGGATATCGAGCGTTCTCTTTTCAGTTCCACCGCTGGACGCCAAGATGGGGTATGGCCCCGATCACGCAATCGCGCACCCTGCTGCGGACCTGCCCGCTCTGCGAAGCGGTCTGCGGACTCGAACTCACCCTCGACGCCGACGACCATGTCACCGCGGTCCGCGGCGACCGGAACGATCCCTTCAGCAAGGGTTTCATCTGCCCGAAGGGGGCCAGCTTCGGCCATCTCGACGAGGACCAGGACCGGGTGACCGAACCGCTGATCCGCGACCGCGCCAGCGACACCTGGCGCACCGTGTCCTGGGACGAAGCCTTCGATTACATCGCCGAGCGGTTTCCCGCCATCGTCGCCGAGCACGGAAACCAGTCAGCGGCGGCCTACTTGGGCAACCCCAATGCGCACACCATCGCGGGCACGCTGTACGTACCGATTCTGCTGCGCGCGTTGAGCACCAGGAACATCTACTCCGCGAGCACGGCCGACCAGATGCCCAAGCAGGTGGCCAGTGGGCTGATGTTCGGCGACCCGCTGACCGTGCCGGTACCCGACCTGGACCGCACCGACTATCTGCTGATGCTCGGGGCGAACCCGCTTGAATCCAATGGCTCGTTGTGCACCGCACCGGACTTCCCCGGCAGGCTGAAGGCGTTGCGGCGCAGGGGCGGCCGCTTCGTCGTGGTCGATCCCCGGGCGACACGCACCGCGAAACTGGCCGACGAGCACCTGTTCATCCGTCCGGGCAGCGATGCGTACCTGCTGTTCGGCATCGTGCACACGCTGTTCGCCGAGCAGCTGACCAACGTCCGCGTCGAGGTCACCGGACTGGACGAATTGCGCGCGGCCGCGGCGGCATTCGACCCGGAAACGGTGGCGGTCCGCACGGGAGTGCCCGCGTCGACGATCGTGCGCCTCGCCCGCGAGCTCGCCGCGGCGCCGACCGCGGCGGTCTATGCCCGGATCGGCACCTGCACCGCCGAGTTCGGCACGATCACACAGTGGCTGGTCGAGGCGGTCAACACGCTGACCGGCAACCTCGATTCTCCCGGCGGCGCCATGTTCGCCATGGCGGCCGCCGGCGGCATCCCCCGCACCAGGCCGTTTCGCACCGGGCGCTGGACCAGCCGGGTTCGCGAGCTGCCCGAGGCCATGGGCGAATTGCCCGTCGCGACGCTCGCCGACGAGATCACCACGCCGGGCGAGGGACAGATCCGCGCGTTGGTGACGGTCGCCGGGAACCCGGTGCTGTCCGCGCCGAGCGGCGCGCGCTTGGACGCGGCGTTCGCCCAGCTGGACTTCATGGTGAGCGTGGACCGGTACGTGAACGAAACCACCAGGCACGCCGACGTGATCCTGCCGCCGCCGCGTCCGACGCAATCGCCGCACTACGATTTCGCCTTGCTGCAGTTCGCGGTTCGCAACTACACCCGGTATTCGCGTCCGCTGGTGCCCTTGGGCGACCGGCCTTCGGAGCCCGCCGTGCTGGCCCGCCTGGCCGCGGCGCTGACCGGCCGGCCACATGACGGATCCGACGGCGTCGACCCGCTCACCGCCGTGGACGAACTGGTCATCGCGGGTCTGCTGCACAAGGCCGGGCTCGCGGACCGGCGCGGCGAGCTGATCGGCGAGAACAGCACCGAGCAGCGCATCGACCTGATGTTGCGGCTTGGCCCGTACGGGGAATGGAACGGCGGCACGCTCAACCTGCGAGTACTGCTGGACAACCCGCACGGCATCGACCTCGGCGCATTGCGGCCGCGGCTGCCAGGCGTGTTGCGGACGGCTACCAAGCAGGTCGATCTGGCGCCGCAGCCGCTGCTCGACGACGTGGCGCGGATGCGCGACCGGCTCGGCGACGCGGCCCCGGAGATCGTGCTGATCGGGCGACGCCAGCTACGGTCCAACAACAGCTGGATGCACAACATCGCGCCGCTGGTGAGCGGATCGAATCGCTGCACGCTGCATATCAATCCCGCCGACGTGGAGCGGCTCGGACTCGGCGACCAGGCCGTGGTGAAGTCCGCCGCCGGGACGCTGACGGTTCCGCTGGAGCCGACCGACGCCATCATGCCCGGGGTGGTGAGCCTGCCGCATGGTTGGGGCCACGTCGACAGCGCGCAAACCGTCGCCCGTGCACACGCCGGGGTCAACGCCAATGTGCTCACCGATGATTCGGTAGTCGACGTGCCGTCCGGTAACGCCGTCTTCAACGGGGTCCCGGTCACCTTGAGCTGTGTTTGATTTGCAGCGCCTGCGGCGCTGCGTGTTCGCGGCCCCCTTGTTGCTCGCGTCCGAGTGACCGCCGCTTGCGACTTCGTCGCTTGCGCGTCGGCCACTCGGACGCGAGCCGGCCGCGAACGGGACATGCTCGGTCTCGCTTCGCTCGAAAATGGAGTGGGGCCGATGTGTTGCGTGGCGCGGTATCCGCGGTACCGGGGTTGCGCCGCCCTCGGGCGCTCTCCGCTGGCTGGCCGCCGCTCGCCACGTCATCGCGGATGCAACGGACAACTCGGACACGAGCCGCCGCTGGGCAATGCTCGACTTCGCTGCGCTCGAAACAGGTGCGGCGGCGACGGTGCGACCGTGTAGCCCGCAATCATGGAGGCTGGCCCCGGATCTTCCATGAGATCCCAGATCTTCGCGGCCGACGGCCAATTGACCGCGCCCGGACAATCCCGGCCGGTCGGATTGTAGCTAATTTGCGGAAAACCTTGCGCCACGGGGCGATTCAGTGCATTCTCAACGTTGATTTCGAAGTTTTGCCGTGCGGTTCTCATCTAAAATGAACGGGATTTCGGTGCGCCGCGGTTCAACGTCGAGCCTCGTGGATCCTGATTCCGACAACCCAGAGGGGCGGAGATGCGAGGTACACAGATCGGCAGTGTCGGCGAGCGCGAACTGCAGGAAAGGTACGGCACACAGGACCGAGCCCAGCGGTTCTACGACGATCAGGTGCTGGACCGGCTCAATGCCGAGATGATCGAATTCATCGGCCGCATGGATATGGCCTTCATCGCCACCGCGGACAAACGGGGCGAATGCGACGCGAGTTTCCGCGCCGGACTTCCCGGTTTTCTGCACGTCATCGACGAACGCACGATCGCCTACCCGGAATACCGCGGCAACGGCGTGATGGCCAGTCTCGGCAACATCCTGGAGAACCCGCACGTCGGCATTCTGCTGATCGATTTCGTCCAGGATCTCATCGGACTGCACATCAACGGTTCGGCACGCATCGTCGCCGACCCCGCGCTGCGCGGCGCCGTGACCGACTTACCCCCCAACCACCAGGGCCGCGTCGCGCAGCACTGGGTAGTGGTCGACATCGAAGAGGCATACATCCACTGCCGCAAGCACATCCCGCACCTGGTCCCCGCCGCACGGGCGCAACGCGAGTGGGGCACCGACAACATGCGCGCCAAGGGCGGGGACTACTTCGGCGCCAAAGCGCAGAACCGCGAAGGCGGCCCTGGCCCGGCTCACCCGCTGACGGCTTCGGCCCGGGTCCCGCGCCCGCCGGACGCATCCGAGCGATCGGTCCCGATCTTGAAGATGACCAGGCGCTGGACGACGAAGTTGATCACCGTCGCGGTGCCTTGGGCCACGACGAAGGCCAGCGGCTGGCGCCACCAGACTTCGTCGAAGGCGTGGTAGAGCACCGCGTTGATACCGACCTGCACCGCGAAGGTGACCGCGTAGAGCGCGACCACCGCGAGGAAGCGGAGGCGGCTGGGCGGGGCCTGGAAGGTCCAGCGGCGATTGATCAGGTAGGCGGTCGTGGTGCCGGCCACGAAGCCGATCGACTTGGCGACGCTGACCGGTAGGCCGACCAGGTTGAGCAGCAGGCTGTAGAGCCCGTAGTCGACGACGGCCGAGAACCCGCCGGTGAGGGTGAACCGGATGATCTGCGTCTTGAGGTCGACATCGGTGCTGTGTCCGATTCGGCGCTCCCGGGGCCCTACGTGGTTACGCACGCTGCCTCCTTCGGGCCCGTCGCTCGCGCCGCCGGGCTCGTCGACCAGCGGCAACTCGGCCGGGAGCGGCAGGTGGGGTTCGGCTTGCACGCCGACGAGCGTAGCGCCGAGGAGCCCGCGGGATGGATTCGGTTCTAAACGACGTGTTCGTCACTACCCGTGGGTACAGCGACCGCGACCGGATCTGGCGTCATACCTGTAGCCTCTATGCCGATGTCCACGAAAGCTCCGACCGCCACCACGACAACCGGGAACGACACTGGCGCCGGCGTCACGAACGACGGCCCGGCCGCGGGGAACGCGTTCACTCTTCCGACGCGCACCCGCACGTTGACCGGGTGGGGTCGCACCGCACCCACCTCTTCCGAAGTGCTCTCGACCAGCGATCCCGAACTGATCGCCAAGGCAGTCGCCATGGTCGCCGAGGACAACGACGGCAAGCCCGCCCACCTACGGCGCGGTGTGATCGCCCGCGGCCTCGGCCGCTCCTACGGCGACCACGCGCAGAACGCAGGCGGCCTGGTCGTCGATATGACCGCCCTGAACAACATCCACCGGATCGACCGCGATACGCGGATCGTGGACGTGGACGGTGGCGTCAGCCTGGACCAGCTCATGAAGGCCGCGCTGCCGTTCGGGCTCTGGGTTCCGGTGCTGCCCGGCACCCGCCAGGTGACCATCGGCGGCGCGATCGCCTCCGATATCCACGGCAAGAACCACCACAGCGAGGGCAGCTTCGGCAACCACGTGCGCTCGATCGAGCTGCTCACCGCCGACGGGCAGGTGCAGCACATCACACCGAAGCGCAACGCCAAACTGTTCTGGGCGACCGTCGGCGGCAACGGGCTCACCGGAATCATCCTGCGCGCGACCATCGAGATGGTGCCGACGGAGACCGCCTACTTCCTCAACGACGGCGTGAAGACCACGACGCTCGACGAGACCATCGCCGCGCACAGCGACGGCAGCGAGGCGAACTACACCTACTCGAGCGCCTGGTTCGACGTGATCAGCCCGCTGCCCAAGCTGGGCCGGGCCACCATCACCCGCGGCAGGCTGGCGAAGCTGGACGAGCTGCCGAAGCGGCTGCGCAGCAAGCCGCTGAAGTTCGACGCGCCGCAGCTGATGACCGTCCCGGACATCTTCCCGAACTGGACGATGAACAAGCTCACGCTGATGTCCATCGGCGAGGCGTACTACCGGATGGGCGGCAACTACACCGGCAAGGTGCAGAATCTGACGCAGTTCTACCACCCGCTGGACATGATCGCGGAGTGGAACCGCGGCTACGGCTCCAACGGCTTCCTGCAGTACCAGTTCGTGGTGCCGACCGAGGCGGTCGAGGAGTTCAAGCGGATCATCATCGATATCCAGGCGTCCGGGCACTACTCGGCGCTGAACGTGTTCAAGCTGTTCGGTCCTGGCAACCAGGCCCCGCTGAGCTTCCCGATGCCGGGCTGGAACATCTGTGTCGACTTCCCGATCAAGCGGGGCCTGAACGAGCTGGTCAGCGAGCTGGACCGGCGGGTGCTCGAGTTCGGTGGGCGGCTGTACACCGCGAAGGACTCGCGGACCACCGCCGAGACGTTCCACCAGATGTACCCGCGGATCGACGAGTGGATCAAGGTCCGCCGGAGCGTCGATCCCACAGGAGTTTTCATGTCCGATATGGCGAGAAGGCTGGAGCTGCAGTGATCAATGCCGTTGGCAACCCGCAGTCGATTCTGCTGCTCGGTGGCACCTCGGAGATCGGCTTGGCAATCTGCGCGCAGTACCTGAGGAAAGGCACCGCGCGCATCATCCTCGCGACGCTGCCCGGCGATCCGCTGCGCGAGGACGCGGTCGCCCAGATGAAGGCCGCGGGCGCGAGCCAGGTCGATGTCATCGATTTCGACGCGCTGGACACCGACAGTCACCCGAAGGTGATCGATGCCGCGTGGGACGCCGGCGACGTGGACGTCGCCATCGTCGCCTTCGCCCTCGACGGTGACCCCGAACAGCTGTGGCAGAACCAGCGCAAGGCCGTGCAGGTCGCGCAGATCAACTACACCGCGGCGGTTTCCGTCGGCGTGCTGGTCGGCGAGAAGATGAAGGCGCAGGGCTTCGGGCGGATCATCGCGATGTCCTCGGTCGCCGGTGAACGGGTACGGCGCTCGAACTTCGTCTACGGGTCGACCAAGGCCGGCCTGGATGGCTTCTACCTCGGACTCGGCGAGGCGCTGCGCCCGCACGGCCCGCGTGTGCTGGTGATCCGGCCCGGCATGGTGCGGACCAAGTTCTCCGCGCACGTCAAAGAGGCCCCGCTCACCGTCGACAAGGAAGACGTCGCGGTGCTGGCGGTTTCGGCCTCGCAGAAGGGCAAGGAACTGGTCTGGGCGCCGGGCTCCTTCCGCTACGTGATGATGATCCTGCGGCACATCCCGCGCGCGATCTTCCGCAGACTGCCCATCTGACCCGGCGATCGGGCTCGGACCCAGTGCCCGCGTGATCCTCGATCACGCGGGCACCTATCGTCTGACGGAGTCGACCCCAGTGAATCCGGAGGCGCTATGCGAGTAATCGAGTGCGACGAGCACGGAGCGGTCCGTTGAGCACGGTCACCGCGACGGGCGAGGCGCCGTCGCAGCCCGCCGATCCGGCCCCGGCGCCGGGGCGGGCAGCGCTGCTGGTGCGACAGCTCGCCTCCGGTGCGGGGGAGGCCGCGCTCGCGGCGGTCGTAGCCGCCGTGGTGGCCACCGTCGGGCTCGTCGCGTTTTCCATGGTGCAGTGGCCCGCCTTCAATTCCTCGAACGTCACGCGGGCGCTGACCACGGTCGGGCAGGTCGTCGCGGCGGTCATGCTCGCAGTTGCGATCGCGCTGCTGCGGCTGCACAAATGGCCGTGGATCGCGAAACTGCTTTCCTGGGTGGGGATCTCGACGTTCGTCACGGTCACGCTCGGCATGCCGCTGGCGGCGACCAAGCTGTATCTGTTCGGCGTCTCGGTGGATCAGGAGTTCCGCACCGAGTTCCTCACCCGGCTCACCGACTCCGCCGCGCTGCGCGACATGACGTACGCGGATCTGCCGCCGTTCTACCCGGCCGGCTGGTTCTGGATCGGCGGGCGGGTGGCGAATCTGCTCGGGATGGACGGCTGGGAGGTGTTCAAGCCGTACGCGATCGGGTTCCTCGCGGTGGCCGCGGTCGTCGCGCTGGTGCTGTGGTCGAAGCTGATCCGTGCGGACTGGGCCGTGGGCGTCGCGGCGGCGAGCACCGCGGTCACGGTGGCGTACGCCGCGCCGGAGGCCTACAGCGCCGTCATCGTGCTGCTGCTTCCGCCCGCGCTCGTGCTCGCCTGGGGCGCGCTCTACCGGCCGCTGGAGGACGTCCGGTCGGGCACGACGCCGGAGGATGCCGGGCAGCGCACTGCCGGTGGCTGGGGCGCGGTCATCGGCACCGGGCTGTTTCTCGGCTGGGCGGCCACCTTCTACACCCTCTACTTCCTCGTGGCCGCTTTCGCAGTCGGCCTGATGGGCCTGCTGGCGGCCGTGCTGGCGGTGCGTGAGCAGCGTGCCGCCGACCATCCGCGCCGCACCCGCGGCGCGACCGGCGCCGGTCGTTCCTGGCGCGCGGGAGTGCCGCCGCTGCTGCGTCTGGTGGTGATCGGGGCGATCGCCGGAGTGGTCGCACTCATCGTGTGGGCGCCGTACCTTGCGAAGACGCTGCGCAGCGCCACCGCGAGCTCCGGCACCGCGTTGCACTATCTGCCGGAAGCGGGTTCGCAGCTGCCGCTGCCGATGTTCGAGTTCTCCCTGCTCGGTGCGCTGTGCCTGATCGGCACGGTGTGGCTGGTACTGCGCGCCGCGTCGTCGCGGCGGGCGCAGGCGTTGGGGATCGGGGTGGCCGCGATCTATCTGTGGGCGCTGCTGTCCATGGCGGCCACGGCGGCGGGCACCACGCTGCTGTCGTTCCGGCTGGAGCCGGTCTTGCTGGTGCTGCTCGCGGTCGCGGGCGCGTTCGGGTTCGTGGAGGGCGCGCGGGCGATCTACCAGGCGTTGAACGAGCCCGCCCGGTTCCGGCTCGTGGTGATCGTCGTCGCGACGGTCGGTGCGCTGGCGTTCACCCAGGACATTCCGCACATCCTGGCAGCGGAGATCACCACCGCCTACACCGACACCGATGGCGACGGACGGCGTGCCGACGAGCGGGCTCCCTCGGCCGTCTCGTTCTACCATGACGTGGACGCGGCCCTCACCGCCCAGACTGGACGCCCGCGCGCGGACACCGTGGTGCTCACGGCCGACACCAGTTTCCTGTCCTTCTATCCCTACTTCGGCTTCCAGGCGCTCACCTCGCACTACGCCAACCCGCTCGCCGATTTCGCGGGCCGCGCGGCGACGATCGAGCGCTGGAGCAAGCTGAAGACGCCGCAGGAGCTGCACGACGCACTCGCGACGAGTCCGTGGCGCGCGCCGGACGCCTTCCTGTTCCGGCGCAGCGGCGACGCTTACACGCTGCGGCTGGCGAAGGACGTCTACCCGAACGATCCGAACGTGGCGCGCTACACGGTGAGCTTCCCCGAAGAGCTGTTCGCCGACCCGCGCTTCACCACAACCGATATCGGCCCGTTCACCCTCGTCACCGTCCGTCGCTGACCGATTCCACGCCGCTCGCCGAGCCGACGCGAGGAGGTTGAACCCGCCGCGCAGTGGATAACCCATCCGATTGTGAGTCCACGCACGGCGTGGTCGGTTACAGAGGGCGGCTGCTTCAGCGTCGGCGAGGAGAGATGCGCAGGTGAAACAGGCACAACACGTCGAAACCGCCGAATTGGCGGACTCGGCGGTCGCGGTTGTCACAGCAGAAGAGGTGCTCACCAGACCCGCGCGCCCACGCCTGCTCCCCCGGTCGGTCCGCGATGGTCGCATCCGGTTCGTCGGCGCCGATCTACTCGTGGGGGTGGGCTATCTGGCGCTCGCGGCCACCGTGCTGTCGGGTCAGTGGCGCAACACCGACAGCGGGTACCTGATCAAAAGCGGTCAGGACCAGACGATGTGGGAATGGTTCTTCGCGGTCACCGCGCACGCGGTAGCCAACTTGCAGAATCCGCTCGGCACCGACCTGCAGAACTTCCCGGCCGGAGTGAACATGATGGCCAATACGGCCATGTTCGGCGTCGGTGTGCCGCTCACACCGGTCACCCTGCTCTTCGGGCCCACCGTCACGTTCGTGCTCGTGCTCACCGCCGGCCTGGCCGGGACGGCATTCGCCTGGTACCGGCTGTTCTGCCGGGAACTCGTCGACGCGCGGGTCGCGGCGGTGATCGGCGGCCTGTTCTGCGGCTTCGCCCCCGGGATGATCTCGCACGCGAACGCGCACCCGAACTTCGTCGTCCTGCTACTGCTTCCGGTCATCGCGGGACGGGTGATCCGGATGGCGCGGCAGGCAGGCGGAATCGGACCGGATCGGCCGCGCGGGCGGGTTCGTGACGCGGTGGCGCTGGGACTGCTGGTCGCGCTGCAGATCGCGCTGGGCGAAGAACCGCTGCTGATCTTTGCCCTCGCCTTCGGATTGTTCACCGTCGTCTACTACCTGCACACACCGCGGCAAGCGCTGCGCGTGCTGCGCTCGGGCGCACCCACTCTCGCGCTGGCCGCGGTGATCACGCTGGCGCTCACCGAGATTCCGCTCTGGTGGCAGTTCTTCGGCCCGCAGAGCTACCGCTCGATCGACCATGGTCCGATGGGCAACGACCTCGAGGCGCTGGTGCAGTTCCCGTCCGAATCGCTGGGCGGCGTCTTCGCTCCCGGCGAGAACGTGGCGATCAATCCCACCGAGCAGAACGCGTACTTCGGGTGGCCGCTGCTGCTCTTGGTCGTCATCACGGTGGGCTTGCTGTGGCGTGACCGGGTGGTGCGGGCGGCGAGCGTGGTGATCGCGGTCTTCGGCGTGCTGTCGCTGGGCGGGGTCGTCACCATCGGCAAGCAGCCCACCGGCATCGATCTGCCGTGGCGATGGGCCGAACAGGTGCCGTTGCTGAACACGGTGCTGGAGAGCAGGCTGAGCATGGCCGCGATCCCGGCGATCGCGGTGGTGCTCGCGCTGGCCACCGAGCGCGCGGTGACGACCTGGCGGCAGTCGGAGGCGGACCGGCAGCCGCTGGCCTGGTTCGCCGCGGTCACCTGCGCGCTGCTGCCGCTGACTCCGACCGTCCTCCCGGTGATCGATCGGGCACCGACACCGGATTTCTTCGCCGACGGCACGGTCCGGCGCTACGTCTGGGGCGGCTCGGTCGTCATGGTGCCGCCCCCGCGACCGCCGGACGCGCGGGCGCTGCGCTGGCAGGCCGACGCCGATTTCACCTTCCCGCTGGCCGGCGGCTACTTCGTCGGCCCGACCGGCACCACCAAGAAAGGGATCTACGGCCCGGAGACCCGGCCGACCACCGCGCTGCTGGTGCAAGCGCAGGACACCGGGGCAGTGCCGCGGATCGACGCGGACACCCGCACCCGCGCGCTGACCGACCTGCGGTTCTGGCAGGCCGACGTCCTCGTACTGCCGCCGACCAAGAACGGCGACGTGCTCCGTGAAACCGTCACCCAACTGTTCGGATTCGCACCGACCCGGGTCGACGACGTCTGGCTGTGGGACGTTCACATGCTGCGGTAGTCCGGGTCACACGGGACGGTAGCTAGCATCAACCACCGTGCGACCGGACCGAGCTTCTCGAGCGTTCACCCGTAGCCGACTGATCGCCCTCGTCTCAGGGCTCCTCGGCTTCCTCTTGGCGTTGCTGACCCCGTTGCTGCCCGTGCGGCAGGATCGGGCGAGCCTGGACTGGCCCCAGTCCGGCAGTACGAGCGTCACGGCGCCGCTGGTCTCCTACGAGCCCCTGCGGTTCGACGCGACGCTGCCCTGCTCACTCACCGGATCGGTCGCCGCGGGCACCGTGCTGTCCACCGTTCCGGCGGCGTCCGGCCAGGCGGCGACCAAGGGCTTGGTCGTCTCGGTGGCCGACGGCGTGCTCTCGGTGGTGCTGCGGGACGTTCCGCTGCTGTCGGCGCCGCTGTCCGAGATCGGGTCGTGCACGGCGCTCACCGTCGAGTCCACCGCTGCCGCCACGACCGCGGAGCTCACCGGAGTGTCCAGGCAGGACGGCACGCCATTCCGGTCAACGGTCGGCCGGGACATCCGGCCGCAACTGGTGGGCGTGTTCACCGATCTGGACGCCGGTCGCCTCGACCGCGCGCGAGTGCACGCGGACATCGACTCGCGATTCTCCTCGACTCCGTCACCGCTGAAGCTGGCCGCGATGATCGCCGCCGCCGTATTCACCCTGATCGCACTGGTCGCACTGCATCTGCTGGACACCAGCGACGGCCGCAGGCCGCGGCGGTTCCTGCCCGCGCACTGGTGGCGGGTCACGCCCGCGGACGGTGTGGTGCTGGGCACGCTGGCGCTGTGGCACGTCATCGGGGCCAACACCTCCGACGACGGTTACATCCTGAACATGGCGCGCGCGTCCGAGCACGCGGGCTACATGGCGAACTATTACCGGTGGTTCGCGGTGCCCGAAGCCCCGTTCGGCTGGTCCTACGAGGTGCTGGCGTGGATGGCCGGGATCTCCGACGCCAGCCTGTGGATGCGCCTGCCCACCTTGGCGGCCGGAATCGTCTGCTGGCTGGTGATCAGCCGGGAAGTGCTGCCGCGTCTCGGCGCGCGGGTGCGGCGCGACAAGGTGGCGCTGTGGACGGCGGGCTTGGTGTTCCTCGCGTTCTGGTTGCCCTACGACAACGGTCTGCGTCCCGAGCCGCTGATCGCGGCGGGCGCGCTGCTCACGTGGTGCTCGATCGAACGCGCCATCGCGACCGGGCGATTGCTGCCCGCCGCGGTGGCCGTCCTGATCGCCGCGTTCTCGCTCGCGGCCGGCCCGACCGGCCTGATCTGCATCGCTGCGCTGATCGCCGGCTCCCGTCCGGTGCTGCTGATCCTGATCAAGCGTGCGCGCGGGGCGGTCCCGACCCGGACCGGACCGGACGCGGATGCGGCCGCCGCTGGTTCCGCGGACGCCGCGGCCGCGGTGAACGCCCCCGCGGACGTGCGAAAGCCATCCAGGGCGGGCACGGTGTTCCGGTTCGCGGCGCTGCTCGCGCCCGGCCTGGCCGCGGGCACGCTGGTGCTGGTGGTGATCTTCGCCGACCAGACGCTGGCGACGGTGCTGGAGGCGACCAGGGTGCGCACGATCGTCGGCCCGAACGTGGCGTGGTTCGACGAGCGCACCCGCTGGGACTCACTGCTGATGCTGTCGCCGGACGGTTCACTGGCGCGGCGCTTCGGCGTGCTGGTGATGCTGCTGTGCCTGCTGGTGTGCGTACTGCAGGTGCTGCGCAAAGGACGGATTCCGGGCACCTCGCGCGGCCCGTCGGTACGCATTCTCGGCATCGTGTTCGCGTCGCTGTTCCTGATGATGTTCACCCCCACCAAGTGGACGCATCACTTCGGCGTGTACGCCGGACTGGCCGGGTCGCTGGCCGCGCTCGCGGCGGTCGCGGTGGGCACCACCGGCATTCGCTCGCCGCGCAACCGCTCGCTGTTCGCCGCCGCGGTGCTGTTCCTGCTCGCGGTGACCTTCACCGGGTCGAACGGGTGGTGGTACGTGTCCAGCTACGGCGTTCCGTGGTGGGACAAGGCTCCGCTGATCGCGGGTAAGGGACTGTCCACGCTGTTCCTGGGGCTCAGCGGCGTCGCGTTGCTGGTAGCGATCTGGCAGCACTATCGCGAGCCGTATCGGCGGGGGACCACTACGGCGCCACGGCGTTTCGATCGGTGGGCCTCGGCCCCGCTGACCATCGCCGCCGCCCTGCTCGTGATCTTCGAGGTCGCCTCGCTGGCCAAGGCCGCGGCCGGCCAGTATCCCGCGTACTCGATCACCAAGTCGAATGTGGAAACACTGCAAGGCGATTCGTGCGCGCTGGCCAACGAGGTCTTGGTGGAGACCGACACCGCGGACTCGCTGTTGCAGCCCTACACCGGCGCACCCGCGGACGGATTGGCCGCGCAGAACCAAGGTTTCACGCCGAACGGGGTCGCCCGCGACCTCACCGCCGACGCCGAGGAGACGGTCAGCGGCGGCGCGAATTCGTTGGAGAAGGACTCCGAGAACAAGACCACCAAGACCACCGGCGCGGGTACGGGTGGCGGCACCACCGAGCAGGCGGGCGTCAACGGCAGCACCGTCGCGCTGCCATTCGGTCTCGACCCGGCCGAAACCCCGGTGCTGGGCAGCTACCAGGAGGGTGAGCAGCAGCAGGCGAAGCTGACCACGCAGTGGTACCGGCTCGACCTGACCGACAGCATGCGCCACGACCCCGCCTACCAGGTGCTCGCGATCACCGCGGCGGGCCGCATCCGGTCGATCGACGCCGATGGTGTGCTCACCTACGGTCAAGAACTGCATCTGGAATACGGCGTCCGCGACCAGAACGGAGACGTGCGCACACTCGGCTCCATCGACCCGCTCGACATCGGACCCGCGCCGTCCTGGCGCAATTTGCGCGTGCCGCTGGACCAACTGCCCGTCGAGGTGAACGCGGTGCGACTGGTCGCGATCGACAACGACATCACGCCCAAGCAGTGGCTGGCCGTCACCCCACCCCGGCTGCCCAAACTGGCCACGCTGAATTCGGTCGTCGGATCGCAGGATCCGGTGCTGCTCGACTGGCACGTCGGCCTGGCCTTCCCATGCCAGCGGCCGTTCGACCACAAGGACGGCGTCGCCGAGATCCCGAACTGGCGCATCCTGCCCGACCGCGTCGGCTCCGACGCCTCCAACGCCTGGCAGGACGACATCGGCGGCGGCCCCCTCGGCTGGACCGGCCTGCTGCTGAAGTCGCAAACCATCCCCAGCTACCTCCACCGCGACTGGGCCCGCGACTGGGGTTCCCTCGAGAAGTTCACCCCCTACGCCCCAACCCCCGCCACCATCGACATCACCCTGCAAACCCGCACCGGCCTCTCCACCGACGACCCGATCCGAATCCGCTGACGCTTGTCCGCGAGTGGCACATGGTGGAGAGGTCATCTCGGACTTCGCCGCAGCCATGTGCCACTCGCCGGATCGGTCTGGTTAGGGGACCAGCACCAGGCGGCCGCGTATGCCGCCGGCTGCCAGGCGTTTGTGGGCGGTGTCGACCGATGTGAGCGGCAAGGTTTCGGCCACTCGTAGGGTGAGTCGGCCGGCGTCTACCTGCGCGATGAGTTCGTCCAGTTGTCGGCGGTCGGCTCGCACGAGGATCGTCCGGACATCGATGCCACGCAAGGGGGCAGGGGTGGCTGGGATGAGCACCGAAACGAACCGGCCGCCGCCCCGGACCGCCGCGAGTGCCGTCGGGCCGAGCGTGGCCGCGTCCAGCGCGGCGTCGACGCCACCGGGGATCAGGGCACGCACGGCATCGGGGAGCGACGCCTGGCGCGGCACGAAATCGGTGGCGCCGAGGGCACGGACCGCTTCCTCGTCGGCGGGCGAGGCGGAGGCGATCACCCGGACACCTTGTGCCGCCGCGAGTTCGACGGCGAATCCGCCGACCGCACCCGCCGCACCGGTGACCAGCAGCGTGTCGGTGGACGCCAAGTCCAGCGCGATGAGTGCCTGCACCGCGGTGAGGCCGTTGAGCGGAATGGTCGCCGCCTGCACCGGCGGCACGGAAACCGGTGCGGGCGCTATATTTCCGGTCTCCAGCACCACATAGTCCGCTTGCGCGGCGAGTGATACGTCGAGCCGGTCACTGATACCGACCACCGCCTGCCCCACCGTGAATCCGGTGACGCCCGCGCCCACCGCGTCCACGGTGCCCGCGACATCCCAACCTATGCCCCACTGGTCCCGGTGCGCGGCGAACGGGGTGCCGCCCACGCCCGCCCGCACCATCAGATCCACCGGGTTGACCGTCGCCGCCGCGACCGCGATACGGACTGTGCCCGGACCCGGCTGCGGGGTCGGCGCCTCGACGATCTCCACCACGCCGTCCGGTCCCGGATTACGGACTACTACTGCACGCATGACGTTCCTTCCTCTCGGATGCCAGACCAACCTAAGAGGAGCTACTATCCGATGGATAGTAGTTACCTGAGAGTGCGTTAGGGGTATGGAGGTACTTCGATGGCGACGATGACCGCGGCGCAGCGCCGCGACCTGGCCAAACAGCACTACGACGCGTACATCGCCGAGTGCCCTACCCGGCAGCTGCTGGACCGGATCAGCGACAAATGGGTCAGCCTGGTGCTGGCCGCGCTCGCCGACGGCCCGCGGCGCTACGCCGAACTGAACCGGGTCATCGCGGGCGTGAGCCCGAAGATGCTCACACAGACGCTGCGCGGCCTGGAACGTGACGGCTTGGTGGAGCGGCGGGTTACCGCCGAGGTCCCGGTCCGCGTCGACTACGAACTCACCCCGCTCGGGCACAGCCTGCAGCCGGTCATGAGCGCCGTCAAAGCCTGGGCGGAGACGCGGATGGATGACGTGCTCGCCGCGCGGGCGCGCTACGACAGCAGCGTGGACAAAACCGGTTGTACGGTCTGAAAAATGTGCTCCCACCTGTGGCGATGCATCGCAGGACGAATCGCGCTCCTGGCCTTAATCTGAGATCCATGACAACGGCATTCGATGATATGGATCTGCGCGATCTTGTCGGACTGCTCAGCGAAGAGGAACAACGGGAGCTGCGGCCTGCGGTGCTGCGCGTGCTCAACCGCCTCCCCTCGCAAGAGGTGCTCCGGCGCGAGCTCGGTCTTCGCCTGAAGGTCTGAGCGCCCCGGTATCGCACCGGAAACAAACGGCAGGGCCGCCGCGCAGGATTTGTTGCCTGCGCGGCGGCCCTGTGTCCGGGATGGCCCTGGCTGGGGTCAGAACACCCGCAGCTGGCCCGGCGACCACAGGCCCGACCTGGTCGCCGTACCGGTGTCCAGCTTGGCCGGGACCGCATTGCGGTCGTACCGGTCGTAGCGCTCCAGCGAACCCCAGTCGCGCGCCCAGTCGTTCTTCAGGTAGCTGGGCACGGTCACCGACTTCGCCAGCATCTGCGCGAAGCCGAGCGGACCGCCGAATTCCTCGGCCTGCCAGGTGTTGGTGGAGCTGATGGCCAGCGGGCGGTCGGGGAGGATGCGGTAACCGGGCACCTCCGCCACGCCGTTCTCATGGTCGAACGGCCGCTGGCACGGGAATTGCAGGCCCACCGCCCAGTCCAGCAGGATCGGCTGCTGAGAACCGAGCAGGCTGTTGAGCGATTGCAGCTTCGGCATCCGCGGCGGGGTGAACGCCAGCCACTGGTCACCGATCAGGATCGGATCGTTGGCGACGATGCGCACCGCGTCGGCATCGGGCGCGATCTCATCCAGCGGCACGCGCAGGTTGCGCCAAGACGGGAACGGACCGATATCGCGCGGCAGGTAGGTGCCGAGCCTCTCCACGCTGCCGTCGGGCAGTCGCTTGCCGTAGTCGACGGTGAGCGACTGGCCGTACTTCATCGCGCCGGTGTCGTCGAAGGAGAGGATCCGGCCCGCGGCCGAGATGACGACCAGCGGCGTGTCCGCCGACCGGGCGGGCAACTGGTACCAGCTCGAGGTGACGCTCGCGGGCTGCTGCACACCGTTCTGGTAGCTGCCGAGGATCGGCGTGGTCGCCGGGTCCAAACCGAACGGCAGGGCGACGGTGCTGCCGTTGACGCCGCGCGCGCCTTGGCCGCCGCCGGTACCCGCGCTCTGGCCCTCGGCGAACGCCGCACCGACCGACTGGGTGGAGGTGTTGCCCGTACCCGGCTTCACCTCGACGCTGTCGGCGGACAGGTCGTTGGGCACGCCGTTCGGGTCGAAACCGACCGGGTCGACGCCGGCCAGCGGATCGGCCGGATCGGTCGGCGGATGCGCCGGATCGATGATCGGCTCCAGCCTGCCGCCGTTCGGGTCCGGTTCCACCAGCACGTCGTTGGCCAGACCGCAGGTGCTGCCGCCGAGCGCGTCGATGTTCGAGCGGGCCAGCGAGTACGCCGGGTACTGCGACACCGCGCCCTTGACCAGCGACAGCACTTCCAGCGCCACCATCGCCGCGGCGACCACGGTCAGCGGGATCGCGGCGAACCGGCGAATCCGCCTGCCCCGGGCCGTCTTCGCCGACGGCTGCGGCTTGGTGTAGTCCTCGCGCAGCGTGTACCAGCCGACCAGCGCGAGCGCCAGGCCGAACAGCATCAGCATCAGGGTGTTCGACTGGTAGCCGTGCAGCGAGATGCGCTTGTCGAACCACGGCACGCCGAAGCTGGACACGTACCAGTAGCCGTTGATGCCGGAGAAGGCGACCGCGAGCACGAACAGCAACCCGGCCAGGAAGATCGCCCGGTTCTTGCGCGCCCGCAGCGCGCTCGCCGAGACCGCGACCGCGGTGACCGCCGCCAGCGAGCCCGCGATACCCGCGTACGCGCCGAAGTGGTGGGTCCACTTGGTCGGGTTGAACATCATGAAGAAGATCGTTCCGAAGACCACGCCCATCAGCCGCCACGTCGGTCCGCTCGCGATGCCGGGCACCTGCCTGCGCCGCAACAGCACCAGCATGGTGGTGAACAGGCACAGCAGCATCACCAGGAAGGCGAAGCGGCGCGACAGCGAGCCGTCGACGGTCTCCACGAACAGGTAGTAGTAGCGCAGGTAGTCCTCGTACCAGGCCAGGTTCGGCCCGGTCACCTGACGCACCCGGTTGGCCTCCTGGATACCGGCGAAGGTCTGGTCGCTGTAGACCACCGTCAGCACGAGGAAACCGGCCGCGGCGATCGGCGCGAGCAGCGGCAGCGTGGAGCCCCACCGACCGACGCCCTCGGCGGCGAACCGCCGGTGCTTGCGCACCACGATGCGCACCAGCGGCCGGATGCCCGCGAGCAGCGCCGCCACGCACATCAGACCCGTCGGCGCGGCGGCCAGGGTGAATGCCGCCACCAGCACCGCGACCGCGGCGGGCAGCAGGCGACCGGTCGCGATGGCCCGCTCGATCGACACCCAGGTCAGTAGCGCGCCGAGCGCGACGATCGGCTCCGAGCGCAGACCGTTGTCGAACGGCAGCCAGAACGCCAGGAACACCAAGCCACCGGTCCACAGCGCCACCTTGCTGGTGCGCACGCCCCGGCCCAGCCGCGGCACGACCTCGCGGCTGATCACCAGCCAGCACAGAATCGCGCAGGCCAGCGCGGGCAGTCGCACCCACGGGCTGGCCGTGGAGATCTCCGAGAAGACCTGGATCACGTAGTAGTACCAGCCGAACGGCGCCTCCGGCACGCCGTACCAGCGGAAGTAGTTGGCCATATAGCCCGCGTGCGGAGCGACCCGCACCATGCTGAGGATGTAGCCGTCGTCGGAGGTGTTCGCACCCGCGAAGTGCCAGAGCAGCAGCGTGCCGACCACCGCGCCGTCCGCCCAGGTCGGCTTCAGCCAGTTCGCCGGCAGGAACCGGCGGTGCCCGCGCCCATCACTGCTGTCGAGCCGGGCCAGCGCCGCCAGCGCCACCAGCGTGCACAGCACCGCCGCAAGCATCGCGATCAGCTTGATCGCGGTGGGGCTGGAGGAGAACCGGGTGTCCACGGTCATGTGGAACGCCAGCCCGGCGGGCGCCGCGCCCTTCAGGTCGGAGAACACCCCGACCACCTGCGGTCGCAGGTCGCCGCTCAGCTGGCCCTCCACCGGCACCGTCACCGTCTCGGGCGCCGCACCCTCGACCGGCCGCTCGACCTGCTTGGTGAGCCCGGTGAACACCGCGTGCGTGCGATCGGCGTCCGAGCTGATGCTCAACGACGTGCACTCGCCCATCCGCGCGCGATCGGCCGACACCACGACCGCGTTCCGGTCGATCACGTCCACCGAGCTCTCCGAGACCCGCACGAACATGGCCTCCAGCGCGGCGCGGTCACCCTGCGGCGGCGCGGTGGCCAGCAACATGCCGCCCCGCTCGGGCAACTGGGCGATCGTGTCGCACGGAATCGTCGCCGTCAGCTCGATCGGGACCTGCGACATCAGCGGCGCCTGCACGTTGCCGAGCGTTCCGCTCTGCGGCCAGTTCAGCACCGCGGTCGTCTGCGTGACCGGCAAGAAAGGCGTCGCCAGCGCGCACAGCGCGCCGAGCAATCCGGCGACCAGCGCGATCAGGCGCGCGGTCCGGAAATCGTTCGATTTCACCGCCGGGGTGGCGGGAGGCTTCGTTAGAACAGCGGTAGCGGCGTCGGGCACGGTTCGCAATGCTATCTGGCTCCTCCGCCTCTCCGGGTCTTTAGGGCATACCAGTCAGATGGCGTGTGATCAGCGCTTTGGATTTGACCCAGCCAATTGATTTCGTAAGAACATGGGTAACTCGCCGGGAACCCCCAGAACTCGAGCGGCACCCAGCGCAGGACCTGAACGCAAATCCCGCGTCACCCGACTTGTACGGCCTGAAGACCCGGAGAGGCGGCATGGAAAGGTGGGGGTATGACCAAGGTGAATCTCTCGACGAACTACGGGCCCATCGTCCTCGAACTGGATGATCAGAAGGCGCCGAACACGGTGCGCAATTTCGTGGACTACGTGAACTCCGGCCACTACAACGGCACGATCTTCCACCGCGTCATCCCCGGCTTCATGATCCAGGGCGGCGGCTTCGAGCCCGGCCTGCGCCAGAAGGGCACCAAGGCCCCGATTCAGAACGAGGCGAACAACGGCCTGAAGAACACCAAGTACACCGTCGCGATGGCGCGCACCAACGACCCGCACTCGGCCACCGCGCAGTTCTTCATCAATGTCTCCGACAACGACTTCCTCAACCACTCCGCCCCCACCCCGTCCGGCTGGGGCTACGCCGTCTTCGGCGCGGTGACCGAAGGCACCGATGTGGTCGACAAGATCGCGGGCGTCCGGACCTCCTCCGCGGGCATGCACCAGGATGTGCCGGTCGACGACGTCGTCATCGAATCCGCCAGCGTCAGCTGACCTTTCGGCACGCCGAACGTGAACCGGGCCGCACCCCTTAGGGTGCGGCCCGATCGTGTTCCGGTGTCGCTACAGCGGCAGCAAATGGTGCTTGCGCGGGTTGCGGGCAACCGCCTTGTCCCGCAACAGCTGTAGCGCGCGGCGCAGCTCCAGCCGGGTGCTCGACGGCTCGATGACAGCGTCGATGTACCCGCGCTCGGCGGCCACCCACGGCGTCGCCACCGTGGCGTTGTAGTAGTCGATCATCTGCTGGCGGATCGCCGCCCGCTGCTCCTCCGGCGCGGCTTCGATCTGCTTGCCGCCGATCAGGCTGACCGCGCTCTCGGCGCCCATCACCGCGATGCGCGCGGTGGGCCAAGCCAGGTTCACGTCGGCGCCGAGCTGCTTGGATCCCATCACGGCGTAGCCGCCGCCGTAGGATTTGCGGATCACCACGGTCACCTTCGGCACGCTGGCCTCGACGTAGGAGAACAAGAACCGCCCGCCGCGCTTGATGACGCCGATCTTCTCCTGCTCCACTCCCGGCAGGAACCCGGGCGTGTCGACCACGAAAACCAGCGGGAGTTCGAACGCGTCGCACAGCCGGACGAAATGCGCCGCCTTGTCCGACGCCCGCGCGTCCAACGCGCCCGCGTACACCATCGGCTGATTGGCGACCACGCCCACGCTGCGCCCGTCGACGCGGGCGAAACCGGTGATGATGTTGCGGCCCGCGGACGCGCCGACCTCGTGGAAAGCGCCGTCGTCGAAGATCCGCAGCAGGATCTCGTGCATGTCGTACCCGGCGTTGTCGGAGTCCGGGACGATCGCGTTCAGCTCCAGGTCACTGTCGGTGATCTGCGACTCCAAGCCGGGATTCACGATCGGCGCCAGTTCCTGGCAGCTGGTCGGCAGAAAACTCAGGTAATCGCGCACCCACTCGAACGCGGCCACCTCGTCCTTGGCGACGTGGTGGATATTGCCGTACTCGGCCTGGCTGCGCGCGCCGCCGAGTTCCTCCAGGCTCACATCCTCGCCGGTGACCTCGCGGATCACCTTCGGACCGGTGACGAACATGTACGCCTCGTCGGTCGCCACCACCACGTCGGTGTTGATCGGGGCGTACACGGCGCCGCCCGCGCACTTGCCGAGGATTATCGAGACCTGCGGCACCAGACCCGACAGCGGCTCCTGGCGCCGCCCCAGCTCCGCGTACCACGCCAGCGAGGTCACCGCCTCCTGCACGCGCGCCCCGCCGGAGTCGTTGATACCGACCACCGGGCAGCCGACCTTGGCCGCGTACTCCAGGAGCCCGGCCACCTTGCGGCCGAACATCTCGCCCACCGAACCGCCGTAGACGGTCTGGTCGTGCGAGAACACTGCGACCGGCCTGCCTTCGACCAAACCGTGCCCGGTGACGACGCCGTCGCCGTACAGCGCGGCGGGGTCACCCGGTTTGCGCACCAGCGCACCGATTTCGACGAAAGTTCCCGGATCGAGCAGCATGTTGATCCGGTCGCGGGCGCTGGGGATCCCTTTCTTCGCCCGCTTGGCCACCCCCGCTTCACCCGCCGGCTCCTGCGCTAATTCCAATCGCTTGCGCAGGTCGGCGAGTTTTTCGGCAGTAGTGCTCACTTGGCCCCTTTCGCCTCGATCGCGGCGAGCTTCGCGGTCAGGTCGGCTCCGATCTTCCCGATCCGCGGTTCATCGATGATCTGCAGGTGATCGCCCGGAATGTGGACGATCTCCAAATTCGGGATGTACTCGTCCCATCCGCCGTTCGGCAGGCGATCGGCGTAGCGCGGCTCCAGCTCGATCGCCCCGTCGTGGTAGCGATCGGCGAGGTAGAGCACCACGTCGCCGTCGTACCGGGCCGGCCGGACCTGTTGCAATGCCCGGTTCTCGATCCACGAGGTGCGCTGATGCTCCAGCACGCCGCCAGGAATCTTGGCGCCGGTCATCTTGACGAGATCGGTGATCATCTTGATCTGCTCTTCGTCCGACGCTGCGGCCAGCTCCTGCAACTGCTCGGGCGGGAGTTCGCCTTGCACGTTGTAGGTCTTCTTCGCGAATGCCTGGTACCGCTCGATGCGGCGGATCCGCTCCTCGGGACTGTTGTCCTCGGGCTCGCTCGGGATGGCGAGGTCGATCAAGCCGACCACGCGGACGTCCGCGCCTTCCGCGCGCAGGATCTGCGCCGACGCCATGGCCAACACGGCGCCCAGCGACCAGCCGTAGAGCACGAATGGTCCGTCGCCCTGCAACTTGCGCAGTTCCGGCACGTACTGGCGGGCCCGCTCCTCGATGGCGCCGTCGACCCGCTCGAATCCGTACATCGGCGTATCGGCGGGCAGCCGCTTCAGCAGCGGCTCGTACACCAGCGTGTTGCCGCCCGCGGGATGGAACACGAAGACCGGCACGGCGTTCGAGCCCTCCGGCCGCGCACGCAGCGGACGAACGAAACCGTCCACGTCCGCCCCGCTGTCCTGCAGGTTGCGGACGATGTCGGCGAGCTGCTCGATGGTCTCGCAGTCGAGCACGTCATCGACGGTGACCTCGGCCTTGACCCGCTCGGTCAGGCGCGCGGCCAGCTTCTCGGCGGTGTCCTCGTCGAGGATCGGCAGGGTGTTGAAGATGCCTCCGGCCGACTTACCGGTGACCACCGCCCAGGTGGCGTAGGTCAGGCGTTCCGCGGCGTCGCGCGGCGGAACGTCATCCTCGTCGGCGGGCTGCTGGGCGCCGCCGAACACCGCGGCCGGTGTGGCCGGGGCCGCCTCGACCGGCGCGGGCTCGGCAACCGGTTGCGCGGCGGGAGCCGAGTCAGCTTCGGAAGACGTTTCCGATGTCGCGGTGTCCGCGGCGAGAGCCGAATCTGTCTCGGGTACAGCGGTTTCCGGCGTGGCCTTGCCGGGCGTACCCGTCTCCGGCGACGTGGTCGCAGCGCCCGCCACCGCGGCGAGGGGGTCGGCGCCGGTCGCCAGCGCCTGCCTGGCCGCGGCCATGAAGTCGGCGTCGACGGCCAGCTCGCCCGATCCGCCCGCGGCCTTCTCGGCGGCCTGCTGATCGGCCATCGCCTGCACCTCGTCGCGGTGCTCGATGGCGTAGCGCAGCACCTTGCCGACCTCGTGCAGACTCGCGTCGCGCACGGCTTGCACCTGCAACTGCGGGATGTCGAACTCGTACTCGACCCGGTTCTTGATGCGCATGGCCATCAGCGAATCCAGGCCGAGTTCCATCAGCGGGATCTCCATCGGCAGGTCCTCGACCGCATAGCCCATGGATTCCGCGACGATCACCGCGAGCCGCTCCTCGACGGTCTGCGTGCCGTTCGGATCCCATCGCTCGCCGAAGGTCTCCACGATCTCGATGTCGGCGTCGCTCTGCGTCACCGCGGCCGGGACCGGCTCGGCCACGACGGCTTCGGGCAGCGGTGCGCCGGAGGTCACCACGGCATCGAAGACCAGCTGGAAGCTATTGCCCTGCTTGGCGTGCACCTGCACCGAGGCGCCGCCGGGGTGCGGAGTGAGCGTGGTGGTGAGTGTGCCCGCGGCCGGGATCGGCGCGTGCGGGATCGACGCGCCCAACGACACGTCGCTGAGCACCTGCGCCGCGGCGGCATGCACCAGCGCGGCCAGATCGGTCACCGAGTCCGCCTGTACCTCCCAGACGTGCCTGCCGTCCGGCAGGGCGACGTGCGCACCGGGAATCCGGCCGTTGCCGCCCGCGGACATCCTGGCCTTCGGCCAGTATTCCTTGCGCAGGAACGTGGTTCGCGGAATCTCGGCGTAGTCGCCGACGCTCAGCAGCGAGGGCAGATCCACCTTGTGCCCGTGCACGTAGAGCTGGGCGAGCGCCGCGATCACGCCGGCGGACTCGTCCTCCTTGCGCTTGAGCGTCGGGATGAGCTGCGCGTCGTGCACGCCCGCGGCGAAGGTGGTGCCCAGTACCTGCATCAGCGCGACGGAATTCGGCGCCAGCTCCAGGAACGTGGTGTGCCCCGCGTCCACCGCGAGCTTCACCGCGTTGGTGAAGTACACGCTGTGGCGCATGTTCTTGACCCAGTAGGCCTCGTCGTGGATCGGGTCGTGGCCGGGGCGGAAGAACTCTTCCTTGTGCACGGTGGAGTACAGGCCGGTCTTCAGCTTGGTCGGCTCGATGCCGGCCAGTTCCGCGGCCAGCTCGCCGAGCAGCGGATCCATCTGCGAGGTGTGGCCCGCGCCGCGGGTCTGCAGCACGCGGGCGAACTTGCCCGCCGCCTCCACCTGCGCGACGATCGCCGCGACCTGCTCCTGCGGGCCGCCGATCACCGTGTTGGTCGGCGCCGCGTAGACGGCGACCTCGACATCCGGGTATTCCGGCAGCAGATTCGCGACGTCCTCGGCGCTGTATTCGATCAGCGCCATGTTGCGCACGTCATCGTCGCTGATCATCTGCTCGCCCTCGCCCATCAGGCGGGAGCGGGCGCAGATCACACGGACGGCGTCTTCGATGTTCAGGCCACCGGCGATGTACGCGCCCGCGACCTCGCCCATGGAATGGCCCACCACCGCCGCGGGTTCCGCGCCGTGCGCACGCAGCAGCGCGGCCAGGCCCACCTGAATGGTGAAGATGCCGACCTGCGAGGTGCCCACGTCGTAGTCCTGGCTGTCGTCCAGGAACATCTCGCGCACCGAGTATCCGGCCTCGTCCTGCACCAGCTCGTCGACCTCGTCGACGGCCTTGGCGAAGATCGAGTTCTCCAGGTAGAGCTGCTTGCCCATCTTGCGGTGCTGCGCGCCGAAGCCGGCCAGCACCCACATCGGGCCAACGGCGGCGGGCGCGTCGGCGGTGAACACGCCGGGGCCCGGCTTGCCCGCCGCGATGGCGCGCAGTCCGGCGACCGCCTCTTCGTGCGTCTTGGCGAGCACGACACCGCGCGAACGCCAGTGGCTACGCTTGGCCAGCGACCGCGCCACGTCGGCGAGCGGAGTCCGCGCGCCCGCCTCGGACTCCAGCCAGTTGGCCAGCTCGGCGGCGGCGCGACGGCGGCGCGAGGGCAGGTAGCCCGACACCGGCAGGATCAGCGGCAGCGGCTCGGTGCGTTCGGCGGTCCATTCGGTAACGGGCACGTCGACGTCGGCGACCTCCGCGGCCACGGCGACGGCGGCCACCTCGGCCGCGGCGACGACGGCGCCGGCTTCCGCGACCACGTCGGTGGTCTCGCCGTCCAACGCATCCTCGTCCAACTGCGTCTCGAGCTCGGCGAACGGAGCCTGCGGCCCGGCAGCGGCGGCCGGCACGTACTCCTGGACGACGACGTGCGCGTTGGTGCCACCGAAACCGAACCCGGAGATGCCGATAGTGGCCTTGCCGCTGTACCGCGGGAACTCGGTGGGCTCGTCGACGACCTTCAGGTGCGCCTGGTCGAACGGGATATACGGGTTCGGCCCCGCGTAGTTGACGTTCGGCGGGATGACGTTGTGCTGCAACGCCATGAGCACTTTCGCCAGGCTGGCCGCGCCCGCGCCGGACTCGAGGTGGCCGAAGTTGGTCTTCGCCGAGCCGAGCAGCGCGGGCTTGTCGGCCTCGCGGCCGCGACCGACCACCCGGCCGAGCGCGTCGGCCTCGATCGGGTCGCCGAGCAACGTGCCCGTGCCGTGCGCCTCGATGTAGTCGACCGCGGACGGTGGGATGCCCGCGTCGCGGTAGGCACGGCGCAGCACGTCGGCCTGGGCGTCTGGGTTCGGGGCGACGATGCCGTTGGAGCGGCCGTCGGAGTTGACCGCCGAACCCTTGACCACGCCGAGGATCCGGTCGCCGTCGCGCTCGGCGTCGGCGAGCCGCTTGAGCACCACCAGACCGGCGCCCTCGGACCGCACCATACCGTCGGCGTCGGAGGAGAACGCCTTGATCCTGCCGTTCTTCGCGACCGCGCCGACGGAGTCGAAGCCGAGCGTGGCCATCGGAGCCAGCAGCATGTTCACGCCGCCCGCCAGCGCCAGATCGGCGTCACCGCTGCGCAGCGCCCGCACCGCCTGATGCACGGCGACCAGAGTGGACGAGCACGCGGTGTCGATCGCGACGGAGGGGCCGCGGAAGTCGTAGAAGTAGGAGATGCGGTTCGGGATGATCGACGACGAGCTGCCGGTCAAGCCGTACGCGGCGGCGGAGGCGGGCGTGGATGGATCCTCCGCGCCGAGACCGAGCGCGGCGATCAGCATGAAGTCGCTGGTCGATGTGCCGATGAAGACGCCGACCGACTCGCCCTTGAGGTCGCTGGCCGGAATCCTTGCGTGTTCCAACGCCTCCCAGGTCAACTCCATCATCAAGCGCTGCTGCGGGTCGACCCGCTCCACCTCGATGGGCGACATCGCGAAGAACTCCGCGTCGAAGCTCTTCACCACGTCTTGGTCGAGATAACCACCGAGGGTGTTGCCCTCGGCGATCGCCTTGGCCGCCATGGGGTCGCCGGCGAACTCCTCCCACCTGCCCTCGGGCAGCTCCCGGATGGCGTCGCCGCGTCCGATGAGGAATTCCCAGGTCGACTCGGGCGTGCTGCCCGCGCCGGGCAGGCGGGTCGAGAGACCGACGATGGCGATGTCGTGCGCCTCGCCCGGGGTGTAGCCCGCGGTGTAGAAGGCGTCGTCGGACGATTCCGCCGGTACGTCCGGCTCACCGTTGATGATCCGCTCGGCGAGCGCCGCGATGGTCGGATGCTGGTACACGATGGTCGCGTTCAGCATCACCCCGGTCAGTTCCTCGATGTCACCGCCGAGCGCGATGGCATCGCGCGAGGCGAGCCCGAACTCCTCCATCGGCCGGTCCACGGTGATCTGCTCGATCGGTTGTCCGGTCGCGTCGGAGACCCAGCGCCGCAGCCACTCACGCAGCTCCGCCACCGACATGTCGGTCGGCGCGCCGCCCTTCGCGGACTCGGCCGGGGCCGCCGCGTCGGCGACGGCTTCCGCGGACGTGGTGTCGGTCGTCTGGGTGGGCGTGCCCTCGTTGTCAGCCATCAATTCCTCAAGCTACCTGTCTGCGTACCGGGCGTACCGTGAATTCACGCTCGGCGTGGGAAGGTCGGCGCCGAGCGTCAATGGTCGGTCCGAGGCCGCCCTTGGCAATTACTCTTCCGGTGCATCGGGGAAGGCTTGCTGGGTGTAACCACCCCGCAGTGTTCCCTCCAGATAGGCGGCCCGGCAGGCCCGCCGGGCGATCTTGCCGCTGGACGTGCGCGGAATCGAACCCGCGGGCACCAGCAGCACGTCGCGGACGGTCACGCCGTGGCGCTGGGAGACCGCCGCCCGCACCGCGTCGGCGATCGGCAGCGGATCGGCCTTGCCCGCGCCGGGACCGCGCTCGGCGACGATGACCAACTGCTCGGAGGCGTCGTCGGCGTCGAACTGCAGGCCGGAATGGCTGCCCTGCTCGAACACCTCGGCCGGGAGCTGGTTGGCGGGCACCGAGAACGCGGCGACGAAGCCGGGGCGCAGCGCCGTGCTGGCTTCCTGCGCGGAGTACTCCAGGTCCTGCGGGTAGTGGTTGCGGCCGTCCACGATCACCAGGTCCTTGACGCGGCCGGTGATGTAGAGCTCGCCCTCGAAGTACACGCCGTAGTCGCCGGTGCGCATCCAGTTCGCGTCCGGCTCGGTGCCTTCGGCGTGGCTGCCCTCGGGCAGCCGGTGGGTGACCTTGTTCCGGAACGTCGCCGTGGTCTCGTCCGGGCGACCCCAGTAACCGATGCCCATGTTGTTGCCGTGCAGCCAGATCTCGCCGACCCGGCCGTCGGGCAGCTCGCGGCCGCCGCCGTCGGATTCCACCGAGTCCGGGTCGACGATCGTCGCCCACTGCGAGAGCGCGACGTAGCCGCAGGACACCTGCGCGATCGCGTCCTCGTGGCCGGGGTCGACCCGCACCATGCGACCGGCGTTGAGTTCCTTGCGGTCGACGTAGGTGACCTTGGCCTCGTCCTCGGCCTTGGTGGCGGAGACGAACAGCGTCGCCTCGGCCATGCCGTAGCACGGCTTGATGGCGGTCTTGGGCAGGCCGTAGGGCGCGAACGCCTCGTTGAACTTCTTCATCGACGACGTGGTCACCGGCTCGCTGCCGTTGATCAGGCCGATGACGTTCGACAGGTCCAGCGACTCGCCGTTCTTGGGCAGACCGCGCGCCGCGGCGTGCTCGAAGGCGAAGTTCGGTGCGGCGGCGAAGGTTCCCGCGCCGTCGGAGACCGCGGCAAGTTCCTTGATCCAGCGATAGGGGCGGCGCACGAACGCGCTCGGCGACATGATGGTGATGTACTTGCCGCCCACCGCGGGCAGGATCACCGTCAGCAGGCCCATGTCGTGGAACAGCGGCAGCCAAGTGACGCCGCGCGAGTTCCAGTCCAGCTTGATCGCGTCCACCATCTGCAGCAGGTTGGTGCCGACCGCGCGGTGGGTGATCTCGACACCGGCCGGAACCCGGGTGGAGCCCGAGGTGTACTGCAGGTAGGCGATGTCGTCGATGGCGATGTCCGGACGCACCCAGGTCTCGCCGACGCTGTCCGGGATCGCGTCCACCGCGATGATGCGCGGGCGCTGGGCGGCGGGCAGCGAGCGGAAGAACTGCCGGACCCCGGCCGCGGAGGAGCTCGCGGTCAGGATGGCCGAGGGCTCACAGTCACCGAGCACCGCGTGCAGGCGGTCGGTGTGGCCCGGCTCGTCCGGGTCGAACAGCGGGACCGAGATGGTGCCCGCGTAGATCGCGGCGAAGAAGGAGATCACGTAGTCCAAGCCCTGCGGAGCGAGGATCGCGACCCGGTCGCCCGGGTTGGTCACCTGCTGCAGTCGAGCGGCCACCGCGCGCAGCCGAATACCGAACTCACGCCACGTCAGCTCCTGCGCCTCGCCGTCGCGCTCGCGCGAGTAGTCGATGTAGCGATACGCCAGGGTGTTCGCGTCGTTCCGGGTGTGCTTCTCGACGTGATCAACCAGGGTGTGATCCTCGGGAATTCGGATGTTCCCGGTTTCGTCCAGGTAGTCGTCGAAAGTCTCTTCCATTCCTTCTTCTCCTCCGAGGCACACGCAGCAAGACGGCGAGATCGCCGCTATTACCTGTGAGGCCCCGACTCGCTTTCGCCCGCGGGTGCTCCAAGTGCAGAGCCAGCCTGCAGATTTTGTGCGGTCTGCGCGGTGACCGCTTATCGGCTAGATGTACTCAAACCAGAGTCATGTTACAGAGAAGCCCCGCTCACTCGTCCCGCAGCAGGGGAATAACGGGGGCGAACGCGTCCATCTGGGTGGGGAATACACCGACGTAGGACATCGAGGTGAGTTGCCGCACACGTCGGATCTGCTCGGCGATCTCCTCGAACGTGCCGATCGCCACGTAGGGCGAGTTCAGGATGTCCTCGACGGACAGCTGAACGTCCACCTCCAGGTTCGGGTGCAGTCCCCGGTCCAACGCCGACAGCGCCATCTCCGCCGTCTTCTCGCGATCGTCGGTGATCACGATGGCGGTGATGGCCCAGTTCAGCTCGATGTCGGCGAACCGGTCACCGGCGGCCTCCTTGATCAGATTCACCTTTTCGACGGCCTTCTCCATGGTGATGCCGGAGAGCAGGCCCTTGCCGTTCTTGGTGGTCACCGGAACGACGGAGATGATGTCGGCGTGCTTGGCGGCCAGGCGCAGCATCTTCGGGCCGCCGCCGCCGGTGCAGATCGGCGGACGCGGGCCCTGCCGCGGCCGAGGAGTCCCCTTGACGCCGCGCACCTGGTAGTGCTTGCCCTCGAAGGTGCACTCCTGGCCGCGCAGCAGCACGTCCAGAATGGTCAGCGCCTCGTCCAGCTTCTCCAGCCGGACGCCGGGCGACTCGTAGGGGATACCCGCGTTCTCGAACTCTTCCTTGATCCAGCCCGCGCCGAGGCCGACCTCGAGCCTGCCCTTGGACAGCACGTCGATCGTGGCGAGGTCCTTGGCCAGCACGACCGGGTGGCGGAAACCGTTTGCCAGCACCGACGTTCCGAGCCGGATCCGCTCGGTGGCCTGGGTCAGCGCGCCGAGCGCGGCGATCGGGCCGATCTGCTCGCCGAGGTGGTCCGGCACGACGAAGGTGTCGAAGCCGTACTCCTCGGCCTGCTGGGCGGTCTGGACGAACTTGCGGGCACCGCCCTCCTGCTTGTTTCCCTCGCCGGCCGCCGCGAAGCGGAACGGGCGCAATGGAGTGCCCAGCGCGGTCAACGCAGCATCCGCGTCGCGGCTCGCCGTGGTGGCCGGGGCGGCGGCTTCTGTCATGAACTCATGCTCCTGGCTGTAAGGAAATACGGGCGCGACACCCGTGGCGAGGTCTGCTGCGGCGTTGCCCGGCGTCGCGATCACCAGCGCACTTTACAGCGTGCTGCCGAACTCGAGTTGCGCTTGTCACGCCAACGGGGTGCGGGGTATCTCACTGGCTGTGATTTCTCACGAATGCGCTGGATGCGGCGCGGCCTCGATCAGTCCCACCGCCCAGTCGACCGTCCACTGTGTCGAGGTGGCGCCATCGGGGTCGACGACGAAGCCGTGGTAGAGGGCGTGCACCGGGTTCCCCGCCGCCCGGACCAGCGCGTTCACGCTGCCCACGATGTTCCACGGACTCAGTGCCTCGCGCGGCGCGTCACAGATCAGATCGCCGGGCGCGCAGATGGTGTAGGTGCGGTCGGCGAGCGCGCCGAAGCCCCCTTGACGCGGACCGGTCATCGTGATGCCGGGAACATTCAGCCCCCGCAACGCGACTTCGGCACCCACGCCGGGCGGCGGCGTCCCCACCTGGATCGGCTGACCCGGGCCGGTCTCGCCGGTGCGCCGTCCATCGGCGATCAATGTCACGCCGAGCACCAAGTCGGCGGGCACGGGGCCCTTGCCCGCGCCGATCTGCGCGGCGACGTCACCCGCGATCACCGCGCCCTGGGAGAACCCCGCGAGCACGTAGGTGGTCAGCGGACACTCCTGATGCCGGGCGGCCATGGCATCGACCATCCGCCGTGTGCCTTCGGATCGGCTGTTGTTGTAGGACTGCTGTCCGTCCGGCGGAATCGCGATCGGGTTGGAGAACTGCGCGACATACGGGACGGTGTACACGTCCAACCGCTCCGCCGGGAATCGCTGGGCGACCGGGCCGGAGATGTTGAGCATCAGCGACAACGGGTTGGCGGTCGGGTTGTGTGGGTCGTCGTAGCTGTTCGACTCCCAGGTGCCCGGCACCGAGATCATCTGCACATCGGGGCAACTCGCGGGCTGCGAGGTCGGCCGTTCCGGCGGCTTCGGCCCCGGGGCGGGCGGGCGCAACCGTCCCGCGAGCAAATACCACAGCAGCAGGACGACGAGGACGATCAGCACGAGGACGCCGATCGCGATCAAGCACCCCGCCGGCTTGGACCGGCGGGACGCCGAACTGACACGCGAACTCACTGGCAGTACGTCGCGCGCGCGGTCGAGATGTAGATCTGCCCGGCCTTCTCGACCGGCATCTTCGACGGGTCGAAGGACGGGTCGGAACCGGCCATGGCGTTCACGAAGGTCATCAGATCCTGGTCGGACGCCCCGGCGGCGGTGCCCTGGCAGACGTACGCTCCGATGCTGAGCGCGATGTCCGGGGTGGACGGGGTGACGCCCTGCTTCGCCAGCTCGTCGAGGAAACGCTTGTCCTTGTCGGAGAGCTTCGAGGTATCCGCGGGCGGAACGGCCTCGGTCGGCACCGGCTGCGGACGTTCGGGCGCCTCGGTCGCGGTGGGCTGCTCCGGCGCGGGTGCCGGCTGTGCGGTGTCGGCGGGCGTGGTGGCGGCAGGCGCCTGGGTCACCGTCGTGGTGCGGGTCGGCGCCGGCGTGCTCGTCGCGGTCGAATCATTGTCGCCGCACGCGGCGAGCAGGCCGGTCGCGGCGATCGCCGCAACCACGCCGAATACCTTTCCACGGGTCCGATGCATGAATCCTTGTCCTCCTGTGTTTCGCCCGCTCGGACACGAGCCGGGCCGCGAACGGTGCTCGTAAGACTCGCACCCGACGGGGTTGACACGTCTTGGATCGAGCGGTTGGTGGCTCAGCCTTGAAGAGTACGGACTCGACCGCATCCGCGCTTCGCCCCCTTGGATACCAGCCGAGCCGCGAACCGGGATGCCCGGCCTCGCTTCGCTCACAGCCGGGGGGTGTGGCTGCGGGCTTCAGATCCCGTGAACTTCCGGTTTGCCGTTGCGCACCGTGATGAATCCGGCCTGGAAGTTCTGCTGGACGCCGCCAGGAATGGGAAACTCATCGCTGATCGGATAGCCGAGTTTGCCGTTCTCGTAACCGATCTCGCGCCAGGCATCCAGTACCGGCCCGTTGCGCACCGCCCAGGCCCCCGACAGCGGGCTCCAATAGATGTTGCCGCCCTCGAATCGGCTGAACCGGCCGAGATCCTTCAGCGGTTGCTCCTCGGCGACCGGGAAACCGAGCGGGCTGTTCTCGTAGCCGAGATGGGCGTACCTGCCCAGGATCAAACCCTGGACGCGGTGCACGCCGGTGGACGGACCGTAGTAGAACGGGCCGTTCTCGAACGCCTGCACGGTACCGTCTCGGTGCGGCGTCTTGATTTCCGGCGCGGCCGGATAGCCCGCGGGGCCACGCTCGAACCCTTGCTTGCCCCACTCCTCCAGGATCGCGCCACGGACCACCTGGGCGCCGGTCTGTGGTGTCCAGTACAGCGAACCGTGCTGGAAGGACTGGAACCTGCCCCGTCCGTCCCCGAGTGCGCGCTCGTCGCCCGTCGGCAGTCCCAGCGGCCCGCCGGGGCCCATAGCGGCCTGGTAACCGGCGCCGATCATGCCGCCGACCGGATACGCGCCGCTGCCCGGCACGAAGAACACCCGCCCACCCTTGAAGTCCTGGGCCATGCCGCCCGCCACCGGGTACTCGCCGGTGAGGCACTCGCCGAGCCAGCCGGTCGTCGCGGCCACCGCGCCGATCGCCCCGCCCGTCTGGCAGGCGGGCTTGTCGAGCTCGACGCCGAGCGCGGTCGCGGCCTGCTGCCAGGACTGGCGCATCTCGAAATCCCAGTACGGCCAGGAGTGGGTGCCGGACGGGCGGTAGTTCACCTGCGCCGGAACGGCCAGCTCGGCCAGTTTGGTGACGAAGTTCTGCGACGTCAGCCGGGACAGGATCTCCAGGCCCATGCCCGCGAAGTTGGTGCTCACCCCCGGAATGGCCGAGGCCTGGTCGAAGGGACCGATCGCACCGCTGCCGCTGGAAACATAGAGGCTGACGCCCCTCAGTTTGTCGGCCAGCGCGTACGGGTCGTGTCGCTCCCATTCCGCGCTCGTCGGCGGGCCCCACATGGCGGCCGAGTCGAAACCGCCCGCGTCACGCATGGCGAACTGGATGGCCTGCGGCATGCCCAGCGTCGTCGTGGTCAGGAAACCGGAATAGGACGCGGCGTGCCGCACGAACCCGGGATTGCGCGCGGCGAGGAACATCGCGGCCGTGCCGCCCATCGACAGGCCCTCCATACCCCGCACATCCGATGCTCGCCACTGACTCTCCAGCAGCGGCGGGAGCTCCTTGGTCAGGAAGGTCTCCCACTTGTAGTTGCGGCCGTTGTCCGGCTCGAGCCAGTCGGAGTAGAAGCTGGACTGGCCGCCGACCGGAAGCACGACGGTGACGTTCTTGTCGGCGAAGAATTCGACCGCCCCCGCCTCCTTGGTCCATCCGCTCTCGTCCTCGGTGGCGCGCAGGCCGTCGAGCAGGAACAGCACGGGGAACCGGGCCTCCGGCCTGGCGTTCCAGTCCCTGGCCAGCAGCAGCTGAACTTGGATCGGCGCGCCCATGGACGGCGAGGTCACCCACAGCGCGACGCGACGGTCGCTGAGCCAGTGGACCTTCTGCACGACCGGCGCGGCCGATACCGCGGCGGGCTGCGCGACGACGGGAGCGGCAACCGACAGGCTCGCGGATAGCGGGACCACCAAAGCGGTGGCGAGCAGCATGAGCCGCCCGCGTGCCGAACGAGCGACGAGGCGCTCGAATTTGCCCCAGCTACCGCGCGTTATCCCTGTCACATGAGCTTTGTACTCCGGTTATGGCGGGGTTCATGCGAGACACGCGCTGCACAGCAAACTCTGTTCGCTCCAGTCGGGCCACCCCGAACGCAATTCAGGCCGCACCGAGATCGGTGCGGCCTGAACGCGTCAGGAGTGAATCAGATCACCAGGCGCCGGTGGCGTCCAGGATCATGTTGCGCGAGGCGAACAGCTGGCCCTCCCAGTACTTCCAGGAGTGGGTGCCCGCGGCCGGGAAGTCGAACCGGGCCGGGATACCCAGCGAGTTCAGGCGAACCTGGAACGCGCGGGTGTTCACCAGCGACAGGGCCTCCAGCGCCATCGCGTTGCCGGTGTTGAACACGCCGACCGCCGAGTTCGGCTGGTCGAACTGTCCCGGCAGGCCGCTGGCCGCCGAGATGTACATCGGCAGGCCGCGCAGCTGCGGTGCGAAGACGAACGGGTCCATCCGCAGCCACTGCGGGCTCCACGGAGCCGCCATCGAGTCGACGTTGTAGCGGCCCGCGTCGAGCATGGCGATGCGGATCGCCTCGCGCATGCCCGGGGCGGAGATGTTCAGGTAGCCCGAGTAGGAGGCGGCGAACTTGAACTGGTCGCGATGGTAGGCCGCCAGCGCCAGCGCCGCGCTGCCGCCCATGGACAGGCCGACGACCGCGTTGTTGGTGCGCGAAACGCCGTAGCCCTCCAGGAAGGCCGGGAGTTCCTTGGTGAGGAAGGTCTCCCACTTGTAGGTGGTCTTCTGGCCGTTCAGGTTCGACGGCGCGTACCAGTCGGTGTAGAAGCTGGACTGGCCGCCGACCGGCATCACCAAGGTGATGTTGTCGTTGCCGAACTGCTGCAACGCGTTGGTCTCGAACGACCAGGCGTTGCGGTCGTCGCGGGCACGCAGACCGTCGAGCAGGTAGAGCGCCGCGCTACCACCGCGCGAGGCCCACTGCACCTGCACCTTGATCGGTCCCATGCTGGAGGGAACCATGAGGTCCTCGAAGCCACCCGCGGGCGCCCGCAACACCGGCGCGTGCGCCGACGGGGCCGCGGTGGCGAGGGTCGGGGTCGCCAGTCCGGCGGCGGTCGGTAGCGCCAGTACGGCGGCACCGACAGCCAGAATTCGATTACGCCAACCGCGAGGTGCGCCTCGCCGTCCCGACTGTGTTCTCTTCGGCGCGGCCGCCCTGCCGAAACGCATGAATCCTGCTCTCTTTCTGCTGTTGTGGTGCCAGTCGCCGCCCGTAGGGCGAAGCGGCACCCGTGTTGCCAACGAGACGCGCATCACGGGCACGGTCCCGACTATCCGGTCCTGTGACGGCGCTACAACGATCTGGTCACACTTGCGCTCGCTGGACGATATTCGACGCCCCCCGCTTTAGCAAGGTCGGGCCTTTCCCAGTGGTCGAAATCCCTCCGTTTGCACAAGGTAATGGTGCGGTGACCTTATCGCGTTCGGAGGGTGATGTCGTGTTGGAAGCCAAGATATTTCCGTTCCTGGCGGGAACTGTCACCGACCCGAGATCTTCCCGGAGCGGTCATCCTCGGCGCCGTCGAGTCGGCTCGAATGTGCACCACCAGCCCGAACCGGAATACCTGCCCAGAGACGAAGCCGTGATCAAGGCCGTGATCTGCTGTGATAGCCGCAGCGACTGAAGGGCAAGCGCACCCACTCGGCCGAGCAGCCTCGCGCAGCTACTAACGAGCATTGTCCGTTCGCGGCCCGGCTCCCGTCCGAGCGACCGACGCGCAAGCGGAGATCGCTCGGACGCGAGCCATGAAGGGGCCACGAACACAGCGCCGCGGGCGCTGCAATTGAATTCAGCCGATGTTCGCCGACATGTCCGGAATCATCCGCATGGCCTCGTCGGCCCAGTTGTTCCAGGCGTGAATGCCGAAGGGCGGGAAAGAGTAGACGGCGTTGCCGCCGCCCAGCGTCGCCATTCGGACCTGGAACGCGCGGGTGTTCGCCAATGCCAGCGACTCCAGACCCATGCCGGTGAGCGTGTTGAACGCCACAGGGTCGGTCACCGCAGGCAGGCCACTGGCCGCCGCGATCCACACGCGCGTGCCGTTGCGAACCAGGTTGGGCGCGAAGACGAACGGGTCCATCCGCAGCCACTGCGGACCCCACGGCGGCGCCATCGAGTCGACGTTGTAGCCGCCCGCGTCCATCATGGCCGCGCGAATCGCCTCCCGCATGCCGGGCGCGGAGATATTCAAGTAGCCGGAGAACGAACCGGCATAGCTGAACTGATCGGGGTGGTAGGCCGCCAGGGTCAGTGCGGCGCTGCCGCCCATGGACAGACCGAACGCGCCGTTGCGGTAAGGGCTGAACCCGAGCCGGTCGCGCAGCGCCCACCGCAGGTTCTCGGTCAGGAACGTCTCCCACTGGTAGCGGTAGGTCTTGCCCGGCCCGCCGGCGAACCCGTCGAGCGCCCCGGAGCCGGTGCTCGAGCCGGCGCCGGCCGGGACGCCGAAGAATTCGCTCGGCGCGTTCCAGTCGGCATAGAAGCTCGACATGCCGCCCACCGGCATGACCACGTTGATGTTGTGCCGGGCCAGGACTTCCGGGATGTTGGTCTCGATCTCCCAGCCGTTCAAGTGCTCCGGAGCCCGCATGCCGTCCAGCACATAGGCGACCCGATTGGTGTTGCCGTCCCCGGCGCGCAGAATCCGGGACTTGATCGGTCCCATGGGGGACTCGACCCAGAAGTCGAAGGCGGCGGGGTTGAATGCCGCCGACGCCGGGGCGCCGATACCCGCGATGGTCGTTCCGAGCGGTAACAGCATTGCCACGGCGACACCGAGAACGAACCGCCGCAACCACGAACCGGTTCTACCGGGACCGCGTTTCCAGCGCGCACTTCCCATCACATTCGACCTTTCCCTCGGGCGACCTTCTCGGCAAACATCTAGCGACCTTCACCGGCCCCCTCATCGGACACCGATACCGATGTCAGTCACGAAGTGGACGAATCGACCTCGATGCATGTCGTTCACGTATCAATCGGGAACGAATGCCTTCATGTTGCTGGATAGTGATCCAGTGCACAACCACCGAAGCGTTTCGTCTTCATATTCGTTGCCGAGAAAATCCAGGACTACCGCAGAAAAAGACCGACCGCCCTGTACCAGAGGTACAGGGCGGTCGGTGGTTCGCTACTGGCTGCTTACCCGATGTTCGCGGACAGGTCCGGGATCATCCGGTAGACCTCGTCGGCCCAGTAGTTCCAGTTGTGCACACCCACGGCCGGGAAGTCGTACGTGACATTGCCCGCGCCGAGGGTCAGCATCCGGACCTGGAACGCGCGGGTGTTGGCCAGCGCCAGCGCCTCCAGCCCCATCGCGTTGACCGTGTTGAAGCTCAGGCCGTCCGCCGCGCTCGGCAGGCCGCTGCCCGCGGAGACCCACAGACGGGTGTTGTTGGCCTTCAGCCGCGGCGCGAACACGAACGGGTCCATCCGCAGCCACTGCGGGCCCCATGGCGGCGCCATGGCGTCGATGTTGTAGCCGCCCGCATCCAGCATGGCGACGCGCAGGGCCTCGCGCATGCCCGGCGCGGAGATGTTCAGGTACCCGGAGTACGAACCGGCGTAACGGAACTGGTCGGGGTGGTAGGCCGCCAGGGTGAGCGCGGCGCTGCCGCCCATGGACAGGCCGAACACGCCGTTGCCGTTCGGGTTGAAGCCGAGCCGGTCGCGCAGCGCCCAGCGCAGGTTCTTGGTGAGGAAGGTTTCCCACCTGTAGGTGCTGGTCTTGCCAGGGCCACCCGCGGAACCGGTCAGCAGGCCGGAGCCCGAATTCGCCGAACCGCTGGAGGAGGAGCCGGCGCTGCCGAGACCGAAGAAGTCGCTCGGACCGTTCCAGTCGGCGTAGAAGCTGGATTGACCGCCGACCGGCATGACCACGTTGATGTTCCACTTGGTCAGCTCGCGCGCGACCTCGGTGTCGATCTCCCAGCCGCTCAGGTCGTTACGCGCCCGCATGCCGTCCAGCGCGTACACCACGCGCCCGGTGTTGCCGTCGGCCGCACGGAAAATGCGCGACTTGATCGGCCCCATTTCGGAATCGACCCAGAAGTCGAAGCCGTCCGGATTGAACGCGGCGGACGCCGGGGCGGCAGGGCCTGCCACCGACGCCCCGAGCGGGAGCAGAACAGCCAGCGATACCAGCATGGACCGCTTGAGCCAGGAGCCTGCTCTTCGAGTATTCGGACGACGCCCGATCACGCCTCGCATCAGTTTCAACCTCTCGTTCCACAGCGACAGCGGCAAGCCGTCCATACGGTTACCCTCGCCGATGCCCACGACCGGTGGACGCCACGGCCGGGCCTACGGTCGTAGCCTATATCGGTATCGATGCGCGGGCGTTATCAAAAAGAGATAAAGCGGCGTACGCCACTTTACCGAACTCGCGCGTTGGGGCCCGGCGCAGCGTACTGCGCCGGGCCCATCCGCTTCAGCAATTCAGCGCGGCGCGACCGGTTGCGGGAACGGATCGGCCAGTCCGCAGCGCTGGATCTCGTACTTCGGCACCCGGTCGATGCGGTACTTCGCGAACCGCAGCGCGTGGCGCACGTTGTGCCGGAAACGCTCGAAGGTGAGCGGATCGCGAGAGGAGATCAGCAGCGCCTGGGTGTCCGGGCAGGACATCGCGGTACGCGCCTGGGTCACCCACTTCTCGTCCAGGTACCAGGGCATCCACGGCTTCCTGTCGACCATGCCGGTGTCCACGACGACCCAGTCCGGGTAGAGGCTCTTGTCGTGCCCGATCCGGCCGTCGGTGAGCCGGTCGGTGTGCGCGGCCAGCGGGTAGGCCAGGCCCATCGGGTCGATCACGTGCACGTCCAGCGGGACGTTCATGCTGGTCATACCCAGATTGAGGAAGTAGACCGTGTGCCCGGCGCCGCCGACGGGAATGGGCTGCGGCGGCGGAGCGATGTACCAGAACATGAACGACGGCGAGTTGAGCAGCAGACCGCCGTTCGGGGTGGCCGCGATGTCGTTGACCATCGCGCGGACGCGCGGGTAGTCCAGGTAGTCCTCGGCCAGGATCGGATGGTCGTGACCGGTGTTGAGCACGTAGTAGACGCGCTCGTCCACGATGCCGGTCGAGGTGATCTTGGTACCGGTCTTGATGGCGGTGGTGCTCGCCGCGAACAGCGCCCAGCCCGCGGTGCCGACGAGTGCGACCGCGAGCACCGCGAAGGACCAATCGGCCGTGGTCGCGCGCACACCGCCCGCGGGCACCCGGATCGGAAGCACCGCGACCGGGAGCACGAACAGGAAAAGCTGCGGAAGCAGCATCCGGCCGTGCATGAAGTCGCCGCCGACCCGCAGCGCGTACAAAGTCAGGAGGACCCCGCTGACCAGGACCATGGTGACCACCGCGCCGGGCGACCGCAGCCAATTCCTGACCCGGCCGCCCGCCTCGTCGCGGTCGGCGTGCGCTGTCCGGCCCGCTCGCGCGCGGGCGGCGACCACACCGGCGATCAACAGCACCAGCAGCGGCACCCACAGGAAGTACGGGCCGACCAGATCCCAGAGGTAGGTGAAGCCCTGGCCCCATTTGGCGCCGCCCGCGTCCTTCGCGACAGCGGTGTTCGGGTAGGGCAGGCCGTAGTAACCCATGCGCCAGATCTGATAGCCCATCGGGACCAGCCCGGCCACGGCGACGATCACCGCGCGCAGCACGATCGGGCGCACCCTGCTCTCCGGCATGGGCGCCAGGAAGATCATCAACAGTGCGAAGGCACCGACCAGCGTCATCTCCGGACGAATCAGCGGGGCGAGCCCGGCGAGGAAGACCAGGCCGAGCAGGCCGGGCAGCCGAACCGATTTCGCCTGGCTCCACCGCATCAGCTGCCACCACAGCAGGCCGATCCAGCAGATCACCAGACCGCTCTCCAGTCCGGAGGTGACGTAATCGCGGGCCGGGGGCAGCGCGATGTAGACCAGCACACCCGCGGGCAGCAGCAGCCCGGCGCCGGTCCCGCCCCACAGCCGCGCCGAGCCGAGCATGGCGAACACCACCGCGGCCAGCGACACCGTGAGCGCGACACCGAGCACCACGTACTCGAGCCGCGCCTGGGTCAGCCAGCTGAAGAACCACACCAGATACGTCCAGGCCGTGCTGGTATTCGCTTCGACGCGCTCACCCTTGTTGAAGACGGGGCCGTTGCCCGCCAGCAGGTTACGCACGGTACGCAACACGATGAGGCCGTCGTCGGCGATCCAGCGCCGCTGCCAGCCTCCGATCGCGAAAAGGACGACGGTGAGCGCGATCCCACCGACGAAAGTGGCTTTGGATAGGCGCGCGAAGCGCGACACAGAGCGCGCCGCCTCATCGGCCGGCCGCTCCCCCGCGTATTCCGTTCGCCCCGCTACCAGCATCTCGTCAGGTGAGATAGACAGCGACACCTACCGCTCCGATCCAGGCAATTGCGAGGAACTGCAGGACGCGGTCCCCCAGTGCGATCTCTTCGGGTTCACCGGCCTCGCCCCCATCGACGTCGACCGCGTAACGCAGGATTGCGATGGTAAACGGGATCATCGAGATCGCGAACCACTCGGTGTCGTTCTTGGCGTCCTGCTCGAACGCCCACAGCCCGTAGAACACCACTACCGCTGTCGCGGCGAGCGTCCAGATGAAGCGCAGGTAGGTGGGGGTGTAGTACTCGAGCGACTTGCGGATCTTGGCCCCGGTGCCCAGCGCGATCTGCAGTTCGGCGTAGCGCTTGCCCGCGGCCATGAACAGTGACCCGAAGGCCATGATCAGCAGGAACCACTGCGACAGCGGGATACTCGCCGCCGCGCCGCCCGCCACCGCGCGCAGCAGGAAGCCGGAGGACACGATGCAGATGTCCAGCACCGCTTGGTGCTTGAGGCCGAAGCAGTAACCCAGCTGGATGCCGATGTAGACCGCCATCACCACGGCCAGATGCCACGACGCGAGGAACGAGCCCGCGACCGACCCGGCCAACAGCAGCGTCGAGAGCAGGTAGGCCAGGTTCACCGGGACGACGCCCGCGGCGATCGGCCGGAACCTTTTGGTCGGATGGGCCCGGTCGGCCTCCACGTCGAGCGCGTCGTTGACCAGGTAGATGCCCGAGGCGGCCATGCAGAACACCACGAAGGCGACACCCACATGCGCGAGCACGTCCACATCGGTGGCCGTGCCCGCGGCCAGCGGCGCGGCCAGCACCAGGACGTTCTTGACCCACTGCCGCGGACGGACCGCCTTGAACAGACCACCGGCCAGCGTCTTGGGCGGGCCCTTGACAACGGCCTCGGCTAGGTCGGCGCCGGTCGGCTCTTCACTCATGTCAACCAAGGCTCTTTCTTGTCCGGTCACTATCAAGTCTCTTTTCGGCGGCAAGCAGGGCAGCGGCGGACGCGGCACCGAGCGCGGAACCGGCGAGCACGTCGGAGGGATAGTGCACCCCCAGGACCACTCGGGAAAGCAGCATCGGGGGAACGAGCACCGCAGGCAAGGGTAGCCCGGTCAATCTGCCGAGCAACACGGCCGCCGCCGTAGTCGAGGTCGCATGCGAGGACGGGAAACTCAGTTTGCTCGGCGTTCCGACGTTGACCTGCACCGACGGATCGTTCGGGCGCGGCCTCCGGACCACGCGCTTGATGACGATCGAGGCCGCGTGCGCGCCGACCGCGCCGACCGCGACACCGGCCCACTTCCGCCGCCGCGGCTTGTCCAGCAACCAGCCGGCTGCCGCGATGCCGACCCAGCCGAGCGCGTGCTCGCCGAAGTGCGACATGCCGCGCGCCGCGGACACCACCGCCGGCTTGCTCCCCAGGGCGGCCTGCACGGCGTTGATGATCGCGACCTCGGGCGGCGCCGCCGACGCTTGCGCGGGTTCCGCGTACACCGGGCCGCCGTGGCCGTTCGCGCTCTGCGGCGGCAGGTGCACCGCCGCGTCGTCGGCCGCGCTCGCTCCGAGACTCACTGCTGTCCATCCTTCGTGTCGATGCCGAAGACCTTCTCCCACGCCGCGGTGCTGGTCAGCTGCGGGTGGGCGGCGCGGTAGCGCTGCTGCATCTCCGGGAACCGGGCGGCCAGCTCCTTGCGCAGGCGCATCGCCTCCTTGAACAGGCCCAGTGCCTGGCGCGGATCGCGCTTGCGGTAGACGACGCCCCTGCCGTCGGCCGTGGTGACGGTGACGCCGTCGACCTGGGAGAGCAGGAACCACCGCGCGTCCAGCGTCGGCACGTTCAGCTGCGGAGTCTCGTGGTGCTCGGTGCGGGCGGGGCGGAAGTTGTGCACCACGCCCTTGGCCAGCCGGGTCACCTTGGCGATCGGGTTGGCGGGCTCGGCCACCGCGCCGACGCCGATGTGACTGGCCAGCGGGAGTTCGGTGGACGACGGCAGGATCACCGCGTCCGGGTACTGCTTGCGCAGTTCGTGCACCGCACCCAAGGCGCTGGGCAGCAGCTGGAACAACCGCTCCGGCCCGGCGAGGAAGTCGCGGATGGCCAGGTTCTGGATCGCGACCGTCGAATACTCCAGGCAGAGCAGGTGTTTCAGGGTCGCTTTGACCGTGTTGACGACCATGCCGCGGCCGTTGCCCGGCAGGTGCAGCGAGGCGACCACCAAGCGGTTACGCAGGTGGAAGTACGCCTGCCAGTCGATGGCGTCATCTTTGTCGCTCCAGGCCATGTGCCACACGGCCGCGCCGGGCAGCGTGACGGTGGGATACCCGGCGGCGCGGGCGCGCAGACCGTACTCCGCGTCGTCCCATTTCAGGAACAGCGGCAGCGGCTGGCCGAGCTCCTCGGCGACGCGGCGCGGGATGACGCAGGTCCACCAGCCGTTGAAATCGACGTCGATGCGCCGGTGCAGCAGCTTCGAGTTGTCCCGGTCCTTGAGCGGGTACTTGGAGAAGTCGTGGTCGTATTCGACGTTCGGCGCCGCGGTCCACATGAAGATGCCGCGGTCGACCACCTCGCCCATGACGTGCAGGTGCGAGCGCTCCTGCAGATTGAGCATCTGGCCGCCGACCAGCACCGGCGACTTGGCGAACCGGGCGAAGGCCAGCGCGCGCAGGATCGAGTCCGGCTCGATCTCGATGTCGTCGTCCATGTAGACGATGTACTCGGCGTCGGTGGTCTTCAGCGCCTCGTACATGACCCGGCTGTAGCCGCCGGAACCGCCGAGGTTGGGCTGGTCGTGGATGGCCAGCCTGCCATCGAGCGCCGCGGCCGATTCCGCGAAACCGGGCTCGTCGACCACCTTCTTGGTGCCCTGGTCGGGGATGATGACGGCCTTGATCTTCTCCAGCACCAGCGGGTCCGAGCCGAGTGCGGCCAGGGTCTTCACCGCGTCGGTGGGCCGGTTGAAGGTGGGCATGCCGACCGCGATGCTGCCGTCGCCGGGCGCCTCGACCGGTGCGTACCAGCCGCCGGACAGCAGCGCGACCGCCGTGTCGGTGGTGATGTCGAACCAGATCCAGCCGCCGTCCTCGAACGGGCCGAGGTCGGTCTCGAATTCCACGACCACCGAGTCGGCGCCGCTCGCGACCGCGAACTCCTTGCCCTGCACGTGGATGCGCGAGCCGTCGGCCTTGGACCGGTACATGTCGACCCGGCCGTGGCCGGCCAGTTCCAGCCGGAGCACCACCGACGACAGGATGCTCCAGCGCCGCCAGTAGCTCGCGGGCAGCGCGTTGAAGTAGGTGCAGAACGAGACCTCGGACTCCGCGCCGATCGACAGCGAAGTGCGGGTGGTGGCGTGCGCGCGCTTGGCGTTGGTGGCCGACTCCTCGACGTAGAGAGTGCGCACGTCCAGCGGTTCGCCGGGGCGGGGCAGGATGATGCGCTGTAGCAGCGACTTCGCCCGGGTCTCGGTGGTCTGCTCTGCCAAGATGGATTGGGAGGTCATTCTGCTCCTATGCCTCCTGGTCGGTCACGAGCGCCGCGCCGTCTTCCAGGTGCGGGCGCAGCACGTTGTCGAACATGCTCAGCGCGCTGCCGATCGCCATGTGCATGTCCAGGTACTGGTAGGTGCCCAGCCGGCCGCCGAAGACGACTTTCGCCCTCGCGGTCTCGTTCTTGGCCAGCTCGCGGTAGGCCAGCAGCTTCGCCCGGTCCTCCGGGGTGTTGATCGGGTAGTACGGTTCGTCGCCGCTCTGCGCGAACCGGGAGTACTCCCGCATGATCACGGTCTTGTCGCCGGGGTAGTCGCGCTCCGGGTGGAAGTGGCGCGGCTCGATGATGCGGGTGTAGGGCACGTCCGCGTCGTTGTAGTTCATCACCGAGGTGCCCTGGAAGTCGCCTACCGGCAGCACCTCGGTTTCGAAGTCGATGGTGCGCCAGCCCAGCTCGCCCTCGCTGTAGTCGAAGTAGCGGTCCAGCGGGCCGGTGTAGATGACCGGCGCGTCCGGGCTCTCGGCGCGCAACTGCTCACGGACCTCGAACCAGTCGGTGTTCAGCCGCACCTCGATCAGATCGGAGGCGGCCATGTTCTCCAGCCACTTCGTGTAGCCCTCGCGGGGCAGGCCCTCGTAGGTGTCGTTGAAGTAGCGGTTGTCGAAGGTGTAGCGGACCGGCAGGCGGGTGATGTTGCCCGCGGGCAGTTCCTTCGGGTCGGTCTGCCACTGCTTGGCGGTGTAGTCGCGCACGAACGCCTCGTAGAGCGGGCGGCCGATCAGCGAGATGGCCTTCTCCTCGAGGTTCTGCGCGTCCTTGGTCTCGATCTCCGACGCCTGCTCCGCGATCAGCTTGCGCGCTTCTTCCGGCGAGAAGTAGCGGCCGAAGAACTGGGAGACCAGACCCAGGCCCATCGGGAACTGGTAGGCCTGCCCCTTGTGCATCGCGAACACGCGGTGCTGGTACCCGGTGAACTCGGTGAACTGCGTGACGTAGTCCCAGACCCGCTTGTTCGACGTGTGGAACAGGTGCGCGCCGTACTTGTGGATCTCGATCCCGGTTTCCGGATCCGGCTCGGAGTAGGCGTTGCCACCGATGTGGTGGCGGCGCTCGATCACCAGAACCCGTTTACCCAGCACGGTGGCGGCGCGTTCGGCAACGGTCAGCCCGAAGAATCCGGAGCCGACGACGATCAGATCGAACTGTGAGGCGGAATTGACGGAGTTACCCGGGGACGATGCGACGGTCACGGGAGCCCAGAGTATCGGAAGTCCCGGCGGTGTCCTGGTGGAGTCGGAACCTGCGCTGGGCGGCACTGCTGCAAGGCCCGGTTTCACGCCGGGGACCTCCGAATTTCGCCGGATGTTTGCCGAAAGGGGTCTCTACGGCAACCGAGCCGATGTTGGCTGCACGGTCGGGCTGCGTGCTGCCCGGTTCCCGCGTCACGTCCCGCGCCGGTTCCGGCCTGATCAAGGGGTCTTGCCGCACCCGAGCGACATCAGGCAGCAAACCCCACGTCGAGCTCGACCTTGTCCCGCTCGGTGTAGAGCCGCCAGTAGTGGTCGCCGAGCTCGTCACTGCCGATCCGGACGATCTCGACTCCGTCGGGAACCAGCTCCGGGTGCTCGTCGACGAGCTGCGCGGCCTTACTTCCGTCGATCAGCGCACCGATATTGAGCACCCCGACGTAGACGCCCGTGCCCTGGAGTTCGACCGCGAGCTGGCGCAGGTAACCGCGCTGCGCGGCGAGGGCGACGCCGAAGTTGGCCAAATACGGCAACGGGTGGCGCTCGGAAGAACCCGAAGAGAACAGCAGCGCGCCGTCGCCCCGCTCCACCATGCCGGGCGCCAGCGCCCGCGTCACCAGGATCGGCGAGTGCAGCTTCAGCGCGATCGGAATATCGAGCGCTTGGACATCCACCTCCATGGTGGACGGAGTCCGGGTGGCGATGTCGCCTGCCGCGCCGTGCATCGCCACGTCGATCGGGCCGAAGGTCGCCTCGATCTTCCCGACCACGCCCGTGACCTGCGCCGCATCGGTGACGTCCGCGGGGAATGCGGCGGCTTCGATGCCCTCGGCGGTCAGCTCGTCCGCGTGCCGCCGCGCTTTGTCCGGATCGCGCCCGATCACGGCCACCCGGAACCCTTCGCGTCCGAATCGGCGTCCGGTTCCGACGCCGAGACCTGGTCCGTACCCGAAGATCGCGATGGTCTTGGACATTTTCCGCTCCTGATTAAGTTGAGAGATGGTTCAAGTTCGTGCCGACCATAGCATTAACTTGAACCTATGCTCAACTTATTCCGGTCGGCCGATTTGTAGGATCGGGCCGTGGACAAACCGTTACGGAGCGACGCCCAGCGCAACCGGGACGCTCTCGTGACGGCCGCCCGTGCCGCCTTCGAGGAACGCGGCCTCGACGCGCCGCTGAAGGAGATCGCCGCCCGGGCCGGGGTCGCCATCGGCACCCTCTACAACCGCTTCCCCACCCGCGACGACCTCATCGCCGCCGCCGTCGAGGATCGGATCGAGGCGGGTAGTCGCATCGCGGAAGACGCGCTGGCCATCGATGACCCGTGGGAGTCGTTCGTCTACTTGGTGGAACAGGTCTGCGCGCTGCAAGCCGCCGACCGCCTGCTCAGCGAGCTCGCCGTCCGCGCGGCGCCCAGCCGCGCCATCGCGCAAGCCCAGGAGTACGGCCACGGCCTGATGCGGCGGATCATCGCGCGCGCACAGCAGGCCGGGGTACTGCGCCCCGACTGGGTGCTCGAGGACATCGCTTTCATCACTTGGTCGCATACCAGGATCGTGGAGGCGACCAGCCACGTTGCCCCCGAAGCCTGGCGCCGCCACCTCGCCTTGGTGCTCGACGGCCTGCGCGCGGAGGCGGCCCATCCGCTCCCGGTCCCCCCGATCACCGAAGACCAACTGATGAGCGCCCTCGGACGTGCGCCCTCCAGCGACGATCGTTCCTGACGGCGTTCGCGTTCCCCCATGACGCTGCGGCGACCAAGCCCGGCGCGGTCGCGACTGCGCCGCCCCGGTCCAGGCGAAGTCCGTCCCGCACAGGGAAATCGGTAGCGCTCCAACGGCGACGGCCGGTACGCATACTTCGCGTACCGGCCGTCGGTCAGGTGCGATCTACAGGTTCCGCTCGGCGTAGACCTTCATCGCGTCGCGTACGAATTCCGCGGTGCCGGCGCCGTGCACGTCGTAGTTCACCGCGAAACGCGGGTCGGCGACGTACATCTCGCCCAGGCCGATGAAGGCTTCCTTCACCACCGGCCGCCCCTGCCAGCCGACGCCGATCCAGTCGTAGTGGCGCTGGACGATGGCCTGCACCTCGTCGCTGTCCACCGCGACCCCGGCCGCGTGCGCACGACCGTAGTCCGTGGCGATATCGAGATGGGTCTGCTGGAAGGCCTTCTTGTCCGCGTCGGACATCGAGCGCCACCAGCGGTCGCCGCTCTCGTAGGCCTCCTTGCCCCAGCGTTCGATCACCTCGTCCTTGTACTTCGTGTGGTCGAAGCCGTCGAAAACTTCTGCTGCCACGAGTTGTTCACCTCTTTCCGTCTTGTGCAGCGTGGTTTGCACCGACTCGATCTGGCGCCGGATCCGATCCTGTTCCTGCCGGAGCAAGTCCAGGTGCGTGCGCAGCGCGGCGGCGGTGTCCTGTTCTCCGGCAAGGACTTCGGCGATGACCGGCAGGCCGAGGCCGAGTTCCCGCAGCAGCAGGATGCGTTGCAGCCGCACGAGGGAGTCCTGGTCGTAGTAGCGATACCCGTTGGCGCCGATCCGGCTGGGCGGCAACAGCCCGAGCTGCCCGTAGTGGCGCAGCGTGCGGCTGGTGGTACCGGCCGCCTTCGCCAGATCCTGAATGGACCATTCGCCGGTGACCATGGTCATGACCGCGTTCTCCCTTCTTGTCTCGTCGGTGCAACCAGCATGCAAGTTGACGTTACGTCAAGGTCAAGACTTATTCGCCGAGATTCCGGCAGTCAGCGCGACGCCCGAGCCGGGCTCGGCCGAGACGGGGGTGCGACGGGGCGGATCGCGACCTTCGCAGCACCTACCGTCTGGCCGAGCAGGGTCACGCCCAGCGCTATCACCATGCCGAGCACCTGGAGCGCGGTGAGCGCCTGCCCGAGCGCCGACCCAACCGATCACCGCGGCGGACACCGGGCTGAGCAAGCCGAGGAAGGCCGCCGAAGTGGCGGGCACCCGCGTGATGCCATCGGGACGCCCCCACTTCTTGGTCAGCACGGTGCCCGCGGCCATGGCAGCCGCGGCCGCGAGACCGGCGAGCACACCGACGGTGTCGAGTTGCGCGTTGGCACGCAGCACGACGAGCGCGACGCCGACTACGCCGGCGAGCAGCTTGCGGCCGCTGGGGTTTTCGCTCAACGCGGCGGTCGCGATGACGAGCGCGAAGACCGGCGCGACGGCGCCGAGCAACGATCGGTGTCGCGCGGCCACGACTCCGGCAGGTGTGCGGCCACACCGGGTCTGTGGAGGAACAACACATCTGCGAGCGAAGCCCGAGCGAATCGCCCGCGGCGGCCTCGCCTGGCCATCGGCTGGGCAGACTCGAGGGTCGGACTGCTACTCGGCAGGTGGCACGGCGATAGGCGGAATCGAACCGGCAGGCGCCGTACCCCCGGACGGAACCGAACCGGCAGGCGCGGTATCTCTAGGCGGAACCGCATACGAGGAGGGCTTGGACTCACCGTGCGGAACGGCATTCACGGGCGGCACTGATGCAGCAGGCGGAGTCGCGGCTGCCGACGGGTGCGCAGCCCCAGACGAAACCGCACCATCAGCTGGAGGCGCAACACCAGGCGAAACCGCGCCACCAGCGGGAGGCGCAGCACCAGGCGGAGTCGCAGCGTCAACACTGGGTGCAGCGTCAGCGCTGGGCACACCGGCAGCAGGGGGCACACCGGCAGCAGAGGGCGCATCATCAGCAGGGGGCGCGCCGGCAGCAGAGGGCGCACCGGCAGCAGAGGGCGCACCCGCAGCAAAGGGCGCACCGGCAGCAGGGGGCGCACCTCCAGATGAATGCGCAGCGTCAGCGCTGGGCGCATCGGCAGCCTGTTCGGTGGACGGAATCGCCTGCGCATTAGGAGGATCCGGCACCAACTGCAACAGCGTCGTGAAGTCGACCACCTGGGCGCCGAGCGTCGGCGTCGCGATGATGACGCCGTTGGTGTAGAGCCGGTAGGTGCCCGCCTGTTGCGGCAGGAGCATCTCCGGGCCGATCGGTGTGCCGACCGCGCTGGTCGCGCCGCCGATCCGGCGGTACTCGGCCTCGATCGCGGATTCTGTGCCGGACGCCTGCTTGTGCGGATCCTCGGGCGGTGCGGTCGCGAGCAGCTCGCGCGGCGCGGGGCCGACATCGAAGGTGTAGATGTCCGCGGGTTCTCCACCGTCAGGCGCGGCGGAATACTCCGTGCGCAGGATCCGGCCATCCCGCAGCAACACCCTGCCCGCGGTAGCGGCGACGGCCGCGGCCGCTCGCGGATCCTCCCTCGCCGTGCCGGGGTACTCCTGGCAGTCGGTGGTGTCACAGGTCTGCGCGTACGGATAACGCTGCTCGGCGAGTGCGTACGAGCGGGCCGCGATCGCCTGCGCTCGCAGTGCCTCGGCCGCGCCTTTGTCCGCCCAGTTGGCCTGCACCTCGGCCGGGACCACGCCGAGCAGATAGTCCTCGACGTCCACCTGGTTGACCGTGCGGGGCACGCCGTCCTCGACGGTGACACCGAGCGCGCCGCGATACGCAGGCCCCCCGCACAGCGTGAGATGTTCGGCCGCAGGACGATTCGGCCGGGGATCGAGCGGGTGGATCCACGGGTCGTCGGTCGCCGCCTGCCACAGCACCTCACCGTCGCAGCCGACCGTCACGACGACGTTCGCGCCGCCGCCGGGCAGCGGCGTCAGATGCGCCACCTGACCGGGCGCGACCTCGCGGCCCGCCACCCGCAAACCCGCGGCGGCAAAGGCGTCCAGGGATGAGCCGTCCCGCGCCATGAGGCGAACCCGGAGCGCGGTGGGCGCGATGGTGGCGAGCGCCGCGCCGGGGTAATAGTGCGTGAGAATGCGTTCGGCCACCCACCCGTTCCGTGCGCTCTCGAACGCGCCGACCTGGCTCATGCCGCGCCCATGTCCCGGCCCGGCCACCGTTCGATATGGCGCGTCACCCGGCCAGCCGGACAGCACGAACACGGCGCCGGTGAGCAGCGCGGCTCCGCCGACCGACACCGGACGCGGCGTCGACCGCATGAGCGCCCGCCGACTCCGCACTGCGCGGGGTTCGGCACCGCGGATGGTTCGCACCACACCCTTCGCCAATCTCCGCACTCCTGCATTCCGGTGCATCGCTTCACTCCCACGGTTTCCGCGACCGGCGAGTCGATACCGGTCGGCATGTCGTCCCCCGCCGGTCACAATCCGAGAGCTACATTCAAGCAAACATAATTCTCAAGTAGAGGTTTAGACTGTGACAATTGTGGCTATTGTGACCATTGATACATCAGGTAGTAACGCCGAATTGCTCGTGCTCACCGGTTCGACCTGATTGGAGATGCTCGTGCGGTACCGCAAACCGAAACGTTCTTACGTGCTCCCGGTTGTCACCACCCTCGCGGTCGCGGCGCCGCTCGTCACGCTCACACTCAGCGACTCGACCGACTACCAGGCCGCCAACGACAGCGGACCGGCCGCCGTAGCGGCCCGACTCGCCGAGGTCGCGCTCACCAAAGCACCCGACATCGTCCTGCCGCTGCGCGAACTCACCGGATTGGACCTGCCTGATCTGCGCCTTTCCGACCTGCGCATGCTGCCGATTCCGGAATCCATTCCGGTGCCGGACGGACTACCGCAACCGCCCGGCGTGCGGCTACCCGAGCGAATACCGATACCCGGAATAGATCCCGACCAAACCTCCGGCCCCGAGATAATCCCAGGTCGAACGTCCAACAGCCCGAATTCGCCCGCTCCGGTGAATGCCGAGCGCGCACCCGGCAGCGTGCGCTTCATCGCAGAACCCGACCGGCTTCAGCCCGGCACCACTCCCGACACTCCAGCGCTATCGCCCGGCGCCGTGACCCCCGAACTGATGAGCCAAGTGGGGGCACAGGTGAAAGAACTCTCCCGCGACACCCCCTTCAGCATGGTCGCGCTCACCGCCAAGGAACTGGCGAACACCAAGGCCACGATCCGAGCCCGGCAACCCGACGGCACCTGGGGGCCCTGGTACGACACCGAACCGGTCGACACCCACCGCACCGACCGCTCCGGTCCGGGCGCGACCAACGGCACCGAGCCGATCTACGTCGGCAACACGAAAGCGGTCCAAGTGCTGGTCACGCGGAATCAAGCCTCGGCGTCGCAGGTGGAGCCAGTGGCGCAGCCCGCTGCGATCGCGGACGATCCGGTCCAGACCTACCCGCACTCTGTCGACCCCGCCCAGCAGACCGACCCGCACTCCGCCGATCCCGCCCAGCAGACCGACCCCCATCCCGTCGACTCCACCCAGCCGTCAGATCCCCGCCTCGGCGAGCCGACGCAGCCCGGATCCGACGATGTCACCCAGCAGACCACCGACCTGACCGCCGTGCTCATCGATCCCGGACACGGCGCCATCGACGATTCGCTGCACAACGTGGCTGCGGCACTGCCCGGCGGCGGGCCGCCCGTCATCACACGGGCCCAGTGGGGCGCGGACGAATCGATCCGCTGCGACGAACCGACCTACGACGACGGCCTCGGCGGCGTCACCGTGCACCACACCGCCGGGCGCAACGACTACAGCAAGTCCGAGTCGGCCGGAATCGTCCGCGCGATCTACACCTACCACGCGAAAACGTTGGGCTGGTGCGACATCGGGTACAACGCGCTGGTCGACAAGTACGGCCAGGTCTTCGAAGGACGCTTCGGCGGCCTCGACCGGCCGGTGCAGGGCGCGCACGCAGGCGGGTTCAACGAGAACACCTCCGGTGTCGCGCTGATGGGCGACTACGAATCCACCCAACCGACGCAGGAGGCGATCGACGCGACCGGCGCTTTCGTGGGCTGGCGCACCAAGGTCGCGGGGCTGAATCCCAACGGCTACACCACGATGTACTCCGAGGGGACGTCGTTCACCCCGTTCGCGCAGGGTGAGGCCGTGCGGTTGCCGATCGTCTTCGCACACCGCGATGTCGGCAACACCAATTGTCCCGGCGAAGCCGCGTACGCGTTGATGGACCGGATCCGCGACATCGCCGCCGGTGCGCCCGGCGCCTCCAGCGGGTTCCACAGTCCGACCGCGCCGAGCACCGATGTGGCGGCCCTCGCCGAGCTGACCACCAAGTTGCTGAACATGGTGCACGACAACATCATCGCCAGGCACTGGTCGCTGTCGGGCGGACCGAACGGACCGCTCGGCGCCGCGCAGTCGGAGGTACTGCCCGCCGCGCAAGGCCAGCAGTACGCGAAGTTCACCAACGGCTACGTCTACACCGTGCCGGACGGCCGAGTCGTCGAGGTGCTCGGCACCATCCTGGACCGCTTCCTGCAACTCGGCGCCGACGCCGGCATCCTCGGACTCCCGCTGCACAACGCCTACCCCGTCCCCGACGGCCTGCGCGCCGACTTCCAGCACGGCTCACTGATCCTCAACCAGCTCACCGGCATCGTCACCACCGTGTGGAAGACCTACAACGACATCTACCGGGAGGAACTGAACCGAAACAGCCCGGTCGCGGCTCCGGCTCCGGCGAACGTCCCTGCCCCTGAGGGTGCCGCATCTCCCGCTTTCCCCGCACCCGCGAGCCCCCCGGTTCCCGACACCCGAACCCAGGTCGGTGCCCAGTCCCCCGACACTCCGGACACGATCGACAAAGGGAACCCTGCACCCGCAGGCCCTGCCCCGGTGGGCAAGGGATCAGCACCCACCGACCCCACCCCCGCCCCCGCCGAGGGCCAGGATTCGAGCGACACGCCAGCATCTGCCGATCCGGCAGACCCGGGGACCTTCGGCCAACCATGACGTTCCGGCCCGGCATCCGCCGAGTCCCCATCCGACGCAAGCCGAGCCGCCCAAAACCCGTACATCACAACCGCTTCGGAGCCCGCCACCGCGGGCTCCGAGCACGTCTCCGTCACAACGCGAGCGGGCCCCGCCAAGCACGCGCGGAGGGACAACCAGACCGGCCGTCGCGTCCGCGACGCAGTCGCCAGTGGCGCTCGCTCAGTCGCGAGCCATAAGGGGGCCGCGAACACGCGCCGCCGCAAATCGAGTACAGCTCAGACCCACCAGCGTTCGAGGACGCGGGCGACACCGTCATCGGAGTTGGATTCGGCGATCTCGTCGGCGGCCGCGATGGCTTCGGGGTGGGCATTGCGCATCGCGACGCCGTGACCGGCCATGGTGAGCATGGGCACGTCGTTGGGCATGTCGCCGAAGGCGACGACGGTGGCGGCGTCCACGCCGAGACGCTGTGCGACGACCGCGAGACCCGAGGCTTTGGTGATGCCGGGTGCGGACAGTTCGATGAGGCCGTGCTCGGTCGAGTAGGTGATGTCGGCGCGCTCCCCGATCAGCGGAGCGAGCACCGTGCGCATATCCGAGCTGCGCGCGCCAGGTAGCCGGATGAGCATCTTGATGGCCGGTTCGTCGATGACCTCCTCGCGGGCGACCGAGGTGTCGTCCGGGTTGAGCCAGGCGTGCTCGTACTGCGGCGAGCTGACGAATTGCGGCGTCACCGCGTCGTGCGCGCTCTCGCCCACCCGTTCCGCCGCGAGACCGCAGCCGGGCAGCGCCCGCTCGGCGACATCGGCGAGCCAGGCCAGCGTCGCCACGTCCAACGTCTGGCTGGCCAGCACCCGATCGGCGGCGCTGTCGTAGACCACCGCGCCGTTGCCGCACACGCACAACGGCGCATAGCCCAGGCCCTCCACGACCGGCGCGATCCAGCGCGGCGGACGCCCCGTGGCCAGCACGAACGGCACACCGTCCGCGATCAGCGCTCCCACCGCGGCCTTGGTCCGCGCGGTGACCCGCTCGTCGTGATCGATGAGCGTGCCGTCCACATCGGTGGCGACCATCTTCGGCTTGGGCAGGTGCAAGGGCCTCACCTCTTCCATCCTGCCGGACAACCCGTGGCCACCGCCCGGCCCGTCGCCGGATCGGGATCGGACATGCCCGAACGTCACGTGGCACGCGCGCAGGCAAGCACGTCCTTATGATCGGGGGCTAATACCGACGCTGGCTCGTCCAGCCGAAAGACCAGAGGACTGATGACCGGCTTCCTGCTACGACGCGCGCTCAACTATGTCGTGCTGTTGCTGCTGGCTTCGTTCCTGACGTTCAGCCTGGCGTCCCTGACGTTCCGGCCCCTGGACAGTCTCGAACAACGCAACCCGCGACCGCCGCAGGCAGTGATCGACGCGAAGGCCGAGGAGTTGCACCTCAACGATCCGATTCCACAGCGGTACCTCACCTGGATCAAGGGCATCCCGCAGGGCGATTTCGGCACCACGTTGGCGGGTCAGCCGGTGAGCGCGGAGCTGCCGCGGCGGGTGGCGGTCAGTCTGCGGTTGCTGATCGTCGGCTCGCTGGTCGGGACCGTGCTCGGGGTTCTGATCGGCGCGGCGGGGGCGATCCGGCAATACAAATTCAGCGACTACTTCACCACGGTGGTGTCGCTGCTGGTCTTGAGCACACCGGTGTTCCTGCTCGCGACGCTGCTGAAATACGGTGCGCTGGAGGTCAATTCGGTCAGTGGCGAGCAGATCTTCCTCTACACCGGCGAGACGTCGGCCACCAGGATCGAGGGCTTCTGGGCGCAACTGCTCGACCGTGTCCAGCACTTGATCCTGCCCACGACCGCCCTGGCGCTCGGCGCCATGGCGGGCTACAGCCGCTACCAGCGCAACGCCATGCTCGACGTGCTGCAGAGCGATTTCATCCGCACCGCCCGCGCCAAGGGCCTCACCCGCAGCAGAGCGCTGTACAAACACGGCCTGCGCACCGCGCTGATCCCGATGGCGACGTTGTTCGCCTACAGCCTCGGCGCCCTGATCACGGGCGCGACGTTCACCGAGAAGATCTTCGGCTGGCACGGTGTCGGCGAATGGCTGGTCGATTCGATCAATGCCCAGGATCTGTACGTGGTGGTGACGGTGACCGCGTTCGCGGGCTTGGTCGTGCTGGTGTCCGGCCTGCTCTCCGACATCGTGTACGCGATTCTCGACCCCAGGGTGCGTGTGGGATGACGGAAGCCGAAATCATCGTCCAAGGCGCTCCCGAAGTCGCCGCGACCGGACGGCGCAAGCTGGTCCTGCGACGCTTCCTGCGCAACAAACCGGCCGTCGCCGGCGGCATTGTTCTGATCTTGCTGTTCGTCGCCAGCTTCGCGCTCCCGCCCGTGCTGCCGTACGACTACCAGCAGTTGGACTACACCGCGCTGCTCCAGCCGCCGAGCCTGGACCATCCGTTCGGCACGACTCAGATCGGCCAGGACGTGCTCGCGCAAACCCTGCGCGGCCTGCAGAAATCCTTGATCATCGGCCTGTGCGTCGCGCTGTTCTCCACCGCGATCGCGGCGACCGCCGGTTCGCTGGCCGGGCTGCTCGGCGGCTGGACCGATCGCGCGATCATGTGGCTGGTCGACCTGCTGCTCGTGGTCCCGAGCTTCATCATCATCGCGCTGTTCGCGCCGCGCACCAAGGGCAGCGGATCCATTCTGCTGCTGATCATCCTGCTGTCCTGTTTCGGCTGGATGATCTCCGCGCGGATCGTGCGCGGCCTGACGCTGAGCCTGCGCGATCGCGAATTCGTCCGCGCCGCACGGTATATGGGCGCGCCCACCCGCACGGTGATCCTCAGCCACATCATCCCCAACATCGCCTCGATCCTGATCATCGACACCACGCTCACCGTCGGCTCGGCGATCATGGCCGAAACAGGACTGAGCTTCTTGGGATTCGGCGTGCAACCGCCGGACGTGTCGCTCGGCTCGCTGATCGCGACGGGCACCAAGTCGGCGCTGACCTATCCGTGGCTGTTCCTGTTCGCGGGTGGTCTGTTGATCATCACCGTGCTGTGCGCGAACCTGGTCGGCGACGGACTGCGCGACGCGTTCGATCCCGGCGCCAAGCGAGCGCGGTCGAAGAAGAAGGCGAAAGCATGACCCACTCGACCACACCGCTGCTGGAGATCACCGATCTGCACGTCTCCTTCCCCAGTGAGGAGGGCCGGATCGACGCGGTCCGCGGGGTCACCTACACGGTGTCCGACGGTGAAGTGCTCGCCGTCGTCGGCGAATCCGGTTCGGGTAAGTCGGTGTCCTCGCTGGCGGTGATGGGGTTGCTGCCGGAGCAGGCGCGGATCACCGGCTCCATCCGGTTCCGCGGCCGCGAGCTGATCGGGCTCGGCGACCGGCAGCTGTCCCAGCTGCGCGGCAGTTCCATCAGCATGGTGTTCCAGGACCCGCTGTCCGCGCTCACCCCGGTCTACCGGGTGGGCGACCAGATCGCGGAAGCCCTGCTGGCGCACGGCAAGATGAGCAAGTCCGAGGCCGCGAAGCGGGCGGTGGAACTGCTCGACCTGGTCGGCATCCCCGATCCGGAGGTGCGGGCCAAGGCGTTCCCGCACGAATTCTCCGGCGGCCAGCGCCAGCGGGTGGTCATCGCGATGGCGATAGCCAACGATCCGGCGCTGATCATCTGCGACGAGCCGACCACGGCGCTCGACGTGACGGTGCAGAAGCAGATCCTCAACCTGTTGCGCAAGGCACGGGACATCACCGGTGCTGGCGTCATCATGATCACCCACGACATGGGCATCGCCGCCACGCTGGCCGACCGCGTCGCCGTGATGTACGCGGGCCGGATCGTCGAGACCGCCGCCACCACCGAACTGTTCAGCGCGCCGCGAATGCCCTACACCGTGGGACTGCTCGGCTCGATTCCGCGGATGGACGGTCCCCCGCGCCGTCCGCTGATCCCGATCGTCGGTGCGCCGCCCGCCATGCACGCGCTGCCGCCGGGCTGCACGTTCGCGCCGCGCTGCCCGGTCGCGATCGATGAGTGCAGGGCCGCCGAACCGCCTCTGGAGCCGACCGATCCCGGGCACTCCGCCGCCTGCATCCGCACCAGCGAGGTCGGCACGGACGCGCTGTTCGAGGCCTACCGCAGCGAGATTTCCGAGCCGGAGGCCGAGGCCGAGGTGGACTCCGAGGTGGTGCTGCGGGTCTCCGACCTGGTGAAGGTCTTCCCGATCACCTCCGGTGTGGTGCTGCGCCGCCGCACGGGCGAGATCAGGGCGGTCGACGGCATCAGCTTCGAGGTGCGGGCCGGACGAACCTTGGCGCTGGTCGGCGAGTCCGGCTCCGGGAAGTCCACCACGCTCACTCAGATTCTCGATCTGGTTCGCCCCCAGGCGGGCAGCATCGAGATCATGGGCAGCGACGTCGCGTCGCTGAGCAGGGCGCGCAGGCGGGAGATCCGCAGGAAGATGCAGATCGTCTTCCAGGACCCCACCGCCTCGCTCGACCCGCGCCTGCCGATCTTCGACGCGCTCGCCGAGCCGCTGCGCATCGACGGGCGTTCGCGGGCCGAGATCGCCCGCCGGGTCCCGGAGTTGCTCGAGCAGGTCGGGCTGCGCCCGGAACACGCCGACCGCTACCCCGCCGACTTCTCCGGCGGCCAGAAGCAGCGCATCAGCATCGCCCGCGCGCTCGCGCTGGATCCGGAGTTGCTGGTGCTGGACGAGCCGGTGTCCTCGCTGGACGTCTCGATCCAAGCGGGTGTGCTGAACCTGCTGCGCGATCTGCAGACCGAGCGCGGGCTGTCCTACCTGTTCGTCTCACACGACCTGTCCGTGGTTCGCAATCTGGCCCATGACATCGCGGTCATGTACCGCGGCAAGATCGTCGAATATGGCTCCGCCGAGCAGATTTTCGCGGCGCCGGCGCACGAGTACACCCGTGCGCTGATCGATGCCGTGCCGGTACCGGCGGTCAGCCGCTAGGAAGGACAGCGCGATGCGGATCCGATCGACCCGAAGCCGCACCAGGCCGCGCCCGGCGCGCTGGGCGGTTCCGCTCGTCGCGCTCGCACTCGTGGTCGCGGGCTGCGGCGCGGACGACGCCGAATCGGCGAAGGGTCTGTCCGACGCGCTCGGCACCACCAGCGACATCAATCCGCGACATCGGGATGAGCTGCGCGAGGGCGGCAACCTGCGCCTGGCCACCACCTCGTTCCCGGCGAACTGGAACACGCTGTCCAACGATGGGCACGAAGGCGAGATCGGCGACATCGAGCGCCCCTTGATGCCACGCGCGTTCCACACCGACGCCGCGGGGCAGCTCGCCGTCAACAAGGACTACTTCACCGACGTCCAGCTGATCGGTACCGACCCGCAGCAGGTCACCTACACCATCAATCCGAAGGCCGTCTGGTCCGACGGCACCCCGATCACCTGGGAAGACATCCGCTCCCAGGCCAACGCGCTCAGCGGCGCCGACAAACGCTTCCTGATCGCCATCACCAGCGGCTTCGACCGAGTGGAGAAGGTCGAGCGCGGCGTCGACGACCGGCAGGCGATCATCACGTTCAAGCAGCACTACGCCGAATGGCGCGGCCAGTTCGCCGGGAACATGGCGCTGTTCCCCAAGTCGGTGACCGCCGATCCCGACTCGTTCAACCACAGCCTGGTCGACCACATGGGACCCACCGCGGGCCCGTTCCTGGTCCAGTCCACCGATCGCAGCCAGGGCCGCATCGTGCTGGCCCGCAACCCGAACTGGTGGGGCGACAAGCCGAAGCTGGACACCATCACCTACAGCGTGCTCGACCGCGCGGCCTGGGTCGGCGCGCTGCAGAACAACGAACTCGACGCGGTGCGCCTGAGCACGATCGACGACGTCAAGACCGTGCGCAACACCTCCGGACTGGTGGTCCGCCGGGCGCCGGGCAATCGCTGGCGGCACATCACGTTCAACGGCGCGCCCGGTTCCATCCTCGCCGATCCGAAGCTGCGCGTGGCCATCGCCAAGGCCATCGACCGCCAGGGCATCGCCACCGCCACCCAGAACGGACTGGTGGAGAACCCGAAACCGCTGAACAACCACATCTTCCTGCAAGGACAGGAGGGCTACCGGGACAACAGCCTCGGCTACGACCCCGCGGCCGCGGCGAAGGAACTCGACGATCTGGGCTGGAAGCTGGTCGGCGACGTCCGCGAGAAGGACGGCCGCAAGCTGGTCATCCGCGACGTCATGTACAACGACCCCACCTGGGTGCAGATCGCGCAGATCATCCAGCAGAACCTGGCCGCGATCGGCGTCGGGCTGGTGATCGACACCAAGCCGGGCGCGGGCTACTTCACTGACGTGATCCAGCCCGGCGATTTCGACGCCGCCCAGTTCATCTTCTCCGGCGACGCGTTCCCCCTCAGCAGCATTCCGCAGATCTACGCCTACCACCCCGACAACCTGCAGGGTAACTACGGACGCATAGGCTCGCCGGAGCTGAACGCCCTGATCGACCGCACCCTGTCGGAGCTGGATCCGGCGAAGGCCATCGAACTCGCCAACCAGGTCGACCGCGCGGTCTTCGAGGAGGGCCACTCGCTGCCGTTGACCCAGTCCGAAGGAAACTTCGGTATCCGCGCCGACATCGCCAACTACGGGTCCCCCGGGCTCGCCTCATACGACTACACCAGAATTGGTTTCCTGAAGTAGACACGCAGCAGCGCTGCGGGAAGGAGCGAACCATGCGGATTCGTTCACTGACGACACGACTGGCGATTGCCGCTGTCGCGATCGGATTGGTGGCCTCCGGGTGTAGTTCGGACGACGAGGGCGCCCCCGCGGGCTCGGCCGCCGAGCTCGGCACCACCAACGACATCAACCCGCACGATGTCAGCGAGCTGCGCGACGGCGGCAACCTGCGCTTGGCGATCTCGGCGTTCCCCGCGAACTGGAACAGCTTGTCCAACGACGGGAACGACGCCGAGACCGGCGCGCTCGAGCGGCCGATGATGCCGCGCGCCTTCCGGACCAACGCGGCGGGCGAGCTTTCGATCAACACCGACTACTTCACCGCCGTCGAACTGACGAACACCAATCCGCAGCAGGTGACCTACACGATCAATCCCAAGGCCGTTTGGTCCGACGGCACCCCGATCACCTGGGAAGACATTCAGTCCCAGGCCAACGCGCTCAGCGGCGCGGACAAGGCGTTCCTGATCGCCAACAACAGCGGGTTCGATCGGGTCGAGAAGGTCGAGCGCGGCGTCGACGACCGGCAGGCGATCATCACGTTCAAGCAGCACTACGCCGAATGGCGCGGGCAGTTCGCGGGCAACACCTTCCTGTTCCCCAAGTCCGTCACCGCTACCCCCGAGGCGTTCAACAAGAGCCTCGTCGACGGCATCGTGCTGACCGCGGGACCGTTCCTCGTGCAGTCCACCGACCGGGCGCAGGGCCGGATCGTGCTCGGCCGCAATCCCAAGTGGTGGGGCGACACCCCGAAGCTCGACACGATCACCTTCAGCGTGCTCGATTCCTCGGCTCAGTTGCCCGCGTTGCAGAACAACGAGATCGACGCGGTCGGCCTCGGCACCCGGGACGAACTGAGGACCGCGAGGAACACGCCGGGCATCGCCGTCCGCCGGGCGCCGGGCAACAGCTGGAACCACTTCACCTTCAACGGCGCTCCCGGCTCCATCCTGGCCGACCAGAAGTTGCGCGTGGCCATCTCGAAGGCGATCGACCGGCAGGGCATCGTAACGGCCATCCAGAACGGCCTGGTGGAGAACCCGAAACCGCTGAACAACCACATCTTCATCCAGGGGCAGAAGGGCTACCAGGACAACAGCCTCGGCTTCGACCCGGCCGCCGCCGCCAAGGAGCTCGACGACTTGGGCTGGAAGCTGGTCGGCGACGTCCGCGAGAAGGACGGCCGCAAACTGGAGATCCGCGATGTCATGTACCAAGACGACACCTGGGTGCAGATCGCGCAGATCATCCAGCAGAACCTGGCCGCGGTCGGCGTCAAACTCAACATCGAAACCAAGCCGGGCAAAGGCTTCTTCACCGACGTGATCCAGCCGGGTAATTTCGACGTCGCGCAGTGGACCTGGGTAGGTGACCCGTTCCCGCTCGGCAGCCTCAACCAGATCTACGGCTACAACCCGAACGACCTGCAGGGCAACTACGGCCGCATCGGCTCGCCGGAATTGAACGCGCTGATCGAGCAGACGGTGTCCGAACTCGACCCGGAGAAGGCCATCGAGCTGGCGAACCAGGTGGATCGCAAGGTATTCGAGGAGGGTCACTCGCTGCCGCTGATGCAGTCGGCGGGCAATGTCGGGGTGCGCGCCGACTTGGCGAACTATGGCGCCGCCGGACTCGCGTCCTTGGACTACACGAAAATCGGTTTCTTGAAGTGAGTTTCGGATCGGGCCACCCGCTGGCCTATCCACTCACAGTGACGATCGGCGCCCTCGCGGTCTGTGCCGCTTGGGCGCCGTTCGGCACTCTGGACCAGGTGGCGGCGATCGCGGCGGTCGTGCTCGGCATTCTCGGGTACACGGGATATCGGCTCGGCGTCGCGCATGGCCTGCTTCCGTTCTGGCGTCCGGGTTCCGCTCGGACCGTGCGGGTCACCCGAGTCCGCCAGCAGCACCGCCTGGTCAGCCGTTCCTGGTTGCAGGTCGGCGGAACGGGCCGCCCGCGCTGGCTTCCGGTCTACTTCGACCCGGTGCTGACTACCCTCACCGAAACCGAGGCCGAGGTGACCGACCGCACGATTCACCTTGCCGGAAAACGCCTCTACCCTTCCGGCCGCATCCGCGACGTCGAACCACCGGGCCGATTGATCGACAACCCCAGCCGCCCCGACCCCGACGCCCTCGCCCATACCGCGGCGGCCACTCGACCGCGCCGCCGCCTCCTGCTCGACGCCCAATCCACCGTCGCCGCCCCCTTCGCGGCCCTGCTGTGGGTCTACATCGACGGCGGCGGCCTGCCCGCCTTCCTGGCCGCCGCCACCATCGCCGCCGCTGCCACCGTCTGGCTCTCCGCCATCCGCGGCTCCGACCCCACCTGAGGTCCCACCCACACCGATTACGCCAGGTCCATCTGCCGGTCTCGGGATGCTTCCGACCGGTCTTCCTTCCGCGCTGCCAAGACGATCAGCACTCCGGGGATGATCCCGACGAAGAAGGGGGACGGCACAAGAAGAACGCCACCCAACGCGCACCACGCCGCGATACCCCAGCCGATGCCGGCGGGCACACCCACCCCGCGCCCAGCGAGATGCCGAGTCAGGAAACCCAAGAGAATCAGCGGCACGGCGAAGCTGCCCGGACCGCCCCAGAAGGTGACCTTGCTCTGCAGCGACTCCACCGTCTGGACGGCGTTTCCGTCCATGAGCGGCACGGCTGCCCATATCCCCAGATCCACCCAGCCGGTGATCTCGTCCCAGGCGGCGAGCACTAGCAAGATGAGGTGCCCTGTTCCCAGCACGAGCATGATCCCGCTCGCCCAGCGGAGCAACCGCGTTCTGGAGTTCATCGCGACCTTCCTTCTTCGTACTCCGCCTCGGCATTGTTGCGGTCTCGCCAGGCACCTTCCCATCGCCGGGTCAGCGCCGGGTAGACGATGAGGTATCGAAAAGGCTTGATGGCGGCCATATAGAGCCGCCCGAACAAACCGTTGGGCTTGACCAGGACGGCCATCCGCAGCTCATAGTCGCCATTCGCGCCTCGAACCCAGCCGAGATGCATCACGGTGTGCACGGTCTTGTTCGCCAGCTCGCGAGCGGACTCCATATCGAGTTCGTAAACCGCTTTGAGCGGCATATCCTCGTTGTCCACCCCGCGGGGAGCCTCGCGGAGGTCGGCGGGCAGGCGATCGCGGAGCGAGGCAACCCGCTCACCGACGCCCGCCGATGGTTTGTCCCAACCGAGGAGTGCACCGAGCTTCCACCGAACGGCGAACAAGAACCGCACCGGCCCTGGCTGCTTCGCCGGTCCGGCGGCAGCTCGCAGCGCTGCGAGCATCGTCGGGAAGTCGTCCGGCCCGGCTCCCGGAGTGCGGTACGACCACACGTCCTCGACCGAGAAGTCCTTCGTGAATTCGTGGATGCGCCACGGTTGATCGGTGTAGGTGGTCGTTGCGAGTCGGGACACGGTTCGCCTCTCCATTTATACGGCACCGTATAGTTAGTTTGTACGGTACCGCATAAATACGACTCACTCAATGGCGCCAGGGGTCCTGCCGGACCCCGCATCACACGAGCCCGGCGGGCTCGACCACGATGCCCGACTACTCGGCGCGGCGACTGGTGAAGTCGAAGGATCCGCCGTCGATGCCCCAGGAGATGACCCGTTCGGGGTGAATTCGGATGACCGCGCGTTCCTGGGGTGGGAACGGTGGCTCCTCGTCATCGAGCGCCTCGGCCGTGCCGCGAACCTCGATGCCGCGAATCACGTATGGCTCCAATGAAACCTGTTGGTCGACGACGAACGACACCCGGCTGCCCGCCTCGACATTGCGGTACTTTCGACTGGCACGCATCCGCATGCCCCCGATGTCGATCGTGCCGTCGGCGTTCACCCGATAGCTGGTCGGGTTATTCTGCACAACGCCGTCGGGCGACACCGTGGCCAGCCGACCGATCCCGGCCTCCGCGAGAAACTGCTGTTCATTGATGGTGAAGGTCATGTCAGTTACTCCTCAGTGAATTCGATATCAGTTGTGCCCCCGGCGATCAGCCGGAAGTTTGTCGGGGCACCGACCACCTACTCACGCGCGACACCGCCTACCCCGTGCTCTGGAATCAGAACAGAATCAGCGCGGCGCACAGTCCGGCAATGGCAATGAACTGCAGGGTGACCCGGTACTTCAGAATGCTGTCCCACTTGTCCTGCAGCGCACGGGCATTGGCCGGAATGATGCCGCTCCGCGCAGCGGCGGTCTGCTGAGAATTGATCGGCTTGGCGACGCGGACGTAGAAGGCGAGCCAGGTGAACAGTGCCGCCACGGTGATCCCCGCCGCGACAGCGGCGCCGATCTGCCCGGCCAACAGCGCGATCAGCAGCGTGAGCACCGCGGTGACCACACCGCCCGCACCGACCACCGGCATGCGCTTGTCGCCGTAATAGTGACCCCATCCCGCACTCATGGTCACGGTCACGTCATCGAGCTTGCGGTACACCGACCGGGTGATCACCGCCCCGCAGACGTCGGTGCCATAGACGACGGCATTGGAGAGAACGGCGGCGGCGGCGATGATCTGGCCGGTGACAATGAGCATTTTCTGCTTCCTTTTCCAAGTTCTAGCAGCGTTAGCAACTAGAGCAACGGTAACATTCGCTCGCTATATTGTCTAGCCTTGCTAGATTTCAGATCGCTACCCGGGATCGCGCTGATCAGCAAGCCGCACATGCCCGTTCCGGCCGAGCAGACGCTGTCGCCGACAAGCCGGTCACCGAACGCTGGCGGATCTTCGGTCTGCTGGATCCGCTGGTGGTGCTGGGCTCATCGCGGTCCCGGTCCTCGTCGACCGGGTTGCGGGCAACCGCGTCGGGGTGGGCGATCGACGGCACCGGGCAACCCCCGTCTTCACGCCGGTGAGCTGACCTGCCGCCCAGTGATGCCACCGCAGCTCAGGCGGCGGCATCACTGCCACGCACCGAGGCCACCCGCAGAAACGCACTCATATGCCGCATACCGCGCGATGCGACGGGTCAAAAATGGTCGTTTCCGAACCGAACTCGATTCGGCGCACCGGAATCGCGAAACCGCAGTTCGCCGAACGCGAATCGGGTCACAATGCGCTCACCACGGCAGAGGTTTACCGGGTCCACTGGTCGACCAACACCGCCAGCCGGGCGTCCCGCTGAGCCGGCCGCAGCCGTCCACCGCGGTCCAGGGTCGCCAGGCCGTGCAGGGCGCTCCAGCCCACCTCGGTGAAGGTTTCCGGATCGTGCTCGCCCGCGAACGGTGCGAAGGCGGCGAACATGACGGCGAACGCGTCCCGCAGCGGCTGCGAGGCATTCTCGCCGAACGCGAGGTTCACCTTCATCAGGAACATCGCGTCGTAGAGCGCGGGCCGCGCGGTCGCGAAGTCGAGGTAGGACCGCGCCACCGCCGCCAACGCTGCGCGCGGCTCGCCGCCCGCGGACTCCAACGCCGCGCGGCTCCACGCGGCCATCTCCGCGATGCCTTCCTCGGCGACCGCCGTGACGATCTCATCCTTGCCCGCGAAGTGCGAATACAGCACAGGCTGGCTGTATTCGATCCGTTCCGCCAGCCTGCGCACAGTCACCGCGTCCCAGCCCTGCGACTCGGCCAGCTCCCGAGCGGTGTCGATGATCAGCCGGTGCCGTTCGGCGCGTTCCCGTTCTCGTCGCGTCTGGGTCCCCATAGGCCGACTATAGCATTGCTTGACAATCTAGTGTTACTAGGATTCAGACGAGGCCAATTGGTCTGACCACTTGACCTCCTTACCAACACGGCGCACAGTAGACGCATGGCGTTGCAACCTGTGGTCAAGCGGTCGGTGTCGGCGGATGTGTTCGAGCAGATCGCGGCGGACGTGCTCAGTGGGGAGCTGGCGCCGGGGTCGACCCTGCCCAGCGAGCGGCAGTTGGCGGAGGCGCTGGGGGTTTCGCGGCCCGCGGTGCGGGAGGCGCTACAGCGGCTCGCGGCGGCCGGGCTGGTGTCCGTGCGTCAGGGGGACGCGACCACCGTGCTGGACTACCGGCGTGGGGCCGGGCTCGAGGTCCTGCCCAGGTTGCTGGTGCAAGCCGGGGAACTGGACCCCACGGTGGCGCGCAGCATTGTGGAGGCACGGCTGCACAACGGACCGAAGGTGGCGGAGCTGGCCGCACGCCGGATCGGCGCGACGGGCGCCGACGAGGTCCGCGCGCTGCTGCATGCCTCCGTCGAAGCACTTGCCGCCGAACAGGATCCGATCACGCAGCAGCGGCATGCGATGGAGTTCTGGGATCACGTCGTGGACGCGGCCGATTCCATCGTGTTCCGGCTGATGTTCAACATGTTGCGCGCCGCCTATGAACCGGCGCTCGCGGCGCTGGCCCCGATCATGTCCGCCGAGGTGGGCAACGTCGAGGCATACCGCGAACTGGCCGCCGCCATCGTGGCGGGCAGGCCGCAGAAGGCCGCCACTACCGCTCGGGCGCTGCTCGAACCGGCGACCACCGCTTTGATCGAGATCCTCGGCGGATCCTGATCACGCATCACCTAGGAACGACCATGACGAAATCCAAGGCATCCGAACGGGATACGGTCGAGGCGCAGGCGCGCGCGAAGGTGCGCCGGGACGAGCGGGCATTGCGCCGCGGGCTGACCCTCGGACAAGCCTTCCGCGAATTCCTCCGGCATCCCTCGCCGTGGATGATCGCGACCACGCTGGTGGGCGCGGTGATCGGCCGGATCATCGTCGGCGACTGGCAAACATCCGACCTGCTCGTGCCCGCCGTGATGCTGGCGGTTTTCCCGGTCTTCGAGTGGATCGTGCACGTCACCGTGTTGCACTGGCGGCCGCGGCGGCTCGGCCCGATCGCGCTCGACAGCGAGCTGGCCCGCAAACACCGCGAGCACCATGTCGATCCGCGCAACATCCCGCTGATCTTCATCCCGACGAAGACGCTCGCCGCACTGATCGTCGTCCTTATCGCCCTGGCCGCGTTCGCCTTCCCGCGCCCCGGCCTGGGCCTGACCTTCCTGATCACCATCACACTGCTCGGCCTCGGCTACGAGTGGACGCACTACCTGGTCCACACCGACTACAAGCCGAAAGGCTCGCTCTACCGCGCGGTCTGGCGCAACCACCGCCACCACCACTACAAGAACGAGCACTACTGGTTCACGGTCACCACCTCCGGTACCGCCGACCGTCTCTTCGGCACCTACCCGGACCCTGCCACCACCGAAACCTCCCCTACCGCCCGCAACCTGCACTCGGCTTGACCTCGACAGCTGCCGTCCCTGGATAGCGGGACGGCAGCCATGCGGCGTTTGTGGCGATCGGCCACCTGATGCGCGGCGCTCTCACGATCGACCACTTCGACCATGGTGTTGACGTGATCCCCAATACGAGGCCCGGTCCGCGCGAGCTCGCGGACCGGGCTTTGTCATGTGTGCCGGACCACTCTTGACGGATTTATACCCTAGGGGGGTAAGGTAGTCACAGAAGCAAGAGCTACCCGAAGAGGAGATCGACCATGAGCACCGCCACCACCGTGACCGTCACCGGGATGACCTGCGGCGGCTGCGCCGCCTCGGTCCGGGACGAGATCGGCCGTATCTCCGGCGTCAGCTCCGTCGCCGTCGACCTCTCCAGCGGCCGGGTCACCGTCGAGAGCGGGGACTCGGTCGAGCGCGCCGAACTTTCCGCCGCCGTGGTCCGAGCGGGCTACGCGGTCGCCGACTGAGCACGGAACGGAGCGCTGGCGATGAACACATCCACCAAGTTCGGCGGTTTCGCCCTCGGCCTCGCGGCGGTCTTCGGGATCGCTGTCGCAACCGGCGCGGTCATCGGACCCGATCCCGCCGAACCCGCCGCACACAACTCGGGAACACACGACCGACCCGCCGAACAGGGCGAGGCCCACTCAGAAGCACTACCTGGAGGAATGATGACGACCGAGCGCGGATACACCCTGCGGCTCGACACCACACAGGCCGCACCGGCACCGAACGTGCCGCTTCGCTTTCGCATCCTGGACCAGAACGGGGCGGCCGTCACTCGCTATGTGCGCAGCCACGACAAGGATCTGCATCTGATCGTCGTGCGCCGCGACATGGTCGCCTTCCAGCACGTGCATCCGGTGCTGGGCACAGACGGGACCTGGAGCGTCCCCCTCGATCTCACCCGAGCGGGCGACTACCGGGTATTCGCCGACTTCACCCCGCAGGGTGGCGAGAACCTGACCCTGGGCGCGGATCTGCGGGTGGCGGGTAAGTACGACCCGCAACAACTCCCGGCCGCGACCACCACCGCGACGGTCGGCGATTACACCGTGACACTGGACGGCGTCGTCGTCCCCGGCCGACCGTCGACGGTGACCCTGTCGGTGCATCGCGGCGGCAAGCCGGTCACCGATCTGCAGCCCTACCTCGGGGCCTACGGCCACCTGGTGGCACTGCGCGCCGCCGACCTCGGTTACCTGCACGTCCATCCGGAGGGCCACCCCGGCGACGGCGTGACCCAGGCCGGACCCGGCATCACCTTCGCGCTCACCGCGCCGAGCGCGGGCGACTACCGCCTGTTCCTCGACTTCCAGCACGAGGGTGTGGTCCGCACCGCCGAGTTCACCCTGACCGTCGCCCAGGGCACCCCCGCCGCAAGCGCCACCACGCACACCGAACACACTGATCAGCAGCTGGTGCCGGGCGGCCACAGCCACTGACCCGTCGATCCACCACCGCCCGCACAGAACGGAGCACCCACGATGACCACCGCGACACAACCACCGCCCTCCGGGCAGGTCGAGCTGGTGATCGGTGGCATGACCTGCGCGTCCTGCGCCGCTCGCATCGAGAAGAAGCTGAACAAGCTCGACGGCGTCACCGCGACGGTGAACTACGCCACCGAGAAGGCGCGCGTCGAGGTCACCGGCGACATCTCGCCGGATGACCTGATCGCCACCGTTGAGCAGGCCGGCTACACCGCGTCCCTGCCCGCCCCACCGAAGCCGCGGGAAATCGCGCCCGCCGAGGAAGATCCGGCCGCCGCGCTACGGACCCGCTTGCTGGTCTCGCTGGTGCTGTCTATACCGGTGGTCGCCATGGCGATGATCCCGGCGTTGCAGTTCACCAATTGGCAGTGGCTCTCGCTGACTCTCGCCGCGCCGGTCGTGGTGTGGGGCGCGCTGCCGTTCCACCGTGCCGCGTGGACCAACCTGCGCCACGCAACCGCGACCATGGACACGTTGATCTCGATGGGGACGCTCGCGGCGCTGGGCTGGTCGGTGTACGCGCTGTTCTGGGGCACCGCGGGAACACCGGGGATGACCCACCCGTTCGAGTTCACCATTTCCCGGATGGACGGCACCGGCAGCATCTACTTGGAGGCCGCGGCCGGTGTCACCACGTTCATCCTGGCCGGGCGCTTCTTCGAGGCGCGCGCCAAGCGGCGTGCGGGCGCGGCGCTGCGTGCTCTGCTCGAGTTGGGAGCCAAGGAAGTCTCGGTGCTGCGCAACGGAACCGAGCGGCGTATCCCGGTGGAGCAACTGACGGTCGGTGACCGGTTCGTGGTGCGGCCCGGCGAGAAGATCGCCACCGACGGCATCGTGGTGGAAGGTTCCTCGGCCGTCGACGCCTCGATGCTCACCGGCGAGTCGGTGCCGGTGGAGGTCGGCCCCGACGAGGCCGTGGTCGGCGCGACCGTGAACGTCGGCGGCCGGATCGTCGTACGCGCTATCCGAATCGGATCCGATACCCAGCTGGCGCAGATGGCGAAGCTGGTCGAGGACGCGCAGACCGGCAAGGCCCAAGCCCAGCGGCTGGCCGATCGGATCTCCGGGATCTTCGTGCCGATCGTGATCGCGCTGTCGGTCGCGACGCTCGGATTCTGGCTCGGCACCGGCGGATCGGTGGCGGCCGCGTTCACCGCCGCGGTGGCCGTGCTGATCATCGCTTGCCCGTGCGCGCTCGGGCTGGCCACGCCGACCGCGTTGATGGTGGGCACCGGACGCGGCGCACAGCTGGGCATCTTGATCAAAGGCCCCGAGGTATTGGAATCGACTCGGCGGGTGGACACGGTGGTGCTGGACAAGACCGGCACGGTCACCGCGGGCCGGATGACCCTGCTCGACGTCATCCCCGCCGAAGGCGAGCAGGTCTCGCGGATTCTGGAACTGGCTGGAGCGCTGGAGGATTCGTCCGAGCACCCGATCGCGCAGGCGATCGCCAAGGGCGCCCGCGAGCGGGTGGGCGAGCTGAAGCCCGTCGAAGGCTTCGCGAACGTCGAGGGACTCGGCGTGCAGGGAGTGGTGGACGGTCACGCCGTGGTGGTCGGCCGGGCCCGGCTGCTCGCCGACTGGTCCCAGCACCTGGGCGACGACCTGACGCAGGCGATGCGCGCGGCCGAGTCCGAGGGCAAGACCGCGGTCGCGGTGGGCTGGGACGGCACCGCGCGCGGTGTGCTCGTAGTCGCCGACGCGGTGAAACCGACCTCCGCCGAAGCGATTGCCCAGCTGCGCGCACTCGGCCTCACCCCGATCATGCTGACCGGCGACAACCAGGCCGCCGCGGAAGCGATCGCCGCGCAGGTGGGCATCGACGAGGTGATCGCCGAGGTGCTGCCGCAAGACAAGGTCGACACCGTCAAGCGGTTGCAAGCCGAGGGCAAGGTGGTCGCCATGGTGGGCGACGGCGTGAACGACGCCGCGGCGCTGGCCCAGGCCGACCTGGGTCTGGCCATGGGCACCGGCACCGACGTGGCCATCGAGGCGAGCGATCTGACCTTGGTCCGCGGCGACCTGCGGGCGGCGGCGGACGCGATCCGCCTTTCGCGCCGGACGCTCGCGACCATCAAGGGCAATCTGTTCTGGGCGTTCGCCTACAACGTGGCCGCGATCCCACTGGCCATAGCGGGCCTGCTGAACCCGATGCTCGCGGGGGCCGCGATGGCGTTCTCCTCGGTCTTCGTGGTCAGCAACAGCCTGCGGCTGCGGAGCTTCCGCTCGACTGCGCGATAAAACGAAAACACCGGACGGGACGGCGCACGGAGTGCCGTCCCGTCCGGGTATACGCCAGGAAGTCTTCATGTCGGTGTTCACCGGCAGCGCGGCGCGTGTGCTGCGGCATCCGGCGGCGCGAGCGGTAGCCCGGTGCGTCGCCGCATGCGTGCTCGCCGCCGCACACCGAGCCCTACGCGCGAGTGGCGAAGGTTCCGATAATGCATGCGCATAACGCCATGGGCGAGACTACCCCCGCGCAGCCGAATCCGAAAACGGAAGAGGAACTCAGCCGCGGATAGTCGTGACCGTAACGAGCGCGGGTTGGACGAACATGCCGTACACCTCGATCGAAACCGCGCCGGTCGGAGTCTCGCTGGCCCACTGGGCATGCTCGGTGATCCCCGCTCCCAGTGTCGCTTTGGCTTGCGGCGACCAGGCGACCGCCACCTGGCTCAGCGCCGGTCCGAGGTTCAGATTCGCGATCGCGGTGGACTCGGCGTGGTCGAAGTAGACCTCGGTGCCGCCGGGGAACGGGTTCAGCGCCACCGCGGAGGCGCTCGCGCCACCGAACGCCGCGGCCGACCCTCCCGCCGTCAGCGCGACCAAGACCGACATGACCCGACGACGCATCGAATCCCCTTTCCTTGTTGCCACACTGGGCAGTCATGCCACCCTTGCCCAGCGTCCACGGTTCGGCAATTTTATGTGACGCCAATCACATGACCGTCAGTGGGCTGCCACGCTCGCGTCCGCCACGAACGCGCTCGCATGATCGGCGGCCCACTCGGCGTAGGTGCGGGCGCGACCGAGGATGCGCCGCACGTCATCGGTGATGATCGCGTTGTTTCCGGCACGCACGTAGGCCTGTCCTGCCAGCGCCCCCTCGGCGAATTCGGCGGACATGCCGGACTCGAGCATGTACTCCCGCGCTTCGGATTCCGCGATGTCGACGACCTCCACCGGGTGTCCGACGACATCGGCCAAGGTCGCGGCCAGGTCATGGGTAGTGCGCAGTTCGGGGCCGGTAAGGGTATAGATCTTGCCCGCGTGCTCGGCGGAGACCAACGCCTCGACGGCGACCGCGGAGACGTCGCGGGGATCGATGACGCCCTGTGCACCAGCGCCGGTCAGGTTGGTCACGGGCTTCCCGGAACGAATGGCCTCGGCCCAGCTCAATGTGTTGGAGGCAAAGGAACTGGGGCGCAGGATGGTCCAGTCGACGCCGCTCTCTCGTGCGGCCTGCTCACCGGGCAAATGCCAAGTGCCTACGCGGCCGAGCCCCGTCTCGCCGGTACCGATGGCCGAAAGCTTGACGATGCGGCCGACCCCTGCCTCGCGCGCCGTGGTGATCAGCGCGCGGTCGGCGTCCACATATTCCGGGCCGAGCACACCGACGATGAACGCGGCCTCCGCGCCGTCCATGGCCGACCGTATGGATGCGAGATCGGTGTAGTCACCCCGCACTACTTCGACGCCCGCGGGCACTTTTGCGCGGCTCGGGTCCCTGGTGACGGCGCGAACCGGCACGTCCCGGTCGGCAAGCTGACGGACGATTTCACTCCCGATGGTGCCCGTGGCACCGGTGATCACGATCATGGGACAACCGTGCCGCGTGTCAGTACAGGTCCTCTAGGAAATTTCGGCACACCCGGCGAGGCGCGGACTGCCTACAGTGGATGCGGTGACCACCATGCTGCGCCCGCCGCCGGTCGTGACGGCCGACCTGGTCGAATCGTCCGAGCCCGCGCCGGAGTCGCTGCGACCGTGGCTGGCCGAACTCGGCCGGATCCCCACCGTGGTCGACCTGTCCGAACCGTTCGCGCACGTTCCGCAGACCTCGACCACCATCGTGCTGCGCGCCGAGCACGACGGTCCGCGCGACGCGCTCGTGGTCGGGCCGCAGACCAAGGCGATCTACTCGCGGGCGAACAAGCCAGCGGGCTGCGTGCGCCTGCGCCTGGCACCCGGGGCCATCCGCTCGTTGCTCGGCGTCCGGGCTGTGGATCTCACCGATCGAATCGTGCGGTTGGAGGATCTACCCGGCCCCGCCGCCCACCTCGCCACCGAGCTGGTCGAACTCTCGCCCGACGAAGTTGTTCCCTATCTCGAGGACCAGCTGCCACGCCGCGCTGCCGACGATCCGGCCCAGCGCGCCCACCGCCGCCTGCTCGCCACGGCGGTGGGCGCCATCGCCGACGACGACCCCGTTACCGTTCCCGAGCTCGCCGCGCGACTCGCAGTGAGCGAACGCCAACTCCGCAACCTGTTCACCAGCGGAATCGGCGTCTCCCCCAAGTTTTTCGCGCGCATAGACCGAGTTCGCAAAGTCCTATCCCAGGCAAGTGACACCCCGTGGGCCGACATCGCGGTCACCACCGGCTATTACGACCAATCCCACATGACGGCCGACTTCCGCAGTCTGATGGGTGTTCCACCCACATCGTTTATCCGGGGTGAAGTACCGGCCGCTACCCCCTGCGGCGTCCCTGTTCGTTCCTGAGAATCTCCGCGTCAGTGACGGCCGCAAGCTCGACGGGCTCCAAATACAACCGTTCACAAGGCAGCCGAGGCAGACCGTCAGCCCCGTCCGACAAGATCTCCACCGCATCTGGGTAATGAGCACGCCGCCACTCCTGCGCGAACGTCATCGCCGCTGTGAAGCACGCCGCGAACTCCAGCCGAAGCCCATGCCAGAACACACTCAAGCGCACATCCGGCTCCGACGGATTCGGCGACTCATCCCCGCTCACCGCACACCCGATTCCAGGGTGGAGATTTCGTTATCCGGCATACGGCATCACCCCTGAGCCCGCCAATTGGGCGGAACCTGGTCCGCCCACGCCCGAATCGCTTCGACGACAACTTGCCCGGAAGGGCGAAAGCTGTTGCGCGGCGGTATTATCCAGCACCGGATCGCGCCAACCGACGCGGTGGGAGACGGCAGCGCGATAGTCGCACCGGCCCGAGAGACCGACACGTCCAGCCGGAACAACTCGGCGAACAACCGCACATCGTCGGGAAGATCGGGCCTGATCAGATAGGTCCATCGCCCCGAACGTGGATGTCCGACAACAGGTCCCAGCGGACCGCCTCGGCTCTGAATGTGCGCTTTCACCGCCTGCCCGAGCCGAGTAGGCATCGTCATCGCCCAAACATGCCCGGCACGCACTACAATCCGGCCGCTCTCGGGCGGGTCGACCACCGCGGGCAGATCGCACTCCCGCCGATAGAACAGACACCGCGACCGCGGCGTATCCCCACAAGCTTCCATCCGTAGCCCCCAGCTCTCACATCGAAAGACGGTTGAAATGCGCCGGGCCCGGTCGGGTCTACTCCGATAGCCAACCATTCGGAGTTCAGCAGACGCGAAATCAGACGTGCGATTCAGACCGCTTCCTACCAGGCGCTACGTAGTAGTCTTGAGCCAATACGTAAGGCACGTAATCGATTTGCCGTCCACAAAGGTCCACAGAATCGGGTGCATGGATCGATGGAGAATCCTGGATTTCTGCTCCGCGCTGCCCGGCGAAGCCGAGGGGTCAGCCTGGCCGCGCTCGCGGCCAAGACGAACTACAGCAAGTCGTTGCTCGGCATGTTGGAGAACGGGCAGCGCGACGTGAAGCAAGAGCACATCATCGGCTACTCACGCGCTCTGAACATCCCCGTGCATGAGCTCACGGCACCACCGCAGGACCCGATCCGTGTCGCACACGAATGGTTGGTGGCCGACTCGGCACCCAAGACATGTGGTTCCGCTGGTCGACGCGTCGGCGATTCACTCGCCACCCAGATGGAACAACGTGTGGTCGAGCTGCGGCATATGGATGACAGCGTAGGTGGAAGGGACCTTTTTCCGCTGGTATCGGAGGAGTTCGAGAATGCCCGGAGTGTCATCACGGAGTGCAGCTACACCGAGCGGATAGGCAAGCGACTGCTGGTCGTCGCGGGTGAACTCGCACAACTCGCCGGGTGGGTGGCGAGCGACGCAGGTAGATACGGCGAAGCGCAGCGCCTGTACCTGAGCGGCGCATCGGCAGCGGATGACGCGGGAGACCGTGTCCTGACGGCGCAACTCCTGTCGAGCCTCAGCTACCAAATGGCCAATGTCGGCAATCCACAAGAAGCAGCGTTGCTAGCACGTACCGCTGTCAAGGGAGCACCTCATGCGCCGCCAACAGTCCGGTCATTGCTCGTGGACCGCTTGGCCTGGGCATGCGCACGCTCACGCGATCGCGAGGAGGCGAAACGTGCTCTCGACGCGGTGGATGACGCATACGACCGCCGTTCGGCCGACGTTCCTGAGCCCGAGTGGGTGTATTGGATGGACCGTACAGAGATAGACGTCATGGCGGGTAGATGCTTTGTCGAACTGGGCGAACCGGCCAAGGCAAGTCCCCTTTTGTCCAGAGCCATCGGACAACTATCCGATGACCGAGTCCGTGAGGTAGCCCTGTACCGCACTTGGCTCGCGGAGTCGTTCCTGAAGACCCGCGATCTGGACGCAGCACACGCAACCATCCAAGAGGCCCGGACAGCCGCCGACACCGCCCACTCGACCCGCCTCGACCGGCGCATTGCCGAAATCGAAGCAATGCTGGCCTGAGCCACTCGATGTACGGCGAGTACAACCGAACCGAAATTCCGTACCGGATCGGGGGGCCAGGATGAGCCATCGACGCGACTACTACCGAGATCCCGACGCACCCGAGGCCAATAGTCTGGTTCCGGGTGGATCGGCTCTGATCATCGACGCTGACGGGGCGGTTCTCATGCAGCGCCGGGCCGACTCAGGTAACTGGTCTCTACCGGGCGGCACCATGGAGATCGGCGAGACTCTCGAACAGTGCGTCATCCGTGAGACCAAGGAAGAAACCGGCCTCGACATCGAAATCACCGGTCTACTCGGCATTTACACCGATCCGGAACACGTCATCGCCTACACCGACGGCGCGGTACGGCAGGAATTCAACGTCACGTACTACGCCCAGGTGATCGGCGGCCAACTAGCGGTCAGCGACGAGTCCACCGACGTTCGTTTCATTCATCCGGAGCAGCTACGAGACGAGCCAGTACACGACACCGTCCGGCTCCGCTTGCGGCATCACACCGAAAAGCGAAAACACCCGTACCTAGGATGATCTGCTTGCCAACCTCTGTGCCCTGCCCCCAGCTGGAACTTCGAACGCAACCACAGCCGGTCGACCACGCTGGAAAGACGCGGTTCTGACGAACTGCGGGAGGTAAGCCGGGTACGGCACCCGACGTGCCCAGCACCGCCAGGGGAAAACAGTGGTAGGTAGTGCATGGCTCGAGGCTTCAGGCAGAAAATTCTTTGGCGATGCCGCGTAGGTAAGTACACCCTCCATAGGTTTACTGAGGCAGTGCTGGGCACGCTGAGTGCCGTACCCGACTTACCTTCCGCCGTCGATCGCACGCCCAATTCCCAGCTCAGTCAACCGGCTGTGGTTGCGTTGTAGAACCCGAGCATCGAGCGGAGTCAAATGGCGGCTTTCGACCACGAGACAGCAGCCATTTGACTACCGTCGATCGCAGGGAGGACGTGCCCGCAGCAGCTAGGCCCGGCCTGGAATGCGGCGGCCGGCCTTGGCTCGGCGCCTGGCCATTTCCTCGCGTTCCAGGACAGCCGCCTCCGCGAGAGTGGGTGCGGTGCCGCCGAGCCGTGCGGGAACCCAGCGGGCTCCTTCCGGCATCGGGTAGTTCCGCTGGGCGTCTTCCAGTAGTTCGTCCATGCGGCTGCGCAAGGTGGCGGTGAGGTGTTCGGCCGGTTCGGCGGGTGGGATCGGGGCGCCGATGCGGATATTGATCGGGAAGTTGTGGCGGCCCAGTTGTTTCGGGATGTCCTTGGTCCAGATGCGGTGTGCGCCCCAGATGATCAGCGGAATGATCGGGACGTCGGCTTCGATGGACATGCGGGCCGCGCCGGACTTGAATTCCTTCAGCTCGAAACTGCGGCTGATCGTCGCCTCGGGATAGACCACGACCAATTCGCCGTCCCGCAGCGCGGTCACCGCGCGGGCGTACGACTCCGCGCCCGCGGTGCGATCGACGCCGATCGCCTTGCAGTGCTTCATGAGGAAACCGATGATGCCGTGTTCGAGTTCGGCCTTCATCATGAATCGGACGTTGCGGCCGGACTTGCGCCCGACCAGCCCGACTTCCATGAAGTCCAGATAGGCGGTGTGGTTGACGGCGAGCACCGCGCCGCCGGAACGGGGAATGTGCTCTTGGCCTTCGATATCGATGCGCAGGCCCTGCGCCAGGAAAATGGTGCGGGCCAGGCCGGTGAGAATGTCGTAAACCGGTTCCCGCGCCATTGCAACTCCCGTTACTGCTCCGCCGCGTTCTTGCGAGCGGCCTTCTCCTTCGCCTCGGCGGCATCCATCGCGTCCGCCTCTTCCAGGGTAGGAGCGCTGCCGCCGAGCCGGGCGGGCACCCAATACGCGCCGGGCTCGTGCACGTAGTCCTTCTGCAGATCGAGCAGCATCTCCTGCATGGTCGAGCGCAGCTTGGCGGTGAGTTCGGCGGCGGGCTCGAACGGCTGGATCGGTTCGCCGACCGCGATCGAGATGGGCGTGTTGGTGCGGCCGAGGCGTTTCGGGAAGCCTTTGGTCCACACCCGCTGCGCACCCCAGATGACGATCGGGATGATCGGCACCTCCGCCTCGATGGCCATGCGCGCCGCGCCCGATTTGAATGCCTTGATCTCGAAGCTGCGGCTGATGGTCGCCTCGGGGTACACGCCGACCAGCTCACCGCGGCGCAGATATTCCACCGCGGCCTGGTACGAATCGGCGCCCGCCGAGCGGTCCACCGGAATGTGCTTGAGCGCCCGCATGATCGGACCGGAGATCTTGTCGTCGAAGACCTCCTTCTTGGCCATGAAGCGGATGTACCGCTTCGGGGTGCGCACCGGCAGGCCCGCGTAGGTGAAGTCCATGTAGCCGGTGTGGTTCACCGCCAACACGGCGCCACCCCGCGCGGGGATATGTTCATCGCCCTTGACGGTGAACTTCAGACCTTCGAGAAAGAAGACGGTACGGGCCAGCCCGATGATCGTCCGATAGACGGGTTCCACAAGTCCGCTAGCGTAGTCGCTGATCGTCCCCTCCGGCAGTGCTCGCCGTCGCATGCGGCACCGGATCGAGGACGCCTGAGCAGCCCTAACCGCACGCCCTTAGAGAAGAGGATCGTCGAAGTGGAACGCGCCCGACCGATACCGCGCGAATTCGACCACAGCTCAGCACGCGATCGGATTCGGGCTTCAGCGAACCCGGGCCAACCGACGTCCACAGCCGCGCACCCGACGCGCCAGAGCATCCGACCAGGTGGAGCAGCGCTGATCGGTCCGGAATCATCGCCTATGGGGCAACCGACGTGCATCCCCACGCACTCGACTCCGCGCCGGGGCGGCCGACCGCGTATGCGCGCAGCGATGATCGGCCTGGCCCTGATCGGCGCGGGTGCGCTGACCGGCTGCGATTCCGTCGCCGGCATCCCCGACGAGAGCACCCCACAGTCGGCCCCGCGCACGACGCCGCCCGCCGCCGTCCCGGCGACAGCGGCGCCGAGCACCCCGTCGTTGCCGCCGGTACCCGCCGACGCTCCCCCGGTCGGCGCGGTCTCGGGACTGCCCGCCGCGGCGACCGCCGTGCAGCGCTGGGCCGCCGATCTGAGAACGCACAGCATCGCCGATATGCAGGAGAAGTGCTGGACCATCGCGCCGAAGAACGTGGCCGACATGTACGACGACCAGCAGCCCATCCTGGCCGCTTTGGCCCAGCCGGGCACGGCGACGACGGACGCCGTCGTCTGGCAGAGCGGAACCACCACGGTCGCCGTCGACCGCGCCGAGATCGAGACCGGCTACGCCTGTCCGCGCGTCACCGCGGCGGGCACGGACGTCACCTACAACGACGCCGACGCCAGGCACACCGTGCGCCGCTACCTGTCCCGCTTCGTCGGATCTCCGCTCGACCCGGCCGACAAGGAGGGCACCTACCCGCTGGTGTGCAAGGCGTCCCCAGCCAGCTGGGATCCCACCGCCACTGGACGCCCGATCCCGGCCCCCCTTGCCAACAACCAGGGCATGCTGACCGGGACCACCGAGTTCGCCGACCAGCAGATCCGCTCGGAGCAGTTGAACGCCGAGTACGTCGCGGTGCTCGTCCCGGTGACCAACTCCGCGGGTGTGACGCAGACCCGCACCTTCACCCTGCGATCCGGGCCGGACGGCTACTGCATCGGCGACGTCTCGCCGTAACTACTACCCTGGTTGGCTGGTAACAGCAGGAGGAGCAGCTAGTGCAGATCACCAGCGTCGGACACGCCGGATTCCACATCCGCACCGCGGCCGGGTCGATCCTTTGCGACCCCTGGGTGAACCCCGCGTACTTCGGTTCGTGGTTCCCGTTCCCCGACAACACCCAGCTCGATTGGGACGAGCTGGGCGCATGCGACTTCCTGTACGTCTCGCATCTGCACCGCGACCATTTCGACGCGAAGACGCTGGCCGAGCACGTCAACAAGGACGCGACCGTGCTGCTGCCGGACTATCCGGTGCCGGACTTGAAGCGCGAACTGGAGCACCTGGGGTTCCACAAGTTCTTCGAGACGGAAGACTCGGTCAAGCACACGGTCACCGGTCCGGGTGGCGACTTGGACATCATGATCATCGCGCTGCGCGCGCCCGCCGACGGCCCGATCGGCGACTCCGGGCTGGTTGTCTCCGACGGCGAGACCACCTGCTTCAACATGAACGACGCCCGCCCGGTCGACATGGACGTGCTGCACGACGCGTTCGGCCACGTCGACATCCACCTGCTGCAATACTCGGGCGCGATCTGGTACCCGATGGTCTACGACATCCCGGCCCGCACCAAGTCGAACTTCGGCAAGCAGAAGCGGCAGCGCGGCATGGACCGGGCCCGCAGCTACATCGAACAGGTCGGGGCGACCTGGGTAGTGCCGTCGGCGGGTCCGCCGGTGTTTCTGGACGACGAGCTGCGCTACCTCAACGATGATCGCGGCGACGAGGGCAACATCTTCCCCGACCAGAAGGTGTTCCTGGAGCAGATGGAGATCCACGGCAACGCGGGCGGGATCCTGATGATCCCGGGCTCGGTCGCCGACGTCCGCGGCGCCGAATTGACCCTGACCCATCCGAGCGACCCCGCCGAGATCTACGACAACAAGGCCGAGTACATCGAGCGGATGGCGCAGCGCCTCGCGCCCGTGCTGGAAGCCGAGAAGGCGACCTGGGCCACCGGCGATGGCGCGCTGCTCGAACCGCTGCAGAAGCTGTTCGAACCGATCATGGCGCAGAGCGACCTGATCTGCGACGGCATCGGTTACCCGGTCGGTCTGGTGATCGGCGAGGAAACCGTGGTGCTGGACTTCCCCAAGCGCACGGTGCGCGGACCCATCGAGGGCGAGGGCCGCTACCGCTACGGCTTCCGCATCGCGCCGGAACTGGTGCGCACGGTGCTGCGCGACCAGGAGCCGGACTGGGTGAACACCATCTTTCTGTCCACCCGCTTCCAAGCCTGGCGTATCGGCGGGTACAACGAGTTCCTCTACACCTTCTTCAAGTGCCTCACCGACGAGCGGATCGCCTACGCCGACGGCTGGTTCGCCGAGGCGCACGACGATTCCGCCTCCACCGAACTCGGCGGCTGGGAAGTGCAGCGGCGCTGCCCGCACCTGAAGGCGGACCTGTCGAAGTTCGGCGTGGTGGACGGCAACACGCTCACCTGCAACCTGCACGGCTGGCAGTGGGACCTGGAGTCCGGGCGCTGCAAGACCTCCAAGGGACACGAACTGCGCTCGCGCAAGCTGGGCTGAGTGCCTACTTCCGGTCAGCGATTCCGCACTGACCGGAAGTACCCGCTAGCAAATCAACAGTTAAAATTCCACCTCGCGGATGAGCCGCGACGACCACGGACACCACATGCAACCCGGCAGGAACGCGCCACACGCCTCATCGAGGTGGTCGTTGACGTACGGGATGCTGGCGTCGCAGACCTCGATGGCCATGGTGAAGAAGGTGATGGTGTCCGGGTCCAGGTAGAAATCCCAGCCCGGGTTGTAGGGCACCGGATTCTTCCTGATCCTGCCCATGACGTGTACGGACATCGTCTCCTCGCCCATCAGGATGCGGCGGGCTTCCGCGATCCTCTGCTCGTTGGTCAGCTCGATGACGAACTCTTTCTCCGAGTTGTCCGTGAATGCGAAGTACGCCATGTCTTATCCCCTTTTGTCGATGGAGGGCGGTTCCGCACCGGTGCGCCTCGATCCTATCGGTGGACAACCGAGTTTCTGCCCGAAATGCCAGACACAGCAAATAATCAGTAAATCGATTGTTATCAGTATCGGAAAGAATGTACGCCCCGAAAGTCAGCTGGAAATCCCGGCAGGGATGTCGCTGCGCTCGGGCCAACGGGGGCGGCGCGCTGGTTTCACCGTGCTGATCAGCTCGCGGATGGCGATACCGCCCCTGGCCACGGGGGCCGCGACGCGTCCGTCGGGATCGATCAGGACGGCGGACGGGGTGCCGCGCACCCGATACCGCAGGGCCGCCTCGTTGCTCTGCTGCACGAGCGAAGGGATCTCGCCGAGCCCGTGTTCCATGCCCCACGCGGCCTGTTCGGCGGCGTCACCGTTACCTACCGCCACGATGGCCAGGACATCGCGCGTCCGCGCATGCCAGCGTGGCAATTCCTCGGCCAGCGCCGCGCACAGCTCACAACCCGGATGCACGAATACCAGCAGGACCGACCGGTCGCCGGCCAGCAGATCTTCCAGCGTGGTCTTCCCGCCCACGGCGTCGAGCAGTGCGAACTCCGGCGCCACGGAACCCACCGGCAGACCCTCCGCGCCCAACGTGGACAACGCCTGCTGATCGACCCTGCGCCGCAGCACGCGCAGTTGCCCCGCCAACCACGCCAGCACCGCCGACAGTGCGGCGACTACCGCACAACCGATCGCGTCGTCGACGGGCGAGCCCATCGGCACGCGCGGATGCGTCAGCGCGCCGACACCGACCGCCGCGGCGAGCGCTAGGAGAACGCCATTGCGTACCAGTGTCTTCGGGCCGATCGGCACCGCGCTCGCGGTTCCGAAGCATGAGCACGAGGGCCGCTCACCGCGACGTAGCAGGCGCCCGATCACCACCGTGAACACGCCGAGCAGCAGCAGCGCTGCCACCGCGGCCGCACCCGACACCCACGGAAGCACCACTCCGATCGCGATCATCGCCTCGGCGATCGGCAACCCCCATGCCACGGCGGGCACCCAGCGCAGCGGCACGCCGAAGTCGCCCATCGCCTGCCGGGCCGCACTCCGATCCGCCAGCTTGCCCCACGCCGACAACCCGAACACGACACACAGACAGAGCCGCGAAACCCACACCCCGTATTCGATCAGCATGAGCGCACCATCCCACACTCATGCGCTTTGAACATGAATGACTCGACCGGGCTTTTCAGGACCGAGATCGAGTGGCGACGCCGACCGCGACGAGGGTCAGCACACAACCGACGATCGCGGTCACCGACAGGCCCGCGGTTGTCGGGGTGAACAGGTCGAGGACCAAGGCGAACAGCAGTTGTCCTGCCACCGAGGTGAGGCCCAACAGCAGCACACCGATCCAGCGGACGGTCAGGGCGGCCAGCGCGATGAACGCCACGCCGATGAACCCGCCGAGATAAAGCCATGGCTCGGTAGGGAATTCGGCCGGACCACCGGAGGTCGCGATCACCGCGGCTGCCAGGACGAGCAGCGCGAACAGGCCGACACAGAAATTGACCAGGGCCGCCGAGAGGGGTCCGCCGACGGCGCCGACTTTGCCGTTCACTGCCTGCTGCCAGGCCAGGCCGATCCCGGCCAGCGCGGGAAGCACGATCAGCAGCGCGGTCGGTGCATCACGCAGCGCTTCGGGCACGGAGAGACCACCGGTTGCGGCACCGCTGTGGCCGAATCCGGCGACCAGAACCGCGAGCACGCCGAGTGCCGCTCCGGCCAGACGCACCGCGGTGACCGGCGTGCGTCCGCCCGGGCCGAGACCGAGACGGTCGACGACCAGGCTGCTGAGCAATTGGCCCGCGACGACGGCCACGGTGAACGCGGTGACGCCGATGGCGGCGACGGTGAGGCCCTGGCAGGCGACGAAGAACGCGCCGCACAGGCCGCCGAGCAGCTGCCACGGCCGCAGCGCACCATCTGTCAAGGCCCGCCGCACCTGCCGCACGCCGTCGCGCAGCTGCCCGCTGACCGCGAAGACCACCGCGAGCAGAAGGAGGCCCGTGCCGAAACTGATGGTGGCGGCTGCGATCCCATCGTGCAGGCGCGCGCCGAGCGCGCCGTTGATCCGCCCCTGCACCGCGACACCCGCGCCGATCCCGAACCCGAAGACCAGCCCCAGCCTCACCTGCACGGTCATAACCCGCACGCTACCGGGCCAAGATCAACCCCCCACCCCACCCGACCAACGCGAGTGGCACCTGAATGTGGCAAACGCGAGAGCGGATCTCCGTGATGTGCCACTTACCGGCGACGCGGGAGCCAGCGGGGGGTCAGGGCGGCTATGGCGAGCATGGCGACGCCGAGCATGGCCAGCAGGGTGGACATCGAGTACCAGATGGTCGCCACGGCGGCGAAACCGAAGACCGCTAGCGCGACCACCTCGCTCAGGAGGCCGGACACCGAGGTGACCGTGGCACGGGCCGGGCCCTCGATGGCGTCCTGGAGGCGGGCGCCTGCGACGACCACCGCGTTGTGCACGATGCCGTAGGAGACGCCGATCGCCGTGAACCCGAGAACCGTCAACGGATACATCGCGTCGGGCCGCCGTGCCGCGAGCCCGGCGACCAGCGCGCCGCCGAGGAACAAAACACCGGCGATACCCATCACTAGCCCCATTGTCCGGCCCGACATCCCTTCGGTCCGCCCGCCCAGCACGGAACCGACCAGCGAACCGAGCACGGTGAGACCCACCAACAGCGGCACCACCGCGGTGGAGACGCCCACCTGCTGCGCGAGCAGAGCGAAATACTCGTCGAACGCCGTGATGCCGAACAGCAACGCCTCGAGCAGCACGCCATAGCGCACCACGCGCACCCGAAGGGCTTCCTCGATACCGGCTTTCAGCATGCCGAGGTACCGAGCGAATGGCCGCGGCTGTTCGACCACGCCCCCCGACAAGGCATATCGCTCACCGACAACCGAAACACAATCGTCTACCGACAGCTCCGAGCTGACAGCGCGATCATTCGCCGCGCCGCCGCCGGTGACCGCCACGTCGCTGTCGCGAAGGGCATCTCCCGCCGCAGCTCGCTGATCGCCGTTGGACGCGCGGCCGCTCGCTACAACCTCCGGACCAGCGCAATCGTCCGCACCGCTCGTGCCACCGGCAACGGTTCCGCGCGTGGCGTCTCGGACCGCGGCCCGCGTACCCGCGCCCACCATGAGATCCGAGTCCACGGCACGATCCGCTGCGCCGCCATCCTCAATCGACACCGCATCGACGCCACGGGTCGAGTTACCTGCATCTGCATGTGCCACTGGCGTATGGGTGGCACCGGATCGTGCCGCGCGGTCGTCCCCGGACGCCTCCGGTACGACGTCTTCAAGGTCGTCGACATCCGCCGCGGACACGGCCTTCGGCGAGGTGGGCAGCGATAGCGCGATCACCGTATGCAGGGCGGCGACCGCGACGCTGGACCAGCCGACCAGCGCGTAACCGCCGTAGAGGTAGAGCGGCGTCGCCGCGACAATGGCGACGACGACAGCTGCCTCCGCACCCGCGCGGGTATAGCCGAGGATGCGCGGGTAGGCCGTGGATTCGCCGCGGGTGGCGAGGTCGTCGTAGAGCAACGCCTCAAAAGTTCCGGAGGCCAAAGCCCCCGACGTGCCCCACAGCACGAATCCGGCGGCGAAGCCCGGGAAGGAGGGTGCGACAGTCCACAGCGCGAAACCCGCGGTCAGCAACACACCGCTCAGCACGAGCAGACCTCGCCGCGAGACCGTGTCGGCCCACGCGCCGGAGGGCACCTCGAGCAAGAAGGACGTCGCCGACCAGATCGCGAACAGCAGCGAGATCTGTCCCGTGCTCATCCCATGGTCGGCGAACAGCAGGGCGTACAGGGCGTACAGCGGGATCAGTTCACCGATGCTCTTGAAGAGCACGGCTCGTACGGTCAGCGAGCGCAGGCTGAGATTATGCGGGCTACCCGTCGAACGGGCGCGCGCCGATTCGGCGAATCAATAGGCGTAGATGAGCAAACGCATGCCGCCAGCATGCGCACGGTCACCCTGCGGCGTCAAGGGAATTAACCAGGGCGGCGTCACGGGAATCAGCACGGCGACCGGATCTCCGGCCACCTCGACAATCAGTACGGCGCTCGGAAACCGGCCGGACGCCTCAGCGGGATCAGGCGGGCAGCCTCAACAATCAGCACGCCGCCACGGCATCAGCCGGGCAGCTCAACGAGGTCCGGCGGGCAGCGCCGAAGAAATTTGCGGGGCAGTTCCGACAGTCAGCCGGGGATTCAGTGCAGCGGCACCCAGCCGTTGGCGTGGACCGAGTCCCCGTCGCCCAGTTCGCGGTCGGTGGCGCCGATACCCACCCAGCCCTGGTTCTCGTTGAGGTCGCTGATCAGTTCCGACACCGGATGCGAGTCGCTGTAGTGGTAACCCTGCGCGAGCGCGAAGCCCAGTTCGGTGAGCACCGCGGCCTGGTACTCGGTCTCCACGCCCTCGGCGATCACCTGGAGATCCAGCGCGCTGGACAGGGCGGCGATCACGCCGAGCAGCGGTGGCGCGGGTGAATCCGAGCGGATCGCGGCGACGAAAGACTGGTCGACCTTGAGGATGTCGCTCGGCAAAGTGGCCAGCCTGCTGAGCGAGGAGTACCCGGTGCCGAAATCGTCGATGGCGATGCGCACACCCCGCTCGCGCAAAGTGTGCAGATTCGCGATCGCGGTCTGTGATTCGGCGGCCAACTCGCTCTCGGTCACCTCGAGCACGAGCTGATCGGCGGGCCACCCGGTACTGGCGAGAATGCCGGCCACCCGGTCGGCATAACCGGCCTCGGCCAGCTCCAGTCCGCTGACGTTCACGTTCAACGTCAAGTCCAGCTGGGCGAAGGTCTCCTGCAGCCGCGCGGCGTCCGCGCAGGCCCGGCGCAACACCAGCTCGTCCAGGTCGGAGATGAGGTCGTATTCCTCGGCGACCCGGATCAGGCCCTCGGTGGTGACGTCCGGTTGCGCGCTGGACGACCAGCGCAGCAGCGCCTCCACGCCGACGGCCTTGCCGCCGCCCTCGGTCAGGCTGACGATCGGCTGGTAGTGCACGTCGAGGGCGCCGCGATCGATCGCCTCGCGCAGCTCCACCGCCAGCGGCAGCTGCCGCGAAGACTCCAGCACCGTCCGGTTGCGCCCGGCCTGCTTGGCCCGGTACAGGCCCACATCGGCGCGGCTGACCAGCAGCGATCCCGATTCCCCCGGCTGCCAGGAGGTCACACCCGCCGAACAGCCGGTGGTCACCGCCGCGCGCAGCTGTTCGGTGAGCAGGATCGCGGCCTGCTCGGTGGTGTTCGGCAGCAATAACGCGAACGCGTCCCCGCCGTAACGGGCCAGACGCTGATCGGGGGCGAGCAGTTTCGACCAGGTGTCGGCCACCCGCTGCAGGACGGCGTCGCCCGCCCGGTGTCCCAAATGATCGTTGATCTTCCGGAAGCGGTCGAGATCGACCAGCACCAGAGCGAGCCCCTGCCCGGACCGGGTGGCCTGCTCGATCGCGGTGTTCAGCGCACGGTCGAAGCCGCGCCGGTTGAGCAGGCCGGTGAGCACATCGATGTCGGCCTCGGACGCCATCCTGGTCAGGATGCCGACGACGACGCCGACGCCGAAGGTCACACCGGCTGGGATCAAGCCCGACCACCACGGCAGCCCCGGAGTCACCGGCCGGGCGGGCAGCACCCACAGGCACAGCGCCAACGCGAACGCGATGTGCGCCGCCGCCTGCGACCAGGCGAAGAACAGTGCGGCGTCGCATGCGACGAACACGTAGAAGGACGCGAGGCTGATCGCGCCGACCGTGTTCGGGAACGAGTGCACCGCGATGGTCACCAGCACCGTGGCGATCGCGACGTAGACATGGTGGATCGAATGCGGCAGTCGAGGCCCCCACGCGAGCAGCGTGAGACCGAGCACCAGCGCTACCGCCGCCGCCCCGCCGACCAGAGGCCGATTACCCTCCTCACCAGGGGCGATCGCGGTGATGAGCAGGCCGAGAACCCCGCCCATGACGTAGAACGCCCCGGTGGTCCGAGCCATGACCATAGCCGTCGCCAGCGCAGATGCGGCCCGCACCCGAGTCCGGGTATCGCCGCGAGACCCGATTCCTCGCACGATGAACAGCCTAGACATAAGGAATCCCGCCGGTTGCCACATCCCGGGAATCCGGCACGGCGAACCGGTAGCTATTCACCTGTATGTCATCCGCTCGTCGTCAGTTCGGCGGCCGGAGCACCTCGGTGCCGACGAACGGGACCAGCGCGGACGGCACCAGGACCGACCCGTCGGCTTGCTGATGGTTCTCCAGTATCGCAACGATCCAGCGGGTGGTAGCCAGCGTGCCGTTCAAAGTGGCGGCGATCTGCGGCTTTCCGTTCTCGTCGCGATAGCGCACGGCGAGACGACGCGCCTGGTACGTGGTGCAGTTCGAGGTCGAGGTGAGTTCCCGATAGGTCTGCTGAGTGGGCACCCACGCCTCGCAGTCGAACTTGCGCGCGGCCGAGCTGCCCAAATCGCCCGCCGCGACGTCGATCACGCGGTAGGGCACCTCGATGGCCGCGAGCATCTCCTGCTCCCAGCCGAGCAGCCGCTGATGTTCGGCGTCGGCCTGGTCGGGCGTGGTGAAGACGAACATCTCCACCTTGTCGAACTGGTGCACCCGGATGATGCCGCGGGTGTCCTTGCCGTAGCTGCCCGCCTCCCTGCGGAAACACGACGACCAGCCGACATACCGCTTGGGCCCGGCGCTCAGATCGAGGATCTCGTCCGAGTGGTAGCCCGCCAGCGGCACCTCCGACGTCCCGACGAGATAGAGATCGTCGTCGGCGAGATGGTAGACCTCGGCCGAGTGCTGGCCGAGGAAACCCGTGCCGGCCATGATCTCCGGACGCACCAGCACCGGTGGGATCATCATGGTGAAGCCGTTGGCCACGGCGCGCTGCGCGGCCAACTGCAGCAGACCCAATTGCAGCAGCGCACCGTAACCGGTGAGGAAGTAGAACCGGGCGCCCGATACCTTCGCGCCGCGCTCGGTGTCGATCAAGCCGAGCGACTCGCCCAGCTCCAAGTGGTCTTTCGGCTCGAAGTCGAATTCCCGTGGCGTGCCGATGGTTCGCAGCACGACGTAATCGTCCTCGCCGCCCGCGGGAGCGCCTTCCTGCACCACGTTCGAGATGGCGCGGTGCGCGGCGTCCAGGTCGGCGTCGGCGGCGTTCTGCGCGGCCTCGGCCTCCTTGACCTTGACCGACATCTCGCCCGCCTGCGCGAGCAGCGCGGAGCGCTCCTCTTTGCTCGCCTTTCCGATCAGCTTGCCCATCGCCTTGTGCTCGGCGCGCAGATTGTCCGCGGTGGCCACCGCGGCACGCCGCGCCGCGTCCGCCTCGAGCAGCGCGTCGACGAGGGCGGGGTCTTCGCCGCGGGCGCGCTGCGAGGCGCGGACCACGTCGGGGTTGTCCCGCAGGAATCGGAGGTCGATCATGGGCCACCAGCCTAGTGGTCGGTGCATTGCCGTTTCACGCCGATATCCCAGGATGCGGTCCATCGGCGCGGGATCGCGCGCATAGTGGGCTTGTGGGCACCCCATTCGACGAGACCGCCATCGACAACGCGCTGGCCGACCTCACCGCGGGCGAGAAGGCCTGGGCCGCGACGCCGCTGCGCCGCCGCCGCGAACTGCTCGACGAGATCCACGCACGGACCGGGCGGTTCGCCGAGGACTGGGTGCGGGCCGCGTGCGTCATCAAGGGCCTCGCCGAGGATTCGCCGCTGGTCGGCGAGGAATGGATGTCAGGACCGCTCACCCTGTTGCAGGCCACCGCCGCGATGTCGGCGACTCTTGCCGTGCTGGAGGCCGGAGACAGCCCGCTCACCGGCCTCGCGCTGAAGGAGGCGCCGGGCGGCCGGGTGGCGGTGCCGATCCTTCCGCACGGCGTCTACGACCGGCTGCTGCTCAACGGCTTCAGCGGCGAGGTCTGGCTACGGCCCGGCGTCGACGCCGACACGGCGCGCAGGCGGGCCGGACTGGCGCAGCTGGACCCGACCGCGACCGGCGGTATCGGCGCGGTGCTCGGCGCGGGCAATATCACCTCGATCCCGCCGCTGGACGCGCTCTACGAGCTGTACGCGCACAACCGAGTGGTCGCGCTGAAGCTCAATCCGATCACCGACCCGCTGTTCACGGTGTTCGAGATGGTGTTCGAGCCCCTGCTCGAGCTCGGCGTGCTGCGGATTCTCACCGGCGGCGCGGAGCAGGGCGGTTACCTGGTGCACCATCCCGACGTCGCGCATGTGCACATGACCGGCAGCGCGAACACCCACGACGCGATCGTCTGGGGCCCGAGCCCCGAGCGTGCGCAGCGGAAGAAGGACAACCGGCCGCTGCTGGACAAACCGATCACCAGCGAGCTGGGCGGCGTCTCGCCGACCATCGTGGTGCCCGGCGCCTGGTCCGACGCCGACCTGCGCTACCAGGCCGAGCACGTGGCCACCCAGCGGCTGCACAACGGCGGCTACAACTGCGTGGCGGCGCAGACGGTCGTGCTCAGCGCGGACTGGGACCGCAAGGACGAGTTCCTCGACGAGCTGCGCCTCGCGCTGGAGCGGGCACCGCAGCGAACGGCGTATTACCCGGGCAGCGATGCGCGCGTCGCCGACGCGCTGGCGTCGTATCCGGAGGCCGAGCGCCTCGGCGCGGGCCGCGTACTGATCGACCGGCTGCCGCGCACCGACACCCCGCTGCTGCGCACCGAGTACTTCTCTCCGGTGCTCGGGGTGGTCGAGCTGCCTTACGCGGGCGGTGAGTTCCTGCAGCGTGCGGTGGACTTCGCGAACGCCGAGCTGACCGGGACGCTCGGCGCGAACGTGATCGCCCCACCGACGACCATCCGCAGGCTCGGCGTCGCCTTCGACCGCGCGATCGAGCGGCTGCGCTACGGCGCGATCGCGGTGAACGCCTGGACCGGGCTGGCCTTCCTCACACCGCGCGCCGCCTGGGGCGCCTTCCCCGGCCACACCCTGGACGACGTGCAGAGCGGAATCGGCGTGGTGCACAATGCCTTGCTGCTCGACGACGTCGAGCGCACCGTGGTGCGCGGTCCGTTCCGGCCCGTGCCGCGCTCGCTGCTCGGCGGCGAACTCGCCCTCTCGCCGAAACCGCCGTGGTTCATCGACAACGCCACCGCCGCGACCACCGGGCGCAGGCTGACCGAGTTCTACGCCGGCGCGAATCCCGCCAGGCTGCCCGGCGTCTTCCTGTCGGCACTGCGCGGCTGAGCCCCGCGACAGGCTGCCGCGCCGATCGGGCCAGGTCGTGGCACCACGGGACGGACACTGCCATGATGGACCGCGATGTCCTCCGAACCTGTGTCCCGATCCCGGCGAGCGCCGAGGCGCGGCGCCTCGCGCGCCGCCGCGGCACGTCGCTCGTTCGACTCGGCCAAGGCCGCGCTCGCCGACAGCAACCTGCGCGACGTGCATCTGTCGGCGCCCACCTTGCGCTGGGGTCTGCTCGCGGTGGCCGCAGGCGCCGTGGTCGCGGCCCTGGTGACGCTGTTCGTGACCGGCTTCGACAACGAGAAGGGCCTCGAGGCGCACAATCCCGGTTCGCCGCTGCAACCGGTACTGGACAAGGAGTTCGGGACCGCGGCCAAGGGCGACTGCCTGAGCTGGACCAAGCCCGATCGATCCGACCTGGTCAAGGTGAACTGTTCGAGCAAGCACATGTTCGAAGTCGCCGCCGACATCGACATGAGCAGGTATCCGGGCAAGGAGTTCGGCCCCGGCTCGCGGTTCCCGGACTCGCTGCGGCTCACCGAGCTCAAAGAAGAGCATTGCGTGCCCGCCGTGCAGAAATACATGTCCGGTCGCTTCGATCCGCGCGGCAAATACATTGTCGGGCTGATGTATCCGAGCCCGGACGGCTGGCGCCACGGTGACCGCACGCTGCGCTGCGGGCTGCAGGTCGCGGCCAGCGTCGGCACGCCGGCCTCGGTCGGCAGCGCCACCGAGCACGACCAGTCCCGGGTGTACGAGGCCGGCGTGTGCCTCGGCATCAACCAGAATCTGCCCACCGATCCGGTGGACTGCGCGCAGCCGCACGCCGTGGAGATCGTCTCCACCGTCGACCTCGGTCCCCACTTCACCGGTGGCCCGCCGCCGAAGGAGGAGCAGGACAAGTTCGTCGAGGAGGAGTGCACCCGCACCTCGACGGACTACCTGGGCGGACCGGACGTGATCCGCAACAAGACGCTGACGCTGTTCTTCGACTACATCGACGCTCGCAGCTGGATGGCGGGCAGCCGCAAGCTGGACTGCATGATCGGCAAGGGGGCCGACCAGGAAGGTTTCGCACCGATCACCGGTTCGGCCAGGGGCGACATCCTGATCAACGGCCAGGCTCCGGTGCCGCCGCCGAACAACGGACGCTCCACGCCCGTACCGCTGCCCGGCGCCGCGCCGCTGCCACCGCAGCCACGGCCGAGGTAACCGATCGCAGATGCCCGTCTCGATGTCCGACGACCGGTTCGAGGAATTGGTCGGCGACGCACTTGATCTCATCCCGCCCGAGCTGACCCGCGCGATCGATAACGTGGTCGTGCTGATCGAGCCGCGCAATCCGGAGGATCCACACCTGCTCGGGCTGTATCACGGCATCGCGCTCACCGAACGCGACAGTCAATACGGCGGAGCGCTTCCCGACACCGTGACGATCTACCGCGAGCCCATTCTCGAACACTGCGCCGACGAGGCGGAGGTGGTGGAAGAGGTGGCGATCACCGTGATCCATGAGATCGCACACTATTTCGGGATTGACGAAGACCGTCTACATCAGCTGGGATGGGGCTAATCTTGACCGAGTCGTATTGCGTACCCACAGCCATGGGTGTGTAATCGGCAGGGAGATCGAAACGTTGGGGATTCGATGGAACCGATCGCGTTGCTATCGCGTCCTATCACTCGAAGGGGGAATTCTCGTGGTTCCGCCCCACAGCCACTAGAAGGAGTCGAGTCATGGTTGGACATGTACTGATCGCACCCGAAGCCATTCTCGCCGCCGCGGCCGAGCTCGACCTCGTCGCCGAACGGCTGGCCGCCGCCGCGGCGATCACCGCGCCCGCGACGCACGTATTGCCTTCTGGCGCTGAGGAAGTCTCGTTCGTCAGTGCCAGCCACTTCAACCAGGGGGCGATGTCCCACGACCGCGCGGTCGCGCAGGCGATTCTGGAATGCCACCACGCCGCGGCAACGCTGCGCATGCAGTTGGCCCAGCACGTCGCGGGTGACGTGGTGCGTGCCGCGGGCATCAGCGCCATCCAGGTGTAGATCCGCCACCGAGACCATCAGCAACATTCATTCAGGGGAGTAGTCAAACATGGTTGCAGGAGTCACCGGCGTGATCTGGGCGGCCCGGCCGTCGGAGATCAATTCGGCCACCCTACATGCGGGCGCGCACGCGATTCCCATCTCGGCCGCCGCCACCGCCTGGGGCGGGCTCACCGCCGCCTGGGTCGACGCGACGACGACCGTCGCCAGGGTGATGGCCGAACTCGGCGTCGGCATGCAGGGCGTCAACGGTATCGCCGCGTTGAGCAAGCTCACCGGCTTCCTCGGCTGGTCCGAACAGCAAGGCGTTCAGGCGGCCGCGATGGGCGCGAAGGCCGCGGCGAACGCCACCGCCTACACCGTCGCCGCGCTGGCGATGCCGAGCCCGCCGGAGATCGCGGCGGTCAACACCGCCTTGGCGGCGTCGGCGAACCCACCGGGTGTGGTGTCCGGCGCCTTCGAGGCCGCGGAGATCGCCAGGCACGCCATGGACATCCGTGCCGCGCTGGTCATGGAGACCTACGAGGCCGCGACGAGCGCCATGCTCGCGACGCCCGCGGAGTTCCTGATGCCGCCGCCGATCGCCGCCGGCGCTGGAACCGCGACCCCCGAACAGGCGGCGAACACCGCGTCCGAGGTCCCCGCCGATCCGATCCAGGCCGCCATCGCCGCCACACAGGCGTTCTTGAGCAACCCCGGTGTGGCAAGCGCCGCCACGCAGGCGGCGCAGGCCGTCGGCTCGATCGCCACCACCGGCGTTTCGACGGTCGGGAATGTCGCGGGCAGCGCGATCGCCGCGGCGACCACCAGCGCTCCTGCTGTGTCGGGCATTGCTCCGATGGCCATGGGCGCCGGTATGGCCGCCGCCACTGGCGCTGCCACGACACGCACGGTGTCGTTCACCGGCATCGGGTCCGCGCCGGGCGCGAACGGCTCCCTCAAGCTCCCGGAAGGCTGGGGCGCGAGCGGCGCGATCGGTGGCTCCGCGCCGACCCAGGAGAACGTCGCGGCCAACCGGGTCGACGCGGCGCCGATCCGGCAGTCGAACACGGGCAATGGCAACCCGCTGCTGGGGAACCAGGCTCGCAGTGACGAGGACGACGAGACCGAGCACAACGGCCTGGATTACCTGCGGTCGACCGAGCACTTCAACGACGGCCGGTTCGCCGCCGACGGTGTTATCGGCGGCGGTGACATCAGCGGGACGGCTAGGTGACCGTACTCGGTGCTGGCCGCGGCTCGTCGACGCTCGAGGCGGTCGTCCTGTCACTCGACGAAATGCAGTTTCTCCTCGAGAAACTGCAGATCGAGGTTCCCGTCGTGTTGAACGCCAGGGGACGCTACGACAACGTGACCGACCACAAGACTGCGATGGACGCGGCCGCCGAGTCTCTCATCCAGCGCGAGCTCCTCATCGACGGGGTGCTGCACAGCGATCTGGAGAATCGGCTGCGCGCGCTGAACCGCCCGCACTGGATCATCGCACTGCGGTTGGTGGTCGACGGGTGGGTAAGTCGCTTCTGTCTGGCGAAGGGCGTCGACCTTCCGGTCGTCGCCCTTCGCGGGCAGGACTCCTACGTCATCGACGAGGCCGGAATCGATTTGCCCGGCACGGTGCTCGCGGCGCTCGGCTACGCCGAACCGCTCGAGCTCTATGGCATGAATGTTCCGACCGAAGAACTCGCCACGATCTTCGGAGACACCGGTGACGCCGCGGCCACCGCGGCACGCCTGGCGAAGGTCGGCAACCCCACGAACGACGCGAAGACTTTGGCCGCGGCCTTGGTCGAGATCCACTCGTATGCCGAGATCGTCGGCGTGGTGTACGGCGACGGCACCAGAGACGTGGCCGATAACCATATCGCCGTGTTCAATACGCGCGCGGGGCGATTCATCACGACCGCGAGCAAGTCCGACGACGGCGTCAAATGGAGTTCACTCAGCAGCGGAACCATGGCGCGATTGCGCACGGCGGTACAGGATCTGATCAACTCACTGCCGGAACGCCAAGACTTCCCGCGGAATCCGAAAATCTCCTGAGCGCCGTCAGCCGTCTCCGATGGGCGCTGTCGGACGTAGTCCTCTTCAGCCCGCGCATGGCCGGAGCGAAGGCACGGAGGTACGCAGAACGCGCATGGCCGGCGCGAAGGCACGGAGGTACGCCTAACCCATCGGGTCGTCCGAGGTCGGCGCGACGTCGTACCCGAACGGCGGCGTGAACCGGCCCCAGCGAATGCACTCCCACCCGCCATCGGGCATTGGAACCAGCTCGATGGTTTCGGTGTTGTCCAGGTGATTGTTCGTCGTGAACGGCGGTTGCACACCCGCGAGTGTGCGACCGACGAGCCGCATGGCGGCGCCGTGACTCACCACCATCACATCGCCCGCACCGTCGTCCTGCGTCAGGTAGGTGGCCCGCAACTGCGCGATCGCGGGTAGAAAGCGGTCCAGGACATCCTGGGCGGATTCTCCTCCCGGCACCCGCAGCCCGAGATCGCCTTCGTGCCAGGCGCGATAGATCCGCTGGAAGGTCCGATGGGCTTCTTCGCTGTGCTGCCCTTCCAGGTCACCGGCCTGTACCTCGTGCAGGCCGTCGAGCACCATGGCAGCCACGCCGGTGGCGGCCTCGATGTAGCTCGCGGTCTGCCTTGCGCGCAGCGCCGCCGAGGAGAACAGCACCTTCGGCGGCCGGAGCAGGCCCTCGCCGAACGTCTTCGCCTGTGCCGCACCGCGTTCGGTCAGCGGCAGTCCCGGCACCCTGGTATCTAGCAACTTGGCGACGTTACCTTCGGTCTCACCGTGCCGGACCAGAATCAACCTACCGGTCATAGGTCCGCCATCCCCTTTCTCAACTGAATCAACCACTCCGCCGCCGCTTCGTCCGACGGCGGCGGCGTGCCGGTTGCCGAGGTCGCCGGCCAGGACCCGAGGAAACGGATCCGCGCCGTGCGGTGCAGCGCCTTGAGCGCCTCGGCCACCGCCGTGTCGTCGATGTGCCCAACACAGTCGAGATAGAAACGGTACGTGCCCATGCCGGTTCGGGTGGGACGGGATTCGATTCTGGTCAGATCGATTCCGCGCGTGGCGAACTCGGCGAACGCGCGCATCAGCGAACCCGGCACGTTCGGCAGTTCCAGCACGATGGACGTGCGGTCCGCGCCGGTGGCGGGCGGCGCCACCGTGGGCCGGGTGCACAGCACGAAGCGCGTGATCGCTTGCTCATGGTCGGCGACGCCGGAGGCCAGCGCGATCAGCCCGAGCCGTTCCCCTGCCAGCGCGGTCGACACGGCGGCATCCGCGTGGCCCGCCACCACGTCTTCGGCGGCGGCGGCATTGGACGCCGAAGTGTAGGACCGCGCCTGCGGCAGGTGCCGGGCAACCCACAGCCGTACTTGGGCGGCGGCCACCGGGTACGCGGCCAGGGCCCGCACGTCCGCAAGGGTCGTCCCCGGCTTGCCGAGGATCGTAAAGCTCACCTCGAGCTCGGTCTCGGCGACGATCTGCAGACGCGTGCCGATTGCCAGGGAGTCGAGCGTCGCCGAGATCGACCCCTCGACGGAGCTCTCGATCGGGACCACGGCACCGTCCACGTCGCGCGAGCGGACCAGGTCCAACGCGGCCCCTTGGCTGGGCGCGGCGACCCGCTCGACGGGTCCGTCGAAGGCTCCCGAGGATTCGAGTTGAGCGAGGGCCATCTCGGTGAAGGTTCCGGACGGCCCGAAGTACGCGATTCGCGGCACGGTTACGAGATTACTGGCGAGCCCGCCCGGCTCCCCACGGATTGCGACGGCTGGGCCCGTACACGGCGTGTGCTCCGGACTCCCCAGGCGCGGGCTCAGCCGCGGGTGAGCACTCGCAATGCGTCGGTGACATGGTCGGCGTCGTCGGTTTCGATGGCGAGCAGAACCGACCGGATGGCCTCGACCGCCGGGGGTTTCAGCGAACTCAGGAACGCGATATCGGGCCTGCTCAGGGCGGTGCGGATGTCGTCGCCGCAGAGGGCGGCGGCCGTGGCCGCGACGATGGCCACCGCACGCTGACCGGAGGAGGTTCGTGCGACGAAGCCGGTATCGGAGTGTGCCGCGCCCGCGAGGAAGTCGGCGATGTCGGCGTCCGGCGCATCCAGGTCGAGGATCGGCGCCGCGGTGCTTGCGCCGAGGTTGCGGACCAACCCGTCCACCAGACTGCGCCGCAGGGGCGTCGACAACGTCACCAACACCGGTTCCCCGGCTTCCGTCCTGTCCGACACGTCCTCACCGTAACAACCCTGCTCACCGTTACCCGGCGGCGATGGCCACCGCACCCGCACCGGACGATGCGCCCGGCCGGAAACCGCTCTCCGCTTGGGCCGAGCACACCGGTGCCGTACGCGTCGTCGGCGCGGGCCGCCCCAAAGGGGTCCAGCAAACCCAGCCACTCACGCGACTAGGCAGACGCGCTCGCCGACGCGGTAGCGGTTCATCGCCTTCCACCGACTCCGACTACCTGACCCGCTCGGTGCTCTCCGCGTGGGCCACTTACCTCATCGGCTTCGCCAAGTACTTGCAGCATCGATTTCCCCGGGCGTCCGCTCTGTTCAGGCCGATCGAGAAACACTTGCGGAACCAGCACGGATCACTTAGCTTAGGGTAACCTAATTACCCATCCGCGACCGAGCACCGGAGGTTTGCATGCCGCGTCCGACCCCGACCGTCGCCCCGTCCACCGCCGAGCGGGTACGCAGCGCGTGTGTTCATGCGGAGCAAGCGGTGCTCGCCATGCCGGGCATCGATCCGACGGCCGCGTCCGTGCATCATGTGCGACCGTGCGGTGACGCGGTGATCGCGGTGCCGACCGCCTCGGTCGCGGCGATCCTGGCGGGCAACTCCGGCGAGAACGGGGCGCCGGCGGTACTGGAACTCACCGACCACGCGCCCCTGCCGCTGCGCGAGCCGGTACGCGCGCTGGTCTGGCTGCGCGGCTGGGTGCGTGCGGTGCCCGCGCAAGCGCAGCGCGCTCTGGCCACCGAAGTGGCGAAGGAGAACCCGCATCCCGGACTGCTCGACGTCGGCTTCGGCGCGACCCTGCTGCGGCTGGTGATCAGCTCCGCGGTGGTGGCCGACTCGACCGGGGCGGAATCGGTGAGCAGCGACGAACTGCGGCTGGCGCAGCCGGATCCGTTCTGCGCCATGGAATCCGCGTGGCTACAGCACATGCAGGCCGACCACGCCGACATAGTCGCTCAGCTCGCCAGACACCTGCCGCCGCGCCTGCAACATGGCATCGTGCACCCGCTGGCCATCGACCGCTACGGACTCACCCTGCGCGTCGAAGGACACGACGGCGACCACGACTTCCGCCTCCCGTTCAGCGCCCCGGCCGACGACATCGAGGCGCTCAGCCGCGCCGTGCGGACCCTGGCGGGCTGCCCGTTCCTCAATGGCTTACGCCGCATCTGACCCGCCGGTTCCCGAAGTGGGCACCACGCGGCTGCGGTTCGCCGACCCGGCGACCCGGCGATCCGCCGACCCGGCGATCCGCCGATCCGACGATCCGGCGACCCGACGACCCGGCCTCGGTGGCGCCGAGCCCTTCCAACGCCGCCTGCACGATCGGCACTCCGCCGCACGATCAGCGCGTCGTCGATGCCACGCGCCGCGGTACCCGAACCGGTCGAACTCGGCTACCAACTCTGCTACGGCGACTTCGGCCACCGTCACTTCGCTGAACCCGACGACACCGGCCAGCCGGCCGCCCGTCGCAGGCCGCAGGTTGCGCCAGACGGAAGGCAGGTCCGGTCCAGGGGTGGGGGACACCGACGCCGAGTTGCGGCGAGTGTCGGGCCCGACGCCGACGTGCCGCGCGCCGCACAAGACCAGCGCAATAGATTCGACCCATGCGTGCGGAGTCCGGTGCCGAGTGGGACGAGGTCGAGCCGACCGATCGGGAACGGCTCGCGCTCAAACTCGAGATCGCCGTCGTGCTGCTCGTCACCTTCGGCCTGAGCGGGCTGAACGCGGCGCTCTCGCTGGTGGAAAGCGCGCTCGCACCGGGTGGGGTCCGCGGGCGGACCATCGCGCTCAACCCGTCGCGATCCACACAGTCCACCATCGACCTGCTGTTTCAGCTGCTCAGCGTGCTGCGTCTGGTCGGATGGGCGGCACTCGGGCTGTATCTGCTCTGGCGCGGCGGGCTCGGGCCGCGACTGATCGGACTGGCGAACCGGATCCGGTGGCGTTCGGACGTGCTGCCCGGTATGGCGCTCGCCGCGATCATCGGAGTGCCGGGACTGGGTTTGTATCTGCTCGCGCACGCGTTGGGCTTCAGCGTGACGATCGTGCCCGCCGCGCTCGGCGACTACTGGTGGCGACTGCCCGCGCTGATCCTGTCGGCCTGCGCGAACGCCGTGGCCGAGGAAGTGATCGTGGTGGCGTTCCTGCTCACCCGGTTGCGCCAGCTCGGCTGGTCGGCGCACTCGGCGTTGCTGGCCTCGGCGCTGCTGCGTGGCTGCTACCACCTGTACCAGGGGCTGGGCGGCGGACTCGGAAACATCGTGATGGGCGTCATCTTCGGTCACTATTGGCAGCGCACGAACCGGCTGTGGCCGCTTATCCTCGCGCACGCGACCATCGACGCGGTCGCCTATATCGGCTATACCGTTCTGCGCGGCCATGTTTCGTGGCTGCCGTAACGCAACTGTGCCCTCCGGCTCGCTAACGGCCCGGTCCCGTCGGCGAATTACCAAACAGCAGCCGCTATACACACGCGGCACCCGATGACCACCCGATAAGTAGAGTCTCAGTGATGAACGGCGAAAATCCGCAGCGCAACGCGCGAGCGCGCCGGATGCCGCCGCCAGGCAGGCCCGGTGAACCCCCGATGCAGCGGCGCATGCCCGCCCCGGGACCCGGCGGCCCGCCGCCGATCGAACCCACCCAGGTGGTGCGCCGCGACGGACCACCCCATGCGCCGCCGCTGGCGTATTCGCAGGTGCCGCCGGAACAGGGACGGCGCCTGCCACCGCACAGGCCGCCGCAGGCACGCACGCATGCCCCCACCCAGCGTCCGGTCCCGCATCGGGAGGGTCCCCCGCACGCGCCCACGCAGCGCCCCGTCCCCTTCGACGACGGGCCGCCCCATCCGCCGACGCACCAACCGCGACCGTATCGGGAAGGCCCGCCGCCCGTACCCCCGGGCGGCGCGGGCCGGTCGCGCGGCGCGCGCCCCGCCCGGGCGCCGCGGCCGCGCCGCAGGCGCCACCCTTTCCGCTGGTTCCTGGTGATCCTGCTGGTACTGGTGCTCGCCGCGGTCGGCGCCGTCATCCAGCTGGACGGTTCGCTCAACCGCATCCCCGCGCTGGCCAACTACGCCCAGCGGGTCGGCAACACACCGGGTACGAACTGGCTGCTGGTCGGCTCCGACGGACGCGGCGGGCTGACGCCGGAGCAGGAGCAGGAACTGGCCACCGGCGGCGAGGTGGGGCCCGAGCGCACCGATACGATCATGCTGGTGCACGTCCCCGGGTCGGGCAAGACCACCCTGGTAAGCCTGCCGCGCGACTCCTACGTCAGCATCCCCGGCCACGGCAAGGACAAACTCAACGCCGCGTTCGCCCTCGGCGGCCCAGCCCTGCTGGCGCAGACGGTGGAGATCGCCACCGGCCTGCGTATCGACCACTACGCGCAGATCGGCTTCGGCGGCTTCGCCAGCGTGGTCGACACCCTCGGCGGCATCGACGTCTGCGTGCCCAAACCGATCGACGACCCGCTCGCAGGCATCGACCTGCCCGCGGGCTGCCAGCGCCTGAACGGGCCGCAGGCGCTGGGCTTCGTGCGCAGCCGCGCCACGGCGCTGGCCGATCTGGACCGGATGAACAATCAGCGGATCTTCATGGCGGCCCTGCTGGAGAAGGCCACGAGCAGCGCCACGCTGGCCAACCCGTTCAAGCTCTGGCCGCTGGCCTCGGACACCGCGAAGTCACTGAAGGTCGACAACGGCGACCACATTTGGGACCTGGGCCGCTTGGCCTGGGCGCTGAAAGGCGACACGGTCACGACCGCCGTCCCGATCGGTGGATTCGACGACACCGACAGCGGCAACGTCGTGCTCTGGGACAAGGACAAGGCGAGCCGGTTCTTCGACGCGCTGGCCGGCGACCAACCCGTCCCGGAGGACCTGCTGACGAGGTAGCGTCGGTGCCATGCCGGATACCGATGTGGCTCAGTCCTTTCCCGACTTGCTGCGCGCGCAGATCCGTCACGGGTTCACCGCCGCCCAGCAGTATCTCGCCGCCGCCGTGTACTTCGACTCCAACCGCTTACCGCAACTGGCCGGACACGCCTACGCCCGGTCGCGCGAGCAGTACGCGAACGCGCTGCGCATGGTGCAGTACCTGCTCGACCGCGATCTCGAGGTGCGGATCGGCGGACTGGAGGAGATCCATTCGACCTTCGACAGCCCGCGCGCCGCGATGGCTTTGCTGCTGGATTCCGAGCACACCCGCAGCAGGCAGATCAGCGACGTGGCCCGAGCGGCTCGTACGTCCGGCGACTACCTGGGGGAACGGTTCATCCAATGGTTCCTCGAGGAACAGGTGAAGAACGTCGCCGGGATCACCACGCTGCTGGCCGTACTCGACCGCGCCGATGGCCAACTGTTCGACGTAGAAGAGTTCGTCGCACGCGAGCTGCGGCCGGTGCCACGCGCCGATATAGTGGCCCCGAAAATGGCGGGTGCGGCGAAGAATTAATTAGGCAACACTAGCCTCAATAAGGCTGTACTTGGATGACATGTGCTGTGACCAGCGCTAATGTCACTCCTATGTCAAGCCATCCGGAATCCCCCCGCAGCAAATTCCACAACCTGTTGCACGATCAGATCCGGCACGAATTCAATGCCGAGCATCAGTACATCGCGATTGCGGTGTGGTTCGACAATGCCGATCTGCCGCAGCTGGCCAAACGGTTCTATGCGCAGGCGGTGGAAGAACGCAACCACGCGATGATGATCGTGCGGTACTTCCTGGACCGGGATATCAGTATCGAACTTTCCGGTGTGGACGCCGCGAAATCCCGGTTCGAGAATGCCCGTGAACCGATCGCACTGGCGCTCGCCCAGGAGAAGACCGTCACCGAGCAGATCATCCAGTTGGCGAGCACCGCCCGCGAAGAGGGCGACTACCTCGGTGAACAGTTCATGCAGTGGTTCCTGAAGGAACAGGTGGAAGAGGTCGCCAACATGACGACCCTGCTCACCATCGCCGATCGCGCCGGGTCGAATCTGTTCGACCTGGAGGAATTCGTCGCCCGGGAAATGAGCGGCCCGAGCGATGCCTCCGGCGCGCCTTCGGCGGCGGGCGGCTCCATCTGACGGCATTCGCCGAAAGGGGCCGACAGGCCCGGCTCCACTATGAGCCGGGCCTGTTGCCGTTTCGGTGAGACTTGCCTTACTTCCCCGCTTTCAAACGGGCTGGCCCCGGCGACGGTCGGAAAAGAAGATTCTTCACAAAATTCCGGCGATAATTCGAGTTCAGCGCAGCGTGACCTGACGCGACCGCAGTCCATCGCGGGAACGCCGTTCGTCGGCCGTCAACGGTGCGTCGGTGGCAAGCGCCTCGGACAATCGGGCGCCGAACTCGACGGCCGGCTTCACCCACTCGTCGGGGTGCCGCTCGCGATCGAGGTCGAACACGGGGACGAGCACGCCGTGCGTGCGGAACGAACCGGCGAATCGGGAACCCTCGCCCAGAGTCAGGCCGCCCTTGGCGTGCACGCGGGCCAAGGCCAGCATCAGATCGTCCTCGTTCTCGGGCCGCACCCAGCGAATGTGCGCCTTCTCGCCCGCGTCCACCCACCACGCCGCACCGATCGCGTCCGCGTCCAGGGCGAGCCGCGCGGACGGCATGATCGCCTGCTTGGCCTGCTCGATGGTCGCCGCCACCTGCGGATCGGGCTCGACGCCCTCCGGCACCCACCAGTCGAAGTCCTGGTGCACGGTCACGTCCAGGCTCGCGGCAGCATCGATGACGTCGGCCAGCCGGGGGCCGCCCGCGACGCTCTCCACGGAGCTGAGCGAGTCCCCGGGCTCGGCGGACTGGGTCCACAGAATCGCCGCGGCCAGATCGGCGGACGGGTCCGCGCCCTGGAACTGCACCTGCGCACCGACATAACCGCTGGGCTCGTCCCCGGCACGCACCAGCGCGGCCACCGCGCCGGGTAGCACCGTGGCGAGCACGACCGGACGCTCGGCGGCGACCGCGGGCGACAGCGTCAACCGCGCCGTGGCCGACGGAACGAACTCGCGCAGCGCGACCAGATCGCACTCCGCGGCCAAGCCCTCGAACGGACGCGTGACGGCCTGCGCCGCCTGCTCCAGCGCCGCCCGTCGCTCGGCGAGACGCTGCGCCCGGTTCCCGCCGGGCTTAGGACTGTTGCGCTTGCTCTTACCCACGAGGGGTCAACCTACAGGGTGCTGTGCTGGTTTTGGCAGCGCCTGCGGCGCTGCGTGTTCGCGGCCCCTTTATGGCTCGGGCCGCGAACGGTAGATGCGCGGTGGGCTCGGTCACCTACCGCATCGTCATGGACACACACCAGGCCGAGTGCGGCGCCGACATCCGTCCACAACTTGCCGCGCAACCGGCTCAGGCGCTGAGCAGTGACTTGGTGCGTCCCGGATGGTTGGTGGCGACCCAGCTGACGCCGAGGTCGGCGCACAGCTGGACGTCGCCGGGGTCGTCGACGGTCCAGCAGTAGGTGGCGCGGCCCGCGGCGGCCGCCTTGTCGACCAGATCGGGATGCTCGCGCAACGTCTTCACCGAGGGGCCGACGGCGGTGGCGCCGACCGTTGTCGCGGCGGATCCGCCCAGGTAGCGCGATGATTCGCCGAGCAGAACGGTGGGCAGCAGCGGCGCGGCGCGGCGAATACGCCAGACCGCGGTGGCCGCGAAGGACATCACCACCGCACGGGAATGGTCGGCCGAGGCGGGGGTGGCGATGCCGAATCGCTGGAGCTCGGCCAGCAGCTTGTTCTCCACGAGCGCGCCGTAGCGGACGGGGTGCTTGGTTTCGATGAACAGCTTGGTCGGCCTGCTGCGCCAGTCCAGCACCAAGCTGATCAACTCGCTGAGGGTCAGGACCGAGGCGGGCGCGCCATCGGCGCCGAAGTCCAGTGCCCGCAGTTCATCCAGAGTCATCTCACTGACCAGCCCGCTGCCCGAGGAGGTCCGGTCGACCGTACGGTCGTGCACGCACACCAGATGCCCGTCCCTGGTCAGCCGGACATCGCATTCAACGCCGTCGGCGCCTTCCTGGAGCGCCAGCTCATAGGCGGCGAGCGTGTGCTCGGGTCGCGCCCCCGAGGCGCCTCGATGCGCGACGACGAATGGCGCGCGACTGCCCTGGCTCACTTGGCCATAACCTCCTCCTGCTCACGGTCCTGAGCACCGTTGTCCTCATGCGCGGGCGCGCCGGTGGTCTCGGGCGCCGAGTCGGCAGTGCCGCCTGGATGGACGGGCGCGATCACCGGCACGGCGGGGTCGACCGCGATCAGCCAGCGGCGCGCGGCCCGGCCGCGCCCGAGCAGGTCCCGCCCCTCGATCGTCCGCAGCACCCACAAGGTCAGCAGCGCGACCACGGCGGCGACCGCGTCGGTGAACGCCGTGAACAGCACTCCGTCCGCCTTGGCCTGCAACGAGTCCGCGTTCCGCCACAGCAGCGCGGCCAGCGCGACCCCGCCACCGAAGACCCAGACCGCCCACCAGATCCGAATCGCGCGACGCGACCGCGGGTCACCGCGCAGGGCGGCCACCTCGGTCAGGAAGACCCCCGGCCACAGCAGGTTGATCACCGGAACCAGGCAACCGAAGGCGAGCAACCGTGGCGAACGCGGGTCGCGCCGTCCCGCTTCGGCGTAGGCCGCCCGCCTGATCTCGATCAGCCTGCCCACCACCGCCACGGCCGCCAGCAGCGCGAACACGAGCGCAAGCACGCCCGCGACCACGACGAACGCGTCGGAGGCGAACAGCACCGCGGGATGGATCAGGCGCGTGCGGTTGTGCAACAGAACCGAGTAGCGCACCAGTTCGGCGAGAGCCGCGAGCGCGAAGACGCCCACGGTCGCGACGAGCAGCTTGGTCACCGAGTCGGTAAGCCTGCCGAGCGGATCGCGGGATGCGGCCCCGGCCTGCGGCGGCGGGTCGATCAGACCCCAGCGCGGTATCTGGGTGTAGCGGGGCGTCGGCGTGGCCGCGGCCGGTCTGCCGGACGAGGATGCCCTCCGCGTCCGGTGGTCGGGTTTGCGTGCCACCCAGCGGTAGTTGCGGCGGTCGGCGGGCGCGTCGATCGGCGCGGGCGAAAGGAGCACGCCGCGGCAGCGTGGGCACCAGTGCATCGGCGCCCCTTGCACGGCCCAGCGCGCGCCGCAGCGCGCACAAGGTTGCACCACCGTACTCACCGCGCACCTCGTTCCTTCGTCAGTAGATCTTCGCCTCGTGGTCGCCCTCCGCGACCAGCGGACGGCCCTCCTGCTGCCATGCCACCATGCCGCCGCGGACCTGGATGGCGTCGTATCCGACGTGCGTCAGATATTCGACCACCTGAAGGGAACGGCCGCCTTGCCGACAGACGACATAGATGTCCGCGTCGTATTCCAGCTCCTCGATCCGCGCGGGCACGTCGGCCATCGGGATATGGATCGCACCCGGCGCATGTCCGAGCCGCCACTCGCCGTCCTCGCGCACGTCGAGCAGAATCGGTCGCGGCGTATCGGCCGAGGCGGGCGCTCTGCTGTCGAATTCGGCAGGCACCTCCGCCACCGTGACCGACGGAACGTGGGGGCTCGTCACAGATCCGATCCTGCCATGGGGGGCGAGGTACCGTGCAGTTCCGGGCCCGGGGAGGAGCTCGACAGCGGCCCGCGACTTCGGGTATGTTCTCATCTCCGGAACTCGACCACGGCCCCGCTCCATGCTGGTTGTGCATAACTCGGTCGAAGTTATCCACATAATCCACAAGCTGATCCACAAGACGCGGCTATGGAAGAGCGCCCCACCGAAAGGGTGCGTCTATCGAGCAGCCGATCGATCAGGCCCAGACTTTTCCGTACCTCCGGTCCGGAAACACCCCGGCTTCGACGTTCGCCCACTGTGAGCCCCCGTGAGCGATGCGAATGACCGATCCGGGACTCCCCTCCTGACCATCCCGGAGCGGCCATTCGTCGCCGACCTCGGAGCCTGCGGCCGAAGGGCTCCGATATCTACTTGGACGGCGCACGCGCGCGTTCGGTTCCATGAAAATGAGAACGCCGCCGAAATACCGGGCTACCGTGGCAGCGGTCGGTAGCCTGAGCTTATGAACGTGAGCAGGGGGCTACTCGACGGAATGGACACGGCCGGACTCAACGTCGCGCTGTCCGAGGCCACGTGCCTCGGCCTCGCGGTGGACGAGGCGGCCAATCAACTACGACTCGACCTCGAAGTGCTGACACTTCCCGAGCACGGCACGGCAGCCGAGGACTACCGGGTCCAAGTGACCTTCACCGGCGTGAGCCGGATTGCCGCGTCCCTGCGGACACAGCACTGGGACGACCTGGAGCCCCGGGTGCTGCCGCTGCAACTGGACGGCCTGGACGAGGCCATCCGCAGCTTCGGCGGCGGGCGGCTGCACGGCTGGGAATTCATCGACCTGGACGACAGCGGCTGGGCGTTGTGGAGCGAACTGCTCAGCTTCGACACCCGGATCGACGACCACAAATCCGCGCATGTCCTGGAGTTCTCGCAGGAAGAGGGCATCGATCCGCGCGAACTGGACATCCGGGTGTGGTTCGACGGCCTCACCGTTCACGACACGCAGGGCAAGCAGATCCTGCTGGCGGATTTCATCGCGAATGGAGTCCGCTGGTGGCAGGCACACGACGCGGGCGACCCGCGGGCAACCCGGCCCGGCATCGCTCCTCCGCTGTAACCGCCTGTCCCGGACCGAAACGACCAGCGTCACCGGGTCCGCGCATCCGGTCCACCGGATGCGCGGTTTCTCGGTCCGGCCAGGCGCGTCAGGCGCCCAAGCCGACCGGGCAGCTCACGCCGGTAGCGTGCACCGGGCAGTATCCGCCCGGGTTCTTCGCCAGGTACTGCTGGTGATAGCCCTCGGCGTAGTAGAAGGCCGACAGTCCGGGCAGTGCCGCGATCTCCGTGGTGATCTCGCCGTATCCGGCCGTGGCGAGTCGCTTTCCGTACGCCTCGGCGGTCGCGCGGGCGAGATCGGCTTGCTCGGCGTCCACAGTGAAGATGGCCGAACGGTACTGGGTGCCACGGTCGTTGCCCTGCCGCATGCCCTGGGTGGGATCGTGGTTCTCCCAGAACTGCTTGAGGATGCCCGCGTAATCGATTACCGCGGGGTCGAACACGACGAGCACGGATTCCGTGTGACCCGTTCGCCCGCTGCACACCTCTTCATACGTGGGATTCGGTGTGTACCCACCGACATAGCCCACCGCGGTGGTGTAGACCCCGTCGAGTTCCCAGAATCCCTTCTCGGCCCCCCAGAAACATCCCATCGCGACGACCGCGACCTGCATGCCTTCGGGAAACGGCGGGTGGATCGGGTGACCGTTCACATAGTGGGTATCCGGCACCACGAGCGGTTCGGCCCGGCCGGGCAGAGCCTGTTCGGGTGTGACCATAGCGGGTTCGGGGAGGCTGAGGCGCCCCACTAGTTCGTCGTACCACGACATGGTTCGATGCTACGCGTGCGTTTCCAGTGGTGCCGATGTTCGTGATGTGACGATCCGCGACCCGCCCTCCGGCGGGCGAACAGTGCCTCGCCATCGTGAAACGATGCGATGTGCGGTTCGGGCGGCGTCACCGGAATGCGCGGGCATCAGCCCTAGTTGGAATCGACCGGGTGTACGAATGATGGTTGGCTGTGCTCTGGACAACGGGCACACCAGCCCGACATAGGAAGGGACATCGTGGCTGAGTACACGCTGCCAGATCTGGATTACGACTACAGCGCCCTGGAGCCCCACATCTCCGGGCAGATCAACGAGCTTCATCATTCCAAGCACCACGCCGCTTACGTCGCCGGTGCGAACGCCGCACTGGAGAAGCTGGAAGCCGCTCGCGAGTCGGGCGATCACAGCGCCATCTTCCTGAACGAGAAGAACCTCGCCTTCCACCTGGGTGGCCATGTCAACCACTCCATCTGGTGGAAGAACCTCTCCCCCAACGGCGGTGACAAGCCGGTCGGCGAGCTGGCCGCGGCGATCGACGACCAGTTCGGCTCGTTCGACAAGTTCCGCGCGCAGTTCACCGCGGCGGCCAACGGTCTGCAGGGCTCCGGCTGGGCGGTGCTCGGCTTCGACACCCTGGGCCAGAAGCTGCTGACCTTCCAGCTCTACGACCAGCAGGCCAACGTCCCGCTCGGCATCATCCCGCTGCTGCAGGTCGACATGTGGGAGCACGCTTTCTACCTGCAGTACAAGAACGTGAAGGCGGACTACGTCACCGCGTTCTGGAACGTCGTCAACTGGGCCGACGTGCAGGAGCGGTTTGCCAAGGCGACCTCTCAGGCCAAGGGCCTCATCTTCGGCTGAGCCCACTCGGCACACCGGTATCGGTCCGCGAATCCGTCGCGCCACTCGGGTTCGCGGACCGTTGGCGTTTCCGGGCCGATGCGGGCGCTTTGCCGGTCACGCCCGCGATCGCCGCCGATTCAGGTTCGGCGAGGTAGAGCGGAACCCCCCTCGGTGCACAGCCTGATTGCTTCCCATCCGGCGACGGGCTGTCCGATTGGCACTCTTTGGTACTTGTGTGCCAGGTGACTCGTGGTTCATATTCGGGAATCCACAGAAAAAGGACGGGCAAGGCCGCCCCCGGTGCTACGACGGGAGGCAGAAATGCGCACGAACGAACCCATCGGCATCACGCCGTTCCACTCGCGTGGATCGCTACGGGGCTTCGTCATCTCCGGCCGCTGGCCGGACACCACCAAGGAATGGGCCCAAGTCCTCGTGCTCGCGGTACGCGTGGCCACGCTTCCCGGGCTGCTGACGACATCCACGGTGTTCGGTGTGCGCGAGGAGCTACCCGACGACCCAGCCCCCGGCACGGTTGGCCTGGTGATGGCCGAAGGTCCCGTGCTCGGCGAGGAAGCCGTGCAGCCCGGCCGGTTTGCCACGCATGTGCCGCCCGCCCTGCTGATGCTGCATCCCCCGTCCGAAACCCTGCCTTCGCTGCCCGAATGCACGGGCGCGGCATCCGGCTGCGTACTGCTGCCCGGCGTGCCGCATCTGGGACTCGAGCACCGCGCCGCGTGGGCCGAGGCCGAGTCCGACGGCACGGTCACCTCGCTGATCAGCCGGGTCGGCCTGGACCCGATCAGTGATCCCGACACCGCGGTTCTGGCTATGCTGCTGGCCGCGTGAGGGTAACCGAAACTCCTCGCGTGGATCGCCAAACTTATTGCGCGCATTGCGATTTCGATTACACCGAGTTGGCGTGGATGATCCGGCGCGGTAGAGTCGCAGACAGCGAAGGGGAGTAGCCCCCAATTGCACAGTCGACATACTGACCCGCCGCCCTACGTGGGCCCGGGTCCGGCTGCGTGAACCGGCATCCATCCGGTGGGCGAGACCTTCGGCCTGGACAACCATTTCTGTTGTCGGCCGGAGGCTACCCGCATCTCCGACCGGCAGGCCGGAGACCTGGGAGCAGCCACACATGATCGCCACCGTATTGCTGAGCATCGGGATCGTCTTTCTCGCCGAGCTGGGCGACAAATCCCAGCTGATGGCGCTGACGTTCGCGCTGCGCTATCGCTGGTGGGTGGTGCTGGGCGGCATCGCGACGGCCACGGCGGCGGTACATCTGATCTCGGTCGGCGTCGGCTACTTCCTCGGTGCGGCACTGCCCACCCGGGCGATCGCACTCGTCGCCGCGATCACTTTCCTGGCCGTCGGCCTGTGGACTCTGCGCGAACACTTCGGCCCCGCGGACGAGGAGCCGGAGCCGAAGGCACCCAAGACCGCGAGCGCGCCGTTCTTCGTGGTGCTGTCCGCGTTCCTGCTGGCCGAACTGGGCGATCGGACCATGTTCGCGACCGCGGCGCTGGCCACCGACTTCGACTGGGCGGGCGTCTGGCTGGGCTCCACGATCGGCATGGTCGCCGCCGACGCGCTCGCCATCGCGGTCGGCATCCTGGTCGGCAAGCACCTGCCGGAGCACGCGATCGGCATCGGCTCGGGCTTGCTGTTCCTCTACTTCGGTGCGGCAACTCTGCTCGGCACCGTCGTACCCACCATGACAGGACCGCTCGTCGCCGCCCTTGCGCTCGCCGCCCCGGCAGCCGCTTTCGGGGTGCTCCTGACTCGGCGGGCTGTCGCAGGCCGACGGTCCGCCTCCGATCCAGCGTCGACGATCACGGAGTCCGCGTGGATCGCAGCTGGCCGGCCGCCTCGTCGACCCGCTCGTTGATCTCGGCGACGAAGCGCGCCAGCAGTTCGATCTCGGCGGTGCCATATCCGTCGAGATGCGCTCCGATCGCGGCGCCGAGACCGGAGAACAGCGCCCCGACCGCGGCACTCGCCTCGTCGAGCGCGACGAGGACGCGACGCCGGTCCTGCGGATCACGCTCTCGCCGGACGTAGCCCGCGCGTTCCAGCCGGTCGATCAACGCGGTCACCGCGCCGCCACGGGTGATCCCGAGCCGAGCAGCCAAGCTGCCTGGGGTCTGCGGCCCATCGATGCCCAGGACATTGAGACAGCTGAGATCGGTCAGCGTGATTCCGAGGCGCGCCGCCACCGCCGAGTGGAACATGACGGTGCGGGTTGCCTGGACCCGCAGCTCGTTCTGCAACGAAGTCAGGGCCGCGTTCCGGGTTTTCCCTGATGTCACCGGATAGAACTCCCTTCTATTCTCTCTGTAATAGAGAGTCTCTGTATTAGAGAATAGTTGAGGACGATAGGAGTTCGGAACATGACATCGAAGCGCGCGGTCCCGCTGTGGCTGCTGGTGATCTTCGTCGGCATCCAGTTCGGCGCGGGATGGTATGAGAAGCTCGGCATCATCCCGCTGTGGGAGAGCGCCCCGCCCGACCAGGTACTCACCGCGATGGAGGAATCCGGCTTCAAGCGGGCCGGGCGGGCCTTCTGGCCGTTCGTATCACCTGTGGTCACACTCCTGTCGCTGATCAATCTGTTCGTCGCGTGGCGCACGCCCGGCCCCTTCCGGCGCTGGTGGATCGCAGGCGCCGCGATCATGGCCTGCTACTCCGCGACAACCTACGGTTATTTCGCGACCCAGATGCTGCTGTTCCAGTCCGGAGGCGCCGAATGGACACCCGATCGCGTGGAGTCGTTCGTCGAGCTCTGGACTGCGCTGAACTACCCGCGCATGGTGCTGGGCGGCATTGGCTGGCTGTGCGCCTTGCGGGCGCTGTCGCTGTCGGCCGCCCGTGCGGATCATCCGGCCCCCGCCGGAGTGCACGCCTGATCACTGCGCCTTGGCGGGGTCCGGACGGACTTCGTCAGGGCGCATGGTCCACCACCGCACACCCGTACAAGCCGCCACCTCGACGCACCAGATCCAGCAGCGGTTCCCGCAGGGCGAGCAGACCGTCCGAGTCACCGGCCGCGATTCGAGCGGTGACCATCGACCCCACCGCGGCCGCGAGGGTCTGGCAGGCGAAACGCTGCTGTTCGGTTCGCGCGTCGAGCACGTCGGCGATCAAACGGACGAACAGCTCCTGCAGTTGGGCACGGCGCGCGATTGCCGCGGAGCCCACCGCGAAGACCTCGACCAGGAACAGCCGCGCGCTGGCGGGATCGTCCACCAAGTGCTGGAGGTACGCGCGGAAGATCCGGTCCATCCGCGCCATGGGGTCCGCTTCTCCTCTCGCGGCCGAAACATCTTCTGCTTCAGTGGCGTCGGCGATCCGGTCGAGCAGCAACCGCACGGCGCGCTCGTAGGCCGCCTCGAAACAGTCCTCCTTGGAACGGAACTGCTCGTAGAAGGTTTCCCGGGATACCCCGGCCCGCTTCAGGATGGCGGCGACCGACGTTCCGATATAACCGCTTTCGGCCATGGCCTCCGCTGTCGCGATCAAAATCCGCTCCCGCTGCGAGGCGATCACCTGCTCTCGCGGCAGGCCGTGCCTACCGCGCGGAAGGCGTGCGCTGATGGCCGATTCGGTCATACGTGACTCCGGTACTCGGTCGAGCCGATTTAGCTGCTCCATTCTGCGTGGTCGTTTCGGGTGATCTGTCGGGCAGGGTGGTCGCTCTGCCGGACGAACCCGCGCGCCGACCCTGCCGCTGGGGCGAACTGCCTCATCAGCTGTGACGCTACCACCAGAGAACACTATCGTTCGCAAATCGCTCACTGGGATGAACACCCCGAGGGAGCCGTGCAGCCCGCTTCCCCAGCACCGGTTAGGGTGCAATTGACGAAGGGCCAACTGGCTGTCACGAACGAGAGGACCATCGTGGAGATTTCGGGTTCCGCCGCCATTGTCACCGGAGGCGCATCGGGCCTAGGCGCCGCCACCGCCAAGCGTTTCGCCGAACTCGGCGCCACCGTCTTCGGCATTGATGTGCCGCAGTCGATCGAGCGCGCCGGCGACAACGTACCCGCCGGGGTGACCCTCATCGCGGCGGATGTCACCAGTAACGACGAGGTCAGCGCGGCCGTCGAGCAGGTCGTCGAGTCGGGCGCGCCGCTGCGCATCGTGGTCAACTGCGCCGGCGTCGGCTGGGCGGGACGCATCCTGTCCAAGAACGGCCCGCACGACCTCGAGCTGTTCCGCACGGTCATCACGGTGAACCTGCTCGGCACCTTCAACGTCATGCGGCTGGCCGCCGACGCGATCGCGAAGACCGAGGCCGTGGACGAGTACGGCCAGCGCGGCGTCATCATCAACACCGCCTCCGTCGCCGCGTTCGAGGGCCAGATCGGCCAGATCGCCTACTCGGCGTCCAAGGGCGGCGTGCACGGTATGACCGTTCCGGCCGCGCGCGACCTGGCCCAGTTCGGCATCCGGGTGAACACCATCGCCCCCGGCATCATCGACACCCCGATGCTGGCCGGCGTCACCGAGGAGTACCGCAAGGGGCTCGAGGCGGGCGTGCCCTTCCCGTCCCGCCTCGGCCGTCCGGACGAGTACGCGCAGCTGTCGCAGTACATCGTCGAGCACGACTACCTGAACGGCGAGACCATCCGCATGGACGGCGCGCTGCGCATGGCCCCGCGGTAATTCCGCTTCGACCCGGCTGCGCACGGTCTGCTCGGCGATGGCCGTGCGCAGCCGCGGGTTCACTCCTGCGGCTTGTGCCCGATGCCGAGGTACGCGGTGGTGGACAGCGGACAGTTCGGCCGGTACTTCTCCGCGAGATATGTCTGCATGACCGCGGCGCGCTCGGCCCAAACCTCCGCACTGACGCTGTGGCGCATGAGTTCCAGCGGCGCGCTGCTGCGCACCATGGTTTCCCACATCTGCGCCGGGCTGTCGAAGGTGAGCGCGATCGAATGCCGTTGGATCGACACGGCTTCGAAGCCGGCGCCACGCATCTCCGATTCGAAGACCTCCGGGTTCTCCAGGCTCAGGAAATTCGGCTGCGGCTCCTGGATGTCCGGGTCGGCCGCGGCCAATGCGCCGAACATCATCCGCATCAGCGGCGAATCCGCGACCGGTGCCCAACTCGACACCACCGCCGTGCCGCCCGGCCGCAGCACCCGGAACAGCTCGGCGAATCCCCTGGCTCGCTCGGGGAAGAACATCAGACCGAACATCGAGAACCCGGCGTCGAACCGATCGGACTCGAACGGCAGGTTCTGCCCGTCACCCACCTGGGCGCGGATATTGGTCAGCCCGGCGGCAGCGGCGTCCTGCGCCAGCCGCGCGATCATCGGCTCGGAGAAATCGATCGCCTCGACCACCGCCACCTGCTCGGCGGCCAGCAGGCTGAGCGTGCCCGGACCCGCCGCCACGTCCACGACCTGCGACGCGGGCGTCAACGAGGCGAACTCCAGCGCGCGGGCCGAGAACGGCCGCATAATCGCGGGCGCGAACTCGGCGTATCCGTCGGCGACGAGGTCCCACGGCTCGGCGACGGCAAGCGGGTTTCCGGACATGTTCCGATGATCCTTTCAGTCATCCCATCTAACCGCGCCACACCGGGACAAACTCCCCAGTTCTGCGAATATGCCATCTAGACCGGCCGGGCAACCGCGAAATGGCCGCCAACAGCGTCCGGCTGACCGCGACCGGAGGACAGCAACGGTCCTCCGGTCGCGGACGGTTCACAGCGTGCGGGTGAGCCGGTCGGTGAGGATGTGGGCGAAGTGCGCCGGATCCTTCAGCTCGCCGCCTTCGGCTAGCACCGCCGTGCCGAAGAGCAGTTCGGCGGTTTCGGAGAGCTCGGTCGCGGTGCCCGCGTCGGCCTCCTCCTTCTTCGCCGCGTACGCGTCGCGCAGGCCGGTGACCAGCGGGTGGGTCGGGTTGAGCTCCAGAATCCGCTTGGTCTCCGGCAACACCTGCCCCGACGCGCGATACATCCGCTCCAGCATCGGCGTGAAGTCGAAGACGTCACCGACCAGGCAGGCCGGCGAGGTGGTGAGCCGGTTGGTCAGGCGGACCTCCTTGACGTTCTCCTCCAGCGTCTTGCCCAGCCAGGCCAGCACGTCGGCGAAGTCCTTGTCCTGCTGCTCGCGCAGTGCCTCGGAGGCCTTCTTCTCCTCTTCGGTCTCCAGGTCGACCTCGCCCTTGGCGATGGATTGGAAAGCCTTGCCGTCGAATTCCGGCACCGAGCCGACCCACATCTCGTCGACCGGGTCGGTCAGGATCAGCACCTCGCGGCCCTTGGCCAGGAACGCCTCCAGATGGGGGGAGCTCTCGACCTGCTGGCGGGTCTCGCCGGTCATGTAGTAGATCTTGTCCTGGCCTTCGGGCATCCGCTCCACGTACTGGGCGAGCGTGGTCAGCTCGGTCTCGGAGTTCGTCGAAGCGAACGAGGAGACCTGCAGAATCGTCTCGCGGTTGTCGAAGTCCGAGAGCAGGCCCTCCTTGAGGACGCGGCCGAACTCCTTCCAGAACGTCTGGTACTTGGTCTGGTCCTCGGCGCCCTGCAGATCCTTCACCGTGGACAGCACCTTCTTCACCAGGCGCTTGCGGATCATCTGGATCTGCCGGTCCTGCTGCAGGATCTCGCGGGAGACGTTCAGCGACAGGTCCTGCGCGTCCACCACACCCTTGACGAAGCGCAGGTACTCCGGCATCAGCTCTTCGCAGTTGTCCATGATGAACACCCGCTTGACGTAGAGCTGCACACCGCGCTTGTGCTCGCGGGTGAACAGGTCGAACGGCGCGTGCGACGGAATGAACAGCAGCGCCTGGTACTCGAAGGTGCCCTCGGCCTTCAGCGGAATGATCTCCAGCGGATCGTCCCACCCATGGCTGACGTGCTTGTAGAACTCCTTGTACTCCTCGTCGCTGACCTCGCTCTTGGGGCGGGTCCACAGCGCCTTCATGGAGTTGAGCGTCTGGTCTTCGAGGACCGTCTTCTCCTCGGCGTCCTCGCCATCGCCTTCGGTGATCGTCCGCTCGACCTGCATGCGAATCGGCCAGGCGATGAAGTCGGAGTACTTCTTGACGATCTCCCGCAGCTTCCACTCCAGGGTGTAGTCGAAGAGGTGGTCCTCCTCGTCGACCGGCTTCAGGTGGAGTGCGACGGACGTGCCCTGCGGTGGCTCGGCCAGCTCTTCGATCGTGTAGGTGGAGCTGCCCGCGGTCGCTTCCCACCGGGTGCCGGTGGTCTCGCCCGCGCGGCGGGTGGTCAGCGTGACCTTGTCGGCGACCATGAAGGTGGAGTAGAAGCCGATGCCGAACTGGCCGATCAACTCCTCGGCGGCGGCCTCGGATTTGGCCTCCTTCAGCTTCTTGCGCAGCTCGGCGGTACCGGACTTGGCGAGGGTGCCGATCAGATCGACCACCTCGGCGCGCGACATACCGATGCCGTTGTCCCGGACGGTCAGGATCCGGTTGTCCTTGTCGACCTCCAGCTCGATGTGCAGATCGGAGGTGTCGACGTGCAGATCCTTGTCCCGGAAGGACTCCAGCCGCAGCTTGTCCAGCGCGTCGGAGGAGTTCGAGATCAGCTCCCGCAGGAAGGTGTCCTTGTTGGAGTAGACCGAATGGATCATCAGCTCGAGCAGCTGATGCGTTTCTGCCTGGAACTCGAGTTTTTCGACGTGCTCTGTCACGTCGCGATGGTACCGCTGCCACCGAGCGACGGTGCCGAAGGAGGCAGTGCGGACGCGTGCCGGAAATCGGCCAGACCAGGAACCTCGAGATCGGCGCGGGTCGTCATCCACTCGCGCAACACCTGGGTGGCGCGGACGTCGTCCTCGTTGTACTCCAGCAGCCGGGTGCGCTGGGCCGGATCCGGCGCGCCGTCGTAGCCGACCGCGAGTCGATACCAGCTCATCGACGCCTCGCCGCTCGCCTCGGGATCGCGCCAGGCGAATCCGGCGACCGGTGCGATCTTCTTCAGTCCCTTGCCATTCGGGCAGATGAATTGGTCGGAGACGGCCTGGAACATGTCCACCCACTGCGGTCCGTCCACGAACGCGCGCACCTGCTCCACGGTCGGCACGCCCGGCCGCCCCGCGAACCGCCGCGCCGACTCGTACAGCCACTTGTCCTCGGCGGTGCGCGAATAGCAATAGGCGGCGAACGTTTTCCCGGCCGCGGCCGCCTCGGCGCGCACTGTCATCAGCCAGGTCCAGAACTCGCCGAAGGAGCGGCCCTCGTCCTCGGTGGGCAGCGGGTCCCAGGTCACGAACGGGCGGTAGACGCCGTCCAGCAGCGTGCCCCACAGGTAGGCGCCGTGCTCCTGGAAGCTTTCCAGGTCGACGTCGACCTCCACGTCGGCCCGCCGGACCCGCACCGGCTCGACCCGGCGGACCAGCGGCGCACCCGCGATCCAGGCCCGGGCGGTCACCACCGCCTCGTCGAACGGACCGTGCTGCCAGTCCTCGGGATCGGCGCCGACCCAGGCGGCCAGTTCGTCGATCGTCTCGACGCCGTGCCTGCGCAGCACCTCGGCGCGCGAACCGGGCGCCACCAAGCTGACGTCGCGGCGCTCGATCAGCCAGCTCTCGCAGCTCGACCCCTCGATGCCCCGGGTCCACCATGGGCACTGCCTGCACTCGGGCACCTTGGACGGGACGGTCGGCAGCTCGCCGCGCACCACCGCGATCCGGTCGGCGTAGCGGCGGTCGTAGTCGGCCAGCAGCGGTGCGAGGTCGTGCACCAGGATGCGGTCGAAGTCGAAGCCGATCACGCCGCCGACCAGCGCCGGACTGGCCAATCCGCGGCGCTGCAGCATGCGGTGCAGGTGGGCCAGCCGCTGCTGGTCGCGGGGCTGCTGGCGCAGTTTCCGGTACGGATCCGGTTGTGGATTCCAGTGATACGGATCCGTGGTGGTGGGGTGGAAGTCCGCCGGTTCCGGTTGGCGCGGGTCGGTCACCTTGTGGTTCACCACGATGACCGGGATGTATCCGCCGCGCTCCTGGTCACGCAGCAGGATCTCCGCGCCGCCGCGCCGACCCGTCTCCGGCTCCTGCGGCAGCAGACCGCCCCAGATACGCTGTGCGCCAGCCGCACACGCACGCATCGTGGCTTCGGCACGCTCGGCGGCACGCAGCTCCGGATCGATCACTACCCAGGCGTCAGGGGCCGCCGAGATCAGGGCGTCGCGCACCCGGCGGCGGTGCGAGGCGGCGGCATCTCTGCGCTGGCGCACGCCCGCGTCCTCGACGATTCCCGTCAACGCCTCGGGATGCGCCGCGTCCAGACGCAGGCGGTGGCGGCATCCGATCAGCGCCCTGGCATCGATGAAGGCGGGCGGCACGCCGGCGGGCCGATCCACGGCCGAGCCGTTGCGCTTGCGACCATCCTGGTCACCGATGTCCGAATCCACGCTATGCAGTATGGTCCCTCCCCCCGACAACTCCGCTGTGTGGGTTTTGCTGTGCTTGTTTTGCAGCGCCTGCGGCGCTGCGTGTTCGCGGCCCCCCTTGTGGCTCGCGTCCGAGCGACCGCCGCTTGCGACTTCGTCGCGGACGCGACGGGCCACTCGGACGGGCGCACTACCCTCGCAGTGGTCGGCTCGGACCCGATAGGGTAGCGGCGAACTGTGTGACATGGGCGGACGGGCTTCCCCGGCGTCGTACTGCCATGGCGAACCAGCATGACGGAGGGCCTTCGATGGGGTTGTTCACGAAGCGCAAACGGCGGCCGAGCCGCAGGGCCGAGGCGAAAGCCCTCAAGCACAAGGCCGTGATCGAGGCCAAGCTCGCCGCCAAGAACGACCGCAAAGCCCGCCGTGCCGAGGCACGCACCCAGCGCAAGGTCGCGAAGGCGCAGATCGCCGCGCTCCAGGCGGAGGAGAAGGCCGCGCTGAAGGTGGCTGCCAAGGCCGAGCGTGATCCGTTCAGCGCGAGTCAGGTGAAGAAGTACCTCGGCGTGGCGCGCGTGCTCATCCCGGTGCTCGCCCCGCTCGCCTACCGCGGTGCGACGTTCCTGCGCGGTCGGCTCGACACCCGCCGCGCCCAGCAGCTCGGCATCGGAATCGACCAGCTCGGCGACTTCAGCGGGCACGGCGGGAAGCTCCAGGCCAGGATCGCGAACGCGGAAGCGGCGCTGGAGAAGGTCGGCGCGCAGGACGGCAAGGACAAGGGCGAGACGCAGAAGTTCACCGCCGCCACCAAGGACCGCCTCGGCAGCCTCACCGCCGCCGTGCGCACCTCCGACCAGATGCCGGCCCATCGACGCCGCGCCGTGCACGCGTCGATCGCCCATGAGCTGTCCGGGATCGAGGCCGACATTCTGGCCCGGCTCGGCGTGCGCTGAGCCGAACCATCCCGATGTCCCCGCACCTGATCGCCGGCCGCCTGCGCGGTGGGCTGGTCGGTGCGCTCGTCGCGACGCTCGCCGTCGCGGCGCATGGCGCCGCGGGCGGCGGTGTTCCCGACTCGACCGAGCTGACGCTGCTGTTGCTGATCGCCGCCGCGGTGGGGTCGGCCGCGGGCATGGCGCCGGCACGTTCCGGTCCTGCGCTGGTCGGATTGCTCGGGCTGGGTCAGCTGGCAAGCCATGCCGCCCTGTCGGGTCTGCTCGGGCACGACCACGCCGGGCACGGAACTAGCAGCGCCACAATGGTTCCCACCCTGCCGGCCGGGTGGATGCTGTTCGCGCACGCCCTCGCGACGCTCGGCTGCGCGGTTCTGATCGTGCTCGCCGGGCGGCTCTACACCGTGGCCTCCGGCGCGCTGCGCGCCATATTCGCCCCTCCGCGGGCGGCGCGGATCGGCGGCGCGCCGCACTGGCCGGATCCCGGGCTTCCACCCTATCGCTGTGCTCCGAACGGCGCGATCGGTCCTCGCGCGCCACCGGTGTCGGCCTGATTACCCGACACCACTTCCTTTCGCACAGAAGGCTTTTCAGCATGCACAGCTCGATTTCGCGCGCCGTCGGCACGACGGCCGCCGCGGCGGGACTCGTCCTGCTCGCCTGCGGCACCGCCGCGGCACATGTCACGGTGGACGCGCCCGGCGCGACACAGGGCGGATACACCGTCGCCACCTTCCGGGTGCCCACCGAGTCCGACACGGCGAGCACCACGGCACTCACCGTCACCCTGCCCAATCTGAAATCCGCTCGGACCGAGCCCATTCCAGGGTGGTCGGCGAGGGTCGAACGCAACGACAAGTCCGAGGTCACCGCCGTCACCTGGACCGCCGACCCCGGCGCGTCCGGCATTCCACCTGGCCAATTCCAGCGTTTCGCAGTGTCGGTCGGCCCGCTACCCAAGCAGGATTCGGTCAGCTTCCCGGCCGAGCAGACCTACTCCGACGGCAAGGTGGTCAGCTGGGACCAGCCGGTCGGTAAGGACGGCGACGAGCCCGAACACCCGGCGCCGTCGGTGACCCTCAGCGCGCGCGACGACCACGCGGCAGACGGGCACAAGGTGGACAGCGAGGCCGCCGACGACGATGCCGACCACGCCGACGACACCGCCCGCTGGCTCGGCGGTATCGGCCTAGCGCTCGGCGTACTCGCCGTCGCGCTCGGTCTCGGCAACGTGATCCGCGGGCGGCGCTCATGACCCGCCGTCTGCTCACCGCCCTGGTGGCGGCCCTGTTCTTATTCGGATTCGGTATCACCGCGACGGGAGTCGCCGCTGCGCATTCCGCGGCCACCGGCAGCGTTCCGGAAGACAACGCGACGGTCGACACCGGACCGGCTCGGGCCAGCGTCACCTTCAACGAAGAGCTGCAACCCAGCTTTCCATCGCTCACCGTTGTAGGCCCGGACGGCAACCTCTGGTCCAAAGGCGACCCGGTGGTCGAGGGCAAGACGGTCAGCGTGGCCGTCGGCGAGCTGGGCCCGGTCGGCGAGTACACCATCGCCTACCGGGTGACCTCGGCCGATGGCCACCCCGTCAGCGGCAAACGGCACTTCACGCTCAGTAAGCCCGGCAACGGCACGCCAGGTCCCAAGCCGAACGCCAAAGCAGGCGAGAGCGCGGAGGACTCGGGCGGGGTTCCGCTGTGGGTGTTCGTCGCCGGCGCGATCGTGCTCTTCGGTGGCGGGCTCGCATTCGCGTTGTTCGGCGGCAGGAGCCGCAGCCCGAAGCGGTGAACGACGCAAAGATCGGCGGCCGGGGCGCACGAAGAGCCACCGGCCGGACGCCCTGGCCCGCGCTGCTGCTCACCATCCCATCCGGGCTGCTCGGCGTAGCGCTCGCCTGGGTCTTGGTCCTGCCGGGGCCGCTGCCCGCCGAGGCGGTAGTCCGGGTGGTGGCCGACGGTGTCGGGGCGACCGCGCTCGGGTTGGCCGCGCTGCCGAGGGTGGCGCCGCGGCTGCGCACACCGTGGCGATTGCTGGCGGTCCTCGCCGGAGTTTGGGCGATCGCGGAGTTCGCCGTGCTCGTCTTCGAGGCGGCGGACGTGGTCGGTGTTCCGCTCGCCGACCTCGGCGCCGAGGAGTTCGGCACCTATCTGGTCGATGTGAGCGGCGGGCAGGTCGGGATCGCGATCCTGATCGGCGTCGGGGCCGTGGCGGGCGGATCCGCGCTGGCTTTCCGGCGGCCCGAGTCCGCCTCGGGTGACCTGGTGCTGGTGTTCGCGGCGGTCGCGTTGGCCTTGCGCCCGATCACCGGGCACATGTCGCAGCAGCTATTCGGATCGGTGCTCGCGGCAGTGCACGCGTTGGCGGCGGCCGCATGGTTCGGTTTGCTGATCGCGCTCGCACTGGTGGTCCGCACCCGCGGTGAGTGGGCGGTCGTGCTGCCCAGATATTCGGCGGTGGCGCTGCCCTTGGTGGCGACAGTGGCGGTGACCGGATTGCTGAACGGGCTGATCCGTGTCGGCGGGATCATTCCGTTCGTCACGACCGGTTACGGCAGGATCTTGCTGGCCAAGACCGTGGTGCTGCTCGGACTGCTCGCGCTCGGCTGGTGGTGGCGGCGCAGCTGGGTGCCGCGGGCGACCGACCACCGGATGGGCGCGGAGGCTTCGCTGCGCCGGGCGGTCGCCGAGGTCATCGTGATGGCGCTGGCATTCGGGCTGGCCGCGGCGCTGGCGGTCACCGCATGAATCGGTGTCGCGCTGCCCCGGTTAGGGTTTCCGTATGACCGAAGTGAAGATCGTCGAGGATTGCGTTGCCTCGGCGGAGTCCGCGTTCGCGTATGTGAACGACTACCAGAATCTGCCGCGCTTCCTGCACGGCGTCGAATCCTTCACACCGGTCGGCGAGCAGACGGAAGGACTCGGCGCCATCTTCGACGGGCACATGAAGCTGGGACCCGCCTCGCTGAAGTCGCGGATCGAGGTGATCCGGTGGGAGAAGGACTACGCCATCGGGGTGAAGTCCATCAAGGGTTTCGAGATCGAGTCGACCTTCCTGTTCCACGCCAAGGGTGACGCTCGGTGCACCGTCGACGCGATCGTGGACTACCGGGTCCCGGGCGGCCTGGCCGGGCGCGCGCTCGGCAAGACCATCGAGCCGTTCGTGAAGATCGCCGTGCAGCACACCACACAGAACCTGGTGACGCAGATCGCCGCGTTCCACGCCGCGCGGTCTGTGTGATCCGCAACGCCTGCGGCGCTGCGTGTTCTGGGCCGACCTCTGGCCCGCTACGAGCACCCGCCGCTGGCGACTGCGTCGCGGACATCCCGGCTGGAGTGAGCGCGGTTACGCGAGCGATATCGAGGTTGGGGATGCTGGAACCGTGAGCGCGACACCCTCCTTCATTCAACGGCTCGGCTATATCTGCGGCCGCACGCTGCCGGACTCGATGTCCGATTGGGTGCGTGCGGACCTGGTCGGTCCCGGTGCGACGCGGCGTTATCTGGTGCGGTTCCTGGTGCCGGTGCTTCCGGTGCTCATGCTGTTCCTGCTGCTGCCGGGGCCGCTGTGGATGGGCTTGGCGATGATGGCGCTGCTGTATCTGCCGCTGATCTACTTCACGGTGGCGCTGCTGTACGTCTACCGGCGGCACCGGCTGATCAAACACGGTCTCGACCCCGCGCTCGCGGACGCCGGCGCCCGCCGCCGGGCCGAACGCGAACGCCTCGACTACGAGCGCAGGCACGGGCGCTCTACCTGATGGAAAACAGAGGTCGGGCGACGGGTTTCGGCGGGTGGCAACCGCACGCGTGAACTAGCGGTGGCTTATACCACAGGCATAGCCTGTATGCATGAAAACCCCCACGGTAAGGCAGCGGATCGCCTACGATCTCGGCCGCGAGCTCCCCGAGGAGCTGCACGAGTGGGTCATTCACGACCTCGTCGGACACGGGGCCATGGAGCGATATCTCGTCCGGTTTCTCGGGCCGATCATCCCGTTCTTCGCCTTGGTGCTGCTGTTCCCCGGGCCGTTACCCCTCAAGATCGGCTTGATCGTGATGATGACCGTTCCCCTGGTCGTCTTCACGGTCGCGCTCAGCTACGTCTGGCGCCGATTCCGCCTGGTCCAGCACGGTTTGAATCCGGAATTGGTCGATCACGGCAAGGTCTCCGAACACGAGCGGGAGCTATACGAACTGCGCTACGGCCACCGATAGCTCGCAGATTGCCCAACGCACGACGCGCGGTAAGCCACCACGCGCCGAGATGCTGCACGGCCGTGCATGAGCCACAAGGGGGCCGCGAATACGCAGCGTCGCGGGCGCTGCACAATAGGCACCGTGAATGTAATCGCCACCGCCGACCTAGCCGATGAGATCGGCCCCGAGATCCGCAGCTGCGACACGCAGTTCATTCAGTTCGGCGGGCGCGCGGCGTTCTCCGGACGCATCACCACCATCCGCTGCTTCCAGGACAATCTGCTGGTGAAGCAGACGCTCGGCGAACCGGGCGAAGGCAAGGTGCTTGTGGTCGACGGCGGCGCGAGCGTGCACACCGCGCTGGTCGGCGACATCATCGCCGGGCGCGGTGTCGACAACGGCTGGGCAGGCGTGATCGTCAACGGCGCGGTCCGCGACTCCGCCATCCTGCGCACCCTCGATATCGGCATCAAGGCGCTGGGCACCAACCCGCGCAAGAGCACCCAGACCGGCAGCGGCGAGCGCGATGTGCCGGTCGAATTCGGCGGGGTCACCTTCGTCCCCGGCGAGATGCTCTACAGCGACCACGACGGCATCGTCGTGCGCGCCGAGGACTGACGCGGCGGTCCATCCGCCGCCGCTCGGGCCGCGGGTCAGCCGGACACCCTGGCCTTGTGACCGGCGAGGGCGACTACGTCACCGACGTGCAACTGCCGTCCGCGACGCAGTTCGACCTCGTCGTTCACTCGCACCAATCCGGCGGCGATCACGGTTTTTGCCTCCGAACCGGATTCGATCAGGTTGGCCAGTTTCAGAAACTGACCGAGCCGAATGACGTCGTCATCGATCGGCACATCGACTGGTTCTGACATGGGGTAAATACTTACTCCCCCACCCGCACTCACCAGACACCGCCCTACGCCCCCAGCGATCCGTCAGCAACCCCCGACTCGGCGAGCACTGACACGCCGCCCCACAGGCGTGGCAAATCTGACACACCTGCGTACACACTGGTTCCGTGACGTCCACGCAAGCCCAGCAACACATCGATACCGAGCCACCTCCGAAAAGACCGACCCCACCGGTCCCGCACCGTGGGCACGGACGACTGTCGGAAGTGCCGCATATCGCGGGATTGACACTCGGTGTGTTCGCGGTGCTGTGCTTCCTCTGGAGCCTTTCGCCCGGACTTCGTTTCCTGACTCAGGTGCCACGCCGCTATATCGACGACTATTACTTCGACGCGCCGGACACCAATTTGATGTGGGCGCTGGTCGTCGGATTGCTGGCGGGCGCGATCACCAGCCGGAAACGAATCGCCTGGTGGTTGCTGGTCGCGTATCTCGCGAGCTACACGGTCGGAAACATCATCACCTTCACCGAGCAGGGCAATATCAACGCGCTGGTGGCCATGGTGCTGCACCTCGCCGTGATCGGCGTGCTCATCGCGGCGTGGCCGGAGTTCTACACCGAGGTGCGCCGGGGCGCGGGTTGGAAAGCGCTCGGTGTGCTGGCCGGCGGCTTGGCCGTCGGCGCCCTCCTCGGCTGGGGCCTGGTGGAGTTGTTCCCCGGCACCCTTCCGCCGGGCGTGCAGCGACCCGCCTGGGCGCTGTACCGGGTGACCGCGGCGGTGCTGGCGGAAAACGAGCACTTCGACGGCCATCCGCGGCCGTTCGTCAACTTCCTGCTCGGCCTGTTCGGCGCCGTCGCGCTGCTGGCCGCCGTGATCATCCTGCTGCGTTCACAGCGCGCGGCCAACGCGATGACCGGGACCGACGAGTCGGCGATCCGCGGGCTGCTGGAACGCTCGGACGTGGAGGATTCGCTCGGTTACTTCGCCACCCGCCGGGACAAGGCGGTGGTGTTCGCGCCGAGCGGCAAGGCGGCCGTGACCTACCGGGTGGAGCTGGGCGTCTGCCTGGCCAGCGGCGACCCGATCGGCATCCGCGAGGCCTGGCCGCAGGCGATCGATGCCTGGCTGCGCTTGGCCGACCGATTCGGATGGGCCCCCGCGGTGATGGGCGCGAGCGAACTCGGCGCGACGGCGTATCGGCGCGCGGGCCTTTCCGTGCTGCGCCTCGGTGACGAGGCCATTCTGGACACCAGGAACTTCTCGCTGGCGGGGCCGGAGATGAAACCGGTGCGCCAGGCCGCGAACCGGCTGCGCAAGCACGGCGTCGGGGTGCGCATTCGCAGACACCGCGATATCCCCGCGGAGGAGTTCGCCGAGATCGTCGCCCGCGCGGACAGCTGGCGCGACACCGAGACCGAGCGCGGGTTCTCCATGGCCCTCGGGCGATTGGGCGATCCGTTGGACGGCGATTGCCTGCTGGTCGAGGCGGTCGATCCGCAGGGTCGGGTACTCGGCATGCTGTCGCTGGTCCCTTGGGGCCGCACCGGCGTCTCCCTGGAGTTGATGCGCCGCGATCCCCATGGCCCCAATGGCGTGATGGAGCTGATGATCTCGCAGCTCGGGCTGAACTCCGACCAGTACGCCATCACCAAGGTGTCGCTGAACTTCGCGGTGTTCCGCTCGGTGTTCGAGGAGGGCGGCCGGATCGGCGCCGGTCCCGTGCTGCGCTTGTGGCGCGGCGTGCTGTTGTTCTTCTCGCGCTGGTGGCAGCTGGAGGCGCTGTACCGCTCGAACGTCAAATACCAGCCACACTGGGCTCCCCGGTTCTTCCTGTTCGAAGAACGCAGGCAGCTGCCGCGGGTCGCGATGGCCAGCGCACTGGCCGAGGGTTTCCTCCCTCGGCTCGGCAAGGAGACCGGCGCGGCGACGCACACCGGCGTGCACACCGCGGTACCCGCGACGATGACGGGCCTGCACGCCGACGGCAGCCCACCGGAGATCCCGGAGGTTCCGGGCGAGGAGGAGCTTCCGCGCAGGCCCGAGCAGGTTCGCGTGCGCATGGACAAGCTTGCGCGCCTTGCCGATTCCGGTATCGACCCCTACCCGGTCGCCTACCCGCCGACGCACACCGTTGCCGAGGCACGGCGCTCGCCGCGCGGCACCACCGTCCGGGTCTGCGGCAGGCTGCTGCGCATTCGCGACTACGGCGGCGTGATCTTCGCGGTGGTCCGCGACTGGACCGACGACATCCAGCTGATGATCGATCGCGACCGGGTCGGCGCCGAACGCAGCGCCGAGTTCGGCGAGTTCTTCGATCTCGGCGACCTGATCGAGGTGAGCGGCCAGATCGGGCAGAGCAGGCGCGGTGAGCTGTCGCTGCTCGCGGCGGACTGGCGGATGCTGGGCAAGTGCCTGCACCCGTTGCCGGAGAAGTGGAAAGGCCTGTCCGATCCCGAAGCCAGGGTGCGGCAGCGCTACGTCGACATGGCGATCAACACCGAGATACGCGAGGTGCTGGCCAAGCGCAGCGCGGTAGTGCGCTCGCTGCGGGATTCGTTGAACTCCTGGGGATACCTGGAGGTGGAGACACCGATCCTGCAACGAGTGCACGGCGGCGCCAACGCGACGCCGTTCGTCACCCACATCAACGCCTACGACCTCGACCTCTACCTGCGTATCGCCCCGGAGCTCTACCTGAAGCGTTTGTGCGTCGGCGGTATGGAGAAGGTATTCGAGATCGGGCGGACCTTCCGCAACGAGGGCGTCGACTTCAGCCACAACCCCGAGTTCACCATCCTGGAGGCGTACGAGGCGCACAGCGATTACGAGCGCATGATGCACCTGTGCCGTCAGCTGATCCAGAACGCCGCGATCGCGGCCAACGGTGCGATGGTGGCGTTGCGGCCCACCGGGAACGGCGCGTTCGAGGAGGTGGACATCTCCGGCGAGTGGCGGGTGATGACGGTGCACGGAGCGGTGTCCGAGGCGATCGGCACCGTGATCACACCGGAGACCCGGGTCGAGGAACTGCGCGAGCTGTGCGACAAAGCCGACGTGCCCTATCAGCACGGCTGGGACGCGGGCCAGGTGGTGCTGGAGATGTATGAGCACCTGGTCGAGTCCCGCACCGAGGAACCGACGTTCTACATCGACTTCCCGACATCGGTGTCCCCGCTGACCAGGCAGCATCGCAGTATCCCCGGCGTCACGGAGCGCTGGGACCTGGTCGCGTGGGGTGTCGAGCTCGGCACCGCCTATAGCGAACTCACCGACCCGGTGGAGCAGCGGCGCAGGCTCACCGAGCAGTCGCTGCTCGCGGCCGGCGGCGACCCGGAGGCGATGGAGCTCGACGAGGACTTCTTGCAGGCGCTCGAGCACGCGATGCCGCCCACCGGCGGGCTCGGGATGGGTGTGGACCGGATCGTCATGCTCATCACTGGCCGGAGCATCCGCGAGACGCTGGCGTTCCCGCTGGTCAAGCCACGCTGACCAGCTCTTCCCGGGTGATCGGTGCTCATCCAGCGAATCGGACGGCTACGCTTGGACATTCGGCTCCGGGAGGAGGCCGATACACCTTAAGGGGTTTTGATATGTACCTTGACCTGCTGGCCAACGCGAGTCTGCTGGACCACTCCGTGTGGGCGAGCCCGGACGTGTGGATGAGTTCGGCGACGGAACTCGCCGCCAAAAAGAAGAAGAGCAGCAGAGGCGGGTTGATCGTCGGCGCGATCTGCTGCCTGTTGGTCGTGGCGCTGATCATCGGCGGCATCTACCTGTTGACCAAGCGGAAGAAGAACACCTAGAAGGCAGACGGGGACGGCCCGGCTCGCGTCAGGCGAACCGGGCCGTCCTTCGGGGGCCGTGGTGCTACAGCGCCGTTCGCTCGGCGGCCACCTCCGCCTCCAACAGCATTTCGTCGTCGAGGTCGGCGCCGTGCGCGCTCGGCGGAACCGATTTCAACACGACCACCGCGGCCACCAGCGCGGCGACCACCAGTGCGGCGCCGATCCAGAACGCGAGCTGGAACCCGCTGGTCAACGCCTCGGGAGCCGAGATGCCCTGCGCCAGCCGGTGTTCGGACCGGCTCGCCGACAAAGTGGCCAGCACCGCGAGGCCCAGCGCGCCGCCGACCTGCATGGTGGTGTTGGCCAGGCCCGAGGCCAAGCCGGCCTCCTGCGGCTCGACCCCCGACATCGCCAGGTTCATCAGCGCGGGGAACGCCAGGCCGGCGCCCGTGCCGAACAGCACCATGGGGCCGAAGATGTGCAGCCAGTAGTTGCCGTCCACCGGAGCCTGGGTCAGCCACAGCAGTGCGGCCAGGATCAGGAGCAGGCCGGGGATCAGCACCGTGCGCGCGCCGAACCGCATCACCAGATGCTCGGAGTACCGCACCGACAGCACGCCCATGATCGCCGCCACCGGGAAGAACGCCAGACCCAGTTGCATCGGCTCGTAGCCGAGCACCTGCTTCAGGTACAGCGAGCCCATGAAGAACATGCCGAACATGCCCGCAACGGTGAGCACCTGGATCACGTTGGCGCCGGAGAGATTTCGCGAACGGAAGATCCGCAGCGGCATCAACGGGGTCCGCGCCGTCGCCTCCCGGAGCACGAATCCGGCGAGCAGCAGCAACGATACGGCGCCCAGCCCCAGCGTGACCGGGTCGGTCCAGCCGTACTCCGCGGCAGGTTTGACGATGGTGTACACGCCGAGCATCAACGCCGCGGTGATCAGCACCGCACCCGGAATGTCCGCGCCGTCCTTCAGACCCGCGCCCTGATCCTTGTCCAGGATCTTCACCGCACCCACGCCGACAGCGAGGCCGATCGGGAGGTTGACCAGGAAGATCAGCCGCCAGTCCAGGGCGGTGAGCACACCGCCGAGCAGCAGGCCGATGGCGCCGCCCGCCGACGCGACGAAGGCGTAGCGGCCGATCGCCTTCGCCTGATCGCGCGGATCCGGGAACATCGCGAAGATCATGCCGAGGATGACCGCCGAGGTCATCGCGCCGCCGATGCCCTGTAGGAAGCGGGCCGCGATCAGGGTCACCTCGTTGATCGCCAGGCCGCACAGCGCCGAGGCGAGCGTGAACACGACCAGCCCGGACAGGAACATGGTGCGGCGGCCGATCAGGTCACCGAGCCGGCCGGCCAGCATCAGCAGGCCACCGAAGGAGATCAGGTACCCGTTCACCACCCAGGCCAGACCGGCCGCGGTGAACCCGAGGTCCGTCTGGATGTCGGCGAGGGCGACGTTCACGATCGTGGCGTCGAGCACGATCATCAGCATTCCGCCGCACAGTACGTACAGCGCGAGCCAGGCCCGGCGATCCGATGCTGCGGCCCCTCCGGCCTGTTTTGGTCGTTCTCTTGCTTCAGCCACCACCTGCGCCTTCCAGCCAAACGATCGTTACCGTGGCACGCTATCAGCGGTTAGTCCTAAAAGACAACTGATTAATTCAGTTGAAGTATCGACTGATATGATGTAACCATGACGGCAGCCTCCGAGCATCGCAGCAAGCGCAGCTATCACGACGCCTGCGGCACAGCCCGTGCGCTGGACCTGGTCGGCGAGCGCTGGACCCTGCTCGTGGTGCGCGAACTACTGCTCGGGCCCAAGCGCTTCACCGATCTGCGTGCCGGGTTGCCCGCGATCAGCCCCAATGTGCTGTCCCAGCGCCTCGACGAACTCGCCCACGCCGGGGTGGTGCGCAAGCGCAAGTTGCCGCCACCGGTGAGCACGGCGGTCTACGACCTCACCGAGTGGGGCAAGGAACTCGACACGGTGGTGCTGGCGCTGAGCCGCTGGGGCGCCCGCGCCCGCAACGCATACCGCTGCTCGGACATGAGCACCGACGCGCTGGTCGTCTCGCTACGCACGTTCTTCGACACGGAAGCGGCCGAGGGCGTCAGCGCCGAGTACGACCTTCACCTCACCGGATCCGACTCAGGGACGGATGAATTCCACGCGGTGATAGCCGACGGCACCCTCACGGTGAGCCGTGGCGCAGGCAGCGCCCCTACCGCCATCCACGCGAGCGTCCCGGCCTTCGTCGCGGTCGTGTTCGACAAACACTCCCTGCGCGAAGCAGTCACCATGGGCACGATGGAGATCACCGGCGACCTCACCGCCGCGGAACAATTCGCCGACTTCTTCCGACCCCCACCGGAGTGCTCGGCGAATCGAATCGACTAGCCCGACTCAGAGCCGGTCGATCTCGGTGAGATCGATGTCGATATCGAACGGCACGGTCAGCCGCAAGCGGTCGTGGTGAATTCCGGTGAGCGCGTATGCCTTCGTCGCCGGGTCCAGTTCATAGACGTAGACCACCGGGCGGCCGTCTACGTTCTCGACCCGCCAGAAGTGAGCGATGCCTGCGCGGGCGTACAGCTGCGGTTTGCGCTCCCGGTCACGGGTACGCGATTCGCCGGAGACCACTTCGACCGCCAATACGACGTCATCAGCCTGGTACGTAGTCAGCTCGGGGCCGCCGTCTCCTTCGGCATGGATCACGACGAGGTCCGGCTCCGGACGCTGATCCCGCCCGAGCGTCACGGTCATTTCCCGCCGCACCCGTAGATGCGCTGGAGCGAGCCGACGAAGCATGAAGCCGAGCAGGTCGATGACCAGCATGTGAAACTTGGCCTGCGGGCTCACGAAGACGAGACTCCCGTCGATCAACTCGGTGTGCGGGGGAAGGTCGGGCAGGCGATCGAGATCCTCGGCGACGAACCCGCCCGGCGGCGGACGCAGCCACTGCGGAAACGGCTCGACGGTCATGCTCCGAGTATGTCACCCACGTGGGGCCTGCCGCAGGGGCCACGGGTCCGGATGGAGCCGATTTCGGGGATGGGGCAGAGTGGGCGTGTGCAGTTGATCCTTGTTCGCCACGCTCAACCGGTCCGGATATCGAACTCCGCTGGTCCAGCGGATCCGGAGTTGGCACCGGTGGGCCTGGAGCAGGCCGAGCGGGTGCCCGGGGCGCTCGGGCATCATCGGATCTCCCGGGTGGTCAGCAGTCCGCAGCGCAGGGCGCGGGAAACGGCGGCGCCGACCGCCGCGAAACTCGGTGTCGACGTGGAGATCGTCGACGACCTCGCCGAATACGATCGCGATCTGCCCGCATATATTCCGATCGAAGACGCCAAGGTCGAATTCCGGGACGCGTACGAGCGGATCAAGGCCGGGGATTTCCCGTTGCAGGTCGATGGCGATGCCTTCAAGGCCAGAGTGCGCGCCGCCGTCGCCGGCATTGTCGCCGCCGCCGAACCAGAAGACACCGTCATCGTGTTCGCACACGGCGGGGTGATCAATGTGACGCTGCAAGAGATCCTCGGACTGGAACGGCCGCTGACGTTCCCCATCGATTACTGCTCCATCACCCGGATCCTGTTCTCTCGCAGCGGGCGCCGCACAGCGGCGACGGTCAACGAGAACGGGCACGTGTGGGATCTCTTGCCGCGCAACATCGCTGCGCGAAGCTGAGCATTCACAGCCGATTGCCAGGACCATCGCACCGGTGTCCCAGCGACGGAACCTTCGATGGGACCGGTGAGCCACTCGCACAGTGGCTCACGGTTCGAGAGAAAGGAATTCCGTGTCGTTCTCCAAAACCGCTACACCGCTACGGCGTCTCGCCCGGGTGACCGTGGCAGGCGCGCTGATCGCCGTCCCGCTCGCCGCCCTGGCCGCGACCGCATCCGCCGAAACGCCGGCTGCGCCGCCCGAAGGGGCCCACGTCCGAGTTGTGGACGGACCAGAGCAGGGTGCCGATATCAATCGGCCCCGTCACTTCGAAAGGTACGAAAGGCACGACGGCCCGTGCCCCGGGCCGGGTGACCACCCGTGGCGCGATGGCCCACCGCCGCGGCAGTTCTACTTCCAGCAGCCCTTGCCGCCCACCGGTTCGAGCTAGCCCCGCTGCCGCCCAGAAATACCGAAGGCCCACCTCCGATTCCGGAGGTGGGCCTTGTGGTTTCGGCGATGGCTCAGGCCATGCCCGCGATCCAGTTGCGCATCCAGGAGATGGCGGTCTGGCCGCCGCCCACCTGGTAGCTGCCGTACACCGTGTGCGCCTGCGACTTGTAGAAGCGCTCGAGATCCTTGGCTCGCTGCTGGTTGGCCGAGTCGGTCAGCTGTGCCTGCAGCGTCGGGACACCGCCGAACGCCATCAGGTCACCGAGGATGTTGCCCGCTTCGATCTGGTAGCGCCACATGTTGGCGGGGTTGGCGTCCGACGCCTGGGCGAGGAATCCGGCGAACCGCGTGACGAAGTCATCGGTCGCGGTCGCGCAGTAGAGGTCGTCGACGGCGCAGATGGTGCGCGTGCGGTCGCTGACCCAGCCGAAGCCGCCGACCCGGGGGCCACCCGCGCCCGCGCCAGGAGCGATCGGACCGACCTGGACGTCGGTGGGCGAACGGCGCGGATCGGAGATCAGGCCGACGCCGGCGATACGATCAGGCGACACCGCACCGAGCCCGGTGCCGATCTCGGCGGCGAGGTCACCGGCGGCGTCCGCACCCTGGCTGTAGCCGACGAGCGCGATCTTGGTCGCGCCGCAACGCTGCGCCATGCCCGCGATCAGGCCCCGCGCGCTGTCGACCGCCTCTTTCTTCGAGTTGCCGTAAACTTCACCCTCCCAAGGGAAGGCGGTGGCCGCATAGGTCACGTAGTCGACCTCCGCGGAGGACGGCAGACCTCGGGTGACGCCGGACAGCATGCCGGGCTGCGGCGTCTTGTCGCGTCCGGTCTCCCAGGTACCCGGAATCGCCACCACGTACAGGCTCGGGCAGCCGGGGGCGGCGCTCGCCGACCCCCCGCCGAAAACCAAGCCGGACATCACTGTCGCGGACGCGCCCAGAGCCGCGACGACCTTCTTCCACTGCATACCGCTCCAAACCCTTGCCCTCGTCGAACTTCCCGCCGAGTTGCCGCGTCAATGCTGTACTCATCGGATGTCGTTCCAGTGCACGCTAGGTGAACACACGTCACCCAACCGGTTCGATCTGCACTTTCCAACGACAACTCAAGATCAGCGACACGCCGAAGATCACAATAAGGGCACAACCGCCGCAATGCCATTCGAAACCCATAGTGTGTCGGATTTCCGACACTCAGCGATGCGGTGAGCGGTCGCGCATCGGAACTCAGCGATGGAGTGAGCGGTCGCGCATGGCACTGACGGACGCGCCGAAAGGTATGCGAGCCGAAGGCCTATCGAGCGCGAAAGGCGCCTGTGGACGAGTTGTCCACAGGCGCCTTCGTTTCCGCTCCGGTAAGAGAGGGGTCTAGCGCTGAGCCACCATGGTGGGGGTGACCGGCGCCGGGAGGGCGGTCTCGCCTTCCAGGTACCGGTCGACACCGGCGGCCGCGGCGCGGCCTTCGGCGATGGCCCAGACGATGAGCGACTGGCCACGGCCCATGTCACCCGCGACGAAGACACCGGGAACGTTGGTCGCCCAGTTCTTGTCGCGCTGCACGTTGCCGCGCTGGTCGTAGCCGACGCCGAGATCGGTGAGCAGGCCCGGCTTCTCCGGACCGACGAAGCCCATGGCCAGCAGCACCAGGTCGGCCTCGAGCGTGAAGTCGGTGCCCTCGACCTTCTCGAAGCGGCCGTTGACCATCTTGACCTCGTGCGCCTCCAGGCCGGTCACCTTGCCGTCCGCGCCGACGAAGCGCTCGGTGTTGACCGAGAACACCCGCTCGCCGCCCTCCTCGTGCGCCGAGGAAACCCGGTACATCAGCGGGTAGGTCGGCCACGGAGTCGAGGCGGCCCGCTCCTCCGGCGGACGCGGCATGATCTCGAACTGGTGCACGCTGGCCGCGCCCTGCCGGTGCGAGGTGCCCAGGCAGTCGGCGCCGGTGTCGCCACCGCCGATGATGACGACCTTCTTGTCCTTCGCGTGGATGGGCGGCAGGCCGTCGGCGTCGGTGACGTCGTCGCCGAGTTGCACCCGGTTGGCCCACGGCAGGAACTCCATCGCCTGATGGATGCCGTCCAGATCGCGACCGGGGATCGGCAGGTCACGAGCCACGGTGGCGCCACCGGCGAGCACGATCGCGTCGAACCGCTCGCGCAACTGCTCTGCGGTGATGTCGACGCCCACGTTCACACCGGTCTTGAAGATGGTGCCCTCGGCCTCCATCTGCGCGAGACGGCGGTCGATGAAGCGCTTCTCCATCTTGAATTCCGGGATGCCGTAGCGCAGCAGACCGCCGATGCGGTCGGCCCGCTCGAACACCGTCACGGTGTGCCCGGCGCGGGTCAGCTGCTGCGCCGCGGCCAGGCCGGCCGGGCCGGAACCGACGACGGCGACCTTCTTGCCGGTGAGGCGGGTCGGGTAGACCGGGGTCACCCAGCCCTCGTCGAAGGCGTTCTCGATGATCTCGACCTCGACCTGCTTGATCGTGACCGGATCCTGGTTGATGCCGAGCACGCAGGACGCCTCGCACGGCGCGGGGCACAACCGCCCGGTGAACTCCGGGAAGTTGTTGGTCGCGTGCAGCCGGTCGATGCCTTCCCGCCAGCGATCCTTGTAGACCAGGTCGTTCCACTCGGGAATCAGATTCCCCAGCGGGCAGCCGTTGTGGCAGAACGGGATACCGCAGTCCATGCACCGGCTGGCCTGGGTGCGCAGGGTCTGGTGGGAGAAGTTCTCCTGGTAGACCTCTTTCCAGTCCATCAGGCGCAGCGGCACCGGCCTGCGCTTCGGCAGTTCCCGAGAGGTGTGCTTCAGAAAACCCTGGGGGTCAGCCACGAGCGGCCTCCATAATCGCCTCGTCCACGTCCTTGCCGCTCTTCTCAGCCTCGGAGATGGCGAGCAAAACTTTCTTGTACTCCCGCGGCATGACCTTGACGAAGTGGTTCACCTGCTGCGACCAATCGCTCAGGATGCGATCGGCCACCGGGGAACCCGTCTGGTCACGGTGCTGGGTGATGATGTCGTGCAGCCAGGTGAAGTCGTCACCGGCCAACTGCTCGACGGCGTCGGCCTGCTCGGGGTTGAGCCTGGACGCGAACGTGCCGTTCGGGTCGAAGACGAACGCCACGCCGCCGGACATACCGGCGCCGAAGTTACGACCGGTCTCACCGAGGATGACCACACGACCACCGGTCATGTACTCGCAGCCGTGGTCGCCCACGCCCTCGACCACCGCGGTGGCGCCGGAGTTGCGCACGGCGAACCGCTCGCCGACCACACCGCTGAGGAACACCTGGCCACTGGTCGCGCCGAACAGGATCACGTTGCCCGCGATGATGTTCTGCTCCGCGACGAACTCGCCGGGCGCGTTCAGCGACGGGCGCACCACGAGGCGGCCGCCGGAAAGGCCCTTGCCGACATAGTCGTTCGCGTCACCCTGCACGCGCAGCGTGATGCCCGCGGGCACGAAGGCGCCGAAGCTGTTGCCCGCCGACCCGGTGAAGGTGATGTCGATGGTGTCGTCGGGCAGGCCGGCGCCGCCGTAGAGCTTGGTCACCTCGTGGCCGAGCATGGTGCCGACGGTGCGGTTCACGTTCGTGATCTTGGTCTCGAACTTCACCGCCTGACCCCGCTCCAGCGCGTCCCGGCTCTGCGTGATCAGCTGCTGGTCCAGCGCCTTGTCCAAGCCGTGGTCCTGGGGCTTGGTGCAGCGGCGGTCCTGGTACATGAACGCCGTCTCGACGTCGTCGAGGATCGGCGACAGGTCCAGCTTGCTGGCCTTCCAGTGCTGCTTGGCCCGCGAGGTGTCGAGCATGTCGACCCGTCCGATGGCCTCGTCCAGCGTGCGGAAGCCCAGCTGCGCCAGCAGTTCCCTGACCTCTTCGGCGATGAACAGGAAGAAGTTCTCGACGAATTCCGGCTTGCCGGTGAAGCGTTCGCGCAGCACCGGGTTCTGCGTCGCGACGCCGACCGGGCAGGTGTCCAGATGGCAGACGCGCATCATGATGCAGCCCGAGACCACCAGCGGCGCGGTGGCGAAGCCGTACTCCTCGGCGCCGAGCAGCGCGGCGATCATCACGTCGCGGCCGGTCTTCATCTGGCCGTCGACCTGCACCACGATGCGGTCGCGCAGGCCGTTGAGCAGCAACGTCTGCTGGGTCTCGGCCAGGCCGAGCTCCCAGGGACCGCCCGCGTGCTTGAGCGAGGTCAGCGGCGAAGCGCCGGTGCCGCCATCGTGACCGGAGATCAGCACGACGTCCGAGTGCGCCTTGGAGACGCCGGCGGCGACGGTGCCGACGCCCGGCTCGGCGACCAGCTTCACGTGAATGCGCGCCTGCGGGTTCGCGTTCTTCAGGTCGTGGATCAGCTGCGCCAGATCCTCGATCGAGTAGATGTCGTGGTGCGGCGGCGGCGAGATCAGACCGACGCCAGGCGTCGAGTGCCGCACCTCGGCGACCCACGGGTACACCTTGTGCGCAGGCAGCTGGCCGCCCTCACCCGGCTTCGCGCCCTGCGCCATCTTGATCTGGATGTCGGTGCAGTTGGTCAGGTAGTGCGCGGTCACGCCGAAGCGGCCGGAGGCCACCTGCTTGATCGCGCTGCGCCGCCAGTCGCCGTTCTCCTCCGGCTCGAAGCGCGACGGCGACTCGCCGCCCTCACCCGAGTTCGACCGTCCACCGAGGCGGTTCATCGCGATCGCCAGGGTCTCGTGTGCCTCCGCCGAAATGGAGCCGTAGCTCATCGCGCCGGTGGAGAACCGCTTCACGATCTCCGACGCGGGCTCGACCTCCTCGATCGGGATCGGGCTGCGCGCGTCGTTCTTGAACTTGAACAGGCCGCGCAGCGACGCGAGCCGCTCGGACTGGTCGTCGACCAGCTTGGTGTACTCCTTGAAGATCGAGTACTGGCCGGAGCGGGTGGCGTGCTGCAGCTTGAACACGGTGTCCGGGTTGAACAGGTGGAATTCGCCCTCGCGCCGCCACTGGTACTCACCGCCGACCTCGAGCTCACGGTGCGCGCGCTCGTTGCGGTTCTCCAGGAACGCGATCCGGTGCCGCTGGGCGACCTCGTCGGCGATCTCGTCCAGGCCGATGCCGTCCAGGTGCGAGCGCAGGCCGGTGAAGTACTCGTCCACCAGTTCCTGCGACAGACCGATCACCTGGAAGAGCTGGGCGCCGTTGTAGGACGCCAGGGTGGAGATGCCCATCTTGGACATCACCTTCAGCACGCCCTTGCCCGCCGCCTTGTTGTAGTTCGCGACCGCCTTGCGGTAGTCGGCGGCCAGGTCGCCGGTGCTGCCCGGCAGCTCCAGCGCGCCGCGCTCGAGCATGTCCTCGATGGTCTCGAAGGCCATGTACGGGTTGATCGCGGCGGCGCCGAAGCCGACCAGCATGGCCATGTGATGCACTTCGCGGGCGTCACCGGCCTCCACGACCAAGCCGACCATGGTGCGGGTGCGTTCGCGCACCAGGTGGTGGTGCACCGAGGAGGTCAGCAGCAGCGACGGGATCGGCGCCAGCTTCTCGTTGGACTCGCGGTCGGACAGCACGATGATCCGCGCTCCGCCGTCGATGGCGGCCGACACCTGGGTGTTGATCGCCTCGAGCGCCTTGCGCAGGCCCTTGCCGCCCTCCTGCACCGGGTACAGGCCGCGCACGACCACCGACCGCAGCTCGGGGTGCGAGCCGTCGTCGTTGATGTGTACGAGCTTGGCAAGCTCGTCGTTGTCCAGGATCGGCTGCTCGAGCGCGATCTGATTGCACGACTCCGGTCCCGGGTGCAGCAGGTCCGCCTCCGGGCCGATGTTGCGCTTGAGGCTGGTCACCACCTCTTCCCGGATCGCGTCCAGTGGCGGGTTGGTGACCTGCGCGAACAGTTGGGAGAAGTAGTCGAACAGCAGACGCGGACGGCTGGAAAGCACCGCGATCGGGGTGTCGGTGCCCATCGAGCCCAGCGCTTCGAGGCCGGTCCTGGCCATCGGCGAGATCAGCAGGCTGAGCTCCTCGGTGGTGTATCCGAAGATCTGCTGGCGGATCAGCACGCGGTCGTGCGGCATGTGCACGTGCGGGCGGTCGGGCAGGTCGGCGAGGCGGGACACGCCATTGTCGAGCCACTCCTGGTACGGATGCTCGGCGGCGAGCCGGGACTTGACCTCCTCGTCGCCGACGATGCGGCCCTGGGCGGTGTCGACCAGGAACATGCGGCCCGGCTGCAGGCGCGCCTTCTTGACCACCTTGGACGGGTCTATGTCGAGCACGCCTACCTCGGAGGCCATCACGACCAGGCCGTCGTCGGTCACCCAGATGCGGCTGGGGCGCAGGCCGTTGCGGTCCAGCACGGCGCCGATGACGGTGCCGTCGGTGAAGCACACCGACGCCGGGCCGTCCCACGGCTCCATCAGCATCGAGTGGTACTCGTAGAAGGCCCGCCGCTGCGGGTCCATGTTCTCGTTGCGTTCCCAGGCCTCGGGAATCATCATCAGCACGGCGTGGGGCAAGCTGCGGCCGCCGAGGTGCAGCAGTTCCAGCACCTCGTCGAACCGGGCGGTGTCGCTTGCTCCCGGGGTACAGACGGGGAAGATCTTCTCCAGCCGGTTCTTGCCCGCGGAGTCGGTGCCGAAGACGTCGCTGCGCAGCAGCGCCTCACGGGCGCGCATCCAGTTCTCGTTGCCGGTGACGGTGTTGATCTCACCGTTGTGCGCGACGCGGCGGAACGGGTGCGCCAGCGGCCAGGACGGGAAGGTGTTGGTGGAGAAGCGGGAGTGCACGATGCCCAGCGCGCTCTCCACCCGGGAGTCCTGCAGGTCCAGGTAGAACGCGCGCAGCTGCGGCGTGGTGAACATGCCCTTGTAGACGAAAGTCTGCCCGGAAAGGCTCGGGAAGTAGACCGACTCTCTGCCGACCGCGCCCTCACCCGCACCGGCCGACCCGAGTTCGTGCTCGACTCGCTTGCGCACCACGTACGCGCGACGCTCCAGATCCATACCCGACAGCGGATCGGAAGCGTTCTTCGGCGAGGCGATGAAGATCTGCCGGAAGGTCGGCATGGCGTCGCGCGCCAGTGCGCCCAGCGACGACTCGTCGATCGGCACCGCACGCCAGCCGAGGACCTCGAGGCCCTCTTCCTTGACGATCTTCTCCACGCCGTAGGCGGCGCGCGCGGCTTCGCGGCGGGCCTGCGGCAGGAAGGCGATACCGGTGGCGTAGGAGCCCTCCGGCGGCAACTCGAAGTCCACGATGGCGCGGAAGAAGCGGTCGGGAACCTGGATCAGGATGCCCGCGCCGTCACCACTGTTGGGCTCGGCGCCGGCGGCACCACGGTGCTCCAGGTTCAACAGAGCCGTAATAGCCTTGTCGACGATGTCGCGGCTGCGGCGGCCGTGCATGTCGACGACGAATGCGACGCCGCAGGCGTCGTGCTCGTTCGCCGGGTCGTACAGACCGATGGGTCCAGGTGACCTGTGGCCAGGAAGTTGCGTCATGCCTCTGCCTTCAAGAAAGTCGGCCTTCGAAGAAAAACGGCCTTTCGTCGAACGCCTCCGTACAAGACTGCGCCCGTACGTTCCGAAGCCAGCCGCGCTGATGGTCTTCGGCGTGCAGTCAGGTCTGCAGTTGTTTCCACCCGCTTCTGTGACGTAGTGGGTGCCCTTCGGTAACGGATCCCTAACAAGATCCTTACCTCCGAGCGGGGTCTCGCCCGCTACGCTGAGCACCGGCTAGGGCTGCCCGAGCGGGCGATTGCCGAACATTCTGTGTTCGGCGTAAGAGCAAACGATAAGTCAGGTCCAGGGCCCAACCAACTTAGGTTGCGCTAATAACCGGGTTTAGCTGGGCTTCTTCATTCGGTCCTCCACGTGTGCGCGTCGTCCAGTGTAAAGCAGCGAGTACGGTGCAATCGATCCCCGTGGCACTGGGTGCCAGCTGGGAAGAACCGGTGCGCACAACCGGCCCGAAACCACCACGCAACACCGGGAAACCGCCCTCACCTGCGTCGAAGAAGGTTTCCCCGCATAGGGCCGGACAAAACCAAGCGGCGGTGGCTAACTCGGCGATCGAGCCGCTGAGATATTTCCGACACCGGCGTGACAAGCCGCGAATGTGATCCGACCGTCCGGACTCTTTTGCCCCCTGTGGGCTTCGGCACATTTTCAGCAAATTTCGAGAAGTGTTGTTGAACACATCTTCCGAGGCGGCCGCATGAAGGGCAGCCGGGCCACGTCCGTCCATCGCCCCGGCCGGGCCGAACCGAGCCAGAGGCAGCCGCAGAACGGGCGCAACCGGACCAAGTCCGCGCCTAGCCACGCCGGGCCGAGACAGGCAAAGGCAGCCGTATGAAGGGGACAGGACGAAGGCCGCACCAGGCCGAGGGAAGGCGGAAGCAGCGGCAGAACAGGCGCAGCCGGACGAAGTCCATCATCCGCCCGCGCCCGGCTCGAGCGGAGACAGAGGCAACCGCAGAAGGGCGCAGCCGGACGAAGTCCGCCCTTAGCCCACGCCGGGCCAAGCGAAGGCAGAGGCAACCGCAGAAGGGCGCAGCCGGACGAAGTCCGCCCTTAGCCCACGCCGGGCCGAGCGGAAGAGAGGCAGCCGCCTAGGCCGGGCAGAGCGCGATCGCGGCACGTACCAGCGCGGCCTGGTGCAAGGCATCGATCCGGCCGGTGACGAACACGCGGAAGACGCTGCGCGCCAATCGTTCCGTGCAATCCGGCGCGGTCAGCTCGGCTCGGCGAGCGGCTAGCTGGTCGAGGATTTCGCCGTTCACCCGATCGATGACCGGGCGCACGGACGCGAGGCCGGCGGGGTCGTTCGGCGCCGCGGCCGGGTCGAAGCGCCACCGGAGCATCAGCCCGCGCTGCACCGTCTTGTTCGCCTCGATCTGACCGAAGAACACCTGCCGCACCCAGTTCTCCGGCAGGTCACGGCCGTTGCCGAGGCGGGCCATCGCGTCGTACACCTCGGCCTCACGAACGGGATCGTCGATGGTCGGCTCGATGCCGCGCTCACCGGCCGCCGCCCACTTCGCCGCGGCCACCGCGTCGGCGGTGTCCAGCCGCTCGACGACCAGCGCGACCAACCGGTCCAGTGATCCGTCGGCCGGGGACGCGCCCGCGCTAGCCGGCCACATGAGCAGCGCCGCCGCGAATATCGTCACCACGACTGTGCGCATGCAGGAACCTCCTTGGATCGCTCACGACTGCGCCTCGCCGGCGCTCGGCTCCATCGTGCGCGATTGCGCGCCGTGCCCTCGGTTCACTTGCTGACGCTCGCTCACGACTCCGCCTCACCGACGCTCGGCTCCATCGTGCGCGATTGCGCGCCGTGGCTTCGGTTCACCCGCTGACGCTCGCTCACAAGGAAACGAATCACCGCGCCAGGGTAGGCGTATTTACGCACCACATTCCGGACAACGCTCGATGAGGTGTGAGCCTGCACACATCCAGCGGCCCCTGCTCGCTGAGTCGGCCGAGGGCCTGTCACGCTGTCACAACGAATCCGTGACAGTTTCGTCGCGCCCGCGAAAGCGCCTGGGACGTAGAGGATGTGCCTTCCCATGACCGTCACCGGCTTGTTCACCTGGCTCGGCGGGGGCCGGACCAGCGAAATCACCGATCGCCACGAGCGCGCCGGTTACGCCGTCACCGGCGCCGTCGTGCTGTTGTTCGCGACGATCTCGGGCGCGGTCACCGGCTTGGCCGCGGCATCGACCGACACGTGGCCGCTGTGGGCGACGCTGGCTGCGGCGCTCGTGGTCGCCGCGCTGACCGGCGCGGTCGCGCGAGCGGTGGCGACGGCGCGGCCGAGCGGAGGGCCGGATCGGCTCGGGCTGATCGTGCGCGTCGCGGTCGCCGTGCTGGCGGGCGGATTGATCGCCGAACTGGCCGCGGTCGTGCTCTTCGGCGCGTCCGTGGACCGGGTGCTGGATGACCGGGCGCAGCGGTCGGTCGATTCGGCCGCGCAGGTGGTCGCGGCGCAGAGCGAACTGGACCGGGCGAAGGCCGACCGGGCCGCGCTCGACCAGGCGATCACCAAAGCGCAGACGGATATCGACCGTGCGTTGGTGATCGCCCGCTGCGAGTACAACCCCACCCCCGAGTGCCCGCAGACCAGGATCACCGGCGTACCCGGCCGCGGGCCGGAGGCACAGACGGCCAACGACATGCTCGACGACGCCCGCAAGCAGCTGGCCGCGGCGCAGGGACGGGTCGACGCGGCCGACCGCCGGATCGCCGACGACCAGAACGCCCTTTCCGCCGCACGGACCGCTGCCTTCGACGGCGCCGATCGCGGGCTCGGCGCGCGCTGGCAGGCGATGAACGACTACACGGTGCGCGAGGCGTTGCCGCTGCGCATTCTCACCATCGTGGCGTTCGTCGCGCTCGCCTTGCTCCCGCTGCTGCTGCGCTGGTGGCGCGGAGAAACATCGTTCGACCGGCACAACGCCGCACGTGCCGTATACGACCGCGCGGAGCGCGAAGCCGACACGGCCATCGCGGTCAAGCAGGCCGAAGTACGCGCCGAGGCCGAAACCCTCCGCGCCGAACAGCAGCTCACCGCCGCCCGCCTCGCCGTCGAGGCGGATACGGCAATCGACCGGGAGCGGCAGCGCACCCGCATCATCGCGGCCATCGGCGGCATCGAGATCGGTATCACCGAGCCGCCGCGCCGCCCAGAACTTCCCGCCGCCGCGGCGGACGATCGAAAGGACAGCGCCATGCCGCACGAGGTGACGCCGAACCTACCCGCCCCGTGACCGCGAGCCGCCCGCGCCGCCGTCACACCCCCCCCGCCGCTCCCCAGAGCGGCGGTCTCGAGCTGCCGCTGATCGGCACGGTGCCGTTCACCGACACCGCGGCACGCTTCATCCGGCCGCTGGTTCCGTCCTTCGTCGCCAACGCGATCGATACCGCGACGCATCCCCTGCGCACCGCGCGGCAGGCGTTCGAGGAGGTCGAGGAGATCACCTTCACCCTGCGCCGCACCCGCAAGGTGACGATCGACGGCCAGACCTCGCACCCGCAGAGCGTCGCCGCTCCGGTCGGCTACCAGCTCCAGCCCGGCTCCCCCGAGGTCGCACACGCCCAGCACATCGCCTCCACGGTCGTCGACGCCGACTATTCCGCACCCCACACACCGCGCTACTCCCTTCCCCCGACCGGCGCCGCAGGCTATGGCCTGCCCACCGGTGCGAGCCGAGAAGAACTCCCCGGCCACCACCACGCCGAACTCCCCGAGTCCAACCGCCGCGAACTCCCGCCCGGCCGATGATCCGCAGCGGCACCGAGAGGCGGTAGTCCCCGCAAAGCTGCGTGACTCCGCGCCGGAGCAGCGGAATCGGTGACAGCCGCAAGGCAATACCGACCGGCGTGACTCCCAACGGTCGCAAGGTCGAATCCGCGGCGAGGGCCGTCGACAGATCGGGCCGAGATGGTTGGACGCTGCTGCCCCCGGCCCGGCATGCCCGCTACGGACATCTGCGCCTCGGCGATAGGCACCACGTGGCATCGGTGACCGGACACCGGTTCACCGGCTGAGGCCGCGGCAGTGGTGGTCCGCCGCTGCTCGGTCGACAGCGCACCCGTAGCACGGTCACGTCCGCCCTCCACGCCCGCCCCTAGGTCTTCCGGCCATCGACCCGACTCGTTACCGGCACGTGGTGCAGCGCCTCCTCCAGCGCTGACGGTTAGACTCGGCCCGTGCTGCCAGCCGCCGAACCGGCCGGCGCCGTCGGGGCGGGAACAGATCCGGTACCGGGGTCTCCTGGAACGACGGTGCCGATCCGACCGCTGAGTTTCCGCGAACTGCTCGATCTGCCGTTCGCCCTGATCCAGGCGAACATTCGCGCCCTGGCCGGGTTGAGCCTGGCGGGCTTGTTCGCCGCCGAGGCGGTCGTCGTCGCGGTGACCGCGGGTGTCTCGGAGCTGACCGACGGCTCCGACGCGGGCACCGCTTGGGCGGCGATTCTGTCGACCGCGGCCTGCGCGTGGGTGCTGCGGTTCGCGTTACGCGGGACGACCGTGGCGCTCGGACTCGCGACGGTCGGCGGCGCACCGATCGGCTTGCGCACCGCGCTGGGCCGGTGCGCTGCGATATTCGGGCCGCTGCTGGTGTTCCAGCTGTTGTTCACCTCGGTGGGTGTGGGTGTGATCGCTCTCAGCAGCCCGTTGATCGTGACGCTTCCGCTGGCATTGCTCTGGCTCGGCTGGCTTCGCGCGCGCCGTTGGATCACGGTTGCGGTGCTGTTCGTCGAGCGGACCTCGCACCGCGACGGCGTCGCGCGCGCGAAACTGCTTGCCGAGGGCGCCGAGTGGCAGACGACCGGACTGTGGATTGCCCAGCGCGCTCTGTTCGGGTTGCTCGCGGTGCCGCTCCTGGCGATCCCGCTGTTCATCACGGATTTCTCCGGCACCCATCGATGGCCGGTGATCATCCTGACCACCGCCGCCGTGCTGCTGGTGACGGTGTTCGGCGAGGTGGTCGAGGCATCGTCGCGGGTGGTGTGCTACGTCGACCGCCGTTGCCGCAGGGAGGGATTGGACATCCGCATCCCCGTTCGGGAGACACGATGAACGATCCCCAGCCGCCGCAGAGCGCCCCGGAGCTGCGCGGTCCCGCGGAAGTCACTCTGGCCGAGGGCGTCCCCGCGACGAACGAACCTGCGCCCGGCACCCCTCGCCTCGGCTCCGCCGCCGACCATCGAGCTGCCGCCGAATCGGCCGCGCAGCGCCGGGATTTCGACAACGCCCTGCGGGAACGCTTCCGTGCCGTGCTGCGCGGCCTGGAACAACATGGCCTGCTGGAAGTCCGGCGCTCGCGCACTGCGCGGGAAACCGCCGACGACGTGACGACCGCCCTGCCGCTGGAGGCCGCCACCGAGCTACAGCCCGCCGCACACAGTTTCGACGAGGTCGTCTACGGCGGACGCCGCGCCAGCGAAGACGAATACCGCAGACTCGAATACGCCGACCGGTTCTCCGCCGCCGCGCCGCCGCCCGCACCGGAACCCACCGAGATCGAGGCGAAGGAGCGGGCACCGCGCACCAGGCGCCAACTTCCTCCACTGCCGAAGCTATTGCGCAGCCCGAGATTCTGGGCCGCACTGGTCGCGACAGCCGTAGTGTTGCTGCTGGTCTACGGCGCACTGCAATCCTGCGGCGCACCGACCGCGCCGCCGCCGAAACCACCCCCGGACCTGCCCGACGTCCCACCGCCGGATGATTCCTATGACCCGCCGGGCTTCGGAGCGGGCGACGACCCGATCTGGGATCGACTGCCCGCACCGGTCTTCTACGGCGGAGTGCAGTTTCTGATCGCCGCCGCGCTGGTGGTGTGGTGGCGCGCGCGGCGGCGGGGCGCTCTGGTGCGCGAACCGCGTCCGGTCGAAGTGGCGGCGAACGAATTGCTGGCCGGCCAGGCCGTGCTGTATCGGCGCTCGAAGGATAACGACCACGTCGCCGGGAAACTGCGAGCGGCGACCTTGCGCCGCATTCGCACACCGCTCGGCGTCACCGCCGACACTCCGCCGGAGCGAATCGTCAGCGCTATCGCCGCGCGCATCCGAGCCGACCCGGCACACGTCGCGGCCGCACTGTTCGGCCCGGTACCCGACCCCGGCACCCTGCAGGTAGTGGCCGCTCAGCTCGAATGGATCGAATCGGAGATCGGATGAGGAAGCGTCGTCCAACCCTTGTCCGGCCGACGGCGTGCGGAAGCGCCCGCGAACCACAGGAGGTCGAATGACCAGCATCGATACCACCCCTACGGCCGAGGAAGCGCTCGCCGCGTTCCACGCGCTGCGCGCGGAGATCGGCAAGGCGGTGGTCGGCAACGACAACGCGGTCATGTACCTGGCGCTCGCGCTGCTGTGCCGCGGCCACGTGCTGCTCGAGGGCGTGCCCGGCGTGGCGAAGACGCTGCTGGTGCGGGCGTTGGCCACAGCGCTGGATCTGGACCACGCACGGGTGCAGTTCACCCCGGACCTGATGCCAGGCGACGTGACCGGTTCGCAGATCTACGACCCACACTCGGCGGAATTCACCTTCCGGCACGGCCCGGTGTTCACCAATCTGCTGCTCGCCGACGAGATCAACCGCACTCCGCCGAAAACCCAGTCCGCGCTGCTGGAATCAATGGAGGAGCGGCAGGTCTCGGTGGACGGGAAGCCGCAGCCGCTGCCCGATCCCTTCGTCGTGGTCGCCACGCAGAATCCGATCGAGCAGGAGGGCACCTACCCGCTGCCGGAAGCGCAGCTGGACCGGTTCCTGTTCAAGGTGGACATTCACCTGCCCGGGCGCGATGACGAATTCCGCATCCTGCAACGCCACGCGGCCGGATTCGATCCGCGCGATCTGACCGCCGCGGGATTGCGTCCCGTGGCAGGTCCCGCGCACATCGCCGCCGCTCGCGCCGCGATCACAAAGATGACGGTCAGCCCGGAGGTGCTCGCATACACCGTCGACGTGTGCCGGGCGACCCGCACCTCTCCCGCCGTGCAGCACGGTGCCTCCACCCGAGGCGCGACCGCGCTGATGGCGGCTTCCCGCGCGTTCGCCTGGCTCAACGGCCGCGGCTTCGTCACACCGGACGACGTGAAGGCCGTCGCGGTCGCCGTGCTGCGGCACCGCCTGCACCTGCGCCCGGAGGCGGAGCTGGACGGGGTGACCACCGAGAGCGTGATGTCGTCGCTGCTGCTGTCGGTTCCGGTTCCGGTGTAGCGCATGGTCGTCACCGGTCGGCTGGCCGCCGCGGCAGGAGTGTCGGCCCTGTTCGTCACCCTGGTCGTGCCGTCCCTGCTGGGGGTCGTCGTGCTGACCTGCGCGCTGGCCGCGGCCCTGCTCATCGATCTCGCCGCGGTGGGCCGAGCGCGGGATCTGACGCTGTCCCGGCAAGCGCTGACCACCGTGCGACTCGGACGCTCCACCGAGGTCGAGCTCGTCGCGGTGAACACCGGGCCCCGGGTACTGCGCGGCATGGTGTGGGACGACTGGCCCGACAGCGCACGCGCCGTAAACCGGGCGCACCCGCTGGATCTCGCGCCCGCCACCAAGGTCCGGTTCCGCACCACTCTCACACCGACCCACCGCGGTGATCGCGTCGCGGGACCGGTCACCGTGCGGCTGCTCGGCCCGCTCGGGTTGGCCGGCAGGCAGACCAGACACAGCGTGCCCGCCCGGATACGCGCGCTGCCCGCGTTTCGCGCCGAACGGCTGCTGCGGTCGAAAGTCAAACGGCTGCAACATCTCGAAGGCCGCAATGTGGCCAACCTGCGCGGGCAGGGCACCGAATTCGATTCCTTCCGCGAGTACGTCGCGGGCGACGACGTGCGCGCCATCGACTGGCGCGCCACCGCCCGCGCCACCGACGTCCTGGTCCGCACCTGGCGCCCGGAACGCAACCGGCACATGCTGATGCTGCTGGACGCCGGCCGGATCAGCGCGGGCCGGGTCGGCGAGGGCACCCGCCTGGACGCGAGCATCGAGGCGGCCCTGCTGCTCGGCGGGCTGGCGGCCGCCGCGGGCGACTCGGTGGACCTGCTCGCCTTCGACCGGAAACCGCGCGCCGAAGTCCGCGGCGCCGGCGGAAAAGGATTGCAGCTCAAGCTGATGCACGCGATGGCGGGAATCACCCCTGCCCTGGTCGACACCGACAGCTCCGGCCTGGTGCGGGCGGCCGTGCAGCGCGCCCGCCGACGTAGCCTGGTCGTCTGGTTCACCAGCCTCGACGGGGCGGCCGTCGAGGAGAACCTGCTTCCCGTACTGCCCGTCCTCGCGCAGCGCCACCGAGTGCTCATCGTCTCGGTCACCGACCCCGACGTCGCCGCGGCCGCGGCCCGCCGCGACAACGTGGCCGATCTCTACGCCGCGGCCGCCGCCGAATCGGTGCTGGCCGAACGCGCTCTCGTCCAGGAATCCCTGCGCCGCACCGGGATCGCGGTCGTCGCCGCGCCTCCGGAACGACTGCCCGAGGCGCTGGCGGACGAATACCTGGAACTCAAGCAGTCCGGTGCCCTCTAGCCGTTTCGCGTGGGTGACGGTGCGGGCAAATGGCATCCCGGTGCGAGGGCGTAGGAGGATCATGGGCCCATGTCCTCAGATCTCGCCGCCTTCGTCCGCGGACTGCCCAAAGCGGAGCTGCATCTGCATCTGGAAGGGACGCTCGAGCCGGAACTGAAATTCCGTCTCGCTCAGCGCAACGGCATCGAGCTGCCGGAGAAGTCCGTCGACGAAGTCAAGCAAACCTACGGGTTCCATGACCTGACCTCGTTCCTGCGGGTCTACTACCCGGCCATGCGGGTGCTGCAGCGGCCGCAGGACTTCCACGACCTCGCCTTCGACTATCTGACCAGGGCGCATGCGCAAGGTGTCCGCCATGTCGAGATGTTCTTCGATCCGCAGGCCCACACCGGGCGCGGTGTTGCGTTCCCCGCCGTGATCAGTGGGTACCGCTCGGCGATCGCACGCGCACGGCGGGTGCTCGGGATCTCGGCCGAGCTGATCCTGTGCTTCCTTCGCGACTATTCCGCGGAGTATGCGATGGCGACGCTGCTCGAAGCACTGCCGTACAAGAACTGGATCATCGGGGTCGGGTTGGACTCCGACGAGCGCGATAATCCGCCGAACAAGTTCGCCGCCGTCTTCCAGCGCGCCCGCGCGGAAGGATTCCTGCTGACCATGCACTGCGACATCGACCAGCAGAACTCCATCGAGCACATCCGCCAAGCACTGGAGGACATCGAAGTCGACCGCCTCGACCACGGCACGAACATTGTCGAGGACGACCGTCTGATCGAGCTGGCCAAAGGCAAGGGCATCGCGCTCACATGCTGCCCGGTGTCGAACTCCTTCGTCACCGCGCAGATGAAATCCGACGAGATCGTCGGCCTGCTCGACCGCGGCCTGACGGTGACCGTCAACAGCGACGACCCCGCGTACTTCGGCGCGTACGCGGCCGACAACTACCTCGCGCTAGCCGAGCAGGCAGACCTCGAGATCGATCAGCTGGCGGAATTGGCCAGGAACTCGTTCCGCGCGTCCTGGATCACGCCCGCACGCCAGGACCAGTTTCTGCGTGAGATCGACGCTTACGTCGCGGCCAACGTCTAGGGACGTGCCACTGGACGTCGTCCGTCGCAACCCCGCGCGAGCGAACGAAGGCGCCTACCCAGCAGCATAAGGGCCGAGCGAAAGCAGAGGCAGCCGCAAAAACGACGCTGCCGGACAGAGTCCGTCCTCGAGCCGCGCCGGGCCGAGCGAAAGCAGAGGCAGCCGCAAAAACGACGCTGCCGGACAGAGTCCGTCCTCCAGTCGCGCCGGGCCGAGCGAAAGCAGAGGCAGCCGCAAAAACGACGCTGCCGGACAGAGTCCGTCCTCCAGCCGCGCCGGGCCGAGCGAAAGCAGAGGCAGCCGCATAAACGACGCTGCCGGACAGAGTCCGTCCTCGAGCCGCGCCGGGCCGAGCGAAGGCGAGGCAGCCGCCTACTGAACCCGCACCGGCATCGGCGGCGGGAACACCGGAAACATGGGCCGCGGCAGCACACGGCGCTGCCGTTCGGCGATGACCGCGCCGAGGATCTGCAATGGGGGATACCCGACGGGCGGTGCGACGCGGAGCCGACCGCACACTTCGGTTACGAGCGCGGTGCCCAAATGGTGCTGGGCGGCGGGGGTCAGCGTGCGGAATCGGGTCAGATACTGCCGTACCGCCAGCGCGAGGTCCTCCGGCAGACCGGACAGGTCGAGCTGCGCGCTCCAGCCGGTCAGCCACGGTGGGGCGATCGCTAGCGCGGGCAGCGGCAGCGGCCGTTGCGCGTGCACGACCACCGTGCCCGCGAGCACGTCACCGATGCGCCGCGCGTGCGGCGAGCACATCGAGGTGAGGACCGCGATGGCGCCGAATCCACCGAGCATCCAGAAGTCGACGATGGTGCCCGCCAGGCCGCGGGTGATCGCATGCCGGAAGTCGATCGGTCTGCCGTCCTGACGCACGACCCGCAGCCCGAGCATGAGCTTGCCCAATGTGCGCCCGCGCCAGACGGTCTCACAGGTCACCGGGTAGCCGACCAGCACAGCCACGACGGTGACCAGCACCACCGCGTCCAGCCACGCCGAATCCACACCCGAGGGCAGCACTACCCAGACGATCGCGAACAGGACGAATCCGAGCATGCACTGGACCAGCACGTCGATCAGGAACGCGGTGGCCCTGGTAGGGACCCGGGCGATCGGCAGCTCCAAGGCCACCGCTTCGCCGGTTGTGAATTCAGCCATCTCGATACCATTCTTCCGACCGGTGGGAGTGGGAGGCAACCGAATGGACGTGGACGCATACAGCCTGGCGCACCGCAGGGCGTGGGAACGGCTCGACTACCTGTCCACCCGGAGCAAGCTGACCGGCGCCGAGGCGGACGAACTGGTCGTGCTCTACCGCCGGACGTCCCAGCAGTTGGCGCGATTGCAGTCGCACAGTCCCGACCCGGAGTTGATCGCCGGACTGAGCGCGCTGCTGGCCCGGGCCCGAGGCCGGGTGCTGGGGACGCGCACCGACACCTGGCAGGAGGTCGGCCGGTTCTTCAGCCATCGTTTCCCCGCGGCGCTCTACCGGTCCTGGCCGTGGTGGGCCGGCGTGGCCGCGGTGTTCCTGCTCGTCTCGGCGGGGTTGGCCATCTGGGTGGACCGGTTCGATTCGGCGCGAAAGGTTCTCGGAATCCCTGGTGACAGCGGGGATCTCACCGCGCCCGGCGGCGCGTTCGAGACGTACTACTCGGAACATCCGCAGGGTGCGTTCGCCGCGCAGGTGTGGACCAACAACGCGTGGGTGGCGGCCATAGCCTTGTTCACCGGCGTGTTGATCCTGCCCGCCGTGTACCTGCTGTTCATGAACGCGCTCAATCTGGGCGTCACCGCGGGCCTGATGGCCGATGCGGGGCGGCTGGATTCGTTCTTCGGTTTCATCCTCCCGCACGGCACCCTGGAGCTGACGGCCGTGTTCGTCGCCGGCGGTGTGGGGCTGAAACTCGGTTGGACGCTGATCGATCCGGGTCGCCTCAGCCGGGTGGAGGCGGTGGCCAGGCAAGGCCGGGCGACCGCGACCGTGGCGCTCGGACTGGTCGCGGTGTTGCTGGTGTGTGGCTTCATCGAGGGCTTCGTGACGCCGAGCCCGCTGCCCGCGCCGGTACGTATCGCGATCGGGTTCACCGCCGAGGCGTTCTTCCTGCTCTACGTCTTCGGGGTCGGGCGTCGCGCCGTACTGGAGCAGGCGGGCGAGGCCGCCGAGCCGTCGAGGAATCATCTCGTGACTGTGACCCAGACAACATTGAGCACACACCGAGCGACAGCAGCCCGGGCAACCGACAGCTAAGCCGGATTACGAAGCGGTTTCGAGTCCCCCATTTGAGTTCCGCTGGCCGCAGCGAGTCTTGCTCGAGCTGCGGCCAGCGTTACCGACAACTCTACACAATCGTTATCCCTACGCAACCGTCCCCGCCGAGGTCAAGCGTATAAAGCAGCACGCCAGCAAACCCTTGCGGCATCCGCTCTCCACCCCTTCCCAGCAAACCGCGCGCGGCGGCCGCGTCTACTGTTTCAGCACGCTTACCGCATCCTCGTAATATCTCTCCGGCCGCCCCTCAGAATCGCTCCCCAAGGGGGTCGCGGATATCCCGGGCGGGTTAGCTATGCCAGGGATAGACCACTCCATGGTTAACCGACATGCGCTCTCACCTGCACGTTCATCCGCCAGAAATGACGATTGCTGGCAGCTGACGAATAGAAAGCGACCAAAAGTTGGTTTACCGACGAATAAACCGACGAGTACACAGCCCAGACCGAGGAAGACCGGTCAGTTCCCCGACAGGCTCGGTATTAACCGGCCCGGACATCGGACCTCTCCACCGGTCCCTATCGCCGCCATTCAGCACCTCGGGCGCAACCATAAAGAGGTATGTGATCTTCGCCTCACCATCCCTCCGAAGTGGCCGCAACCTCGCGAAATGGACACCGTGACAGCGGAGTTCGAGAGATCCACATCACACCGCGCTGCGTGTCCTTGCTCAGCCGATGCGGAGGATTCCGGTCACCGTCCCTTGGAGGATCCGTCCGTCGTGGGTGATCAGCGGAGCGGTCTGGAGCGGATCGTGGACGATGGTGCCGGGAAGTGAGTGGGAGGCGGTGACCCCACCGGTATCCGGATCGACGATGGTGAACGCATGCCCGTCGAAGGGGGTGGAGTGGTCGGGGCCGACGCGAGCGATGGTGTAGAGCGCGCCGTCGGCGGTGGACAGACGCGGTACCGCCGCACTGCGGGCCCTGGTCTCCCACACCGTGTGGCATCCGTTGTCGGCCACGTCGATCCGCGTCATGCCGCCGGTGAACGGCGCGCTCGGCGGCACCGCCGGGCCCGCGCCCTCGGGCAGCGCCGGATACGGGTAGCCGTACGTACTCGCGACGAACACGGAGCGATCGATCCCAACCGGTTAATTCTCGCTACCAGCACCGCCTTCGGCGAAATGGCGCGGTGCGAGCGGTCCCCAGTCCCCGGCCGCCGAGGCGGGCTCGCTCGGCAGCAGCGCCAGCGCGCAAGCGGCGAGAATGGTCAGCGCGCGGCGCATGCGGTCATCCTTCGTTTGGGAACGCGGAGTCTTAGCTCGGCGGCGCTTCCAAGTGCTCAGCGAAGCGCTGGTCGGCCAATGGAATCGCGGAACAGCATTCGGGTTTACAGCGCTCTGTCCGCCGACGCGGGGTCGATACGATGGCGCCATGAACAGTGTGCGGGCACGCCTGCTGTCCACCCTCGCGAGTCAGCTGGGCAACCCGCACGGCGTGGTGGGCAAGGGTATCGCTCTTCTGCTCAACCGCGGCAACAAGGCCGCCATCGCCAGCGCAGTGCAGGCCGCCGCCGTCCCGCCCGGCGGAAACGCCGCGGACGTCGGATTCGGTGGCGGAGCGGGGCTTTCGCTGCTGCTCGAGCGGGTCGGCGCCAGCGGCGTCGTGCACGGCATCGAGATCTCCGCCGACATGCTGGCGCGCGCCCGCTCCGGTCACGCCCGCGACATCGGTTCCGGCCGACTGCGCCTCGCCGAGGGCTCGCTCACCGCGCTGCCGCTCGCCGACGACAGCCTCGACGCCGTGATCACGGTCAATACCGTCTACTTCGTCCCGGATCTGGCCGCGGCCTGCGCCGAGCTCGCCCGGGTGCTCCGCCCGGGCGGTCGCCTGGTGATCGGCATCGGTGACCCGGACGCGATGGCAAAGCTGCCGTTCACGCCCTATGGCTTCACTTTGCGCCCGGTGCCGGACGTGAGCGCCGCACTGGAGCAGGCGGGCTGCACCGTCGAGCATCAGCGGCTGTCGACCCGGCCGATTCCGCACCACCTTCTGGTCGCGACGCCCCGATAACTACATCAGCGCGCCGCCGTCGACCCGGATCTCGGTCCCTGTCATGTAGCGTCCGTCGTCCGAGGCCACCATGGCGACCACCCCGGCGATATCTTCCGGACTGCCGAGCGCTCCCCCGTTCAGCCACCCGGTCATCCGGGAGAAGAGCTGCGGATCGAAACCCTCGGGTTGATCGAGGATGGACTTCGTCGTGATACCGCTGGTGATACCGGCCGGAACGATGTTCACCGCCCGCAGCCCCTGCTTGGCGTACTCCAGGGCGATGGCGTGGGTGAAGGAGTTCACGCCGCCCTTGGACGCCGCGTAGGACGCGAGGTAGGGAGCCGCGCTGAAGGCCGCGGTCGAGGAAATGTTGACCACCACCCCGTGTCCGGTGTCCAGCAGCGCGGGCAACGCGGCCTGGGTCATCAGGAAGGTGCCGGTGAGATTCACCGCGATGACCTGGTTCCACACCTCGAGCGACATCTCGTGGGTGCGGGCGGGCCGCAGGATGCCCGCCGCGTTGACCAGCACGTCCAGGCCGCCGAGGAAGTCGAGCGCCTGTTCGGTGGCACCGCGCACGGACTCGGGATCGGCGATGTTCACCTCGACCGTGCGCAATCGCGCGGCACCGTCACCCGACTTCTCCGCGGTGGCCGTCAAGCCGGTCGCGTCGATATCGGCGGCTACCAGCTGGGCACCCTCGTCGAGCAGCCGCAGGGCGATGCCCTGACCGATGCCGGATCCCGCTCCCGTCACCATCACGCGACGACCGTCAAATCTGCGCATGCCAAAAATTAGAACACGTTCTCATTGATCGTCAAGGCACTTCCGCCGCATCACCGTCGCGCACGCCCACCGGCGACCTACTGGCAGCGCCTCCCGCGTGCGGACCATCCCGGGGTCGATGGCTCGGCGCCGCGACCGAACGCGAGGCTGTCGGGCTCAGCGCGGCCCTTCGGCGATCCGCAGGATCATGGCCGCCGTCGCCGCGCCATAAGCATGACTGGCCGCCCTCGGGCGGGCGGTGGGGTAGTTCGAGCGATGCGTGACGAGGACGCCGTTCGGCAGGGTGACGGTGGTGTCCGGCACCGTGGCGACGCAGTTGCCGCCCGCCTTGGCTACCAGGTCCACGATCACCGTGCCCGGAGCGAGCAGGTCCAACGACGCTTGCTCGAGCAGGCGAGGCGCGCAGGATCCGCGGTGCACGGCGGTACAGACGATGAGGTCGGGCGGTGTCGTCGCGAGCAGGTCGAGCAGCGCAGCGTTGTCGTTCTGGTTCGGCACGAAGCGCCCGGCCCCCGCGCCGAGAGCGGCGGACTCCTGTTCGAGTCGGTTGCCGACCGCGCTCGGCTTCTCGTCGTCGAACGTGTGCGCGGCGGCGATCGCGGCGAGCCCGGCCGCCCCGCAACCCAAGACGAGGGAGCGGACCGGACGTGACCGCACTTGTGGGGGAAGCAGCTTTCGGCCTTCGGCGTAGCCCACCGCGCCCGCGATCCGGCTCATGGTGGACAGCGCATCGATCTCGATCGTCGTGTCGTCGCGCGGCACCAGGTCGAACGCGACCGATTCGACGCCGCGCCCACGCAACCGGTCGATCTCGTCGCGGCGGTAGTGCGGATCCTGGAACCCGACCAGGGTCGTCCCGGCCCGCAACGGCATCGAAGCCAGCTCGAAGGCCGGCGGTTTCACCCAGGCCACGATGCCGGAGCGCTCGAATACGGTCGCGCGATCCGCGACGACGAGCGCCCCGGACGCACGATAGGCGGAGTCGGCGAAACCGGCGCCGCGTCCCGCGCCCTCCTCCACGACAACCTGGAGTCCCGCCGTCGAAAGTCCGCGCACATCGTCCGGAGTGAGCGCGACGCGGGATTCCCGGGGAGCCGTCTCACGAAGTACGCCCACGATCACCGTGGGGTCCTCGCTTCCGCCACAAGGGCAGTAAGGCCACGAGCGGCGAGCGCATCGCGATAGGTTTGTCCATCGACGATGTCGCGGAGCAATTGCTCGACGCGGTCGAAGAGTTCGTCGATCAATGCGGGTGACTCATGCCGTGGCGCTTTACGCGGCGCAAGGACATTCAGGCGCACACCGGGACGCAGCGAGCCGGTCCGGTCCAGCGCCACGCTGTCTACGCCCGCGACCGCGAGCAGTATGTCCTCCACCTGCGCACTGGTATGCATACCAGCGGCGTCGAGCAGCGCCCGATCGAACACAAGCGAAAGGAACATGCCTTCCTGGCTGCCCAGTGGTCGCAGCACGTCGGCGCCGAGCCGAGTGTTGATCGCGCTGACGTGCCCGGCGGCCTTATCGATTTGCGCGCGCATGAGCGCGTGGTTGCGTTCGAAGTAGTCCTCGGAAGTGTGCTCGAGGATGGCGCGGACCAAGTGGGTGGTCTCGCGCTGAAAGGAGATGGTGAGCCGTTCCCTGATCCGCTGCAGCCACGCGATGTCGCCGGTGCACGCCGCACCCAGCTTGCACGGACCGAAGGCGTTGTAGCCCTTGGAGTTTCCCGTGATGGTCAAGACGACGTCGTACAGGCGCCGAATGCCCTGGTCGGACTCGACGTGTAACGCCGCGATCGGGATGTGCGAGGCAACCAGCCGGTCGAAGGCCATATCGCAGATCACTGGAACACCGCAGTCCAGCAGAACCCGCCCGATCTCCGCCAGTTCGGCCGCCGTGTAGTCGGCAACCACGGGATTACCCGGCAGGGTGAGCAGGACGCCGCACAACTCGCCCGTCGCGCGCAGTTCGTCGAGGCACCGGGCGAGGCGCAGCGGGTCGATCTTGAACTCGTCGTCCGGGGAAACCGGGCAGGACACGATCCGCAGCCCGAATTTCTCCACGTGGATGCTGGAGCTCTTGTAGAAGCCCTCGGGACAGACGATGACCCCGCCGGGCTTGGCCAGCGTGGCGATCGCTTCCTCGAGCAGCATCGTGCTCGAGTACGGACAGACGATCACCTCCTCCGCGCGCACCCGCACACCGGGGACGCCCTCCACCGGATGCGACAGGCCTGCGAAGAGCCTGCGTGCCGCCGACTCTCGCAGGCTCAGTGGCTGCCGCTTGTCATACAACCGTCCGTCGAGGTAGTCCGCCGACGGCGCGACATGCAGAAGCTCCCGCCACGCGCGGTCCAGCGCGGCGATGGCCTGTGCATCCGGCGCACGGCCGGTCTCGCCGTGGTATGCGTCGATAACGCCCGAGTAGCGGCGGCCGCCGGTCCCCGCGAACCAGGTGTCCGGCGACAAGTGCCCGCGAATTTCCCGTTTCCTGGACTCGGAGCGGTTGGTCAGGGTCGCCAGATCGGCGAGCGGATCGGTGAGCACCGGGCTCCGCGTCACGGCACCTCGCCTTCTACCGAAGATTCCCCTGGTGCGGGCATCGCGTTCCACTTCTCCTCGAGTGCGGCGCGGAACATGCTGCGGCAGTTGCCCTCGGTCAGACGCTCGAAGCCGGTCAGCGGCGGCTCCGCGACGATCTGATCGACCACGATGGCCGACCCGGCGCGCCTGAGGTCGTAGAGTTTCTCGAAGCGCCGGACGGCGAACGCGACGTCGTGCTTGAGCACGGAGAAGCGTGTCGCGACCCGCGCCTGGCGGGAATAGTCGTATTCGCCCACCGCCACGTAGCGGTCATCGACCACGAGCATGCTTTGCGCGTTGCGCGCGTACTCGCGCTTGACCAGCACACTCTCCACCCCCGAGCGAGCCTGTTTCCACAGCTTGTCTTCGTAGGGCCAGACGTCGGAAATGGTGTCCAGCACGTACATCCGACGCACATCGATCTTCGGCGGATGGGTCTTGTCGGCCAAGCGCAGGATCGCCGCGTGGTAGTCATCGCCGACGTCGCCGCCGATCGTGCCCAGATCCGCGGTGTGGATGGCGCGCACCGACGTGGTGGCCTGCTCCAGGATCGTCAGCCAGTCACTGACGGTGTTCCATTCCCAGACCGTGGCGCTGCGCGAAGGGATCTGCGCGAGAATCTCCTCGGCGCGTTCCAATTGCCGGTCGGCGATCAGGCGCAGCGGCTCGATCTCCTCCCGCGCGCCGGAGGCGTCGATCAGACTCTGCGCGATACCCAGTGCGCGCTCGACCAACTCGGGGTCCTTGCCGAGCAGGACGTTGAACCGCATGCGCAGGTCGTAGTACGCGCTACTGGTGGGGCCGGTCGCGGGAGCGGCGCTGCCGTCCGTCGGCAATTCCGCCCCGAGGGCAAGGCTCAAACGTTCGCGCAGGGCGAGCGGCGGAATCCGGGTGCCGTTCTCGATCTGCTGGATGAGACTGCGCGAGCAACCTGCCCTCGTCGCGAGCGCCGCCTGGGTGTATCCGCGTTCTAGTCGAAGCCTGCGGACCAGGTTGCCGACTTGCTCGTCCGAGCCCGAGTCAGCCATCCCGCGCCTCCCATCCCGAGTCGTGCATACCCATGCTCACAGAGTGTCACGCTGCGACATTCTAATCACGATGTGTCAAGGGGCATCGGATGAATCGCGACAGGCGCCGTATCGTTGCCAACGAGATGCTCAGTCGCACTTCAACTTCCTCGCAGCTGCGTGACGCAGCGTTGCCGTGTCGGCACAAAAGTACGCTCCGCAGTATTCGATTCATCCACGAGAACCGATGTAGGGGACCAAATCCGCCACAATCCAATCACGCTGCCTGCTAGTTCAAGCTTGCTAGCTTATTCAATATCATCACAATGCGTTAAAGCTTAGTTGACATCCTCACGTGGCGTTACTTAGCCTTATCCTCGAAGCCACCGCAAATCGACGTCGGCACAACAGTTATCGCCTGCCGAGTCCCGGTGGCCCGATAACTCGAGGAGGTGCCCGACACGGATACCTCGATATGGCGCCGTGCAGGCACCGCAGGCAACAGCTTTGGCATCGCCCGGCCGGCCGCCCTTCTCGGCAACGCGCCGATCTTCTGAACCCCTCGGACACACAGCAATCAGGCACGGACGGATCCACCGCGTTCGGGCCGTGACCGAGCACGGTCACCGCGTCCTCAGCCCCACCGCGGTTCCGCGTCATCCCGAGCACAGTGAATGCGAGCGGAGCATGGCACTCGATATCACCGATTCGATCATCACCAGCGACATCACCCCGGAAAACGCACGGCTGCTGTCCCTTTCCCCCGGCGGAGCATGGGAGCTCAGCTGGTTGCCCACCGTCGCCCTGACCCGCGAACAAGCCGTGAACGGGATGGTGCTCGATGAACTGCTCAGCGACCCCGGCACCGCCGCCAACGACCTCGCGCTCGAAGTGGCCGCCATTCGCGCCGCCGAGCTCGGCTTCAGCGTGCGCGACGTGCTGCTCCGGCTGTACCTCCGCATCGCGCAACGCGATCAGGACAACGCCCGCCACTCGCACACACCCATACCGGCGGCCTGACCCGGAACCGACCCGCCGCCCCCGGATCGCGACATCGGTTCATCACGGCACCGACAACGTCCCGAATCCCGGGAACACGGTGACCGTCCGCCCGCGGTCACGATCGCGATGACCTATCCCGCCCCGGTCACTACCGGACCGGCGCCGGACCGCAATCGCACGGCTGCCGCGCGGTGTATCGATCCGGCATGTCCATGCTGCCGGAACCCCGTCGCCAGGTCGGACCACTGCACCCGCGCACTGGAGGCGAGGCGGCCACTGCCACAGGACCGGCCAGCACACCCCACGACACCTACTCGGACACGGCCACAGCTCGCGGCGCAGCATGTTCTGCATTCCGCGTAAGCGCCCTCCTACTTGCGTCCGGCATCCGGGGAGCGAACGATTAATTGTGCGTCGGCCGCGGTCGCGGGCCGTGCGGCGTCCTGCCCTCGGTGGACCACGACGCGCCGGCCCCGCGACACCGTGGAGATCGCTCCGCACAAGGAGGATCAGATGTTCATCCAAGTCATTCAAGGCAAAGCCGCAGACCCCGCCCGTTTGCGTCAGCGCATGGATCAGTGGACCGAGGAACTACAACCCGGAGCCGCCGGCTACCTCGGCATGACCAGCGGACTGTGTGACGACGGAACGTTCGTCGCGCTGGTTCGATTCGAATCCGAGGAGGCGGCCCGGCGCAACAGCCAGCGGCCCGAACAAGGCACCTGGTGGGCCGAGACCCAGAAATGTTTCGACGGACCGGTCACCTTCCTGGACTGCTCCAACGTGACCCAGTGGATGGGTGGCGGCTCCGATCGAGCCGGATTCGTGCAGGTCATGGAGGGCCACACCCGCGACGCGGGCCGACTGCGCGAACTGCTGGAGCAGACCGGCGACCGTGTGCACCAATTGCGCCCGGAAATCATCGGCGGCACCCTCGGGACCTGCGGCACCGACGGGTTCGTCGAGGCGGTGTATTTCACCTCCGAAGCCGAAGCCCGCGAACACGAGAAGATGGAGATTCCCGACGATTTGAGGTCGCTGTTCGAAGAGGAACAAAGACTCATGGGTGACGTGACCTACTTGGATCTGCACGAGCCGAAGTTGGTGTCGGCGCGCAAGTAGATCAATCCGATCGGCCCGCTGTTCAGGGCGATACCGAATAGCGGTGCCTCGATACCCGCCCGAATCCGCGTCGTCGCCGAGCGGCTTCATCGATGGAGTCGGCTGCCGGACGTGGTCAGCGATGCGATCTGCTACCAGCGCCGTTGTCGCCGCGCCGCGGCAGCTGATCGGCTTCGACGTGGCGACTGCTCGGCCGATGCGGCGCCCGGCCGCAGCATTCACCTCGGTCGCGATGCTGCTGGCCGTACTTTTTTGTGTCGGTACGCCGCCGATGCCCAGCCACCCGCCGCAAGCTCACCACCAGACCCTCCGAATCCCTTCCCAATAGTGGGAGGTCGTGCGCCGTGCTGGTGCGAGCCGGTGGTCCACAATATCTACCTCTCAGTGTCGCTGACGCAGAGTGGAGGACTTTCCGGGCCATGGGTCAATTGTTGCGGGTGGATACCGACCTGCTGCGGGCTCTGGCTCCGGAACTCACAGCCATCGCCGACGCGGCACAGCAGGAACTCGAACGCCTGAAGGAGAGGTTGGCCAGCGAGGGCGAATGCTGGGGCAACGACGAGCCAGGGCGGGTCTTCGGCGAAAGCTACGAGCCAGCGGCAAAGGAGGGGATCACCGGTTTCGAGAACCTGGTCCACAACCTTCACGGGATGAGCAGCAGCGTCGCAGGCGTCGACGAGACATTCGATAATCAAGATCAGAATCTCGGCTCCCAACTGCGCAACCAGCAGCCCGGCTTCGATCCCGGCGCCTCCGTGCCGTTCAGCCCATCGTTCGGTCAGCCGGGATGGAGCCCTGGACCGCAACCGATCACCACGCCCAACCAGCTCGAGCCGACTGCCACTTCCGACGCCCCTCCGTTTACCCAGGCGGACAGTCCGAAGACTCAGATTCCAGCCAACTCCCCGGTGTATCAGCCCGGCGGCTACCCGGTCGCGCCTGAACAACCGAATGCCACCGACTACGGTCCGAGCGCGACTCCCACTCCGCTCGACCAGGAGCCGGTACCGGACACATCCGCGGCACCGACTGCTCCGGCCCTTACGTCTCCGACCGTGCAACCACCGGCGGCACCAGCTGCGCAGTCCCCGGCAGCGCCATCCGCCACTACACCACCTGCTGCCAACACGACGCCCAAGCCCGGCGTGTCCGATCCGGCAGCCGCCCGGCGCCCTCCGGAGGCCCGCTGGGCGAGACCGCCGATCGATACGCCCTGGCTACGAAACGCACCCGGCACGCCTTGGTCGCGAACTGCGCCCGGCAGCCCTTCGCCGGGACAGGTTTTTCCGCCCCGTCGCACAGGTCCGGAACCGGGTGCGGCAAACTCCGCGAAGCCCGGAAAAGACGCCGAGCGTCGACCGAAACGGGTATCGGCCCAACCGGAACGTCCCCGCGTGCGGACCGACCCCGCCGCCGTGGCGGCTGCCCATGCGCTCGCCGCCCGGCACGGCTTGCGGATCGTCGGGTTCGAGTCCTCGGGCGTCGAGAAACACACGGTTGACGAGATCGCGGCGGCCGTCGACGGCATCCTCGGGAAATATTCGTTCCTCGATCTCGGCGGGATCGAGATCACCGACCTGCGCGATGCGGCGGTGTCCCGCGTGGTCTGGGGTCGGGCCGTGGACGAGGGGCAAGAGCCGGTGACGGGCGCATGGATCCTGCTCGACCGGGTTGTCGTGGCGAACCCCGCCGTCCTCGGCGAAAAGCTGGCCGCCGCGGCACGATCGGGAGATCGAGTAGCAGGATCACGGGAACGGCCGATGTATTCGACCATCGTGCGCGACTTCGGCCGGATCCTGGAGGCGGCGGCGGGCCCCCTGGTCCGGCAGCTGGCGCAGCGGTCGCTGATCATGGAGTACCGGCGCATCAGCGGGCCGTGGGACCGCCGCGACACGCTCGCGGCCATCGTCCGCGGCTACCGGGAGTGGCGCGCCCAATTGGGCCGCGCCTGCTTCGCGGCTGGCCGTTTCGACGCGAGGGCGGCAGTGGTCGAGTCGTTCACCGAAGTGGAGCTGCGTGGCGATAGGGCGTGCGGACCGGCGAAGGTGCTGCACCGGCTGGCCGTCGAGCACGTACGCGGACAGTCGAGCGCGTAGTGGTACAGATACCCGGCCACTTCCCCGAGTGGCTGGTGGAGTTGGTACTCGGGCATATTCCCAAGGGCCTCCCGGAGGCGTTGGGCCGGGCGGCGGACGCCTGGTCGGATACGGCGGATGGCCTCGAGGCTCTGGCGGATCGGCTGGAAGCGGCGCGGGCGCGGTTGGCGCAGGCGGTCGAGGGCGAAACCGGTGACGCGATCCAGAAGCAGTATCGGCAGCTGATTGCCGATACACAGGCGCAGATCGAGTACAGCAACGCCATGGCCCGGCGGTTGTACGACTTCCGGAATGCCGTCGAGTATCAGCTGTACACGATCTTCGGCATTGCGGGAGTGATCCTCGCGCAGGTGATCGCCAGTATGGTGCTGCCTCCTCCCGGCAGTATCGCGAGCGCGATTGTGAAGCGAGCCGAGGGTGAGGCGACGATGGCCGTCTCGCAGCGCGGGTTCCTGATGGCGATGCTGGTCCGGGTGGCCCGGTTCGAGCTCGACTACCCTTTGGTGGCGCTGGCCACCAAGGGCATGTTCTTCGGGGCGGTGATCGGCGGCGGGGTCCCTTATGTCGCGCAGCGGGTTCAGATCGAGCAAGGCCACCTGCAGAAGGTGGATTGGGAGAAGGTGCGCCTTGGGGTGGCGGCCGGTGCCGTCGGCGGGATCGTGGGCGGCGTGGCCGGTGGTGCCGTCGCGCCCGCAGCGACCCGGGTGGGCGGACGCGTACTCGGCACGGTAGCCGCAGGCGGCGTGGGTGGTGTCGCCGGTGGTGCGGCGGGTGCCGTGACCGTGTGGGCTTTGACCAATGGGGAAGTGCGAGCCAAGGACCTCGCCACCATGACGTGGCTAGGGTTCACCTCCGGCCTCGTCAGCTCTGCGGGAGCCGCGGTGCGTGCCGCACGGGCCGCCGCCTACACCGGGCAGGTCCCCGGACGAGTCGCGTCCCCGGATGTCGGGCAGGTCCCCAGACGAGTCGCGTCCCCGGATGCCGGGCAGGTCCCCGGACGAGTCGCATCCCCGGATGTCGGCCAACCTCCGGACAGTGCGTCGCCACAGCTGGCGATTACCGAGCCTGGGGTTGGTCAGCCGCCCCGGACCCAAGCAGCGAGTCCTGAGCTCATTTCCCAGGTGGAGCCGCCGCGGGCGAGGACTCATGAGCGATTGTCCGGGGACGGTAGTGACGACCGGCCAGGTGACCTCACGCCCGAGAAGATGGCGGAGGTCGAGATGATGCTGGAGATCGAGGGGATCTACCGCGACCTCGGACCGGATCTCGACGCACTGATAGCGAGAAACGACCCTGGCAACGCGCCTGGACAGGATCTGGGAGGAGGAACAGGAGCAACCCCTCGTACCACAGGCCCGCACCCGGGTTCGCCGGGTTCGCCGCACCTGCCGTCTTCCCCTGGGGCAAGTTCTGGCGGCGGTGACCCATTTATTGCTATCAATCAGACGCAGCACATGCTGCGACTGCAGGACCCCTCGGGGGCGGTCGGGACCATGGACCGCCCCGACGCCAGCTTCGGCCAGCCGCAGATCGACGTCGGCGGAGCTCAGGTGCGTCCACAGCTGGGCACCGACACGGTCGTGGACGCAAGCAGCACACCATTGGATACCCCTGGGCACACCGCTGGAATGAACGACGGCAGCGGTGAATACGTGCTCCATATCGGGCCGGACGGGGACATGCAGTTGGTGCAGATAGGTACCGATGCACCACAGGAACCGATGGCAGTACGGCCGACCGCCGATACCGGCGCGCCGCCGACCAGCGACCAACCGGCCGTTGTCGATCTCGATGCGGACTTCGCACACTTCGAAGCGCAATTCGCCCAAAGCCCGGAACAAGTCGGTGCGGACAATCAACCCGCACCACAAGCCACCGACACCACGCCGCAGGTGTCGCCACCCGTCGACACGAACTTGCCGCCGACCCCACCGAAACAAGCTCCGGACAGCACACCGCAATCGCCGCCTCGGCCCGCTGCTGAGTCGAACAACCCTGTCCAGCAAGCAACCCCACCACGACCGGCTCCGGATCCTACGAATACGACGACGCGCCTGGGCACCGACACGAACAACCCCGCAGCGCAGGCGGACCCGCCGAATCCAGATGCCACACCGCCAGCGTCGACGACCCACCCGGACGCGAACGCCAACAACCCTGTCGCACAACCGCACCCACCATCAGCCTCGGATACTCCGCCGACGTCACACGCCGGGAACGAAACCAATGGCCCTGCTGTACAAACCGGGCCACCGGAACGACCTCTCGACACCGCTACGTCGGGCTCCGTATCCTCCGCGGCACAAGCGCTCCCATCGGCAGCCGCAGCATCAGGAGCGGCAGCGGCATACACCGCAACATCAGCACCACAACACCCGACACCGGATGCCGTCCACGCTCCATCCCGGCAATCGGTCCCCAACACGACCCCCCAATCGGCGTCCACCCCGGGCGCGAATAGCCCTGCCGCGCAAACGCACCCTATACAAACGCCATCCACCGGCGCCCCGACAGCCAACCCCGCAGAACACGCACAAACCACCACAACAGCCCAGGCCCAGCCCCACGCCGCAACCACCAGCCGACCGGGCGCGGACAACGACGAACCCTCCGCCGATCCAGAGGAGTTCACCGATCCCCGGGAGCACAACGTCCAGAAGGACCCCCGGGAGCACAGCATCCAGAAGGACCCCCGGGAACACAGCATCCAGCAAGACCCCCGGGACCACAACGTCCAGAAGAAACCGGCAGGGGATTACATAACCATCCCCGGCGTCTCCTACCCGTTGGAGGACGAACCACCCGCCAACGCCATACCGGTGGTACCCCACCTACCCGCCACGACTCCCCTGCCCGACGATTCCGTCGGATTGGCACGCAGCTCCCAGGACCCTGACGACCACACCGCAAACACCCTGGATCCCGCATCGCCACGCCCTCCGGACGTCACCAATCCGCTGTCGGATCGCCATCTGGCGGCGCCCCCGACCCATCTGGACGCCGATTCCGGCAAACCAGGCCCCGCACCCGTCCTGCCCGGCCGGTACGCCACCGAACCCGACCCCGAAACCCCCGGCGCACCCCACAAACCCACGGCACCGCAACAGCATCCCGACAGCCTCGAATACAACCCCGACCAATCCGGCGTACCCATCGTGGCCGGACCACCACCCCGACAACTCACCCCACCCCAGCCGCCGGTCCAACGAAAGCGCCTCATCCCACAGGCCCAGGCGTCGATGGGCGACGGCGAACCCAAACCACGCAAGCGGAAGCCACCGGCGGAACCGGGCAAGGCGAAACCCATGGTTCCCGAGGCCAAGGCGTCGGTGGGCGACGAGTCCGACCGTCGCAAACGGCGCAAACAGCAACCGCCGCCCCAAGATGCCTCGAACGTCCCTGCGAAGACCCCGTCCGGGCGGGCAAACACGCAGAACTCCGATGACAGTGCACCGCGCCAGCGGACGGAAGCGAGCCGAGATCACAAGGTGGTTCGTCGGCCGACCCCCGGCACGACCGATGCCAGATACCAGTCTGTCATCGCACCCGCCGTGACCCCGGTGGGCGGACGCGCGCTCGGCACGGTGGCGGCAGGCGGCGTGGGTGGTGTTTCCGGTGGCGCGACCGGTGGGCTGACCCCGTGGGCGTTGACCGCAGCGACTCCTGAACGCACGTCCGTCACCAGCCAGGCGAACCCGCGGCAGGCGACTCCCGAGCCCGTATCGGGAGATGGTCATGAGAGAAAGCCGGATGTCACCACAGAGATGATGGCGGCGGCCGAGGTGATGATCGACGAGCTCTTCGGCGACATCGTCGACAAATCACCGGAATTGCGCGCGGACGTGACCGCGTTCGAGAGCGGCCCCGGCGACGAGCCCGGGCAGTCTCCGGATCAGGGAGGGGGAACCACTCCGTATCCGCGAACCCCTGGCCCGCAACCTGGTTCGCCACTGTCCTCGCCTGGACGCGCCACCGGGTGGCCTGCATGGGACATGTCCCAGCTGGCGAGGAGTTCGGTCGCGATCGCCGCACCGCTCGAAGGTGCTTGGGGCGGGCAGATGTCGCCGACAAATCAGGTCGAACCCGGCGGCGTGCAAGTGCTTCCGGCCCAGACGGGCACCGACGTGATCACCGACGCGCCGATCGCACAACCGGACGCCGGTGCGCTGAGCACCGAGATACTCGTCGCGAAAGACGGCAGCAGTCCGTACATGGTCCAAATCAGCCTCGACGGGGTGCGGTTGGTAGAGGCCGGCAACGAACGCCCCCTCATCGATCTCGATGCCGAATTCGCCCGGCTCGAAACCGAACTCGCGCAGACTCCGGAACAAGCGGATACGGACAATCCCCCTGCATCGGCGAACCCGCCGCAACAAGGGGTCACACCACCGGCAGCGTCGTCACGACTCACCGTCGACGCGAACAGACCCGGCACCCCCGCGGTCGCACCGAAACCAGGTCTCGAGGCCACCCGATCGGCGTCGACCCATCCCGTTACCGACGCGAACAACGCCGCCGCACCAGCGGACCCAGCTCGGTCGATTCTGGATGCCACGGCACCGGCACCCCGTTCCGAGGCCGCCAACCCTGCGCCACAAACGAGCCCACCGAGGCAACCTCCCGCAACCACCGCGCAAGCGACGTCAGGCTCCATGCCCGACGCGAACATCTCCGCGGCACAAACGCACCCACTGAGCCCCACCGCTTACACCGCGCCAGCACTGTCGGGCCAGACACCGGACGCCGACAGCCCTGCCGCCCACAGCAACCCGCCGACACCGCCCCCGTCCACCGGACCTCTGACTACCGACCCCACGGAAACCCCACCCACACAGCCACAGGCCCAACCTTTCGCCGCGATCGGTCTGGGCACCGACGACGACGAACCCACCGCCGAACCGAGGTTCCCACCACCGGGCACGATCGTGCCCGACCCACCCCGAACGATCGTGCCGGACCCCCGGGAACACAACGTATGGCAGAACCCGGCCGAGCGAGCCGAGCATTGGAAGCGACCGCCAGGGGACTACGTCACCATCCCGGGCGTCTCCTACCCCCTGGAGGACGAACCACCCGCCAACGCCATACCCGTCATCCCGCGCGTACCCTCGGCAACCCCGACTCGCCTGCCCGCCGATTCCCCGGCCTTCACTCCGACCTCCGAGGACCCCGACGGCAATCGCGCGAACCTACCCGGCTCCGCGCAGCCACGCCCACCGGAGGTCCCCGAACCACTGCCAGGCCGGCACCCTGCCGCGCCGGCAACCCACCTGGACGCCAATCCCGAGCGACCAGACCCCACACCCGTCCTGCCTAGCCGGTACGCCCTCGAACCCGACCCCGAAACTCCGGGCGCACCCCACAAACCCACGGCACCCCAACAGCATCCCGACAGCCTCGAATACAACCCCGACCAATCCGGCGTACCCATCGTGGCCGGACCACCACCCCGACAACTCGCCCGACCCAAGCCGCCGGTCCAACGAAACCGCCTCATCCCCCGAGCCCAGGCGTCGATGGGCGACGGCCCCGAACCGCCCAAGCGCAAAAAGCAACCGCCGCCGACCCCGCTACCTGAACCACCGCGGAAGGCAACGACTCCTCCGCCCGATAACCCCGAATCCGCCGGATCCGGGAGGACAAGCAGGCAGAGCCCCGAGAGACGATCCCAATCTGGTTCGGCTCCACAACTGTCTGGTTTGAGCGACCGCGCTCCGCTGGTGGTAGACCGGAATCCTCCGGCAAGGCGAAACCCACAGGTGACCCGTGAGCTCGTGGAACGGGCCCGCAGATCCGTCCACGAGACTCTGGCGAATTGGCCGGTCGAGGGGTACCGAGATCGGGCCGAGACGATCGTGCAGGAGTTGGTGCGGCGTGCGCTGGCACTGTCCGACCCAAATCGCCCGGACCTGCGTGATCCGGAGGTGTCGGTCCAGGTACTCGGGGAGCCAGGTAGCCGACGGGCGTTGGTGAAGGTAACCGATCACAACAATCGGGACTTGCCCGCCAAGCCGCAAGGGGCCGCCTTCGGTTGGCGCGCTGCGAAGTTGATCGAGCAGGCAACGAATACATGGGGCTTCGAACTGCCGCAGGGCCAAGGAACGACGGTGTGGTTCGAGCTCCCCGAGGGCGCCGAGCGGGATCCGTCGCAGGCAATGCCCGAACCCGCGGTGAACTTGACGTTCCCGCCGGGTGCCGTCGCGCCCGGCGCGTCACAGGCTCGGCGCACGGTCAAGGATTTCCTGACGCAGATCGGCGTTCCGGAAGGTCAGCTCGATGACGTAGTCACGTTGGTGTCGGAGTTGGTGGGCAACGTCGATCGATATGCCCCCGAGGGCCATGCGCAAGTCCGGGTTTGGGTAGACGGGAACCAGTTGCGCGTGGCGATCGGTGACGAAAGCCGCGGGCTGCCGAAGCGACAGAAAGAGAGCGACTTCAGCGGCTTCGACCTGGACACAGCCGACTTCGACATGGAAGCGTTCGATCTGGGTGCATTGGAGGCCGGGACCCACGGTCGCGGTATCGGACTGATGGAAGAGCTGTCCACCGTGTGGGGCGTCACCCTGAGCCCGGCTGGCAAGGACATCTGGTTCGAGGTCCTGATTCCTTCGACAACGCAGCCCGAGACGGGTGCGACGACGCCCACAGCGCCGGAGGTGGACCCGCGCGGTGGTCGGCAGGCCGAGCCGAACGACTCGGCGCAGGACTCGCCAAGTCGTGGATTGTCCGAGCGCGAAATCGAAGTACTCGCCCGGATCGCCGAGGGTAAATCCAACGCGGAAATCGGTACCGATCTGGGAATCTCAGAATCCACCGTCACCAACCACCTCACCAACATCCGTCGCAAGCTCGGCACCGGTGATCGAACGGCAATGGCGGTGGCGGCGCTACGCGCGGGCCTGCTCCCCAACGAGGCCCCCACCACCCCAGACACACCCACACCCACGTTGTCCAAGCGCGAGATCGAAGTACTCGCCCTGGTAGCGGAGGGCAAATCAAGTCCGGAAATCGGTACGGAACTGGGGCTCTCGAAACGCACCGTTGACTCCCACCTTCTGCGCATGGGTAAGAAGTTCGGCACCGGTGATCGAACGGCAATGACAATTGCAGCGCTACGCGCAGGCCTTCTCCCCAGCGAGAACCCCACCACCACAGACACACCCACACCCACGTTGTCCGAGCGCGAGATCGAAGTACTCGCCCTGGTCGACGAGGGCAAGTCGAACGCGGAAATCGGCACCCACCTGGGAATTTCTGGCCAAACCGTAGTAGTCCACCTCAGAAACATTCGTCTGAAGCTCGGTACCGGCGATCGGGCGACCATTGTCGTGCGAGCGCAGGACGCACAAAACCTCGCCGGAGAACCCGCGACACCACCGGTCCCCCTACCTGCCGATTTCGACCCCGCGGAGCAGCAGCCACCGAGCGATGCCACACTGACCGATCTCGAGGTCCGGGTACTCGGCCTGGTAGCGGAAGGAAACACAAACAGCGCCATCGCGACATCGCTGGACACTTCGGAGAAGACTGTCGGCGCCCACCTGACTCGAATCGCCGAGAAGCTCGGCACCGGCAAGCGGGCGGCGATGGTCGCCGTCGCCCTGCGCACGGGAATCCTTCCGCTCGACAATCCTGCCGACGCCGACGTAAACGGAGATCTGTCCGCCCGTGAGATAGACATACTTGGTCGAGTAGCAGACGGCGAGACAACCTCACACATCGCGGAGGATTTGGGAATATCACCGCGCTCGGTGGAAATCCACCTCGCCCGCATCGGTGAGGAACTGGGCATCACTGATCGTGCGGGAATGGTCGCGATCGCACTACGCACAGGCCTCCTTCCCCTCGACCCGACCACCGCCGAACGAGCTCAGACAAACGCCGATGGCGAGTTGTCCACTCGCGAGATCGACGTTCTCGGACTGGTAGCGGAGGGCAAGTCCAACCAGGAAATCCATACGGAACTCGGCGTTTCGCCGAGAACGGTAACTCATATCCTGACCAGCATCGGCAAGAAGCTCAATGCCGTGAACCGTGCGGCGATGGTCGCGGTGGCGCTGCGCACCGGCATGCTCCCGCTCACCGCCCCTGCAACCACAAGCGAACCAACACCCACCGCGCACGATCTCGATACACATTCGGCTGCCCCGTCTGCACCGGAAACCGACCAACCTCGATCGCCGCAATCCGACAGGCGTGGCGAGCGGCCCGCAACTCAGGAACTGCAGCAGCCTCGATCGCCGGAGCCCGATCCCGGGTTTGTCCGCTACCGGCAGGCGCTCACACAGGCTTTCGTCACCAGTCCGGGCGTTACGGAGTCCGACCCGGTGAGCCAGTCGTTGGCGCAGATGACCGAGTCGCAGCTGCGGCGTGCCCGCGAGCCCCTGAATTCCACTCAGCGAAGGCTGATTACCGAGGCGGTGCAAGCAGCGCATCGTGGCGAAACTATCGACATCTTCCAGAGCGCCGCGGTGGAGAGGTTGGCGAAGGCGGTACATGCGGCAGCGCTGGCCGATGGCGAGGCGCAGCCGATACCGGCCCCCAGCGAGCAGAACCCGAGCATCGCGGCGTCGGAGTCGCCACGTTACGGCGGGCTGACCGATCGTGAGGTCGAGGTGCTCGACTTGGTCGCAGCGGATAAGACGAACCAGGAAATCGGGGCACTGCTAGGTACTTCGGCAGCCACCGTCAAGACCCAGCTGTCCACCATCGGCGGCAAGCTGGGTACCGGCGATCGAGCGGCGATGGTCGCGATCGCGCTGCGCACAGGCATCCTCCCGTTGACCGCTGCCGTCGCAGATCCGTCGACTCCTACGGATGACATCCAGTTGTCTGATCGCGAGGTCGAGGTCCTCGGCCTGGTCGCCGAGGGCCGGACGAACAGGGAAATCGGGGTGGAAGTCGGCCTTTCCCCAGCGGAAGTGAAGGGCTGGCTGACTCGAGTCGGCGGCAAGCTGGGCACGAGCGGCCGAGCTGGGATGGTAGCGATCGGACTGCGCAGGGGTTTCCTTCCCGCTACCGTGAACGAACCCGCCCCCGCCGCCGGCCACGGTGGGTTAACCGATCGCGAGGTCGAGGTGCTCGGCTTGATCGCGGAAGGCAAGAGTAACAGCGACATCGGCAGCGACCTGGGAATATCGACGGCCACTGTCGACTCCCATCTGGGTCGGATCGCGCGCAAGCTTGGCAACAGCGACCACGCAGGGATGGTGGCGATTGCGCTGCGCACCGGCATCCTCCCCATGACCGTCCCGGACTCGCCCACCAGCGGCTCCGAAACAACCGAGCCCCCGGACCGCACGACCACCAATCGATCCTCAACTCGCCGCACAGGCGGATCCGGAGCCACCGGACCACTACCGGGCGCCGTGGAACCCTTCCACGATGTCGATCCCCGCGCGGTCCTCGACCTCCCACCCGACCCGAAGCAGAACCGGCGATTCGGACGCAGACCTGGACCCGACCCCCGAGTCTTCCATCACCATGAGGACGATCCGCTGGGCCGCCCCTATGGTCCGGGCGTACCACACCGAGACGATACCGACACCGCACCGACGCAACGGTCGAGTGATGCCGCGGCGTCGGCAGCCGAGGCAGATCCAGGAGAGGCGGCGCAACCCACCCCACCGACAGCTGGGTCACCGCCACATGGGGCGCCGGGCGACCCTGCTAACTCGCCAGATACGACGCCCGAGAATGCGACCCCAGTCGCCGAACCGGACGCGACATCCGACCCGACCCGAGCGGCGCTGTATTCGGCCGTACGGAACCGACAAGAGGTCGACTGGAATACGCCGGTCGAGAATTCACAAATCCTGCTGATCGGCGAGGATCACAGCAATATATCCGGACGCGTCTTTCTGGGCCGTCAAGCTGCCGCGCTGAAAGCGGCCGGTGTCACACACTTCTGTATTGAGGCGAGCCCGCACCCAGCGTTCGATGCCCTGAACGACGGCAGGTCCGCAAATTTGTTCAATGTAGAAGCCGGACCAGCATGGGGTGGGTCGTCCGGACTGGTCTATGCAATGGTCGCGGCAGGGATCACAATTGTCCCGTTCGACGTCAGAAGTCCGGGATCGAAGTTCGGTTCGCCGCTGCGCGATATTCGAGAGTCGCATATGGCGAAAACAATCGCCGGAGTTGCCCACGAGAATCCGGACACTAAAATCGCCGTACTGGTCGGCATGGACCACCTAGCGCTTGACCAGGAGATCTGGGAGAGGAAGACGGGTGCTTTTGCGGTATCAATGAATGCTCGCCTCCGAGATGCAGGCTACACGACAACATCGGTCTCGCTGTGGGGTGGTGAGATGGCGCAACCCGGCGTTATCAACAGTATTGCCGAGCATTTGGGCGTGCAGGATGAAACCTTCCTCGCCGATCTTCGAGACTTCCATGCGACTGGTGGCGGCTTCCCGGACTGGGAGTCCGATTTCTTGCTGCACCTCGGCAGCACAGATAGTTTCTGGCTGCCCGGAGCCGACCGGAACATCGTCGGATGGGGGCCGCTGCCCGGCGCTCCGGAGCTGGCGCCGTATCCGCCGCCATCCGACCTCCACGGGGTAACCCCAGAGCATAGGATGCCACGACCGCCCTTCGCGCACGTTGTCAACCATCTGCACCTAACCCTGGCGCGCGACGGACTGATCCTCTACGACGACGCGCTCACTGCACTCGGCGACGACCTTCGCACTCTGACCAGCGACTGGACCAACGACGACCATGCCCGTTCAACGGTCAGCTTGGGTGCGGAGTTGATCTCGATGTACACGAACTCGACGGGTAGCGCCGACATCACGGCTATGAAGACCGGTGAACCGGGGCGCCGCATGATGCGTGTCGAAGTATCTGCACCAGACCGCGAGTCCGGGGCTGTGCTACCGGAATTCCTCGAAATGTACCTGACGGGCAAGCTCAATCTGCTGACGCACCGATACGGACGCGCTGCAAACGGCACGACGATCTGGTTCGAATTCGACGAATCCGGACCGGATTTCGGCCTCCCAGGTCTGGCCGCAGTCCATGGCGTCGCTATCGAGACCGATCAAGGTCGTCCTGTAGCCGACAATCTCCAAAGGGAGGACAACACCACCGACGACGGCATGTCTGCAACTCCCGGCCAGCAGACCAATGAAGTCTCCACTCGATCGATATCGGTACAACAGCCGGAGCAGGGTTCCGTCATATCACGGGCACAGCCCGCTGCACCCGAGCCTGTGGTGTGGCCGACGCCAGGCCAGCATGCGACCGTACCGGTAGCAAACGCCGATATCCAGCATGCCGACACCATCACCGAAGGCGGACTGAGAACCGTTGCGGACGAAACTGATTCGCAGCAGGCTGGCGCCACCACCGTAACTGTGCCGAACTGGCAGCCACCCGCCGACACCGCTTCGGACTCCACCGGGGCGGAAAGCGCCGACGCAGTCCTCACTCCGGATCCGGCGGCGACGAGCACACCCCACCCCGCGACGCAGGCCCGCACGCCCCCCGCCCCCGCACGACTTCCATATCGTTCCCAACCCCGAGGACGACATCTTCGGTGACCTCCGTAACCCCCTCAACCCCGGCGGACTACGCGGAAACAGACGCCTGGAAGAGCTCGGAAAGGTCCACATCGACGGCGGCGGCTTCGCCCGCGGAGACGACGAACCCGAACCCACCTCGGCCGAGGAGTCCGGCGAACCCGCAGCACCCGACCCACAGCGCAACCCCGCTCCGCCCGACGACAACGCGGTAGAACCCGCCCCAGCAGCACCGACACATCACAAGCCCGGCGCCACACCATGGGCTCGAGCCGAAAACGCCGAGCAGGCCCCTGCGTTGAGCACACCGTGGAGCACAAGTCACTCCGAACGACCCACCCCCACGCCCGCTGGCGACCCTCGAGTTCAACAACGCAGCGGCCGCGGACACGACGCCCCCACCCGTCTCCGGGCGGCCGACAGAAACCGACTGATCCCCCGCGTGCGCCCGGAACTCTCGGCCGTCCAACGCAACATCGACATTCCCGACGATCCCGTGCACGGGGCCCGCAACAGTCAGGGCACACCAACACACGACGAACAACAAACAAGCACAAACACACCCGGAACACTGCACAGCGAGCAGCCCGCGTCGCCTGCACCGGCTGGTGGTATTTCGACCGGCGCGGAGCCCGCGAGAGCCGATGCGCCCGTGGTCGGTGAGCAAGCGAACCCCCAAGGCGCGCGGCCGAATCCACAACCGGATGGCGCGCGACCAGTTCCCGGCGGCACCGAGCCCGCAAATCCCGCGCCCGAAAGCCCCGCGCCGGAAGGCTCCGTGCCCGATGCGCGGACATCGCCCCGTACCGCGGTCATCGAATACCGCGCAGGCGACAATCCAGATGAGACGCAGCGGCAATTGGCGGAGCTGGTCGACCAGCTGACCTCGGGCCAATCGGCCCAGGCGGTCGAGGTGGGGCGGATGCTGGCCGAGCGGATGGTGAATATCATCTTCGCGGACGGTGCGGTCGACAGTGCCCGGCTCTCGGCGTGGCTCGTCGATCAGCCGGGCGTCCCGGAACTCGCGGTCGCCATGGCGGACAACCACGGTCGGCAAGTGGTGGGCCATGTGGCGCTGCGCCAGGACCCGATACTCTCGGATATCTGGGTGGAACGCAGCCTGGATGTGGTGCGCGACGACGGCGAGCTGCCGATGCGGGTCGACTCCATCCTGTCGTACTGGCGCGACCCTGATCAGTCCGCGATGGTCTGGGGGGTACTCGACCAGCTGACCCTGAACGCGGGCGCAGATAATTGGTGCGTCGTTCAGATGGCGCGCAAAGACGACGGTCCCGAGACCTTGTCGGTCGCGCAGGGACAGCAGAGCGATCGCCGGGAGACCGGGATGGCGTTGGCCGCCGATCGCCCGGCAGATGCGACCGGCCGGGTGGTGCGGGTCGTTATGGCGATCGATCCGGAGCAAACGGTGGACGCGGATGTCGCCAGGGCTCAGGCGGCGGTCCGTCACTTGACGACCGGCTGGCAGCCCGACCAGAGCGCGTTGGCGGCGGATACAGCCGAACAGATGCTCCGGAACGCCCGCCCGGACGACAACCCGAACCTGACGGGTTGGTTCCAGATCGAGATCTCCGGCGAACCGGGCGATCGGCTCATGGAATTCCGCGTGCTCGACGGGGGGACATCGACGCCGACGGCGCGGACCGAGATACGCGAGGAAACGCGATCGGCCGCCGCCCAGTCGGTCGAAACAGTCAGCTACTCGGTCGGAGATTTCGAGCTCGGATCGCTGGTGATCAGGCCGCGTACGAACGAAGCAGACGCGGATCTGATACGGGCGGAGGCGTCGAGCGTGGTTCGCGGCGTGGTCGGGAGCAGAACGGAGCCGGAGCTGGCCAACTCGATCGTGCTGTTGGCCGACGAACTGGTGGGCGCCGTCCTGGATCATCCCGCAGCGGACGGCGTGTTGTTGGTGACCCGATTGGCAGCCGGAGCCAGCACGGTGTTCGGGCTCGAGATGCGGGTGCGTGGCGCCCATGCGGCATGGCCGAGCCTGCTCGCCGACTATGCCCAACACGGCGTCGAGTACCACCCGGATGGCTACACCGTGTGGGCGGTACTCGGCGACGGGACCGACCGGTCGCAGAGCATGGTTGCTGCCTTGGCCGATCGCGGTGGCGGGGCGTCCGCACCGCATGAGCAGCTGGTCACCGATCCGATCCCCGACGAACTCGATGACGACCTGCACTCGGCGGCGCGGCGCGGTGCGGACCGACTTGCGGCCGTCACCCGCGACTTGACCGGCGGCGACCTGGTCCTGACGGTGCACGAGGCCGGGGCCGGTCACATCCAGTGGCATGCCATCGGGATCGAGGCTATGCCCGAAGAAACCGACGACCTGGATCTCGGCGAGCAAATTCTCGCCGGGCCGCCGAACCCGGCCACGCAGACGACCCTGATGCTGCCCGCAGGAGATCCCGACGCGGCCGCCCGGACAAGCGCCGCGATCGACGAGATGGTGGCGCCCATCTGGCCGGATACGGCGCGAACCGCCGCGGCCGACACAGTCGGCGTGGTACTCGCCGATGCACTCGCCCGCTCCACGCGGCCTGAGGCCGAAGTGCATGTCGAGCAGCGGCAAGGAGGTCTGCGGGTCACCGTCACCCACCGCGGCGATCCCGAATTGCCGCTGGAACTGGTGCGGAACCTGGAACTCGGCGCCACGGCGTGGCAAGCCGTCCTGTGGCCCGAACGCCGACGCGTCGTACTCGACTTCCAGCGGATCGATGACAGCGTGAGCGTGCCCGCTCGCGCTGGATCACCCGTCGACGAGGACCTGAATTCCGAAGTCTTCGAAATCAGTTCCAATCGAGAATCCGTCATGCAGGCCCGTCGGATTGTCGGCGATCTGGTCCGCAACTCCGACCACGCCGGAGGGCGTGACGTTGCGGAAGCCATGAACCTGGTGGAGAAGCTGGCGCGCGGGCTTTCCAACCACGGCGCGGTGTTCGCGGCGCGACTGTCACATTCCGGATTGCTGACGCTGGATCTCGTCGAGGAAGCCACTGGGCGCCGGTGGGGAGCGGCCCTTCGGCCATTGGGCCCAATCGAAACCGACTTCGCCGTTACCCGCGCCGATGACGCGGACACCGTCGTTGCCAATGCCTGGCAAATAGCCGATCGCGAGATGCTGCGCCATGGCTGGACCGATGCAGAGCAACGCGCTGCCGCCGAGGTGGTGGTGTCGCAGCGGGTATCGGCGTATATGAGCGAGGTCGATGATCGGCTGTGGCACCTGGACGTGGAGGTGTCCGGCACACCCGGGAGCAAGGTCCTGAGCGTCCGGGTGAGAGGCCACCGAGACCGTCATTCCTTCCCGTTGGTCGAGCTGTTCCAGCGCACCGCGACAGAGCCGAATTCCACGGCAGCCGCGCGTTTCTACGGCAATCCGTGGTTGGCCGACCTGCACTGGTCAGCCGGGGACGGGCCGGGTGTGCACGACCCGTTGTTCGGCGGAACCGACACGTACTCGCGAGCGCAATACTTGTTCGCCGCTGGTGTCGATGCGGTGGAGGCGCTCGGGCAGGCCGCCCAGTTGGTCCGGGGCGTATTCGAAGAGGTCCCGGACGAGTCCGTCGCACCCGAAACTCGCCAGGAGGCGATGGCGCAGGCCATCGAACTGGTGAACAACCTGGTGCTGGGTGCGGGCGGTGCCACCTTGCTGACCGGTGCCATCGTCATGACACCGCAAGGCTTGGAATTCCGTGTCGCAGTGGCGGATCGGGGTCGGGCGAACACTGCGGACGAATCAGACGGATGGCAAGTGCAGAACCTCGTCGGTCCGGGACGCGCGAGCCGAGCGGGGACCGTACCGCTGGGGCAGTTCACAATCACCTGGGCCGCTATGGCGTTGGCTGCCGACGGGGGCGGCACTGGTGGAGGCAATGGGGGCGGATCCGGCTCGAGGGGGACCGGAACTGGTACGGCTGGGCCGATCGACATGGTCGACACGATCTCCGAGGTCCTCGGCGAGGCTCGCGCGTCCGAAGTAGTCGGGGACGAGCCGACCCCGACACCACCGCGTCGCGATGCCGCGGCCGTCATCGACGACGCAAACGCTCTGCTGAGCGAGTACCCGAACGCTGACCCCGGATCAACGCACACCGCAACGGACTCTGGATATACCACTGTAGTTTCCGACCAGCCCGCAGCACCTGCTGAAAACAGCCAGGTCTACCACCTGCTGATGGCCCAAGTCGGCAACCCACTCATAGCGAGAGACCTCGCCGCCAGAGTTCACGCACGCGCCGCCCAAGAACAACCCCAAACCGACGCCGCCGCACAACGACTGTTCGAGATAACAGAAAACGTCCTGGCCGAACATCGAGCTGCCATGGCGCAACTCGACGTGGCTCTGGACAACAAACCCATCCCCGGAAAAGAACCTCGCCTCACCCCCTTCCAACACGGCGGCCTCTTCTTCCACAACCTCCCCGGCGATCAACCACCCACTCCCGAGGATCCCGACGGAACGTCGACACCCGGCACCCAGCACGACCCCACACCTGCGGACAACAGCGAAACGGTCACGGGCACAAGCAGTTCCCACCGTGCCTCCGCCGAAAGCCAGCCCTCCGCGCAACACCACAAGCCGGTCGCGCCGACCCCACGTAGCAGTCGCAAGACGCCATGGTCCGGTAGGGGCGAGCCCACATCGACTCCGGATCGGACGGGTGTGGAGGCAGACCCGGCCCGGCAACTTCGTCAACTGATCGACGAGCAGCTCGCGCAGGGCAATCAGGAGCAGGCAGTCGATCTGCTCCGGGACACCTTCCGGAACAACATATTCCGCTGGGTACAGGCGAATATGCATGACCCCCGAGTAACTCAGGAGGTCTTCGACCAGGCATGTACGGGTGCGATCACGCATCTCGGTCAGATCGAGAACAGGAGCCTCGAGCAATGGGTCGTCGTCAACGCCAAGAACCTCATGGCCCAGCACCGTGAAATCGCCGAAATGTGGTATAAAGTCCGCGATTTCGTGATCCGCGGGGCCGGTCTCGCACCGTCTGATCCGCTACTCGCGGCGTTGGCCCAGACGAACACATCGCAGGTCCGAGAACACCTGCGCGCACTCACCTCCTACCGCCGACAACAGCTCAGCCGGTTCGCCCCGAGACGCACCGGCGCACCGTCGGCTCCTCGGGATCCCGCGGCCGAACCGCGCGCCCTGTGGAATGCGGCGCGCGAATTGGTCCTCGCGGTTGCCGCTGAACATGACGTGATCGCGCGGATCCCAGTCGAGCCGATACCTGACCGCGCGCCCTCCCGGCCGGCATCCGGCACGCCCCGCCCAACGATGACTTCGGGCCGCGCTGCCAGCGGGACACCCCGCCGAGCCCGCGGCCAGTCACCCAGCATCCGGACGGAGGAACCGACGGCCGCGCAGGACAGGGCCGATACCTCACCCCCTGCCACAGGCGGACAAGCCGAACCAAAAGCCACGGCACCATCGGATCCGACACCCTCCGGTCCGGGAACCGAGCCGGTCGAACGAGGCGGACTGTCCGGTCGCGAGACCGAGACACTCGAGCTGGTCTTGGCCGGACTGACAGTCCAGCAAATCGCATCGCGGTACCAGGTGACCGCGCACACGGTGGAGAAATATCTGGCGAGTGCCGCCGGCAAGCTCGGCACGCATGGCCAGATCGCGACGGTGATGGCGGCAGCGCATCGCAGAATTATCGATCTCGATACCGCCCGGTTCGCGCACCGGTGGAGTAGCAAGATCTCGTTGTCCCCGCAAGAGATCGAGATGCTCGAGCTCATAGCGGATGGGCTGTCCAATGGCGCGATCGCGAGTCGGCAGCATATCCCGGAGGGCACCGTCCGGGAACGCTTGGCTCAAACTGCTCGTAAGTTCGGGACCAGCGGCCGTGTGCTGTTGGTGATGGCTGCCTTGCGCCGGGGGATCATCGCCCCTCGCGACCCCGCGGCGACCGCGATCGAGGTCGCAGTTGAGATGTCGGCCGAATCGGTGACGGCACCGGAGCTCGAAGCGATCACCGACGAAAACAGTTCGAACACCAACGTTGCCTCCGAAAGCGCCGCCACCCGCCCGGCCCCGGAACCGACGGATAGCCGCCTCAGCGCGGTGGAGAATACGGCTGTGCGGCGGGCGCGGCTGGTCCGGCAGCGCGAACAGGCGCGCGAGATACGCGATGCCGGAGCCGAGATGCGCGACGATGTCGATCCCGCCGCGTTGGAAGTGGACCCGGCACGGCCCGAGCAGGGTGCACCACTACTGGAGCAGCTGCGGCACGAGCGCGACGGGGTGCTCGACAGGTTGGTCCAGCGTGGGGAACGAGTGGAGGATCTCGACGCGGACCGATTGGGCGTCCTATCGATGGGGTCGGATCCCGAAGTGGCGGACCTCGCCGGGGATTTGTTGGAGCTCAGCACCCTGGTGGACAACGCCGACGAGGTCAACCGGCTGGACGCCGAGATCCGCGGGCTCGACGCGCAGACCCCGATCCTGCATGGCAGGATTGTGACCGACGAGGACGCCACCGCGACGACCGCGCAGCCCGTGGGCGACAGCCAGCCATTCATATATCGGCCATTGGTGTCCGACGGCGAATTCAACGCAATGCCGGTGGAACGCCAACACGAAGTGGCCCTCGCGGAATTGTCCACAACGGCATTGGTATTCCAGACCCGCGAGGAGGCTACCGCCTACGCACGGCAGTACTGGAACGAGAATTTATCGGAGCTGGAACGCGAATCGCTCGCCTGGATCAAGGGCTCGGTATCGGAAAGTCCACTGGGGTATGTGGCGGCCAATGCCTACCTGACCACTCCCGAGGAGCAGCGTTCCGCGAACGACGATGCGGCGCGACATGTTCGTTGTGTCGATGAAACGATGCACCGCCGCCGCTCCGATCGCGACCTGTTCGTGACGATCCCGCTGGTATCGGACGGGACCACCGGGGTTTCCTGGAATCCTGGCTACAGCACCGCCGAAATAGGCCACCTTCCATCGAACCGATTCGATTTCCTGGACCCAGGAATCACCCTGGCGCCCAAGGGCACGCGGTTATTGTGGGTCGAATCGGTTACCGGAATACCCGAAGCCGCCCTCGGACGCGGATTCACCCGCGTGGTTACCCGCACCGTCACCGACGGGGACCAGACCTTCGAGTACGGCTATCTATTGCCGCAGACCGGCGAGGCAGCTGGGCCGAGCAAGCTGACCGGCGGACCGGCTGCCCCGAACCACCCGGTCGCCACGGAACGCGAAGACGCCCGCCGAGCGCTACCGTCGGCACAACCACGTACGCCGCAGTCCGATGCTCCGGTAGCCCAAAGGGGCGGTCCGGCCGCGCGCCCCAGGCCGCAAGGGTCGATACCGGACACCCCTGACCCCGGCATGGCCTTCCACCACCCCGGCCACAACCCCTTCGCCCCCGAACGCCACCGCGCCGCCGGCCCGACTCCGGCGAGAGACCTGCCGAACCAGCACCTGGCTCACATCGACAATGACGAGGTCCCAGGCGACCGCGTGCCATGGGACAATCCGAAACAGTTGCACCGCGCACCGACGCCATCCACCTCCGAACCTGCGCCCGAGGCAGAACCCGCCGATGGTGACGAGAGCGACTCGACCACAACGGTAACCGATGAGGCGCGCACGCGGCTGGCGGCGGCGCAGGCCGAACTGGCCGACCTACTCGGGGTAGCCACGGATCTGGTGGAGCCGGGACGGGTGCGGCAAGAAAACCCAGACGAACCACCGGACCACCAGCAGCCGCAGGTATCGGCGAAGCCGGACGACGGCCGGGCGTGGTACAAGCCACGGTGGCTGAAGAAGCAGTCGGCGTCCGACGGATCTGACCACGACGCCGTTGTTTCGGAGCAGATCCGGTCGCACTACGAGGTGCTGGTCGCCGAGCAGGAGGCGGCGGGAAGGGCGCTGACCGAGCAGTTCGACCTGCTCTGGGTGCCGGAAGAATTGTGGCCTGCGTTGCGGTCTCCGGACCAGTACCAGGTCGGGCTGGAGCGTTACGTCGAATCCTGGCGCGACACTCCCGTCTCTCGAGACGTCACCGCTGAGCGGACCATGGTGTTGCAGGACGCGGTGCTGCGCTATCACGAGGCGGGTCGCGCGGTGGCGGCGGCAACACAGCTGCTCGACGCACCGCCCGCATCGGAGTGGGCCGAGCCGCACACGCTGCTGATGCATCTGGTCGAGGCAGCGACGAACCGGGTGGCGGCCGCGTCGAATTTGCGCACGGTCGTGGAGCAGGTGGAGTCGGCACGGAACTCGGAGGGCCGACAAACGCTGGTCGGTGCCGCGAATGTTTCTGCGCCCGACCAGCGGGTGGAGACATCGCCGTATTCGAAAGCTCTGGCAGCACTGCGTTCTGCTGATTACGAAGACAGCATGAAGCGTTATGAGCCAAGCATTCCTTCTGATCCGAAGACCGTGAAACGGCACGATCGGCAGTATCAGGCGGTGCAGGCGGCGGTGTTGCGCTATCAGGAAGCGAATAATGCGTTCCACGAAAAGGATTCGCAGAGCAATGCGTTCGTGCAACTCAACGTAGACGGCGGTGGTGAGGACCGCGGAGACGAACAACAGCGCGAACCCGGGGACCCACAGGATTCGGGCACCGCGCCCGGTGAGCTGCCGCCAGCCAAGGATGTGGCCGAAAGTAAGCAGGTGGCGGTTGCCGCGAGACCGACGGACAGCAAGGCATCGAGTGAGATATCTATCGCGCGCGAGGAGTGGGAACTAGGCCAGCTGGACATCAGAAGTCTGCTCCCAGGGCATTGGCCGAATGCGCCCCGCACGCCTCTCGCCGTCCGGTTGATCTCCGAGTTGTTGGACGATGCGTTTCGTCACAGCCGTACTGCGCGAGTAACGATGGCGGTGAAATCCGCCTCGTTGCACTGCATCGTCACCGCCGAGGGCCGTGCGTTGCCGACGCCGGATCTGCCGGGGCCGCAGGATTCCTGGGTCCCGGAGTTGGGTCGGTCGGCCGCGTCATGGGGCTTCGCATTGCGCCGGACACCGCCGGGTAGGGAAGTCAGCTTCGTCCTCTGGCAGGACGATCACGTGTTCAGGTCTACGCCGTGGGTTGTCCCCCCCACCGACACCTCCGGTGCGGACGTGCCGCTGGATCTGGCGACCGGCGTGCGGATCAACCGGGATCAGCGCGAATTGGTCACCGAAGTCCGCCATGCCATTGTCCAGCTCACCGGCGCAGGGCGAAGTCAGACCTTATTCCCGGAGTTGGCGTTCTCGGCATTGGTCGACAACGTGTTCCGGCACACCGATTCGGATGCGTGGGTGACCGCGACAATGTCCGATCGAGGCGTCGTGCGGGTCGAGGTCACCGACAGCAGCAATCGTCTGCCGGTGCTCGACCCGGCGCGGATTCCGAGCCGGGGCATCGTCACGGTGGACGACACCGCCGATGAATGGGGTGTCGATCTGCGGCGACGTGGCGAATGGGGTGTCGATCGGCATCGACGGGGCAAGACGGTGTGGTTCGAATACAACATCAACAAGGCTGCGGCGGATCCTGAATCCGACCGTCGGGCCGACGCCGTGGCAGTCGCGCTGGACGATTCCCGTGACTGGCTGGACGAGGATGTGTTGCGCAGCGGTACGGCCAGTACGGCTCTCGAAGTCGCCGAGTGGTCGCGGCGGACGTGGCAGGTGGAGCTGGTCGGCTTCAACGACCCTGAAGCGTCCCGGAGTGTGGCTCGCGGGGTGAACCACATGCTCACCAGGCATCGACAGTTCGTCGTGCGGAATGGAGCCGTCATCACGGTCGGCAAAGTCGCTGGCGATAAAGGTATCGACATCGCGGCGGATCGCGACCACCATGGCCGCGTTTTCCTCGAGTCGATAACGATCGACCCTCGGCTGCTCGGCGCACCGTCCGAGCCCACCAGCCAACAACTCTATGCGTCAGTTGTAGGCGCGATCGGTGGCGTTCTCGTCGACGCTGGTGTCGCCGTGGTGCCGACGCGTGGTGGATTCCGTCACGTCACTGGTGTCGCCGTGGTGCGGGAGCGTGGATTCCAGTACCTCTTCGACCACTACGTCAGGTCTCGGCCCGAGCGGGGAGTCGACGACGAGGCCGGGTTCGAGCAGTGGGTGCGCGCCCAGCTCGGCGAGTCCGTCATCAAGTCCCGAAATCTGATTCGCGTGGGACGACGTGCTCTGTCCAAACGTTTCGATGTGCACCGGGCCGCTCGTGCGGCGGTAGCCGACGTGGAGGTCAACGGATGGGAAAACGCCTCGGACGCGGCACGGACCTTGTACCGCCTGCTGTTCGCGCAGCTGCGTAGCGATCCGGAGTCGCTGGATCTCCTCGATGCTGCCATGCCGGAAATCGACCGACATGCATGGCGCCGGTGGGGTCGCGAATATGGCAATGTGCCGGATCTCGCAGCGGCGTTTTCGGCTGAGCTCGGCATTCCGGTGGTAGGGGCCGATCTCCCGGGTACCGACGTGGTCAAGGTTCGGAACTTCTTCACGGGGATCCGCGCCATGCGTGGCATTTTCCCCGACGTCGAAATCCACGCGGCGGGTATTCGAAAGATGAAACTTTCGATGATGGCTACGCCGGATGAGAACGCCATGGACGGCATGAACGAGATATTCATCAACCAAGAGTATCTTCATGACGAGTATCCGACAGATTATGTCAATGGATTCAGATATGGTGTTCATAAACTATTCGACGAGGCCGGGTACCGCTTCGCATTGGTCATGGTAGCCGAGGCCGGTAGCGCGGTTCTTGATGATGTGTTTCCCGCGTTGCTCACCCAATGGCACCATGGCCGAGCCAGCGGGCTCGATGGTTATGCGGAGCATTTCGAGGCTTGGCTGCGGCGGCAGTTCAGCAATTCCAGCCGCCATGCTGCATACCGTAACGATAATTCGTCGCCCCATCGAGACCTACACTTGGACGAGAAAGCAGCTCTCGCGGAGTCGGTCGGCGCGGTCGTACTCAAATCGGGAAAGTCGATCGATGGCCGGGCACCGAAGCCCACCGATGGGCAACGAGTGCTCTTCGCCCTGCTGATGAAGCATTTGACCCACAAATGGAGCCGAGCGCACGCTATTACCCGCTCGGACTCAACTGTGCACGAACTCGGTCAGCCGACGACAGCGACGCGAGACTTGCCGGTTCCGGACGCCGCCGAAGTACGGTCGGCCACCACCGCCGAGAACACCGCGACACCAGGGCAACAGGACGAAAACGACTCGGCGACAGCAACCTCCGCCGAATCCACACCTCCCCGCCCGACCGGCGGAACCGCAGCCGAAGGCCAAACCCCCGGCGCCGAAGCCTTCCACCACCCCGGACACAACCCGCTCGCACCCGATCGCCACCGTCTCATCGGCGGCAACAGGCCACAGCACTTGGCAAACCAGTTCCTGGCCTTCCACCACAATGATGAGCACGAACACGACCCGGTGAACTGGGACCAGCCACGACCCCGCACAGCACCAGTCCGCAAACCCGGCCCGGAAGCAGCCGAGGAACCACAATCAGCCGAAGCCGGCCAGGCTGTGCCCACGACTGCGGGCGCCGTTGGCGTTCCGGACGGCACGCAGGACAGCAGCGGGGCGCATGGTTCCGGTCGCGGCAACGGTGCCGACGGCGGCGAACGCGGCGGCGGTCGAGCCGAACCGCCGCGGGATCTGAGCGCGCTGTCCAAGGAAGCACACGCGGCACTCGACAGAGCGGGCGCCGAGTTGCGCGACCTCGGTTCGGCCGACCAGATCGCCGAGCAGCTGACGCGGGACGGACTGCCCGGACAGACCGCGGTGGTACTGGAGCGCATCGATGGTGTGGACCGCGCCAGAACGCTCGTCTACGACGGCCGCAGAGTCGTCGAAGTGCGCGATCCGAATACCGACGACGGCATGATTCACAAATTCGTACCAGGGTCGGGTGCTAGGGAGCAGACGCGTGCACTGGTGTATTCGCCGGTGGAGGCGGCGGATCGGGTCGAGGCGGAACAGGCTTTGGGCAGACTGCTCGGCCGACACGACTCCGACAGGTTCCCCGAGAACTTTCCCGACGGCATTCCCGACCGGCCGACCCGCGCGGCAACGGCACTGGACTTCGATCGGCCCCGCACCATCGACGGACCGTTGCAGGAAAACGAATGGTCGACCCTGGCGAAGCTGTATCCCAGCGAGGTGTCGGGCTCGCGGGGAGCGCCGCAATGGGCCCGCGCCGAAGCACGTGAGGTGTGGAGCGACCGTTACTTCCCCCGGGAACCCGTTCCCGCGTCCGAAACACCCGCCGAATATTTGGCTCGCCACGCTGATGTGGCAATCGCCACCTACTCGAACACTTACCGCGCCGGCGAGAACGACGGCATCCACGGATGGGTGGATCAGGAGGGTGTCCTCCTATTCCAGATCGGCGCGGCAGAGGGCACGCCCTCGGGCCAACAGATGTTCCGAGACTTGATGGCCGACATCGGATCCCACGTGCGTGCGATCCGCGATCCATGGTCGGTGGGTGACGGTTTCACCGACAATATCGACACCTTCAACGCGTACAGACAGGATCTGGGGCTTTCCCCCGAGGATGCGGCACGCCGGACGTTCACCGGCAAGATGGCCGGTGGCATGGGATTCACCGAGGTGACCGTCAACCATTTGATCGGCCCCGTCGGGGAGCACCTCATCGTCGATGTGACGTTCTCCAAGCCCAACCACTCGCCCACGGCGGCAGGCCAGTCAGGTGGTGTGTCGCCGCAACAGCAGACCGATGCGACCTCGGAACCGGAGGCCGATAACACCACCGGTGCGAACAACACACCAGGCAATCCCGAGCCAACGCCCGACAACGCGCAGCGTCCAGCAGAAAGGGAAAGCTCCGGGGCGAGGGCCGAAGACGTCGAGACGGGCCCGGCGTTGCGGCGGACACAGCAGGGTGACGCGGCGGCGTTTCTGCGTGAGCAGCATTGGAGGGACACATTCCTGCTGGTGCTTCGCATGCTGCAGGTTCCGGCTTCGCCTGCCGGGCAGGCGGTCGAGCCGTTTGTGCAGTTGGCGCAGGAGATCGTCAGCGAGGTTTTCCGGAAGGTGGAAACCACCCAGAGGCCCGTTGCCGAGGGTGAGGATGTCGGCGAATGGGTGCGCGACATTGCGCGGGATACAGTCCGGAATGGTCTCGAGCAACTGAATTCCATCCAGCGCAAGCTGATGACCGAGGCAGTGAACGCAATGCAGCGTGGCGAAGACATCAGCCGATGGCAACGCGGCGTGCTCACCAGGTTGGCCCGGTTGGTGCACACGCCATCGCCTGACGACGGCGGCCCGGTCGAGCAGCCGACGACGTCCAGCGAATCGCACCCGCGCGATCCCGAGTTGGAACCGCCGAGTCATGGCGTGCTGACCAATCGAGAGTTCACGGTGCTGGAGCTGATAGCTGCGGAAAAGTCGAGCAAGGAAATCGCGGAAGACCTCGGCCTGTCCGAATATGCCGTGCGCAACCTTCGGACCGACATGCACCAGAAGCTCAACGTCCGTAACGGGGAGGAGATGGTGGCGGTCGCTCTGCGCACAGGCATCCTGCCCCTCGCCGATCCCGCCGCCACAGACCAAGCCCCCGGCACGGGCCATCCCGAGCTGACCGAAGACGAAATCGACATACTCGCTCGGGTCGCAAACGGAGATACCAGCGAGGAAATCGCGGAAGCCCGCTTCGTGTCCAAACGCACCGTGGACGATGCAGTGGCCCGAATCCGCCACAAACTCAACGCCCGTAACCGGATAGGTACGGTGGTCATTGCCCTGCGCACAGGCATACTCCCCCTTGCCGATCCCGCCGCCACAGACCAAGCTCCCGGCACGGACCGACACGAGCTGACCGAAGACGAAATCGACTTACTCGCTCGGGTCGCAAACGGCAACACGAGCAATGAAATCGCACAACACCGCCACACGTCCGCGAAAGCTGTGGACAACGACCTCACACAGATCGGCTATAAGCTCGGCGCCCGTAACCGGGCAGCAATGGTGGCGGTCGCCCTGCGCACGGGCATACTCCCCCTCGCCGATCCCGCCGCCACAGACCAAGCTCCCGGCACGGGCCAACCCGAGCTGACCGAAGACGAAACCGACATACTCGCTCGGGTCGCAAACGGCGACACCGACAAGGAAATCGCAGAAGCTCGCCACGCGTCCAAACGCGCCGTGGAAGATGCACTTGCTCGAATCCGCCGCAAACTCAGCGCCCGTAATCGGCCGCACATGGTAGCCGTCGCCCTGCGCACGGGCGCCCTCGCTGGCATCGACCGTGTTGCCACAGACGAGGCGCCCGGCACCGGCCATCCCGAGCCAGCCTCATCGCAGCCGAGTGGGACGGCCGGGCAACAGGACCCCGTCGTAACCGAGATCAAAGAGGAATCGGCATCTCCGGCGCCGACCACACCGGAGGCCAAAGGCCACGATGCACCGGACGAGGATCTGCCCGGTGACGACACCGCGGTAGACGGCGCGGCGGAAGTTGCGGCTGACCAAACCGACCAGCACAGGCTGACCGAGCGTGAGATCGCGGTGCTCCGGCTGCTCGACGAAGGCCGGTCACACAACGAGATCGCGGCGACGCTGAGACTGCGTCCAGGGACTGTACGGAACGATCAGACCAGTGCGTCCGTGAAACTCGGTACTACCGGCCGAATTGAGACCCTTGCGGCAGCCAGGCGCCAAGGGCTGCTCGATCGCGCTGAGTCGCCACTGTCTACGTTCGTCCAGCAGTCAGCTCCGGGCCATGTTGACAGTCTCAACACGGCGGAGTCGCCGCGAGAAAACGCTCATCCCGATGTCGGGACGGGGGAATTCGAAAGCGCGACCACCCCTGAAGCAGCGGGTCGATCATTGATCCGCCAGGTACTACCCAGTGACGTGCACACCGCGGAAATCGTCGGCGATGGCCACAGTGCCGCAATGAGCGTTCGCCTGTGTGTCGAACAGGCGCTACAAGGTCTCGGTCTGGAGAAGGAGCCGATCCAGATAGGGCGCGACGGCGAACCCCTGTTTCGCGGAAGCTTGGTTGGCGCCACCGTCCAGATGGATAGATACTCGGCGGCGGCGGTCGCCCACGCACCGACAGTAGCCATCGGCCTCGACGCCAAGAATCACGTGGCGGTTGCGCCCGATGCGATGCTCGACATCACGAGCTTCGAGGAGCGCCGCCATCTGCAGAACCTCACCTCGGCACATCCCGGGATCCATTGGGATCAAGTCACGGTCTCCGCCAAGGACAATGTCCTAGACCTACATCGTCGAATGAGCGGGCACCAGTCGAGTAGTAACCGGGTGGAGGTGACGCTCCGTCCGCATAGCGGCGAACCGACCGCGGGCACGTTCGAGGCGAAACTTCTGGAGCCGACGGAATCCGATCACTCGACATCGACTGTTACAGGCGCGTTCTGCGTCCGTGGAGACATTGTCCTCACGGGCATCACGCTGCGGGAATCCGGGATCGAACCGGAGCCTCCGACGAGCTTGTCCCCGACCGGTGACGGCGATCCGTCAGTCATACGGCCGACTGACCATAGCGACGCGCCAGGACCGAAACAGCTTTCGACGACGCCGGATCCGTCCTCGACCACACCGCGGTCGGATCATGAGCACACGACCGAACATCTCACCCCGACACCGTCCGCACAGACCCAGCGATACCCAAGGGCAACGCCCGCCGAACTCGGGCTCCCCGTCGGGGACCCTGTGACGGCCGAGCCGACACGTCCGGAACCTGCTGCACCCCAGTCCGGTACAGGCCTGCTCCGGAGCGTGCTGCCGACCGAGGTGCACACAGTGGAACTTCGCGGTGGCGAGCGCAGCACGACAATGGCTGTGCTGCACTGCGCCGAGCAGGCACTGCATGACCTCGGTCTGCCGAATGCGCCGATCTCGCGTGGCCCCGACGGCGAACCGCAATGGCCCGGGAACCTTATCGGTGCCACGGCCCGAACCGACAAGTTCGCTGGTGTAGCGCTCACGGGCGACCCGGCCTTCCGGATCATCGGTCTCGATGCCAAGAACCATGTCGCTGCGGCGCCCAACCTGATGGTGAATGCGACCCAGCGGCAGGAACGCTCCCGCATGCGGGACCTCGCATGGGAACACGCCGACGTGCACTGGGATCAGGTACTGATCTCTGCCAAAGGCAACGCCATCGATGTACACCGCCGCTTGACCAGCCTGCAACTCCACCATAGTCGGGTGGATGTAGTGCTCCACCCCGACACCGCCGACCCGCGGTCCGGTTCCTTCGAGGCACATCTGCCGACCGACGATGCGACTGTCCCCGACTCGTCGCCAGCAGTGTTCTCGGGACGGTTCCACGCCGACGCCGATACTGTGGTCACCGCGATCGCCCTGCGCCACTCGGACACACAGACCGCAGTACCGCCGGACAGTGGTGAGCACCCTCGACTTCCGGACGACTCCGGAATCACTGATTCTTCCGCGCCGACAACCTCGGAAACGAAAGCGGCGCCGACGCCACAGAGCAATCAACAGCACACCGCTCAGCGGACCGAGTCGACATCACCAAGGCAGCCGGAGAACCTCGGGCCGGGGCCGCAGCAAGCAGCGAGTGCCCGTGGTCTGGATGGGCTCGGTTTCGGTCCGCCACCGGCAGTGGCGGATCCCTTCGGCGGCGTGCCGCGCGGCGTGCCCCACGGTGTGATAGCGCATGCTGCCGACCCGAACCGCCCAGAGGACGGCGCCTTCGCGGAAACCGACCACACCCCGGCGCCGGCGCCCGAATCACAGGACAGGGACCGCAATACCGAGACGCCTGCTGTCGGCACGAACCGTGATGCTGCTGACGACGAAGCCGGCTCGGCCGAGATCAACGACACGCCTTACGACGACACGGATGCCGGGCCTGACAACGCGACGATCAGGCAACCGCTCCGAGATCCGGCCAATCCGTTCTTCTCCGCGGATTCCAATCCCTATGGAATACCGGACTTCGAACGACTCGATTACGAGCACTACGTTCCCGCGCTCGAAGCCGGGATCGCCGATCGGCAACGAGAGATCGCGGCGATTATCGGCAATCCGGAGCCGCCGACCGTCGAGAACACACTGATTGCCTTCTCCGTGACCGGGAAGCTCTTCGGCCTCGTGAGCAACACCAGTTCCACCATGGCCTCGGTCGATCAGAGCGATGCGATGAACGAAGTGCGCGGCCGAATTCTCGAACTGGAGACAGCGCACCGCGGTGAAGTGATGACGAATCCCGCACTGTTCGCCCGGATCGCGGCGCTGTACGAACAGCGGGCGGAGCTGGATCTCGACGAGGAAACCGACTGGTACCTGCGCCGACTGCACCTGGACTTCCAGCGCAACGGGATGGCGCTGTCCGACCCCGATCGGGCGCGGCTGGGCGAAATCGAGCAGGAACTCGCCTCGCTGCAGTCCAGATATCAGAACAACCAGGCCAACGACACGGTCGCGCGGGCCCTGGTGGTGACCGATGTCGGCAAATTGCGAGGTATGTCCGGCGATGCCACAGCCGCGGCCGCCGCCGCGGCGGCGGAGCGCGGCCATCCCCCGGGCAGCTATCTACTGGTCGATACCGGTATCAGCGGGGCCCAGCACCCCTTGCTTGCGGTACTCGACGACCGCGAGACGCGGCGGCAGCTGTACGAGGCGACGGTGGCCTTGTGCGGTACAGGAGAGTTCGACAACACACACATAGCGCTACGGCTGTGCGCACTCCGAAACGAGCGCGCACAATTGCTCGGATACGACAACCACGCCGCCTACCAGGCCGACGTCGAACCCGTCGGCCTGGCATTGGCGGATGAGGTCATAACGGGCCTGGCTCCGTTCGCGGTGGACAAGGCCACCGCCGAGATGACCCTGCTCGCGGAGGCGATCGGTGTCGAGCGTCTGGAACCCTGGGATTTCCAGTACGCCCGCAATGTGCTGCACGAGCGGACGTTCGGATTCGGCGACAACGATGTGCGCCGGCACCTGAATATGGAAACTGTGCTGCGCGGAGCATTCCAGCTGGCAGAGAGACTTTTCGGGATCAGCGTCGAAGAACGGACCGGCAGCATACCCGTATATCACGAAGACGTCCGGGTGTTCGAAGCCTTCGCCGAGCCGGAGGCGCCCGGTGCACCGAGCAAGCCGATCGGCGTGTTCTTCTTCGACCCCTACCGCCGGACTTTGCGGGGCGGAGGCGGCTGGACCGACCATCTCATCGGCAAACTCGGCTGGGCGAATCAGCTCCCGGTACGCATGATTCATACCAATATCGCAAAACCAGCGGACGGGGAAGCGACTCGGCTGACCTGGCAGGAAACCGTGGATCTGGTGCACGAGTTCACTCATGCGCTGCATTCACTGGTCGGCACCGGCATGCACGAGCAGTCCATGCGCAGAGTGCCGCGCAACTACGTGGAGTTCCCGGCACTGTTGCTGCCGATGCTCCTCACCGAACCGGCTGTGCTCCGCGAGATCGCCCCATCGATGCCGGAGGATATGGCTCGGCAATTGGTGCCGTGGTCACAGTTCATGATGGGCATTCCGACGGTCGATCGGCTCACCGCGGCGTGGATCGATCTGCAGTGGCACCGGATTCCGGACGACGAATTGCCCTCCGGGGACGATCCGCACCCAGCGGTAGCGGAGATCGAGAACCGGTTCCTGGCGGACGGAGGGTTGGAGCTTCCCGGCGTCACGAGCATGTACCGCCTCCAGTACTTCGGACACAGTTTCGGGTATCCGGGCACACTCTACGGCGGCCTGTACTACGCCTATGTCATCGCCGAGCTGCTCGCCCACACCACGGCCGTCCGCGTGCTGGAACAGATTCGACTGGCGGGAGGTGAGGTCGACCGGGAGACCGGGCGGGTGCTGGAGCCGGCTTTCCGCCACGAAGAAGCCGACCTGGACGTGATTGTGCGCACGGTGCTCGGCGATGGTGACCATATCGGAGCCATGATCGCCGCGCGGGGGCTTCTCGAATTGACGGATCCGTTGTGCGGGGTTGCCGAGCTGGAGTTCGTCCGGGCTCGGTACCAGGGACGGAGTCCGGTCGAGGTACCCGACGACGACACGGTCTCGGTCCTGACCCTGGGCGCCTTCCACGCACGTGAGCTGGCTCAGTACGCCCACGGCCGATGGAGCACAGCCACGGTCGACGGATTCAGGTCCCGCATCGAGGAGGTCGGCGATCCCGCCGATCTGGCGCTGCTCACCGTCGAATATCCGCAAGCGCGAATCGATGGCATCGACGGCCACGTCCTCACCGTCACCACCACCGAAAAGAACGGCACAGTAGTGCTGCACGTGCACGAAGCGGTTCGCGCGCAGGACGGAGCACTCCAACACCGCAACCTCTACGGCGAGCCGGCCCGCCAGCGGTTGGCGCGACTACAGGCACTCGAGGAACGCGGAGCGAAATACTCCGCGATCATCTACCACGGTGACGAAACCCCGGAACTACCGATCGACACCGACGATGTCATCGATTGGGACACCGAACACCTACCACAGACGCGAATCGGCCGGAACCGCACCGACCCCACACCGGCAGAGCCCGCCACGCCCCCGGCCGGCGCTCCCAAGGCACGCGCCTCGGCTCGGCCAGCGACGGCGCATGCGCGGCTCCCGATTTCGCCGCGGTCGGATACTGCCGTCGCCAACAACGCTCCATCGTCGAGGCCGACAGATGGTGAAGTCGGGCCAGTGCCGGAGAACTTGGCAGGTGCACCCCTGCCGGTACGAGGGAGCTTCGTGAGCAGTGGCCCGCTCCCGGTCAGCGGGCCAACGGCGCACTACGCGGCACCTGGCGAGATTCGGCCGGAACTCGTTCCACCAGAGGCGCTGCTGAAGGAGACCTTCCGCGAGCATCCCGAGAGTGTCGTCGTGCTTGCGCCTAGTACCGAGATTCGGACCGAATCGTCGCCGACGCATACGAACGCCGATCCCAGCCGTGAATCCGGTCCGCAGCCAACCGCCGCAACCGGCGGCGAAACTGATTCGGCCGCAAGCAGTCCCAGGAGCGCACAGCCTGCGACCGACGCCAGCGCGAAAGCAACGGCCGCCCCCGGTGGCGCGCTGGGCCTCGAGGGGACTTCACCGGATCCGACTCCCCTCGACCAGCCTGCACGACAACAACACCGGGCCCGGTTCGCGGGCAAATCCGGATACGCCGGACTCGGTGAAGCAGTCTTCTTCCACCACCCCGAAGACCCCCCCCGAGACGAAGGCCCAGCCGTACCATTCCCCAAACAAGCAGACCAGCAGTCAGACCCAACCGAGGACACAACAACACGACCGAGCAACCCCGACAACACCCGAGCGCAGGACACGCAGCCCTCGGGCAACCCGGACGACCGGAACGGCACGGGCGGGGCGGCCCGCGGGTACGGCATATCGGAGCTCGTCCGCGAGGCCGCGGCTGTCGTAGGTGACCCGGCGGTGGCGGTCCGCATCGCGGAGGCCGCGATCGAACGGGCCGGCGGCGAATCCGGGGGTGCCGTCGCTGAGACCGTCCGGGAACTCGCGATCGAGCACGGGCGGTTCGCCCGTTTCCGGCAGGCGCTCATGGTGCAGATGGAGAGTTTGAGGATATCCTCGCCGCTGCTCGACCATGCCGCTCGAAGCGAGTGGATCGAGGCGCTGGCAGCCCTCTCCCAGCGGCAGCGCGACTTCCTCACCGCGCGGTACCGGGAAGGAATGAGCGAATTCGAGGCCGCGCGGCGGTTCGGGTTCGGCAACGCGGATCTCCCGCACATCCTTGCCGGGCTCCAGCAGGCGCTGATCACCGCGGTGGGTTCGCGTGCCGAACCGGCTACCGCGCAGGCGGCCGAACCCACCGCTGTCCAGGTGTCGATCCCGGGCCTCGGCCCGGAGGCGGAGTACTCGCCGCTGGGCGTGGAGTCCGGCGAACGGATGCCCGACGAGGTGGCCCGGCAGCTGGCCGCCGTCACGCTGGCGGACACCTCGGCCGTGGAGCTGGCGGGAAAGAACAACTTCCTGCGCGTCGCCCGTGATCAGACCGGCCGGCTCTGGGTGGTCCGCGCCCGCCGACCCGCAACGGACACGCTCGACCTGAAACCCATGCCCGAGGTCGAGGTACTCGAACTGCTGACCCAGCTGGGCATCGACAGCCCCCGCGTCTACGCCGAGATCGACGATTTCGTACTGCCCGACGGCACACTCGGCACCGTGCAGATCCACAGCTTCGTGGTCGGCGGCAAGCACGTCACCGATATCCCGGAGGACATGCGGGAGACCGTGCGCGCGGCGGTCGACGATCTGCACCGCGCGCTGCGGCCCACCGCGATCGGTTTCCGGGACGCGGGCGAACTCCTGCGGGAACTGGTAGCCGAGAAGATGCGGGTGTTCACGGAGCTGCGCGCGCAATTCGCTCCGTACTTCGCGGCGATGGGAATCCCGGAGAACCCGTTCGAACCGGTGCTCGACCGGTCCTGGACGCTGGGCCCGATCCGGCCCCAGGTGATCCACGCCGATCTGCATTTCCACCAAGTGCTGATCGTCCTCGACGAGGGGCGGCCTGTGCGTGTGGTCGTCCTGGATTGGGAGATGGCCAGGCTGGGCGATCCACGGTACGACAAGACGCGGCTGGCATTTCTCGAAAACCTCGAGCCGGATCACGACTACGTCGAAGCATACGACCTGTTCCAGCACATACAGCGCATGATCGACGACACGGTACGGCTGGCCAGGGCCGCCGCGGCCGGACTGCTCACCACCGAACAGATTCGGTTCGCGAACTATCGGCTGCTGAGCGCATCGATGTCGGCACTCGTCGGCTGGCAGCGGGGACACGGACTCCGGCACGCACCAATCCTCGAACGTCTCGGCGTCTTCGATCCGCCGCCCGCCCGCTGGGACGGACCCGCCATCCCGCCCCTGCCGATGCCCCCGCGGAGCTCCGTGCCGGCGGCACCGCCGACCACGGCCGAGGTGTCCGGGGCGGGCGCCGACGTCGACGACCTGATCCCACGCGCCGCGCCGACCACGCCGCGGGAGGTCACGACATCGCCGTCGGCGGCCGATTTCCCCGCAGCCGACGGCCTCGACTTCGCCGAGCTCGCGCACTGGGCCGACGGTCTTTCCGACCAGGCTCTCGATCAGGTGCTGACCAGCCTGCACGCCTCGGTACTCGATATACTCGGCCGCTTGCACGCCGGGGAGCCGATCGCGGCCGGTGCGCTCTTCTCGACCGCACGCGCGCTCGGTATCGCCGTGGTCGAGCGGAGGTACCGCCTCGGCGACGACTTCCCCGATATCAGGAACGCCGACGACACCCGACTGGCCGCCATGCGCCGGTACCTCACCGAGACAGCACCTGTGGCGCATGAGCTCTACCGTGCGGCGGCCACGGTCGTCCAGGTCGCAGCGACCGCGGCAGGCGCCGATATCGGCCGCGCCCAGAAATTCGCCGGTCTGTTGGCGAACACTGCCTATCTCGTCGGCTATGCCGCACGCCATCTGTCCCACTACGAGCGGGAACGGCAGTCGACGGGGACGGCGCCGGAACGTCCGGAACTCGGCCCCGTGCACGCTGCCGAGGGGTCGCTCATCAGCGAATCCGTCGCGTACAGCATCGACTCGGATGCCGCGGAGATCGATGACCTGCTGCGGACCGGCCTCGACGAAGGTATCGACCCGGCGCTCCTAGCAGCCACCCACGCACTACCCGGGCAACAGGCCGCGTACCGGAGCCGGAACCCGGCATCGGATACCGAATTCGCCGGGACCGCCGCCGACCTGCTGGAAACCCTGCACACCCTCACCGGGCACCATCTCCGCGCGGGCGATATCCGCCGCGGCCTCGACCATCTCGAAGAGCTCGAGCAGGTACTGTCCGAGGTGGGGACGCGCTTCTCCGCGGATGCCGGCCTGCGCGCCGCCGCGACAACCGTCGCCGAGACCCGGACCCGCCTCGTCGATCTCGCCGAGTTCGGTCCGCCCCTCACGCTCGTCCGGCGCATGGCGACCGAGACAGCGCGGTCGCTCACGGCCGACGGTCCCGCCGCACGGGCGATCACCACAGCCGTACATGTCCTGCGCGACCCGTCCGCGCTGCTCGCGCGGGGAAGGACTGGCAGTGGAATTGCCGCGGAACTTGGAGTTGGGGTCGAGAACCGGAGCGGACCACCGGCGTGGCTCCAGCACCTGGACGAGGCGACCACCGGCATGCCGGCGACAACCCAGTCGGACAGGCATGATGACGAAGAAGGCTCTATGCGAGCGGGCGGTGACACCACCTCGAGCGCTCCGAAGGCCGCAGGCGACGCCGACAACAGTCCGATCGATCCTGACAGGCCCGAAGTAGCCGAATCGAGGGATGACGCAAGGCCTGCACCCGCGGCGGGTGCGCGTCGCCGGCCACGACGATGGGTGCCAGACCAGCCCGCCGGGTTCGGACTGGACATCCCTGAACGAAAAGCACGGGACATCGGTGCGATGCCGCCGCCACGCGGGCAGAGGTTCGATCCGGGACTGGTCCACGCGATCGGCCCGAATCCAGAAGGATGGGCGGTCGGTGGACTGCCCAACCGGAAACCCGACAATCCGGCCGATGACGCGGATGCGCAGCCCGCACCCGACGGTCGAGCACAGGACGATGCCGCGCCCGTCCCAGCGCTCAGCGGGCAGACGGTATCCGGCACCATGGTGGTCGAGACCGTCGAACTGCTCAACGGCACCGCCCCGTACACGACGGGTGGAGTCGTGACTGGCGCCGACCCGGACGGAGCGGACTCCCTGGTGCTGCGCGCAGTCGAAGCCCGAGCAGCGGCACACGACGACTCGCGGGAACAGTGCGAAATCCCCTGGGTGGTCGATATCGAGACCGGCGGTCTCGCGGTGCGATGCGATATCAGGTACCGGGATATCGACGGCGGACCGGTCCGCGTGTTCATCAGTCACGAGCAACCGCAGCTCGAACACCCCCAATTCGGCAAATTCCAGAGAATGGTCTATTCCGCCTTCCTGGGACGGTTCGAGGGCAGGGTGATCGAACTGCATGAGAACTTCGAAGGCCGCGCACCCGACGTGACAAAGAACCTCGAGCCGAACGACGTTCTCGCTCCGCCGAACAAGCACAGCGACCAGCAGCAACCGCCCACAGCGGCGCCCGCGCCGCCCGGTGGCGGTGACGAAACCGACTCGGCACCGAGGGAACCGGACAGCCGCCACGCCGCGCCGGACGACCGTGTTCAGGGGCCGCATGACGATCGAGAACCGCGCCAGGCCCCGGAGCCGCAGGAGGCACACCCGGCCCGCACTTCATCCGAGGACGGGCAGGTGTCCTTCCGCCCCGAGTCTTCTGCGAAAGCGGGCGGTGACACCACTTCGAGCGCTCCAGAGCCAGCAGGCGATGCCGACAACAGTCCGACCGATCCTGACCGGCCCGAAGTAGCCCAATCGAGGGATGACGCAGGGCCTGCACCCGCGACAGTTGCGCCTCGGCGGCCAGGAGGATCGGTGCCGGACCAACCCTCGCACCGGACTTCATCGAAGCCGCCGATCGGCGAAGTCGGCCCGGTGCGGACACAGGCGTTCCGCCCGGGCGCCAGACCACCAGTGGGGTTTGATCCAGCTGTGGTGCTGGATCTTCCGCCGCACCGTGCCCGTGGTCTGGATGGGCTGGGTTTCGGTCCGCCATCGGCAGTGGCGGATCCATTCAGCGTAGTGCCGCGCGGTGTGCCCCACGGTGTGGTGGCGCATGCGGCCGACCCGAACCGCCCAGAGGACGGCGCCTTCGCGGAAACCGACCACACCCCGGCACCAGCGGTCGCAGCGCAGTCCGGGGATCAGGTGGTTCCTCTCGAAGACACGAATCCCGCGCGACCGGCAGCAGGCTCGGAATACTGGGCCGAAGTAGACGCCGCCATCGAGCAAGTGGTGGCAATCAGCCCCGCGTTCGAGTACCTCCGTAAGATGCCGAGGCCCGCCGAGGGGGCGCCGTTCGGGGCGGAGTGGGTCAGCAATCGCCGAGAATGGTTCCACGCATTGTTCCACGAAGACATCGAGACGCTGCGGAACATAGAACTCACCGAGAAGGATCTACTGGAGCTGGCGCGGCTGATCAAGCGTGCGCCGCTCTACATGACGCTCATGTTGATCAATGTGACCGGATCATCGGTCGATCGGCTGGTCCATGAGCACAAGATCGATTGGCGCACACTTTTCTTCACGCAGGAGAAGATCACCCGCAACGGCGAGACCATCCCCGTGTGGAAGTTCCGGACCCTCCAGGTGGGTACGCCTGAGAAATCCAGCGACCGGAACGTCATCAACGAAATCACCCCGTGGAAAAGGCTCCAGCGCACCACCTCGATGGACGAGTTACCGCAGCTGCTGTTGATCGCCGCCGGCGTCATGCAGTACTTCTCTGGCAGGCCGATGCTGAACCCCGACATCGAGTTGATGGACGACGCCCGCAGGCGCGGGGTGATCACCGACGAAGAGTACGCGTTCTGGATCCGGTATCTGAAGGACGATCTGTGGTCGGCCGTATTCTTCCCGGGGTGCCGGTGGCTCGAGGCCCAGGGAGACGACTACCTGAAAGCTCGGGTCCTGTGCGCCTTCATCTGGTCGAGGATGGGCTCACGCGCGGCCGAGGAATACCTGATGGAGGTCGTCGACAAATACCTGTTCAGCACGGTCCTGCGGGAAGGCGTGGAGTTTGGACTGGGCACGGCGACGGAGATCGTGGAGAGCATCGCCGGTCTGCTCCCTGGACAAGCCGGGCAGAAGCTCCTGGAGACCGGACAGCACGTCTTCGGCGGCGTCACCGGCAAGATCGGAAACGCGATCCGCGGCGTGGCCGGTCGGGCCGCGGACCTCGTGTACCCGGCACCCGAGGACCGCACTGGTGTCCCCGACACCGACAACCCTGCACCCGAATCACAAGACAGGGATCGCAATACCGAGGCAAAAACACCCGCTATCGGCACCAACCGCGATGCGGCTGACGACGACACCGACCTCGACGAGCCGCTCGATGTCGGCGCACATTCCGAAGACCCAGCGCCGGCCAGTGGCGTGGACATGCTCGTCGACGGTCTCGGTTTGCCCGCCGGGGTGATGGCGGCGGAGATCGTCGGCGAGGATTCGATGGCGGTGCTGATGCCGGAAGAGCAGAAGGTGTTGCTGACGGGAGGCGAGACCGGCAAGCGGCTGAGAGAACTCGCCTGTGGGCGAACCTGTGCGAGGCGGGCAATGCACAAGTTGGGGTTGCCGGACACTCCCATCCTGTGGGATCCGACGGCCGCGACTCGCCAGCTGCGGAAGATGCCGCGCTGGCCGAATGGCGTAGTCGGCGGCATCACTCATACCCACGGCTATGCGATGGCGGTGGCGGCCTCGGCCGAGCGGTTCCGGTCGGTCGGGGTGGATGCCGAGAACAATGTGGCGCTGGACGGTGTGGAATCCCACTTTCACGACGAGGAACAGGCGTGGCTCGCCGAGATGGGCACCCGGGACGGGATCCATTGGCTCCGATTGTTGGCTTCGGCCAAGGAAAGCATCTTCAAGGCCTGGTTCCCGCTGACCGAACAGGACAAATTGCGAATCAAGGACACGCTTGTCACCGTCGATCCCGAGACTCGCACTTTCACCGCGGAGCTGTTGGTGGACGACCGCAGCACTGTCGACGGCGGCCCGCCCGTGCCACGGACACTGCACGGCCGGTTCCTCGTCCGGGACGGCATCGTGTTGACCGCGGTCGTGATCTGACCCGTACATTGTGGCCCCGCTTGGGAACTGCGGCGCAAGCTTCCACAGGCAGGCGGTTCCGCAGTGAGATTGAACACCAGTGCCGGACCAGCGGGGTTCTTGCTGTCACGCACTCCTACCATGCCGCCTTCGAGCCACGCTACCTCGACGCACTGCGATCCCCTGCCGCTGTAGCTGCTCTTGAACCCCGCCTGGCACGCACGGATCGGGGGGCGAATCTCGTGGGCCGAACCCGGGCGCTCGCCGCCGGGCATCGATCGGGCGGATCACCCGCAAAGCACAGGATCAATGCCGTATCGGGTCCAGAGGCAGCTTCGCCCGCCGGAAGCCAGCACTCCGCCGACTCAGGTAAGAGCGTTGAGGACCAACGTTGCCGTAACGAGGGCCAGCACGGCGATGTCGATGACCACCGCGGACACGGCGTCGCGGACGCGGAGCCGGGCCACGATCGCTCCCACCATCAACGCGGTCAGACCGGCGAGCGCGGCGATGCCCAGCGGTTGGAAGTAGAGACCGGCAAATGCGCCCAGGGCTCCGGCCACCTCCAGCGCCCCGGTCACGCGCCATAGCGCAGGCGATATGCGCAGGTGATCGCGGATCTCGAGCGACTGTCGCAAGCCGATGAGCTTCACCATGCCGGTCACGAGGAACAGAAGACCGACGGCCACGGTCAGAACTGTCGTCACGATCATGTCGGAGACCGTAACCACTGACAACGAGAAACGCTGGACAAGGTCGGTCGCTCCGCTGCCGACCAGGACGTCAGCCGGTACCTCACACCACACCACCCCGATCGGAGCTCGGCATCAGGGCGAACCACACTGTGTCGGAGATGAAGCGGAAGACGTCGTTTCCGATGCGCTGGTACCGGCCTTAACCGTTCTACGCTGAGCACGTCATGTCCCGCCCGGCTATCTTCGACGTTCGCGTTGCCGTCGCCGACTGGAGTGGGCACTACTTACTCGGCGGTGTCGCAGCGAGACAAGGTGGCTCGACATCGACGAGGAGGACGACGTGGCAGACGAACCCGGTGGGCTGACCGCCGAACACCCGCTCGCGCGTGCGCTGGCGGCGCACGCGCCGACGGGCTGGCAGCGGGTGGACGCGGTGTTCGCGGTCACGGTGGTGGGTGAGATCGGCCAGCTGGTGTATACCGTTGGCGAGCAAGCGATGCCAGTGGACCCGCCGGAGCCGGTGCTCGCCATGGTCCGGGAGCACCGCTCGATCGCGGCCGGTTCTGGTGCGGAACCGTGGTGGCGAATGCTGATCGCGTTGACCAGTTCGGGCGAGGTCGAGGCCGTCTACGACTACGGCGACGAGCCCTTCCCGGACGGGCAACTCTTCGTTCCGGAGGCGTACCGCGCCGACCTCGAGGCATATCCGCGCAATAAAGTCCCGGTTTGGTTGGCCGCGTATATCGGTCACGGTGACCGGCAGCGCCGCACTCCGCAACAGGCGGCGGAGCAGGCCCGCGCCGACCGGGCCGAGCAGGTGTGGGCGGTGCTGGCGGAGGGCGAGTTCCCGCCGTTCCCGCAGATGTGGGCGCGGTGGACCACCATCGCCGCGGCGTTCGTGGCGGCGAAGTCGGATTGGGGGCCGCGGATGCTGCCCTGGGTCGGCATGTTCGAAGGCACCGCACGCGGCGGGGCGACATTGCATGTTCTTCCGGCCGGGCGGGCCGTGCTGTCGGGCGGCGTGTGGAACGCGCCCACGTTGGACGCGGTGTACAACGGTGGCGCGCCGATGCCGGAAATTTATGGCGGTGCGCCGGAGTGGGTGGCCGACCCGGTGTTGAATCCGCGGGCAGCGTCGGGCCTGCTGTCGTTCTGCTACTGGTGGGAGGCGGGGCGGTGGTATCGAGGACAGTCACCGCCGGCCCAGGAGTGCGCCGCGGCGGTACCGGGCGTGTGGACGCGCGACACCGCGATCAAGATCGTGACCGGTGTGCTCGCCGACAGGCAGGGCAAGGACGCGCCGGACGCGATCAGGGCACTGATGTCCGCCGCCGAGGCGGGCAGGGTGACCAGGGAGAAGCTGGTGGCCGTCTTCGGCGATGACGGGCGCTTCGACATCGACGGTGCGCTGTACCAGTACTCGGTCGCCGGTCTGACGTCGACGGTGCCGGAGCCGATGCCCGCGGAACAGGCGATCAGCCGGGTGCGGGACTACATCACCGGACGCCAGCTGGACACGACGGGCTATCCGCTTTCCCAGCTGACCGCCGAGCGCTTCAGCGTCGGCTGGATGGTGCACGTGCCCGCACCCAAAGGGCCCCCTGCATCGGCCAGGGCAATCTTCTACATCGCCGACGACGGCGCGTTCGAGCACTCATCCTCCGCCACGCCTCCCACGAAGTTCATCGCCGAGTTCGAACGACGATTCCGCGAACGCCACGGAATATCCGCCTGACCGATAGGAATCGTTTCGACACAAAACGCCTCTCGGGTCAGAAACGGAAGTCCAGTGCCTATGTGAGACTCCGACCACATTGTCAGCCCAGCGCAACCGTCCCCGCCCAACGCAACCACCAACGGAGGGGGGTCCGGGGGGCGAAGCCCCTCTCCGGGCGGGGCGTGGGGGTTGCACCCCCACAAACACGACGAAACGAGAAAGGCCCGCGCTCTCCGCGAGCACAGGCCTTCCACGAGTGAAGTGGGCGAAGGGGGACTTGAACCCCCACGTCCCGAAGGACACTGGCACCTGAAGCCAGCGCGTCTGCCATTCCGCCACTCGCCCGAGCGACTGGGAGACAGTATCACGCTCCCGCGCCGGATACGAAATCGCCATTTCAGGGGCCTGACAGGGGGTCTGAACCGGCCAGGGAACCCCGCGCCGTCACCAAGAGTTACAGGTGTGGACGATCGTGGATATCATGCAATGAACGTGGTCGATAAGCGACACGCCATACACGCGTGTCGTTGTTACGAATCAGGAAAGAGACGCTCACCGAAGGGAGGCCGAGATGGGCATCGTTTCGCGGTTCGAGCGTCGCCTCCAGGGCGCCGTCGGGGACGTCTTCGCCAGAGTGTTCGGCGGCAATGTCGTGCCCCAGGAGGTGGAGGCGGCACTGCAACGCGAGGCCGCCGATCATGTCCAGGAACTCGGCGGCGGGCATCTGCTGGCGCCTAACAGTTATGTGATCACGATCAACTCCTCGGATCACGAACAGCTGGACGCCGACCACGACCTCACCACACGCGCGTTCGCCAAACATCTACAGGACTACATCCGCGAGCAAGGCTGGCAGACCTACGGCGAAGTACACGTGGCGTTCGAGGCATCACCTACGCTGCACACCGGACAGTTCAGGGCAAGCGGCCGCGTCGATCCCGATGTCGGCCGCAGAGCCAGCGTGGCTCGCCGCCCCGAATCGCCGCCACAACGACCTGCAAACCCGCAACCAGGAGCTGGCCCCATGACGCAGAACTCAGGCTACGACCCGAGCCGTGAGCCCGCGGAGTCCGATCCACGCAACCGCGGGTACGCTCCACCGCCTGCTGGTCGCGGCGGTCCGCAGAACGGCGCGTACCGCGACGACTACGGCCGCGGTGGCGCGTACGGAGCGGATTACCAGGCCCCGGACGCACAGCAGGGTTACAGCGACTACCAGAACGGCTACGACTACCAGCAGGGCGGCCAGGGTTACGGCCAGCAGGGCTACGCCGACGCCGGTTACGGCCAGCAGGGCTACGCCGAATCGGGTTACGGGCAGCAGGGCTATGGCGACGCCGGTTACGGCCAGCAGGGCTACGCCGAATCGGGTTACGGGCAGCAGGGCTATGGCGACGCCGGTTACGGCCAGCAGGGCTACGCCGAACCGGGTTACGGCCAGCAGGGCTACGCCGAATCCGGCTACGGCCAGCAAAACCAGGGCTACGGCCAGTCCGGGTACGCGCAACCGGGCTACAACGACCCTGGCTACGGCGATCAGAACTACCCCGACCAGGGCGGCTACGGCCAGGATGACCAGGGCGGTTACGGCCAGGCCTACTCGCAGCAGCCGGGTTACGGCGCGCCGCAGGGCTACGCGGGCGGCCAGGGCTACGGCGCCGCGCCGCAGACCGGTTCGGGCTACTCGGCCACCCTTCAGCTGGACGACGGCAGCGGCCGGACTTACCAGCTACGGGAAGGCAGCAACATCATCGGCCGCGGCCAGGACGCGCACTTCCGCCTGCCCGACACGGGCGTCTCGCGCAGGCACATCGAGGTGCGCTGGGACGGCCAGACCGCTATGTTGTCCGATCTCGGCTCCACCAACGGCACCTTGGTCAACGGTTCTCCCGTGCAGGATTGGCAGCTCGCCGACGGCGATGTCATCCGTGCCGGGCACTCCGAGATCCTGATCCGCATCGTCTGATCCCGTAAGCTCGCGATGCAGGTCACGAGATGGCTCTCGAGGGATTCGTCGGTCGTATCGTGATCGAAATCGACCGACGGCCCTATGATGCTGCCAACACACGCGCGGCGCCGATACCGGGGCCGGCAAGACCAGCAGGCTGGTGGGGGTGGTCGAACCGCACCTACGGCACCGACGTACACGGTCGAACAGGAGGTGGAGCGCCGTGCAGGGACTGATCCTGCAACTGACCCGTGCGGGGTTCCTTCTGCTGTTGTGGTTGTTCGTGTGGGCTGTGCTGCGCACGTTGCGCAGCGACATCTACGCGGCATCCGGCATTCGGATCCAGCCCAGGGCCGCACGCGGCTCCGCGGTGCTGCCGTCCTTCAGCCGGGGCCAGAAGGGCGCCAAATTTCTTGTGGTGACGCAGGGTTCACTCGCCGGCACCCGCATCTCGCTCGGCACCCAACCGGTGCTGATCGGACGTGCGGACGATTCCACGCTGGTACTCACCGATGACTACGCCTCGACTCGACATGCGCGGCTGTCTCCGCGCGGTGACGACTGGTACGTGGAAGACCTCGGCTCGACGAACGGCACGTACCTCGATCGCGCGAAAGTCACCACCGCCGTCCGAGTTCCGCTCGGCACTCCGGTCCGTGTCGGCAAAACAGTGATCGAGCTGCGATCGTGACACTTGTTCTCCGCTACGCAGCGCGCAGCGACCGCGGTCTCGTCCGAGGCAACAACGAAGATTCCGTGTACGCGGGCGCACGACTGCTCGCGCTCGCCGACGGGATGGGCGGCCATGCCGCGGGAGAAGTCGCGTCCCAGTTGATGATCGCCGCGCTGGCCCACCTCGACGACGACGAGCCGGGCGACGACCTGCTCGGCAAGCTCGACGCGGCGACCCGTGAGGGCAATGCCGCCATCGCCGATCAAGTCGAGGAAGAGCCCGAGCTCGACGGCATGGGCACCACGCTCACCGCGATCTTGTTCGCGGGCAAGAAACTCGGCCTCGTGCACATCGGCGACTCGCGGGCGTATCTGCTGCGCGGTGGCGAGCTCACGCAGATCACCCGGGACGACACTTTCGTCCAGTCACTGGTGGACGAGGGCCGGATCACACCCGAGCAGGCGCACTCGCATCCGCAGCGGTCGCTGATCATGCGTGCGCTCACCGGAAACGAGATCGAGCCCACGCTGATCATGCGTGAGTCGCGCGCCGGGGACCGGTACCTGCTGTGCTCCGACGGGCTGTCGGACGTGGTCAGCGACGAGACGATCGCGAACACGATGCGCGAGGGCACCACCGACGAATGCGCCGATCGGCTCATCGAGCTCGCGTTGCGCAGCGGCGGTCCGGACAACGTGACCGTCGTCGTGGCCGACGTCATCGATCTGGACTACGGCCAGAGCCACCCGATCGTGGCGGGCGCCGCATCCGGCGTCGACGACGACACGCCGCCCCCCAACACGGCCGCGGGCCGGGCCTCCGCGCTGCGTCCGCCGCGCACCGCGCCGCGCCGGGCCGCCGCCGCACCGGAGCCCCCGGTCAAGAAGTCGCACCGGCTTCGGTGGATCGTGCTCGCGCTGGCCCTGGTCGTCGCCGTGTGCGTCGGGCTCCTGGTCGGCTACAAGATGATCCGCAGCAACTACTACGTCGGCGCCGACGACGGTTCGGTGGTGATCCTGCGCGGGCTGCCCGGATCGATCCTGGGCTACTCCATCCACGACGTGAACCTGGTCGGCTGTGTGACCCGCAACGGGGAACTCACCCTGACCGAGCCGGGCGAGGATGTGCCGTCTTCGTGCAAGCCGCTGAAGGTCAGCGATCTGAAGCAGACCGGCCGCGATCAGGTGGACAAGGGGCTGCCGCCGGGTTCGCTGGACAAGGCCAGGGACTCGATGACCTATCTCGCCCAGCGCGAGCTGTTGCCGCCGTGCCCGGTCAAGGAATCGGCACCGCAACCGGGTGTAGTCCCGCCCACCGAGCCCGCGCCCAACGGCGCTGCTCCCGCCCCGGCGTCGCCCACCCCTGCTCCTGCGCCAGCGCCAGCGCCAGCGCCAGCGCCAGCGCCAGCGCCGGAGCAGGGTGACGCACGCGGCACCGAGATCAAGACACCGACGAAGTCCGAGGCTCCTGCCCCGCCGTCGAGCACGTCGCCGAACCCCCAGACCACGGGGGAGAACTGTCGGGTGACGGACTGATGTCCGCACCGTCACCGCCGTCGGCTGGAGCCTTTCCCAGTCCCCCGGGCGGCTTCGCTCCCGCGCCACCGCCGAGCAACAGACGAAATGTCGAACTGTTGTTGCTGGCCGCGGCGGCGGTGATCACGACTGTGTCCCTCTTCCTGGTCGAAGCCAGTCAGGAACAGTCGATCACCTTGGATATCGCCAAGTACGGTCTGGCTTATCTGGCGTTGTTCGGTATCGCGCACCTGGCGGTACGGCGGTTCGCTCCGTTCGCCGATCCGCTGCTGCTGCCGATCGTCGCGCTGCTCAACGGACTCGGGCTCGTGCTGATCCATCGGCTCGACTTGGCCGACCAGCAGACCGCCGCTTACAACTCGTGGGCGCTTCCCTCTCCTGACGCCAATCAGCAGATTCTGTGGACCGCGCTGGGCACGCTCGTGTTCATCGCCCTGCTGATCGCCTTGCCGGACTACCGCACGCTCGCCCGCTATAGCTACACCCTGGGCCTGATCGGCCTTGTCGCACTGGCCATCCCGGCTATCCTGCCCAGCAAGTTCTCCGAGACAAATGGCGCGAAGATCTGGATCCGGCTGCCCGGGTTCAGTGTCCAGCCGGGTGAGTTCGCGAAGATCCTGCTGATCATCTTCTTCGCCTCGGTGCTGGTCGCCAAGCGCGAGCTGTTCACCGCCGCGGGGCGCCACGTGCTCGGTATGGAGTTCCCACGCGGCCGCGATCTCGGTCCCATTCTGGCGGTCTGGATCGTGTGCATCGGCGTGCTGGTGTTCGAGAAGGATCTCGGTACCTCGCTGCTGATCTTCAGCACCGTGCTGGTGATGCTCTACATCGCCACCGAACGGGTCGGCTGGCTGGTCATCGGCGGCGGTCTGCTCGCGCTGGGGTTCTTCTTCGCCTACCAGCTCTTCGGCCACGTCCGGGTCCGGGTGGAGACCTGGCTGCACCCGTTCGACGACTACAACAACACCGGCTACCAGATCTCGCAGTCGCTGTTCGGGCTGGCCACGGGCGGTCTCGCGGGCACCGGCCTCGGCAGCGGCAGGCCCAACCAGGTGCCCTTCGCCAAGACCGACTTCATCATCACCACGATCGGCGAGGAGCTCGGGCTGATCGGGCTCACCGCGGTCCTGGTGCTGTTCCTGGTGTTCGTGGTACGCGGGCTGCGGACGGCGCTGGCAGTGCGTGACAGCTTCGGCAAGCTCCTCGCGGCCGGCTTGTCGTTCACCATCGCGATCCAGCTGTTCGTCGTCGTCGGCGGAGTCACCAAACTGATTCCGCTGACCGGTCTCACCACACCGTTCATGTCCTACGGCGGCTCTTCGCTGCTGGCCAACTACGCCTTGCTGGCTTTGCTGATCAAGATCTCCGACGCCGCCCGCGCGCCCGCGCCGGTGCGCAAGAAGGAACCGGCGCCGATCGCCGACGCGCAGACCGAGTTCCTGCGCCGCGACGCGGGACGACCGGAAGCGGGGGCCGCGATATGAACACTCCACTACGCCGAGTCGCGGTCGCGGTGATGATGATGGTCGTCGCGCTGCTGGCGAACGCCACCTACGTTCAGGTGATCAAGGCCGACGATCTCCGCTCCGACCCGCGCAACTCGCGGGTGCTGCTGGATGAGTACTCCCGCCAGCGCGGGCAGATCTCGGCCAGCGGCACCGTGCTGGCCAGCTCGGTCGCGACCGACGACCGGTACAAGTACCTGCGCACCTATCCGACCGATCCCGAGGCGTACGCGCCGGCCACCGGTTTCTACTCGATGCAATACGGCAGCACCGGGTTGGAGCGTGCCGAGGACTCGGTGCTGAACGGCTCCGACAACAAGCTCTTCGGCAGCCGCCTCGTCGACTTGGTCTCCGGCCGGGATCCGCGCGGTGGCAACGTGCTCACCACGCTCGACCCGGTGATGCAGCAGGTCGCCTACGAACAGATGACCAGCAAGGGCTACACCGGCTCGGTGGTGGCCATCGAGCCGAGCACGGGCAAGATTCTCACCATGGTGTCCACGCCGAGCTACGACCCGAACCGGCTGTCCGGGCACGACGGCGCACGCGGCACCCAGGCGTGGGAAACCCTGAGTGCGGATCCACGCCATCCGATGTTGAATCGCGCTATCTCACAGACATACCCGCCCGGCTCCACGTTCAAAGTGGTTGTCACCGCCGCTGCGCTGGCCAACGGCACAGCGACCCCCGACGACCAGTTCACCGCGGCACCGAACATCACGCTGCCCGGTACCACGACCACCCTGGAGAACTACAACGGCTCCACCTGCGGCCCCAACCCGACCGCTTCGCTCTTCGAGGCGTTCCGGCGGTCGTGCAACACGGCATTCGCCGAACTCGGCGTCAAGGTCGGCGCGGCGAATGTCAAGGACGAGGCCGCCGCGTTCGGCGTCGGACCGCACCGCGGCATCCCGATGCCGGTGGCGGAGAGCACCGTCGGCACGATCCCCGATGACGCGGCGCTGGCGCAGAGCAGCATCGGGCAGCGGGACGTGGCCCTGACCCCGCTGCAGAACGCGGTCGTCGCGGCGACCATCGCCAACGGCGGCGTCCGAATGGAGCCCTACCTGGTCGATCAGCTGCAAGGCCCCGATCTGAGCGAGCTGTCCAAGACCAAACCGGTCTCGGTCGGACAAGCGGTCAGCGCGGAGGTAGCGTCGACTCTGACCAACCTGATGGTCGCGTCGGAGAGCAACACCGCCGGAGGTGGCCAGTCCCCGTATCAGATCGCGTCCAAGACCGGCACCGCTGAGCACGGAACCAACCCGCGCAAGACGCCGCCGCATGCTTGGTACATCGCGTTCGCCCCCGCGCAGAACCCGAAGATCGCCATCGCGGTGATCGTGGAGAACGGCGGGGACCGGGCGCTGGCCGCGACCGGCGGCTCGGTGGCCGCGCCGGTGGCTCGCGCGGTCCTGGACGCGGGTCTTCGAGGGGGCTGAACGATATGGATGTGCGAGTGAAGGTACGGGGACCTCGATGCTGAACAACGGTGCGATGATCGCCGACCGGTACCGGCTGCATCGACTGATCGCGACCGGCGGGATGGGCCAGGTCTGGGAAGCCCTGGACACCAGGCTCGACCGCAGAGTCGCGGTCAAGGTGCTGAAGTCGGAGTTCTCGGCCGACCCCACCTTCCGTCATCGGTTCCGCACCGAGGCGAAGACGACCGCCCAGTTGAATCACCCCGGTATCGCCGGGATCTTCGACTACGGCGAGACCATCGACCCACAGGGCGGCGAGACCGCCTACCTGGTCATGGAGTTGGTCCAAGGCGAGCCGCTGAACACCGTGCTGAACCGGCTCGGCAGGCTGTCGGTGGCCCAGGGCCTGGACATGCTGGAGCAGACCGGGCGTGCGCTGGACGTGGCGCACCGGGCGGGCGTGGTGCACCGCGACGTGAAACCGGGCAACATCCTGGTCACGCCGACCGGTCAGGTGAAGATCACCGACTTCGGCATCGCCAAGGCGGTGGACGCGTCGCCGGTGACGAAGACCGGCATGGTGATGGGCACCGCCCAGTACATCGCGCCGGAGCAGGCGGTCGGCGAGGACGCCACCGCGGCCAGCGACGTGTATGCGCTCGGCGTGGTCGGATACGAGGCACTCGCCGGGCAGCGGCCGTTCACCGGCGACGGCGCGATCACCGTGGCGATGAAGCATGTCCGCGAGACCCCGCCGCCGATGCCCGCCGATCTGCCCGGCAACGTGCGCGAACTGATCGAGATCACGATGGAGAAGGATCCGGGGCGTCGCTACGCCCGCGGCGGCGAGTTCGCCGACGCGGTCGCCGCGGTGCGCGCCGGCCGTCGTCCACCGCCGCCGAGCGGCGCCCATCCGGGCGCACCGCTGACCGGAGCCACCCGCGTGTTGCCGCCCGGCCCCACGGCCGTGATCCCCTCCGCACCGGCTGATTTCGACGGCGCGACGGTGCGCTACTCGACGCCCGCGGCCGGGGCGGTCGGTCCGGCCACTCGCGCCAGTGCGGCCGCGGCTCCGGCGACGATGCTGAGCCGCAGCGCCGACGGCAATCAGCCGCCCGGCGGCAAACGGCCCACCTCGACGCAGAAATGGCTGGCCGGGCTCGGCCTCGGTGCCCTGCTTTTCGGCGCGATCACGACGTACCTGCTGTTCGGCGGCGATACCAACCCGGACTCGACGCCGTCGCCGACCTCGACGGTCGCGCCGAGTCCGAAGCCGGTCCCGCCGGTGGTCACCACCACTCCCAAGCCAGCGCCTCCGCCGGTGATCACGACCATTCCGGAACCGATCACCACCGAGCCGACGACCACGACCCCGGAGCCGACGACGACCACGCCGCCCACCACCACGGCACCGAGCACGACGAAGCCGACGACGACCGCGCCGACCACCACTACCCTGCCGCGCGTTCCGACCATCCAAATACCCTTTCCCGGGATCCCTGGTGCCCAAGGCCCCACGGCCTCCCGCAGCGGATCCGCTACTTCTTCGCAAGGACAGCCATGACGACCCCGAAGAATCTCTCCTCTCGTTACGAGCTGGGCGAGATCATCGGGTTCGGCGGCATGTCCGAAGTGCACAAGGCGCGCGATATCCGGCTGAGCCGGGACGTGGCGATCAAGGTGCTGCGGGCCGACTTGGCGCGCGACCCCACGTTCTACCTCCGGTTCAAGCGGGAGGCGCAGAATGCCGCCGCACTCAATCACCCGGCCATCGTCGCGGTCTACGACACCGGTGAGGCCGAGGTGGACGGCGGTCCGCTGCCGTACATCGTGATGGAGTACGTGGACGGCGACACACTGCGCGACATCGTGCGCGGCAAGGGCCCGCTGCCGCCGCGGCGTGCGATGGAGATCGTCGCGGATGTCTGTGCCGCACTGGATTTCAGCCACAAGGCCGGAATCGTGCACCGCGACATGAAGCCCGCGAACATCATGATCAACCGGTCCGGCGCGGTGAAGGTGATGGACTTCGGCATCGCCCGCGCGATCGCCGACAGCTCGAACCCGATGACGCAGACCGCGGCCGTGATCGGCACCGCGCAGTATCTGTCGCCGGAGCAGGCTCGCGGCGAGACGGTGGATGCCCGTTCGGATGTCTACTCCGTCGGCTGTGTGCTGTTCGAAATCCTCACCGGCGAGCCGCCCTTCACCGGCGACTCCCCGATCGCCGTCGCATACCAGCATGTGCGGGAGGATCCGCGGCTGCCTTCGCACGTGTTCTCCGGCGTTCCGCGCGAACTGGACTCGGTCGTGCTCAAGGCGATGAGCAAGAACCCCGCCAACCGGTACCAGACCGCGGCCGAGATGCGCGCCGACCTGATCCGGGTGCTCGGCGGCCAGAAGCCCAGCGCCCCGATGGTGATGACCGAAGAGGATCGCACCACCATCATGGGCTCGGACGAACCCCCGCCGCGCGCTTACCGCACCATCGAACGCAACGACGACACCGCCGAGCAGGAGCCGGCCGACCCGGATGGCCAGCGCCGCACCGCCTATATCGCACTCGGCGCCGCCGCGGCGATCGCCGTGGTGCTCGCGCTGTTCTGGGTGTTGATCGGTCCGGGCAGCCGACCGGACCAGGTCGCGGTTCCCGACCTGTCCAACAAGTCCGCCCAGCAGGCGCAGGACGCGCTGCAGAAGCTCGGATTCACGGTGGCGATCCAGCAGAAGCCCGACGGTAAGGTCGCCACGGGCAATGTGATCGCCACGCAGCCGCTCGGTGGCTCCAGGATCGACGAGGGAAGCACCGTCACGGTTCAGGTGTCCAGCGGACCGGCGCAGGTCCAGGTGCCGAGGCTGGACGGTCTGACCCAGCAGGAGGCCGAGCAGAAGCTCAACTCCATCGGCCTGCAGATGGACCCGAACGTGGAGCGCAAGCCCTCCAGTACCCAGGACACCGACAAGGTGATCGGCACCGAGCCCGCGGCGGGCTCCCGGGTCGACGCGGGTCGGCCCATCGTGGTCGTCATCGGTGGCGGACCCGAGAAGGTTCGGGTGCCGAACGTGATCGGCCAGTCGATCGACGTCGCGCAACCGAATATCGAGGGAGCCAATTTCAAGGTTCAGATCCAGGAAGTCGCCTCCTCGCAGCCGAAGGGCGAGGTGATCGGCACCAAACCCGCCGGCGGTTCGTCGGCCGACAAGGGATCGACCGTGGTTCTCCAGGTATCCACCGGCGACCAGATCAGCATGCCGGAGATCCGGGGCCTGACTCCCGCGCAGGCGGTGGACAGACTGCGCCAGAGCGGCTGGACCGGCAGTCTCTCGCAGATCAGTCAGTCCACGGTGTTCGATCCGGGCAATGTCGGCCGCATCGTGGCTCAGCAACCGTCGGCAGGCTCGTCCATCGGCAAGAACTCCACCATCGCGATCACGACCGGAGCGATCGCCTGAGTCTCGAGACCGTCTGCGGTATCCAGAAAACGAGACCATTCGGTGTGGATTGCGGGAGAATAGGGCTGCTTCATCCTAATCAGCGCAGCTGACCACAAGGAGGTAGCTCATGACCACTGCCAGGGACATCATGAAGCCCGGCGCACAGTGGATTTCCAAGCAAGAAACCGTCGAAAGGGCCGCCAAACTCATGGCCGAACTCGGCGTGGGTTCCCTGGTCATCGCGGACGATAACGAACGGATGTGCGGCATCGTCACCGACCGCGACATCGTCGTGAAGTGCATCGCGCAGGGCAAATCGCCATCCGGCACGCGGGTGGAAGAACTGTGCGAAGCGACGCCGCGGTGGGTCGATGCCGACGCCGACATCGAGGTCGTTCTCGACGAGATGGAAAGCAACCGGGTCAAGCGCATGCCGGTGATCGAGAACAAGCGGCTGGTCGGCATGATCAGCGAGGCGGATCTGGCCAGGCACCTGGACGACAACCAACTCGGCGAGTTCGTCACCGCTGTCTACGGACGCCCCTAGGTTCGGCGAGTAATCCAGGCAGGGACACCGCCCGCTGGGTTCGGCTACTTCGACGGCGGCTGCCGTAGCTTCCGCACCGGCACATCGATCACGAGATCTCGCCTGGCGATGACAACTCGAGGGATCTCCCACCGCCGGATCGGTCGGTGCACGGCAGCCGCGTTGAAGTGGTTCGCCTTCGTGCCGAACGGTGCCGAACCTCAGACCGAATGCGCCTTCGGCAGATAGCGCAGTACGGCGACATCGCCGACCTGGGTTACCTCGGCGAGCCGCATCCTGCGATGTGGCGCGCCAGGGTACTGCGCGTCGCCGAGGAAGCGCGGCGCCGCGGTATCGCCGACCAGGATGGGAGCGACGGCGACGTGCAGTTCGTCGGCCAGGTCGGCGGCGAGGAAAGCGGTGTGGACGCGGGTGCCGCCCTCCACCATGAGGCGGGTGACGCCGCGACGGCCCAGGTCGTCCAGCAACGCTCCGAAATCGAGTTCCGCGCCGAGAGCGGCCACTTCCGCGAGACCGGCCAACCGATCGGCGAGTTTCGCCGCGCCCGCGTCGGTGGTGTAGACGAGTTTGCCGCCGCCGTGATGCCAGAACCGCAGGCCGGGGTCCAGGTCGCCGCTCGCCGACACCGTCACCTTGAGCGGATACTCCGGTTTGCCCGCGGCGACGCGGGCCGCTCTGCGGTCCGCACTGTCGACGAGGAGGCGCGGGTTGTCCCTGCGCAGGGTCTGCGCCCCGACCAGGATGGCATCGGAGTCCGCGCGGACCTGGTCGACGCGATCGAAATCCGCCGCGCCGGACAGGCGCAGCCGTTCCGGGCTCGCGTCGTCGATGTACCCATCGATGCTCACCGCGACCGACAGCAGCACATAGGGACGGGTCACTGCACCACCAGCGCGGCGACCTCCGCTTCCAGCGTCTCCACCAGGCCCTCGGCAGGACGCTCCCCGCATACGCCGAGCCAGTTCGCCAGCATGCGGTGGCCGCCCTGGGTCAGCACCGATTCGGGATGGAACTGCACGCCGTGGATGGGCAGCGTGTGATGACGCATCGCCATCACGATCCCGCTCTCGGTACGTCCGAGCACCTCGATCTCTTCCGGAAGGGTGTCCTCCAGCACGGTGAGCGAGTGGTACCGCGTGGCCGTGAACGGGTCGGGCAGACCGGCGAGCACACCGGCGCCGATGTGGAACACCTCGCTCGTCTTGCCGTGCAGCAGCTCGGGAGCCCTGGTGACGGTGGCGCCGAACGCCTCGCCGATGGCCTGGTGGCCCAGACATACGCCGAGCAGCGGAACGCCCTGCTCGGCGCAGGCACGCACCAACGGGATGCTGGCGCCCGCACGGTCCGGGGTGCCGGGGCCGGGACTGATCAGGATGCCGTCGAAGTCGCGCACGACCGCGTCCACGTCGGCCAGGTTCGGATCGTCGTTGCGCCAGACGACGGCATCGGCACCCAGTTGACCGAGGTATTGCACCAGGTTGAACACGAAGCTGTCGTAATTGTCGACGACCAGAACACGCATGGCATCGAGATTACGTCCCCGCCCGGCACCGCGTCGCACCCATTACCAGTTGGGATAGCCTAGGGGCACGACCTGCACGCCGAATACGAGGACGTCATGCCCAAGTCGAAGGTCCGTAAGAAGACCGACTATACGATCAACCCCGCCAGCCGGACCCCGGTGAAGGTGAAGGCAGCCGGGCCATCTCCGGTCTGGTATGTCGCCATCATGCTCGGTTTTATGCTCGCCGGGCTGATCTGGCTGCTCGTCTACTACCTGGCGGCCGAACAGATCAGTTGGATGAACGACCTCAACGCCTGGAACTTCCTGATCGGCTTCGGCCTGATGGTGGTGGGCCTGATCATGACCATGCGCTGGCGCTGACCGCACCGACGCGGATTACAGACGTGTCATTCATGCACATCTGTGGATGAGCCTGTGGACAACTCGAGGAGCGATTGGGGATTGCCTTGACTCCGGAGCCTCAGGATTCCGGCGCGAGCGACGAGCCGCGCATGGTGTGGACCACCCCGACCGCCGCGCTCGTGTCGGTCACCGTGGGCGGCCTCGTCTTGGCCGTGGCCGCGGTTTTCAGCGCCGATGCGCCCAGTCGTCTGCTCGTCGGGCTGGCGGCAGTCGGCCTTCTCGCTCTCGCCGGGCTCGGATTCCGGCAGCGACCGCGCCTTTCCGTGCGGCCCGGAGCACAGCCGCGTCTGGTCGTCCGCACACTGACGGGGCCGGACGAATACACCCGTGACCAGATCATCCGGGCCCGCGTGGTCGGCTACCGCCGCCTCGGTCGCAAGACACCCATGCTGGAACTCGATGTCCAGCGTGACGGCGCGGAGCGACTGCTGATCTTCGGCCGCTGGGATCTGGGCGTCAATCCCGAGGTCGTGTACCACGACATTGTCGAGGCACTGCGCCTCTCCGAGGACAAGACCCGCTGATTCCGGGCCGCAGCGACACGACACGCCGGTCGCGATGTTTCACGTGAAGCGAATTTCGTGTCAGGCTGCCAGCGCGACCGCGCTGACGCCCACCGCCGCCAACGCCGCGACCGCGACAACCCCCAGGGACACCCAGCCGACCAGCCGCGCGGTCTCCTGGGACTTCACCCGCAACCACCCGGGCAGGAACAGGATGCCGAGCGTCGCCACCGTGCCCGCCGCCAGACCGCCGAGGTGTCCCCAGAGCGAGATGCCGGGTAGCGACAAGCTGATGAATACGTTGATGCCGATGATGATGAGCATCTGATTCGGGTTCTGCCGCAACCGGATCAGGATGACGGTGATGGCGCCGAACAGGCCGTACACCGCACCGGATGCGCCCGCCGTGAGACTGTTCTGGGCGAACAGCATCACCCCGGCCGAACCGCCCAGCAGCGAAACCAGATATACCGCCAGATAGCGCAGCCGCCCCAGCACCAGCTCGGAGTCTCGGCCCACGACGTACAGCGCGAACATATTGAGCAGCAGATGGATCGGACCGTAGTGCAGGAAGCCGGAACCGAGCACCCGCCACCACTGGCCGTCCGCGACCGCGGGGGCGAACAGGACCCAGTCCAGGAACAACGCCGAGCCGCGCTGGTTGTCCATCAGGCTCTTGGCCTGGGCCGCGGTGATCGCGAAGATCACCACATTGATCGCGATCAGCGCGTAGGTCACCGCGGGTGTCGACGACCGGGCCGCCGGTGCGCCCGAGACCGTCCGCACCGGCGGAACGCTTCGCTGATCCTGACGCAGACAGTCGACGCAATGCTGGCCGACCGCCGCGGGACGCAGGCACTCCGCGCAGGAGGGTCGACCGCACCGCGTACAGGCCAGGCCGGTCGGACGATTCGGGTGGCGGACGCACGTCGGTGCGGGCGGCTGAGGAATCATAGTCTCAATCGATCGTGATCTTGGTGATGACGACGGGCTCCAGCGGGCGGTCGTCGCGATCGGTCTTGGTGGTCGCGATCGAGTCGACGACCTTCCGCGAATCGGGATCCACGACTTCCCCGAAGATCGTGTGCTTGCGGTTCAGATGCGGTTGCGGGCGGAGGGTGATGAAGAATTGTGACCCGTTGGTGCCGGGCCCCGCGTTGGCCATCGCCAGCAGGTAGCCGCGGTCGAAACGCAGTTCCGGGTGGAACTCGTCGCCGAACTCGTAGCCGGGGCCGCCGCGGCCGGTACCCGTCGGATCGCCACCCTGGATCATGAAACCGGCGATCACCCGGTGGAACAGCGCGCCGTCATAGAACGGCCCGGAGCTGCCCCCGCTGGCGTTCGCTGTGGTGTACGGCACCGACCCGTCGGCGAGACCGACGAAATTGCGGACCGTCTTGGGGGCGTGGTTACCGAAAAGCGAAATCTTGATATCGCCGTGACTCGTGTGCAGAGTCGCCACGGATGTCTGGTTCGGGGAGGTCACGCCGCCCATCGTGCCACGATTGCCGACGACCCCGCGGAACTGGGCAGAGCCGCGCTGTGAGCTGGGGCTCCTGCACGAATCGCCAGGCTGTGCCAGAGTGGTCCAATGACCTCGGGGCGCCTACATGTCTCTTCGCGTTCACGTAACCGGCTCATCGTCGCAGCTGCCGTCGCGCTGGCAGGTGGCGTGGCCTATCTGGTCCGCACCCGGCGGCCCCAGCAGCCGGAACCCGCCCCCGCGCCACCGCGCATCGGATACTCCCGCAATGGCTCCGCGCCGACCCCCGCCACGGGGGTCGGCGCGGAGCGGGATCGCTAGACGCGGAGGAACAGATCAGCGGCTGACCGTCTTCTTGTACTGACGCAGGGCCAGCGGCACGAACGCCACCAGGATCACCACCACCCAGATCAGTGAGGTGAGCACCGGGTGCTGGAGCGACCACGCATCCGGCGTCAGCGCCAGCGGGCTGGTGTTGCCGAACAGGTCGCGGGTCGCCTGGGTGAGCGCGGAGACCGGATTCCATTCCGCGATCACGCGCAGCACGGTGGGCAGTTTGTCGCTGGGCACGAACGTGTTGGCGATGAAGGTGAGCGGGAAGATCACCATGAAGCTGGCGTTGTTGAACACCTCCGGCGTCCGGACCAGCAGACCCACCACGGCCATGATCCAGGACACCGCGTAGGCGAACAGCAACAGCAGCACATAGGCCAGCACCGCGTCCAGGAACGAACCACGGATCCGCCAGCCGACCAACAAGCCGGTCAGCGACATCACCGTCAGGCTGACCACATTGATCACCACATCGCTGATCGTGCGGCCGACCAGCACCGCCGACGACGCCATCGGCAGCGAGCGGAACCGGTCGATAATGCCCTTCTGCATGTCCTCGGCCAGGCCCGCACCGGTGAAGGTCGCGCCGAACACCACGGTCTGCGCGAAAATGCCCGCGATCAGGAACTCGCGGTAGCCGCCGGAGAGACCGGGCACGTCGATCGCCGCGCCGAAGACATAGGCGAACAGCAGCACGAACATGATCGGCGAGAGGGTGGAGAAGATCAGGACGTCGGGTACCCGCTTGATCTTGATGACGTTGCGCTTGGCGATGGTCACGCTGTCGCTGACCACTATCGACAGTCGCTCGCCCAGCGTGGGCCGTACCAGGGCCGGAGTCGTCGCGGTCATCGGTTCTTTCCTTCCATGGCTTCCACCTTGTCGCCGGCTGCCAGCCTGTCGTTCGCCTCGGCACCGTTGGCGGGCGTTTCCGCCTCGTGGCCGGTGAGGGTGAGGAAGACGTCGTCGAGCGAAGGGCGCCGCAGGCCGACGTCGTGAATCTGCACGTTGTGCTCGGCCAACCTGCCGACCGCCTCGACCAGCGCCTGTGATCCGTCGGCCACCGGGACGGTGATCCGGCGCAATCCGGGCTCGAGATGGATCTCGCCGTCCGCCAAGGTCTTCAGCGCCGCCTCGGCGGTCACGAGATTCTCCGCTCGATCGACGGTGAGTTCGATGCGGTCGCCGCCGACCAGGGCCTTGAGCTCATCGGCGGTGCCCTTGGCGATCACCTTGCCGTGGTCGATCACCGCGATGGAATCGGCGAGCCGGTCGGCCTCTTCCATGTACTGGGTGGTGAGCAGCAATGTGGTGCCGCCCGCGACCAACTCCTCGATGACATCCCAGAGATCGAGGCGCGCACGGGGATCGAGCCCGGTGGTCGGCTCGTCGAGGAACAAGACGGGCGGATTCGCGACCAGTGCGCCCGCCAAGTCGAGGCGCCGCCGCATACCGCCGGAGTAGCCCTTAACGGGTCGGTCCGCGGCGTCGGTGAGGCGGAATCGGTCGAGCAGTTCGCGCGCGCGTTCCTTACTTCGCTGCACGCCCATGTGATAAAGACGTCCCACCATTTCCAAATTCTCGAAGCCGGTGAGATATTCGTCGACCGCGGCGTACTGGCCCGACGCACCGATGCGGGAACGCAAGATCTGGGGATCGCGCAGCACGTCGATTCCCGCGACCGTCGCGTGTCCAGCATCCGGCACCAGGAGGGTGGTGAGCACCCGGACAGTAGTGGTTTTCCCCGCACCGTTGGGTCCGAGCAGTGCGGTGACGGTGCCTTCCGGGACCGTCAAGTCGAGTCCGTCGAGGGCCACCAGCTGGCCGTATCGTTTGACCAGACCCTCGGCGACTATTGCGTCGGGCATGATTCTCCTGAGGTTGAGTTTCTCGATATCGTTCCGTGCGGCGCCAGGCATCCGGACGCCGACAATTCGCTGGATCGGGTGACCCGGCCGATACTCGAGTCAGTATTGCGCCGGCCACCGACAAATTCATCCGATTTGTTTCGGGATGGCAACGGGCGCAGCGCAGGCGCGGCGTGCGAAGGCCGCATTCCGATCCAGTCGGTGCTCGGGGGTACCGGATCGGAATGCGACCGGTTCGATGATCCCGCGTGCCCACGCGCCAGGGCGTGCGTAGCGGACTACCCGAATGGACAAAGACCGATACTCGGATCGCATACCGCAGAACGCAGAACGGCGGACCGAGCGGGTGTGCTCTGCACGAGCTGTCGAGACGATGGACACGAACACATGTTCGCATCGGGGTATGACAACTTCCGGCGGCTGCGAGTGTGCGACACGCGGTGTGCCGGTCCGCGCGCGCCGACACGCATGGAATCGAGACGGATTCGGCCCTTGCGGCGACCGGTCGGCACGTTCCGCGCCGCGGGTCGCCGCAGCACGTCACCGGGCTGCTGCGGCATGGAACACCCTGTTGGCCACGGCTTTTGGCAAATGACAGGCCATCGGGCAGGAACGGCGCGAAGGTCCGGTCGGTCACCCGCGGCGGCCATCAACCGGCGGGAAGGTAAGCCCAACCGAAAAAACTTGAAAAGTGGCCGTCCCCACGCACACACAATCGCGGATCATCGAGTAGCATCATTCACGTCGGCCCCTCCCCCCCGGGCCGACCTTACGCGGGCCTCGGCTAACTCCCCCCCTTCGCCGAGGCCCGCTCCCATTTCCGAGGGCAGGCAGTATGCCTATTCCGTCCGGCCGGCATCCGGTTGCACGGTGCGCCACGCCGCGGCGAGTCGCTGCCCACGCACCCGCCCCGCCGTCGCCAGCAGCGGCTGGTCCCGCTCCCACCGCTGCCGCGTCACGGTGTCCGCGGACTCCCACAGCGGATCCAGACCGGCCAGCACGTCACCGAAGAACGCGAAGACCCCGCCGAGCACGATGTGCACCCCCGGCGAAGTCGGCGCATCGATATCCAGCCCGCGAACAGCGGCTACCGCGGTCAGCAGCCGCTGCAGGCTCTGCTGCGGCCAATCCGACGCTCGGGCCACGCGCACCAGCCAGCCCAGCGTGGCGGCCAGCACGTGGATGTCCTCGATCGTGCGAAATGGCTTGAGGTAGTCCAGATACCCATCGCCGGGCAAGACCCGCGCGGGCACGTCGGTCAGCAGCACCGAGGCGTGCGGGACCTCCGGCGCGAACGCGAGCGCGGGGTGTCCGGTCAGACGCACGCCGGTCTCGTGCGCGTCGACCATGGTGGCCCGCAGCCGGTTTCGCCCATCCGCGGCAGTGCCGACGCTAGCGATCACCACCAGACGATGCGCGAAAGCGCCCATCGTCGCGAACGACTTCGTGCCGTTCAGCAACCAGACGCCGTCCCGCTCGGTGAGCGTGGTGCGGATCGCGGAGGGATGACCGCCGCCTTCTTCTGTCGCGCACATCGCGACCATCTCGTCGTCCGACAAATCCGGGATCAGTGTCCGCAGCGCCTCCTGATAGCCGGATAGGAACGCGAAACCGAGCCGATCGGCGCCGAAGCCGCCCGCGATCGCGACATCGACCGGCCGATCGAATCGGTTCGCAGCCACCCGGTGTCGCGTCCACGCGGCGGCGACATCGTTCAGCGGCGCCGTCGCGAGGGGCTCGGTCAGCAGGAAGTCGAACAGAGAATCCACCTCAGCACGGTAACCGAGCGGCGAACGATCCCCGCGGACTCAGCTCTCGGCCGGCCGCGCCGCGGCGGATGCCTGCCAGATCCGGCTGCGCAGATCCCTGCCGCGGATCACCTGGATCCGCCACGGATCCAACCGCAGGATCCGCAGCTTGGGATCCTCCGGCGAGCGCCAGAACTGGCCGAGGTCGTAGCCGGCTCCGTGGGGACTGGTTCGGCGGTACAGCTTCCACACCCGCTGCCGGATATCGACGGTGTCGACCCCTTCGGCCGTGGCGTCGACGGCGACGGAGTTGTTGCTGCCCTGCGCCCAGTACGAAAAGCTCACATGCGGATTGTTCGCGATGTGTGCCTCCTTGACCGGCGTCCGGTAGGTCGCCAGCCACCCGATCGGACGCCCGTCCACGGTCTCCCAGATCGGGATCAGGATCCTCGTGCGCGGCCGATTCCGCTTGTCCACCGTCACCATCGTCGCGTAGACGATCCGCCCGATGTAGTCGTCGAACTCGTCCGCTATCTCGGCGAACGACGACACCTTCTGCGTCATGCCGCCGCCTCCTCCGCCAGCGCGGGGCCACCGAGCCCCTGGCCCCAACCTCCGTCGACCGGAAGCTCGACTCCCGTGGTGAACGTCGAGCCGCCATCGGCGACCAACGGCGCCAGCCGCTGGACCGTGAAGAACGCGCCCTTGGTGTTGATCGCGAATTGACGGTCGAACGATTCCTCGGTGGCGGCGTCCAGGGTTTGGAATTCCGCGGTCCCGTGGTTGCCGAACAGTGCGTCGACCCGGCCGAGCCGCTGTTCGACAAGCGCGCCGAGAGCGTCGATGTCGGCCGCGACCGCCGCGTCCGACCGCACGACATGTGCCGGCCGCCCGGCCAAGCAGGCCCGAGCCTGCGCGAGGTTGTCCTCGTTGCGGCCGGTCAGCACCACCTCGACGCCCTCGGCGAGCAGGGCCTCGACGATGGCCGGCCCCATACCGTGCGTCCCACCCGTTACCACGGCCTTCTTTCCTGCGTTCACGATCAGAGGTCCTCCGCTCTGCACTCCGTGGTTACTTTTTGTAACCGACAGCATCTTCCGTCACCGAGACCGACCTGGGAAGACGGCACTTCGAAGTCACTCGGTTACCGCACGGGTACCGACTGCGCCTCGACAGAAGGGGATCCGGGCTGAGCCGATGGCGATCCGTCGGCAAACATCGGCGCTGCGTGGGCGAATTCCGTGGACGAGCCTGTATCACTGAGGTGTCGCACCCGTCCCCGAAGGAGCCGGACCTGTGCCGAAACCGGACGTTAGTCGCCATCGAACACTCTTCGACGCCGAAGCCAGACTGTCCTGGGTGCTCGCCGCGCTCGCCGGCCTGATCGGTGCGGCGGCGTTCATGCATACGGCTGGCTATTTCGTCACGTTCATGACGGGCAATACCGAACGGGCGGTCCTCGGGTATTTCCACGACGAGCCCGACATGGCGGTGGCGGCCGCCGGTCTACTCCTGTCGTTCCTGTCCGGTGTCGTGGTCGCCTCCTGGTGCCGCAGGCGCTACTGGTCCGGGCACCCCCACGGTGCCACCCTGCTCACCACGGTCTGCCTGGCGGTGGCTTCTGTTGTCGACATCCTGGAATACCAGACGATCGCCGAGCGGATCGGCTTGCTGCCGATCATGTTCGTGGCGTTCGGAGTCGGCGCGCTCAATACCTCGTTCGTGCAGAACGAGGAGGTGTCGGTGCCACTGAGTTACGTCACCGGCACGCTGGTCAAACTGGGCCAGGGCATCGAACGACACCTCAGCGGGGGCGACTACGCGGATTGGCTCGGATACTTCCTGCTCTACGCCAGTTTCGCGCTCGGCGCCCTGCTCGGTGGACTGTTGAGCCTGGTCGTCGCGGGCTGGGCCATGCTGATCACCGCGACCGTCGTGTGCCTGATCGTCACCGGCTACACCTACCTGCACCTCGACCGGCACGGTCCCCTCACGCGGTAAGCATCCGCCATGCGTCTGTCGGTGTTCGCGGCTACGGTGGCCGCGTGCAGAAATTCGACGACGAAGCCGACGCGTTCGCCGTGCTCGTCATGCAACATCTGTCCGCGCGCGGCGAGACCGACATCGAGTACAACCAGGATGAGTTCGCGATACGCACCGGCGATCTGATTCTCAATCTGCACAATATCTTTCGGGAGACCCGCGATCTCGACGACGCGGACCGCGACGCCCGCATCGCCCGGCACTTCGAAGCCTTGCGCGATCTGCAAGGCCCGGAGCAGGACTGGCCGTCGGTGCGGTCGTCACTACGGCCGGTGTTGCGGCCCAACAGCTTCGGCGTGGATGTGCCCGAACCCGAGCTGCGCCCGATCGCGCGACCCGCGTTCCCCTTCGTGGACGAGCTGGTCGCTATAGACATGGCCAATGCTCGATCGATCGTCAACTACGCGTCGGTACGCGAATGGGGCGTCACGGTCGACGAGGTCTTCGCCGCGGCTCGCGAGAACCTCGGCGCCATGGTGGGTTTCACCGGCATCAAGGAATCCGGCATTCTGCGTTTCGTCGACGACGGCGACGGCTACTGCGCCTCCTGGCCCCTGCTTCCCGGGTGGCTCGCCGGCTCCGGCGCCGGAGCCGAGCCGCCGGTCGCGTTCATGCCCGACATCGACACCCTGATCATCACGCCCGGCGGGGACGAGCTCGAGCAGGTCTTCGAGGTGGTCGAGGAGCAGTATCGCGACGCGGTCCGCCCGATCTCGCCGCAGGGATACACCGTGGACGACACCGGCGCGGTGATTCCGCTCGATCGCTCGCCCGCACACCGCCACCTGCCCGCGGTGCAGCGCGCCCGATGCGGTTTGGCAGTAACCGAGTACGACGCTCAGGCCCAGATTCTCAACGAGATCGTCGAGCGAGATTTCGAGTTCACTCCCTATGACGTCGAGCCCGCCTACGTCGGCTCGGTCGTGTACGGCCATGGCGACAACGGTCCCTACACGATCACGGTCTGGGGCGAGGGCGTCGAATACCTTCTGCCGGAAGCCGACTACGTCGCGTTTTGCCGAGATGGCGAGAACGGCGAACCGGAGGGTCTTTTCGAGGTCCCATTCGATACCGTCGCGACCCTTACCGGCCTCACACCGGTCCCGAACCTGTCACCCCGGCGCTACGAGATCCGCGAGTGGCCCGATACCGAGACCCTGGCCAAGCTGAAGGCTGCCGCGGTCTCGCTCTGACTTGCGCAGGGAATCCGAACCGTACCTACCCGGTCGGCCCGGGGACAGATCCCGGTGGCGAGGAATGTTCACGGGCGGAGGTCAGAATCGGCGGGCGCCCGACACGGGCATTGATGAGAGAGGCGAGGTGGTCACCCCGATGCCGTATGTCGACGCGTGGATGACCTTGCCTTCACCGGCATAGAGAGCGGAGTGGCTTCCGCCGTAGAACGACACCACATCGCCTGGTTGCAGCTCGTCCAGCGGTACCGGTGTACCGGCGGCGAGCTGCTCCTGGCTGGTGCGGGGAAGGTCGACGCCGGCTTGCCCGTAGGACCACTGCACAAATCCCGAGCAATCGAAGGAATCGGGTCCGACCGCGCCGTAGCTGTAGTCCGCGCCGAGTTTGGTCCGTGCGGCGTCGACTGCGATCTCGCCGGTGGTTTTCCGCGGCGCCGCCGCGGCGGGCGGGGTCGGCGCCCGCGGCATGATTTCCGGCGGCCCAGCTTGGAACGGTAGGTCGATCGGTGGAAAAACATTGAGGAACGGAATCTCGATCGGCGGGACAACCGCGACCACCGGCACCTCGACCGCGGGCACGGACACCGATATCGGAAGCTCGATTATCGGAGCCGGGGTAAAGGGTGCGATCTCGAATTGCGGAACCGGAATGGAAGTCCGGAACTCGATTTCGGAGACATCGGCCAGGATCGGAGTTTCTTCCGATACCTCGGCCAGGATCGGGGCTTCCGCGACCGGGAGAATGGCGTTGTTCCGGAGCGGTTCTGCAAATGTGCCGGGAAGCGAAATCTCGTCGGAGACTTCGAATGTCCCCATGCCGGGAACAGTGACCGGCTGGGCCGATGCGGGTCCGGCTTCGATCAGCATGCCCATGAGTGCGGCAGCTCCCGCAGCAAGCGTCCAAAAAACAGCACGCCGCAGGTAGCAGATATATCGGACGTCGGTCGATGATGCCATGATGCGGTCCTCCGATGCTCATATCGTCGGCCGGTGGCGGGCCGTACGACGCCGCAGTTCGTGGCGCGTGGGACCCAACCAAAGACCTCGAATTGATTCGAAAACCATCACGGTGTTTCGTCAGTCCAGCGGATCCGATCCGAGCATTCACTTTTCGGCATAGAGCACACAACGCAAAGTCCAACACGCCCGAATTCGATAACAAAGTAATAACTGCCGTAGCGGCGTTTCAAGAATTCTCGAGCAAAGCTCACGCGGCATTCACGGCCTGCAACACAAAAGCGCCCCGCAGCGAATGCGTCCGGCTGCGGGGCACTGGTGGCGATGGGACCTCAGGCGGTGATCTGCTCCTCGATCTGTTCGGCGATCGTGCGGAGTTTCGCCGCGAATTCACGCGCCGCGGCCGGGTCGTGGCTCGAACCTTTGACGACTCTGCGGGTCAGCGCGGCGAGCCGGGATTCCATGGCGCTGAACACGCTTGCCGCCCGGTCGTTCGGGTCGTCCGGCAGTTCACCCCGCAACCACGCCTGGATCCGCTCGACAACCACGTGCTCGTCATAGCGCTCGGGAACCAGTGCCACGGCTTGGCGGAGCTTCCCCGCGGTCACCTTCACGTCCGCGACGGCGGCCACGGTGGTGTACACGGTGACCGCCGCGTCCTCACCGTGTTCGGCGACGACCGGCAGCAGTTCCCGGACCTGGCCCTCGTTGATGGCGGGTGCGATCGGATGCAGCCTGGCGGCAAGGGGCCACGCGCGAATGAGCTTGTGCGCGTATGACCGCTGCATGTCCCACCGCTGTTCGACATACTCGTCGAAGGTCTCGTGACTGTCGCGGTACAGCCGCCCGTCGCGCACGATCTGCAGAGCTCGACCAGCGGCCCAGAACGCGATGCGCAGCGTGTCGATGGACGACTCACACGCCGTCAACTGCGCCCGCTCCCGATCGCTGAGTGGCCCGTCGCCCCCGACCGGCACCGGCATCGTCAAGACATTCGAAGCCGCGCCTTGTGTCGACGATGTCGTGGAAACGTCCGCATCGGCAGCATTCGGTCGCCGCCATTCGGCATCACGCAGCGGCGAGACCGGAGGTGTGTGCTCGGCAGCGTCGGCCAGCGGATTCCCGCCGCCGATCGAGCCCTTTCTCCGCTGTGGAGGCATCAGGCAGGCACCTCCATCAGTAGCCGGTAGGAGCGCACCAGCTCGTCACCCACCTGACGATATTCACCCAAGTCTTCGATCGGGTTCTCGGCGCCCTCGCCGACTTCTCCGTCGGCCGCCTCCCGGTACCATTTCCAGGCGCTCAAATAGGATTCGAATACGTCGTAGCCGGCACTCTCCAGATTCCGCCGCTGGGCCCGATATTCGGTCGAGACGTTCACGCCGTTCTTCATGATCACCGGGACTTTGGTCATCAGGATCCGCACCCGGATTTCCCGGCTGCTACCGGCTGCCGCCTCCTCGGCGGCCTTGAATGTACTCGGCACCCGTTTGACTTCGGACGGGCTCACACTCGTCACCAGCAAGAGCTCATCGCTCTGCGGGATGGCGGCCTTGAAGATCTCGGCCGACTCACCTCCGGCATCCACGATGATGACGTCGAAATCGGCGGCCTTGTCGCTGATGCAATCGTCGACATGCCGGGAGGGGAAAGCCACCAGTTCGAACGGCACCTCGATTCCCCCTTTCACCAGCCGCCGGTGCCAGGAGTATCCGGTCTGACTGAGCGGGTCGGCATCGATCACCAGCACACGCAGTCGGTGCACCGAAGCGAAGTAACTCGCCAAGAAGAACGCCGAGGTCGTCTTGCCGACGCCGCCCTTGAGATTCCCCAGCGTGATGACCAGAGGTTCGGGCAATTCGAGTGGCGCAACAGAATTCGTCATGGACGGTCCTCCGAGGGTGAGGAGTGCATTACTGTGCGGGGCAAGTCTGGCACAGCGCCACCGAATATCGGCTGATTGCGGCGGCCTGTTGTCGCCACCGCCGCAGCACCGCTGGTGTGTCCAATTGGACACAAAGCCGCCTTATTCGCCGCGGTGAAGTGGTGAGATCGCTAGCTCAGCCGCTCGAGGCAGCCGAATTCAGAGGGCTGGACGAAACCGCAGATCGAGGTCATAGCGGCACTGGGATTTGCGAACTGGATGGGTTCAGCACCACGGGCTGGCGAACTGGATGGGGTCCCCAGGGCCAACGGGCCTGCGAGCCAGGATGGGGGCCCCGGGGAGGCGAAGCCCGCCGGGCGGGGCGTGGGGGTTGCACCCCCACAAGACACGCGGAACCAAAAAAGGCGAGTGCTCGCCACGAGCACTCGCCTCCCATTGGTGGAGCCTAGGGGAATCGAACCCCTAACCCCTGCCTTGCAAAGGCAGTGCTCTGCCAATTGAGCTAAGGCCCCGAATCAGCGGGTGGTCACCTCGTGCCACGTGTCCGCGTCGCCGCGCTGGCGCAGCTTGGAGATGCCGAAAAGAACCAGAATCACGACACCGGCGGTGAGAAGAATCTTCATGGCCCCAGCGTACTGTTCTGGTCGGGGTCAGCCCAGAACGGCTGGAGCTCGAATTCCCGCCCGACGACCGCGCTGGCCGCCATCGATGCTCCCGCCCGATACCGAACCTTCCAACATCAGACCGGTCACGGGAGACTTCGAGGCACGCGGATGGGTTGACGGGCACATTTCTCGCCGGTCTGAATATCTCGTCAGTTATGATCAGCCAGTCAATCCTATTTTCTTCTCAGGCGGTAGACACCGAAGGCCAGTGCGACCATCGCGGTGATCGCCGCGGTGACAGGGCCATAGGTGCGCAATGCCGCGATTTGATGGCGGGCTTTCTGCGATTGGGCGATCATCTCGTCGACGGTTTGCTCGTCGAAGCGCAGGTTGCCGTCGAAGACGGTGATGGGGGCGGGGTCGTCGACGTCCGTGGCCAGATACCGCCGTTGGTGCTCGCTCACCATGATGATCGCGCCGGTGCAGGGCTCTACCCAGAAGTCTCGGGTGGCGGAGTAGTACAACGACATCGTGACCGGCCCGGCTTCACCAACTCCTCCCACCATCTGGGCGGGAAGCGTGATCCGGCCTCTCATCGGCAGCAGATGAGACAGGTCGATGGGTGGTAGGTGAGTGCGGAAATGCAACAGCCTCAGGCCATCTCGCACCGTGGTGTCATCGACGTACCGCAGGCGGGTCTCCTGTTGGGAAATGACGTCGAAGTACCGGTAGTCGTGCCTGCCGGTGCCGAACGGGAACTTGTACTGCACACCGTTGCGGACTGTCTCGAGCGGCCGTTGACCTGGCTCGAACACCGTCAGAGCGGGAGCGCGTCGCGGTGCGCCGCTGGTTCGGTTCATGCTGACCTGGTCGACCAGCGCGTCGAGAAGCTCCGCCTGACCTGGGCGATCCAGCCGCGTCGACTGCTGAGCGACGCGCAGGGTAACCGTTTCGGAATCTGTTGGTTCGATGCTGGTCACCAACGTCGACAGTTGGACGGGGACCTCGTGTTGGATGTGCACCCGGCCCTGCATCAACAGACCGAGATCCAGCACCGTGCCCGTGCCGGACGCGATGGTCACCTGCCGTATCTGAGCCGGGAACTTGATCAGTGCGTCGGCTATGTAGCTCGGCAGAAGCATCGCGATCGCGGCAAGCAGGACAGCGATTGTGAGTGCGAGGTATCCGACGGCACGGTGACCGTGTCGCGCTTGTCTTCGGATGCTCGGCTGAGCGTCTCGGTCAGCGTCGAGGCGCACATGCGAGTGATCGGTTGCGGTCATATCTGTTCGCCTTTGAACTTCGAGCGGTTCCGTGGGGTTGTCATGGCGGCCGCCCGGGACAGGCGTTTCGAGGCTGCGGGTGCTGCGGGCGCACCACTCCGGGTCGTTGGATCCGCCATCTGGAATGGAGGCATGGCCGAGCAGAGTGCGGCCAGGTCTCGGCCGGAGCGCTGCACGGTGCCGTCGGGTCGGACGAGAGCGGCACGGGTCCATCCCCCGCGTAACCAGCGGCCCAGTTCGCTTCCGGGACCGGCGCTCACCACGAGCCCACCACATCGTCGGATCTGGGCACGTTGCGCGGGTGTCGGCTCGACCGTGGTGACGATCGCGTATCTGCCTCCGGCGACATCGTCGTAGCGGCGGCCGTCGTCCAAGACGGCGTTGGGAACAATGCTGCCCGCCCGACGGGGAAAAAAGCGCCGCCGCGCCACGAGCTCGGATCGGTGCAGCGGCGGGGTCTCTCCGCTGGCAACCAGCGCGTGGAAGCCGGGCATACGGTGTAGGTGCGGTGTTATGAGACGGCGAACGAGATCGCCGAGTTCCCCGCCGTCGGTCATGGCGATGCCGGCGACCTTTGCCAGCCGAATCATGGCCCGTGCATGCGGCTTTCGTTCTGTCTCGTAGGTGTCGAGCACCTCTTCGGGCAACTCGTCGGCGACGACTCCGGCGAGCTTCCAGGTGAGGTTGGCCGCGTCGCGCAGTCCGGCGCCCATCCCCTGACCGATGAACGGCGGTGTGAGGTGGGCGGCATCGCCGAGCAAGAAGATCCGGCCTGCGCGCCAGCGGTCGGCGAGCTGCGCGCGGAACGTGTAGTCGGCTACCCGGACCAGTTCGAGTTCCTCGATCGGAACGGTGCCGGTCCACGGACGGATCAATCCGTGCAGACGATCGATGTCGCCGTAGTCGTCCGCGGTTTCACCCGGGCCGAGCCGGAATTCCCATCGGTGACGGGTCTTTCCGATGCGCATGTAGGTGGCGGCACGAACCGGGTCGCAGACCTGATGTACGCCTTCCCATTGCTCGAGTTCGACAGTGGTGGCCACGTCGATGACCAGCCAGCGCTGCTCGAAGTTCAGGTCCTGCATTGTGGCGCCGATCGAGGATCGGACCAAGCTGTTGGCGCCGTCGCAGCCAAGGACGTATCGCGCCCGGACCGATTCCGCCGCACCGGTTGTCCGGTCGGTGAAGTCGACGCGCACGCCGTCGGTTTCCCGCAGGACCGTGGTGACCTCGACGTCGCCGCGGACGGTGACCTCCGCGCGCCGTTTCACGGCGGCCCGCAGAATCGCCTCCAGCTCCGGTTGGTCGAACATGTTCGCGTCCGGATAGCCGTTGCGGCCGCCCGTCGGATCGCGGTGGAATTCGGCCAGCACCCGCAGTTTTCGGTCGACGAGGCGCAGCCCGAGGGCGGGTCGGGAGATGGCGTCGAACTCGTCGCCGACACCCAACCGGTCCAGAATCCGGCGGATCTCACCGTCCAAGTGGACCGCGCGCGGCTGCGGGTAGACCCCCTCCCACCGCTCCAGTACCAGGGACTCGACACCGTACCGAGCGAGCAGCATGGCCGCGGTCAGGCCGGTCGGGCCTGCGCCGACGATCACCACCGGAACATGCGCGGACTGCATTACAAGGCTCCCAACACCGTCACGAGGTAGCCGACGACGATCAGTCCGGTGATAACGGCGGGAGTGAACTGTGGCAGCGCGTCACCGGTGCGCCGATGAACGACAACGGCTCCGGTCATCAGCAGCACCAGCCCGACTCCGGCCGCCGCGCCGATCGGCCACCAGACGATGCCGACCAGCAAACCCAGCGCGGCGGCTATCTCGAGAGCGCCGACCTTCCGGTAGGTGGAGACGGAGAATCCGGCATGCGCGGCGCGCTCTCGCATCGGCCCGACTGCCAACACCTTCGACACGCCGACCAGCAGGAAGAACACCGCCAGCAGGACAGCGAGCACGATCGACGCAATGTTCATCGGCGCACCGCGACTCGCCACTCGATCGGATACCGGGCGAGGATCGCCGCCACGGCCGTCTCGGCACCGGTGTCGTCGAGTTCGACGGTCGCGACGATCGCGCCGTCCTCGACGGCCGCGGCGATGCTGTGAACTCCGGTGATCTCGGCGAGGGCGTCGAGGAGTTCGCGGCGGGTGGCGTCGGCGCGGAGCCCGAGTTTGTAGGGTTTGCCGACATCGGTGACCGGTAGTGCATCGAGGATCGTGACCGTCTTCGGCGCGGCCGCGCGTTCGGGTACGTGTTGGACGGCCCAGTCGACCAGACCGGATTCGGTGATGTCGGCGCCTGGTGCCAGGGTGACGTAGGCGACGGGCACTTCACCGGCGTGGAAGTCGGGGCGGCCGACCGCGCCCGCCGCGGTGACCTCGGGGTGGGCGAGCAGGGCGTCTTCGATGATCGCGGGGTCGATGTTGTGCCCGCCGCGAATGATGAGGTCCTTGGCACGGCCGTGCAGATGGACGAAGCCGTCGGAGTCGATGTGGGCGAGATCGCCGGTGTCGAGCCAGCCGCCGACGAGTGTGCCCATGCCGTCGAGCACATGCCCCTGCTCGCCGCGGCCGATCACATAGCCCGCGAAGACCGTCGGGCCGCCGATGGCCAGCACCCCGGTCGCACCCGCGGGCAGGTCGGTCCAGGTCCCGTCCTCGTCGATGCGCACCGTCTTCACCTGCTGGTAGGGCATACGCTGCCCGACCGATCCCGGTCTCGGCAGGTCGGGGAAGCTGCGCGCGCTGGCGCAGGTCGCCTCGGTGAGTCCGTAGCCCTCGACCAGGGTGATTCCGGTGTGCGTCTGGAAGTTCTCCCGGACCGCGGCGGGCAGTGGCGAGGCGCCGACCATGGCGTACCGGAGGCTGGAGATGTCGGCGGTGACCGGGCACTGCGCCAGCACGGCGTACACCGTCGGCACCGCGCTCATCGCGGCGATCCGGTAATGGGCGACGATGTTCCAGAACTCGCCGTAGATCGCGAAGTCCCGGTAGCCGAGCGGTCCGGCCCAGACCACGGACTGGCCTTTGTACAACGGCGCGAGCAGCGTGACGACCAGCGCGTTGACGTGGAACAGCGGCAGGGCCGCGAACACCACGGCATCGTCGTCGAGCAGGGAATTCGCGGCGATCATCCAAGCATTGGTGACCTCGTTGGCATGGGTGTGCGCGGCCAGCTTCGGCACACCGGTGGTACCTCCGGTATGGAATAGCGCGGCAAGATCGGACGCGAGCGGCGGCTCCCCGGCGAAGGCGGCCGGATCGTGGGCTGCCGCAAGTTCGTCGAGGTAGCCGACCCGCACACCGTTGAGTGATTCCAGCGGCTGAGGTTCCCCAGCCGCGGTCGGGCGCAGCACCAGCACCGCGTCCAGCAGTCCATCGGCGGCCAGTGCACACGCGGAATCCCATACGGGCTCGGCCAATTCGGGTCCAGCGGTGATGAGGACGCGCGCTCCGGTTCGTTGCAGCAGTTCGCCGATGTGCCGCCGGGACAGGCCGCCGTTGATCGGGGCGGCGATCCCGGCCAGCTGGGCGGCGAGGGTCGCCGCGATCAGCTCGGCGCAGTTGGGCGCGATCAAGGCCACCGCGTCATCGCGTCGGACACCGAGCTCGTGCAGCAGGTTCGCGTACCGGTGTACTTGTGCCAGCAGCTGAGCAAAGTTATGCCGCAACGGTTCTCGCCACCGCGCCGCCTCCGGCAAGACCGTGACGGCGGTCCGTTCCGGCCACGAATGCGCTGCCCGCACCAGCAGGGCATAGGTCGATTCCGGCAGGCCACGCTGCGCCAGCGGCACCGATTCGATCTCGGCCAGATCGCTCGGCTGCGCGTAGCGCGGCCACAGCAGCTCCTCGGTCGTCGCGGTGCTGATCGTCTGGTTGTCGGTCACCGGTACCTCACCGTGGTGCGCTGGCGGCCCAAATCGATGGCGCCGTCAGTGGTGGCGATCGTGGCCTCGATGACGTCGCCGTCCTGCAGATACTTCGGGTTCTTGGCCTGGCCTTTGAAGAAGAGGTTCCACTTCACCGTCGCCGGGAGCAGATTCGCGATGAACTGGACCGGTTTCGGCGGAGCGCTCAACGCGGTTCCGATCGGTGTTCCGGTGAGCAGCAGGTCTCCGATACCCATGCGCTGGAACCGGGTCAACGCCTGCAATGTCTCCAGCGGCTGATAGATCATGTCCGCGACGGTCATGTCCTGGCGCGGCTGGCCGTTGACCCACAACCGCAGCCGCAGATCGGCGAACCGCTTCAGCTCGCCGACCTCCAGCAACACCAGAGCGGGACCGACCGGGGTGAACGTCGGATACGACTTCGCCTCGTAGAACTGGGTTTTCGGCAACTGCACATCACGCGCGGAGATGTCGTTGGTGACGACAAGCCCAGCGATGTAGTCCGCGAGATTGTCCGGGGTGATCTCCGATCCGACCGGCATCTCGCGGCCGAAGACCAGCCCGATCTCCACTTCGTAATCCAGCAACCGCACGTGCGCGGGCCGGATGACGTCGTCGTGCGGGCCACTGATCGACCCCGACGCCTTGCGGAAGAACGTCAGCGGAACCGTCTCCGGGTCCATGCCCGAATCTTTCACGTGCGAGGCGAAATTGGTCATCTGCGCGACCACCCGGCAGGGCGCGGTCACGGGAGAGACCAGCGAAAGCCCCTCGACCGGCACGACCTCCCCGCTCGCGGCAGCCGCGACGACCGCGTGCCGATCGGCCAGCAGCTGACCTGTGGTGGTCGCCGCGGTATCGACCTTCGCGGCACCCGCGGGTGTTGCCACCCACCATGCGTCGTCGGTACGGAGAACGGAAATGCTCATGAATTGGCTACTTTCAACAGGCCGCGTAGGCGACCGAGATCGAATTCGTTGTCTTCGCGCAGCGCGTCGACCATTGCGCGCAGCTCGCGAAGCGATTCCCGCCCCGGCTTCAGGCCGAGGAAGTCTTTGCTGGCGGGCGGGCCCCACTGGGCCAGCCCGGAGGCGGTGAACGGCGCCCAGCCGGGTTCCAGCGTGTTGTCGAACATGTCGCCGTCGCTGAAATGCTCGACAAGGAACCCGTCCGGGTCACGCCAGTAGTCGAAGATCTGGCTGCCCTGGATGTGCCTGCCGATTCCCCACGACCGGTAGTAGCCGTGGTCGCGCAGATACTCGCCACCTGCGGCCAGCGCGTCGAGGTCGGCGACTTGATAGGCCGAGTGCACGTACCGGTTGGCCGGGCCGAGCACCAACGCCAGTGTGTGGTGGTCGGCGGGAGTCCGGCCGCGGTCGCAGCGGATGAAGCTCATCACCGGCCCGCGCTCGCGCTGCCCCGGGTAGTAGAGAAAGTCGCTGACGATCAGGCCCAAATGCCGCAGATACCAGTCGAGCGTCTCCCGGTACTTGGTGGTCTGCACCACCACATGCCCCAGACGTTGCACCCGCGCTGGTTCGCGCGGCGGCCGCTGCGTGCGGTTTACCCGTGCCACCTCGTGGCCGAGGTTCAGTGTGTGCGGGGTCTGTTCGGGCAATGCGGTCAACGTGTGCGTGTCGGCGACGACCCGCACACGCAGCCCGCTCGGATCAGTCAAATCGACAGTCGCGCCGCCGAGGCTGTCAGGCAGGTGCGCCACCTTACTTCCCCCGGCATCCGCCAAGCGGAGCAGATCGGCGGTGTCCGACGCCCGAAAGGCGGGGCCGACGAACCTCGATCGCAATCCGCGCCGAATGAGCACGCATGGCGCGCCGGCGTCGGCGCCCCGTAGGTGCAGCTCGTTCGGCGTGCGCAGCGACGTCGCGAAACCGAAGACATGCGCGAAGGCCTCCGCGCCCTCCAGATCCGGCTTCTCGAACTCCAGCCACGCCAGATCGTGCACCTTGACAATCGGGTCCCGCGCCCGCCCCTGATGCTCGCCCGCCACTGCGCCGTGCTCACTGTGCAGACCGGTATGCGGGTCGTGATGGTCGAGCATCGACCACTCCCTCCATAAGACTGACGATATCGTCACATACGACGCAATATTCAGTCAAGCGTCTCTGATGAATTCGTCATAACTGAAAGGGGGGCTAATATGGCCAGCGGACTGACCAGGAAGAGGTGAGCAGGCATGGCCGAACAGACCGGTGCGGAACCGAACCGGCTGGAGCGCCGTAAGGCACGAACGCGCGCCGCCCTCGTGAGCGCCGCCCAGTCGTTCATCGCGACCGGGAAACTGAACGCGCCGATCCTCGAGATCACCCAAGCCGCCGATGTCGGCATGGGGTCCTTCTACAACCACTTCCAGAGCCGGGAGGAGCTTTTCCAAGCCGCGGTCGAAGAGGCGCTCGACCAGCATGGCGCCTTGCTCGACACATTGATGGAGGGCTTGGACGACCCGGCCCGGATCTTCGCGCAGAGCTTCCGGCTGACCGGGCGCATGCATCGGCGAAACCCCACCCTCAGCAAGGTTCTGCTCAACAACGGACTCGCCCTGACCGCCTCCGAGAACGGGTTGGCACCACGCGCTCGCCGTGACATCGAGGCCGCCGCCCGCGCGGGCCGGTTTCACATTCGCGACGCGGAGCTGGCCATGACGATCGTGGCCGGCGCCGCGCTGTGCCTCGGCCAGTTGCTGCACGAGCACCCAGAACGCGACGACGCGACCGACGCCGACCAGGTCACGGAGGATCTGCTGCGCATGTTCGGCATCCCGGCCGACGAGGCTCGCGAGATCTGCCAGGTGCCGCTGCCATCCCTCGACACACTGCCGCAGGGCGACAGCGCCGCCTGAACCGCGGTTCGGCGGCCACGTCAGCCAGGGGCGCTACCCACAGTGCTCTTGGCGAACTCGTGTTCCAGTTCGGCGCCCTCGATGTCGAGATCGGGGACATAACGCCCGAACCAGCGAGGGTGGAACCACATACGGCTTCCGACCAAGGCCATGACAGCGGGCACCAGCGTGAGCCGCACGACGAAGGCATCGAGTACAACACCGACCGCCAGCGTGAACGCCAGCGGCTTGACGATGGGATTGTCGACCCAGGTGAAGGCCACGAACACGGCGAACATGATCAGAGCGGCGGCGGTCACCACCCGGGCCGAATGCGCGACACCGTTCTGCACTGAACCGATCGCATCCCCGGTGCGGCTGTACTCCTCTTTGATCCGGGATACCACGAAGATCTGGTAGTCACTGGATAGGCCGAAGATGATCGCGAGGATGATTATCGGCAGGAAGCTCAGCGTCTGCGCCTGGGTTACATCGAAAAGGTTCGCGCCCCAGCCCCATTGGAAAACCGCAACCTGTATGCCGAGTGCGGCGAAGACCGAGAGGATGAATCCGACGATCGAGGTCAACGGCACCAGCACGGTGCGGAAGGCGATCGTCAACAGGGCAAGCGCCAAGCCGACGACCACCACGAGGAAGATCGGCAGCGCGTCGGCCAGCCGGTTGGAGGTGTCGATATTCGCGGCGGTGGTGCCGCCGATCAGGAACGTGGCCCCGGTGTTGGCCGCGATGCGGTCGCGATTGTCACGCAGTCGGTTGACCAGATCCGACGTTGCCTCGTCATCCGGGCCGGTCTTCGGCACGACTTGGATGAGCAGCAGGCCGTCGCCGCTGCCGGCGGGCTGGACCGCTGCGACGTCGGGTTCCCGCTGCAGCTGTGTCATCAGCGTCTGCGCCGCATCCGGGCTCGTGGCGCGAGACAGATCGGTCACCAGCAGCAACGGACCGTTGAAGCCGGGACCAAATGAGCGGTTGACCAGGTCGTACGCCTTGTGGGCAGTGCTCGACTCCGGTTGCGACTCGCCACTGGGCAGCCCCAGATCCATCCGCGTGGCCGGAACCGCCAAGACGACCAGCGCCGCGATTCCGAGCACCAGCAGCGGCACCCGGAAGCGCGTGACGAATCGGCCCCACGCGTGCCCCACCGTGCGCTCCGGTTCGTAGGCCGCGATCCGCGCCACCTCCTCCGGTCGTCCCGGATGCAGCGGAGGCGAAATGAAGCGAGCGACAGTCGCACCGGCGAACCCGAGCAGTGCGGGTAGCAGGGTCAGGGCGACCAGCATCGCCACCAGCACGGCGCCGGCCGCCGTCAATCCCATGACCGTCAGGAACGGAATGCCGGCGACCGAGAGCCCGCACAACGCGATGATCACGGTCACCGCCGCGAAGACGACCGAACTTCCCGCCGTGCCGCACGCCAGCGGTATCGACTCCTCCGCGGGCAGTCCGATCACGATGTTGTGCCGATGCCGGGACAAGATGAACAGCGCGTAATCGATCCCGCACGACAACCCCAGCATCAAGGCCAGCGAAGTCGCAGCCGCGGGCACGTCGACGAAGGCGGCCACACCGAGGATTCCGGTCAGACCAATGGCCACGCCCACCAACGCCGTGACGATGGGCAGGCCTGCGGCGACAACCGCCCCGAATGTGATCAACAAGATGATGAAGGCCGCGACGATACCGAAGACCTCCGGAGTTTCGGGCACTTCAGCGGTGAAACCCGGGTACACCGCTCCGGAGAACTCCATGTCCAAGCCCGCATCCCGCGCCGGGGCGGCGATGTAGGCGACCTCGTCCAGTGTCTCCTCGGTAACCTCCCCCGCCGGCACCGAGAATTGCACGCTGCCCAATGCGACCCGTTGATCGGGTGCGACCGCCTTGGCTTCGAACGGGTCGACCACCGTAGCCACCTGCGGCAGCCCTCGCAGACCGGCAATGACCTGCTCGATCTGAGCGCTCGGCTGCGGGTCGGTGACCTTCGCCGAGCCGGGGCTGGCGAACACAACTTGCATCTGAGCACCGCTGTACGCGGGCATCCGCTGTTTCAACAGGGAAACCGCGTCCTGCGACTCGGTATTCGGGATGGTGAAGTCGTCGGTGGTCTTGCCGCCGGTCACCGCGGCGAATCCGATCGCACACGCGAGCAGGACCAGCCACACCGCCAGTACCCACCAGCGCCGAAGGGTAACCAGTCGACCAAGAGCGAACAGATACCGAGACATGCGGGTCCTCTCGTCGAGCAACCAACGACACATCAACGAACCCGGATCACGACCGCTGCGACCACGATAAATGCCCTCGCCAGGCGGTACGGACACAACGCTCGAATCCTGCCCCCGAGCGGGATGCGCGACCCGTCGACGATCGTCACCACCGCGGCGGACTGCCCGCTGACCTTGCTCGCTGATCCGATCGCCCGTCGGCGCGGATCCGCCAGATCTCGTCGGCATCGGCGCGGTCATGCCACCGTCGCCGACCCACAGCCTGCTCGAGTCCTCGGACACCTACTGCGGCGCACCGCACGACGAACAGGCGCGTCAACCGCGCTACGCGCACCCGGCACCCTGCCGTTTTGACCATGTCAACGGCGAGAAGGTACCGTTTTGGAGGCGTCTGTGCGCGCCGACCGTGATGAACGGTGCCGGGGCCTTAGCTCAATTGGCAGAGCACTGCCTTTGCAAGGCAGGGGTTAGGGGTTCGATTCCCCTAGGCTCCACCAATGGGAGGCGAGTGCTCGTGGAGAGCACTCGCCTTTTTGGTTCCGCGTGTTTTGTGGGGTGCAACCCCCACGCCCCGCCCGGCGGGCTTCGCCCCCGGACCCCCATCCCGGCTCGCCAGGCCGTGGGCCCGGGGCGCAGCGATGGACCCCTCTCTACGGTGTAGGCATGCGCCGCGGTGCGGACGTGGGCCTGCTCGTCGATGACGGCTGACACGTCGGGCCATTCTGCGCCGTCCGCGAGCGACGCAGTGGAGAAAATGATCCCCTGCGGCTCCGAATACACCAAATGTGGTCGGCGTGAATGGTCGTCTCCGTCAGGAAGCCGACTGTCATCTACTCGGCGGCGGTAAGCGGGTCACGCTGGGCTCGTATATCCGGTGGTGAAGAGGATCGAATAGCCGATTCACGCGCCGGGAGCCCTATCGGGTAATCCCCCGACAGGTTGTCGTTGCCGCGTATACGGCGACTATTAGACATCCGGCGCCCGAAAACAGCTTGCGCCACAGAGCCTTTCACAGCGATCGTTATATCGATGCCCTCACATGCTGTCGCTTGGAGCCGATCGCCTCAGCGGTTTCCGTCCTGCGGAGGAACCTCCAGCCGAGCCCTGATGAACGCCCACGGTCCGGCGTCCTCCGACTCGCCGCCGTGAAAGCGGCAGGGCGGGAATAACTTGCCCGACGCGGGCTGGAGATCCGATCGCCAGGTGAGTTCGTATGGGATGTCCATTGAATACCAATAATCCAACGCCCGAGTGAAAACCGACCGTTTGAATCAAAAAAGGTAACGCGAAACACCCATAGACTTAGAACTTCCTGAGAGAGATGATATCCATGATGCCGTTTGTCGGGGAAACGGACAAACCGTAAATCGGCAGGAGATTGGAAGTCCAATGATAATCAGAAAGTTGGTGGTGGCCGCACTCATAGCCATCGCATCCACGGGGATCGCTACCGTTACGGCCCAAGGTCAGGCTCGAGTAGCGGGGCAGGATCTCACATTCAATTTGGCGGACGGCCCCATCGCCTACACAGCGACGCTGGCGGCTGATCACTCGAGCGCCACGATCAACCTGGCGTCCGGGAAGTTCGTCCCGGTTCCCGAAGCGATCAATGTGATCGCGGATAACGGCGCACTCGTCGGCTCGATCCCGACGACACTGCGCATGGAGACCGGCCAAACCTTCGCCCTCACGCCGTCGCTGGACAGCACGGGTAGGACGCTGACGATGACACCGGCGAGTGGCGCCCCGTCACCCGCTGCGGTCAACACGCCACCCGAGGTGGAGAGCTTGCTGCAGGACGCCCTGTTCGTCGGGCTCTTCGTGGGCGCGGCGATCGGTTGCGCGATCGGCGTTCTCATCGGAATCTGGTTCTTCCTGGTGGGCGCCGTGATCGGTTGCGCGATCGGCGCTGCCATCGGTGCCACGATCGGCTTCTTCTTCTTCCCGATCTGATAGATCTCCGGAGGAACCGAATCGAGGTGGTCAACGCGGCCGAGCGGTCGACCAGACCGCTCGGCCTCTGTCTGCGCCCACGCTGCCGCTGGCGCCGGTGACGACGACCTTCATGCGCCTGACACCCCAGCAGCTCTGCCTTGGTCGCGCAGCAATCTTCCCGGCTCGCGCGGTGATCGAGGTCCGGCACCGCGGCCGCGACCGGTCCGCCGCTTCAGCGGGCGAGCATCGCGGCCGCTCCCACCACCCCGGCACCCACGCTCAACTGCCGCGCCTTGCCACGGGGTCTGCAGGGCGGCGAGCTCGATCTCCTCTCGCACGAGCCTGCTCAGCTCCCATGCAGTCACGCACCGATCTACCCGCCATGCGCAGCACCACACCTCGGGTCGGCCAGTCGGTCAGCGCCACCGATGCCGGTGCCGCGCTGTACTTCGAGGATCTTCAGGGCTTTCGGTGATGCCGATTCCGGTCGATGAGCGCCGCCCAGCGCCCGGCGGATTCGTGGTCGTCGAAGGGTTTCTGAGGAGCGGCGGGCGCCCTCGTCTCAATACTGGAACTGGCTTGTCCGGCGATGAGCCGTAGAGCGAAACCTTGACGTGCGTATTCGTGGGTGGGCCTAGGAGGACTTGAACCTCCGACCTCTTCGTTATCAGCGAAGCGCTCTAACCGCCTGAGCTATAGGCCCGTATTGTTCGACTCGGATCGCCGAGCCGAGAGCAAAGATTACCCGACACGACCTATATGGACCAAAACGGCTGGTCAGAGCACCTCTGTCGCGGGCGCTGCCGAAACCAAAACGGCCGGTACCAGCCGCGCAGGGGCGGGTACCGGCCGTTCGGAGGAACCGGACTAGTCGGGGTCGGCCAGGGTTACCTGGATACCGCCCACGAGGTCGCAGCACTGGTTGTAGATGAAGGTGCCGACCGTGCCGAGCGCGGTGAACAGGACGACGTTTATCAAGCCGATCACGCCCGCGTAGCCGAAGACGGTGCCCGCGTCGATCAACCCCACCGAGCCGCTGTCTTGGGACACCATGTCGGTGAACGTGTTGTTCAGCCGTTCCCACACGCCCATGCCTTCGAGCACGATGTACAGCAGGCCGACCGCCAGCATCCACACGAAGAACATCGCCACGCTGATCACCAGCGAGATCTTCAGCGTCGACCAGGGATCGATGCGACGGATCTGCACCGTGGCCCGCAGTGGCTCACCTGAAGCGATCGCGGCGACCGCGACCGGCACCGCGGGCGAGACCGGCGAGGACTGCGCACCGGGGGCTTCGGTCGGCGGCAGCGGGTGGCGGATCTCGGACAGGTCGGGCATGTCCTTGATCAGCTCCGGCCGCGCGATACTGCGGGTGGGTCCGTCGATACCGACGGACTTCACCATTGCCGCTTCCTTGCGTGCCGCCTTGGCCGCTAGGTCGGCGGTGGTGCGTGCGTTGGACATGCTGTTGCCGAGCCCGCCCGGCCCGGCGGAGTTCGGGCGGCCGGCGACCGGCGCCTGGCCAGGGCGGTACAGGTTGGACTGCGGCTCCCGCTGCGGAAGCTGCGACCACCCGTCCTGATACTGCGACTGCTGTCCGCCGTTGCCGGGGGCACCGCCGGCCTGCTTTTCCCCGCCCTCGGGCGCGGACTGCTCGGCCTTGGTGTTTATCCGCGCCGTCTTCTGATCGAAGTGGTCCTGGCCGTCGCCGCCGGGCACCTTGTCCGGCGACCCCTGCGGTGCCGGGAAATCACCCTGCTTGTCGCGGATCTCCTGCTGCTGGGCTTTCGGCTGGTTGGCGCCGGGCTGGTTGCCGGGTTGCCCGACCGGCTGCCCACCGGGCTGAGGCCCCGGCTGGCTCTGGTGACCACCCGGTTGTCCACCACCGGGGTGGCCGCCCGGCTGGCCGCCTCCTTGCTGGCCGCCACCGGGCTGACCGTTCTCGGCCGAGGCGACCGGCCGTGGGATCGGCCGCGGCGGGATCGGTGACGGTGCGATCCGCTCGGTCACACCGTTCGTCTGGTGCCGCTCGTCATTCGGCTGATTCGGAGTGGTCAATGGGAATCCTTAGATCCGTTCGTTGCCGCCGCTAGTGGATTACTTCTCAGAAGAACCTGCGTCGCCGCCACCGGCGACCTGATCGGGATCGGGCTCGTCGGCATTGCGCGCGATCGCAAGCAAAGTATCGCCCTCTGCGAGGTTCATCAATCGCACGCCCTTGGTCTGTCGTCCAGCCTTACGAACCTGCTTCGCCGCCGTCCGGATGACGCCGCCCCCGGAGGTGATCGCGTACAACTCATCCTCGTCGTCGACGATGAGCGCCCCGACCAGGGTGCCACGTTTCGCGTCGAACTGGATGGTCAATACGCCTTTACCGCCGCGGCCCTGCGCGGTGTACTCCTCGATCGCGGTCCGCTTTGCGTAGCCGCCGGACGTCGCGACCAGCAGATATGTGCCATCGCGAACCACATTGAGGGACAACAGTTCATCGCTGTCATTGAACCGCATGCCCTGCACACCCGAGGTGGCGCGGCCCATCGGACGCAGCGCCTCGTCGGTGGCCGAGAAGCGAATGGACTGGCCGAGCGCGGACACCAGGAGCAGGTCGTCGTCGGCCGAGCAGAGCACGGCGCCGACCAATTCGTCCTCGTCACGCAGGTTGACCGCGACGATGCCGCCGCTGCGGTTGGAATCGAAGTCCGTCAGTTTCGACTTCTTCACCAGGCCGTTCTTGGTGGCCAGCACCAAGTACGGGGCATCGTTGTAGGACTTGATCTGGATGATCTGGGCGATCTTCTCGTCCGGCTGGAAAGCCAGCAGGTTCGCCACGTGCTGCCCACGCGCGGTGCGGTTGGCCTCGGGCAGCTCGTATGCCTTGGCGCGGTAGACGCGGCCCTTGTTCGTGAAGAACAGCAACCAGTCGTGCGTCGAGGTGATGAAGAAGTGCTTGACGATGTCGTCCTGCTTGAGGCCGGCGCCCTGCACACCCTTGCCGCCGCGCTTCTGGCTGCGATAGAGATCGGTCTTGGTGCGCTTGGCGTAGCCGGTCTCGGTGATCGTGACGACCACGTCCTCGCGGGCGATGAGATCCTCGTCGGCCACATCGCCGTCGGCGGCGATGATCTTGGTGCGCCGATCGTCGCCGTACTTGTCGACGATCTCCTGCAGCTCGTCGCGGACGATCGCGCGCTGGCGCTCCGGCTTCTCCAGGATGTCCTTGAGATCGGCGATCTCGAGCTCGATCTTGGCCAGCTCGTCGACGATCTTCTGCCGCTCCAACGCCGAGAGGCGCCGCAGCTGCATGTCGAGGATCGCGGTGGCCTGGATCTCGTCGATGTCCAGCAGCCGCATCAGGCCGGTGCGCGCGGTCTCGGTGTCGGCCGAGCGGCGGATCAGCGCGATGACTTCGTCCAGCGCGTCCAGCGCCTTGACCAGACCGCGCAGGATGTGGGCCCGTTCCTCGGCCTTGCGCAGCAGGTAGCGGGTCCGCCGCACGATCACGTCGAGCTGGTGGTTGACGTAGTGGCGGATCATCTGGTCCAGCCGCAGGGTGCGCGGCACCCCGTCGACGATGGACAGCATGTTCGCACCGAAGCTGGTCTGCAGCTGGGTGTGCTTGTAGAGGTTGTTCAGCACCACCTTGGCCACGGCGTCGCGCTTGACGGTGACCACGATGCGCAGGCCCGCGCGGTCGGAGGACTCGTCGTGGATGTCGGAGATGCCCGCGATCTTTCCGTCGCGCACCTGCTCGGCGATCGAGGAGATCAGGTTGTCCGGGTTGACCTGGTAGGGCAACTCCGTGATGACGATCGTGGTGCGGCCCTTGTTGTCTTCCTCGATCTCGACCACACCGCGCATGCGGATGGAGCCGCGCCCGGTCGAGTAGGCGTCGTGGATGCCCTGGCTGCCCACGATCAGGCCGTCGGTCGGGAAATCCGGGCCCTTGACCCGCTCCATGCACGCGGCGAGGGTGGTTTCCTCGTCGGCGTCGTGATTCTCCAACGCCCAGTAGATCGCCTCGGCGACTTCCCTGAGGTTGTGCGGCGGGATGTTGGTCGCCATACCGACCGCGATGCCGCCCGAGCCGTTGATCAGCAGGTTCGGCACCCGGGAGGGCAGAACCACCGGCTCCTGCGAGCGGCCGTCGTAGTTCGGCACGAAATCAACCGTTTCGTGGTCGATTTCGCGCAGCATCTCCATCGCGATGGGCGTGAGCCTGCACTCGGTGTACCGCATGGCGGCCGGGCCGTCGTTGCCGCGCGAACCGAAGTTGCCCTGCGGATCGACCAGCGGATAGCGCAGCGACCACGGCTGCGCCATGCGCACCAGGGTGTCGTAGATCGGGACGTCGCCGTGCGGGTGGTAGTTACCCATGGTCTCGGCGACCGGGCGCGCGGACTTCACATAACCGCGGTCGGGCCGATACCCGTTGTCGTGCATCGCGTAGAGGATGCGCCGGTGCACCGGCTTCAGGCCGTCGCGCACGTCGGGCAGCGCGCGGCCGACGATCACGCTCATCGCGTAATCGATGTAGCTGTTCTGCATCTCCTGCTGGATGTCGACCGGCTCGATGCGCTCGCCGCCGGTCGGGGGCAGGGTGGTGTCGGTCATGAGGTCTCCTGTGTCTTGCGGATGCTCCCGCACCCCGTCGGCGTCATGAACGCTGCGCGATGGTCTCGTGCGGAATCGTGGGATCGCGCGTCACGACGCGTGTGCTGACTCACAGATCGAGGAAGCGGACGTCCTTGGCGTTGCGCGTAATGAAGCTGCGCCGCGCCTCGACGTCTTCGCCCATCAGCACGCTGAACAGCTCGTCGGCCGCGGCCGCGTCGTCCAACGTCACTTGACGCAACAGCCGCACCGACGGATCCATGGTGGTCTCCCACAGCTCCTTGGGGTTCATCTCACCGAGACCCTTGTAGCGCTGCACGCCGTCGTCCTTGTTGATCTTCTTGCCCGCGGCCATGCCTGCCTCCAGCAGACCGTCGCGCTCGCGGTCGGAGTACGCGAACTCCGGCTCGCTGCGCTGCCACTTGAGCTTGTACAGCGGCGGCTGCGCCAGATACACGTGACCGTGCTCGACCAGCGGACGCATGAACCGGAACAGCAGCGTGAGCAGCAGTGTCGAGATGTGCTGGCCGTCGACGTCGGCGTCGGCCATCAGCACGATCTTGTGATACCGCAGCTTGCTGATGTCGAACTCGTCGTGGATGCCGGTGCCGAACGCGGTGATGATCGACTGGACCTCGTTGTTCTTGAGAACCTTGTCGATGCGCGCCTTCTCGACATTGATGATCTTGCCTCGGATCGGCAGGATCGCCTGGTACATCGAGTCGCGACCGGACTTGGCCGAGCCGCCCGCGGAATCACCCTCGACGATGTAGATCTCGGATTTGTGCGGGTCTTTGGACCGGCAGTCGGCGAGCTTGCCGGGCAGGCCGCCCAGGTCGGTGGCCGACTTGCGGCGCACCAGCTCGCGCGCTTTGCGCGCCGCCATGCGGGCCTGCGCCGAGGACACCGCCTTGTTCACGATGGTCTTCGCGTCGGCCGGGTTGGCCTCGAACCAGTGGGTGAGGTGCTCGTTGCAGGTGCGTTGCACGAACGACTTCACCTCGGTGTTGCCGAGCTTGGTCTTGGTCTGGCCCTCGAACTGCGGCTCGCCGACCTTGACGCTCACGATGGCGGCCAAGCCCTCCCGGATGTCGTCACCGGTGAGGTTGCCGTCCTTCTCCTTGATGAGCTTCTTGTCCTTCGCGTACTTGTTGACCACTGTGGTCAACGCCGCGCGGAAGCCCTCCTCGTGCGTGCCGCCCTCATGGGTGTTGATGGTGTTGGCGAAGGTGTGCACCGACTCCGAGTAACCCGAGTTCCACTGCATCGCGACCTCGAGCTCGTGGCCGGTGCCCTTACCGGTGAACCCGACGACCGAATTGTGGATCGGCTGCTTGGTCCGGTTGATGTGGCGGACGAAATCCTCCAGCCCGCCCGGGTAGTGGTAGGTCCTGGTCTTGACCTTGTGCTGGGCCGCAGCGCCGTTCTCGTCGGCGTGCTTGGGCGCATCGGCGGTCTCACTGACCACCTCGTCGATGACCTCGGAGTCGCTGACGCGCTCGTCGGTGAGCTTGATGGTCAGCCCCTTGTTCAGGAACGCCATCTCCTGCAGCCGGCGAGCCACCGTTTCGAAGTTGTAGGTGGTGGTCTCGAAGACCTCCGGGTCCGCCCAGAAGCGGATGACGGTGCCGGTCTTCTTGGTCGGCTCGCCCTGCACCAGCTTGCCGGGGGTGGCGTCCTTGTAGGTTTGGCTCCAGTGGTAGCCGTCGCGGTCGATCTCCGCCTCCAGACGGGTCGACAGCGCGTTGACCACGGAGATACCGACACCGTGCAGACCGCCGGACACCGCGTAGGAATCCGAGTCGAACTTGCCGCCGGCGTGCAGCTGGGTCATGACGACCTCGATGGTGGGCACGCCTTGGGCGTGCATCGCGACCGGGATGCCGCGGCCGTCGTCGACCACTTCGACGCCGCCGTCGGCCAGCAGGGTGACCTCGACCTTCGTCGCGTACCCGGCCATCGCCTCGTCGACGGAGTTGTCGACGACCTCCCAGATCAGGTGGTGCAGACCGCGCTCACCGGTAGAGCCGATGTACATGCCCGGACGCTTGCGAACCGCCTCGAGCCCCTCGAGAACCGTGATGGAGGAGGCACCATAGTCCTGCTTCCCGGTTGCCTTGGTCGAACCCGATGCGGTGGAGTCTTTGGCAGCCACTGGTCGGTAGCTCTCCTTACTTGCTGATCCCGGCATACAGCGATCGACAGCACACGTGGGGCCCTGGTGGTGTCTGCTCGAAAATTAGGGTCCACGCGCGGACTGTGCGAAACGCGCCGAAGGTATCGCCGCTAGTTACGTCACCATCCTACTGGTACACCCAACTTACAACGCACCTCCGACACCCCTGACGGCTCCGTGAATGCGAGAAAACCGATTCCGCCGAGTCGGGTCCGCCTTCCGCCGGTTTTCATCCAGCAGGCGTGGGCTGAGAGATGCGTTGGCGGCCGCGGACTTCTGGCCGCCCGCGATCAGCGAGCGGCGCCGATCCGATCCACGAAGGCGGCCGTGTGGCGGGCCAGCTCCGCCGGATGTGAGATCGGCGACCAATGCCGAGCCGGTATCTCGGTGCGGGTCAGGTTCGACACCCACCGACCGGCCTCGGCATTGACCACCGGCCGCACCGCCCGGTCGCCGGTGGCGACGATCAGCTGCACCGGCACCTCGATCGGGCGGGGCCGCGGGTGGCGCAAGTGCGTGCGGATGTTCGCGCGGTAGAGCTTCAGGTTGTTGATCATATCGGTCCGTAGCGTCGGCGCCGTCTCCACCAGCGCGGGATCCAAGCCATCGAAGAAGCCGAGGAAGCGCGGCCAATGCTTGGACAACACTCGTAGCACCGGATTCGGCAGTCCGGGGATCTGGAAGGCGACGGTGTAGGCCGACGCGATGGCTTGGGCGAGCGAGCCGCGTAGCCGTGCCGGGGTAACGGAGCCGCGGAGATACGCGCCGAGGAAATCCAGGTTCGGGCCGGACACCGAAGTGAACGACGCGATCACCGACGCGGCGTCCGGAGCAGCGACCAACTCCCAACCGACCACCGATCCCCAATCGTGGCCGAGGACGTGGACCCGTTCGCCGGGCGCGACTGCGTCGATCACCGCACGGACGTCGGCCGCGAGTTCTTCGATCCGGTAAGCCGCGACATCCGTTGGCGCCGAGCTGTTGCCCGCACCGCGATTGTCGAAGGCGATCACCCGATGACGGCCCGCGAGCAAGGCGGCCACCCGGCTCCACAGCAGGTGGGTGTCGGGCCAGCCGTGGATCAGCAGGACCGGTATCCCCTCGGGATTACCGCATTCATACACCGCGAGTTCGACGTCGCCGCGGCGGACGGTGCGGGTCGCAGCCGCGGGAAACGGACCAACGGAGGTGGTGATCGTCATCGAAAGACCTTCCGCCCGGGCGAGTTCGATCCGACGCGACAGGTTCCGGGCACGACATCGGGCCGAGGCGTTCCACGTGAAACGCCTGTCGATGTAACCGTAACACCGAGTATCAGATACTGCCCAACTATCCGTACGTGTCGCGGGGTCCTCGGCCCCTGATATGACGTTCACCCTTACGCCAGCTCGGTGCGGCAGGCCCGGAGATCTTCACGGACGTCACCACGCCGTGGCCGACAGCGGCGTTGATCTTCGCCAGAATCTGGCTCTGCAGCATCCGCAATTGCGTGGCCCACGCGGTCGACTCTGCCGCGATACTCAGCACGCCGTCCTTCAGCGCGACCGGGGTGGCGTGCGCGGCGATGTCCTCACCGACGACGCTTGCCCACCGGCCGAACACCATGCCCTCGGCCACCTTGCTCGACCAACCACGGTTCTTGGCGATCGAGCCGGCCAGCTTGAACAGCAGTTGGGGATCGCGATCGTCCGGGCGGGCGCCGGACCATCCGGTGCGCCTGCGGGCGCCGGTCCGCAGCCTGCGCTGCGGCGAGGAACGCCCCTGGCCGACGGACTTACCGCTCGCCCGCGCCGCAGCGCGGGCCTCCTCCAGCGCGCGCCGGGCCAGATCGATTCCGCGTAGCTCGGGTTCGCGGCCTGCGGATTCGGCAGATCCGGGCTCTGCGGGCTGATCGCTCATCGGCCCTCTCCCTTCGCGCGCATTCGGTTGTCCCCAGTTTCGATCACGTTGTCCCCAGGCTTTGCCGAATGTTGCCAGCTACCCGGAAACTCGGGAGGCCAACAACCAGACAGCCGGTCAATTGACCTGTTCATCGCCCATTCGAGAGGATTCCCGGACGACGTCATATGATTGCCCAACTGTTGCTGAATCGAGTTTCGCCGGGTTGGGCGACGTCGACCGGCCGAGTTTTCCACAGGTGGCTGGGGAGTCGGCCGCAGCTGTTCAGAAAACGCGCGGTAGGCCCGACGACTGGTCACTGTAGTGGATCGAAGCCCTAGACGTGCAGGCGCGGACCGCGTCTCCGCGCGCGGCACGGCATCCGGGTCCACGTCGTTCACCGCTCGCCGCCGGAACCCAGGCTGCCACCGCAGGCCGTCTCTTCGGCGACGAGGCGCGAGACGCGCCCATCGGGGCTCCCCGTGGTCTCGACATGCAGCGGCACAGCGGCGAGTTCGGCCGGTACGTCCTCCGGTACGGCTGCGGTGATCAGCACCTGCTCGGCCCCCGCGGCGACCGCGGCCAGCGCGGCGCGGCGGCGGCGGTCGAGTTCGGCGAAGACGTCATCGAGCAGCAACACCGGTTCGGCGCCGGTGGCCCGCAACAGATCGAACGCCCCCAACCGCAAGGCCAGCGCGAACGACCACGACTCGCCATGGCTGGCGAACCCCTTCGCGGGCGAGTCCCCGAGCATCAGCTCCAGCTCATCGCGATGTGGGCCGACCAGGCACACCCCGCGCTCGAGTTCCTTCGGACGCGCCGCGGCGAGCTCGCGCAGCACGATCGCCTCGAGCGCCTCGGTGTCCTCCGGGCGCGGTGATCTCGCCGGATCCAGGAATTCCGGCGGCAGCGCCGCGCTGCGATAGGCGATCGAGGCAGGCCGCGACTCTGGAGCGATCGAGGAGTAGGACTGCGCGACGTACGGAGCCAAGTCGTGTACCAGGCGCAGCCGTTGGGCGAGCAGTACCGAGGCGTGCGCGGCCAAGTGCCCGTCCCATACGTCCAGGGTGCTCAAGTCCGCCTTCGACCTGGCATGGCGCCCAGCGGTCTTCAGTAACGCCGACCGCTGGCGCAGTACCCGGTCGTAATCGCCGCGCACCGCGGCCAGTCTGGGCAGGCGTGCTGTGCACAACTCGTCCATGAAGCGCCGACGTTCGCCGGGATCGCCGCGCACCAGCGTGAGATCCTCCGGCGCGAAGAGCACCGTCTGCAGGATGCCGAGGATTTCCCGGGTCCGGCGGACCGGTGAACGGTTGATCTGCGCACGGTTGGCGCTGCCCTGGTTCAGCTCGACATCGATGCGCAGTTCGCGGCCCGCGTTGACTACGGTGGCACCGATCCGGGCACGCTCGATGCCGGTCCGGATCAACGGCGCCTCCGTGGCGACGCGGTGCGACCCGAGCGTTGCCAGGTAGCCGATCGCCTCGAGCAGGTTGGTCTTGCCGTTGCCGTTCGATCCCAAGAAAACCGTCCGGCCTGGGGATAATTCGAGTTCCACGTGTTCCCAGGAGCGGAAGTCACGCAGTGACAGGGCCCGGATGAACATCCGCTATCGCGCCCCTGCCTGGGCAGAAGCAGTCATTCCTGCCGGTCGGTCCGGCATGGGCACAGCCGCCGATCCCCATGTCACAGGCCACAGGCCTGTGGAACACCTGTGGATAGAGTGCGCGGACACCCGCGGCGCGACCGCGTTCTCCGACGTCGCTGGTGGTTGCCCAGCGATATGGCCGCTCAGCTGCACCGGATCACGCGGCGTGGATCCGCACGGTACCCGATCATGCACCGGCCATCAGCCCGGGAGCCGGACCGGCATCAGCAGATAGATGTACGGGCTGGACAGCGCCGCGAACGTTCCGGAGTCGAGCACCTCCGGCTCCTCCTCGGAAGCGGGCAGCAGCACAGCGGGCCTGCTCGGCGTCGTGAAGCCGAAGGTGACCCGGTCGGCGTGCAGCGCGGACAAGCCGTCGACGAGGTAGCCCGGGTTGAACGCGATGGTAAGCGCCTCGCCGCGGAAGTCCGCCTCCAACCATTCCTCGGCGCGGCCGGCGTCGTCGCCGCCCGCCGACAGCAGCAGACCGTCGGAGGTGAACTCCAACCGCACCTGGGCCCCACGCTCGGCGACCAGTGCGACGCGCTTGATGGCATCGGTCAGCGCGGCGACCGCCAAAGTGGCGATCGAGGTGTGTTCCTTGGGGAGCAATTGGCGGAACTTGGGGAATTCCGCGTCGAGCAGGCGGGTGGTGGTGCGGCGGCCGGCGTTGACGATGCCGAGCAGGCCGTCCGATCCCGCACCGGAGCCCAGCGACAACTGGACCGGGGCGTCGGACGGCCCGAGCGTCTTGGCGGCCTCCGAGAGCGTCCTGGCCGGGATGAGCACCGAAGTCTCGATGTCGGGGCGCGCGGGCTGCCATTCGATGTGCCGGACGGCCAAGCGGAACCGGTCGGTCGCCGCGAGGACGACCTGCGAGCCTTCGATCTCCACCCGGATTCCGGTGAGCATGGGCAGGGTGTCGTCGCGCCCGGCGGCGACGGCGACCTGTCCGACAGCCTCGGCGAAGACCTCGACGCTCAATTCACCGGTCTGCTGCGGCACCTCGGGCAGCTGGGGATAGTCCTCGACCGGCATGGTGGGCAGGGAGAACTTCGCGCTGCCACAGGTGATCAGCACCCGGGTGCCGTCCACCGAGACATCGACCGGCTTGTTGGACAACGCCTTGGTGATGTCGGCCAGCAGTCGGCCGGAGACGAGCACCTGGCCCGGACCCGCGACCTCCGCCGCGACGCGCACCTGCGCGGACACTTCGTAGTCGAAACCCGAGACGGTCAGCCCGTCCTCGTCGGCGACCAGCAGCACACCACCGAGCACCGGAACGGGGGGCCGGGACGGAAGACTGCGCGCCACCCAGGCGACGGAGTCGGCGAAATCCTCGCGGGCGACCCGAAACTTCATGCTTGCAAGCTCCATCGCCCGATCTGTCCTCTCCCGGTTCCGTGATCTGTTGTCGGCTCGTCAGTGTCGGTGCTCGAAAGGGTCCTGCCGAATCGGCCGCCTTCGCAGTCTGGCACAGGCGACCGACATCAAACCGTACCCGCGTGGAAGACGAGCACCTAGCCCGACCCTCCGGCGGTACGCCCAGTCGGTGCCGTGAGGGCTGCCGAGTGGGTCGAGCAGGCGCGAACGCGTCGCGCGTGTGCGGCCGGGGTTCGTCATTCGTTCATTCGCCGGGAGCGTGGCGCGGTGCCGACCGTGCGCATGGAACGTCGGCCGGCTCTGTTCTCCATGCCGGAAACGGCGTGGAGCCGAAGCCTCGTCGCTCGACCGACTTTCCACACACCCTGTTTTGAAGAGAGATCTCTAATGAGAAGAACTGAAGTAGTAGTAGGGGCTGTGGATTCTGTGGACTGCGGCCGAATCCACTGGTCAGCGGGCGTGGTGCCGTGGGGATGACTGAGGGGTGTCTCGAGGATGAACACCAGGCGTCTGTGGAGGTTCACCGGTTGTCCCCGATTCATCCTCGAGCGCTCCTCGAGTTGTTCCACCGGATTCACCCGGTTGTTCACACCTGTGCACGAAATGGTGGACAGCTCGAGGAATCCTCGAGGACTCCACACGGACTCCTCGAGGATTCCACAAGGCTTGATCCGGACACCGTGCTGGTCACCGGGTGTGTGCAACCGCCCCTGGGGAAACTGTTGAATTCGGCCTGTGAGCGGACAACTGGGGACGCTCACCCTCGCCTGTGCACGAATCGGTGGACAACCCAGTGGATTCCTCGAGGACTCCACAAGGATTCCTCGAGGAATCCACAACCCACAAAAAAGCACCGCCCCAGGTCAGAGGCGGTGCTCAGCTGTGTATGGATCTCAGCGCGAGCGCTGTTTGATTCGGGCTGTGAGTTCTTGGACCTGGTCGTAGACGCGGCGCCGCTCGGTCATCTCCTTGCGCACCTTCTTCTCCGCGTACATCACCGTGGTGTGGTCGCGACCGAACGCCTGACCGATCTTCGGCAGCGACAGATCGGTCAGCTCGCGGCACAGGTACATGGCGATCTGCCTGGCCTGGGCGAGCGGCCGAGCCTTGCCCGGGCCGGTGAGTTCTTCCAGGGTGGTGTTGAAGTACTCCGCGGTGACGGCCATGATGGTCGCCGCGTTGATCTCCAGCGCCGCGGTATCCGGCATGAGATCGCGCAGCACCACCTCGGCCAGCGGCAGATCCAGCGGCTGACCGTTCAACGAGGCGAACGCGGTCACCCGGATGAGCGCCCCTTCCAGCTCACGGATGTTGCGCTCGACCCGGCTGGCGATCAGCTCCAGCACGTCATGCGGCACATCGAGCCGGTCCATCCGCGCCTTCTTGCGCAGAATCGCGATCCGCGTCTCCAGTTCCGGCGGTTGCACATCAGTGATCAATCCCCACTCGAACCGCGTCCGCAGCCGCTCCTCCAGGGTGGCCAGTTGCTTCGGTGGACGGTCCGAGGAGACGACGATCTGCTTGTTCGCGTTGTGCAGCGTGTTGAAGGTGTGGAAGAACTCCTCCTGGATACCTTCCTTGCCCTCGATGAACTGGATGTCGTCGACCAGCAGGATGTCGGTCTCGCGGTAGCGACGCTTGAACGCGACCTTCCGGTCGTCGCGCAGGCTGTTGATGAAGTCGTTGGTGAATTCCTCGGTCGAGACGTACTTGACCCGCATGCCGGGAAAGAGGCGCTGCGCGTAGTGACCCGCCGCGTGCAGCAGGTGCGTCTTGCCCAATCCCGAAGCGCCCCAGACGAATAGCGGGTTGTACGCGCGCGCGGGGGCTTCGGCGATGGCCACAGCCGCGGCGTGTGCGAAACGGTTGGACGCGCCGATGACGAAGGTTTCGAACGTGTACTTCGCGTTCAGGCTGGCCGAGGAGGTCGACGGAGCGGACTCCTGCGACTTGGTGAAGTAGGTCGGCCAGGAGTTGCGGACATTCACCACGGGCTCGTCGTCATGGTCACCGCGCGGGTTGTCACCGACCGGCTCGCGCACCGGATCGTGTGCCAGCCCCGTATCGGTCTCGGCGGATTCCCGCACCGGGGCACGGATCGGGCCGCGCAGCGGGCCCGGTCCCGGCTCGGGATTGAACAGTGACTCCTGGCCCGGTGGGATGGCCGAGTCGCGGCGCGGCGGAAGTCCGGTTTCGCGCCGCGGCGCGGCGTCCGGCGCGGACACCCCGGGCAGTTCGGCCATGGTCGAGTACTCGCCGCGCGGAGGGTAGTCAGGGTGACCGTAATCCGCCTGGCGGTACTCGTCCCCGGGCGCGAATTCCTGTCCGTATTCGGATCGAGAGAAGTCGGAGCCATCGTCGTAGGGCGACGCAGGCGCGTAGTCGGCGGACTGTGCGTAGCGGGGCGCCGGATATGCGTCGCGGCCCGGGAAGTCGGAACCCGGATATGTCGCTGGACCGCGCCCGACGTCCCGCGCTCGCTCGGGCCTGCTCGTCATCCTGGCATGCCGGGGTGTGTTGCTCTGCCGGTCGACCGTCGGGCTGGTCGGGGCGGCGATACGGACGCCGAGTCCTTCCACTTGGGGACCGAGTCGACGGGCGAGCGAGCGGAGGATCGGTTCGCGCAGATCGCGTTCGATGGCCTCCTGGGCCAGCGACGAGGGCACCGAGAGCAGGGCGAACCCCTGTGCGACCGTCAGTGGCTTGACCAGCTTCAGCCAGGCCTGCTGCGCTCGGGTCACCGGAGGGATGGCGCCGTCCGGTGAGCCGGTGGTGAGCTCGGTGACAACCTCGGGCCACACCGTGGCCAACACGTTCTGCTCGTCGTCCATGCAGTTTCCTCCCCGGAAGTAGGTCGATAGGAGCAGACGGCCGGGGTACGCGGGGAGGGGTGAGGTGCGACCGTGCTGGGGTCGGTCCCGTGATCCTGCGTACGTCCGTAACCGGTTCGGACGCTGTCCGGGTCCCCCATCCGGGCAGCGGCGTGGCACCGTCGGCCCTACGAATATGCCACTCCAGGGGTCTTTCCACACAATTATCCACAGATGTGGAGAACCCTGGGGAACTGAGGAACGCGCGCACGCGCGGGGGCGGCAGCGCTGCGACCTGCGGTTCTGCAGCAATCGCCTGGCTACGTACCCTGGTGGCCGAGGTGCGCGGTGGCCAGGGGTGTGGACGAGCTCACGGTCATTGCCAGGGCGTCTGACTCGTCGCGACCGATTCTGCCTGGTCGCGGGCTCCGGCTCGCAGGAGTGGGGCGAGTTTGACCCGCCCCGGACCGATCAGTACCCTCGTACAGTCACCCCTTGGTGCGGTGGCGGTCTTGTGCTGACCGCGTTTAGGTCGTGATCGACCGACTGTGCGCCAGGACCGACGCGCGCCGATGATGACCAGACCTGCGATTCATTCGCGCACTACACGTATCACCGACAAGCTTCGGGCGCTACCTGGCGCCCGCCTACTCGAGGAGTGTTGACCGTGGCCAAGGGCAAGCGGACGTTCCAGCCGAACAACCGTCGTCGGGCGCGGGTGCACGGCTTCCGTCTCCGGATGCGCACCCGTGCGGGTCGCGCCATCGTCTCGGCGCGTCGCCGCAAGGGCCGCGCTTCCCTCACTGCCTGATCCTCGCTCTCGGACGCTCGGGTGTTGCCTGAGCCGTATCGGTTGCATCATCGTGCCGACTTCTCCCGGACGGTGCGCCGCGGCCAGCGAATCGGGAGGCGTGATCTGGTCGTGCACGCGCTCCTAGGCGAGTATGACGGAGTCGTGGGCGTGAATGAACGACACGATCAGATCCCGGACGACAAGCTGGTTCGCGTGGGTGGACCGCGCTTCGGGTTGATTGTCAGCAAGGCGGTGGGCAACGCGGTGATTCGACATCGCGTTGCTCGCCGCCTGCGTCATATGTGTGCCCAGGTGCTCGCCGAGGTGCCGCCGGGAACCGATGTCGTGATCCGGGTACTTCCGGGTGCCGCCACGGCGTCCTCGGAAGACCTGCTCCGCCAGCTGCGCGGCGCCCTGCGCAAGCTCGGCGCCGGCGCCGCGGCAGGAGCGCGGACGGGCGGTCCGACATGAGCATGCCCGCGACGATCACCAAACTGCCCGCGAACGCGCTGATCTTTCTGATCGAGCTGTATCGGACCTATGTCTCCCCCACCCGCATGCCGGTGTGCCGATTCACCCCGACGTGTAGCGAGTACGCGGTTACCGCGCTGCGCACCCGTGGCGTGTTCATCGGGCTCGTACTGACGGTCGTGCGCTTGGCCAAATGCGCGCCCTGGCACCCTGGTGGGTGGGACCCCGTCCCGGAGCGGAAGCGGAGCACCCTCCGCGCCGAGCCCGTGGACGAGGCAGCTACCGACGCGGCGTCGCAGGAACCGAGCCTTCCTGCCGAGCCGCGGTCGCAGCCGAACGCTTGTAAAGGATCACCGCACGCGGTGATCGGCGACACGAACGACGGGAGTGCATAGAACCGTGCTCGACTTCATCTATTACCCGGTGTCCTGGATCCTCTGGTTCTGGCATCGGGTCTTCGGGTTCGCGTTCGGCGCGGACAACGGTCTCACCTGGGCACTGGCTGTGGTGTTCCTGGTGTTCACCTTGCGCGTGCTGCTCTACAAGCCGTTCGTCAAGCAGGTGCGCACCACCAAGCAGATGCAGGAGCTGCAGCCCCAGATCAAGGAGCTGCAGAAGAAGTACAAGAACGACCGCCAGAAGATGGCGACCGAGATGCAGAAGCTGCAGAAGGAGAACGGCTTCAACCCGCTGATGGGTTGCCTGCCTGTCCTCGCTCAGGTGCCGGTCTTCCTCGGGTTGTTCCATGTGCTGCGGTCGTTCAACCGGACCGGGCACGGCTTCGGCCAGCTCGGCCTGACGCCCGAGCAGAACGCGAACACCGCGAACTACGTCTTCAGTGCCGCCGACGTCCAGTCGTTCCTGAGCGCTCGCATCTTTGGAGCGCCGATCTCGGCGTTCATCACCACGCCCGTCAGCGAGTTGCAGGCGTTCGCCGACTACGGCGGCGTGCCGAGCCGCTTGAGCATCGCGCTCGTGGCGATCCCGTTGATGGTCATCGCCGGTCTCGCGACCCACTTCAACGCGCGCGCCTCGGTTGCGCGGCAGACACCGGAAGCCGCGGCCAACCCCCAAGCGGCGATGATGAACAAGCTCGCGCTGTGGGTGTTCCCGCTCGGCGTGCTCGTCGGTGGTCCGTTCCTGCCGATCGCCATCCTGCTGTACTGGGTCTCCAACAACATTTGGACCTACGGGCAGCAGCACCTCGTCTTCGGCCGGATGGAGAAGGAAGAGGAAGCCAAGAAGCAGGCGAAGCTGGAACAGCGCGCGCAGAACGCGCCGAAGCCGGGCGCCAAGCCGGTCAACGTGAAGAAGAAGCCGGCACCATCCGCTGAGGCCGACACCGGGACGGACGAGGCCGGTGCGGCGGCGTCGACGAACGGCACCGCCAAACCGGCGAAGCAGGCCGCGAGCCAACGCCGGGCGGGCGGCCAGAAGCGGTCGACGAGCCGGGGCAGGGCGAACCAGAAGCGTCGGCGCTGACCCCCAATCGGTGGGCCTACAGGTCCATCTCTATCGCTGAGCAACCCCTTGATCGCGAATACCGCCCGGCGGCGATTGCCCGGCGCGCGCGATGAGCAGATGAAGGAAATCAAATGACTGTTGAGACCGACGGAGGGGACGCCACTGTGGCGACGACGATGGTGAACGCCGGGTCCGATGTCGGCGACGTCGAGAACGACGCCGAGGAAGCTCTCATCGAGGAAGGCGAGATCGCCGGCGACTATCTCGAACAGTTGCTCGATGTACTCGACTTCGACGGTGACATCGATCTCGACGTGGAAGGCGACCGCGCTGTCGTGAGCATCGACGGCGGCCGCGACCTGACGAAGCTCGTTGGGCGCAACGGTGAAGTGCTCGACGCCTTGCAGGAATTGACTCGCCTGGCTGTTCAGCAGGCAACGGGTGTGCGCAGCCGGCTGATGCTGGACGTGGCCGGGTGGCGGGCCAAGCGGAGGTCGGAGCTGAGCGAGCTCGGTACGGCCGCTGCGCAGCGGGTGCTGGAGTCGGGTGTGCCGGAATCGCTGGCGCCCATGACCCCGTTCGAGCGGAAGATCGTGCATGACGCCGTGGCCGCGATCGAGGGTGTCGGCAGCGAAAGCGAAGGAGTCGAGCCGAACCGCCATGTGGTGGTCGTTCCCGCCTGAGTGCCGAGCCAAGGCAGGAGGCAGCCGCGTGTTCCGCGGCCGGATGGGTAGTGGTTGGATAGGGCCTCTGGTCTTCGGACCGGGGGCCTTATTCGTGTCCGGCGCCCGACTGCTCGCTCGTTGATCGACTCGAGTTCGGAAGGATGTTTCACGTGGAACGAGATCTCGGTGGAACCACCGCGGTGCCCGCGGAGGAGCTGGAACCACCTGCGTCGGCGGCGACCGTCTTCGGCGACCGACTCGATTTCGCGCAGCGATACTGCGCGGCGCTCGCGACCGCGGGCGTGGAGCGCGGGCTGATCGGTCCGCGCGAGGTGCCCCGGCTCTGGGATCGCCACATCCTGAACTGTGCCGTACTCGGCGAGTTGATCGCGGAGGGCGCGTCCGTGGTCGACATCGGTAGCGGTGCCGGACTTCCCGGGATTCCGCTTGCGATCGCGCGGCCGGACCTCAGGATCACGTTGGTCGAACCGCTGCTGCGCCGCACCATCTTCCTGAGCGAGTTCATCGAATCGGTGGGATTGGACGTGACCGTGGTCCGTGGCCGTGCGGAACAGTCGGGCGTGATGAAGGAAGCCGGCGGGGCGGACGTCGTCACGTCCCGCGCGGTTGCTCCGCTCGGCAAGTTGGCCCAGTGGTCGCTTCCCCTCCTCCGCGACCACGGGCACATGCTCGCGCTGAAGGGAGCCAGCGCGGCGGAAGAACTCGAACGCGACGGCGACGCCTTGGTGCGGGCTGGCGCCGGTAATGCGGTCGTGCTGGCGTGTGGTGTCGGATTGGTGTCCACGCCGACGATGGTGATCAGCGCTGAACGACTCCCCCGCGCCGAACGCACGTCCCGGCGGCGCGCCGAACGCGCGGGCGCTAAGGCGGCTCGCAGCGGGGTGATGGAGCGCGGCCGCACCAAGCGTGCGACTCGGAAATCCGAGTAAGGGTTTGTCGTCGGGAGAGATGGTCGTGTGCGGTCGATCCCACACCTAAAGCCCCGCGATCCAGCACGCTCGATCGCGGGTTTGGGCATTCGGATCCTTGGGGGCGGGGTTGTTTCGTCACCCTGACGAAGCTGAGCCGATTGATGTCGATCAGCCGCTGCGCTGAGTGAGTGGCGGGCACTCGTACCGAAGTGCGCCGCCGAGTTGATCGGTCCGCTCGTCACCGCATTTCGTGTTCAAAAGTCGTGCCCGGCATGTGCCGCAGAGTGCCTGACAATGTTTCACGTGAATCGACGCGGATCCGCGGCGGTGATGGCGGCACGACCGATCTTCCCGATGCCCCACAGTCCGGGCAGCGGCGAAGTCGAGTTGAGCGCGACCGGTGCTGATCCCCCCATCGCCATGCGGCTGCACGAAACCCGGGTGCGGCCGAGGGCTGTCCCTTTTGCCATTGGCCGCAGCGCAGGAATGCACGACGGAGCTGATGCAGTCCGCAAGGGCGATCCCGCTTCTTGGATCCATGTCCGAGGGAATCCGGCTGCTGCCATGGCGATTGGTGGGGGTAGAAGAAGGCATGCGGTTGGGCGCGTTCACCGAGACCACGTATCACTGCCCGGCCGCGAGTTCGATCGGATCGGTGCTTCGTCGATGAGCTCGAATCCGCCGCCTACCGTGGCGGAGTCGAATCGAGCGGACCCAGCTGCCGCACCAATGATTCTCCTCCCGCGACTGTATTCGTTTGGCATATGCCTCCGCATGATTCACGTGAAACATGGCTTCGAGCGAACCCACCCAACCGGCCGATCTGGGCACGCGCGCTGAACCAATGCGGCTCTTGAGGATCGCCTGCACTCGCTGGCTACCCCGAACACGTTCGATCCGCATGGCGATGTTTCATGTGAAACAGCGGGCGTGGCGGCGGGAAACCGTGCGGATTTGCGTGTCGCTGTGCGCCTCGCCGCGATTCAGCTTTCTTATCGCGCTGAGTGCTGGCAAGCTAGTGTGCGTCGGGCGTGAGCGTAGGTGCCACGGAGGATCTGGTTGTCACAGCGGCAAGAGCTCCGCTCGGTCGATCGGGCGCCGCGAACCCGGTTGTGCATCGTGTTCGATCCGACACAAGGCTGTTGCAACACGACGTCGACCTGTCCGTCGCGCGCACGTGTTCTGAAGTTTCTCGGGTTAGGAGCTGTCTATGTCGAGCGGTCCGGCGAATGTTTCACGGGAAACGACGTCGCGCGTGCCGGGGATGCTGGACTCCAGCAATTTCGACGCGGAGGCATTCGGAAGCACACCGTTCGGGCACATCTCGCCGAGCGAGACCCCGATAGCCGCCGAAGCCCAACGCGCAAGTCAGGTCCTCCATCCAGGAAAGGCGACTGTGCCGAAACCGCATGAGCAACGCATCATCACGATCGCCAATCAGAAAGGTGGCGTCGGAAAGACGACCACCGCTGTGAATTTGGCGGCCGCCCTGGCGCATCAGGGGATGACCGTTCTCGTGATCGATCTGGATCCGCAGGGCAACGCCAGTACCGCCCTGGGGATCGAGCATCATTCAGGCGTCCCGTCCAGCTACGAGTTGCTCATCGGCGAGGTGTCGGTCAGGGACGCTATCCAAACGAGTCCGCACAATGAGCGTCTGCTCTGCATCCCGGCGACCATCGACCTGGCCGGTGCTGAGATCGAACTCGTCTCGATGGTGGCCAGGGAAGGTCGGCTGAAAGCCGCCATCCAGGAGGCGAATATCGCCGGATACGACATCGATTACGTGATGATCGACTGCCCACCCTCGCTGGGGCTGCTGACGGTCAACGCGCTGGTCGCCGCGAAGGAGGTGCTGATCCCCATTCAGTGCGAGTACTACGCGCTGGAAGGTGTCGGGCAGCTACTCCGCAATATCGGGCTGGTGCAGGCGCATCTGAATCCGGAACTCCATGTCTCGACCGTGATCCTCACGATGTACGACGGCCGCACGAAGCTGGCCGACCAGGTCGCCGAGGAGGTCCGTGGACACTTCGGCGATGTCGTACTGCGCTCGGTGATTCCGCGCAGCGTGAAGGTGTCGGAGGCACCGGGCTATGGCATGACGGTGCTCGATTATGATCCAGGCTCCCGGGGTGCGATGAGCTACCTGGATGCCGGACGCGAGATGGCAGCCCGCGCGATGGTGCCGCGCGCTGCCGCGACGAAGTCGGCGGAGTGACTCGGTCGGCCGAGTCGATGCTCGGCGAAGTCCGGTTGGTGGCGGAACGAGGAAGGGATCAGTAGACCGATGAGTCAGGCGAAGAAGGGTGGACTCGGGCGCGGCCTCGCCGCGCTGATCCCGACGGCACCGGTGGCCACGCCGGGGCACAGTGGCTCCGCTGCGAGCGTCATCGGTCTCGATCCGATCGGGCCGCAGCCCACCACGACCTACCTGCACCGGGTCCCCGACCCCGCCGACGACAATGCCGAGCTCGAGGTCGGTGGCGCGATCTACCGTGAGATCCCGCCGGATCAGATCGAGCCGAACCCGAAGCAGCCCCGCACCGCCTTCGAAGAAGAGGCGCTGGCCGAGCTGGTGCATTCGATCCGCGAGTTCGGTCTGATGCAACCGATCGTGGTGCGCCGACTGGAACCAGGCGTCGACCGCTATCAGCTCGTCATGGGCGAGCGGCGCTGGCGGGCATGCCAGGAGGCCGGTCTGGCCGCCATCCCCGCGATCGTCCGTGAGACCGCGGACGAGGCGATGCTGCGTGACGCCCTCCTGGAGAACATCCACCGGGTACAGCTGAATCCGCTCGAAGAGGCGGCGGCCTATCAGCAGCTGTTGGAGGAGTTCGACGTCACCCATGAGGAATTGGCGGCCCGAATCGGTCGCTCCCGCCCCGTCGTGACGAATATGATCCGTCTACTGAAGTTGCCGATCCCGGTGCAGCGCCGGGTCGCGGCGGGCGTACTGTCCGCCGGGCACGCGCGGGCACTGCTCGGTCTCGAAGCGGGTGCGGACGCCCAAGAGGTGCTCGCCGCCCGCATCGTCGCCGAGGGACTCTCGGTCCGGGCTACCGAGGAAGCCGTCACGCTGGCGAACCGAGATCCGGGCGCCGCGGCGCCCTCCCCGGTTGCCCGGCGGAAGCCGATCCACATGCCGGGTCTGCAGGACGTGGCCGATCGGCTGTCCGGCTCGTTCGACACCCGGGTCACCGTGAGTTTGGGCAAGCGCAAAGGCAAGATCGTCGTCGAGTTCGGGTCGATCGAAGACCTCGAGCGGATCGTCTCCCTGATGGAGCAGAACACACCTGATGACGGGGCGGTCGCTACTCAGTGACAGAAGTGACGAAATTTAACTTGTGATTTCCATGGGTGCGGGCCTTCGGCCGAAACGTCACTGTGACGGCATGGCTCCGCGCGGCCTCGGAGCGTGTGCTGCTCCGGGGGCAGAGCAGCACAAGTTCTTCTGACCAACAGCACAGCGACATGGAATGAGGCGGGTTCCCTTTGATCGCTTATTCTTGCTGGCGAGCAAATATTGATGCGGCATGAGCGAGCGCAGCGAGCGAACAATGGACACAGCCGAGCGCAGCGAGCGAACAATGGACACAGCCGAGCACTCGCTCGTGCCGGAGCCGAGCGTCAGCGAGGCGCAGGCATGAGCGAGCGAGCCATGTCACAGCGCGCAACGCGCACGCCAGGGGCGAGCGCTAGCGAGGCGGAGGCGTGAGCGTGGATGAATCGGACAGCTGGAGGCTGAGCAGAGCGGTGTCGACCAGCGTCACAGCACTTACCCTCGGCGGACTGGAAAAGCTTCCCGCGCATGCGCGGCGCTGCGTTTTCTGGGAGATCGATCCCGCGGTGGCCGAGGACTCCCGCAATTTCAGCGATCCGGTCTTCGAGAAGGAAGCGTGGCTGTCCACGGTCATGCTCGAGTGGGGTTCGTGCGGACAGGTAGCGAACGTCGACGGCAATGTCGCCGGCTGCGCCCTGTACGCCCCGCCGAGCGCGGTGCCGCGGGCCACCCTCTTCCCTACTTCTCCGGTAAGCCCGGACGCGGTCCTGCTGACCACGCTGCGGTCCGAATTTCCCTATCAGGATGCCGATGTTGCCCATCAATTGATCCAGGCGGTGGTGGCAGATCTGGTGCGCCGCGGCGTGCGCGCGCTGGAGGCGTTCGGCATTCGCACCGATCCGTCCACGCAGGCGCTGTCGGAGCGCTTCGGCTCGATGACGCTGATGGAACGGATCATCACACCGATCAATGGTGCGAGCGCGTCCGGTGCGGCCACCGAATGCTCGCCGGAGACCTGCATGATCGATGCCGACTTCCTAGAGGACGTCGGTTTCGAGGTCGTCGCCCCCCATCACCGATTCCCCCGGTTGCGGTTGGAGCTGGACTCCGATCACGGCTGGAAGGAAGACGTCGAACGGGCGCTGGACCAGCTCCTCGCGGCGGCTTCGATGACCGCACCAACCCGCATCGGCGCGCCCTGAGCCGGAATATCGAAGCGCCCCCTGCCGATCCGAAAGGACAGGGGGCGCTTCCCGTTTTCAGGGCAACGAGTTCTACATCCGGTCCGCTGCGGCCAGCTCTTCGGCCAGTAATTCCGCGAAAGTGTAAGTACCGGTCGGCTGATCGTCCTGCCCGAGCAGGTACAGCCGCTTCACCGAGATCAGGATCGCTTCGGCGATCACATCCCGCATGCGCGGGTTGGTGAGCACCGAGGCGTCGTATTCGTTTGTCAGGTAGCCGATGTCGACCTGTACGGTCGGCATCTTGGTGAGACGCAAGAGATCCCAAGTTCGCGCATGGGTCCGGCAGTCCTGCAATGAAGTTCGCGCGACGACTTCCCGCTGGATGAAACCGGCCAGCACCTGGCCGATCATCGACACCGAGCCGTGCGAGTTGCCGAAGTAGAACCCGGCGACGCCGTTCGCGAGCGGACTCGGGTTGGTGGCGCAGCGCAGCGAGATCATCAGATCGGCGTCGAAGGCGTTCGAGGTATCGGCGCGCTGGGCGTCGGTCGGGTTGGCCCCCCACGGACGTGACAGGAAGGTCTCCATGCCGGTGGCGGCCATCCGGCCCTCCAGGCGACTCGCCAAGTCCCAGAGGATTTCCGACTCGTAGACGTCGCCGTACTCGGTGGGCACCGCGCAGCCCTTGTCCGGACCGCCGAGCCCCGGGTCGATGACGATCCGTTTGCCGGTCAGCTGCGGGCCCGCCCGGTGCACTACTTCTTCCTCGGCGATGCGATGCGGATTGCCTCCGGTCACCCTGGCGCCGAGCAGGTCCAGCGAGCGAAGCGTGTCGGGACCGCAGATGCCGTCCGCCGACAACCCGATCTCACGCTGAAAGGCCGTCAGCGCGTCATGGGTGTGCGGCCCGAAATAGCCGTCGACGCGGTGTACGTAGAAACCGAGGTCCTGCAGCCTGCGCTGGAGGGTGGCCACGTCGTCGCCGTACAGCGGTGCGGAGAGCTGATAGATCAACGTGCGCGCACCGAGCCGGTAAGACGCCTCCTTCAGCGCCCGATAGGTCGCCGGTCCGACCACGCCGTCGACAAGTAACCCGCGGTACTGCTGGAACGCACGGACCGCGGAGTCGAGCTGATGGTCGAAGGAGACGTCGGCGTCTTTCCAGTACTCGCGTGCGTCCGCGTGATCGGTACCGACGTGCGCATGTAGGAACCCGAGACTTGCCAGGGTGCCCCGAACCTCTGCTACGGCTGGACCGGAATCGCCGTGACGAAGTCGGTGCATGCGTGAGAGCCCTTTCCTTCCGTCAACCCGCGGGTACCCACTCATGCGATGGGATACACCTTCGCACGACCGGAGCGTCGGTCGATTGTCTCAGACCCGGACCGGGTTGCGACAATTCCCCGGGTCCAGGCATCCTACGGCGCGTTATCGTTTCGCGTCGTCAGATGACGCCGTCGAGTTCCCGCAAAAGAGCCGCTTTGCCCTTCGCTCCGACGATCTGCTTGACCGGCTTACCGCCGCGGAACAGCATCATAGTGGGCAACGAGAGGATCTGATAATCGCGGGCGGTGCTCGGGTTGGCGTCCACGTCCAGCTTCGCGATGGTCAACTTGTCCGCGTGCGTGCCCGCGATCTCCTCCAGGACGGGGGCGACCATTTTGCACGGCCCGCACCAGTCGGCCCAGAAATCGACGAGGACGGGCTTCTCACTGAGCAGCACGTCGTCGGCGAAGGACGCATCGGTGACGGTGACCGTCTTGGCGGACTCGGACATGAATTTCTCCTTGGAATACGGCGAGACGGAAGATCAGTTGGCGGGGACGGTGACCGACTCGCCCGCGTTGTCGAGGGTGTTCGAGGTGATATCGCCCTGCTCGGCCAGCCAGCGTTCGGCGTCGATGGCCGCTCGGCAGCCGGTGCCCGCCGCGGTGATCGCCTGGCGGTAGGTGTGATCGACGAGATCGCCCGCGGCGAAGACGCCCGGGATGTCGGTGGCGGTCGTCGGGTGCTGCACCAGCACGTATCCCTCGTCGTCCAGCGCGATCTGGCCTTTGACCAGCTCGCTGCGCGGGTCGTGGCCGATCGCGACGAACAGGCCGGTAGCGGGCAGTTCGGAGGTCTCGCCGGTGCGGGTGTCGCGCAGCGTCAGGTGGGTGACGCTGTTCTCACCGTGCACCTCGATCACCTCGGCATGGAGCACGAACTTGATCTTCTCGTTCGCCTTCGCGCGCTCCAGCATGATGCGGGAGGCGCGGAACTCCTCGCGCCGGTGCACGATGGTGACGCTGGAGGCGAACTTGGTCAGGAAGGTGGCCTCCTCCATCGCGGAGTCGCCGCCGCCGACCACGACGATGTCCTGTCCCTTGAAGAAGAAGCCGTCACAGGTGGCGCACGCGCTGACACCGCGGCCGAGCAACCGCTGCTCACCCTGGACGTTCAGATACCGCGCGGCCGAACCCATGGCGAGGATCACGGCGTAGGCCTCGTAGACCTCCGAACCGACGGTGACCTTCTTGATCGGGCCGGTGAGATCCACCGCCTCCACGTCCTCGGTGCGGATGTCCGCGCCGAACCGCTTGGCCTGCTCGCGCATCTCCTCCATGAGATCCGGGCCCATGATGCCGTCGCGGAAGCCGGGGAAGTTCTCCACCTCGGTGGTGGTCATCAGCGCACCGCCGAACTGGGTCCCCTCGAACAGCAGCGGCTCGAGCTCGGCCCGGCCCGCGTACACAGCGGCCGTGTAGCCGGCAGGTCCGGAGCCGATGATGATCAGGTCGCGAACGCTCATGGGGCCCTTCCGGGGAGTTGCAGTGGACGTGTCGGTGGACGACAGGGACGTGTCGGTCAACAACAGGGTAATGGCTGTTGTTCCCGCGTTGTCCGGGTCACACCGTGCGTGTGCCCGATATCGCAGGTTCAGCCGATGTCCTGCAATGCCCGGCGTTGTGGATCGTCTGCGCCGCAACCGGTTCCGACGACAAGCGCGGTGATCGTGGGTGGCCGCGGGCCGCTGAGCAGGATGAGGACCGCGTTGCGGCGCTGGAATGTGATGTCGGTGGAGCCGAGGACGGTCCGATCGAGTCCGTTGGCTTGTACGCAGCGGTTCAAGGCGGCCGGGTTGGCGAGGGAGCCGGTGACGGTGTGGCGGCCGAGGGCGGAGAGCGCGACGGTGGCGGTGAGATCCTCGCCGAGGTCGTCGGTTCCAGTGGTGGGTTGAGCGGTGGGTGGTGCGGGGTCGTCACCGCCGCGCAGCGTCGAGACGACGCCGCCCACACCGGTGACAGCGAGGATCGCCGCGGCTGCCGCGGCCAACCAGCGCAACCTGCCGCGGCGGTGCTCGTCGAGCACGACCGGTTGTGCGGGCGTGGATTCCGAAACCGTTGGTTCCCCGCCGGATTCATCCGTCGGCACGGACGGCAAAGAATGGATCGTGGCGTCCTGCGCAGCCGGCCCCTCGGGTGAGTCCAACTCGTCGACGAACTGCGTGAGGCGGGCCGAGACGTCGGCGGGCATGGTGTGGATGATGCGCTCGTCCCGGCCCAAGGCACGGAGCTCGGCGCTGACCTTATCGAGTGACCGCAGGTAACGCAGCGCCTGTGGGTCGCGCGAGACCGCGGGCCACAACTGCTCACGCTGCTCCGGCGCCACGTTGTCGGCGTGCAGGTCGGCGAGTAACTCGGCCGTGAGCGCAGGCCGTGGCACCCGGGTCGCCATCGCACCTCCGTTGTTCGCCTCTGACATCACGGCAATCCCCTCGCCGACGGGGCTGTCTCTACATCGCGTCGTGGTTCGTCACTGTTAATGACGCATCGCAGCTACCTCCGGTTCCCCGGATCACGCAGAAAATCCAACCGCAGCTGCAACCGCTGCCGCGCCCGCGCACACCGGCTCTTGATCGTCCCCTCCGCGACACCGAGCAGTGCGGCCGCTTCGGCCACGCTATACCCCTCCACATCCACCGCGACCAACGCGGTGCGCTGCTCCGGCGGCAGCGCGAACAGGGCGCGATCGATCACCATAGACATCTCCAGCTCGGCCATCTCATCGCGTTCGTCCTTCGGTTCGGGCATGGTCTCGGGTGAGAGCGAGATTGCGCGCCTGGTCTTGTTGCGCCGGATCCGATCCAGGCAGGCGTTCACCACGATCGCGTGCAGCCAGCTGCGGACCTCCGCCTCGCCGCGGAACGACGCCGCCGTGCGATGCGCCGACAACAACGCGTCCTGCAGCGAATCCGCCGCGTCCTCCCGGGTATAGGAGGTGCGCAACGCCGTCTGCCACAAATGATCGTTATGCCTGCGCAGCAACTCCGCGAACGCGTGCCGCTGCCCACGGACGTGCGCCCGCAACAACTCGACATCGGTGTACTCATCGGGGATGAACGAGCGCTCGCGGTACGCGACCGGCCGCGACGTCCCCCCGCGAAACCCCTCGTTCAATTCGGATGACAATGCCAACCCCTTGGACAGCGCTCACGGCGGCAACGGGCACGGTTGACCATCGCCGAGAATTTCGCAGCATCCGGGATCGATAGCACCAGAGCCCGGGAAGCTCCCCTGCTGAGAGCGCTCGAAGATCATATCGTTCGGCACGATTTGGCAGCAACCAAGGGAGCGGGCGGAAATCAGAGGAACGCGCGACGCCCAGCGCGTGCGTGCGGATGGCCGGCACGAGCGAGTACGTGCCGCGAAAGCTCCGTGTGGATCCGGGCTAAGGTGCGGCGTCGAAACGAATGTCGGCGATCAGACTTTGGAACTGACCGCCGGAGTTCCCCAGCCCGGTGATCCAGACGAGCACATAGCGGGCGGCTTGATCGGCGCGCACCGGGATGTCGGTGACGCCGTCGTCCAGCCGGGCGGAACCGATCAGCTGGGTCTGATCGAGGGTCGGCGAGCCGGTGGGTGACGTGCGAATCTCCACCGACGTGCCCGCGCTGGGCGAATTGATCGAGACGTTCGTGAGCTTGGCTGGGCTGGGCAGGGTAGCCAGCAGGCCGACGCCCTTCTTGAGCGCCGGGAACTGCTGGAAGTACTGATCCGTGCGCCACTGGGTGTCCGGGTCGTTGTCCAGCACCGCTTGCACGTTGGCGACGCCGTCGGGGGTGCCCTCCGGAGAGAACACCGTCACGCCGGTCACCGGGACCGGCACGCCGGTCGATGTGAGGTTGGGACCAGCCGCCGCGGGAGTAGGGGCGGGCTGGCTGTTGGTGGTCAGCCCGATATTGCGTTGTTCGTTCAGCGGTGCCTCCGAGGCGCCCGGCGCGAACACACTGACCATCCACCAGATGACGATGCCGACCACCAGTGCGGCGAGGATGCCGAGCCCCACCATGATCCACATCATGCGCTGCGAGCGTTCGCGCTCCGCCGCGAGCAGTTCCGGATCGGCGAGCGAGTCGTCGATGTTCGCGGGCGGGCGTTGACCGAGTCGAAGCACCGGGATGAAATCGGTCTTCTGGTCGACCACCGACGCCTGCTCCAGCACGTGCTGGACCGTGGCGGCGGTGCGCACGCCCTTGTTCGATTCCAGGGAGCGCACGGCGACCGCGGAGATCTCGAACGGTACTTCGGGGCGGATCTGGCGCGGCTCGATGGGGGTGCCATCCGGACCGAAGTCGGCCAGCCGCAAGCCGCCGACCGTGGCGGCGGCGCCGGTGACTCCGCCGGAGCGGATCGGCCAGCGCGCGGTGATCAGCGCATAGAGCATCGCGCCGAGACCGCGCACGTCGGACTGTGCGTCCGAATCGGACAGCGTGCCGGGGAAGGCGAGCACCGCGTCACCGGACGCGCTGATGCGCACCCGGTCGGGGTGGTCGATGGACAGCGACCCACCGCCGCGGTGGGCCAACTCGGCCGCCGACGCGAGCGCACGGATGGCGCGCGCCGCACCGATCGGCGAGGGCACCGTTTCGGCCATCTCGCGCAGGGAGCGGCCCGGCGTCCACTCCGCGACCACGATGCCGCCGGAGCTGCCGCGCACCACGTCCAGAACACGGGCGAGGCCGGGCGAATTGATCCGGCCGAGGCGCAGCGTGCGGGACAGGATCGCCTGGGGGCCGTCGTGGCCGGAGTTGTCGGCCGCCTTCTGGTCGGCGTCGACGAAGGTCAACGCGACCTCGCGGTCGAGTTTGATGTCCAGCGCCTGCCAGAACTTCAGGCCGCGCGCACCGCCGTGGCTGGCCAGCAGCCGGTAGCGCCCACCGGCCACCGAGGCGCCCGGGATCAGTTTGGGGCCGCGCGGAATGCGCCGAGCGCCGAGGTTTTCCCCACCCATCGGCGGCATCTCCGGCGAGCCGATGGGGATCATCCCGGTGTCGTACATCGGATCGCGCGGCGGCAGCTGGTTCTCCTGCGGTCTCGCCGCGCCCTGATCCGGCGGAGCCGTGCCCGGCTCCTTGTTCGCGTACGCGGGATCCAACGGCTCCCCCGCGGTCGGCGGTACATCGGTGGACAGTCCGCCGGCCGTGGTCGCAGAAGAATCGGCGGCTGGGACGCCGCCCACCGCGTCGTCGCTCACCCTCGGTCCTCCTTCGCCCTGATATGTCGAGGTTCCGGCGAATTCGCCACTTGTGCTTCTCTGCCGAACAGGGTACGGGAACTCACCCACGCCGGTGCGGTCAACGGCTTCCGCTCTGATCACGGGCAGCACCATGGTCTGGGCATCCATGTACGGGTCGAAGCGCGGGTAGGCCAGATACGGGTCGGGCCTGCGGAGCACCTGCGTGACGTAGGGATCTTCGACCGGGCTCTCCAGGTCGAGATCCGGCGCGGGCGGGGTCCACCCGAGGCGCCGCGAGATGGCCACCGTGATGGCGACGATCTCGGGAATCCCGGCGAGTCGCATCAGGCCGAAGGCCACCGCGAACATGACGATCGCGGTGATCGCCACCCGGATCAGCGAGCCGGGACCGTCGAAGGCCGCACTCAGCCGATCCAAACCGAGTACCCGGTCCACGATCCACATCACCGCGCCGCCGGCGAGCGACGCGAGCACCACCCGGGTCACCGTGCGGCCGACGTTGCTCATTCGGAGATCGCCCAGGCTGCGGTGCAGCAGGAAGCCGCCGACCACGGCGCCGACCGCGAAGCCTAGGCCGTTCGCGACGCCGAGCGCGATCACCACGTGCTCGGCGTCGGTGACCATCGGGGCCAGCGCCGAGAAGACGATCTTCGCGGCGGTGATGCCGAGAATGATCCAAGTCGGAATCCACGCCTGTTCCCTGGCATAGAACACGCGCAGGTGGATGAGCACGAGGGAGTACGGGATCAGCGCGAACGCCGACCAGCTGACCGCGAGGCCGAGGCGCTCGGCGTCGGAGCCGAAGTTGCCGTAGCCGTACAGCGCCTGCCCGACCTGCGGGCCGGCCAGTGTGAGGAAGGTGACCACCGGAACCAGGGCGATCATGGTCAGCCGGGTGGCGGCGGAGAGATCGTCCACGACCGCGGGCGTGTCGTCGGCCGCGGCGTTGCGGCTCAGCCGCGGCATGATCGCCGTGAGCACCGTGACACCGAGCACGCCGTAAGGCAGTTGCAGCAGCAGCCAGGCGTTGTTGTAGATCGCCGGGCCGGCCGCATCGGCATGCGAGGAGATCCGCGTGGCGAAAACGAAACCCGCCTGACTGATCAGGACGTACAGGACGATGGCGGCGCCCATGCCGCCGAACTGCTTGAGCCGGGCGTCGATCCCCCACAGCGGACGCAGGTCGATGCCCGCCCTGCGGATCGCCGGGATCAGGCTGACCGCCTGCACGACTACGCCGCTCAGGACGCCGACGCCGAGCACGAGCAGCTTGGGATCGCTCATCCGGACCGGATCCAGGGTGATTTCGCCCGGCATCAGCACGTACAGGCCGAGCACGGCCAGCACGACCAGATTGTTCAGCACGGGAGCCCACGCGCCGGGCTTGAACATCTGCCTGGTGTTCAAGATTGCCGTGAGCAGCGCCGACATGCCATAGAACAGGATCGCCGGCAGCAGCAGGAAGGCCAGCGCCGTGGTGAGGGCGGTGTTCACCTGGCCGTCGTCGGACAGGAAGACGTGCGTGGTCAGCACCGGCGCCGCCGCCGTAGCCAACAGCGCGGCGGTGGCCAGAACCATGAAGGCCGCGGTCACCAGGCGCCGGACGAAGGCGGCCCCGCGATCGGGGTCCTCCTGCTCCGCGCGCACCAGCGTCGGCACCACGATGGCGGTGAGCACCGCACCGAGCACCAATTCCGCGATCATGTTCGGGATCTGGCTGGCGACGGTGAACGCGCTGGCGATGGCCGGGCCGAGCACGGTCAGCAGCAGCAGTTGCTTGCCGAACCCCGTGATCCGACTGATCAGCGTCGCGAACGCGATCGATCCGGAGTCGCTGAGCAGCCGGGCACTCGAACTCTGCTTCGAGTCCTCGTCCTTCGGCGGCTCCGTGGTCGTGGCGGCGGGCCACTCCCTGGTGCGGGGGCGGTCCGGCTCGGCGTGCTCGTGCCGGACCGGCGCGGGCGGCCGCTGCCGCGGCGGTGGCCGGAATTGCTGCGGCTGCTGCGGGGCATAGCGCGGCGGTGGCACTCGGCCGGACTCGGGCACGGCGGCCGGGATCGGTCCGGATTGGGGCGGGCGCTGCCCGGCCGGGATGGGACCCGACTGCGGCGGACGCGGCGTGGCCGGAATCGCACCCGAGTGTGGTGGCCGCGGCACGGCGGGCGCGGGCCTCGGCGCACCGGTCGGGAGCGGACCGGGCTGTCCCGGTCCCGGACGTGCGGGACCAGGCGGCAGCGGGCGCCGTTGCTCGGCGGGACCGGCCGCCTGTCCGGGGCCGGGCCGTTGTGCGAAACCGGACACTTGTGCGGAACCGGGCGGCCGTCCGGCACCCGGAGGTGGCGCCGCGGGGTATTGCCGTTGGCCCGGGTGCGGCCCGGGATCGGAGCGTGGTGGGGGTGGAACGGGCGGCCGTTGCGGTCGCGGCTGAGGTGCGGGCGGCGGTGGTGGCATGCGCTGACCCGGCCTGGGCTGCGGCGCGGCCGAGGGACGACTGATCTGCGGCACCTGCGGCTGGCCGCCGTTCTGGCCGCCGTTCAACTCCGGATCACCGGCCTCGGGATGCGGAGGACGGCGTTCCCACGGTGCGACCGGCGCTCGGCGGGCCGGTGGCCCGTCGAGCCGATCACCTGGTCCAGGGCGATGAGCCGATATGTCATCGTCGCTCATCATGCCTCCTGTACCTGCCGGGATATCCGCACCCCCATCGGTGTGGTGAGCCGCGGCTTACCACACAGGTCCACCGTGATCGGTGAACCTTCTGCCCATCGCGTCCCTCCGACCCGGGCCGGCCCGGGAACACTCCGATTGTCCTCCACCGTGCCACACGACACCGTGGGATACCACATTGATGCAGGTAGAAGCGGTTTGCGAGGGTCCGTCGCCGCACGGTCCCTCACCGGGTCTCCTGGAACTGCTCCTGCTCCCGCAGCATCCGGCTGCGTGCGCGCCGGTACCGGTTGACCCGGCGCCTGGTGCCGGGATCGAAGCCCTCGTCCGCCGGGTCGGGCTGCCCACGGAACCGGTGCCACAAACGGCGGCCGGCCAACAGGAGCAGCAGAAGTCCGGCGCATCCGGTAATTATCGCCAAGGCCTGACCATAAGCGTTCGAACGCACCGAGACTTGTGTGGGATTGCCGACTGCGATCCCCTCCGATGTGGTCAGCGAGATGGGAATGACCAGGTTGCGGCTGTCGCTGACCTCGGTCGGAATCTGGAACGATCGGGACCCGTTCGCCGGAAGCTGCTGCTCGCCGGGATCGGTGATCTTCGTCTCCGCCGGTGCCTCGATCCGGAACCTCACCCGGATGGCCACGGGCAGATCGTTGCGTGCGACCAGCAGCAACGGACTCTGCTCGGACGCGAGCGTGTACACCCCGCCCGGCGGCAGCACGGTGACCGAGCGGTACAGCCGGTCCATCGTCCGGATGGTCTGGTCCAGTCTGCGCTGGGCGAAGGTGTCCGGTTGCGCGGAGCCGTCCGCGCGCCTGTCCGACAGGCTCAGCGTGCGGATCAGGTCGTCCCGCAGCGGCGTCAGGAAAGCGTGCGGTGTCAGCTCGGCCTCCGGCACGTCCACCAACGCGCGCATCATCTCGCTGATCCGGCGGCCCTGGTCGCGCACCGGCAGCACGAAACGGTCCGGCACCGCGTCTTGCGCGGCCTGAGGCAGATAGTCCAGCTCGTAGGGCTGGGGGTCCGGCGGCAGCGCCACCAAGTCATGGAATGGACGCGCGGTGGCGAGGTTGCCGCGCAGCAGCATGTCCACTTGGCCCAAGAGCGCCGTCGCTTCGTCCCGGTTCGGTCCCCACTGTTGCGGCGGCACGAGCAACAGTGAGCGTGGCCGGCTCGTCTCCGGATTCAGCGCGGTCCAGGAGATCGCACCGAGCGCGTCCTGCAATCGCGCCGCACGCGAATCGTTGGTGACGTCGTACCGAACCCGGGACGGAGTGAACGGCGGCGTGGGTGGATTGGATCCGACCGCGGCCAGGGCGGTCGCGGACCAGATGTCGAACGTCACCGCGTGCAGCGCTGGGTCGGCGGCCGGAGCGGGCGCGGCCGACGGAATTCCGTTGGCCGCTGCCGGTGGCGGCGGCGCGGGGGCCGGCGACATCGCGGTGATCGCGGGCAGCCGGACCACTTCCGGGCTCGCCGAGTCGGCGATCGAGGAAACCGAGTTCGGATCGGCTGTTGTCCTGCCGCTTTCGCTGGTCGACTGCGCCCAATCCGCGGCGCCCTGCGGAATGGTTGCCGTCGAGGCGAGCACGGCGGTTCCGAAACCGTGGTTGCGCAACAGGAGTCCCGCACTGGCATCGATGCTTCCGGAATCCGGCAGGCTGACACCCCGCACCGAGCGGGTGGACAGGATCGAGTCGATGATGTCGGCGGGTTCGGTGATCGCGCGCGCGGACAGCGCCGGGTCGTTGACCGCGGCCAGCGTCGAGAGATCGACCTGCGCGAACGGCAGCGCCACGGTGCACATCGACCCGGCCAGTGCGCGCAACCGATCCAGCCAGATCTGCGCGTTTTCGGCGCCCGCGCCCGCCCTGGTCGCCCCATCGGGGTCGGACGGGCTCGCCAGCACGCGATAGCCCCTGGTCATCGACCGCACCGTGAGCAGCAGATCGGGATCGACGGCGAGGCATACCGCCGAAGCCAGGTTGCCGTCCCGGGTGGTGCCCCCGCCGATCGCTCCCTCCAGCGCGGCCAGCAGTTGGTCGAGACGACCGCCCTTACCGAGCGAAGCGGCCAGTTCATCGTCGGTGAGTTCCACTTTGCCGTCGACGCTGCCCGGATGGCCCGCGACCTGTCTCGGCCGGTCGGCCAGCGGCCACAGCAAGGTCGTCGCCACGGGCGCGTCGGTGGGCGAAGGTATCGCCGGGGCCGCGGAGCCGGAGCCGTCTTCGCTCGGAGCGGGCGGCACTCCGAGGACCGGTAGCAGGAACCTGGCGTCGTCGAGCCTGGCCTGGGTGCCGTAGGCGGGTTCGCCGTTCACGTTCAGCAGGAGTGGATAGACGCCCGGCTCGGTGATGCGCAGCGACGACGCCGTGCCGCTCTCCGAGCGCAACGGGATGCTCAGGGTGAACTGTTTGCGCTGCCCTGGATTGAGCCGCAGCGCGACATCCTCGAACTCGCCGTTCACGTCGTAATTGACCTCATCGAGGCGCAAAGTGGCGCGCAACCCGCTCGGCGCGGTGATCGCCGCCGCTCGCTGGATGCGGATGCTGACGTCGTCCACCCAGCGGTCGCCGATGTTGGTGACCGTGCCCGAGACGGTGAGCAGCGGATCGCTGGCGGTGGTCACCGTTGTCGGCGACACCGAATCCAGCGACAGCTTCAGGAACTTCGGGTTCGACGAGGTACCGGATCCGCTGGGTTGGGCCACGGCCGTCGCATCCAGCAGCGGCAGCGCCGTCACGGGGCCGAGGATGGTCAGGACCGCCACGAAGATCCGGAACAGTCCATGCGTCATCGCTTGCCGGTCTCCATCCGGTCGATCAGCTTGTTCGCCATCTCGGCCAGTCGCCGTTCATCGGCGTAGGCCAGCCGAGAATCCAGCTCGCTCAACGGAACCCACGCTACCTGGGTGACTTCCACGTCGGCGTCGGACAGTTCACCACCGACCGAACGCAGCAGATAATGATGCACCGTTTTGTGTACCCGCCGACCGTCGGTCACGAACCAGTAATCGATGCTGCCGAGTTCGGCGACCACGACACCATTGATGCCGGTCTCCTCGGCGACCTCCCGGATCGCGGTTTGCTCGGCCGTCTCGCCTTCTTCGATATGTCCCTTGGGCAGTGACCACAGTAGCCGCCCGCGGCGGTCGGTGCGGCCGATGAGGGCCGCGCTGCGGTTCTCCCGCGGACCGTCCAGGCCGTCGACGACGAGCCCGCCCGCCGAGGTCTCCCGCACCGTGCGCATCCGCGGCTTCGCGGCATTGGCGGCCGAACCGCGGCGCCGAGACTGGCGGCGTCGACTGTTCGCACGATCGGCCGGAGACACCTGGCAATCCTACTGTGTTCGATTTGCAGCGCCTGCGGCGCTGCGTGTTCGCGACCCCCTTGTGGCTCGCGTCCGAGCGACCGCCGCTTGCGACTTCGTCGCTTGCGCGTCGGCGGCTCGGACCCGAGCCGGGCCGCGAACGGGCAATGCTCGGTCTCGCTTCGCTCGAAAAACCGAGGTTGAGCCGGTGCGGGAGCGCTGGGCAGTGACCGGCAATCCTGGATGTTCACCGAACCCTGTCGCAACTGCGAGCCGCGGGCATGCCCCGAACTGCCACGGTTGTCTGCGTGGACTGCGCCGTAATATTCGGTGTCGCGGCTCGGTAAGCTGCTCATTCGTGGTTTCGCCCAAGTCCGAGGACGCTGCGCTGGATAGACGTACCCGATTGCTGGCCGCCGCGGCGGTGACGCTGGGGAGGCTGTCGGATGTGCTGACGCCCCTGGGCGAGATGTTCGCCGCGGGGGGGCATGAGCTGTACCTGGTTGGCGGCAGTGTGCGCGACGCGGTGCTCGGCAGGCTGGGGACCGATCTGGATTTCACCACCGACGCGCGGCCGGAGGTGGTACAGGACATGGTGCGCGGCTGGGCCGACCATGTGTGGGACACCGGCGGTCTGGCGTTCGGCACGGTCAGCGCGGCAAAAGGCGCCGAGCAACTGGAGATCACCACATTCCGCGCGGACAGCTACGACCGCGTGTCCCGCAACCCCCAGGTGACCTTCGGCGACTCGCTCGAGGACGACCTGGTGCGCCGGGACTTCACGGTGAACGCGATGGCGGTCCGGATCGGCGCGGACGGCGCGCTGGAGTTCGTCGATCCGCTCGATGGGATGAACGCCCTGCTCGAAGGGGTGCTCGATACGCCTGCCGCCCCGGAGGATTCGTTCAACGACGACCCACTGCGCATGCTGCGCGCCGCGCGGTTCGTCTCCCAGCTGGGCTTCGAGCTGCATCCGCGGGTTCGGGTCGCGATCACGGCCATGGCCGGAGAGATCGACCGGATCACCGCGGAGCGGGTGCGCGTCGAGCTGGACAAGCTGATCGCGGGCGCACACCCGATCGACGGCATCAACGTCATGTGCGAAACCGGGCTGGCCCAGCGGGTGCTGCCCGAAGTTCCCGCGATGAAGCTGGAGATCGACGAGCATCATCAGCACAAGGACGTCTACTGGCATTCGCTCACCGTGCTGGAGCAGGCCATCGACCAGGAAGAAGGCGACCCCGATCTGGTGCTGCGCTGGGCCGCGCTGCTGCACGACATCGGCAAGCCCGATACCAAGCGCAACGAGCCGGGTGGCGGCGTCAGCTTCCACCACCACGAGGTGGTCGGCGCGAAGATGGTGCGCAAACGGATGCGGGCGCTGAAGTACCCGAAGCAGTTCACCGAAGACGTGGCCAGGCTGGTCTTCCTGCACCTGCGCTTCCACGGCTACGGCAAAGGCCAGTGGACCGATTCGGCGGTCCGGCGCTATGTCACCGACGCCGGCGATCTGCTCCCCCGTCTGCACAAACTCGTCCGTGCCGACTGCACCACCCGCAACAAGCGCAGGGCCGCCGCGTTGCGCGCGACCTACGACGAGCTGGAGGTGCGGATCGACCGGTTGCGGCAGCAGGAGGACCTGGCCAAGGTCCGCCCGGACTTGGACGGCAACGCGATCATGGAGTTGCTCGGTCTGCCGCCCGGCCCCGAGGTCGGCCGGGCCTGGCGTCATCTGAAGGAACTGCGCCTCGACCGCGGGCCGCTCACCCGCGAGGAAGCCGAGTCGGCACTGCTCGAGTGGTGGAAAACGCAGAGCTGACCGGGTCAGAAGACGACCAGGGTGGTGCCCGCCAGGATCGCGGAGCGGATCTGCGCGAGATCGAACGAACCGGTGACCTCGGGCAGTTCGATGCGGAACCGGATCAGCTCGCCCTCGCGGGTGGCGCGCGCGATCCGGGCGCCGTTGGGGAGTTGCTCCAGCAGCACCGCGGGAACGCCGATCAGCCTGCGCGGGATCGGAACGCCGAACCAGCTCGCCCTGCGTACGGCGATGTCCAGCCGATTGTCCGTGACGGACGGTTCGATCAGCGCCGTGACCGCTCGTCGGCGGTGCCTGGCCCGGATGAATCCGGTTTCGTGCAGGTCCAGGGTCCAGCCCAGCGGCTGGGTGTTGAGCCACCCGACCAGCGCCGCGGCGGTGACCGTGCCGTCCAGGTCGAGCCGCGCGGCGCGGACCTTGGTCGGCACGCCCGGAATCAAGCGGACGCCATGTGCGATGACGGTCACGGCCTCGATCGAATGGTCGTCCCAGCGCAGCCCCGCCAACACCGTCTTGGTCTGGAAATGCGCGCCGCGGCGGCGCACCTTCAGCACCCGCAAGGTGGCCCGCAGGTCGTGACCCAGCAGTGTCGCGCTGACTTCCTGCCCGCCGAACCGGCTCAGGATGCCCTCGCTGAGCATCGTCATCAGCACATCCGGCAGCAGCGCCGTGACGGTCCCGGAGCCGAGGTCGGCGACCGGATCCAGCCAAGCGGTGCTGAGCGCCACCCACTGCTCCCGCCAGGATTGATCGAACAGGCGCTTGCCGAGATCGACGGCCCGTGACGGCGACCAGGACTTCGGATCGAAATACGTGGCCATGATTGGACCGAGCGTACTTGGCGAGTCCCGCCGAACCTGGGATCTGTGAGCCAGGTCGCGCGGACGGGCGCATTTGCCGGGACAGACGCCTCGGTACGAGAATCGGAAGTCCGCCGCAACACGGAACTGGGAGAACGCACATGGCGCTGGATCTCAACAGTGATCTGGGCGAGGGCTTCGGACCGTGGACGATGGGCGATGACGCCGCCATGCTCGACATTGTCACCAGTGCGAACATCGCCTGCGGTTTCCACGCGGGCGACCCCTCGATCATGCGCAAGACCTGCGCGCTGGCCGTGGCGAAGGGGGTGCGGATCGGCGCCCACGTGGGATACCGCGACCTGGCCGGATTCGGGAGGCGCGAGATCACTGTCGCGCCCGGAGAACTGCGCGACGAGGTGCTGTATCAGATCGGCGCCCTCGACGCCTTCGCGAAGGCCGCAGGCGATCGGGTTCGGTACGTGAAGCCACATGGGGCGCTTTATCATTCGGCCGCGCGGAATCGGATGATTGCCGACGCGGTGCTGGGCGCGATCGTGGAGTACGACCTGCGGCTCGGATTGCTGGGCCCGGCGGGCACCCAGCTGGAGTCGGCCGCACAGGCCGCCGGGGTGCGATTCATCGGCGAGGGTTTCGCCGATCGCGCCTACACGCTGGACGGTTCACTGGCCGCGCGTGGTGAGCCCGGCGCGGTGCTGCACCCGGCGGATGCTGTCGCCCAGGCGGTTTCGATCGCCCAGTCGGGCACCGCACGGACGGTCGATGGATCCGGCACGGTGGCGGTGCGCGCCGCGAGTATCTGCGTGCACGGTGATTCACCTGCGGCGGTGGAGATGGCCCGTCGGATCCGTGCCGTGCTGGGCGAAGTCGGCGTGCCGGTGGAGCCGTTCGGCTGAGGCCGGGATATGACGACGAAGGGAGCAGTGCCCGACGCGGCTCGGCAGGAGGCCGAGACGGCGATTCGCGCGGCAGGCGATCGGGCGCTGCTGGTGACGCCGGAACGGCGCGAGGTAATCGCGGAACTTGTCGCGGCGCTGCGAGCCGGACCGATCCCCGGTGTGCAGGACGTGCTCCCGGCCGCGGAAACCGTACTGCTGACGCTGGATTCACCGCACGACCGTGACGCGGTACGACGCGCGCTGACCACCATGCTGGTCGCGCTGCGCGAACTCATCGGCGGTGCTTCCCGGAAAACCTTGCCGGACAGCGCTTTCCGAGCCGATCCGGTGGTGATCCCGGTGCGCTACGACGGCGCCGACCTGGACGAGGTGGCCAGGCTGCTGGAACTCAGCACCGCCGAGGTGATCGCCGCGCACACCGGCACGGTGTGGCGGTGCGCGTTCGTCGGATTCGCACCCGGCTTCGGCTACCTCGAATCGCCCGATGGCCGGCTGTCGGTTCCACGCCGAGCGCAGGCGCGCACCGCGATTCCAGCGGGCGCCGTCGCGTTGGCCGGAGGCTACAGCGCGGTGTATCCACGCAGCACGCCCGGTGGGTGGCAGCTGATCGGCACCACCGAGCTCAGCATGTGGGATGTCGAGCGCGATCCGCCCGCATTGGTCCGCGCCGGCGCCACGGTCCGATTCGTCGACGCGAAGGAGGCCGGATGATCGTCATCGAGCAAGTCGGTCCGCTCGCGACCATTCAGGATCTCGGCAGGCCGGGCTGGTTCGATTCCGGTGTCGGTCCCGCGGGCGCCGCGGACCGCGGGTCGCTGCGGTTGGCCAATCGGCTGGTCGGTAACCCGGAGGGCCACGCGGCGATCGAGGTGCTGCTGGGTGGGTTCGCCTTGCACGCGGAAGAACATGTCATGCTGGCGGTCACCGGCGCGTCCGCGCCCGCGACTGTTGACGGCAGGCCGGTGGGGCACGCCAGTGTGCTGGAACTCGAACCGGGACAGGGGCTTCGACTCGCTTACGCGTCCGTCGGACTGCGCAGCTATATCGCGGTGCGCGGCGGTATCGATGTACCCAGGACGCTCGGTTCGCGCAGCCGCGACACCATGTCGGGATTGGGGCCGGAGCCGTTGGCCGAGGGCGATCGACTCCCGATCGGCCCGTCTCCGCATACGATTCCGGTCGTGGATTTGGCCCCGGTGGCCGAGTTGCCCGCGGATATCGTCACCGTGCGTGCCATGCTCGGTCCACGCGACGACTGGTTCTCCGATGCCGCCGCCTTGTTCGACGGCCTCTGGTCCGTCTCCCCCGATACCGATCGGATCGGTGCGCGACTCGATCGCCGCACCGGCCCGCCGCTGACCCGCAAGGACACCCGCGAGCTGCCGACCGAAGGCATGGCGCTCGGATCGATCCAGGTGCCGCCGAGCGGGCAGCCGGTCGTGTTCCTCGCCGATCACCCGATCACGGGCGGTTATCCCGTGATCGCCGTGGTCATCGATGCGGACGTCGACGCGATCGCGCAGGCGCGTCCTGGTCAGCCCGTTCGGTTCGTCCGCACGGCCTGACCGGCGCTCGGGTCCAGCCTGGCGTGCATGAGATACACGTTGTAGCTGTCCCACGCCGAGAGCATGAAGTACAGATCTTCGCTCGTCGACCACGGATGGATGAACCCGCCGTAGGACTTCGGGTAGTCGGCGGTGGACACCAGCGGGATCGCGTCCGTCCACGCGCCCTGCGGGCTCGACGCGGTGCGCAGCACGATCGCGCCCCGCGCCGAATCCAGGTAGACCATCTGCCACTGTTCGGTCTCCCGGTCGTAGCGCACCGACACCTCACTGGCCATGCCGAGCACGAGCGGGGTGGCTTGGTTCTCGGCCGCGGGCGCCCAGTTTCCGCCGACCCAGTACTGGTAGGCGGATTTGTTGAGCACCTGGTGCTTCGGCACCCTGGCCAGCCCGATCACACCGATGCGCCCGTTCGGGGTGCCGAACATGTAGACGTAGTCGCCCTGCGGCACCATCGCAGCGACCTGGAATCGGCCGAGGCCGAAGAAGTTCTCCCACTTGGCATGCTGGTCTTTCTTCCAGGTGCGCCCGTGATCGTCGGAGTAGGCGATGCCGCCGTAGTTGGTCCACCACAGGCCCGGGATGCGGCTCCATCGATTCACCGACATGTAGCTCAGGTACTGCCGGTTGCCGATGGCGAACCCGGAGGTGGGGATGGTGGTGGTCTCCCAGTTCTTGATCTTGCGACTGCCCAGGATCTCCGCGGCGTGACAACGGCTGTCCTGCGCGAAGGTATCCAGGGTCAGGCCGTCGGAGAGGTCGGGATCGGTGCTGAAGCCGATCACGTTGCTGCGCCAGTCCTGGTCGTCGTTGCCCGCGCCACCGCCGCCCCAGCCCGTGCCGAAAGTGTCGCCGAAAACCACGGCGACCTCGCCGGGCCTCGTTTCCCACATCAGCCCGAGGTCGGTGCCGTCGACCTGCCAGCGCATGTCGGTCCGGTTCTCCGATCCGTGCCCGGTCACCTGGCCGACCAGGCGCACCGACTCGACTTGCGGCGCGGTCACCCGCGCGGCGAGCGGGCCCGGTTCGGCCGGATGCACCACGTGCGGCGGCGCGGGCTGCGGCTCCTCCCCCGGACCGCCGGGCACCGGAATCGGAATCGGTTCGATCTCCGGCTTGAACTCGATGCGGGGCAGTTTGACCGGCTCACCGGAACCCGAGCCGCTGCCCGAACCCGAGCCGCTGCCGGAACCGCTGGCCGAGCCGGAGCCGTTCCCTGAGCCCGAGGCGGATCCGGAGTTGGAGCCCGAATCGGTGCCGGTCCCGGGGTCGGTGCCGTTATCCGACTTCGGGCTCGGATCGGTCTCCGGCTCCGGTGGTTTCGGGGTGTCCCTGATGTCCGGGCACGGGTTGTCACACGGATTCGCCGGCAGCGGGTCGGGGACGATCCGCGTATTGTCCTGCGGCGGGTCGGGCACCGGAACCGGAGTGATCTCCGGGACCGGCACCGGGATATCGATCTGCGGCGGCACCGGTGGAGGAGGCGGCTGCGAGGGATCGGGCTCGCGATTGAGCGGATCGAACCCGACCTCACCGCAGCTGTTCACCGGAGGTGGCGCCCATGGGAACGGCGCGGCCTGCGCGGCGGGCATCGGCATGGTGAGAACGCCGGCCAGCAGCGCGCCGAACAATGCCGGTGCACAAGGGGATCTGGTTCCGGATTCGCGCGTCACGTCGGCTCGTCGGTGGCCATCCGAGCATCGGGCAACCGGTAGTCGGTCGGGTCTTCCACGCGCCCAGCAATGTTCGCACCGCATCGGGCTTCCATCGCCGGAAAACCCATGTCGTGTTGCCTCCTGTCGGTCGGCCGCCGACAGGTCAACATACCGGAATCAGCCCCGCGAACGTGGGACGGGAATCGGAAACGCCGGGTAGTGGAACCGGCGCCGCCGTGCGTGCGTCCAAAGGTATATGAATGAGATCGAGTATGTGTTCGGCACCGGCGACGGGACCGTGCACGTCTGGACCAGCCAGGCCGACCTGGAACTCGGCGATGGGGGCGGGGCCGACGCGGTGCGGCTGGACTTCGACGGAGACGGCAACGCCGACGACGCGTTATGGGATTCTTCCGGCTCCGGCATCGCCGACATCGCGGCGCTGGATCTCGACGACGACGGCGTGCTCGACCACTTCTTCACCGACCCCACCGGCCTGGGCACCTGGAATCATCAGATCACCGGCCTGCCCGATGACGCAGCGAGCGAGCAGCTCGACTGGATCGTGCGCACGGAGCAGGAGATGCCCGATCGTCTCGTCGGCGGTGCGGAGCCGCCGGTTGCGGACCAGCACACCGATCACCCCGCCGCGCTGTCCGAGCGCACGCAGGTCGACGCGCTGCCCGAGCACGTGGCGCACTGGTTGAGCCGGGATGGACGAAACCTCGGCGACGAATCGTTCATCGCGTGAGCGCGCCGCGTCGCGTGTTCAGCGCGATGGCCGCTATGCCCGCGCCGTAGATCGCGGCACCGGCGAGAATCACGGCCAGCGACCGGCCATCATCCGGAATCACCAGCGCGGCGGCCGCGATCGCCAGCACGAACGTGATATTGAAGACCGTGTCCTGGAGCGCGAACACCTCGCCGCGCCGTGCGTCATCGATGTCTATCTGCATCGTCGCGTCACCGGTCAGTTTGATCGTCTGTCCGGCCAGGCCCAGCAGGAACGCGCCGACGAGCAAGAGTTCACGCGCGCGCTGCACCGCGTCGCCCGAGTCGGCGAACGCGATCGGCGTTACCAGCGTGGCCTGCACCAGCATGGCGGTGATCAGACCGGCGACCACGGTGCGCGGCCGCCCAAGCCTGGGGATGAGCAGCGGCGCCACGACGGCGGCCACCAGCATGCCCGCCGCGGTGGCGGCGATGGCGACGCCGAAACCGACCAGACCACCGCTGAGCCCGGAGCCGTCCACCGGAATCTGGCGCAGTACCAGCACCATGATGAGCGAATTCACGCCGAAGACGATCCGGTGCGTGCCGATGCCCAGCATCGCCGTGGTGACCTGCACCGATTCCCACACCGCCGTGGCGCCGGTGCGCAGTCCGGTGGCGATCGCGTGCACGGTGTTCTCCCCGGCCGCCGCATCGGATGCTGGACCGAGCACATGTCGGCGGAATCCGGCCGCCAATACCGCACCGATCACCGACCCTGCGCCGCTGACCGCGACCGTGATCGCCGAGGCGAAGTCTCCCGCCCCGATCAGGCCGATCATCCCCACCGCGGCGGCCGCGCCCAGGCCGGCACATCCGGAGGCGACCGTGGCGAACACCGAGTTCATCGGCACCAGCCATGCCTGTGCGACCACTCGCGGCAGCGCCGCCGACACACCCGCCAGCACGAAACGGCTGACGCCGACCACGGCCAACGCCAGGAGCAGCAGCGGCGTCTCGCCGATCCCGGCGAGCAGCCCCGCGCTCACCATGGCGATCAAGACCGCACGCAGCACATTGGCGACCAACAGCACCACGCGCCGGTCCCAGCGATCCAGCAGCGCGCCCGCGTACGGCCCGATCAGCGAATACGGCAGCAGCAGCACGGCGAAGCCCGCCGCGATGGCCAGCGGATCGGTCTCCCGCTCGGGATTGAACAGGATCGCGCCCGACAACGCGGCCTGGAACATGCCGTCGCCGAATTGCCCGGTGAATCGCACCAGCGCCAGACGCGACACGCCCGGGCTTTCCCGCAGTGCCGCGCGCAGCCCAACCGGCCGTTGCTCCGCGGGGGTGCGGCCTTCGGCATGACCAGTCGACACGTCCGCGAGGGTACTGCTTTCGTCGACATCGCCGCGCACCCGGCTACGCAGCGCGAATCACGCGGCGCCCGAATCAGACCCGATCCACCAGTGTGCTGACCGTCTTGCGGGTATCCGGCGCCATCGGCAGTTCGTCGAGCCCGTCCGCGTCGATCCAGGCGAACGCGTCGTGCTCGCGCGGCGCCAGAGCGACATCACCGGGTTCCGCTTCCACGACGAAGCTGTATTTACGCACTTTCGACTTGGTTCGGGTGGAGTAATCGAATCCACCCAGGAATTCGCAGATCCCGCGCACACGCAACCCCGTTTCCTCCAGCAATTCCCGCGCTACACACTCGGCAAATGTCTCGCCGGATTCGACACCTCCGCCGGGCAGTTCGTACAACCCGCCGCGATAGTCGTCGGCGGCCCTGCGCACCAGCAGCAGTCTGCCCGCGCGGAACACGGCGATGCCGATCACGAAATGCGCGATGCCGTCGCGCCGCGCTTCGCTGCGGAGTTCCCGTTCGATCCGGGCGAGCTCAGCGGGTCCCAGCACGTCGTTACCTCCGGTTGGCATTGTGGTGCTCGGCGATCGGCACGGGCCTCGATATCCGACGAGGTGCCCGACATTTCGACGTACCGGTTGGTTCTGCTCGCCTCCCGTTCACCTTCCGGTCGCTCGCGTAAAATGCCGAGTGCAGCTCAATTTACTAGGAATGCGGAGTACCGCGGCGGAAGTGCCCTACCCTGAATGGCGATCGGTGCACGGTCCCGAGAGGAGGACCATGATGTCCACACTCACGACACCACACATCGACGTCCATCGTGGTGGCGACCGCATGAAGACGCGGGTCTCCTGGTTGGATTCGAAGCACTCGTTCTCCTTCGGGGAACATTACGATCCCGAGAACACCCACCACGGCCTGCTGCTGGTCAACAACGAGGACATCGTCTCCCCCGGCCAAGGCTTCGATACCCACCCACATCGGGACATGGAGATCGTCACCTGGGTGCTCGGCGGCAGCCTGGTGCACCAGGATTCCCTGGGCCACAGCGGCGTCATCTATCCCGGGCTGGCCCAGCGCATGAGCGCGGGCACCGGCATCCTGCACTCCGAGAAGAACGACTCATGGCGGCTGGATGGCCGCACTCCGGAACATGACCAGCCCGTGCACTTCGTGCAGATGTGGGTGGTGCCGGACGAGCCGGGCCTCACCCCCGGCTATGAACAGCTGGAGATCGACGACGAGCTGGCGGGCGGCGGCCTGGTGACGGTCGCCTCGGGGCTGCCGCGATATCGCGACCGGACCGCCATCGCCATCAACAGCAGCCATTCTGCGCTGCACGTGGCGCGGATGATGAGCGCGGAGCCGGGCGCCGAACCGGTGGTCGAACTGCCCGACGCGCCCTACCTGCACTTTTTCGTCGCGCGCGGCGAGGTGGAGATGGAAGGGGTCGGCCTGCTATACGAGGGCGACGCGGTGCGTCTGACCAGGACCGGCGGCCAGCGCGTGACCGCGCGGCGACCTTCGGAGATCCTGGTGTGGGAAATGCATGCGCGATTGGGCGCCCAGTAGCCGGTCCGGCCACCGCATTAACATCCGTCCGTAGGCAGCGCGATCAGTAGGCGATCGCCGCGCACCTACCGGACCACCTCGTCCGGACCGAGCATCGCGAGGCACCGACGGAGAGGAAGTCCATGTCGCAGTATCCGCCCCCCGGCCAGTATCCGCCGCCGGGTCAATACCCGCCGCCTCCTGGGCAGTACCCCGGCCAGCCCGCTTATTGGCAGGAGTCACCGAAGGGCAAGGGCTTGGCGATCACCGCGCTGGTGCTCGGCATCGTCGGGTTGCTGAGCTTCTGGACGGTCGTCGGTGGTTATCTGTTCGGCATCTTCGCCGTCATCTTCGGCTTGATCGCGGTGTTCAAGGCCCGGGCTGGCAGTGCGGGCGGCATGGGTATGGCGATCACCGGTTCGGTGCTCGGCGTGCTGAGTCTCGTCGGTGCCGTTCTGCTCACCATCGTGGGGTACAGCTTCTTCGTCGAGTCCGGCGGCAAGGACTTCGTGGACTGCCTGAACAAGGCGGGCAACGATCAGTCCAAGATCGAGCAGTGCGAGCGCGAGTGGAATCAGAAGCGGCAGGACAGATACAGCGTCACGCTTACTCCGCCCGCGCCACCGACTCCCCGGTAGCAGCGGCGCACGCGCGGGTCGTGGCGATCACGTCGGCGAACTCGCGGCGGAAGTCGCCGTCCGGCGCCACGACCCAGGTCCGGTAACCACCGTGCTCGTCGGTGGGTGAGGGCAGCACGATGTGGCTGCCCGGCAGGGCGATCGAGGCACAGTTGCGGAACAGGTCGGCGAATAGCTCGGTATCCAGGTACGAATTGTCGGTGGGGCCGGTCAGGAAGGTCCAGCGGTCCGATCGCGGATGCGCGATGATCGGCCCCGGCCGGTGCTCGGCTCCCGCTATCAGCCGCTGTTTCACCTTGCGGCCGAACGCGGTGGGCATCACCACGGCACCCACCGAGCCGACTTCCAGCATGATCCGTCCGAGTGTCGCGTCCACCACGGCGTACAGCCCGTTGTCCTGGCGGTAGTGACGGCAGCGAGTGAATGCGTCCTGAATCGCCGGCGGATCCGTTGGTGTGAGACGGGTGCCGGACTCGATGCGGGATCTACTCATGACGAACAACCTCGCCTCGCTGCGGGTGGATCGCGTGCTGGAAAATCGACCGCTTGTATCGACCGTAGTCCTGGGCAAGTCGGTTGACAATAGTCAGACGTCGGCGCGTCGGAGTCGGCGTAGCATCACCGGGCATGGCACCCGTCTCGCCGACCGTTGCCCGCTGGGAGCTGGTGCTTCGCCTGCGTGAGCTGCGCGAACAGCGCGGTTTCGACTCGGCGGGCTTCGCCAAGCGGGTCGGGTTCACCCCGGCCAACTGGTCACATGTGGAGAAGGGCAGACGCGTACTCACCACCAACACCATCGGACCGGTACTCGAGCTGCTGGAGGTGGAGCCCGAGGAACGCGCGGAACTGCTCGCTCTGCTGGAGGCAAGCAAGCAGCGCGGATGGTGGGCGAAGTCGTCCGCGCTGATCGGACCGGAGTTGCAGCGGCTCTACGGAATGGAGTACGGCGCGCAGAGCATCCGCAGCTACGACAGCCTGGTCGTGCCGGGACTGCTGCAGACCGAGGACTACGCCCGCGCGTTGATCAGCGCCGACGTGATGATCCGGCCGGTCCAGGTCGAGCAGTTGGTGGCGATTCGGATGCGGCGCCAAGAGCGGCTTCGCGGCGAAGACCCGGTCGAGCTGACCGCGGTGTTCGGCGAGGGCACCCTGCTCCAGCAGACCGGCGGGCCGGACGTGTTGCGGGGGCAGTTGAATTACCTGGCCGAGCTGATGGAAGAACTCGACACCGTCGAAGTGCGGGTAATCCCGTTCGCCGCCACCGCGGGCGCGGTACTCGGCGGCTCCAGCTTCCATCTCATCGACTTCGCCGGTGAGCAGCTGCCCACCTTCGGCTGGGCGGAGAGCGCGGTGTTCGGCGGCGCCGTCGAGGACCCGGATCTGGTGCGGGATCTGAGCTTCGCGTACCTGCGCGCGGTGGAGCAATCCCTCTCACGTACCGAGTCATTGGCCCTGATCAGGCACTATTCTCGCGTGTAAAATCCTGCCCATGGCCACCACCGCACGGCCGGTAAGCACCGGCTGGTTCACATCGACCAGATCGAACAACGGCAACCAATGCGTCGAGGTTCGGTTCGATGGTGATGCGGTACTCATCCGTGACAGCAAATATCGCCGTAACCCGGCCAACCGCCCCGCCGACGAGCCCATCATCACCGTCACCGCCGCCGAATGGACCGCGTTCCTCGACGTCCTGCGCACCCGCGGGCGATCGAATGGCGAACTGAGCGCGCACACCGCCGCGAACGGTCACACCACACTGCGCCACGGCGAGACCTCCCTCACCTACACCCCCGAGGAGTGGGACGCCTTCTTGCTCGGCGCACACGACGGCGAATTCGACCGTATCATCGCGTTCGCCTGATTCCTCTGCTCAGCATCCCCCGGCCGGTCGCGGCCGGGGGCCGGCTCTCGCGCGTATCGGCATACTGGAGATCGTGACTTCCGAGCTGACCCGTCCTTCCGGTATCGATCTGTCCCACCTCGACCAGGGCGTGCGGGTGCAGGACGACCTGTTCGCGCACGTCAACGGCAAATGGCTGGCCGACCATCAGATCCCTGCCGACCGCGCGGTGGACGGCGCCTTCCGCGCGCTGTACGACCAGGCCGAGCTGGATGTCCAGGCAATCATCCAGAATGCCGCTGCCGCCGGCGCCGAGCCGGGCAGCGACGCCCGCAAGATCGGCGACCTGTACTCCAGCTTCATGGACACCGCCGCGGTGGCCGCCGCCGGGCTCGCGCCGATCGCCGATGAACTCGCCGCGATCGCAGACGTGAGCGACAAGGGAACTTTAGCGACGCTGCTGGGCCGGTTGCAGCGCACCGGCGTCGGCGGAGCCGTCGCCGTCTTCATCGACACCGACGACAAGAACTCCACCCGCTACCTCGCGCATGCCACCCAGTCCGGGATCGGGCTGCCCGACGAGTCCTACTACCGCCAGGACGAGTTCGCCGAGATCCGCGCGAAGTACATCGCGCATATCAACCGCATGTTCGCCCTGGCCGCCGCCGACCCGGGGGTCTCGGGGTTGCTGCCCGCTGGGTTGGACACGGTCGGACAGCGCGTCTTCGCTTTGGAGCAGAAGCTGGCCGCCGGACACTGGGACGTGGTGCGCCGCCGCGATGCCGAACTCAGGTACAACCTGACCACCTTCGACGCATTGGTCGCGGACCATCCCGAATTCGACTGGCCCGCGTGGACTTCCGCTCTCGCCGAGGGAGTCGAAAGCAACGGATCCGACCTGTTCGCCGAGTTGGTTGTCTACCAGCCGGATTACCTGCGTACGTTCGCGCAGGTCTGGGCCGCCGAACCGCTCGCGGACTGGCAGGCATGGGCGGCATGGCGGGTGCTGCGTTCGCGCGCACCGTATCTGACCGACGAACTGGTCGAGGAGAACTTCGATTTCTACGGCCGCACGCTCACCGGCGCGGAAGAGAACCGGGAGCGCTGGAAGCGTGGCGTCGCGCTGGTCCAAGACCTGCTCGGTGAGTCGGTCGGCAAACTGTATGTGGCCGAACATTTCCCGCCGGAGGCGAAGGCGCGGATGGTCGAGCTGGTGGCCAACCTGCAGGAGGCATACCGGCGCAACATCGCCGAACTCGAGTGGATGGGGCAGGACACCAGGGCGGCCGCGTTGGCCAAGCTGGCGAAGTTCACCCCGAAGATCGGTTACCCGGACAAGTGGCGGGACTACTCGGCCGTGGTGATCGATCCGGCCGACCTGGTCGGCAACTACCGCAACGGCTATGCCGCCGAACACGATCGGGATCTGAACAAGCTCGGCGGCCCGGTCGATCGGGGCGAGTGGTTCATGACCCCGCAGACAGTGAACGCCTACTACAACCCGGGCATGAACGAGATCGTCTTCCCCGCCGCGATCCTGCAGCCGCCGTTCTTCGACACGAACGCCGACGACGCGGCCAACTACGGTGGCATCGGGGCCGTGATCGGCCACGAGATCGGGCACGGCTTCGACGATCAAGGCGCGAAGTACGACGGTGACGGCAACATGGTCGACTGGTGGACCGACGAGGATCGCGCCGAATTCGCCAAGCGGACAAAGGCTTTGATCGCTCAGTACAACGTGCTCTCGCCCAAGGATCTGCCGGACGAACACACCGTCAACGGCGAGTTCACCATCGGCGAGAACATCGGCGACCTCGGCGGCCTGTCCATCGCGTTGGAGGCGTACAAGATCTCGCTGAACGGCGCCGAGGCGCCGGAGATCGATGGACTCACCGGTTTGCAGCGGGTGTTCTACGGCTGGGCACAGGTGTGGCGCACGAAGGCCCGTTCAGAGGAGGCCATACGCCGACTCGCCGTCGACCCGCACTCGCCGCCCGAGTTCCGCTGCAACGCGGTGGTGCGCAATATCGACAGCTTCCACGAAGCGTTCGACGTCGAACCCGGCGACGCGCTGTACCTGGAACCAGCTGAGCGCGTAAAGATCTGGTGATCGGTGGGGCCGAGGCGGTCCCACCGAGGGGGACCGCCCGGCTCAATGTTCAGCGCGAACGCCCCAGGCCCGGGAGTCGAGAAGAAGACCGACCTCGGCCATGGGGCGGCGCAGACGCGCAGAACTTTCTCACGCACCGGCCGAGTGAAGCAATCACCAGAGACACCACGGTCGACTTCGGATTATCTGATCGTCCTTTTCGTCAGCGCCCCACAGGGGCGCGACGCGACAACTCTCAGTTCCAGTCGCCGAGGCCGTCGCTGGCGCTGAGGGTGCCGCCCTTGGTGTTCTGCACGATCACCGGATCACCCCGGCGCGCGTTCTCGAAGAACCACTTGCCGTCCTCGGTGCTGACATTCAGGCAGCCGTGGCTGGCGTTGGACACGCCCTGCTGGGCGACCGACCACGGAGCCGCGTGCACGAAGATGCCGCTGTTGGAGATGCGGGTCGCGTACTCGACCTCGAGCTTGTAGCCCTCGGGGTCGGTGATCGGCACACCGTAGGTGGACGAGTCCATGATCATCTTGCGCTGCTGTTCGCCGACGATGTAGGTGCCGTTCGGGGTCTCGTGCTTGGGCTTGCCCATCGAGGTCGGCATTTCCTTCACCACCTCGCCGTTGCGGGTGATGGTGATGGTGTGGGTGTCGTCGTCGGCGGTGGCGACGAACGCGTCGCCGATCCGGAACGAGCTGGTCGTGCCGCCCGCCTGGACCTGAACGTCGGTGTTGTCCGGCCAGAACTCGTCCGGCCGCCAGCGCACCTGCTTGTCGCCGCGCCAGTAGAAGTGGCCGGGGGCCGGCCTCGATGACGTGATCTTGATGGCCTTCTCGGCGGTGGCGTGGTCGGTCACCGGTTCCTTGAAGGTGATGATGATCGGCTGCGCGACACCGACGACCTCGCCGTCGGCGATGTTGATCGAGGGTGGGGCGAAGTTGGCCTGCGGCGCCGGATCGGTGGCCGCGGTGGCCGAGCCCGTGTCGAGACCCGGAATCGGTTCGGCCTGGGCGGGCGCGACGAGCATGACTCCGGCCGCCGCGATCGCGGCGGACAGCAGGACGCCCTCGCGCAACCGGCGGGCTAGCCGAGCTCCCTTGCGGTGAGCAGGCAACGACGCGGTGTGCAAAGCGGCATGCATAGGTTTCTCGTCCATTCCATTTCTCGCACGCGCGCGTAGCGAGATATTTCAGTCAGCGCGGAGCCAGAAGAGCGCCCCGTGGGTATTGACGGCCCGACCCGTCGTCCTTCCTACCGTCCGACGCCCGCCGAAGCCACTGGCGTTTCAGAGTGATTCAGTTAGCGCGCTGAATGTGTCGTGCACCACAAGATGTCTCGATGCGTATCGGTTGGATGAACGTCCCGGTCAATCCGGATCGCCCCGTCTGAGGCCGAGTGCGGTGGATGGTTGGAAGGTGGTGCGGCGCAAACTTCTCAGTGAGCAACGTCACTCACTACGTCGAACGAAATCGGGCGATATGGGCCGGTGGAGATGTTGTGTGGCACCGAGACCGGGACACGTCCGTGCGCGTAGCGTGGTGTGAGCCGCAGATGCTTCTGCCCGAGAATGGTGGCCAGCGCAATCCGCAGTTCGTAGTCCGCGAGTGCGGCGCCGACGCAGCGCCGGTGCCCACCGCCGAACGGGGCGAACTCGAACGGCCGGTAGCGGCGCTCGATGAAACGGCCCGGATCGAAGCGCCCGGCGTCGGACCAAACGTCCGGGTCGGAGTGCAGCAACGGCACCGCGATCCCCATGGTGTCGCCGGGTGCGAGTGCAACGCCGCGTAGCGCGTACGGCTCGGTGAGCCTGCGAACAACGATCGGGACCGGCGGATGCAGACGCAGCGTCTCCTGACATACGGCGTCGAGGTAGGGCAGTCCGGCCAGCTGCCCCGGGCTCGCGTCGGGACCGGCGTCACGCAGTTCCGCCCGCAGCCGCGCCAGCGACCCCGGTGCCTGATGCAGCCGGAACAGCGCCCACACCAGGGCGGTCGCCGTGCTCTCGTGCCCAGCGACCAGCAGGGTGCGCAGTTGCTCGCACAGCTCGTCGTCGGTGCTCGCGGCGGGGTCGTCGGCGGCAGCGGACAGCAGCATGCCGAGCACGTCCGCCGGCTGTGTGCCTACGGTCCGGCGCCGCCGCGCGATCTCGGCGCGGAGCAGCGTGTCCAGCCGCGCGCGGGCGGCGCGAAATCGGTCCCATGGACCGTGCCCGAGCAGTCCGTGCCGCAGTGCGGGCACCAGCATCAGCGGCCCGGAGAACGCGGTGAGGAAGTCGGTGACGGCGGCGGTGTACTCCGCCCGCCGCTGCTCGTTGTCCACTCCGAAGACCACCGTTGAGATCACCCGCAGCGTGAGCGCCCGTGCGGCCGCTCGTGCGTCGATACGCGCGCCCACCACCCACGCCTGGCCGCTCTCCCCGGACATCTCCCGCATGGTGGCGTCGCGGATCAGTTCGCCGTACTCGCGAATCCGCAGACTGTGGAACGCGGGCGCGAGCAGCGCACGGTCTCGTCGGTGACGCTCGTCCGAAGCCAGGATCAGCGATGCGGTCCCGACCATCGGTTCAATCGGATTCGGACGTGGCGGCTGCGTGGTCTCCATCGGGGCGCGGAACATTTCGCGTGCACCGACAGCCGTCCCGGTGAAGAGTGCCGCACCGAATCCAGGGAAACGAACATAGAACGGGTCGCCATCGCGCGCCCTGCGCCACCGGAAGTACAGGTCGAAATCGAGGCTTGCGGCCAGCGCGTGCAGCACGGTCCATCGCGGCGCGCGTGGCCCGGCGCTGTCCTCACTTGCGCGGATCGAAGCCATACGCACGTCCATACCCAGAAATACGAAGTCGCCACTCGAGGGGTTCAGCCGGGCCGCCCGTGGCTCGCCTATTGTCCGGCCTGTTTGTATTTGCGGACCGTGGCCTGTGCCGTCGCGCCCAGCCGCGCGAGCCTGGCGTCACCGAGCGCGGTCACCATGCTGCCGATCCCGTTCGTCACGAACGCGATCGACATGCGGAGATCACGATCGGCGTACGCGCCCGAACCGCCCGCGCCATAGTGGCCGAATGCGTTTCGTGGCTGCTGCTTGGCCATCAGCACGGGGCGGTGATATCCGAGTGTGAAGCGGATCGGCACGCCGAGCACGTAGTCGCGGCTCTGAGCGGGCAGCACCTTGCTGATCGTCTCGATCGTTTCCGGAGACAGGAGTCGCACGACGGGCTCCGGAGCGGCCGTTCCGAGGCCGTGCACGCCCCGCTCCGGCCGATCGAGGTAGACCACACCGTCGTTGGCCAGCGCGCCGTACATCCGCGCCAGCGCGCGTGCCGAGAAGACGCCGTTCCAGCCGGGCATCACCGCGTCGTGCACCCGGGGGTCGCGGACCAGTTCGTCGAAGCTCTCCGGCATGCCCGCCTCGGCGAGCCCACGTACCGGCCGCACCCAGGACATCACCGAGGAGGCGGTGTTCCAGCGGATTCCCGGCGGACCGAGGGGCCGCACGATCTTGGCGATCCGATGTCGTTCGGATTCCGGCACCTGGAACCAGTACTCGTCGAGCCCGAGCGGCTCGGCGATCTCGGTGCGCACCACGTCGGTGAACGACGCGCCGGTCACCCGCTGCACGATCTCGGCGACCAGCCAGCCGAAGGTGATCGCGTGATAACCGGAGGTGCGGATGCGGCGTGGATCCGGCGGGCTTTCGGCGAGCGCGCGAATGACGGCGTCGTAGTTCAGGATGCCCTCGCGACCCGGGACCAAGCCGCGCACCCGGTGCAGACCCGCGCGGTGCGACAGCACGTCGCGCACCGTGATGTCCTCCTTGCCGTGCGCGGCGAACTCCGGCCAGTACTCCGCGACCGGCGTGTCATAGCCGATCAGTCCGCGTTCGGCGAGCCGGTGCACCACGGTCGAGGCCACGCCCTTGCCGGTGGAGAAGGTCAGTACGACGGTCTCGCTGTTCCAGCGGCGCTCCTTGTCCGCCCAGCCGGCCCAGATGTCGACAACCGGCCTGCCATCCAGGTAGACCGCTAGTGCGCCGCCACCGCGCGCGGGCTGGGCGAACATGCCGAAGAACTGATCGGCCAGCCGGATGAATCGCGGGTCGACCAGCATGTCGCGCGGTGGCGCAAGCTTCTTGCCCGCCGCATCGGCGGGCTCGAACTCATCAGCCGCCATTGCCGAAACCATGGGGTCACCTCCTGACCACCGTTAGTCGCGCCGGTGAACCAGAGTAACCCGCGAACCAGGTCTGCCGACGGGTAAAAGGCGTGGTGAGGCACCTATCGCCGGAATCATAGGCGGATGGTTTCCGTCTCCGGCTCGACGTGCGCTCGGTCCATGGTGTATTCATGGCGTGGTATTTCAAGCACTGCTATGGCAACTTCGGATTCTTACGGGGGTGTGAGTTCGGAGCGTTACAGCTCGGGAGGACTGTACGTGTCTCGTCAACCGACCTGGGGTCGTCTCGCCTTCGCCGGACTCGCTATCGCGGCGGGTCTGTCGCTGATCGGGTGCAGCTCCACCATCAGCGGTACCGCGCAGCCGGCGGTGGAGAACGGGACGATCGATGCGGTCTCGGTGACCAATACGCCGAAACCGTCCGCGAGCAAGCCCGCTCCGAGCAGCAAGCCGTCGCCGACCAAGTCGGGCGGCGACACCGACTTCCAGGCCGAGGTCGGTGACTGCGTGACACTCGGCGGCACCACCACCAACGCCACCATCGACAAGGCGTCGTGCGGTAGCCGCGCATCGAACTACAAGGTGATCGAGAAGAAGTCGAAGAGCTCGCAGTGCGTCAGCGACGCGGACAACTACTACGCCGAGACCATCAACGGCATCGAGCAGGGCGCGCTGTGCCTGGACATCGACTGGGTGGTCGGCGGGTGCATGGACGTCGGCGGCGATGATCCCAAGCGCATCGACTGCGCCGGTTCGAGCCCGGCGAAGGGCGTGAAGGTGGTCAAGATCCAGCAGGGCGCCGACGATGTCAGCGTCTGCGGCAGCGGCACCGGATACGTCTACGACAAACGCCGCTTCGTCGTCTGCGTCCAAGAGCTCTGACCGGCTCGGTGGGTGACCATACGGGCCGTGCCCGTCGCTAGGTTGGGTTGGTGAGCACCACCGAGCTTCCCCGTCTGCGGTCCGGCACCGGTCGCTGGATTCTGCTGGCCACCATCCTCGGATCGTCGGTAGCCTCGCTCGACGCGACGGTCGTCAACATCGCGCTGCCGCGGATCGGGGACTCGCTGGACACCGACGTCGCCGGGCTGCAGTGGACGCTGAACGGCTACACGCTGACTCTTGCCTCGTTCATCCTGCTCGGCGGTTCGCTGGGCGACAAGCTCGGCAGGCGCAGGGTCTTCGTGTGGGGGACCGTCGCTTTCGCGATCTCATCCGTATTGTGTGGCGCCGCGACGACCATTGAAATGCTGGTCGCGGCCCGGATCCTGCAGGGTGTGGCGGGCGCGATGCTCACGCCGGGCAGCCTCGCCCTGATCTCCTCTTCGATCGACCAGCGCGATCAAGGCGCGGCGATCGGACTCTGGTCGGGCTTCGGGGGCGTGGCGGGCGCGCTCGGACCTTTCCTCGGCGGCTGGCTGATCGAGTTCGCGGGCTGGCGTTCCATCTTCTTCCTCAATGTTCCGCTGGCCCTGGTCGTCGTGCTGGTCGCGGTGCGACACGTGCCGGAGAGCCGGGACCCCAGCGCGGTGGCCGAGCTCGATCTGCCGGGCGCGCTGGTGGTCGCGCTCGGCCTCGGTGCGCTGACGCTGGGACTGATCGACACCATTCCGCTGCTCATCGCCATCGGCGTGGTGTTGCTGGCGCTCTTCGTCGTGATCGAGCTGCGAAGCGATCATCCGTTGGTGCCGCCCGCGCTGTTCCGTTCCCGGGTGTTCACCGCGGCCAATCTCGTGACGTTCGCGGTCTATGCCGCCCTCGGCGGGGTGTTCTTCCTGTTGGTGCTGGAATTGCAGCTGGTGGCGGGCTACTCGCCGCTGATGTCCGGTGTCGCGACCGTGCCGGTCACCCTGATCATGCTGATGCTGTCGGCTCCCGCTGGGCGCTGGGCGCAGGTGCACGGTCCCCGCGTTCCGATGACCGCCGGACCGCTGCTGGCGGCCGCGGGCTTGGTGCTCTTGCTGCGCATCGGTCCCGATACCACCTACCTCACCGACGTGCTGCCGGGCGTGCTCGTCTTCGGGCTCGGGCTCGCGGTACTGGTCGCCCCGCTGACCGGCGCGGTGCTCGGTGCCGTGCCCAGCAGCGAGGCGGGCATCGCCTCCGGGGTGAACAACGCGGTCGCCCGCACGGCGCAACTGCTCGCCGTGGCGGCCCTGCCCGGACTCGCGGGCATCTCGGGTGCGTTGGGCGACCCGGAGGCGTTCGACGATGGTTTCGCCACCGCGATGTGGCTGTGCGTCGGCCTGCTGGTGATCGGAGCGATGCTCGCCGCCGTCCTGTTGCGCCCCGAGCGACGCGTGCCCGTCCTGGACAACGTCGACTGCCTGCCGCAGTGCGGGGTGGCCGCCCCCGCGCTCGCGCCGGCACGAAGCCAAAAATAAACGGCCCGAATGGATTGCTCCATTCGGGCCGCTCGGTTGGTGTCCGATCAGGTCGGATGTGCGATCAGATCGGGATATAACCCGCGCCGACACCGCCGCGCGTGTTGAGGTCACCCATGATCGCGCTCATGTTGGTGCCGACTTCCGGGCCGAAGCAAGCGATGGCCAGGTACGCGTTCACCATGCCGACGAGCGTCGAGCCGACGACGACCGGTGCGCCGGAGTCGCCTTCCACTACGCACATCTGACTCCAGGTCTCGACGTTCGTCCGGAACACGTCACCCCAGGCGATACCGCAGGTGTTGCCGGTGGTCCGGCCCTCCTTGCAGACGATCTGCGGGAAGTTGGCAGGCCCGCCGATCCCGGTGATCGTGACGTTGCCGATGCGATTCACCGGGACGATCTTGCCCGGCTCGAACTGAATGACGGCGTAATCCAGGTCGTGGTTGGAATAGGTGAACCGGCCGATCACGCCCGCGCCCCGATCGGATTCGGCGTAGACCTGCGAGCCGGGATCGCCGCAGTGCCCAGCGGTCAGCCCGACCAGACGGCCCGCGTTGTCGTGGCCGACCGTGGTGACCGTGCACTCGAATTGGTTGTCGATGATGATCCCGGATCCACCGCCCACGACCGGCAGGCCCGGTTGGGCGTTTGCGGCCCCTGCGCCCGTGCCGAGCAGCGCCGCGCCAAGGGCGACGGCGAAGGCGGCGTTGGCCACCTTGGCGAGTTTGCTGAACATGTCCCTCCAGACGTCGGAAGCCCGCACGATATCAATCTGTCGCACCCATCGTGTCAGTAATCGACCTCGGGCGCGTCACCCACTACGGGTTGTCCCCACTGCGATCTACTTCAACCCTATTTCGTACACAATAGTTGAAATGTATCTTACGTGCACGATAGCGGACCGCTATCATAATTGTGAAAATCTCGTGGCCGTTTGTCGTGCGAGGGTACTGAGAGGTGGATGTGTTGGTCTCCGGAATCAAATACTATTTTTGATGAATTCTCTCCATATTAATTCGCCGCAGCAACCGGCATAGACCGGAGATTCGCGCAGGTAGGTTGTCACTTGTTCCAGAGATGGACTCGCCGGTACTGGGCCGTATCCCAATGTTCATGGCCGCTGCCATTGCTTTTTGTCAACGGTGAGCGACATCTATGACCGCAATCACAAGTCGGTGGTGTGTTCTGCACTACTCCGTAGTAAGGTGCGTCAAGCAAACGAGTCGTCGGGGCAGCCAACCGGCGTCGAGGAGGGTTAGCCAGTGCAGTCGACCGAGAGTCCACCCCGAGGGTCACGGTTCAGTGATGCGGTCGATTGGACGAAGTCGTACTGGCAAGATCACCCGAAGCGTTCGCTGGAAACGTTCGGTCGCCAGATCATCATGGGTTTCGCGGCCGTCGCCGAACTGTTCGTCGCGATTTTCCGTCGACGGTTCCCGGTCCGGGAGTTCATCCGGCAGTGTGCGTTCATGGCCAGTGTCTCCGCGGCGCCGACGCTGCTGGTCGCCATCCCGATCGGCGTGATCGTCTCCATCCAGGTCGGTTCGGTCGCCGGTCAGGTCGGCGCCACCTCCTTCATCGGCGCCGCCAACGGTCTCGGCATCATCCAGCAGGGCGCCCCACTGGTCACCTCGCTGATGATCGCGGGCGCGGTCGGTTCCGCGGTCTGCGCCGATCTCGGCTCGCGCACCATCCGCGAGGAGATCGACGCCATGAAAGTGATGGGCGTCGACCCGATGCGCAGGCTGGTCGCGCCGCGGTTGGGGGCCGCGATGCTGGTCAGCGTGCTGCTGTGCGGCTTCGTGGTGTTCGTCGGTTTCTTGACCGGCTACATGTTCAATATCTTCGCGCAGAACGGAACGCCCGGTTCGTATGTCGGCACCTTCTCGTCGTTCGCGGTGACCACCGACCTGCTTGTCGCGCTGATCAAATCGCTGATTTTCGGACTGCTGGCCGCAATCATCGCCTGCGATACCGGATTGAACACCCGAGGTGGTCCCGGCGGTGTCGCGAACTCGGTGAATTCCGCGGTGGTGAGCTCCGCCATCATGCTGTTCGGGGTGAACCTCATCATCACCCAGGTTTACAACGCACTATTCCCGTCACAGGTGGTCTGAGCCGGTGTCATCAACCTATGTACCTCCGCTGCTGCGGCCCTTCCAGACACTCCGGAAATCCGCTCAGGCGCCGGTAGATCTGCTCGCCAGGCTCGGCCACCAGGTGTTCTTCCTGCTGCGCTCGATCGGCTCCATTCCGTTGGCGCTCAAGCATTACCCCAAGGAAGTCTGGCGACTGCTTTCCGATGTCACCTGGGGCAATGGCAATCTCGTCGTCGGCGGCGGCACCATCGGCGTCGTCGTCATCCTGAGCGCCTTCGGCGGCATGACCGTCGGCATCCAGGGCTACAACTCGTTGAACCTGCTCGGACTGAGTCCGATCACCGGCGCCATCTCGGCGTTCGCGACAACCCGTGAACTCGGGCCGCTGCTCGCGACCCTGGCCTTCGCCGCCCAGGCGGGCTGCCGATTCACCGCGCAGCTGGGCGCCATGCGCATCTCCGAGGAGATCGACGCGCTGGAGTCCATCGCCATCCGGCCGCTGCCCTATCTGATCAGCACCAGGATGTTCGCGGCGATGGTGGCCATCATCCCGCTGTACTGCCTGGGCCTGGCCATGGCCTACATCTCTTGCGCGGTGACCGTGCAGCTCATCGGCGGCACCGCCGCGGGAACCTACCAGCACTACTTCTATCAGTTCCTGGTCCCGGTCGACGTGATCTACTCACTGCTCAAGGCGATCCTGTTCGTCGCGATCACCACGTTCATCCAGTGCTACTACGGCTTCTTCGCCTCCGGTGGTCCCGAAGGCGTCGGTGTGGCCGCGGGCCGCGCGATCAAGATGTGCATCATCGCGGTCGTCTTCGCGAACCTGTTCATGACATTGGCGATCTGGGGTGTCAACCCCGGCATTCGGATCTCGGGGTAAACACCAGATGATCATCGATCCCAGTGGGCGCGGGCCCACCATGCGGCAGTTGCTCGTCGCAGGCCTGTGCGGTCTGGTCGTCTTCGCGCTTGTGCTGACCTTGTTGATGCTGCGCTACCAGGGCTACTTCAAGGAGAAGGTCAACGTCACCGCGAACCTGACCACCACCGGCGACGGCCTGCCCGAGCAGGCCGACGTGAAGTTCCGCGGCGTGCTCGTCGGCGCGGTGCAGAACGTCGATGTCGCCGCGAAGGGCGAACTGCAGAAGGTCAGGATCGAGATGAAGCCGGAGTTCGCCGGCGACATCCCGGCCAACGTGACCGCTCGTGTGGTGCCGAGCAACCTGTTCGCCGTCACCTCCGTCGAACTGGTCTTCAACGGACCCTCCGATCAGTACCTGCACGAGGGCTCCGTCATCGAGGAGGATCGCAGTCAGGGCACCATCGCGCTGCAGGACACCCTCACCACCGTGCGCGACATCCTCGACAAGATCGACCCGGTGCAATTCGGCCGCGTACTCGGCACCCTGTCGCAGGCGCTGGACGGCAGCGGCCGGATGCCCGGCTCCACGGTCGAGCGGTTCGACCGCTGGCTGCTTGCGGTCGACGAGTCGATTCCCGACCTCGGCGTGCTGCTGGGCGACTTCTCCGCGTCGTTCCACGCGCTCAACCAGTCCGCGCCGGAGCTGGTCGACGTGCTCGGCAGCTCGGTGCAGACCGCGCGCACCATCGCCGACCGCCGCGGTGAGCTGGTCGCGCTGATCACCGGCACCAGCGGGACCGTGGACACGGTGAACGATCTCTTCGCCCGCAACCCGGATGTCGGCAAGGAGGTCACCGCCGGGACCAGCGACATGTTCGGCGCCCTCGCGGCCGACCCCGACGCGATCACCAGGAGCCTGCTCAACCTGAGCGAGACCATGCGCCGGATGGACACCACGTTCCACTGGGGTCCGCAGAAGCAGCAGGTCTGGAACGCGGGTATCACGCTCACGCCGTACCGGCCGTACACCGTGGCCGACTGCCCGCGCTACGGCGAGCTGGTCGGCCCGAGCTGCTACACCGCGCCCGCCGTCGCCGAACTGCCCGAACTGCCCGAACAGCTGAAGCCGCGCGCACTCGCGTCGGCCGCCGGGCTTCCGCCCGTGGTGCCGATGCCGGGTCTGCCCCTGATCCCGGGTATCACCACCCCGGACCCGGCCAGGGCCACCGCGGCCGCTCCGACCGGCGGGGCGCCGGCTCCGTTCGCCGGCACGCCGCTCGAGGGTCTGTTCCCGATGCTGCCGCCCGGTCTGCTCCCGCCCGCCGCACCGGCACCGGCTGCTCCGGCCGCCGCGCCGGAGGGCACCCCGTCGGCAGCGCCGATCTCCTATCAGGGTGACTCGGCGATCGTCGCGCTGCTCGGCCGCAAGCCGACCACCGCCGAATATCTGCTGCTCGGCTCGATTTTGAAGGGCGGAACCATGCACGTGTCCGACAATGGTGCCGGACGATGAGCATTCGTAAGCCGCTGATCGGATTCAGCATCTTCGCCATCGTGTCGATCCTGGTCACGGTGGTCGTGTGGAATACGTTGGCGCGCATTGTCTCCGGTGACACCTACACCTACTCCGCTACCTTCTCCGACGTGCTCGGCCTGCACGAGGGCGATGACGTGCGCATGGCGGGCGTGCGGGTGGGCAAGGTGGAGAAGATCGAGCTCGGCCGCGACGCCAATCTGAAGAAGTCGGTCGCCAAGGTCACTTTCGTGGTGCAGCGCGACCAGATGATCTACGACGACACCAAAGCCCTTGTCCGCTACCAGAATCTGATCGGTCAGCGGTATGTGGCCCTGGCTCCCGGCGCGACGCCGAGCCCGGCGCCGCTGAAGAACAACGGCTCGATCCCGATCGAGCGAACCGAGCCGTCGTTCGACGTGTCGGCTCTGCTCAACGGCTTCCAGCCGCTGTTCCAGGTGTTGCAGCCCGAGCAGGTCAACCGCTTGTCGGAGACCTTCATCCAGGCGTTGCAGGGTGATGGTGTCTCGTTGAGCGCGTTCATCGTTCAGGCCGCGCAGCTGGCCACCGACTTCCAGCGCAGGGACGCGATTCTGTCCGATGTGATCACCAACCTCTCGGGCGTGATGGCGGGGTTGGCCAAACGAGGTGATGAATTGGAGACCCTGATAACCCAGACCCGCGCGTTGATCGGCGGGCTGTACGAACAGGGGCAGTCGTTGCTTGCCTCGACCGAGCAGATCGCCGCCGCCACCACGTCGCTGGTCGACATGATGGACCGGATCCAACCCGGGCTGCAGACCGCGCAGAACTCCACCAGCGCGGCGCTGACCCTGCTGCTGGACAACGGCGCCAAGCTGGATCAGGCGGCGGTCGACCTGCCGAACGTCCTGTCGGCGGCCGGCAGGCACACCTCCGAAGGCGCCTACGCCAACGCGTACTTGTGCGGCCTGGACGTCTCGCTCTACGGCATCCTGTTCCCGCGCGGACTGTTCTCCCAGATCGGTGGCACCTCGCACTCGGCGGTGTGCCGCCCATGATGACGAAACTCAAGGCCAGGTTCGACAGCAACCGGTACTTCTGGTTGGGCATCCTCGGTGGCGTCCTCATCGTGGTGCTGCTGCTGGTGTCCAGCGTCTACAAACTCATCGGAGTCGGCGAGCAGTCGATCAAGGCCGAGTTCGTGCAGGCCGCGGGCATCAAGGTCGGCGACAAGGTGAACGTCGCTGGTGTGTCCGCCGGCCGGGTGGTCGACGCCGAACTCGAAGGAAGCCACGTGCTGCTCACGCTGAGCGTGCGCGACGACGTGAAGCTCGGCCCGGACGCGCGCGCCTCGATCAAGATGGCCACGCTGCTCGGCGCCAGGTATGTCGATCTGGAGCCCGGCGACGGCTCCGGCTTGAAGGGCAAGCGAATCCCGTTGTCCAATACCGCCGTTCCGTACAACCTGGCCGACGTGGTGCAGGTCGGCACGCCGAAGTTCGAGGCGCTCGACACCAAGAAGCTGGCGCAGTCGCTGAATCTGATCAACGAGCAGATGGGCGGATCCCCCCAGCTCGCCGCGCAGGCACTCGACAGTGTCGGGGCGCTGGCCAAGGTGATCGATACCCGCAGGGCCGAGGTGGACGCGCTGCTGAAGGACCTGGACCGGGTCACCCGGATCCTCGCCGACAACCGCAACAGCGTGCTGCTGGTGATCACCCAGGGCGAGGCCATCGCCAACCGGGTGATGGAGCGTCAGGCCCTGCTGCGCCAGCTGCTCGACGGCGTCGCGACGCTGACCAGGCAGCTGCAGGAGATCGGCGCGCAGAACAACGATCAGCTCGGGCCGACCATCGCGCAGCTGAACACCATGGCCGAGGGCCTGCAGAAGAACAAGGACAACCTGGACCGGCTGCTGTCGCTCATGCCGCCGACCGTGCGTTACCTGGCGAACTCGTGGGGTGGCAGCGGTCCGTACGGCGACGTCGGCCTGCCGTGGCTCTTCCCGGACAACTGGTTGTGCTTCGCCCAAGTGATCGAAGGGTGCCAGGGATGAAACTCCGCACGGCTTTTCCGCTGAAGACCGTCGCGAAGACGCTCATGATCAGCGCCGCGGCGCTGACGGTCGGCAGTTGCTCACTGCTTCCGAGTTCGGTGAACGACGCATTGGGCACCACGATGCGGATCACCGCGGATTTCGAGAACATCGCGGGTATCTACGAGGGCAATCCGATCACGGTGCTCGGCTTGGACGTCGGAAAAGTCGACAAGGTCGTGCCCAAAGGCACTTTGGTCGAGGTGCACATGTCCATCGACAAGGACGTGAAGATCCCGAAAGACGCGGAGGCCGCGATCGTTTCGCCGTCCATCGTGACCGACCGGCACATCGAGCTGACGCCCGTCTACACCGGCGGTGCGACCATGTCCGACGGCGCGCACCTGCCCAAGGCGCGCACCAAGACGCCGGTCGAGCTGGACACGATGATCAAGACGATCGATCAGTTCGCCGCCGCGCTCAAGCCGGAGCCGGGCCAGGAGGGCATCGGCCCGCTGTCGGGCCGGGTGCTCTACCCGATGCTCAACGGCAACGGCGAGAAGATCCGCGACACCCTCAACGCGCTGTCCGGTGCGCTGAAGGTCGGCGTGGACAACAAGGACGCGATCTCCAGCATCATCATCAAGTTGAACGAGCTCACCACCATGCTGGCCGAGAACGACCAGTCGGTGCGCGATTTCAGCGACCGGGTGACCCAGATGACCGGCCTGCTCGCCGAGCAGTCCCCCGGCCTGCAGGCCACGCTCGACCAGCTCAACGCCTTCTTGGTGAACACGAGCAGCACGCTGACGCAGTACCAGGACCAGCTGTCCGGCACCATGACCGGCCTGACCAACGTCACCCAGCAGCTGCGGGACAACGCTTACGGCATCACCGAGGTCGTCGACGTTGCGCCGATGGTGATGCAGAACATCGACGGCATCGTGAACCGGGAGCACCAATACGTCCGGCTGCACGCGATCATCGGTACCGCGCTGTCGGGTGAGATCGTCAGCCTGTTCTGCGAGCGCGTCCAGATGAGGGCCGACGGCTGCCGCACCGGAAACATGCAGGACTTCGGACCCGACTACGGGCTCACCGCCGCACTGCTCGGACTGACGAAATGACGTACCGAATGACGATCAAGGCACGCAGGGCGCTGGTCGCCCTGGTCGCGGTGGCCGGTGTGGGGGTCACCGCGGGCTGCGGGTTCACCGTGGAGAAACTGCCGCTGCCCAAACCCGGCCTGAACGGGGACACCTACACGGTGCACGCGGTGTTCGAGAACGCGCTGAACCTGCCCGACCAGGCGAAGGTGAAGATCGGCGGCTCGGATGTCGGCGTGGTCACCGACATCAAGACGAAGAACTTCCAGGCCGTCGTGGATCTGACCATCCGCAAGGACATCGAGTTGCCCAAGGGCAGCACGGCGGAGCTGCGTCAGGCCACCCCGCTCGGTGACGTGTTCGTCGCGGTGTCCAAGCCCAAGGTGGACCCGGGCGCGGAAATGCTGCGCGACGGTGACACGCTGACCCTGGACAGCACCTCCGCGGGTGCGACCGTCGAGCAGCTGCTCATCTCGGTGTCCATGCTGTTCAACGGCGGCGGCATCGCGAGCTTGTCGAGGCTGGGCGCGGAGTTGGACTCCATCCTCGGCGGCCGCGGCGGGCAGCTGGCCCATCTGATCACCGAAATGACCGGCGTGGTCAGCAGTTTGAACGCCAACACCGCCCGGGTGGACAGCGTCCTCGGCGAGTTCAGCACCTTGGCCAATACCATCGAGTCGCGGCGGTCCGAACTCGGCGAGGTGGCCGACACGCTGCCGCAGATGGTCGGTGCCGTCGCGGAGAACAACCGGGCCATCGGCGAACTGCTGACCAAGCTCTCGGTGACCAGCGCCGCGCTCGGCGACTACGCGAACACCTCCACCGAACAGCTGAGCAGCCTGCTGGACAACACCCATCAGCTGATGGACGCGCTGGCCAGAACCGGTGACGGCTTCGGCGTGCTGCTCGATCGCCTGCGGGTGCTGCGCCCGAAGGTCGACGCGACCTTCCGCGGCAGCAGTTTCGCGGTGTACGCGACCGCGACCAACCTCGATATCAGCGCGCTCACCGACCCGCAGCACGGCAAGCTCCAGGATCTGCACGACCTGCAGGACTTCGCGGGCAGCTTGATCCAGGTGCTGCAGTTGGTGCAGGGCCGGGTGACGGGAGGACACCGATGACCTTCCTGCGCAACCTGGCCGGACGCAAGCTGCTGCTGTCGAACCTGGGCCTGGTGCTCGTGCTGCTGGTCGGCGCCGCGTACCTGATGGTGAACGTCATGCGGGTCAACCCGCTGCGCTCGGACTACACGGTCACGGTGAACCTGGACCGTTCCGGCGGTCTGCAGCCCGGCAATGACGTGACGCTGCGGGGATGGCGGATCGGCAAGGTCAGTTCGATCGAGCTGACCGACCGCGGCCAAGCCATCGCCGCCACCGCGCAGATCGACGCGAAGTACAAGATCCCGGTGGACACCCGGATCGCGGTGCAGGCCCTGTCCGGCGCGGGCGAGCAGTACATAGATTTCCGGCCGAACTCCGAGCAGGGGCCGTTCCTGGCCGACGGCGCGGTGATCAAGTTCGATCCGGAGAAGATCCAGACGCCGACCCCGGTGTGGGCGGTGCTGGACAACTCCAGCGCCCTGATCGCGCAGATCAACCCGGACCACTTCAAGGTCATCCTGCAGGAGCTGGACGTCGCGCTCAGCGCGGGACCGGATCAGCTGCGCGGCATGGTCAACGGGATCAGCCTGGCCATGGCGGGCCTGGACTCGTTGCTGCCACAGACCACGAACCTGATCACGAATCTGCGCACCATCGCCAACACCACGTCCATGGCGCAGCCGGACCTGGCCACCCTGACCCGCAACTCCGGCACGCTGTTCGAGCAGTTCAACAACGCGAACGCCGAACTGCAGCGCGTGCTCGACCAGGCTCCCGGTCAGCTCACCAGCCTCGGCGCGGTGGTGGACCGGACCGCCGATCCGATCACCAGCCTGGCGACCAACTTCCAGGCGATCACCAAGGCGGCGCAGTTGCGGCTGCCCGCGTTGCGTGCGCTGTTCCCCTCGCTCGCGCTCGGTGGCGAGGCGCTCGGCGTCCCGGCGCACGACGGTGAGTTCCACGCGATCATCGACATCTGGCCGCGGCCGTTCTGCACCTATGAGACGCCGAAGATCCGCAACGAGGTCGTCCAGGACGGCACGATTCCGAAGTGGAACTACTGTGAGAACCCGCCGCCGGGCCAGCTGATCCGTGGTGCGGCGAACGCGCCGCGGCCAAACGTGCCGAACAACGGCGCGCACATGCCGCCGGGTGTGGATCCGAACGAGCGGACCCTTCCTCCGGTGCGGTGAGTTCACACCCGGTCCGCCGGTCATCCCGCCGGACCGGGCATACTCGCCGGTAGAACGCGTAAGGTTCGCTGTCGCGGGCCCCGAAGCCAATCGGCGCGCGCCGCTGCGCGCCGGGAAAGCAGGTTTGTATCGATGTCTACCGACGACGCCGAGAACAAGGACTCCGAGACCACGGCCGCCGCGGGCGGCAAGGACACCGACGCGGTGACCGAGAAGTCGGAGGATGCCGCTGACGCGGCGAAGCCCGAGCTGTCCAAGGCGGAGAAGGCAGACAAGCCGAAGACGGAGAAGAAGGCGGCGGAGAAGGACGCTCCCAAGGCGGACGCGTCCGGGAAGTCCGCATCGCTTCCGCTGGTGGCCGCGTTCGCGGCCGGTGTGCTGGCGGTCGCGGCGATCACCGCCCTCGTCGTGTTCTTCCTGCAGGGCAAGGATCGCGGGGACAAGCTGGACGCGATTCGCGATTCGACCAGCGCCGCTTGCGAGTTCGGCAAGGACGTCTCGGTCTACGACTACTCGAAGAACCTCGACGACTACTTCACCACGGTGAAGGCCGGATCGACCGGGGAGTTCCTGAAAGAGTTCGACGACGCGACCAAGGCGCTCAAGGACGCGATGGTGCAGGCGCAAGTCAAGTCCTGGGCCGATGACGTGCAGTGCGGCTATCAGTCCGGTGACAAGACCTCGGCCAAGGTGCTGGTGACCCTCACGCAGTATCGGACCAACTTCACCCAGGCCAACCCGGAGCGGCAGTTCGTGGTCGTGATCGCCCAGCTGCAGAAGTCGGGCGACAAGTGGCTGGTCGAGAAGCTCGACTCGCCGATGCTGAAGGGCGCCGGTACGGGCCTGCCGGGTGCGCCGGCGCCGGGCGGCGCTCCGCAGCCCGCGCCGTCCGCTCAGCCCGGGCCGCAGCCGGGTAACTAGCCGAGCGCCTCCGGCGGTGGGCCGAGCCACCATAGGAAAGCCCTGGTTATCAGGCTGTTTCGGCGGTTTTGGGCACGTTTTGGGCACACTCCGCCGGGGCGTAGGCCGCGTGGATGGCTTCGGCGACCTTGTCCAGGTCGGTGTCGAACAGGTCCGAGTACACCCGCAGCGTGATCGCCGGGTTGCTGTGACCCAGCATCCGTGCCAGGGCGAGGACGTTCGCACCGGAGGACACGGCGAGGCTGGCGCAGGTGTGCCGCAGATCGTGGGGCGTGACCTTCTGCACCCCCGAGCGGCGCACCGCGCCAGCGAACCACCCGTCGCCGGACTTCGGCCGCGCTAGGTAGTCCTTGCCGTTGCCGAACACCAGGTCGTCCCGGCTGCGGCCCTGGCAATGCACCGCGAGCTCGTCAAGGACGAACTGCGGCACCGGGACGGACCGGGTTTGGTTGCTCTTCGGTGCCTTCTCGTCGTGCTCGGCGCCCACCTGCACCGCGTTGTCGGTCACGGACAGCCGCCGCCGCAGGAACTGGATGTCGCGCACCCGCAACGCCACCGCCTCACCCCAGCGCAAACCCGTGTACGCCAACGTGATCACGAGTACCCGGTGCTTGGCCTCGCTGGCGAGCTTGGTCACGTCGTCCGCGGTGAGGTACACGTGCCGCTTGGCGGACTTGGCGGGCAGGTTGTCCACGCCCCGGGCCGGATTCGCGCGCAGCCGCTTCGCCTTCACCGCGGTATCCAGGATCCCCGCGAGCACGCCGTGCACGCGCACGATCGTGGTCGTGCTCTTCCCGGCGCGGCGCAGTTCGGCTATCCAGTCCTCGACCGCGGGCAGGTCGATGTCGGATATCCGGGTCGCTCCCCACTTCGGCTGCACGTGGACTCTCCACGCCGATTCGAGCGGCCGATAGTTCGACTTGGCTACGCTGGATTCCTTGTGCGCCAACCACTTTGGTGCGAGTTCGGCAATCGTTACCCTACCCAACCCAGGGGCCACGTAGTCGCCGGTCATCTTCGACACCTCCACGGTGTCCGCGAACCGCTCGGCGTCGAGCTTGCGCCGGAATCCTCTCTTTTTGGTCGGCTTACCGTCCGGCTTGCGGTACCTGACCATGTACCGCTTCCCGGACTTGGTCTCGTACGGCTCAATCGTCGCCACGTATCACTCTCCGGTGCTCTCACTGGGATCGGTGATAGGACCAAACTCGACGTTCGGCGCGTCCGTCACGTCCTGGATGGACGGATCGGAGTTCAGTTGGAGTTGCGCCGTGGCCCGCTCGGCGCCTCCGGGGGGCCGCTTCGGCACCGGTAGGGCCTTCTTGCCGCGTGCCCACTCCCATACGCCAGCGGCGTTTTGCCAACCGGCACAAGAGATTTGAACCATCAGCGCGTTGTCGTCGGTTGGCGGCAAAAGGAGCGCGTTCGGCGTGGTGTTCAGCGCCACAGCCAACGTCATCAAGTCGTCCGAGTCGACTCTCCTTGCGCCCCTTTCTATTTCGCTGATCGCATTGTGAGAAAGCGGTCGGTCTGTCGACGCTAGTTGGTCGGCAAGGTCTCGCAACGTGAGGCCTTGCCGTTTCCGGATGCGGGAAATGTTCGCCCTGACAGTGTGCCCGGTCGGGCCAATCTCTACTCTGCGTGTCGCCATGATGCAGATTCTATAACGGATGTTGCCGAACGATCGCCCATGCTGTAAGACTGTGTGAGAGTCAGCAAGACTCACACACAATACTGCAAGATCATTACGGAGGATCGCGTGAAGGACGCACGCAAGCTCGCGACCGACGCCGAGTTCTGCGAATTCGCCGGGCTCACGCCTGCGCAGAGCAAGCAGCTTCGCTACCTCGGCAAGGGGCCGAAGTTCATCAAGGTCACTGGTCACCAGGTCCGCTACCGCTGGAGCGACGTCGAGGCATGGCTCGAGGCCAACACCCGGCAGAGCACTGGCGAGCAGCCGGGGGCGGCCTGATGCCCAACGCCCCCGGAAACGAAAGCGACCCGGGAGCGGGTGCCACCGCTCACCGGGCCGAAGAAACCACCCCACACCAAGGAGAAGATTCCGTGAACAACAGTACTACCCCGTTCCGCCCCGGCGACCCAATCCGGGTGCTGGCGTCCGGTGAACTGGCCACCGTCAAGGCGCTCACCGCGCACTCCATCATCGCGTACATCAACGGGTTGGACGACAACCTGATCCTCGATCCCGCCCAGGTGGAATCGGCGCTGGACGACCTGCTCTGCTCGGTCTGCAACGCGGTCATCGGGACAATCCCCGCCCCGGCTCCTCCGGTGCCGATCCGGTGCCAGCAGTGCCGCCGCGACCCCGGCTGCGCGAGCTGGTGCCCGACGGGCGACGGTCACCCTGGCGAGCTGTTCGAGGCCGACAAAATCTGCTACGGGGCCGAGACGGTAGTCGCGCTGACGATCGAACCATCTCCGGGAGTCGGCATGGTCGCCAGCGCCGAAGTCTCCCCGGTGCGGCGGCCCGGAGGCAAGGACAGCGTCTACATCGCGGTGAACCAGCGCCACGGCGTCACCGACTTCGACGCCACGGTGTCCGAAGCGCGGCAGTTGGCGGCCGTCCTGCTCCAGGTCGCCGACGCCGTGGACGCGGACTGAGAGGCGCGGCCGTGACCAAGTTCGGGCACTCCGAAGTGCAAGCGCTACTCGACACGTGGGGCCAGGGCTATCAGCCAACCGAATGGGCTCAGCGGCACTTCCGTTCGACCTACCGCATGGAGCTGGAGGCAGCGCTCGCGCGCCTGATTCTGCTGCTGGAAGGCGACGAAGACGAGCTGCGGATCCTGCCGTCCGTCCAGTCGTTCGCCGAGTTCGTGGCCCGGCTGGACGCGAAGTTGCGCCGAGATTTGGCGGGGGATCGGCATCCGGACGCCGGAGCCCTCTCCACCAACCGAAGGACGAAAGGGGGTGCCGCAGCATGACCGCGACACCGGATCACTTCATGGTCATCGGCGACGACGGCGTGCCTCGCGGCGTGGTCGACCTGGCCGAGATGCAGGCCAATGCAACCCGATTGATGTACCAGCTCGCCGCCGCGGCGGGCGACGACGCCGAGGTCGACCGGATCAGTACCGAGTGGGCCGCACGGCTCGACCCGGACGATTTCGGCTACGTCTGCGCGGGCGCGCTATCTCTGCTCACGCGATGCGTGCTCGCTCCGCTGCTGGAAGTCCTCGACGAAGTGCTGCCGCGCACCGGATTCCGGGCCAAGCTCGCCAAGAGCCGCGACCACGCCGAGCAGACGCTAGGCGGTGCTGCTTGACAAACCACACCGACACCGGAGGCGCGGCCGACATGGCCGCGCCCTCGGGCGTGTTGCCGGAACCGACCGCACACTGCCCGATCCACAAGATCTTCGTACGAGACTGCAATCTGTGCCAGAAGTTCTACCGCATCCAGCTTGCGCAGCAGAGAGGCGAACTGCTCGAAGGCGATCCCCGGAAGCGCACCGGAGTAACCGGTGGAAGTGGCGGAACTGGCGACACAAAGCCACCGGTTGCTCCAGAGCAGGACAGAGAACCGGTTCCGCCAGCATCAACCGCTGAGTCGAGCCTCCTCAAAGGGATGGTCGACGGCCGATGGCTCGACACGCAGGAGTTTCCGCCGCTGTCGTGGTGCGTCCCCGGAATCGTGTCCGAAGGATTCGGTCTGCTAGTCGGTCCGCCGAAGGCAGGCAAGTCCTGGATGGTCGGCGGTATCGCGCTCGCATGCGCGTCCGGCGGTCTCGCGTTCGGCCGGATCCCGGTGCAGCGTCGATCGGTGTTGTACCTGGCGCTCGAGGACGGTCACCGTCGCCTGCAATCGCGGTTCCGAACCCTGATGATGGACCAGCCCATACCGGCCGGAATCTCGTTCATTGTCCAGGCTGAGCAGAACGTCATCATTGCCACAATTGCCGAGTACATGATCCGTCACCGCGACGCGGCGCCGCTGGTCATCCTCGACACGCTCGGCAAGGCCCGTCCGCCGAAGGCTCGCGGCGAGGACTCGTACGCCGCGGACTACGCGATCGGCACCCAGTTGAAGAACGTCGCCGACAGCGTGCCCGGCGCATCCCTGCTCGTCGTGCACCACACCCGCAAGGCCGAGTCCGTCGATTTCGTGGACGCGGTGAGCGGAACTCAGGGCATCGCCGGATCCGCCGACTTCGTGCTGGTGCTCGCGCGCAAGCGGAAGTCCGATCAGGCAGTCCTGTCGGTCACGGGGCGCGATATCCCCGAGAACGAATACGCCTTGATCACCGAGGACGGACGGTGGTCGCTCGACGGCATGGACCTCATGGACGCCGCAGCAGCAGTCGAGACCAGGCAGCAGACAGCCCAGCTCGGCGACCGCACGATGGACGCGCTTGCGTTCGTTGCTGCCCGTCCGCTCGGCACACGCGCAACCGACCTCGCCGAGAAGCTGGGCATCAGCAATGACGACGCAGGCAAGTACCTCCGGCGCCTGCTCGACAAGGGGCTCATCGGCAAGCGCACACGCGGTGTGTTCGTACCCGTGTCCGAACTGTCCGAACGGTCCGAAGGATTGGATAGCCCCAGTTCACGGCAGGAATCTGTTTCGGACACTGCCCCTCAGCTTTCGGACACTGATCGTGGAGTGTCCGAAAGCGATGCGGATGTGTCCGAACCGAATAAGGTCACTGACCTGGAAGAACATAGGCGTTCGGACCGTTCGGACACATCGGACAGGACTATTACACCGCTCGACGCTGCACGACGCACTGAGCGCCGGACACGTGTGCGGAAACGGACGCGCGGCGGTGTTCCAACCGACGAGGGCGCGAGCTGATGCGCACCCTTCACGCCGAACGCCGCACGGTTGCTGCCGTGCGGCGTCGGCACGGTCTCAGTACCCGGGGCGTCGCCTCCCAGACCGCTCGAATCGTCAGCCGATGGCCAAGACGCCCGGGTTCTCTACGGGTCTGGGGATTATGGGGGCGGTGCGGGGTGCGGGGTGGGCTCGATCGCGGTCCGCTCGCACCCGCAGGCATAGGCAAAGTCCCCCTATCCGTTTTTTCCAAACCCATCGCAGCAGGCCAGGGCGTCGCGGGTTCTGGCCCTGGTCCGCCCGATCGCCACGCCTCGCAGTTTCCACTGGTAGGCGCGTTGGAACGTAACGCGCCGATCTGCCACCGGGAGGACGGCCCCGTCAGGGGCGCCGTGGAAAAAAATCCATGGATAGATGCCCGCCTTTGCCTGCGGATGCGGGAACAGCGGAAGGGAGTCGTCCCGCACCCCCGAAACCCCCAGACTCAAGCGGAACCAGAGCGTCTATGACCAAGGCTGACGTTCTGGGCCGATGTGGGAGTGATGCCCCAGTCCCCACCGAGAGGAAACACACCGATGGCAGCTGAGCACGACTTCAACAACGGCCTGCCGCCCTACCACCGTGCGCCTCCAGACATCGTGCCACGCCGCACCTTGCCCGCCGACGACATCCCCGTGGGCGACGCGCAGGTGACCTACTTCGAGTTCACCGAGGACGGAGTCGAGCGCGTCACCGAGAACATCTACGTCACCCCACCATTCACCGAGAGGAATCACACCGATGACTGAACCGACTACCGCGCCGGCCGAACCGGTCGAGCCCATCGACGCCGCGCCGGCCGAACCCACGCCGGCCGACCCGGAGACCGACTCCGGCGCCGAGCAGCAGCAGACACCGAACCGAGAAGCGGCCAAGTATCGTCGCCAGTTGCGCACCGTCGAGACCGAACGCGATGCCCTCCGTGAGCGCGTCACTGCGTACGAACGCGCCGAGGTCGAACGCCTTGCCGCGGACAGGCTTGCCGATCCTGCCGATCTGTGGACGGGTGGAGTCGACCTCGAGACGCTGCGCGGCAAGGACGGCGCGATAGATGCGGCGAAGGTAGGCAAGTCGATTGACGCCCTTCTCCAGTCGCACCCGCATTGGCAGCGAGCCCAGAAGCAACGGCCCGCGGTCGGGTCACTGCGGTCTGGTGCGTCGGGTGCGAGCGTCGACAGCCTTGGCACGAGCTGGGCGGACGTGTTCGGGTCGTCGCGGGAGCGGCTGTAAACTGTCACGTGACGGCGGTGCGACTGCCAGGGAGCTAGGGCACCGCCGTCACGCTCGCCCCAGCGGGGCAACCGGAAGGGCTTGGAGCCCACCGGAGATCATTCCCCGCTACTCGAAGGCGAGCATTCGTGTCTCTGTATACCTCCACGAGCGGCATCGGCGGTCTCCTGCCTGAGCAGATCCATGCGCTGATCGTCCGTCCCGTTCAACGTGATTCGGTCGCGTTCACCGTGACCACCGTCCTGCAAACCGACTCCACCAGTTCCAAGTTCCCGATTGTGACCAGCGACCCTGCCGCGGCGTGGGTGCCCGAGGGCAGCGAGATCACGCCGACCGATTCCGGGCACGATGAACTTGAGATCACGCACAAGAAGGTCGCCGGGTTGGTGGTCGTCTCGCGCGAACTGGCAGAGGACAGCAACCCGTCCGCGCTGGATATCGTCGGCGCTGGCCTGGTGCGCAGCATCGTGGCGAAGGTCGACACGGCGTTCTTCGCGACGACTACGGCCAACGGCCCCAACGGCATCGGCTCGACCGTGCACCAGGTGGTCGACGTGGGTTCGGGCATCGTCAACACTGACGTGTTCGCCGAGGCGATCAGCAAGGCGGCGAACGTCGGCGCCCAGATCACGAACTTCGTGACCCACCCGGACACGGCGCTGGACTTGGCGAAGCTGAAGGAGATGACCGGTTCGAACAAGCCTCTTCTTGGCCCGGATCCGGCGCGGCCCGGCGCGACAACCGTGCTCGGTGTGCCCTTGCTGACCTCCCCGTACGTCACCGATGGCGATATCTGGGGTATTCCGCAGGCGTTCGCGTTCACCACGCTGCGCACGGACACGCGGCTCACGATTTCCGAGGACGCGTACTTCAGCTCGGATCGGGTGGGTGTGAAGGCGACGATGCGTGTGGCTTTCGGGTTCCCGCATCCGCAGGCAATCGTCCGCATCGGCCTGCCGGACCCGAGTTGATGACCGCGCCCGCGGACCAGGAAGAACTCGACGCGCGCGCATCACTGCCGGAGGTGGTGCACGGCTACCGATTCGATGGAATCCGACCCAACGGCACCATCGGTTTCTATGGTGCACCGGAGGCGAAGGGGCCCCGGTTCGGTAACCGCCCCAGCGATGATCGGGCGCGATGGACACCCGCCGCGTTCTGCGTCCAGCATGATCACATTGCCCCGGTGTGGGATTGCTGGTGTGGCTGGCATGTCGTTGCCGATCTGACCGAGCTAGCTGAATACAGGCCGTCGGGGCTAGGACTCGACGTTAGTTTGCGCGGTCGCGACGACATCGCGGCTCGGCCTGTCATAGCCGAAGTGACTGCTCGGGGGCCGAAGTTGCCGGGTCTGAACCTCAAAGATCCGCCGTCGACGGTCCGGGCGACGTGGCTGCGTCTGGAGGGCCGTATCTGGATCCGGGAAGGCGTCGCTCGCCCAATCGTCCGCGCGGCACGTCGGCGGTACCCGTACGCCCGGATCGAGCGATACAGCAGCATCGGCGAACTGGCGGGCATCGTCGGCGAGAACTGACACCGTCCCACAGATAGCGAACCGGGGGACTCGATCGTGAGTCCCCCGGTTCGCTGCTTCAGAGTGCCGCGAGATGTTCGGCTACGTCGGCGGCGCTCCATCCGATCTGCCCGCCTGCGACCACCGCGTTGATTCCAGGGTCAACGAGGAAGTAGCGGCCGCGGTGCTTGGTGAGGCACAACCCGCGACGCGACGCGAGACGGCGGATTTGGGAATCGGTGAGTGTAGGCATGGCTTGCCCTTTCGGTTTGTCGGGATGGATTCGGTTTTCGGGACAGAACTTCCCCCCGGTGCCGAACCGTGCCGCGCCATGCCATCCCCCGATGGGAAGGGTAGCAGTGTCCTCGGACATGCACCTACGGTTGCTGCCCTTCGGTCTGCTCCCGGAGATAGCGCTCCGCGGACACCTTCCGCGGGCACGGCGGGGTGCAGGTGGCGTGGATCTTCAGCAGGCCGCGGGCATGGGTTTCGTCGGCGGGCATGTCGCTGTCGTCGCAATAGTCCTCGACCCAGGAACGGCGCGTCGTCACTGCCGGTCCTCGCGGTCGATGCGTTCCATGACCTCACGGAACGGGACGGATTCGTCGGGTTCTTCGCCGAGTTGGATTAGCCACGGCAGCACCCAGAACACGATGATCAGCAGCCCGGCGACGGCGGCAATGACGATCAGGACGGTTGCGAGTTCTTCGGTCATTCAGTGACCCTCCGGAGCGCGTGGTGTGGGTTGGGCGGCACCCGGCGCCGGGGATCCCGTTCGGGGCGGCATCGACCCGGCGCCGAGGCCAACTCGAGCATCAACCGAATCGGCTTGAAGCTGATATGCATTCGCGTCCACAGCCCGTCTACATCGCGTTATGGTGCCCTGTATGGAACTCGGAGCCCTGCTGCGTGCCGCTCGCGAGGCGGCCGGCATCTCGCTGCGCGCGATGGCCGAGCGGACCTACTACAGCAAGGCCTACTTGGGGCTGATCGAGACCGGGCAGCGCCCGATCGCTGCCGCCGTCGTGACCGCCTACGAGAACGTGCTCGGTTCGAACCTCGAACGCCTCACGGCCGCAGCGAAGTCACCCGCCAGCGTGGACACCAACGCCCTGGCCGATGTGGCGGCAATGCTGGCGGCTACGCGGCGAATCGAGGACGCGACCGGAGTCGTGTCGGTGCTGCCCGCGGTGCGGGGCATGTCGACCATGGCCGAGGCGTTCGCCAGGGAAGCGCGTACGACGGCACGGGCGCAGGCGGCGTCCCTCGCGTCGGAAATCGACCAGTACCAGAGTTGGCTCGAGCACGCGGCGGGGGGTGACGCTGCTGCCCGGCGCAGTCTCGGCAAGGCGGTGGAGTTGGCGAAGGAAGGCCGTGATTCGGACCGGCTCACGCACAGTCTGACCTTCGGCGTGTACCTCGCAATGGCGAGAGGTGATCATGCTGAAGGCGTGGCCTTGTCGGAGGCTGCGCGGGCGGTGCCGGACGTGCACCCGGTATTCCGACTGTACGGGCACATCCAGCGCGGAGAACTCCTTGCCATGCAAGGTGAGGCGCGATCGGCGGACAGGGAACTGGCCGAGGCCGACGCGATGGCGACAACGGCGGACGGCATCGAGCTACCCGATTCCTTGTACTGGTACGGGGAGGGCTTCCAGGCCGTGCACCGCGGTGTGGTGCTGTCGCTGTTGGGTCGCAAGACCGAGGCGATACGCGAGGCTACGCAGGGAGTAGCGGCGATGCCCGTCGAGCACCGCCGCACCGAGTGGTTGTCCCTGATGCTGAGTCAGGTCGACCCGGACATGACCGCCGACGCCTGATATCCACGTTGCCCCGAACGTGCCCACGAGGCCGCTTCCGTGGGCACATTTTGGGCACAACCGACCGAGATTCAGCGTGATTCACCCTGACCTAGCGAGACGTCGCCAGAGACGTTTCCGCAGGTCAGTGCCTATTTCGCCTGGTCCGAGCGCCTCCGGCGGTGGGCCGAGCCACCACCGCCGGAGGTCATTCGGGCAGCTTCCCGGGTCCGCGCGAGCGGATCAGAACAGTGTCAATGTTTGTGGCGCCGACGGCGCGGCCGCCTTCCCCGCGGCCTTGTCCTTCGGCGCTTCCGGCGCCGTCGACGCTTCCTCCACAGTCACCGCGGGTATTTCCACGGTGTTCGCCTCGGCGACAGCCGCGGTGACCGCGGCCTGCCGAGCCGCTTCTCCGGCCAGCGCATCGGCCTGCTCGTTGAAGTAGTTGCCGACATGTCCCCGCACCCAACGGAATCGGACCGGACCGGGCCTGCTGGCGATGGCTCGATCGATCTGCTGGACGAGTTCGACATTCTTCACGGCGCCGCCGGTTGACGTGCGCCATCCGTTGAGTCGCCACCCCGAGACCCACTCCGAGGCGCATTTGATCGCGTACAGCGAATCGCTTTCGATGAGAAGGGGTTCGGATCCGGGATGGGCGAGGATCGCCTCCAGCACCGCGCGCAACTCCGCGACCTGGTTGGTTCCGGACGCGGCTCCCCCACTCGCCGAGGAGCCCTGATGATTGACCCAAGCCCAGCCGATGGCGCCGCCGGGATTGCGCAGGCAGGATCCGTCGGTGCTCACGATGATCATGGCTGGCACCCTACGCAATCCGACCGACAAGATCGGTACCGTGAAATTCCTCTATCTCCCTCCGTAGCCGGGATTCGGTACGCCGCAGCGCCGATTTGACCGCGGCGTCCACCAGGCGTCCGACCGGGCCACGGGGTTGGCCGTATGCTGCCTCGGAGGTCAGCACCGACCGCCCGTAACCGAGCGGGTCGAAGCGCAGCGTCAGCGTCCCGGACAAGCGTCCACGGAGCGTATACCCGATCACCGCGTTGCGGCGGTATTCGGTGATCTCGCAGGTCGCGTTCGGTCGCCAGAGCGCGAGGCGGGCGCTGGTCGCGAAGACGGCGCCGAGGCCGCGGTCCGCTTCGCCGGTCGGTACGAATTCCGCGACGCCGAACATCCAGTCCGGCACGAATAGGTGGTTGTCCGTGTAGCTGAAGGCGACCTCGACGGGTGCTCCGACGTCACTCGCGTACTTGATGTGGCCCATAGGCCCTCCCTGTTCACGACTGGCGTCAAAAGTACTACAGCTCTCCTCTTTATTCGAGAGCTCGGCGCGTTTTGGTGTGTCGTATTGCCAGATCGCGACCGGCCGGTTTCTCAGTGGATCCGTGTCTTTCGGCGACGCTCAGAGTTGATCGACGATGTGCTCCGCGATCGGCATGGCCGAGGTCGCCGCGGGTGAGGGGGCGTTGAGCAGGTGGATCGAGCGCTCGGTGCGCTCGATCATGAAGTCGTGCACCAGTGTTCCGTCCCGCAGCACCGCCTGAGCGCGAATGCCCGCCTCGCGCGGAAGCAGATCGGCGAGCGTCAGCTCCGGACAGTAGCGGCGGCACTGTGCCAGGTATCCGCGTTTGAACAGGGAGTCGCGCAGTTCCCGCAGCCCGGTCCGCACGTTCGCCCTGGCGACCCGGTGGAATCCAGGGAACCCGAATATCTCTCGTGCGTCCCTGGCGTCGAAGCTGCCCTTGCGGTAGCCCTCTCTGGCCAATCCGAGCACCGCGTTCGGGCCGACGGTCAGCGCGCCGTCGATCGTCGGGCTCAAATGCACGCCGAGGAAGGGCAACTCGGGATTCGGAATGGGATAGATCAGCGTGCGGACCAGCTCGGCTCGCTCCTGCGGCAGCTGGTAGTACTCGCCCCGGAACGGAACGATGCGAAAGTCCGTGCGCAGCCCCGCCGCTCGCGCCATCCGATCGGCCTGCAGACCCGCGCAGACCACCGAGCGGCGCGCTGTCCAGGAGCCGGTCGGGCCTGCGGCGGTCACCGCGTCCGCCGTCTCGGTGAGCGTGGTGATCTCGGTGCCGAGCACGAATTCGCCACCGGCTCTGCGCACTTCCTCGGCGAGTGCGGTTGTCACCCGGGTGAAGTCGATGATCCCCCGTGTCGGGTACGAACAGTGCGCCGACACCGGTGATCCGCGGTTCGCGCCGGGCGAGTTCCGCGGCGTCGATCAGTTCGACGGCCACCCCGTTGGTGATCGACCGTTGGTGCAGCGCGAGCATACGTGTGTATTCGGCATCGTCGGTGGCCACCAGCAACTTGCCGCAGACTCGGTACGGAATGTCATGTGCCGCGGCGAAATCCTTGGTCCAGCGCGCGCCACGGCGGCACAGCGTGGCCTTCAGGCTGTTCGGCGGATAGTAGATGCCGGAATGGATGACGCCGCTGTTGTGCCCCGTCTGATGTGTGGCCAGCTCGGATGCCTTCTCCAGCAGCACCAGGCTCGTGCCGGGATGGCGCGCGAGGATCTGGTGCGCGGTCGCGACCCCGACGATGCCGCCGCCGATGACGCAGAAGTCATAGGTGGTCATCCCGCCGCCTCGCGCATGCTCGGCTCCGGGATGACCGCGGCTGTCTCGATGGTTCGCTCACTCATTGACGAGCAGGGTAAGCGGTGGCTCCCCAACGAGGCCTTCGCGGGGCGTTTATGTTTCCGGCAATACACGAGCGGGTAAATATCCGTGTAGCTGGCGAGCGTCATTCTCGACTGCCACATCGAGACACCCGGCCAACGGCGTCCGGCCGTCGACACGAACACGGCGCACCCAAGTGTGGCGCTCGCCCGCTCCCAATTTGCGGATCGGGTCGGGTGGCAGCGGGTCAGGCGAACTGGCCCGCTGTCCTTCCTTCGCCCGTCGGTCCCGCGAAAGCTTGTGCGATGGTGAGCCATTCCGCGGCGTGGTCTCCGTGCGCCTCGATCGCGAGGTCGTCCGGATGGCGGCGCTGCGTCACCAGGAGGCAGAAGTCGAGCGCTGGCCCGGTCACCCGCTGCGCGGCATCGTCGGGGCCCCATGACCAGATCGTGTCGTCCGGCGCCGTCAGCTCGACTCGGAATTCCGCCGCGGGCGGGGTCTTTCCGTGCACCGTGTAGGCGAAGTTCCTGGTACGCACGCCGATATGGGCCACGGTGCGCAGCCGTGCCGTGGGCGTCCTGCGCACGCCGAGGGCGTCGGCCACGTCCTGCCCGTGCGCCCAGGTCTCCATGATGCGGGCGGTGGTCATCGAGGCCGCGCTCATCGGCGGGCCGAACCACGGCACTTTGACACGCGCGGGCACCGCGCGCAGCGCCGCGGCCAGGGACGCGCGTCCACGCCGCCACCGGTCGAGCAAGTCGGCGGGTGGTTCGGTCGCGGCCTTCTCGGCCGCTTCATCGACGAAGGTGAGCGCACGCGGCCCGGCCTCGGTCACCAGACGCTGGAAGGTCTCAGGGTCCGCTGCCGCGATCGTCGCGATCTCGTCTGTCCATGCCAGATGGCCGATCTGATGAGCGATGGTCCAGCCGGGTGCGGGTGTCGTGCGCGCCCACTCCTCCCGGGCTAACGGGCCGACGAGCCGTTCCAGATCCGCGCATTCTTCGGCGAGATCACCGAGCAGCGCTTCGAGGTCAGCCATGCGTGTCCTTGCCCTCCGAGGTACCCCACCATATGTGCCGTTATTGTCCAGCATCGCAGCACAGGGTGGAAAAAGGCAAGCATGCTTGTTTTATATTTGCCGGGGATGCGCGTTACCAGCCGAAAACAACCAGGTGGGCGGCACCGACGACGAGCCCGAGGACCGCCCCGTGCAGGTACAGCAGCCAGGCGTCCTGCTCGACGGACGCGTAGAACATCTCCATGAATTCGCCCGGCGTCAGCCGCCGGAGTTTGCGCGCCGCGAAATCGTCGATCGTCTTGGCCTGTTCGAGGGTGAACTCCTCGTCTTCCACCAGGCTGGGCGCCAAGCCGACCGCGGCTCCCGCCGCACCCACCGAGAGGTTGACGAACTGGCGGTGCCCCAGTGCCGCTCGCACGAGCGTGCTGGTCGGTCCGAGTTGGCGATGGATCTCGTCGGCGATCAAGTGCTCCAGCAACTGCCTGGTCTTGTCCCCGTTCGGGCCGTCGAGCAGCTCTTTCGAGAGGTTGGGCAGGGTCAGTACCTGGTAGGCCAGGATGTGTGCGAGGTCGGTCGCCGCCTGCGGTTGCCGTTTCGCCAGCAGCGCTTGCTTCCACAAGTACTTGTACCTCGGTTGCGGGTCGCCCGGCTCGAACACCATCTTCACGGCGATGACGTTCACGATCACACCGATCGCCGCCGAGACGAGCAGCACGATCACCCAGCCCGGCACCAAGCCGAACACCGGAATGCGCTGGTGCACATGCATGTACAAGGCCAGCAGCAGTCCGAACGGCGCACCGAGCAATCCGATGCGCACCATGAATCGCAACTCGGGCGCCGCGATGGTGGTGGTCAAGTCCTTCAGGATGGCCGGATTTTCCCGCAGGTAGCGGATCACGAAGCTCTTGATGTCGATCAGTTGGTCGACATTGTCGCCGAGTGAGGCGAACGCGCGGCGCGACAGCGCGGGCAGTTCCCGATCCACCCGCTGATAGATCAACTGCTTGGCGGCGCGCGGCACGGTGCGCCAGAGATCGCGGTTCTCCCGGTACATCAGTTCATCGACCAGCGGCCGCACCTGTTTGCGGGCGAGCATCGCGGTGTAATCGGCGATACCGTCCAGATCGAGTTCGTGGATGAAGTCCTTGGGGCTGCCGATCCGCATCAGCGCCTTGTCCACGCAGATACTGGCCATCTTCTCCGCGCGGGCCGGAATGAAGCCCTGGAATCCGAGGCGGCGGCCGTCGGCGGAGAAGGTCGGCAGCACCTGGACTCGGCGCGGAAAGTACGGGTAGAGCACCTGCAGGCCGGGGATGCGAACGCCGCGGAACTCGATCGGCCAGAACAGCATCAGTACGCCGGTCCAGTTGGTCAGCCACCCGGCCAGCGCACTGAACACCGGAAACGTGACCAGGTCGACCACGAACTTCGGCTGCCCGGTCAACCCTTCCCAGTCGATGAACACGCCAGCGGCGAGCGACGACATCGATGGGACTCCCTAGGCCGGTCCGGCGGTACCGCCGGTATGAGATACCAAGGCCCCCACGTTCTCATTGTCTTGGACAGAGTGTCAACGAGAGCGGTGTGCCGGCGCGGGCGTGTGCTCACGCCCGGGTAGCCGGGCATCCACGCAAGCCGTCCGGACCCGGCCAGAGCCATCGCTATTTTCGACAACTGTCGAAGACAGGTAGTCGGCTACTCGCGTCGACACGTCGGGCCAGGCACAGACTCGTTTCCGAGGTACAGGTTCCAAGAGCATCTTCATTTCGGAACAGTGATCATGAGAAACAACTCGCGAGCGTTCATTGTCGCGGTGACCGTAGCGGGATTGCTCGGCACCGTGTCGGTCTCGATCGCGGCAACGGCGCCTATTACCACCGTGCCAGTGCCGCGCTCGCCTCTTGCGCTCGACGTGCCTGCCACCGCCGAACGCGGCACGCAGATCACCATTCACAGCGACGACTGGCCCTGCCGTAGGGTCCAGGTCTTTCCCGACTGGTCTGCTTCAGTGACCGCGGAGGTTCACAAGGGTTCGTTCGATGCTCCCGTCGAGGTGCCCGACCAGGCCGTACTAGGTCGGCACTCGGTTCGCGTCGCCTGCCTGGCGACGCCAGACATTGTCGAGAAGGCGTCCGTCGAGATCGTCCCTGCGCGAGTCGTCACGGTCACCACCACCTACGAACCCTCGCCCACTGAGACCACGGGGCCGACGACGACGGGGCCGCCGACGACGGCGCGGCGGACAACACTGCCGCCGACGTCGGAGCCGACGCCGACGGAGCCGACGACGACGGAGCCGACGACGACAAAGCCGACGACGACGGAGCCGACGACGACACAGCCGACGACCACGCAGCCACCGACGACGCGGCTTTTGATCACGCCACCGCCAACGAATCCGACGACGCCGGAGCCGCCCGTCGAGCGGGACAACAACATCGGCATTGTCATCGGCATTGTGCTCGCTATCGGCGGATTCCTCCTCGCCTTGGCTGTCGCAGTGCTCGTACTGCGTCGTCGGCAGAAGGCGGCAAGCCCGCGCCCGCCCCAAGTACGTGTGCAGGTGGTTGGGGATCCGCGCCCATCGATCAACATTCGCCAGGTCACGCGCACTCCGGCCGTTCAGGTTCGGCTGAACGTCGGCGCGCCGCGGCTGTACATCAGGGAGGTGCTCGGATGACGAGTCCAACATCGGTCAGGGCCCGGACGGTGCTGTTCCCGGGCGCCCCGCACGAGGTCGGCGTGGATCAGCTGGAGGGGCGCCTGCAGCAGAGAGGCGTCGAACGCCTGGCGCTGCGCCGAGCGCCGGGCGCTGCCGCGGTACTGCGGTCGGCGGCGCTACACGAGGTGGCCGAGGCGGTCGACGGGCTGCTCGAGGTCGACCTCGGCAGTGTCGCGGTCGCGGGTTGGCGCTGCTACGACAAGCTTCGCAGCGCGGCGATGCGTACCCGTGCCGGTGGAGTCGAGCAAGTCACGTTGTTCGAGCACGAAATCAACCAGACTTACCGTCCACGGCTCGATGTCACCGTGGACGGAAACCCGGTGGGTGAATTGGCGCTCGAACTCTGCGTTGCGATGCTGCTCGAGCCGCTCGCGGCCACCGTCCGCGATGGCATGCTGGTGGCACTGGGCCCTGGTGACTGCACCGTGACGGTTTCGATCTGCGTTCCGGAAGTCGGGCCGATCATGGAGGGCAAACGCACGCTGCACGCGGCGACCATGATCGATCTGCGGTTGCCGATACCGCTCGTCGACTGCGTGCCTGCTCCGCCTCCCGCATTGCCGGTCAGTGGCGTGCCCGGGCCGCGGCCACCTCAGGCGAACCATTGAGTGAAGCGCAGCGGGGTCCTGCGCTGCTACACCGCTGCGCGGGCCGCCAACGGTGCGCCAGGTCTTGAAGGTAGGCCGGATGCGTTGTGCTGTCGCGTTTCTGCTGGCCGTCCTGGCGATATCGCGACCGGCCGGACGGAACGTCGATGCGGATAGTCGGCGACCGGTCCGCTGAGAAGCTCCGTTGATTCGCCGTAAGCGAACTACCCGAGAGCCGTGGAACAAACGCGAACACCCCCGGGTTGAGTAGGCAACGCTCAACTTTTGGAAGGGTCGAAGACGTGACTACACCACAGAACCTGCCGGTGCTGTTCCTGACCGATCCGATCGTGCTGCCGGGCATGGTCGTGCCCATCGAACTGGACGAATCCGCGCAGGCCGCGATCGACGCCGCTCGGGCCGCCAAGAAGGACTCCGTACTGCTCGCGCCCCGGCTGACCGAGGGCTACGCCACCTACGGTGTGGTCGCGACCATCGAACAGGTCGGCCGGATGCGCGGCGGAGCCCCTGCGGCCGTACTGAAGGCCGAGCGGCGCGCCAAGATCGGACACGGGGTCACCGGACCGGGCGCCGCCCTGTGGGTCGAGGCCGAACCGGTCGAGATACCCACACCGGACGGCCGGACGAAGGAGCTGGCCGCGGAATACAAGAAGCTGGTGGTCTCGGTGCTCCAGCGCCGCGAGGCGTGGCAGATCATCGACGCGGTCAATCAGCTGACCGATCCGTCGGCGATCGCCGACACCGCGGGCTACGCGCCGTACCTGACCTCCGAGCAGAAGCGGGAACTGCTCGAAACCCCTGATGTGGCCAAGCGGCTGAGCACCCTCATCGAGTGGACCAAGGAGCACATCGCCGAGGCCGAGATCACGGAGAAGATCAGCGAAGAAGTCCGCGAGGGGATGGAGAAGAGCCAGCGCGAGTTCCTGCTGCGCCAGCAGCTCAACGCCATCCGCAAGGAACTCGGCGAGGACGAACCCGACGGCGCCGATGACTACCGCACCCGCGTCGAGCAGGCCGACCTGCCCGGCACCGTGCGCGAGGCGGCGCTGCGCGAGGTCGGCAGGCTGGAGCGGGCCAGCGATCAGAGCCCGGAATCCGGCTGGATCCGGACCTGGCTGGACACCGTGCTGGAACTCCCGTGGACGGTGAAAACCACCGACAGCACCGATGTCTCGGCCGCCCGCGCGGTCTTGGACGCCGACCACCACGGCTTGGACGAGGTCAAAGACCGCATGGTCGAGTACCTGGCCGTCCGGGCCCGCCGTGCCGCCCGCGGCCTGGAGGTCGTCGGTGGACGCGGTTCCGGCGCGGTGCTGGTGCTGGTCGGTCCGCCCGGTGTGGGCAAGACCTCGCTCGGTGAGTCCGTCGCGCGGGCCTTGGGCCGCAAGTTCGTTCGCGTCGCCCTGGGTGGCGTGCGCGACGAGGCCGAGATCCGCGGTCACCGGCGCACCTACGTCGGGGCACTGCCCGGTCGCATCGTGCGCGCCATGAAGGAGGCCGGTTCGATGAACCCGGTCGTCCTGCTGGACGAGATCGACAAGGTCGGCTCGGACTTCCGTGGCGATCCGGCCGCGGCCCTGCTCGAGGTGCTGGACCCGGCGCAGAACCACACGTTCCGCGACCACTACCTCGATCTCGACCTGGACCTGTCCGACGTGCTGTTCATCGCCACGGCGAACGTCATGGAGACCATCCCGGGACCGCTGCTGGACCGGATGGAGCTGATCACTGTCGACGGCTACACCGAGGACGACAAGGTGGCCATCGCCCGCGACTTCCTGGTGCCGCGGCAACTGGAGCGCAATGCGCTGACCACCGACGAGGTGACCGTCACCGAGGAGGCGCTGCGCGAGATCGCCGCGAACTACACCAGGGAAGCCGGTGTGCGGCAGATGGAGCGGCTGATCGCGAAGGCGCTGCGCAAAGCGGCGACTCGGCTGTCCGAGCGTGAAACCGGGTCGGCGGCATCGGGTTACGACCCCGAGCTGGGCTACGAGGGACTGGTGGAGGACGCCCTGACGATCGGTCTGGGCGACTTGAAGGATTACCTCGGCCGCCCGCGCTTCACCCCCGACTCGGTGGAACGCACCGCGGTTCCGGGTGTGGCGACCGGCCTCGCCGTGACCGGGGCGGGTGGCGATGTCCTCTACATCGAGGCCAACGCTGCCGAGGGTGAGCGCTCGCTGACTCTCACCGGCCAGCTCGGCGACGTCATGAAGGAATCCGCGCAGATCGCGCTGACCTACGTGCGCTCGCACCTGGAGGAGATCGGCATCGAGCCGTCGGTGCTGGACCGCAACATCCACATCCACTTCCCGGCGGGCGCGGTGCCCAAGGATGGCCCGTCCGCGGGCGTCACCATGGTCACGGCCCTGGTCTCGCTGGCGCTGGATCGCCAGGTGCGCTCGGACGTGGGCATGACCGGCGAGGTCACGCTGAACGGCCGGGTGCTGCCGATCGGTGGCGTGAAGCAGAAGCTGCTTGCCGCCCAGCGGGCGGGTTTGAAGACGGTGTTCATCCCGGCGCGCAACGAACCGGACCTGGACGACGTCCCGGAGGAAGTGCTCGCGGCGCTGGATGTGCGGCCAGTAGCCGATGTGGCCGAAATCCTGGCCTACGCAATCGAGCCGGTCGCCGAACCTGCGCTCGACGGTCCGGCGCTCGCCGCAACCGCCTGAACTGGGCAAAGGAGTCGGGCACGGAAACCTTTCCGTGCCCGACTCCACCGCCTGTCCGGTTCTTCACGCCGTACTGGTCGAGTGACTCGAGGTCGGCGATCGCCTGCATGCTTCGTTCGACGCTGGCGAGGCTGACGTCGCGGGGCTGCATGTCCTGTTGCATGCGGCCTCGGCCGAGGGTGCCGACCCAGGCGAACATGCACAACCTGAGGTGAGCCGGGTTCCGGACTCATGCCCCCAGATCTCGCTCCACGGTTCGCGTGGTGCCCTGTGCCACCGCGCAGAGCACTGGTTCGCGGTCCGCGCTTTCGGCGTAGATCTCGCAGTGGACCACGGCCTGTCGTCGGGTCGAGCCCGTGACGGTCGCCTCCGCACGTAGCCGTGTTCCCGCGGCCGGCCGCAGGTAGGTGATGGTGAAACCGCCGGTGAGCACGTTCGGGCCCAGGACTGTTCCCGCTGCGAAGGTGAGCGCGTTGTCGGCCGCGTAGGAGAGCACGCCGCCGTGCACGAAGCCGAATTGCTGGCCGAGTTCGGGGCGGATGCGGATGACCAAGGTAGCGGTGCCGTCGCCGAACGCGGTGATCTCGGTGCCGACCAAGGCGGCGAACGGCTGTGCGTCGAGAACCTTTCGCGCGCTGTCGATGTCCAGCGTGGGGGCGGTCATTCGAAAACCTTTCCTTCCAGGGCTCGGTTGCGGCCGGCGGCGAGAGTGAGCCAGGCGGCGTCGGCGAGTTCACTCGCGACTTCCATGGGGGAGATGCGCATTTCCCCGCTCAGCCACTGCCGGGTGTACTCCTGCGCCGGTCCCAGCCACAGTGCGTAGACCAAGTCCAGTGGGAGATCACGGACCACTCCGTATCCGGCATGCGTGCGCCACCAGCGCGCGATGTCGCTCATGAAACGCCGATTGCTCTCGCTGTCCCGCACCCCAGGTGGACGCGCCGAGGTGAGCACCGTTGCCCGGTACTGGTTCTCGCTCACCCAGCGCAGGTGCTCGCGCACTCCGGCGATGATGCCTTCCTTGGCGTCGGTGCTGTCGCCGACCACCGTCCAGAAGTGTTCCTGGTAGTCCGCGAGCGCGTTGGCCCACACCTGCCGGTACAGGTCGGCCTTGTCCGGGAAGTGGTGGTAGAGCGCCCCGACGCTGGCGCCCGCCGCGTCGCGGATCTGCGTCAGCGTCGCGTCCAGCGCTCCTCGCTCGGCGAACTGTCGCTCGGCCGCCAGCAGCAACCGATCTCGAATCTTCATAACCAGAATTTAGTTCTGTTTTCTGGCAGGCACAAGGCTGTGCTGGTTGGAGTCCATCGCGCCGGAATTCCCGCAGCGTGTCGGAGGGCTGCGGTAAGAACGGGATGTGGCCAGATGGCTGTTGCACGTCGACCTCGACCAGTTCCAGGCGGCGGTGGAGTTCCGCCGTCATCCGGAACTGCGGGGGCTGCCGGTCATCGTCGGCGGGCACGGAGACCCGACCGAACCGCGCAAGGTGGTGACCTGCGCGTCCTACCCGGCGCGCGCGTTCGGGGTACGGGCCGGGATGCCGCTGCGCAGCGCCCAGCGCAAATGCCCGGACGGCATTTTCCTGGCCCTGGACATGGCCGCCTACGAGGACGCCTCCGACGAGGTGATGGCACTGCTGCGGACATTTCCCGGGCGGGTCGAGGTGTGGGGCTGGGACGAGGCGTTCCTCGCAGCCGACACCGACGACCCCGAGACGCTCGCACAGCAGATCCGCGGCGCCATCGCCGGCTTGGAGCTGACCTGTTCGATCGGCATCGGCGACAACAAGCTCACCGCCAAGCTCGCCACCGGATTCGCCAAGTCGGCGGGCAAGTCGTCGGCCGAACCGGCCGCGGACACCGGAGCCGCCGCTGGCGTCTTCCGGCTCACCGCCGCGAACTGGAGCGAAGTGATGGCCCACCGCCCGACCAACGCGCTCTGGGGTATCGGCAATCGGATCGCCGCTCGTCTCGCCGAACTCGGCATCCACACGGTCGGCGAGCTGATGGCGGCCGATCGGCATCGGCTCGCCGCCGAGTTCGGTCCGAACACCGGCCCTTATCTCTGGGTGCTCGGACACGGCAAGGGCGACACCGATGTCACCACCGAACCGCGAATCCCAGTGGGCCGCAGTAAATCCGAGACATTTCCGCGCGACCTGACCGATCCCGGCGAGATTCGTGCCCAGGTCGCGCGGCTGGCCACCGAGGTCGCCGAAGAGATGGCCGCCGCGGGCCGGATCGGCACCCGCGTCTCCGTAACGGTTCGCACCAACACCTTCTACACCCGAAGCAAGCAGGAAAAGCTCCCCGAACCGACCATCGACGTCGCGCGGATCGCCGAGACCGCGGTGCGCATCGTCGACCGGTTCGAGCTCGACCGGCCGGTTCGTCTGCTCGGCGTCCGCCTGGAACTCGTGCCGCAGTAGCTCCCGGACCCGTCCGGACACTCGTATGCTCGTCGGCATGGTGTTCTGGGCGATGGTGGCACAGGAATCGGATAGCGGGATCGTCCTGACCCGGCGGCAGGTCGACGAGGAATTCCTCGGACCGGGCGACGTGACGATCAAAGTGCACTACTCGAGCGCGAACTACAAAGACGGTTTGGCGATCACCAAGGGTGGCGGCGTGGTCCGCAACTACCCGATCGTGCCGGGCATCGACCTCAGCGGCGAGGTGGTCGAATCCGCCGTCGACGATTTCTCCCCGGGCGATCTGGTGATCGCGCACGGTTACGAACTCGGTGTCTCCCACAACGGCGGTTTCGCCGAATACGCCAGGGTGCCCGCCGACTGGATCGTCAAGCTCGATCGACTGGATACCCGCGACGCCGCGGCGATCGGCACCGCCGGCTTCACCGCGGCACTGAGCGTGCAGGCCCTGCTCGACCGCGGACTCACCCCGGATGACGGCCCGGTGCTGGTCACCGGCGCGACCGGCGGTGTGGGCAGCGTGAGCGTGGATATCCTCTCGCACCTCGGCTTCGAGGTCATCGCCTCGACCGGCAAGACCGACGCGGACGATTTGCTCAGCGAACTCGGCGCCAATGAGGTGATCGGCCGCCTGCCAGAGGACCCGACCGCCAAGCTTCGGCCGCTGACCAAGGCGCGCTGGGCCGCGGCGGTGGACAGCGTCGGCGGTACTTCGCTCGCCTACATCCTCAGCGCGATCGGCTACGGCGGCGCGGTGGCGGTCAGCGGCCTCACCGGTGGATCCGAGCTGCCCACCAGCGTGATGCCGTTCATCCTGCGCGGGGTCGCGCTGCTGGGCATCGATTCGGTCAACGTGCCCATCGAGCGCCGTGCCGGCCTGTGGACCAGGATCGCCAATGACCTTCGCCCGCAGCACCTTTCGACCTTGGAGAGCTACGCGCCGGTCACCGAGGCGGAGCGGGTGCTGCACTCGATCAAGGAAGGTAACCACTCGGGCCGAACGGTATTGGGCGTCGCGGGCGAGTTCTGATCGTCAGGCGAGCGCCCGGATCGTTGCCACCGATAACGCGCGGCGCGAGATCGCCGCGGTGGCCGGCCTGACTATGCCCGGGTGGGAATGGGTTGCCACGACCGCGGCCCTGATCCGATACGGTTCACTGCGCAACAACCCGCATGTTCGCTCCAGTCGAGAGGCGAAGTCTGTTGTCAGCAAAGCTGTTCTGGCGTTCAGTAGCGGTACTGGCGGTGTCCGTGCTGGTGGCTGTGCCCGCCTACAGCCAGGCCGAGCCAGTGGACGAAGCGCATCCCGTCGAGTTGGACCGGTTCTACCAGCAGCGGCTCGAGTGGAAACCCTGCGGTGTCGAGAACCTCGACAAGGCGGGTGGCGAGTGCGCGGATGTGCTGGTGCCGCTCGACTACAGCAAGCCAGGAGATCGCACGATGACCGTGGCGATTTCGCGGGTGAAGGCCGCGGATCCGGCGCGGCGCCGTGGCATTCTGCTGTCCAATCCGGGCGGCCCCGGTGGTCAGGGCCTGGACAGTGTGGATCTGCTCGGTGACGTGCTGTCGCCGGAGGTGTTGGCGAGCTACGACCTGATCGGCATGGATCCGCGCGGAGTCGGCGCGTCCGGTAGGAGTCCGCGGTGCGGATGGCCGGTCGGCGAGATGGTTCGATCCGCGGGGCTGGATGTACTGGGGTTCGCCCACGACACCGTGCAGTCCGCGGGTATGGCCGCGTCCTGCCTGATTCGTGATCCGATCACGATGCGGCAGTTCACCACGCGCAACACCGCGCGGGATATCGATATCGTGCGCGCGGCGCTCGGTGAGCGCACGATCAACTTCTACGGCTTGTCCTACGGCACCTACCTCGGTGCCGTGTTCACCCAGATGTTCCCCGAGCGCAGTGATCGAGTGGTGCTCGACAGCGCGATCGATCCGGACCGGTACTGGACCGGCCTGGTGCAGGATTGGGGTCCGGCAGACGAGATCGCGCTCGACGACTGGGCCGGGTGGGTCGCCGTCCGGGATGACGAATTCCACCTCGGTACGACCCCGCAGCAGGTGCGAGCCAAGATCGAGGAACTCGTACGGCTTGCCGCCCGCCAGCCGATCGTCATCGATGGATTCGCCATCAACGATCACTGGCTGCCGTTCATCTTGCACGCCCTGCTGACCAACTTCCGGCTCAACGAAGCGCTGGCCGCCACCGTGCGGGAGATCGCCGACGCCGCGGGCGGGCCGCCGACGGAATCACGCACGCCCCGGCTGCGCGCGATCGTCAAGGCGCTGCGCGAGGATGAGAACTCGGCGCTGGCGCAGATCGCCTGCGGTGACGTCGGCGCACCGATCGATCCGACCTGGTACTGGCGCAACATCGAAGAGACCCGTGCGACGCAACCGGTGTTCGGCGCACTGGCCGGCAACATCCAGCCGTGCGCCTTCTGGCCGCGGCCCGTAGAACCTCCGACAGTCGTCCGGAATTCGGTTCCCGCACTCATCGTGCAGGCGAGCGGAGATCCGCGGACGCCCTATGCCCACGGCGTCCGGCTGCATCAGTACCTCTCCGAGTCGCGGATGGTCACCCTGCAGGACGTCCGCATCCACATGACATTCCGGCCCGATCTCAGCAGCTGTGTGAACAGCGCGATCAACGCCTACTTCGGTGCGGGAACACTCCCGGCCACCGACATCACGTGCTACGCGAATCCGTCCGCCCACTAACCCGGTACCGCTGACCCGGCGATGAGCGCGGGTCAGCGGTAGCGGTCACGCCGCGACGGTAACGGGCTCGTCGGCGAACTGGGTCCGGTACAGCTCTGCGTAGCGGCCGTCGGCGGCCAGCAGTTGAGTGTGCGTGCCGCGCTCAACGATTCGGCCGTCCTCCAGCACCAAGATCTGGTCGGCGGCGCGGATCGTGGACAGGCGGTGTGCGATCACCAACGCGGTCCTGCCGTCCAGTGCTTCCGACAGTGCCTCTTGTACGGCGGCTTCCGAGGTCGAGTCCAGCGACGCCGTCGCCTCGTCCAGGATGACCACGTGCGGCTGCTTGAGCAGCAGACGCGCGATGGTCAGGCGCTGACGCTCACCGCCGGAGAGCCGGTAGCCCCGCTCGCCGACCACCGTCTCCAGCCCGTCCGGCAGCGATACGACCAGCTCGCGCAGCCGTGCGCGCTCCAGCGCGTCCCAGAGTTCGTCCTCGGTCGCTTCCGGCCGGGCGAGCAGCAGATTGGCCCGGATGGTGTCGTGGAACAGATGACCGTCCTGGGTGACGAGTCCGACGGTCTCCCGCAGCGACCGGGTGCTCAGCTCGCGCACGTCGGTGCCGTTCAACCGCACCGCGCCGCCGTCGACGTCGTAGAGCCGGGAAACCAGTTGGGCGATGGTCGATTTGCCCGCGCCCGACGAGCCGACCAGGGCGATCAGCTGCCCTGGCTCGGCGCGCAATGACACGCCGTGCAGCACTTCCACCCCGCCACGGGTGTCCAGGGTCGCCACCTCCTCGAGCGAAGCCAGCGACACCTTGTCGGCTGACGGATAACCGAAGCTCACCTCGTCCAACTCCACCGAAACCGCGCCGGCCGGGACTGGTTTCGCGTTCGGCGCGTCCTCGATCAGCGGTTTCAGGTCGAGCACTTCGAAGACCCGCTCGAAGCTCACCAGCGCGGCCATGATTTCCATCCGGGCGCTGGCCAGCGCGGTCAGCGGCGTGTAGAGCCTGGTCAGCAGCAGCGACAGTGACACGACCGCACCCGCGTCCAACTGCCCGCGCAGCGCGTACCAGCCGCCCAGCCCGTACACCAGGGCGATCGCCAGCGCCGACACCAGCGTGAGTGAGGTGACGAACACGGTTTGCAACATCGCGGTGCGCACACCGATGTCCCGCACCCGGCGCGCTCGCAGCGCGAACTCGTCGGACTCCTGCTCCGGACGCCCGAACAGCTTGACCAGCGTCGCGCCGGGCGCGGAGAAGCGCTCCGTCATCTGGGTGCTCATCGCCGCGTTCAACCGGGCGGCTTCCCGCTGCAGGTCGGCGAGGCGGTTGCCCATCCTGCGCGCCGGAACCACGAACACCGGAAGCAGCACCAGCGCGAGCAGCGTGATCTGCCAGGAAATGCTGACCATCACGCCGAGCGTCAGCGCGAGGGTCACCAGATTGGCCACCACGCCCGACAAGGTGTCGCTGAACGCGCGCTGGGCACCGATCACGTCGTTGTTCAAGCGGCTGACCAGCGCACCGGTCCTGGTCCGGGTGAAGAACGCGACCGGCATCTTCTGCACGTGGTCGAACACGGCGGTGCGCAGGTCGAGGATCAATCCCTCACCGATCCGTGCCGACATCCAGCGAATCGCCAGCCCGAGCCCGGCGTCGAACACCGCCAGCGCACCGATCACCAGCGCGAGGACCACCACGACCCGCGGCGCCGCACCACCGACGATGTCGTTGACCACCCGGCCCGCCAATACCGGCGTGGCCACCGCCAGCATCGCCGACACCACACTGAACAGCAGAAACGCGCCGATCCGACGGCGATGCGGCCCGGCGAACCGGACGATGCGCTTGGCGGTGGCGAGACGGAACGGTCGCTGTTCCCGCGGCGCGTTCGCCCGCCGGTACATCTGACTCCACGCCACGGATTCGATGCTCACGTTGTTCTCCCTCTCACTCCCACCCCATCCAAGACCTGGCCACCGACACTAAGACCTCAACAATGGTTGAGTTCAAGTCGATTCCCGCGCGCGAAATTCCGCCGCCAGATCGCGACCGACTCGCCCGGCAAACACCAGTCACCCAATCGCGAGTCATCAACGACACAAACACCGGGAGCAGCGGTTGCGGCCCAACACGACCGCACTGGCACGACCGAGGTTCCAGCGAGAAAGACCGAGCATTGTCTGTTCGCGGCCCGGCTCGCGTCCGAGTGGCCGCCGTGTCCGCGACGTAGTCGCCAGCGGCGGTCGTTAGGCGTCGGACACGGGGGCCTTCGAGCGCTCGATGATTCTGCCGTTGCCACCCAGCGCTGCCCGTCGGCCCAACTCCCGGTTTCGAGCGAAGCGAGATCGAGCATTGCCCGTTCGCGGCCTCGCTCGGACGCGAGCCACAAGGGGGCCGCGAACACGCAGCGCCGCAGGCGCTGCAAATCAAACACAGCCTAGGCTTGGCGAGGTGACCGAGAACCGGATGGCGGCACTGCGCGGCAGGATCGCGGGTGAGGTCGACACCTCCGAGCGCCGTCGCGCGGAGTACTCCTCGGACGCGTCGAACTATCGGGTTCGCCCGGCCGCGGTCGTCTTCCCGCGCATCGATGAGGACGTCGCGGCCACCCTGGAATTCGCCCGCGAGCACGGCCTCCCGGTGACCGCGCGCGGCGGTGGAACCTCGGTCGCGGGCAACGCTATCGGTCCCGGGCTCGTGCTCGATTTCAGCAGGCACATGAACCGGATCGGGGCCATCGATCCGGACGCGCGCCTGGTCACGGTGCAGCCGGGCGTGGTGCTGTCGGAGTTGCAGCGCGCCGCTCGCCCGCACGGCCTGCGCTTCGGACCCGATCCCTCCACGCAGAGTCGCTGCACGCTCGGCGGCATGATCGGCAACAACGCCTGCGGACCTCGGGCCGTCGCCTGGGGCCGCACCGCCGACACCGTGCGCGAAGTGCGCATCCTGGACGGCACCGGCATCGAACGCACGCTGGCAGCGGGTTTGTCCGCGGTACCGGGCCTACCGGAATTCACCAGGGCGCATCTGGCCGTATTGCGCACCGATCTGGGGCGTTTCGGCCGCCAAGCGTCCGGTTACGGCCTGGAGCATCTGCTACCCGAGCGCGGCGCGTCGGCCGCCAAGGCGTTCGTCGGTAGCGAGGGCACTTGTGGCCTGCTGCTGGACGCCACGGTCGAGTTGGTCGCGCTGCCTCCGGCGACCGTGCTCACGGTGCTCGGCTACCCCGATATCGCTACCGCGGCCGATGACGTGGCCGCGGTGATGTCCTGCGCGCCGATCGCGGTCGAAGGCATCGACGCGCGCTTGGTCGATGTCGTCCGCGCGCACCGGGGTTTCGTCCCGGACCTGCCACGGGGTGGCGGATGGCTGTTCGTGGAGACCGCCGGTGCGACGCAGGCCGACGCGGTGGCCATCGCACAGCGATTGTGCCGGACGGCGGGCGCGCTCGACAGCAGGATCGTCACCGATCCCGGTACCGCCGCCGCGCTCTGGCAGATCCGTGCCGACGGAGCCGGGCTGGCCGGTCGCGCACCCGATGGCCGCCCGGCTTGGCCCGGCTGGGAGGACGCGGCCGTCCCACCCGAGCGGCTCGGCGCCTACCTGCGCGATTTCGCCGTGCTGACCCGTGACCACGGCGTGGACGGGTTGCTCTACGGGCACATCGGCGACGGCTGCATCCACGTCCGGCTCGATCTCCCGATCGTGGACGCGCCGCGGCGGTTTCGCGCTTTCCTGTTCGACGCGGCGGAGCTGGTGGTCCGTTATGGCGGTTCGCTCTCCGGCGAGCACGGTGACGGCCGGGCCCGCTCGGAGCTGCTCTCGGTGATGTACTCCCCTGCGGCACTCGACGTCTTCGCCGGATACAAGGCGCTGTTCGACCCCGACGACGTGCTGAATCCCGGTGTGCTCGTCGCGCCGCGTCCGGTGGACGCCGATCTGCGACTCGCCGGGCTCCCCCCGGTCCGAACGTCGAACGGTTACGCGTTCCCGCACGACGACGGCGATATCGGCGTGGCGGTTCATCGTTGCGTCGGCGTCGGCAAGTGCCGCGCCGACGGTGGTTTCATGTGCCCGTCCTTTCAGGCCACCCGGGATGAGAAGGACAGCACGCGCGGGCGGGCGAGGGTCCTGCAGGAGGTGGTGCGCGGCGCGCTGCCCTGGTCATCGGAGGCCGTCGCCGAGTCGCTCGATCTCTGCCTGTCGTGCCGGGCGTGCCGGTCGGACTGCCCGGCGGGGGTGGACATGGCCACCTACAAGTCGGAGACGCTGTACCGCCGATACCGTCGCCGGCCGCGTCCGATCGATCACTACTCGCTTGGCTGGTTACCTCGGTGGCTGACCGTCGCGACTCGGATGCCGCGCCTGGTCAACGCGTTGGCCGGTCGGCCCGCGCTGCGTCGCATGGGTTTGCGGGCGGCGGGCATCGACCCGCGCCGTACCGTTCCGCGGTTGGCCGAGCGCACTTTCCGCCGGATCTGGCGTGATCTGGACGAGGGCGCCTTGCTCGCCGAGTCCGCCTATGCGCCCGAGGAACCGGGCACCGAGACCGGCTCCGGCGACGTGATGCTGTGGATCGATACCTTCACCAACGCCTTCGACCCGGAGATCGCGTTGGCCGCGGCGCGGCTGCTGACCGCTCTGGGCTACCGCGTCCGGATCCCCGAGCGCGGCGTCTGCTGTGGGCTCACCTGGATCAGCACGGGGCAGCTCGACGGTGCCCGCGCACGGCTGCGCGCCACTGTGGCCGCACTGGCCGAACACGTCGCCGCGGGCGGCATCGTCGTCGGACTGGAACCGTCCTGCACCGCGGTCTTGCGTGCCGACCTGCCGGAACTGCTGCCGGACGACCCGCGGTCGGCCGCGATCGCCGCCGCGGTGCGCACCCTCGCCGAATTTCTCGCCGAGCAGCCGAGCTGGCGCCCGCCGGCGCGGACCGGACAGTCCGTGGTGGTCCAGCCGCATTGCCACCAGCATGCGATCCTCGGCTTCGAGGCCGATCGCCAACTATTAGCCAGCATGGGGGTGCTGGTGACGGAGATCACCGGATGTTGCGGCCTGGCCGGAAACTTCGGCATGCAGCCCGGCCATTACGACATTTCGGCCGCGGTGGCCGAGAACGGCATGCTGCCCGCGCTGCGCGCCGCCGGCGAGGACGCGGTCGTCCTCGCCGACGGCTTCTCCTGTCGTACCCAGGCCACTGCCCTGGCCGGGCGACGAGGGCGGCATCTCGCGCAATTTCTCTTGGGGCAGTGACTCTTTCGCGTGCCCGGCGGAGATCGGTGCGCGTGCGCCGCTCGGCTCAGCTGCCGAACGGCAGGGTGCCAGGCGGAATCTGGTAACCCGAGCTACCTGCGGAAACATTGCCCCAGGCGTTGAGCAACCAGTTGAGCACGTTGGTGATCATCGGGAACCTCCGTCATGGCGACTGCCAGCTATTTGCCGATCGAAATCAGTATCGCCGCACCATCAGCGGCGTTACACAGAGGCGGACGCCGACACGCGCGCAGCATAGGGGCAGAATGATGCCGTGCGCACTGCGATGGCCGAGCCGGGAGCGTGCCGGACCGTAACAGCGGATCGGCCGATCGATCTGGCGAGCACCCTCGCTCCGCTCGGCCGGGGCAGCGGCGACCCATGCCACCGGGTGACGGGCGACGGCGCGCACTGGCACGCCTCTCGCCTGCCGACCGGGCCGGTCACCTACCGAGTGACCCAGTCCGGTCCGTGCACGGTGCAGGCCCGCGCCTGGGGGCCCGGCGCGGCGGAGTTGCTGGACGGTCTCGAGCACATGCTGTGTGTGAACGAGGACATCTCGACGTTCGTCCCGGATCATCCGAAGCTCGTCGATGCGCACCGTCGTTTCCCGGGTCTGCGCATGCTGCGTACGGGCCTGGTGTTCGAGGCCCTGGTGCCCGCCGTGCTGGAACAGAAAGTGCATAGCATCTCAGCGCGCGCGTCGTGGCGAAAACTGGTGCGGCAGTTCGGCGAACCCGCACCGGGTCCCGCGCCCGAGGGAATGCGGCTGCCACCGGACGCCGATACTTGGCGGCGGATTCCGTCCTGGACCTACCACCGGGCGAACGTCGGCCCGCAGCGGGCGCAGACCATCGTGCGCGCGGCCAGGGTGGCCGAGTCGCTCGAGCGTGCGGCGCGGGTCGATCCGGCCGAGGCGGAGCGCATGCTGCGCAGCGTTCCCGGCATCGGGGTGTGGACCGCCGCGGAGATCGCGCAGCGGGCTTTCGGCGACGCGGACGCCCTGTCGGTCGGCGACTACAACCTCGCCGCCACAGTCGGTTGGACCCTGCTCGGCCGACCGATTGATGACGACGCGATGGTGGAATACCTGGAACCACTACGCCCGCATCGCTATCGGGCGATCCGCCTGCTCGAGCTCAGCGGCCACTTTCACAAACCGAAGTTCGGCCCCCGCACTCCCCTCACCGACCACAGCTGGCACTGAGCCAGGCCTTCTGCATATCGGCGTTCTTCATTTTCCCCAGTTTTGCCCATTCTTTATCGGTTCCTCGCACGATGAACAACGGACACTGGAGTGACCCGCGCCACGTTTGAAACCACCACCGTAATCCCCGCACTGGTGCCTCGCACGAAGCCACCGTAAGGGTTCGGTATGGCCGGCGCACATTGTCGAACCACACAGCAGCAGGGGGTTGTCAGTGGATCAGATGCCACTCGGGGATACACCGCGGTCCCGATGCCAGTTCTATCGGCGGGAGTGTGATCTGCCCGCCGTCGTCGACCCTCCCGAACTCGGCCGGATCGTGATGCGCGCCGGGCCGGTGTGGGCGTTGACGATGCCGAGCAGCTTGGGTCAAGCGGTCAAGGCGCATATGCAGAGCAGGAGCATCCCGCTCGGCCCGATCCTCGCGCATCCGCGCTCGAACCGATGGACGTTCCTGATCACTCCGGACCTCCCCGAAAGCGATACGCGGCTGTTCGCCGAGCTGTTCCGGTTGGATGTGTCGGTCGCTCGCACCGGATCGACGATCGCGTTGCCGTCTCCGACGGCGGCGGTCGGCTCGATCCGCCGCTGGATAGTGCCGCCGCGCAATCATTTCCGCCCGTCCGGTCATGTCGTGGTCGCGGCCATCCGCGCTTGGGCGGACCCGGCCAGGCACCGTCGGTGAAGACATTCGTCGGTGTGCGTTCGGCAGGTGGTGCCACGGTCCCCGGAGATCTGCTCGGTTGTACACCGGACAGTGCCGGTGGCGGCGGTACGATCGGGCGCGCGTCGAGCGCGGTGTACTGAGATTTCCAGTCCGTAGACCTCTGCTCTGGTAGATAGCGAAGGAGTCCATGTCGTGAGCGAGCTTGCGAGCGAACCATCGGCACAGCGCGCCATGCGCACAGCGGCGCGGAGCGCTGGCGAGGTGACGTCATGAGTATTCAAGGCAACGCGAACATCGACCTGACCAACGCCGTATGGCGGAAGGCAGGCGAAGACTCGGGCAACGACAGTGTGGAGGTTGCGCTGCTCGCCGATGGGCACGTGGGTCTGCGCAACGGGAAGGACCCCGACGGACCGGTGCTGGTTTTCACGCCGGGCGAGTGGGCCGCTTTCACCGCTGGTGTGCACGACGGTGAGTTCGATCGCCCGAAGTAATCACCGCGCGGCCCGGCGGCGACCGAAGAGCTGCCGGGCCCCGGTCACATCTCCCCAAAAATCCAGGTCGTGCCGCATGAAGTGATCGAATCTGCGCTCAAAGATCACGAAATGACACAGATTCGACAACGAAACCACGTTTGCCACGCCTGATTACGGGTAGCCCTTCTTTGTGGACCGTGGGCTCAAGAGTTCCCATCCCCGGTACAAGAAATTACAGCCGGGCGATTGGGTGGAATGGCTGATCGTCGCGTTGCTGTTCGCGGTATCGGCGATCGGTGTTTTCATCCTCACCAGCTCGGTCCTGACGGCGTTGCTCGTCGGTCTGCTGGTCTGGATCGTGGCCCTCGGTGTAGTGGCAATGCTATAGGGTGCGCCGACCGGCCGGGGTGATCCCGGCCGGTCGTCCACAGGGTATCAACGACGAAACAGCTTGTTGCCCAACCACACCAGCGGATCGTATTTCCGATCGGCAACCCGTTCCTTCAGCGGGATCAACGCGTTGTCGGTGATCTTGATGTGCTCGGGGCAGACCTCGGTGCAGCACTTGGTGATATTGCACAAGCCGAGCCCCTGCTCGTCCTGCGCCAAGTCCGTGCGGTCGGCGACATCCAGCGGATGCATCTCCAGCTCGGCGATCCGCATCAGAAAACGCGGTCCCGCAAATGATTTCTTGTTCTCCTCGTGGTCACGGACCACGTGGCAGGTGTTCTGGCACAGGAAGCACTCGATGCACTTGCGGAACTCCTGCGAACGCTCCACGTCGACCTGCTGCATCCGGTAATCGCCCGGCTTCAGATCCGCGCGCGGCGTGAACGAGGGGATCTCCCTTGCCTTCTCATAGTTGAAGGACACATCGGTCACCAAGTCCTTGATCACGGGGAACGCCCGCATCGGCGTCACCGTGATCACCTCGTCCTCGGCGAAGGTGGACATCCGCGTCATACAGAGCAGACGCGGACGCCCGTTCACCTCCGCCGAACAGGAACCGCACTTGCCTGCCTTGCAGTTCCAGCGCACGGCCAGGTCGGGCGCCTGCGTGGCCTGTAATCGGTGGATGATGTCCAGCACCACCTCGCCCTCGTTCACCAGCACGGTGAAGTCGTGCAGTTCCCCACCATCGAGATCGCCGCGCCATACGCGGAATTTGGCGTCGTAACCCATCGTTACGCCTCTCGCTCCGTCGAATTCCCGGCAGCGGCCGGGTGCCCGGCGAGTTCCGCCGGGGTGTAGTACTTTTCGAGCTCGCCGAGATCGAAAAGGGCGAGCAGATCCGAACGCATCGGAACCTGATCCTTGCGCGTCACTGTGACGCTGGGGATCGGGTCGCCGGCCGTGCCGGGATCCACCGCGCAGACCAACAGCTTGTTGCGCCAGTCCGGATCCATCGACGGGTGATCATCTCGGGTGTGCCCGCCGCGGCTCTCGGTGCGCAGCAGCGCGGCCTGTGCCACGCATTCGCTGACCAGCAGCATGTTCTGCAGATCGAGCGCGAGATGCCAGCCCGGATTGAACTGGCGGTGCCCCTCCACGGTCACGTGCCGGAATCGGTCGCGCAGCTCGGCGAGTTTCCCGATCGCCTCGCGCACCTCGTGTTCCTTGCGGATGATGCCGACCAGGTCGTTCATCGACTGCTGCAGATCGGTGTGCAAGGTGTAGGGGTTCTCGCCATTGCCGTCCGTGGGGGGATCGAAGGGTGCCAAGGCGGCCTTCGCGGCCTTCGAGACGTCGTCCTCGGAGACCGACGGCCGGTCGGCGAGGCCCTCCACGTAAGCGGCGGCACCGAGTCCGGCCCGGCGGCCGAACACCAGCAGGTCCGACAGTGAGTTGCCGCCGAGCCGATTCGACCCGTGCATGCCGCCGGAACACTCACCAGCGGCGAACAGGCCGGGCACCGTGGCCGCGCCGGTGTCCGGATCGACCTCGACTCCGCCCATCACGTAGTGGCAAGTCGGGCCGACCTCCATCGGCTCCTTGGTGATGTCGACGTCCGCGAGCTCTTTGAACTGGTGGTGCATCGACGGAAGCCGCCGCACGATCTCCTCGGCGGCCATCCGGGACGCGATATCGAGGTAGACGCCGCCGTGTTCGGTGCCGCGGCCCGCCTTGACCTCCTCGTTGATCGCGCGCGCGACCTCGTCACGCGGCAGCAGGTCCGGGGTGCGGCGCGCGGAATCGTTGTCGCGCAACCACTGATCGGCCTCCTCCTCGGTCTCGGCGTACTGACCCTTGAAGACCGGCGGAATGTAGTCGAACATGAACCGCTTGCCCTCGGTGTTCTTCAGCACCCCGCCGTCGCCGCGCACGCCCTCGGTGACCAGGATGCCCTTCACGCTGGGCGGCCAGACCATGCCGGTCGGGTGGAATTGCAGAAACTCCATGTTGATCAGCGTCGCGCCGGCGCGCAGCGCGAGCGCGTGCCCGTCGCCGGTGTACTCCCAGGAGTTCGAAGTCACCTTGTACGACTTGCCGATGCCGCCGGTCGCCAGTACCACCGCCGGTGTCTCGAACAAGATGAAGCGGCCGGATTCGCGCCAGTAGCCGAACGCGCCGGAAATCCGGTCGCCGTCCTTGAGCAATTCGGTGATGGTGCACTCGGAAAACACCTTGATCCGCGACTCGTAGTCGCCGGTCGCCGCGAAATCCTCCTGCTGCAGCGCGACGATCTTCTGCTGCATGGTGCGGATGATCTCGAGACCGGTCCGGTCGCCGACGTGGGCGAGCCGGGGGTAGGTGTGGCCGCCGAAATTGCGCTGGCTGATCCGGCCGTCCGCGGTCCGATCGAACAGGGCCCCATAGGTTTCCAGTTCCCACACCCGGTCGGGTGCCTCCTGGGCATGCAGTTCCGCCATGCGCCAGTTGTTCAGGAACTTGCCGCCTCGCATCGTGTCCTTGAAGTGGACCTGCCAATTGTCTTTTTCGTTGGCATTGCCCATCGACGCGGCGCAGCCGCCTTCGGCCATCACGGTGTGCGCCTTACCGAACAGCGACTTGCACACCACCGCCACGGACAGCCCGTGCTCCCTGGCCTCGATCACCGCACGCAGTCCGGCGCCGCCCGCTCCGATCACGACGACGTCGTAGTTGTGCCGTTCCACTTCTGCCATGCAGAGAACTCCTCAGTGAGGCGGTCAGTCGATGAACCGCAGGTCCGAAATCGTGTTGCTGGCAACCAACATGACGTAGAAGTCGGTCAGCACGAGCGTGCCGAGGGTGGTCCAGGCCAGCGCCATGTGCCGGGTGTTGAGCTTGGAGACCTGGGTCCAGAACCAGTACCGCACCGGGTGCGCGGAGAAGTGCTTGAGCCGTCCGCCCGCGATGTGCCTGCACGAGTGGCACGACAGCGTGTAGGCCCAAAGCAAGATCACGTTGCCCAGCAGCACGATGTTGCCGAGGCCGAAACCGAATCCGCCGGTCTTGCCGTGGAACGCGACGATCGCGTCGTAGGTGTTGATCACCGAAACCACCAGGGCCACATAGAAGAAGTAGCGGTGGGCGTTCTGGATGATCAGCGGCAGCCTGGTCTCGCCGGTGTACTCGGCGTGCGGCTCGGCCACGGCGCAGGCGGGCGGGGAGAACCACACTGACCGGTAGTAGGCCTTGCGGTAGTAGTAGCAGGTCAGCCGGAAGCCGAGCAGGAAGGGCAGCGCCACGAACCCGAGCGGCAGGATCGCGGGGAGCTCACCGAGCGGGGTGCCGAAATGGCTCGAACCCTCGACGCACGAGGTGCTCAGGCACGGCGAGTAGAACGGGGTCAGATAGTGATAGTCCGGAACCCAATATGCCGTGCGCACATACGATCTGATCGTCGCGTAGATGACGAACGCGGCGAGTCCGAGCACCGTGAACAGTGGCGGGATCCACCATCGGTCGGTGCGCAACGTGCGTTCCGAGATTCGGGCCCTTGTTTTGCTGAATACGCCGGTGCCCGTGTCGGGGGCGGCGGTGGGTGCGGCATTCACTGGGATGCCTCGCTGATCTTGTGTGCGGGTGGCCATCGTTACCTCCGCAATCGAATGTGATGCTGAGCACCATACGACACCCCCGCTATGGCATGAGCAGGGTCCCGGCAATACGAGCCGGGCGAGATGCCAGTGATTTGCGCCACATCCAGCGCTGGATCGGAGGGTGGCCGCGCGTGGTGAATGGGCCGCAAACAGGTCGAACTCCGCTGAGCCGGAACGGGTTCGGCGGTTGTGCGCGGCACGGAATCGGGCTCGGATCGCCGTGCCCGAGGTCGGTGCCGGGTGTGCTGAGCCTGGTGCCGTCTTGTGCGGAGATCGACCCGCCGGTCTGTCTATACGGCGTCAGACCTGGATCTGCTCATGTGATCGCAGACGCAGCGAAATGCTCCGCAGATGGTTGCCGCCGGTCGGCACGGCGACAGGGCGGCCGCGAGAGGTGATCGAAGTGGCTCGTCCTCCCGGCGGCGGTGTGCCGATCCGGTCCGGATCAGGCCGGCGGTCCGGACCCGCACCGAAGGCGGGTGGGCAACCGCTCCGAAACCGCGTGGGTGCCGGGCACGGGGCACGGGCATGCTGATCCGCCACGCATGCCGATTCGCGGGCCCACTCCGGTTACCTCGGGCCCGCGAATTCAGTGCCGCGTCCTACGTGGTTCGCGGGCGGGAGTGGAAGCCGAGCCCCTCGTCCTGCGCGCCCATCCAGGCGGCCTCGTCGGACTTGCTGTCCGGAACGTAGATGACGTCCTGCGCCTGGCGCCGCACCTCCGGAGGCGGTGACTGCTCGAGTTCGTCGGCGTCGATGACCAGGCGCTCGAGGTCGTTCTCCAGCCGGCGCACGGGGCTGGCGTCGCCGTAGTGGTCGCGCAGTACGCCGATGGATTGCCGGAGCTGGCCGACCGCGTAGCGGAGTTCCGCAAATTCGCTGCGTGTCATCGATACCTCCTGTATTCCCTGGCGGACATGCGAACTCGGTGGCCGACGCGCGGTTTGCCCGTCTGCCTCGGACCGCGCACCACCGAGTTGTGTGACCCACCACACAACGTGATCTACAACACAGTACCGAAAGAATCGGGTTCTGGCTCGTACGCGACCGAAAATCGGTGATTGCCGACCAGTTGCCTGACGGTCAGCTCGCGGCGGCGTAGCCGGAGGTCGCTCGCATCGCGGCGAAGGCTCGTTCGACGAGTCCGACGATGGACAGCGCGACCTCTTCGGCACGCTCCAGCATGACGCTGTGTCCGGCCCCTTCCAGGCGCACCAACTCGGAACCGGCCAGCTGGGACGCCAGCGCCACCGAGTGCGCGAACGGGACGAGGATGTCCGCCGAGCCCGCCAGCACCAGCGCGGGGATGGCGCTGAGCCGGTGCAGGTTCGCCGTCTCGTCGAACGCGATCAGTGAGTGCAGGAAGCTGCACATGGTCAGCAGCGGGGTGTCGTTCAGCATCGCCGTGGCCAGCGCGGCCATGCGCGGGTTGACCTTCCCGGTGCCGAAGTTGGCCTCGCGCAGAATGGGCGCGACCACGAGGCGGGTCAGCCGCTTGGACGCCTGCATCACGCGCGGTGCGCGGGTGACGGCGGCCTGCAGCGAGTTCACCGCGCGCCGGTTCAGGAAGCGGGCGAGCCCCACTTCGGTGATGCCGTTGGCCGCGCCCGCCAGCAGGCCGACGCCGGCGATCCGCGTGCCGATGGCTTCCGGGTAGAGCCGGGCGTAGGCGAGCACGACCATCGCGCCCATCGAGTGGCCGACCAGGATCACCGGACCGGTCGGGGCGACCGTCCGCAGCACGGTGTCCAGGTCCTGCCCCAGCTGGTCGATGGTGTAGGTCGACGGATGCCCCTCGCCGGAGTCGCCGTGGCCGCGGTGGTCGTAGAACACCATCCTGGTGTCGCTTCCCCACTGCCGCAGCAGCTGGTCGCGCAGGTAGCACCAGGATTCGCTGCGCAGGCAGTGGCCGTGCACGAAGACGACGGTCGCGGGGGCGTCGTCGGCGCCGAAGACGCGGACCGCGAGAGGGACACCGTCTTCGGCCGACACTGTGACGTGGTGGCCGTCGTAGTCGGCGGCCCGGCGAGCGATGGTCGCGGACATGGCACTCTCCTGTGAGCGAGGGGCCTCGTTGCCGCCTCCTGCCCAGTTGTCGATGGGATTTTCCGCATCGTTAACGACCCATACCTGCCGTTATGGACACGTTGCCCAACTGAGGCTGCCGATCGATCCGGTGGTCACGGCCCCGCTCTACAGGAAAATCTACGAAATGATTGGTCTGACGGTAGATATGGGTAGATTCCCCGATCGCTCGTCGGTCCAGCTCTGCTCCGGAGAATCTGCCACTTTCTACGGATAATCCGATACTGCCGAATAGTGCCCGAGCGACAACCGCCGCCACGGTCGGTCCCTGCGCTACCGACCGTGACGACGGCGGCCTACCGCGCGGTCACGCCTCCGCGCGGCTGCGGGTCGAGGACAGGAACGGGCGCAACAGGTTCGCCTCGGTCGACGGACCCATCTGCCACTCCGCGATCCACGGCCCGGTTCCCTCGCTCGGATCGAGCACGCCCTCCTCCAGCCACTGGTAGCGGCCGTCGAGCACGCCGCGGGTGAGGGTGCGATCGTCGTCGTCGGTGTTCTCCCACAGCTCGTCGAACAGCTTGCGCACGCGCAGCCGCGACTGCCTGCAGAAGGTGTCCGCCAGCTCTTCGGCGGACTTGGCCTCCGGCGCGCCCGCGGTGCGCAACGACTGGGCGCGCACGCAGGCCGCGGACATGGCGAACAGCTCCGCGCCGATGTCGACGATCCGGCCGAGGAAGTTCTGCCGGTATTCCAGACCCGCCTGCCAGCGGCCCATCGCGTACATCAGCGACCTGGCCTGCTTGCGCGCACTGCGTTCGACGAACCGCAGGTGACGCGCCAGCACGCCGAACTCGGTGTAGGCGGCCGGCACCGTGCCCGCTCCGACGGCAAGCTGCGGGAACCACTTCGCATAGAAGCCGGTCGCGCCGACCGCCGCCTTTGCCTTGTCCTTGAACTCGGCCTTGCGGTCCACCAGGGCGCCCGCGGCCGCCATGTGCGCATCGGCCATCTCCCGGGCGATCAGCAGCCGCATGATCTCGCTGGAGCCTTCGAAGATGCGGTTGATCCGCAGATCGCGCACCAACTGCTCGGCCGGGACGGCACGTTCCCCCCTGGCGGCGAGCGAGGCCGCCGTCTCGTAGCCGCGGCCGCCGCGGATCTGCACGAGTTCGTCGGCGATCTGACAGCTCATCTCGCTGGCCCACAGCTTGGCCAGTGCCGCCTCGATCCGGATGTCGTTGCGCGCCTCGTCGCACATGGTGGCCGACAGGTCCAGCGACGCCTCCAACGCGAACGTGGTGGCCGCGATGAACGAGATCTTCTGGCCGACCGCCGCGTGTTCGCCGACCGGCCTGCCCCACTGCACCCGCTGCGCGCTCCACTCCCGCGCGATCTTCAGCGACCACTTCGCGGCCGCGGTGCACATCGCGGGGATGGCGAGCCTGCCCGCGTTGAGCGTGGTCAGCGCGATCTTGAGGCCGTCGCCCTCACGGCCGATCAGGTTGCGTTTGGGCACCCGGACGTTGTGCATCCTGGTCAGGCCGTTCTCGATGCCGCGCAGACCCATGAACGCGTTGCGCCGCTCCACGGTGATGCCCGGCGAGTCCGCTTCTACGACGAACGCCGAGATGCCGCCGCGATGCCCCTCGCTCTTGGGTACGCGCGCCATCACCACCAGCAGCTCGGCGACGACCCCGTTGGTGGTCCACAGTTTGACGCCGTTCAGGATGTAGGCCTCGCCGTCCTCGGTCGGTATCGCGGTGCTGGCCATCCGGGCCGGGTCGGAGCCGACGTCGGGCTCGGTGAGCAGGAACGCGCTGACCGCGCCCGCCGCGCACCGGGGCAGGAACTCCGCCTTCTGCTCGGGGGTGCCCGCCAGCTTCAGCGGTTCCGGCACGCCGATGGACTGGTGTGCCGAGAGCAGGACGCCGAGGCTGGGGTGCGTGGAGCCGACCAGCATCAGTGCGCGGTTGTAACCGAACTGGGAAAGCCCTTGGCCGCCATAGGATTGCGGTATCTTCAGGCCGAAGCAGCCGAGCTCGGCCATGTCTTTGACGTACTGGTCCGGAATCCGGCCCTCGGCCTCGATCACCGCTCCGTCCATGGACTCGCACAGCGTCCGTAGCCGGGACAGGAACGCCTCGGTGTGCGCTGCGTCCTCGGGGCCGGGTTGCGGGTATGGGTGGATCAGATCCAGCCGGAACCGTCCGAGGAACATCTCCTTGGCGAATGAGGGCTTGGCCCAGCTTGTTTCGCGGGACTCCTCGACCAGTGCGCGTGCCTGTTCTTCGGTGGCGTCGACTTTCGCGGCTGTCGCCATGATGTCCTCCCTCGGACGTGATCAGGATCACATCCGAGTGTAGGAGAGTTTGTTACCCGTCGGTAGGGCTCTTGGTCGAGAGAAATCTACGAATATCTATTGATCTTGGAAGAGGGGCGAATAGTGGGCAATCGACCGCTGGACCTCCTGCCCGCCGGGCGGTGGTCAGACCGAGCGCAGATAGCGGCCGAAGTGCGGCACGGTGAAGCCGATCGTGCCGCGCTCGGCGGAGTAGATGAGGCCCTTCTTGATCAGCCCGTCGCGGGCGGGCGACAGCGAGGCGGGCTTGCGGCCGAGTTCATTGGCCACCGCCGCGGTCGCCACCGGGCCGTCATCGCCGGCCAGGTCCGCCATGGCACGCATGTATTCGCGTTCAGCGGGCGTTGCTCGCTCATAGCGGGAACCGAAGAACCCCACCGCCAGCTCCTCCTCGGCGGCGGGTGAGGCGACTTCGACGTCTTCGGCCGTGATCGGGCTCTCCGGCGCTTGGTCCCAGGCCGCTTTGCCGTAAGCCTGCACGAAATAGGGGTAACCATCGGCCCGTTGGTACAGGGCGTCCAGTGCGCCGTCGGTGAACTTCACGTTCTCGCGTTGTGCGGGCGCGATCAGCGCTTGATCGGCGGACTCCCGGTCCAGCCGGTCGATGCGGTGATAACTGAATAGTCGCTCGGAATAGCTTTTCGAGGCGGACAGTACCGCGGGCAAATGCGGCAGGCCCGCGCCGACCACGATCAGCGGCGCGGCATCCTGACTCAATTCGTGGCAGGCGCCGCAGATCGCGGAGATGTCGGCGGGGCCGAGATCCTGCATCTCGTCGATGAAGATCGCGATGCCGACGCCGATGTCGGCGGCCAGCGCGGCCGCCTCGACCAGCAGCTCCACCAGGTCGATCTCGATGTCGCCGGAATCGGCCCTCCCGCTCACCGCCGGCACGTCGATGCCGGGTTGCCAGCGCTCCCGCATGCCCTTGTCCGCGGTGGCCCGCAGGGCGAAGGCCTTGAGGATGCCGAGGAAATCGTCCACCCGTTCCGGATTGCGGTGCGCCATGGCGATCGCGCGCACCGCCATGTGCAGCGCCGAGGACAGCGGGCGGCGCAATTCCTGATCCGGCCGCGCCTCGATCTTCCCGGTGCCCCACCCGCGCGAGATCGCGGCCGAGCGAAGCTGATTGAGCAGCACCGTCTTTCCGACACCGCGCAGGCCGGTGAGCATCACGCTGCGTTCCGGGCGACCGCGCGCCACGCGTTCGAGCACGATGTCGAACGCGGTGAGTTGCTTGTCGCGCCCGGCTAATTCGGGTGGGCGCTGTCCCGCTCCGGGTGCATACGGATTCCGCACGGGGTCCATGCCCCGACACCGTAGCGTGTCAGGTCCGCATAATCTGGGCACATCTACGGCGTGTCCTAGAGAGCCTTAGCGGTCCGTATTGCACTATTGCTCTCGCCGTTGGCCCTCCGGGCTGACCCGAGAAGGGAGGGCCATGTCCGACGAACCGAACCCGGCAGGCACCGCCGAGGTGGTCGAGTCGTGGAACGTTCCTGCGGGCGCCACGGTTGCCCAGCGCATCAGATCGAACATCCTCGTCGCGATCGAACGCGGCTATGACGATCCCCAGTTGGTCGCGGACCTCGCGGTCGGTCCGCTGGTCATGGCGCTCGGCAAGCTCGAGGTGGAGTTGGCCGACGCGCGGCGCCGAATCGACGAACTGGAGCGCGTGATCCGCGGAGGCCGATCCTGAGTACGGTGCCTGGACCCAGGCCGCGTTGTCCATTCGGTGATCCGCGCGGTCGGTCGAGATCTGCTTGTGACCTGGCGGCGCACGTTCGCTTCCCCGCGGGCTTGCAGTGGTTTGTGCGGTGATCGAAAACAACCAGCTCTGTGCGCTGGACAACACCGCGCCAACGTCGTAATCTCTTCGTGACTTAGTGGAACCAGTCGCTTCGTAAGAGAAACGGCGCCACTAGTTACCGCCTAAAGCGGCAGTCGGGACCAACGGGTCTCGGCAGTCGTACCGAGGACTCAGAGGATCGTCTGGGTAGGGGCCGTTCTCCCGGTCCGAACTCGGTCGGCGGGAGCGCAGCAAGATCGGAGACGTAGCTCGGTGGGTAAACACAGCTTGCAACGGGATTCTCGGGTTCCGAATTCCGTCAAGGGTGCGATTGTCATGGGTGCGGTGGCCGCGACCGGCGCCATGCCCGCGATTCCGGCCATGGCCGCGACCATCAACGTTCCTGGCGTCGGTAACTTCGACGTTCCGCAGGAATGGGAGCAGCCGGTCCAGCAGCTCAATCAGCAGATCCAGCAGGCGCTCGCGGCCGTTCCCGCCGCTCCCGCCCCCGCGCCCGAGGCGCAGGTGGCTCCCCAGCTGCCTGGTCTCGCGCCGATGATGCCGGGCCTGTTCGCCCAGCCGACCTCCCCGGGTGATATCGCCCTCGACGCCGCGAAGACCAAAGTCGGCGCACAGTATTCGTGGGGCGCCGCGGGTCCCAGGTCCTTCGACTGCTCCGGCCTCGTCCAGTGGGCGTTCCGCCAGGCGGGCGTCGAACTCCCCCGCACCAGCTTCGAGCAGTCGCACGTCGGCGCCCCGGTCGCCTACCACGAGCTGCAGCCGGGCGACATCGTCGTCACCCGCGGCGGCGGTCACGTGGGTATCTACGCGGGCGACAACAAGCTCTTGAATGCGGTGCAGTCGGGTACGCCGGTGTCCTACACCCCGCTGCGCCCCGACATGGTGGTTACCGCACGCCGTATCGTCTAACGAGTGGCCCGCGCCGAAACCGGCATCCAGAGCAGCGCGACCCAGGCCCGCGTCGATTCGTGGACTTGGGCCGTGCGCCTGTTCAAAACCAGATCCGCCGCAGCGGAAGCATGTCGTGGTGGGCACGTGCGGGTGAACGGCTCGACGGCCAAGCCCGCACAGCCAGTGCGCCCCGGTGACGAGGTGCGCATCCGGTCAGGTGGTCACGAGCGCATCGTCATCGTGGAGCGAATCGTCACCAAGCGCGTCGGCGCTCCGATCGCCGCGCAGTGTCTGATCGATCGCAGTCCACCGCCCCCGCCACGGGAAATCCTGGCGAGCATTCCCCGGCGAGATCGCGGTGCTGGGCGACCCACCAAGCGTGAGCGGCGCGAGACCGATCGCCTCATGGGCCGGGCTGATCACTGAACAAGCCGGTCCCCCTACCTCCATGAGTCGACTGCCCACGCTGTCCGCGCCGGAAATCACCTCGGATCGTCTGCTGCTACGCAAAGCGCACGACGGCGACCGCGAGGGACTGATCGAGTTACAGACCGATCCCGAGGTGCGGGCATATCTCGGCGGGCCCCGGCCCCGCAACATGGTGGAGCAGTACCTCGACGCTGTCGGCGTCGCGAACGTGACAGCTGCTCCAGGCGTGTATGTCGTCGCGGCCAAGGAGACGAACCTGCTCCTCGGAACGCTGATGCTCAACCGGCGTTCCGCCGACCAGCCCGGACACCTCACCTCGGATGGCGAAGAACTGGAATTGACCTATCTTCTGCGGCGCGATGCCTGGGGCGCCGGGCTCGCGTACGAAGCGGCGATGGCCGCGCTGCGCACCGCCGCCGCCGAACTCCCCGACCAGCCGGTCCTGATCATCACCCAGACAGCCAACCTGCGTTCACTGAAACTCGCCGCTCGCCTCGGATTCCAGCCCGTCAGCACCTTCGAGGCGTTCGACGCACAACAGACCCTCGCAACCGCCGGCCTGCACACATTCAAAGCCTGACACAGGCGATGTCGGCGTGACAGCGGCCGGATGTTCGGTCTCAGATCATCGCGACGGGGCGTAGCTGGCCCGCGACGTAGCGAGCCCTGCACTCACCGCGCCGCAGCTTTCCGCTGCTGGTCTTGGGAATCCGCCCCGGCTCGACGAGCATTACCGCACCGGGCATCACCTCGTGCGTCGAGGCGACCGCGGAGCGGATGCGACGGGCGAGCGCGGAGAGTTCGGCGGGTTCGGCCGCGCCGATGGTGACGAGTTCGGCGACGACGACCAAGTCTTCCCGACGCCCGTCATCATGCCCGAACGCCGTCACATGGCCGGGCCGGATATCCGGCGAGCACGCTTCCACGGTCGTCTCGATGTCGGTGGGATAGTGATTGCGTCCGTCGACCACGATGACGTCTTTGCGGCGTCCGGCGATGTAGAGCTGGCCCTCGTGCTGGAAGCCGAGGTCACCGGTGCGTAGCCAGCGGACGTCGTCCTGGGCCAGCGTGGCGCCGAAGGTCTCCTCGGAGGCGTCGGGCCTGCCGAAATAGCCGTCGCACACGTTGTTTCCGGCCACCCAGATCTCACCGACGCGCCCAGGTGGCAGCGCCGCCCCGGTGGCCGGATCGACCACACGTACCGCCTGGCCCGCGGGTGCGCCGCAGCCGACGAGTGGCGTGCCGTTTCGCGACTCCCGCGCGTCGTGGGGTAGCGCGACCGCGCGGCCTTCGGCGAGCGCGGCGCGTTCGAAGTGATGCCACACCGGTTCCTCGCGTGAGTCGCAGACGGTGACCGTGAGCGTGGCCTCGGCAAGGCCGAACCCGGGTGTGTGCGCGTGGTGGCGGAAGCCGTAGGGGGCGAAAGTCCTGGTGAATTCCTCCAGCGCGTCGGCGCGGACCGGTTCGGAGCCGTTGAGCAAGATATCCAGTCCGGAGAGGTCCAGACCGGTCCGCTCCTGCGGCGTCGTGCCCGACACCGCGAGCGTCAAGGCGAAATTGGGGCATCCCGTGATGCCTGCGCGGTAGTCGGCGATCGCGCGCAGCCAGCGGATGGGTCGCTTCACGAACTCCGCCGGCGCCAGCGTGACGCCGTGCACGCCGAGCCAGAGCGGCAGCGCCAGACCCAGGATCAACCCCATGTCGTGAAAGAACGGCAGCCAGGTCACGATGGGCCGATCCCTGGCCGCGGACAAGGCGTCCTGCAACTGCGCCAGCGCCGCGGCCAGATTCTCATGCGTGACTCGAACCCCGGTGGGGGACTTGGTCGATCCTGAGGTGTACTGCAGATACGCGAGCTCGCCGCGCACCGGGGCGACGACGGGCGAATCCGTCTTCGGCGCGGCGCGAACTGTCATCCGCGCGGCCGCACGCCTGCCACCTGGTGCATCTTCATGCTTGCTCGCGGGATCCGCCGCCGGTGTGCTTCGTCGCGCACGCTGTGCGGTTGAGGCCGGCCTAGGTGCGGATAGGCTCGGCGGCGGTGTGGTTGGCGTGGCCAGATCACCTACCGTCGATGTCGGCCGCGTGGTTTGCCCTGCGCCCTGCGCGCCCACATGTGGCGCGGGTGCGGCCCATTCGGTTATCGACGTTGGTGACAGCGCGGCCGGGTACGTCGCTGGTGCGGCTGAATGCGCACTCGGTGGCGCTGATCCAGCGACCGGTGCGGTCGGCCGTCCGGTACCTGGCCGCCAGGGAGACGCCGAAGCTGTTGTATTCGTAGTCGGCGGTACAGAACGCGTGGTCGCAGCGAGCGTGTTTGCGGCTGCTGCCGCCGAATCCGCTATCGGCTCGGACGGTTCCGGCGGCACGATGAGCACGCGACCCAACGCTGGTCCGAGGGTTGCGGCGGTGATCTCGTCGTGGGCGGAGAGCAGGGTCAGGGTAGGGCGGGCGTCGGCGAGGACCGCGTGCAGGCGGTCTCGGTTGCGTGTGCCCGCCGCAGGGAAGAGCGGTACCGCTATGCGATTGCTGTACAGGCATGCGAGAAAGGCGACCGCGTAGTCGATTCCGTGGGCGCAGAGAATGGCGACTCGATCGCCGGGGGCGCTCGCCCGTCGCAGTCGTGCGGCGAGCGCCTCTGCCGCGGCGTGCAGGCCCGCGTAGGTCACCGTGACGGGCACGCGATCTTGCAGGCGGAAGCGCAGTTCGGTGTAGGCGGGCTCGTCCGGCCGGGTCGCAGCCCAGTGGGCCACTTGGGCCGCGAGGATATTGCCCGGTGCGTGGTCACTCGCGGTCACGATGCCTCGCTGGCGTTCGCCGCGACCCGGTCAAGCAGGGCGGCGCCGAGTGCGGTGATGGTGGGGTGTTTGAACAGCTCCGCGGTCGCGATCCGGACGCGCAGCCGGGCTTCCAGATTGCGGCGCATCTCGATCGCGAGCAGGGAACTGAGCCCGAGGTCGTTGAAGTCGGCGGCGGGGTCGATGTGCTCGGCGGGCAGGCCGAGTGTGCTCGCCAGTACGCGGCGGATGGTGGTGGTCAGTGGCTCCGCGGGGTCCGGCAGGGCGAGCGGTTGCTCCGGTGCGCTTTCCCGGCCGAGCGATGAATCGGCCACCGGCACAAGAAAAGTAGCCAGGCGTCCGGCTACCGGTGAAGTGTCGGCGGTTGGGGTGTAGTCCACTGCGAGCAGATACGGGCCTTCGTAGCGGAGGGCTTGGGACAGCACGGCGCTACCGCGGCGCACGTCGAACGCCCCGACGCCCGCGCGCCGTAAGTGGCTCGCCCCACCGGCCGTGGCGGCGAGCCCGGAATCCCAGAGGCCCCAGCCGATGCTGAGAATCCGCCTGCCCGGCTCGCGCGAGGCCAAGGCGTCCATGGCCGCGTTCGCCGCGGCGTAGGCGGCTTGGCCGGGTGCGCCGAGCGCTCCGGTCGCCGAGGAGAACAGCAGGACGAAGTCGGTCGCGTCGGTCGCGGTGAGTTCGATCAGATTGCTCGCCGCGGTGGCTTTGGGGGCGCACATCCTGGCCAGCTGACTTGCCGTGACCGCGTCGAACGCGGCGTCCTCCAGCGCGCCTGCGGCGTGTACGACACCGCGAATGGCCGCTCCCCAGGCCCGGATATCGCTGAGCGCGTTCGCCAGATCGTCCCGGTCGGCCGCATCGCAGCGCACCACGACGATGCGGTCCTCCAAGCCGTCGAGCAGTGCGGGCACCGGGCGGGGTGCACGCGTCAGCACCACCACGTCTCGTGCGCCCGCGTCGAGCAGCCAGCGCACGGCGACCGAGCCGAGCGTCCCCAGCCCGCCGGTGACGACATAGATTCCGTTCGTGTCGATACCCGCGACCGGGAGCGCCCGCGCTCGTGCGGGCGTGAAACGCCGGACCGCGACCTCACCCGCGGACAAGCGCAGCTCGTCGGGAATATCGGCAGCGGTCACCAGACGGCTGAGCAGCGGCACGCTGTTGGGATCGGTATCGGCCCAGACCAGCCGCACCGTCCGGCCCGACTCGAGCTGCAGCGAGCGCACGAGGCCCGCGATCGCCGCGGGCTCGACCGCGGACCGCATGGCGAGTTCGTCGTGCCGAGCGTGGGCGGCATCGTGCCGCGGCAGGACGACCGTCATGGACGCGGTGGCATCGTCGGCGCAGACCCGTTGCAGCAGATCGAGGACCTGCCCGAGCGACGCGATGCCTGCCTGCGCATCGCTCGCATCGCCGTCCGCGGGACAGACCACCACCACGGCGGTCCGGCCGTCACCGCGCCCGGTGAGGACCGCCGTGACGAGCGGCCCCGCGTCGTCCGGTTCGCGCGCGATTCGCTCGGTCGGAAGGCTGGCATCCAATGCCCTGGCGAGCCGGACCGCGAGTTCGGAGGCACCTACCACTACCGCGCGCCGCCCGAACGCTTCGGTTGCGGGCGCGTCGCTGAGCCCGAGCGACTGCGGGTCGCGCGATATCCACGCCTCTTGACGGAACGGCGCGTCCTGTTCGGCGCGTGGCGTCCGCAGTGCGCCGATCCCGTCCGCGTCACCGGGTTGGACGTAGCGAATGTGCGCGCCGGAGAAGGCAAGACAGGGCACGCCGTGCTGATCGGTCGCGATGACGTCACCCACCAATCCGTTGTCGGTCCGCTCCCGGATCAGCGCGTGCACCTCGAGCACATGGCGATTCGGTTCGTTCGACAGCCAGGCGGAGTCCATGCCGATCGGCACTGGAATCGACGCGGCGGGCAGCTCGTCGAACAGTGCGGCGGCGAGCACTTGCAGGCACCCGTCCAGGGTTGCGGTGCGGTGCAATTCGGCCGCGTCGAACAGGCCGAGTGCCCGCCCGGTGCCCGCCGCGATGCCGCGCAACGCACGGAAACGCGGTCCGTACTCCAACCGCCTGCGGCGCAGTTCCTCGTAGAAAGTGCCGGTGGCGATGACACGCATGTGGTGGCGGGCGGCCCGGTTTGCGTCGACCACCCGCATCCATGCGACGATATCCGCGGGTGTGGGGTCACCGGCGGGCCGGGCCGAAGCCAGCGTCTCGGTGCCAGTGACCTCCGCCCGCATGCTTTCCTCGGCTCCCGGTCCGCGATAGACCACCTCGGGCAGTGTGCTCGAATCGGTCCTCTCGTGTACGACGAAGTCGGCGAGCCTGGTCACCCCGGCGGCAGTTCGGGCCAGGTGCAGCAGCCTACGCAGCCAGAACACGGCGGGCACCGTGCTTTCGCCCTGCACCACGTGATCGGTGAGATCCTCGGCGAGGAACGCGGATTCAGGGGTGTGCCCGTTCGCTGATTCCGACACCAGGAGCGGAAACCTCCGCTTGCGCCACTGCCGTGGGGATGTTCCGCCGAACGGGCCGAGCGCCGACCAGTCGACCGGCCGTCCCTCCAGGTACAGCCGCGCCAGACCGGCGAGAAATCCGCCCGCCTCGTCCTCGCGCGACGCCACCGGATGAGTGCCCGCACGGAAATCCGGGTACTCCCGCACGGCGGAAGTGAGCACGGGATGCGGGCTGATCTCCAGCACGGTCGAGATGCCGTCCTCGATCGCGCTTTCCATCGCCGCCGCCAACTCCACTGTGCCCGCCGCGTTCTCGGCCCAGTAGTCGCGGTCCATGGCCGCTGTGGTGATCTTCGCGCCGCGCCGAGCCGTCGAGTACACCGGTACGTGCGGCGCCAGCGGAGTGATCCCGCTCAGCGCCCCGACGAACGACGGGAGCACGGCGGCGACCTGCGGGCCGTGCGCGGCGAAGTCGACGGCGAGCCGACGCGCGAACATGTTGCGGCGGGTGGCTCGGCGCACCAGCGTGTCGACATAGCGCGGCGTACCGGACACCACTACCGATCTGGGGCCGTTGACCGCGGCGATGCTCACCTCCCTGTGCATCGGCTCCACCAGTTTCGCCGCTTCGTCCGGGGCCGCCTCCAGCACCGCCATCGCGCCGTGGCCGTCCAGGTGGGCCAGGGTCGCGCTGCGCAGCACCACGATGCGCGCCGCGTCCGCCAGCGACAGTGCACCGCTGACCGTAGCGGCGGCGATCTCGCCGAGGCTGTGCCCGGCCACCGCGTCGGGCCGGATACCGAACGCCGCCAAGAGTTTCACTGCCGCCACTTGGAACGCGAACAGCGCGGGTTGCACCAATTCGGTGGCGTGCGCACCGGTGTCGGCGAAGGTGAAACCGTGCCGCGGCGTCCAGATTCGCGGTCCACCCGCCGCCACGATCGCGTCGGTCGCCTCGGCGAGCGCGGTGGCGAAGACCGGATATCGCGCCGCCAGCGCGCGACCCATTTTCGGATGCTGGCCACCTTGACCGGAGAACAACAAGAGCAGCCCGCCGGGACGGCGGTTCCGCACGGGGCCGAGGACCGCGTCGGCGTCGCCGCGGCCCAGGCTGCGCAGCCGGTGCACCGCGTCCCGGTGGTCGTGCGCCAGGACCGCGGCTCGCGTCGTCTCGGGAAGCAATCGGGCCGTGGCCGCGGCGAACTCGCCCAGCGATGGGCGATCGTGGGCCAGCTCGTCGGCCAGCCGCAGTGCGTGCTCGCGCAGCTCCCCGTCGTCGCGGGCGGTCAGTGGAAGCAGCACCGGAAACCGATCGCTCCGGGCGTGCTGTGACGCGGCGACCCCGCGCACCGCGATGTGCGCGTTCGTGCCACCGAACCCGAACGAGCTGACGCCCGCCGTGCGCTGTGGTGCTGGCACGTGGCTCCAGTCCACCGGCTCGGTCGGCACACGCAGGCCGCGCTCTGCCAGGTGCAGCAACGGGTGTTCGGTGCGGAGGTTGATCGTCGGAGCGATCACGCCGTGGTGGATGGACAGGGCAGTCTTCACCAGCCCGGTGACTCCGGCGGCGGCTTCCAGATGTCCGATATTGGACTTCACCGAGCCGATCCAGATCGGATCGGTGGTGTCGATGTGCGACTGTTCGGTCGATCGTTGAGTGCCATCGCCGAGCGCGGCGGCCAGCGCGCCGATTTCCACCGCGTCACCCAAAGGCGTTCCGGTGCCGTGACATTCGAAGTAGCCAGCGCTGTTCGGCGTGCTACCGGCACGTGACCACGCGGTGCGCAGTGTCTCCTGCTGCGCGCGGCCGTTCGGTGCGTACAGACCGTTGGAGCGCCCGTCCGATCCGACGGCCGTTCCGATGATCTCCGCGTACACCCGGTTGCCCTCGCGCAGCGCGTCCGCGGTCCGTTGCAGGACGACCACCGCGCAGCCGTCGCCGCGGGTATAGCCGTCGGCGGTGGCGTCGAACGGCGCCGTCCGCCCAACCGGCGACAGGAAACCGCTCTCGGCCAGGTAGTTCGACGTGTGCTCCAGCAAAACCAGATTGACGCCGCCGACGATGGCGAACGGGACCGTGCCGTCGGCGAGCAACCGGACCGCGAGGTCCACCGCGGCGAGCGAGGACGAGCACGCGCTGTCGAGCACCAGACTCGGCCCGTGCAGATCGAGCACGTACGCCAACCGATTGGCGATGATGCTGAGCGCGGACCCGGTCACGGCGTACGGTGCGTCGTGGCCTTCCCGGCCGAGCACCGCGATGCCGTGGTCGTATCCGGACGCGCCGAACACCACGGCGGCGCCGGATCCGCGTGCGTGATAGCCGATCCCGGCGTCGTCGAGCGCCTCCACCGCGACCTCCAGCGCGATCCGCTGCTGCGGGTCCATGACGGCGGCCTCCCGCTCGGAGATGGCGAACCAGTCGTTGTCGAACGACTCGACATCGTCGAGATAGCCGCCGCGCCGGGTGCCGAGGCGGCCGGCGGGTGGTGTGGACGTGACGTCCCGGCCGTCGAGCAACAGCCGCCAGAATTCGGCGACGCTCGCCGCTCCAGGCAGTCGGCAGCCGATGCCGATGATGGAGACGGGTGGATGCGAGCCGACGGAGTCGGTAGCCGCGCTGCTCATCGCATCGCGAGATACTCGACAAGCTGCTCGATGTCCGGATGGTCGTAGATCGCGGTCAGCGGAACCTCGACTCCCATAGCGTCTTCGAGATGGGCGGTCAGCCTCGCAAGCTGGGTGGAACTGAGGCCGAGATCGGTAAAGGGCGAGCTGGTCGACACCGTGGCGGCGTCGACCCCTAGTAGGTCCGCAACGGCCGAGACGGCGGCACAAGTCAACGCGGTGCGTCGGCGATAGCCGAGCGAACCGTCATTCCCCTGCGTACCACCGTGCCCGTCCGGAAGACTGGGTGGCATCGCGTCCTCCCTCCCCGTCTCCCGGCTGCTGCTACCCACTGAAGAACGGTACTCACGCGATTATGCCGGAGAAATCGGCCGGAGCAAGGTCGCTTGAAGACGCAGCCCGGACGTAGTCCGTCCGAAGCCCACGCCGGGCCGAGCGACGGCGAGGCAGCCGCATTTCCGCTGCCTGCCCAGCCTTTCGCGAATCACGGCGATCACTTACGGTGGCATGGTGACCGAACCGGACAGCGGTGCCGCCACCCGTGCCGAGCGCACTCCGATCCTGCCCACTGTGCTGCGCTGCTGTGTCGCGCTTGCGGCGACGCCGGGCCGGTTACTGCGCCCGCGCCGCCCCGACACCGCACTGCTGGCGAACCTCGAGGTGCGGCCGTTGCCCCCGGCGAGCGCCGCGGTGCGGCTCACCGTGCTCGAGCAGGCCACCATGTCCGCGCCGACCACCATCGTGGCCGAGGGCGTGCGCAGCTTGCGCGAGATGACGCTGTCGATGGCAGCGTTCCTCGTCGAGCATCCGAAGGCGCGTTTCCTGGTCGATCCCGCCCTGTGCGCGGGCGTGCACGACCGGGTGCTGCCCGAATTGCCCTTCCCCGTCCCGCTGCTCGTCGCGCCGGACAAACCGGTGCTCGGTCTGTCCGACGCGCTCGCCGCGCACCACATCGCGGGCGCCGACATCGATTTCGTACTGCCCACCCACCTGCACTGGGACCACGTCTCGGGCCTGCTGGAATTGCCACCCTCGGTCGAGATCCGGTTGCCCGCCGTCGAATACGACTGGGCGATGGGCGGCCCGCACGCCCCGGCCGGTGTGGCGCGCGGGCCACTGCGTGGTCGTATCTTCGACCGGTTCGAGTTGGACGGACCGCCGGTACTCACGTTCCCGCGCAGCAAAGACCTGTTCGGCGACGGTTCGGTGCTGCTGGTGGATCTCGCGGGCCACACGCCGGGAAGCATCGGCGTGCTGCTCGCGGTGGACGATGGCAGCCGGGTACTGTTCGCGGGCGACGCCGTCTGGAGCAAGCTGCAGGTCGATCTGATTCGGGAGAAGGCGCCGATGCCTGGCAAACTCTTCGACTCCGACCGTGACGCCGCGTTCACCACGATTCACCGCCTGCACGCGCTGCCCGACGACATCGAACTCATCGCCAGCCACGATTACGAGGCCGTCACCGCCCGCGCGAGCAAGTAACCCGGTCAGCCGACGACGGTTTCGGCGAGTCGGGCGGTGATCAGCTCCTCGGCCTCGGTGACCATCCGGCCGATCAGTTCGGCGCAGGTCGGGATGTCGTGGATGAGGCCCTGGCACAGGCCGACCGACCAGATGCCCGCGTCCAGATCGCCCTCCTCGAACACTCGCCGACCGCGCGCGCCCGCGACCAGATCCCGCACGTCGTCGAAAGTGCCGCCCGACTTTTCGATCTCGACGACCTTGCGGCTGATCTCGTTGTCCGCGACGCGCGCGGTATTGCGCATGGTGCGGAAGATGAGCTGGGTGTCGCGCTCGGAGTTCGCGACGATCCGCTCCTTGACCTTCGGATCGATCGAAGACTCCTGTGTGCACAGGAATCGGGTGCCCATATTGACGCCGTCCGCGCCGAGAGCGAGCGCCGCGACCAGCCCGCGGGCGTCGGCGATGCCGCCGGAAGCGATCATCGGGATGCTCAGTTCGCGGGCCGCGGCGGGGATGAGCACGAGGCCGGGGACGTCGTCTTCACCGGGATGGCCCGCGCATTCGAAGCCGTCGATGCTCACCCCGTCCACGCCGATCCGCTCCGCCTTCAGGGCGTGCCGGACGCTGGTGCACTTGTGCAGGACCTTGATGCCCGCGTCCTTGTAGTAGGGCAGAAAAGGTTCCGGGTTGCTGCCCGCTGTTTCGACGATCTCGACGCCGCTGTCGATGATCGCCTGGACGTATTCCGCGTACGGCGGCGGATTGATCGACGGCAGGATGGTGACGTTCACGCCGAAGGGTCTGTCGGTCAGCTCCCTGGTGCGGGCGATCTCGCGGCGCAGGTCGTCCGGGGTCGGCTGGGTCAGGGCCGTGATGAAGCCGAGCCCGCCCGCGTTGGCGACGGCCGCGACGAGTTCGGCGCGCCCGACCCACATCATGCCGCCCTGCACGATCGGATGCTCCACCCCGAATTTCTCGGTGAACCTGGTCCGCAGCATGGCGCTTCTCCTCTGTCTCGCGCGGGCGTGCCGGTTCGCCCGTTGGCGTCGATGGTGACATGAGGATCGCCTCGTGTTCAACTCATAAGTGAGCCGAGGTTCGCACGATCGGCAAGTTTCTGCGTAGTCGTCCTATACTTCGATGCGTCCGAGTTGTACCTGGATAACCAGGTGGAAGCGCCGACTTGGAGTCTAGGTACAAATCCCGGACGCTTAACACGGATTCATCCACCCATCTCTTGGCGGACGATTAAGTTAGTTGCTATTCTGCTCCCGATTCAGCCCGTCGCCGCCGCCGGACATCCCGGCGGTCCCGGTGGCGGTCCGAGAGGAGTTCGTGGCATGACCACCGGGGCAGCAGCGCTCGCCGAGCCGATCAGGTCGCGGCGCAACCACTGGAACAACCAGATCGCCGTGCATGCGCTGATGCGCCCGGACGCGGTCGCGGTGCGGTTCCGTGGCGTGGACACCACGTGGCGCCAATTGCACGAACGATCGCTGAAATTCGCCGACGGCCTGGCGCGCCGCGGCGTCGGATTCGGCGATCGGGTCCTGATCCTCGCGCTGAACTACCCCGAATACCTGGAAGCCGTCTTCGGCATCAACGCGCTCGGCGCGATCGCGGTCCCGGTCAACTTCCGGCTCACGCCGCCCGAAGTCGCCTACATCGTGAGCGACAGCGGCGCCACGGCGGTCGTCACCGATACCGTGCTGCAACCGCTGGCCACTGCGGTGCGCGCGCAGGCTCCCGCCCTGGAGACCTGCGTGGTGATCGGCGGCGTGTCCAGCGACGGCGTGGTCGGCTTCGACGACTTGCTCGCCGAAGACGGCGAACCGCATACCCCGCTGGACATCCCCGAAGACACCCCCAGCCTGATCATGTACACCTCGGGCACCACGGGCAGCCCCAAGGGCGCGGTACTGACCCATGCGAACATGAACGCCCAAGCGCTGACCTGCATCCGGGCGCTGGCCCTGGAACCGGATTCGATCGGACTGTGTACCTCGCCGCTGTTCCACATCGCCGGACTCGGCAGTCTCGCACCGGCTTTCCTGCTCGGTTCCAAGACGGTGCTGCACCCGCTCGGCGCCTTCGACGCCGGGGAATTCCTCGACGCGCTGGAGCGTGAGCAGGCCACCTCCGCGTTCTGCGTGCCCGCGCAGTGGCAGCTGGTCTGCGACCACCCGACCGTGAAGGAGCGCAAACTCGCGCTCGAGGTGCTGAGCTGGGGCGCCGCGCCCGCGTCGGACACCGTGCTGCGCGCGATGGCCGACTGCTTCCCGAACGCGTTCAACGTCGCGGTGTTCGGACAGACGGAGATGTCGCCGATCACCTGCGTGCTGGAGGGCAAGGACGCGATCCGCAAGATCGGCTCGGTGGGCAAGCCCATTCCCACCATTCAGGCGCGCATCGTCGACGACGAGATGAACGACGTCCCGCCCGGCGCGGTGGGTGAAATCGTCTATCGTGGCCCCACCCTCATGCAGGGCTACTGGAACAAGCCGGAAGCCACCGCGGAGGCGTTCGCAGGCAGCTGGTTCCACTCCGGCGATTTGGTCCGCCAGGACGACGAGGGCTTCGTCTACGTGGTGGACCGCAAGAAAGACATGATCATCTCCGGTGGCGAGAACATCTACTGCGCCGAGGTGGAGAACGTCCTGTTCGCGCACCCGAAGATCCGGGAGGCGGCGGTGGTGGGCCGCGCGCACGAGAAGTGGGGTGAGGTACCGGTCGCGGTGGTCGCGCTGCACAACCCCGGCGACGAGCTCACGCTGGCCGAGCTGGAGCCGTTCCTCAACGAGAACCTGGCCCGCTACAAGCATCCCAAGGATCTGGTGCTGGTGCCGGAGCTGCCGCGCAACGCCAGCGGCAAGGTCGTCAAAGTGCAGCTGCGCAAGGAGTATTCGTCCTGAGCTGGCGGCGCGTACGTTTCACGTGAATCGGACACTCCGAACGGGCGTCGATGCGTAAGGTCGTCTTATGGCGATCCGACGCATCCGCGCCGCAGTGCTGGCGCTGCACTGGCAGGTGAATGTCATTCGGCCGGAAGGCTTCTTCGGGCCCATGTTGGCCGCGCCGGTGGCGGCAAGCGGTGTGGTGCCTCGTGCGACGGACTTCCACGCGGCGGCGCTCGCGCTGGAGGTGCCGGTGGTGTTCACCCGGTTCACCATCCCGGTCGGCGAGGGCGAGCTCGTGCGCAACACAGGTTTCATGCGCTCGGTCGGCGCGGCGCAAACCGATTTCCGCCCCGATTCCCCCGGCACCGCGATCATTCCAGAGATGCAGGCGCAGGCCACGGAAGTGTTCGACAACCAGAAGCTGTCCGGACTCGCGGGCAGCAAGCTTCCGGAGTGGTTGGCGGATCAAGGCATCGGGACGCTCTTCGTCACCGGCGTGGCGACCAACCTAACCGTCGAGCAGACCGCGCGGCACGGCACCGACCTCGGATTCACCGTGCACCCGGTGTCCGACTGTGTGGCGGCCGGGAGTCCGGAAGCGCACGACGCCGCGCTGGCCAACCTCGAACTCGTCACGGCTGGGTGCCTGACCGCCGCACAGGCGCTGGAACTCGTCCGTGGCTGACGGCCTGATCTAGTTGTTGCGGGTCATGATGTTGTCGACATGCTTCCATCGATGGACGCGAGCCTGTTCAATCGACGCTGTGTCTCGCTGAGTTCGGCTTGTCGTGCTTCGATGCGTCTGGCCAAGTCGTCCAGTTCTGCCCGCAATTGTGGGCACATCTCGAGGAAAATGCCGTGATCGCCGGTGTGGGCGCAACCGAGGTATTTTCGGATGGCCGCGGTTCCCAAACCAGCGGAGACCATCGTTTTGATCTGGGCCACGCGGGTGACATCGGATTCGGAGTACTCCCGGTACCCGCTGCTGTTACGAGCCGGGACCAATAGTCCTCGATCCTCGTAGTGGCGTAGCGCTCGCGCGCTCACGCCGGTCAACTCGGCGAGTTCGCTGATCAGCAACCTCGGGTCCTCCTCATCGGCTTGACATTCACGCTGACGTGAACCCATACCCTCCGCCGTATGACACCTCGAACAACCCAGCCGCGGGCCTCGATCATCCACGGTTACTCCGCATCGCCCGAGGATCACTGGTTCGGTTGGCTGGCGGGGCAACTCGACGCGGTAGGCATACAGACCACGGTTCCGGCTCTGCCGAACCCGCACGAGCCGGACGAGGTGCAGTGGGCCGACGCCGTCCGCGCGGAGCTGGGCACCCTTGACGAAAACTCCATTATCGTCGCGCACAGCCTGGGCTGTCTGACCGTGCTGCGCCATCTGTGTTCACTTCCGGAGCCCTGGCACGTCGGTGCCCTCGTGCTGGTGTCCGGATTCGTCGACCAACTGCCTGCCCTCCCGGAACTGAACGCATACATCGGAGACGGCTGCGATGTGGAGGGGCTCAGCAACCACATCGGTCGACTCACGGTTATCCGGTCCGACTCGGACCCGCTGGTTCCGGTCGGTCACACCGACCGTCTTGCCAACCTCCTCGGAACTTCCGCAGAGGTGGTCCCCGGAGCCGGTCACTTCCTCGCTTCGGACGGCGTCACTTCGCTACCTGAAATTCTTGTAGCCCTGGGCGATTCGCCCGGCTAACCAGCGGCTTTGTTCAGCTCGGCCGTAGAAATCCGCAAGGCGAACGTCGCGGATGGCAGTGGGATGACGACACCCGCTTCGGTGAGCATCCGCAACACCTCCGGCGGCAACGGGCGACGCGGCGGTGCCAGCTCGCGGTCCACTCGACGCTCGAGCGCCCACGTGGCCCCGAAGTAACAGCCCATCTGCACGAGGATGGCGACGGCCGTGCATGCGAGGACCGCGATGCTCATCGCTTGGTCACCTCGGCCGGGTCGAGAATGTCCCGTCTCTCCGGTCCGGGTGGGTACGCCGGCATGGCCTGCATGCAGAACATCGGGTGTGTCAGCATCACCGCACCCCGGTCATCTGGGTGAGGACGTGCCGGACGCCGTCGATGAAGTCTCCGAAATACGGCATCTCCCCCGGTACCGGCGGGTCGATCCAGACGTGGCGTGGGTCGCCAGGGGCCGGAAGGCGCACCCGCATGCCGAGGTAGGCACTCACTTTGTGCACCACAAGGAGCGGGTCGTTGCTGATTCCACGGATCAGGTGAACGTCCTCCGGCGCGGCGGCGGACAGGAACTGCCAGCGCCGCGATCCTCCGCAGGCGCAGCCGGTGTCGGCATGCGAGATGACCGGTGCGTGCATGTCCAACCGCAGCAGCTTGTTTCGCATGACTCGGCCGATCGCACCCGGCATGCCGACTACCCGCACTCCGGTATCGAGTCCGGCTTCGAGCCACAGTGCCCCGAGGTCGGGGTCGACGGTCGATCGGAATCCGAACTCGCGCTCGTAGAGATCGCGGCGCTGCCAGGCGGCCTGGATCGCGACGGACCTGGTTGTGCCCATAAAAGCTCACAATTCAATCGTTGGAAGTTGGTTCGGCCGTCGTTCACCACGAAGACCGTCAGACCTGGGGAATGGCTGCGCACCCAGGCGTCGAGAAAGCCACGCGCCGCCGTCTCGCACGCACAGCGGTCGATGACCAAGTCGCCTGTCGCCCCGACGTAGACGAACCGGAGATGCACATCCGGCTCATCTGGTCGAGGACTTCTGTTCGGCGACAACGCGATTCACCCGGCACGCCATTGCGGCGCAATCGCCACGGGGAGTTCCGCCTCAACGCCGCCCGAATAGCCGGGGTCTGCACGGCTGGGTCTGCGGACAGTCCCACGGCGGTTGCTGAAGCGCCATGCCGACTGTCTCCAACGCGGTGAGCCCCACCTGACCGGCCAAATCGCTTACCGCAGAGGCGACCTCGGCGGCCTTCATCGCCGCCGTCGCCTGGTCGATGGTCAGGGTGCGCCCGGGTAGGTACGAGACGACCCAGCAGCCGTCACCGACGCTTTTCGCTTGATGCTCGGTCTGATCGCTGATCATCAGCGAGTTGCGGACCACTCTGACCGCCATGGTGTCCCCTATCCCCTTGCGCCAGCGCCCAATTGAGCCCTTCGCTTTGTTGCTGGGTAGAGTATGACACTTAGATTAAGTGGACAACCTAATCGGAAGAATTGGTCGCAGTTCTCTGCTGTACGGTGATGGCGGCCTTATCGAAGGGGAAGGATCGAGATGGCACGGACGTCTCCAACCGTCGCTGGGTGGGAACTGATGCTGCGCATCCGGGAGCAGAGCAAGGCGCTCGGGGTGAAGGCAACGACGATCCAGAAAGCCTTGGACATCAGCTCGGCCTACTGGTCGCAAGTCGCCAACTATCGCGGTGTCCTCACGGAGACGAAGCTCGAGATCCTCCTCGACCTGCTCGAGTTCGAGCCGGACGAGAAGAAGGAACTGATCGCACTTCGCAAGGTCGCGAAGGGGCGCGGTTGGTGGAACGAGTACTCGGCATTGTTCAACGACGAACTCGCCAGGTTCTTCGGGCTGGAAGACGGTGCGCAAAGCATCCGCAGCGTTGACAACAGCGTCATACCTGGACTCCTGCAAACCGAGGATTACATCCGTGCCTTGGTTTCATCGATCGTCTACACGGCTCGGCCTACTGAGGCGCAGCAGCGTGTTCGGGCACGATTGCAGCGTCAACGCCGTCTCGAAGAACCTGATGCGCTCCAGCTTTCCGTGGTCATCGGCCAAGCTGCCCTGATGCAGGAAGTCGGCGGTCCAGACGTCCAGCGAGGGCAACTACGACACCTACTCGAACTGGCCGAGCAATACGCCGATACCCTCGACTTGCGTGTGATCCCGTTCAACGCCCGCGGGTCGATCGCCAACCTCAACACTGCGACCTTCCAGTTGCTGGATTTCGAGAGCGCACGGTTGCCAATGTTGGGTTGGCTCGAAACCGCGATCTACGGCGAAGTCATTGAGGACCCGAAGAAGGTAGAAGCTCTCGACTACCTGTACAACCAGGTCCGGACGATTGCCCTCGATCGAGACGAATCCTTGAGCCTCATCGACCGCATTGCCCGTCAGCTAGGGTGACTAGCCATGAGCACCACCTGGTTCAAATCGACGTTCAGCAGCGCAGAACAAGCTTGTGTAGAAGTCGCCCATCGCAGCGATGCCGTGCTCATCCGTGACAGCAAGTACACCGGCCCCGCAGCCGAGCAGCCGATCGTTTCGGTTCCGCCCGCGATCTGGCCCGCCTTCCTCGACCTCGCCCTGAGCGCGAACTCCGGCACCCTGGCCGAAGGCGTGACCATCTCCCTCCACCAGGACGGCGGAGCCACGATCTCCGCCCAAGGCGTCGCCCTGCTCTACAACGCCGACGAATGGGACGCCTTCACCAAGGGCGTCGCCGACGGCCAGTTCGACCGCCGCTGACCCTGAACCTGTACGAAATACCCTCAGCCGTCAGCCGAACCAGCGCCTAGGGGCGGTGGCGGTAGGCAAATGGTGGCCGAAGGCGCTCGAGGCGCCACCATTTCACTACGCTCGCTGAACCGATCCGCTGGTTGGTGTTGGCGCGTCTTGCGTCCATGAACCCACTGAGCGATAGCACCCACAGCGGAAAGCAGCGAAATTGCGCAGGCGAGTATCGCAGACCAAGTGAGACTGGCGGTGACGTAGGAAACCGAGCGAATCCCGGGTGCCGGATAGTTGTCGTGGTCTTTGGCCCATCGGATCAGCAATCCGATCTGTGTGCCCGGATCTCGTGCCGACCCATACGAAACCACGCGCGTCAGTTCGTCGCCTTTGCTATTGAGATAGAGCGCGGTGGCGACCGTGAAAACCGCGACGAAGACCGTGGCGACGATCGCCAGGTAGGTGACCGCCGTGGTGCGGACCACGCTATTGACCGTCACACTGCATACGGCAACACCGATCGCGACGCTGGTGAGGATGCCGCACGCACCGCTGGCCTTCGGACTGGGCACTGATGACCGCGCCCAGAGATCTACCCAGAAGGTGGTCACATGGAGTCGGCCGAAGGCGTTCGCGTAGATCGTGCCGTCGGTCCCGCCCGTGTTGGTGGTCAGCCATGGCTGGAACAGCAGGACAAATGTGATGACGCAGCCGACCGCGGCGAACAGATAACCCCAGTTTCCGTCTAGCACGGCCCGCAGCCGCTTTTCGCCGAGCACTGCCCGCAACCGCGCGGCATCCCGTCGAGGTCGCTGCGTCCCACCGACTGGGTCGAACTGCTCATGTCGAGTTTCTCTGATCTGCCAGGGGGTAGGACGCACGATTTCCCAGGCTAGGAGTTCGGCTGTATTGGCCCCGTCAAGAAATCAGCCCTGATGTGGCAAGGAATCGTCAAACTTCGGCAACGACAATGTCGCTGATTCGCCAGCTGTACTGGTCGACTCGCCGAAGCGCAGCCCGCCCGACAGCGTCGGCTCAGTCGACGCGGACCCGGCTGCTCAAGCCGGGACCGACCAACTGGACCAAGTGCTGGTACGCATCCTCGGCAGAGAGCGGCGGATGGGGTTCAGCGATGGCGCCGAGCATGCCGACCACACCCCAGGAAAGAAATGTCACGGTGGTGGTGAATTCGTCCTCCGGCATCGCGAGCCGGTCCTCCAGTCGCTCGGCGAGGATCTGCCCGACCATCACCCTGGTCGTCCGCAGCAGTACGGTGCCGCTCTTGCGGCCGAGCAGGGCTCGATATACCTCGGGGTTGTCGGCGGCCAGCCGGAACAAGGTGCGCACCGGTGCGAGCGGTTCTTCGGCGTCGGTGTCCGTCTCCGCCGCCGCCACGGCGGTGTGCAGGTAATCGGTGCTGCTGCGCAGGAGCAGATCGTCCTTGTCGCGGTAGTGCGCGTAGAACGTCGAGCGCCCTACGTCGGCGCGGTCCAAGATGTCGCGGACGGTGATCCGGTCGTAGCCGCGTTCGAGCATCAGCTCGATCAGCGCCCGGTGCAGCAGGTTCCTCGTGCGCCGGACCCGGCGATCCGCGCTTTCCGTGGTGTCCGGTCCGTCCGACACGATGCCTCCTGAACGAATCTTCCGTATGTGTCCGGTTGCGGATGGTTTCGGCCACATTGCCCCTGGGCGGCATGGCGACGTCCACCGATCCTGAACATATGACCGGAAACGAACCCAAGTCTGCCATCCCCCAGCACGACGACGACATCGGCGTGCTGCTCACCCAGCCGCGCCGCTATCGGGCATTGAAGTCCGCGTTCCTGCTCGGCCGCGCGGGTCGCCTGAACGTGCGTCTAGCCGAGCTGGCTCGCCCGTCGCCCGACGCGGTGGTCGTCGATATCGGTTGTGGTCCAGGCGATTTCTCTCGCGTGCTGGCTCGCGCCGCCGGGCAGGTCACCGGGGTGGATCCGTCGGCGCCGATGATCGACTATGCGACCGCGCGCTCCCGCTACCTGACGAACTGCCGATTCGAACTCGGGACGGCGCAATCGCTTCCGCTGCCCGACGCATCCGTGGATCTGGTGACCTCGACTTTCGCCATGCACCACATCCCCGCGGCCCACCGTACCGCTGCCGTCGAGCAGATGTTCCGGGTGCTGCGACCGGGCGGCAGGCTGTTGCTCGCCGACACCCACCCGACCGGCCCGGTCCATTCCACGGCCGTGCGCGTCATGGCGCGTTTCGCCGCGCACCGCACGCACGATGCCGCGCACGACAACGATTATCCCTTGGCGAGCATAGACATCCGCCGATATCGGGATCTGCTGGACGCGAGCGGATTCGATGACGTGAAGTTCGTCGCTGTGCGGCCAGCGACCGGCGTGCTGCTGGCCACCAAGCCATAAAGGACGCTGCCGGGCGGAGTCGTCCACAGCCCGTGCCGAGCCGAGCGACGGCGAGGCAGCCGCTTAGATCAGATCCTTCGCGGTCATCCACCGCATGGTGGCCCAGCCGCAGAACACCGGCAGCCAGCAGGTGAGCACGCGATACAACAGCACCGAGGGCACCGCGATGTTCGCGGGCAGTCCGAAGGCGGCCAGACCGCCGATCAGCGCGGCCTCGACCGCACCGACACCGCCCGGGGTCGGTGCGGCCGAGGCCAGCGTGCCGCCGATCATGGTGACGATGGTGACGGTGACGAACGTCGTGCCGCCACCGAACGCCTCCACACTGGCCCACAACGCGCCCGCCATACCGAGGGTGATCGCCGCGCAGCCGAGGACGATCACCGCGGACCGCTTGGGGTCGCGGGCCAGTTCGCCGAGTTCGCCGAGGACTTCCTGCAGTTGCGGCCGGACCGCGTTGTTCAGCCAGCGGCGCAGCTTCGGCACGAACATGAAGGTGCCGACGATACCCACGCCGACACCCGCGAGCAGATACAGCACCGTGGCGTCGGGGACGAAATGCGAGAGATCCGCGGACGTGCCCGCCACGATGCTGAACGCCAGCAGCAGGCTGATGTGCGTGATCACTTGCACGGCCTGCTGTAGCGCGACCGCCGCGGTCGCACGAACCGCACCGATACCGGCCTTCTGCAGGAAGCGCACGCTCAGCGCGAGCCCGCCCACGCGTGCGGGGGTCGTCGTCGCGGCGAAGGTGTTGGCGATCTGCATGATCACCAGATTCCGGAAGCTCACCGCACGGGACGCGCAGGCCCACAGCGCCGCCGCCGCGCCGATGTAGGTCAGCATCGAGACCGCGAGTCCGAGCAGCGCCCACCACCAGTTCGCCGTTCGCAGCTGAGTGAAGAAGGTCGGTACCGCACTGATGAACGGATAGGCGACGTACACCAGCCCGATCAGCAGCACCAACTGGATGATCTGGTTGCGCGAGAACCGGGTGATCTGCTCGGCTTCGATCCGGTCCTGCCCGGTCTGCTTGCGCACCTCCTCGCGCGCCTCGGACAGCGCGCGTTTCCAGTCCGGGACCGAGTTGCGAATCCCGGCGGGTATCGCCGATTTGGTCAACCGGCTCGCCGCCGCGAGCACCCGCGATTCGCCGAGCGTGCCAATGGCCGCACGCACCGCGGGCTCCCTGCCGAAGACCGCGGTGGTGGTCACGAGCAATTGGGCGATATCCGACTGCAGCTGTGCGTCCGAGGCACCGAACTCGGCGTTGCCGAAGCCGCCGAAAGCTGTCGCTCCGTCCTCGATGCGGATGTCGATAGGTCGCAGGTCCCCGTGCGAGATCTGCTTCCGGTGCAGGGTGTCGAGTGCCTGCCACAGACCGGGCAGCACGTCGTCGGCCGACTCGGTAATCGGTTTGCCGCTCGGCTGGGTGTACGCGTACAGCATCCAGCCACGGGAGAGCGCGGCGACCGCGACCGGAGTACAGCTGGCCAGGCCGAGGTCACCGACGGCGACCGCCATCAGCGCGCGATGCTCGACCGCGCGGTGCATGGAACCGTGCATGGCCGCGGCTTCGCTGCTGCGGAAGGTGAGCCAGCGCCACAGCTGCCGCAGCGCGCCGAAGCTGCGCTGGTTCTTGCCGAACATCTCGACGACCAGCTCGCGCTCGGGCCCCTCGACGGCGGCGGCCAGCACCAGCGGCCCGCGTCCGGCCGGATGCACCACCGTGAAGCCGGTGACGGCGTGGCCTCGCCTGGCGAGCACCCGGACGGCGGCGTCGAGCGGAACCTCGAGGGCGGGCGTGCCGACCACGAGCACGATCACCGCGCCGACCAGCCAGCCGACCGCGAGCCCGAACATCGCCCGCGCCGGGACCACGGTGCTGACCACCAGGTGGATCGGCGCGAAGGCGAGCAGCAGGAACCACAGCCAGCGACGCGGCCGGATGGGCAGCCAGGGGCTGGATACGGTGAGCATCGCGGCGATCATCGCGATCCAGCGGGGATCGTCCAGGAACTGGGACAGGAACGTGTCCAACCGGTCCGGCACCTGGAGGTGCCATCTCGGCGCGGACAGTCCCGTGCCGGTGATGGACAGCAGCAGTCCGGCGACCACTCCGGCCGCGGCATAGCCGGCCAGCATCTTCCACTGCCGGCCGATGATCAGCTCGATCAAGATCGCGAACGGCAGGGCCAGGATCGCCATGCCATAGACCAGGTACACCAGATTCGACTGAGCGGGGTTCAGGAAATCGACGATGGTGGACACCGAGCTTTCCAGTGCCAGCCATTCCGGCCGGGTGATCAGCGAGGCCGCGACGACGATCGCCACCCCCAGCATCGCGAGGACGACCCGGACGATGTCGCTCGTCCGGCGGATCAGCGGCTGTAGCAGGCTCCCCGTGACCGGGATTTCCCGCCCGCTCCTGCGCCTCTCCGGGTCTTCGGGCCGTACTAGTCGGGTGACGCGGGATTTACGCTCGGATCCTGCGTTGGGTGCCGCTCGAGTTTTGGGCGTACCCGACGAGTTACCCATGTGCTCCCCCGCCTCTCCGAGTATTCAGGCTCCCCCGCCTCTCCGGGTCTTCAGGCCGTACTGGTCGGGTGGCGCAGGGTTTGCGTTCAGGTCCTGCGTTGGGTGCCGCTCGAGTTTTGGGCGTACCCGACGAGTTACCCATGTGCGGACGAGATCAGTTGTTGCGTTCGCTGCACGATACTGCGCGGCATATGTGGCGATGTTCTTGGTATCCGGTGGTGCGGATGCTGCTCCGCAATCAACTGTGTTCTACATCACTCGCGTCCGAGGTTGATTCTGACATTGGTGTCAAGTTCGAGCATGAGGGCATGGACAACGAACTCTTCGACTACAGCCCGATCGTCGAGCGGCCGCCGCTGCGCTGGCCCGGCGGGGCCAGGGTGGCGTTCTATGTCGGTCTCAACGTCGAGCACTATCAGGTGGACCGGCCCAGCACGAGCATCTTTCCCGGCACCGCCGGGCTGGCGCCCGATCCGCTGAACTACGGTTGGCGCGATTACGGGCCGCGGGTCGGCATCTGGCGGGTGATCGAGGTGCTCGACCGGCACGGTATCCGGGCCAGCGCGCTGCTCAATTCCGATGTCGCCGCCCGCAATCCGCAGATCATCGCCGCGGGTCTGCGGCGGAACTGGGCGTGGCTGGCACACGGGAAGAACAACTCGATCTTCCAGGCGGACATGTCGGTGGACGAGGAGCGCGCCTATCTCGCCGACGTCGTCGCGACCATCGAACGAGCGACCGGCCGCAGGCCCCGCGGCTGGATGGGTCCGGCGCTCACCGAGACTTTCCAGACCCCGCGACTGCTCGCCGAACTCGGCCTGGACTATGTGCTCGACTGGACCAACGACGATCAGCCGTACCACCTGTCCGTGCCAGGCGTGCTCAGTGTTCCCTACTCGGTGGAACTCAACGACAACACCCTTTTCCTCGGCAAGGCCACCAGCGGTCCCGAATTCGTGCGGATCGTCCGCGATCAAGTCGACCAGCTCTACGCCGAGTCGGCCGACAGTGGCCGCGTCATGGTGCTCGCCCTGCACCCGTTCGTGATCGGTCAGGCATTCCGGATCAAATACCTGGACCAAGCGCTCGACTACGTGGCGACCCATCCGGGGGTGTGGCTGACGACTAGCGACGAGATCGCCGAGCACTACGCGGGCGCGTCGGCACTTGCCGAATCCGCGCGATACGAAGACGATCGGGTCACATAGCCGATGCTCGGGAGGCGGGAATGGCAGTGCAGGACAAGGATCTGACCGGAAAGACGGTAGTGGTGACCGGCGCGAGCTCCGGCATCGGCGCCGAGGCGGCGCAGCGGCTCGCGGCCCGCGGGGCCACCGTCGCGGTGGTGGGCCGTTCGCCGGAACGCACCGCGGAGGTGGCGGCGAACGCGGGTGCGCAGCCGTTCGTCGCCGACTTCGCCCGGCTCGATGACGTGCGCAAGCTGGCCGATCAGCTGCTCGGCCGGTATCAGCGCATCGATGTGCTGGCCAATAACGCGGGCGGTGCCTGGCCCAAGCGCACCGTCACCGACGACGGCAACGAGCTGACCTTCCAGGTCAACCACTTGGCGCCGTTCCTGCTGACCAATCTCCTGCTGGAGCGCCTGACCCAGTCGCGGGCCAGGGTGGTCAACACCTCGAGCACGACCTACCGGATGGCCAAGCTGGACCTGGACACGGTCAACGCGCCGACGGGTTCGTTCAACCAACTCGGCGCGTACGCCGCGTCGAAGCTCGCGAACATCCTGTTCACCAGGGAACTGGCCCGCCGCACCGCGGGTACCGGTCTCACCACCGCGGCATTCCACCCTGGGGCGGTCGCCACCCACGTCTACGACAACGCCCCGCTCGGACTCGGCTGGTTCATCCGGTCCCCGCTGTCGCGCCCGTTCTTCATCCGCCCGGACAAGGGCGCCGAGCCGCTGGTGCACCTGGCCACCACCGCCGATGGCGAGGCGATCAACGGGCAGTACTTCCACCGATTCAAGCTGGAGCCGCCGAGCAACAAGCAGGCGATCGACGCCGATCTCGCACAGCGATTGTGGAAGCTGTCCGAGCAGGCCACCGGCATCGCAACCGCGGAATAGGCGGTCACGGCTCGGCGTCGGCGAGTCGGAGGGAGTTCACGCCCTCCGGCTCGTCCGTCTGGTCGAGCTCGACGCCCACGCCGTACACCCCACCCGACCGGTCGCTCGCGTCGAGCTCGACGATCGCCTGAGCGACCTGCTCGGTGGGCACGAGCGCCGGAAAACTATTGGGCGCGATGGCATTGGCGCGCACACCGAACTCGGCGAACTCGGCGGCGATGTTGCGAGTCAGTTGATTCAGCGCGGCCTTCGACGTGGAGTACAAAGTCTGTCCCGGGTACACCTCCGATCCGGAGATGCTCGAGACGTTGACGATGTTGCGGTTGCGCGCGCGGTTCTCCGGACCCGCGTGCAGCCAGCAGCGCTGTGCCAAACGTGCCGAAAGGCGAAACGGCACATTGACGTTCAGCGCGAAATGGCGATCGAAGTCTTCCAGTGCCGCATCTCCGTCGACGATGCCGCGCGGGTGCAGCCGGATGTGCGCCGCGTTGTTCACCAGCAGGTCGACGTGGCCGAACCGGGCCAGCGCCAAGTCGACCACCCGCTCCACCTCGCCCGGCTGCGTCAGATCGGACCGGACCACGAAAATGCGCGAATCGTTCTCCGGCACCGCCGCGTCCGGCGCCAGCGGATCGACATACCACTCCAGCTGTGACGGCGCGGCGGGCGTGCGCGTGCGGCACACGGCGACGATGTCGTAGTCGCGATAGTAGGCACGGCAGAAGGCATCGCCGAGCGTGCCGCTCGCGCCGGTGAGCAGGCAGACGCGGCGTTCACCAGTGGACAATCTTGTCTCCTCCCCAGCGCCGTTCGGCATCCGCCCTGGTGCGATGCACCCACATCACCACGCTGTTGCGGTCTTTGGTGTTGTTGCCCGCGAAGGTGTGCCAGCTGCGCGGCGTGACCTCGAACAGGATCAGCGAATTGTCCAGCGGGGGAACGAGGGTCACCGAGGGGAGTGTGGCGTCGTCGGCGACGTGGTCGTACAGCGCGGTCTCACCGCCGTCGCCGGGCTCCCACCCCGGATTGCCCAGATAGAACAGCACCGCGACGGCGCGCACGCTTTCCCGTGCGACGACGCCGGGCGCACGTGCCCCGGTCTTGGTGTCGACCGTGCCGTCGGGCAGCCGTACCTCGTCGGGACCAGGGGGCGGTCCCTGGAACCAGGCCGGGTTGAGGTCGTTGTGTGGCCAGCCGAACGGACTGCCCGGACCGTGATGGTGCACCGATCCCTCGATATCGCCGGTCGCCTCGACGCCGCCGACCCGGGCGACCAGATCGTGCCACTCCCGCGAGCTGAATATCGCGAGCGGCCCGTCGCGCAGGTCGGCCAGGCGAAGGCCGTCCGCGCTGTAGCCGTCGGCGACCGAACCGAACAGCTCGGGACGCTCGCGGCGAACCCGGTCCAGCTCACCGGTCAAACGCTGATAGAACTCGGGAACGAAGACGTCGCGGGCGTACACGTGCGGAAACGGTTGGCTGCGGCGGACCCAGCGCCGATGGGCGAACAACTCCGCGAACCACTGCGGAACCGCGAGCGCCGACTCGGTTGTCACTATCACTCCCTCCCGGTCTGACCATCGCGATCATAAAGGGCGCAGTCGGACGGAGTCCGTCCTTAGCCCGCGCCGGGCCGAGCGAAGGCGAGGCAGCCGCATAGTGCCCGCACCCGGTGCGCGCGGCCGAGTCTCGGCCCTGCCAGGATCGGGCGGGTGAGCCGTGATCTGCGTGTGTGTTTCATCGGAGACTCGTTCGTCGCCGGTGTCGGCGACGAACGCTGCCTGGGCTGGGCAGGTCGGCTCGCGGCCGCGGCACACGCGGAGGGGGTGCCGCTGACCGCGTACAACCTGGGCGTGCGCAGGCAGACCTCGGCCGAGATCCTGGACCGCTGGCTGATCGAGTCTGCGCCGCGGTTGCCCGAGGGCGTGGATGCCAGGGTGGTGCTGTCGTTCGGCGTGAACGACGCCATGTACGACAACGATGGTCCACGAGTGCCGCCCGCGCGGTCGGTGGCCAATCTGGAGCGCATGCTCGCGCAGGCCGCCGAGCGAGGCTGGCCGGTGCTGGTGGTCGCACCGCCGCCGATCGCGGACGCCGAACACAATGCCCGCACCGCCGCGCTCGACGCGCGGTTCGCACGGATCTGTGCGGCGGCGGGCGTGCCCTACGTGAGCGTTTATCAGGCGCTGTGCGACAACGCGGTGTGGGCCGCCGAGGTCCGTGCGGGAGACGGCGCGCATCCGGGGGCGGCGGGCTACGACGAGATCGCCGCGCTGATCATGCCGCGGTGGCGGGAGTGGTTGTGAGTCAGCCGATGGACCGGCTGCGCTCGCCCGCTGCGGACCGCTGCCTGCGCACCGCGTCCAGATCCACCGGTCGCGCAGCGTAGGCAGGCTCTTCGTCGGAGCTGAATGCCTCGGCCAATTCCGGTAACCAGCGCAGGATTTCGTCGCGATAGCGCCCCTCGGTCTCCAGCTGGCCGAGCACGCCGACCAGGGTGAGGAACGAGCGGGCGAAGGGCGTGCAGTAGGCGGGCATGGTCGTCTCCCGCAGCACGTTCGACAAACGGGGGTTCGTGGTACGCAGCACCTGCCGGCGCAGCCACCGCGTGGTCAGCCGATAGGTCGCATGCCGCAGCGGCTCGGCGCACGGGCTGATCGCGGCGTAGAGTGCCGCGCTGTCGAAGACCCGCCCGGCTTCGACGAATCCGTGTCTGCGTGTGGCGGCCGCCAGGTCCTCTGGACCGCCCGTGAAGATCGCCTTGCAGTAATCGAGGGTCAGCTCGGTGAAACCCTCGGGAGGCCAAGCGCAGCACGCGCCGAAATCCACCACGCCGAGCCGACCGTCGGACAGCAACCGGAAGTTGCCGGGATGCGGATCGGCGTACAGCAAGCCGTGCCGGCCCCAGCCCGAGGTCACGAAGCGAACCATGAGCATGCCGACCTGGTCTCGCTCGGCCCGTGATCCGGAGGCGATGATCCGCGGCACCGGCGTGCCCTCGATCCATTCGGTGATCAGCACGTCGCCGTGCTGTGCCACGACGTCCGGCACGTGGAAATCCGGATCGTCGGCGTAGGCGGCGGCGAAAGCCCTTTGGTGATCGGCCTCGGCCGCGTAGTCGAGTTCGTCGGTGACCGACGCGCAGATCGCCTCGGTCACCGACTTGACGTCCGCGCCGGGCAGGAATACCGACGCGAGGAAGGAGATTCGGCGCAGCTGTTCCAGATCGCCCGCTACCGCCTGCCTGCCGCCGGGATACATGACCTTGACCGCGACCTGCCTTCCGTCGTGCCAGACCGCGCGGTGCACTTGGCCGAGCGAGGCCGCGGCGGCTCGCCGGTCGTCGAACTCGCGGAATCGCGACCGCCACTGCTCGCCCATACTGGCCGCCATGGCGGCGTGCACGGTGTGCGGCAGCATGGCGGGCGCGGCGTCCTGCAGCCTGCTGAGCGCCATCCGGTACGGCTCGGCGAGCTCCTGCGGCAGCGCCAGCTCGTAGATGGCCAGCAGCTGACCGAGCTTCGCGGCGCAGCCCTTCAGCTCGCCGAGCACTTCGAAGATGTGCTGGGCGGTGCGCAGCTGGATGTCTCGATTGACTTCTTCGGCCGATTTCCCGAGTGCGCGTTTACCGGCGCCCGCCGCCTGGCGTCCGGCGAAGGCCATCGGGAGCGTGGCGAGCTTAGCGCCCCGAATTGCGCTGTGAACTGGAGGTTTATCGGAGAATCGCGACGCGAAGAGCCGGGATCGCTTGCCTGCGAATCGCTCGTCGGGACGTTCACCGATGGGCCGAAAGGTCATGAGTCACCTCACAGTTGCGCGGACAAGTGTGACACAGGTGCAGTACCGAACAGTAGGACCTAGACTGTCTGGGACGTATTCGAAAGTAGTCGAAAGGTGACTTCGATGGGATCCCAGACGGTGGTCGCCGACGTTGCCGACGAGCTGGCGCGCCGGGTTGCCGCGGGTGAATATCAACCGGGGGATCTCATGCCGTCGGTGCGTCAGGTCGCCGAGGAGTTCGACATGAACCGCGCGACGGCGCAGCTGACCTTGGGTCGGCTGGAGTCGTACGGCTTCGTCGAAGCTCGGCGCGGCAAGGGATTCACGATTCGGGACGTCCGGGAGTCCGGCGGCGTCGATGTGTACCGCCAGCTGTTCCGCTTCTCGATTCCCATGCCCGACGTCGCGATCGAGATGTTCCGCGACATCGTGGACGTGGAGCGCAACCTCGTGTTCGAGGCGCTGCTCGCCTACACCAGTGGCCAGCAGGAGATCGATACGGCCGAGTGGAAGGCCTCGATCGACGAGCTCGAAACGATTGCCCGCCAGGACGATCCGGATTTGCGCCGGCTCCTGGCCATCGAAGTCGCGCTGGTGCGCAGGTTGCTGACCGCGCTCGGCCTCACCATGCAGCGCGCGATCCTGAACTCGATCGGCGAGATGGTGCTCGAGGTCCCCGAGGCGATCGAGGCGTACTTCGCGGGCGCGCCCGATCTGCACGTCCTGGTCTGGCGGGCGCTTGCCGCGGTGTGGGATTCCGGCTCCGGGCCGAGCGAGGCGCAGCTGGCGCTGTTCGAGGATCTGTTCGGCATGTACCACGAAAAGGTCATCGCGCGGTTCGAGCAGCTGGTGGGCGGAGTCGAGCCGGCTGTCGACGAAACGCGCGCCGCCACGGCATAGCCGCTGTCGTTCGTACACCGCACAACGCGTCTGAGACGCGAATGAGCCAGGCGCGGAGGCGTTACTCGGCGCGGTGCCTGCGGCGGGAGTATGCAGGTCGGGGGCGGTGTCATGCATGTCTCAGACAATCGGTCGCCGATCGGACGCCTCTGTTCCGGTCCAACCGGTCGGGCGGGATGCCGCGCAGCCGTGCTGCGGGCATCGCCCGACCCGATCTGCTCCGGGATAGTCTTCCGGTGGCTCAGAGTCCGCCGTTGATCTTGTTGAGACGTTCGCACGCCTCCACGTACTCCTCGATCAGCCGGTTCACCACGTCGGCGGAGCGCTCCACCCGATTCATCATGCCGACGATCTGGCCGACCGGGTTGAAGTTGACGTCCTTGGCGGCCTCGGGGTAGCGGTGGCCGCGCTTCACGCCGTCCAGGGCGACCATCATCTGCAGTGGCATCGGCAGCGGGTCCGGTGTGTCGGCCCGCTCCCATGCCTCGGTCCAGTCGTTGCGCAGCATGCGGGCGGGCTTGCCGGTCCAGGCGCGCGACCGCACGGTGTCGTGACTGGTGGCCTCGAGGTAGGTCTGCATCTGCTCGGGCGGCACGTTCGCCTCCTCGACGGTCAGCCACAGCGAGCCGGTCCACGCGCCCGCGGCGCCCATCGCCATGGCCGCGGCGACCTGACGGCCGTTGCCGATACCACCCGCGGCCAGCACCGGCAGGTCGCCGACGGCATCGATCACCTGCGGCCACAGCACCAGCGAGGAGACCTCACCGCAGTGACCGCCGCCTTCGGTGCCCTGGCAGACCACGAAGTCCAGACCCGCCTTCTTGTGGTTGAGCGCGTGCTTGACCGACCCGCACAGCGCGCCGATCAGCCTGCCGGAGTCCTGCACCTGCTTGATCACGTCGTCCGGTGGGGTACCGAGCGCGTTGGCGACCAGCTTCGCCTTCGGATGCCGCAGAATCACCTCCACCTGCGGGCCCGCGGTGGTGGCGGTCCAGCCGAGCAACTGGTTGTGGTGCTCGCCCTCGGGCAGTTCGGGCACGCCGTGGTCGGCGAGGATCTTCTCGGCGAAATCGCGATGACCCTGTGGGACCATTTCGGCCAGTTCGGCTTCCAACTGCTCGGGGGTGAGGCCCTCGATCCCCTTGCCCTCGTACTTGGACGGAATCACCAGATCGACGCCGTAGACGCCCTGCACGTGCTCGTCGAGCCAAGCCAGCTCGACCTCCAGTTGCTCGGCGGTGAAGCCGACCGCACCGAGCACGCCGAGCCCGCCGGCGTTGCTGACCGCGGCTGCCACGTCACGGCAGTGGGTGAAGGCGAAGATGGGGAATTCGATCCCGAGCCGTTCGCAGATTTCGGTACGCATGGCGTGCTGGTCTCCCTAACTGCTCCGCCGCGAACGGCGCGGCGCAGATGTCATAGAACGAGTTGCATAATTGTCGCGCGGTTCGGCAGGCTGCCAGCGCGTCGCTGCCGCCGCTCACCGCAGATATCGCCATGAAGCGGCTGCGGCGTCAGCAACGGGCCCGCCCACCATGCATCGACAGTAACACGTTCTAGTTTTGCGGGGAATCCTCGCCGCGGAGTCAGTCCGCGGCGTGCTCGAGTTCGGCCAGGGAGTCTTCCAGGTGATCGAGCATCCGGGGCAGCTGCGGCACGCTGCGGCGGCAGCCGACCAGGCCGAAATCGAGGTTGCCCGCGTTGGAGGTCAGCGTGATGTTCACCGCCTGCCCGTCGAACGGGATCGACAGCGGGTAACTGGCATCGAGACGAGCACCGTTCCAGTACATGGGTTCGCGCGGACCCGGCACGTTGGAGATGACGATATTGAACGTCGGATTGGTCCACGGGATCAGCGCGGGCACGAGATTGAGGGCCAGCGGGCTGAGCATCAACGCCGACAGCGCCATCGTCTGATTGCACGACAGCGCGCGGTAGACCTCTTTGCTGTCGTGCATCGACGCGCTGACCACGCGCAGCCGCTCCAGTGGATCGGCGCGATCGGTGGCGAGGTTGCACAGCGCCGCGCCGACCTTCACCCCGTTGGTCTCGTTATCGTCCTCGGAACGCAGCGACACCGGCACCATCGCGATCAACGGCTTGTCCGGCAAGGCATTCCGTTCGAGCAGATAGCGGCGCAGCGCGCCCGCCGACATGGCGAGCACGACATCGTTGAGCGTCGAACCGGTCGCCTTCTTCACCTGCTGCAGCCGCTCCAACGGCCAGGACCGGACCACCGAACGACGCGCGCCGCCGATCGGCACGTTGAACATGGTGCGCGGCGCGGCGAAAGGCTGCTGCCGCAGCAGGGCTTCGCGGGCCGCACGCAGCAGCGACGCGCCGGAAGTGGCCGCCGACAACAGGTTTCGCGTCGCGGCGCGCACACCGAGCGGCTCCGACCTGCGCCGTGTCCTGGGCAGATGCCACGGCACCCGCGTCGCAGTGGAGGACGGGTCGCTGGTCAACGTGCGACGTAGAAGACGTTGTGCCGAAACGCCGTCGATCAAGGCGTGGTGCATCTTCGAATACAGCGCGAACCGTCCGTCGGCCAAGCCCTCGATCAGATGGATCTCCCACAGCGGGCGATGCCGGTCGAGCAGGCTGCCGTGCAGCCCGGAGGCCAGCTCGACGAGTTGGTCCATCCGTCCGGGACCAGGCACGGCCAGCCGCCGCACGTGATAGTCGAGTTCGACGTCATCGGCGTACGTCCACGCCATCTGTGGTGCGCCGAGCATCGTTGCGGGATGCTTGCGGAAGGTGGGATCGATGTCGGTGCAGCGCAAGAGTTCTTCATGAACTTGCGCGGCGAAGTCGGCGCCGGCGTCTTCAGGTGGCTCGAATAGTTGTAGCGATCCGACGTGCATCGGCTGTTCGCGGGATTCGGCGAGCAGAAAGACCGCATCGACCGGCGCGATGAATTCCATGGCGAGTCGCCCCCTGACGACAGTGGTGAAAGTGTTGTGATTTGCGATCGACCACGTTGTCGGCGGGTCCGCGCAGCCCATGAAAACGCCGCGACACGATCAACCTACCCGCATCGGACGGGTCGTGTTCGGCGAATCACCGAACCTTCGCGGCCAGCAGGTAGGCCTGTCCGAACCGTTCGTCGGGCTTCGGCTCACGCACCATACGGGCGATCGTGGTGAACCCGGCATCGGTGAGCAGACGGGCGAGCCGTTTCGGCGCCCATCGATAGGCACGAGTCACCTTGTGGTCGAAGGCTTCCACCGCATCGGGCAGATCGGCTGTTTGGAACGCCAGCAGCAGGTGGCCTTTGTCCGCGAGTACCCGAGAAAACTCGCCCAACACCTGCGGCACGCGATCCGGCGGGATGTGGATCAAGGAATACCAGGCGACGATACCGCCGAGTTCCCCGTCGCTGATCGGTAGCTGTTCCAAGGAACCTTGGTCGAAGGACAGGTGTGGAAATTCCGCCCGCGCGAGCGCCACCATCCGCGGCGATAGATCGATCCCGAACACCCGCACACCGAGGGTCGCGAGATGCGCGGCAACCCGCCCAGGGCCGCAGCCGAGATCCGCCACGAGCCCGGAACCGTTGTCCCCCACCAACTCCGCGAACACGCCGAGCATCGCCCGGTCCAGCGGCTGGCCATCGAGCTGGTACCGGAAGAGCTCGGCATAGAGGTCGGCAACGTCGTCGTAGGCGATGCGCGCTGCGGTCACATCGTCGAATTCGTCCCTGGGGTCTTCGGTCGTGTCCAGCATCCTCAGCAGCGTATTACGCGATCGGATCGAAGGTCTGAGCGACCGCCGGACTGTCCTCGTGGATGACGGACACCCGCATCGCTTCACCTGTCGGGTAGTGGGGCGATCGCCTCGGGAACGGTGGGCACGGGCCGATCGTCGGAGGCCGGCTCGGCGCGGCTGCGCGCGGTGCCGAGAATCGAGCCGAGGATGACCAACGGGAAGCCGATCGCCATGCCGGCGGTCAGCGGCTCGTCGAGCGCCATGACACCGAGCAGGATCGCCACCGCCGGGTTGATGTAGGTGATCACCGTGGCGCGTGCGGGACCGACTTCGGAGATCAGCGCGAAGAAGAACAGGAACGCCGCGGCCGTGCAGATCACCGCCAGGCCGAGCACGGACCACGCTGAATCGGCCGTGATGTGCGATGGCCACAGCCAGCCCGCCAACGGGGCGTAGATCGCCGCGGCCAGCAGCAGGGAGCCGGTGACCACACCGAGCGGAGGCAGGTCGGCGAGCGCGCGGTTGATGATGATCGGGCCGACCGCGTATCCGATCGTCGTCAGGCCGATCGCGCCGATGGCCGCCGGATTCCCCAGGTCGATATCCAGGCCGACGAGTGCGGCGACACCAGCGAATCCCACGAGCAGGCCGGTTACCCGGCGCGCGTCGAACCGGTCGTGGCCGAGCTTGGTCACGATCACCACGGCGATCAGCGGAACCGCGGCGATCAGCAACCCGACGGTCGAGCTGTTCAGCGTGGTCTCCGCATACCCGATCAGGAACCACGGGCCGGTGATCTCCACCAGGGTGTAGAGCAGCAGCGGCCGCCATCGCCGCAGCACCGGAGCCAATACATCGCGGTACAGCGCGATCGGCAACAGCAGCAGGCCGCCGATCAGGGTGCGCCCGAACGCGACCACTATAGGGTCGAGATCCTCCACCGCGATCCGGATCATCGCGTACGGCACACCCCAGATCACGCCCATCGCCAGGAACAGCGCCCACCCGCGTCGCGTCATCGCGCGACCCCCGATCGGCGCCGAGGGATGAGAATCGGATCGGTTGGTGACATGCTCCGCTCGCTTTCGACCACTCGGAGCTTAAACAGATGATCCGATCATCCGACAGATCCAGTTCCCGGTCGTGACAAGGCCGGTTCCCGCTGGGCCCACTGTCCCCTTCGCACGATTTTCCCGAATGGTCGGCGCGGGCAACGGTGTTCGAGCTAGTCTCGCCGGGAGCGAAGGGAATGCATGATCGTGGTCGACGTGATCCGCCGGCTGGCCCCGAGCGAAGAGATGTTCGCCGCGGGCGAGGTCTTCATCGGTTATTCGGCGCGGGTATCGGGCCCATTGGACCTGACGGCTTTGACGGCCGCGTTCGAGGCCGTCGCCCGCGCGCATCCGATCCTGCGCGCCCGCATCGAGGTGGCCGATGGGGGCGGGCATGCGTTCGCTGTCTCGAATGCCACCCCCGAGATCTTCGTCGCCGACGCGGATCCCGAAAACCCGCTTACCGGCGCGAAATTCGATCAGCGCGTGAGCGTGTGTGCCTTGTGCGTGGTGCGCGCCGGCGATACCGCCAGCGTGACGCTCATGATCCACCACAGCATCGCCGACGCCTATCACGCTTTCGCCGTGGTGGACGCGCTGTGGGCCGGGTACCGGGACGCGGCCGCCGGGCGCCCGCTCGACCTGCCGGTGCACACGTTTCCCGAGCCGGTGGAGCAGCTGCTCGCGGCGCGGGGCATCGAGAAGATGGCGCTGCCCGGAGGGCCACCCGCGGGCGAATCGACCGCCCCGCCGCCGGTTTCGCCGCCGCGCGAGGACGAGTACCCCGTGCTGCGCACGACCCGTTGCCGGCTCACCCGAGACGAGACCGCGGCGCTGGTCGAACTCGGCCATCGCGAGAACGTCACGGTGCACGGCTTGGTGTCGGCGGCGCTGCTGCGGACCGAGGCCCAGATTCGCGAACTACCCCTGACGGGACTGCTCTACCTGTACTCGGTCGACCTACGATCCAGGGTAAGTCCCGAAATCGACGCCACCGGGGGGACGAACGTCCTCGGCTTCGCCAATTACCTGTCCCCCGAAGCCGACGTGACACTGGTCGACCTGGCCCGTGGCATCAGCGAAGCCCTGCACGCGGGCTTGTCCGCGGGCATCGTGCAACGGACCCCCTTGAACATCCCTGACATGGCCGCCGCGCCCCCTCCGGCGCTCCCCGGCGTGGTGATCGCGACCAACTGGGGCACCATCCCACAGCTGCCGGAGCAGGACGCCCTGCGCATCGACGACTTCCACTCCACCATGCTCGCGAAACCGGATCTGACCGGCCGCCGCCCCCAACAACCAGGCGGCGGCACCTGCGTCATCAGCACCTTCGCCGGGCGCCTGAGCGTGGAAATCCACCACCCGCCGGAATTCATCGACCTCCAACGCCACCGCATCGAAGTGTTGGAGCGCAACCTCCGGTCCGCACTCGCCTGAGGCGTTCCAAGGGCGCACGCCACCATGCGGCGCCCGTTCGCTCCCCATCCCGCTCTCGACTGCTGTTGCTTCGGGCGACGCGCCGCCGAGGGTTGCGAGCCGTCGCATCCTTCGGCATGCCCCGCGATCACCTCGCCGAACGCCGCCGGAATGGGCGCTGTCTCTGTCGATGGTCGCGGGTGGCGAGGGCTCTTTTCCCTGCCGGTGTGAATGCGTTGGCGGATTACCGCTAATAGACTTGACGACCGGCATATCGAGATGTCATTATCACTACGGGAAGGCACAGAAAATTGTGTGCCTGTTTTTTCGCGCCCTCGACATCGGTTGAATTCGGGTGTAATTTGGAGCTTCGCTCCGAGTCGCGTGCTGTCCAACTCTCGAAATACGAAAAGACTGACTGTAGAAAGTGGCAGTGTCCGCGTGTCACTCTCTACGCGTTGTTGTCGAGTCATGTTCGGGCAGCGTCCGGCACGGTGCGTAATGTGAAATACAGCCCACAGACAAGCAGATACCGTGACGACCACGCGAATGCGTGGGCGGCGAGAGGTGCTGGAAGGACGCATCTTGGCAATCTCGAGTCAGAACAAGGTCGGTGCCGGAATGTCGGGGGCGTCGAAGCGGGTCTCGTTCGCCAAACTCCGTGAGCCCCTGGATGTTCCGGAGTTGTTGGAGGTCCAGACCGATTCGTTCGAATGGTTGATCGGTGCGCCCGCCTGGCGCGAACGGGTAGCGGCGCGCGGCGACTCGCTTGCGGGTGGATTGGAGGAGGTGCTCGAGGAGATCAGCCCGATCGAGGACTTCGCCGCGACGATGTCGTTGACGCTCTCCGAGGCCCGTTTCGAGGAGGTCAAGGCCTCGGTCGAGGAATGTAAAGACAAGGACATGACCTATGCGGCGCCGCTGTTCGTCACCGCGGAGTTCATGAACAACAACACCGGTGAGATCAAGAGCCAGACGGTGTTCATGGGTGATTTCCCGATGATGACCGACAAGGGCACGTTCATCATCAACGGCACCGAGCGTGTGGTCGTCTCGCAGCTGGTGCGTTCGCCGGGTGTCTACTTCGACCGTACCGTCGACAAGGGCACGGATAAGGATCTGCACGGTGTGCGCGTCATCCCGTCGCGCGGTGCGTGGCTGGAATTCGACGTGGACAAGCGCGACACCGTCGGCGTGCGCATCGACCGCAAACGCCGTCAACCCGTGACAGTCCTGCTCAAGGCGCTCGGCTGGACCAGTGCGCAGATCACCGAGCGGTTCGGTTTCTCCGAGATCATGATGGCCTCCCTGGAGAAGGACAACACGCCGGGCACCGATGAGGCGCTGCTCGATATTCATCGCAAGCTGCGCCCGGGTGAGCCGCCGACGAAGGAGTCGGCGCAGACCCTGTTGGAGAACCTGTTCTTCAAGGAGAAGCGCTACGACCTGTCGCGCGTCGGCCGGTACAAGATCAACAAGAAACTCGGCGTCCACACCGGCGAAGTCATCGGATCCCGGGTGCTCACCGAGGACGACATCGTCACGATCATCGAGTACCTGATCCGTCTGCACGCGGGCGACAAGACCATGACCGCCCCCGGCGGTGTCGAGGTGCCGGTGGAAGTGGACGACATCGACCACTTCGGCAACCGTCGACTGCGCACTGTCGGCGAGCTGATCCAGAACCAGTTCCGGGTGGGGCTGTCTCGGATGGAGCGCGTGGTCCGCGAGCGGATGACGACGCAGGATATCGAGGCGATCACGCCGCAGACGCTGATGAATATCCGCCCCGTCGTCGCGGGGATCAAAGAGTTCTTCGGAACCTCGCAGATGTCCCAGTTCCTGGATCAGCGGAACCCGCTGGCGAGTCTGACCCAGAAACGACGCCTGTCGGCGCTCGGGCCGGGTGGCCTGACCCGCGAACGCGCCGGTCTCGAAGTCCGGGATGTGCATTACAGCCATTACGGCCGGATGTGCCCGATCGAGACACCCGAAGGTCCGAATATCGGACTGATCGGTTATCTGTCGGTGTACGCGCGCGTCAATCCGTTCGGCTTCATCGAGACGCCGTACCGAAAAGTGATCGACGGCAAGGTAACCGACGAGGTCGACTACCTGTCCGCCGACCAGGAAGACCTGCATGTCGTGGCGCAGGCGAATGAGCCGCTCGATGCCGAGGGACGCTTCGTCGATGCGCGAATCGCGGTGCGTCGCAAGAATTCCGAGGTCGAGCTCGTTGATTCCGCCGAGGTCGATTATATGGATGTGTCGCCGCGTCAGATGGTGTCGGTCGCGACCGCGATGATTCCGTTCCTCGAGCACGACGACGCCAACCGCGCCCTGATGGGCGCGAACATGCAAAAGCAGGCCGTGCCGCTGATCCGTTCCGAAGCGCCGCTGGTCGGCACCGGCATGGAACTGCGTGCCGCGATCGATGCCGGTGATGTGGTGGTGAACGAGAAGTCCGGTGTGGTCGAGGAGGTTTCCGCCGACTACGTCACCGTGATGGCCGACGATGGCACGCGCAAGAGCTACCGGATGCGCAAGTTCAACCGCTCGAACCAGGGCACTTGCTCGAACCAGCGTCCGATCGTGGATGAGGGTCAGCGGGTGGAGGCCGGTCAGGTTCTGGCTGATGGTCCGTGCACCGATAACGGTGAGATGGCGTTGGGTAAGAACCTGCTCGTGGCGATCATGCCGTGGGAGGGTCACAACTACGAGGATGCGATCATCCTGTCGCAGCGGCTGGTGGAAGAGGATGTGCTGACTTCGATTCATATCGAGGAGCACGAGATCGACGCGCGTGACACGAAGCTGGGTGCTGAGGAGATCACTCGGGATATTCCGAATGTCTCCGATGAGGTGCTGGCCGATTTGGATGAGCGTGGCATCGTGCGTATCGGTGCGGAGGTGCGGGACGGCGACATTCTGGTCGGGAAGGTGACTCCGAAGGGTGAGACCGAGCTGACTCCGGAGGAGCGGTTGCTGCGTGCGATCTTCGGTGAGAAGGCGCGTGAGGTGCGTGATACGTCGTTGAAGGTGCCGCACGGTGAGTCCGGCAAGGTGATCGGTATCCGGGTGTTCTCCCGGGAGGACGATGATGATCTGCCGCCGGGTGTGAACGAGTTGGTGCGGGTGTATGTGGCGCAGAAGCGCAAGATCCAGGACGGTGACAAGCTGGCCGGCCGGCACGGCAACAAGGGTGTGATCGGCAAGATCCTGCCGACCGAGGACATGCCGTTCCTGCCCGACGGCACCCCGGTGGACATCATCCTGAACACCCACGGTGTGCCGCGTCGTATGAACATCGGCCAGATCCTGGAAACCCATCTGGGCTGGATCGGCAAGGCCGGCTGGAATATTCAGCTCGCCGACGGAACTCGTCCGGACTGGGCGAAGCGATTGCCCGAGGAGTTGTTGTCGGCGGGCCCGGATACGAATCTCGCGACACCGGTCTTCGACGGTGCCCGCGAGGAAGAACTCGCCGGGTTGCTGGCGTCGACGCTGCCCAACCGCGATGGCGACGTCATAGTGGGGGCTGACGGTAAAGCGACATTATTCGACGGCCGCACCGGCGAACCCTTTCCGTACCCGGTGGCGGTCGGCTACATGTACATCCTGAAGTTGCACCACTTGGTCGACGACAAGATCCACGCGCGCTCGACCGGTCCGTACTCGATGATCACCCAGCAGCCGCTGGGTGGTAAGGCGCAGTTCGGTGGTCAGCGCTTCGGTGAGATGGAGTGCTGGGCCATGCAGGCCTACGGTGCGGCGTACACGCTGCAGGAGCTGCTGACCATCAAGTCCGACGACGTGGTCGGTCGTGTGAAGGTCTACGAGGCGATCGTCAAGGGCGAGAACATTCCGGAGCCGGGCATTCCGGAGTCGTTCAAGGTCTTGCTCAAGGAACTCCAGTCGCTGTGCCTCAACGTCGAGGTCCTCTCCGCTGGCTCCGCCATCGAATTGCACCACGGCGACGACGAGATCGACCGCACCGCCGCCAATCTCGGCATCACACTGTCCCGCAACGAATCCGCCTCAATCGACGACCTCCCCGGCTGATCCGCCTGTCAGAGCTGTCGCGCACCGGATCTTCGGTGCGCGGCGCTCCGAGACATGCGGGTGCGGCTGTCCCGCGGCCACCACCAGCTCAGCCGCGCGCCATATCCACGAATCGCGACAGATGCAGTTGGTGTGCGACGGTAATCGTCGCGGTCGGCCCGTTGCGGTGCTTGCCGAGAATCAGGTCGGCCTCGCCACCACGCGGGTCGTCGCGTTCGAAGGCATCCGGGCGGTGCAAAAGGATGACCATGTCCGCATCTTGTTCGAGGCTGTTATGCGCTGAAATGCCTTGTGCCACAAAATTGTGCGTGCCGGGCACCGTCCCGTCGAAAACGTCTTGTTCGCCGAGACTGGTGATTTCGAGGATCTTGTCCCAGAAAACGTCATTGGTCGCGAACATCTCGATCTCCACGTCGTCCAGCACGGCCGCCACGCGGGCAAGCCGAGATCGGCTCGGCGAGTGCTTCCACATGGTTGATCCGCAGAAACGGGAGCCCATCGCCGCCGAGAATTCGCGGTGCGTCATGTTCTTTGCGGTGAGGAGTGTGCGAACTTTCGACCAGACTTCGCGTGGGACCGTGTCGACGTTCGTATTGCGAGTCATTGGCTCCAACTCGTCGAGGGCCTCTCGCGCCGACCGCCCGCGTGCGCCGTGCACGCCGATGTCGCGCAGGAAGATGGTCTGGTTCTCCGAGCCGTCGATGGTGAGATGCCAGCATTCGCGGTAGCCGGTCTTGTGGACCTTCTTGATTCGGCCGTGCACACCCAGACGAAGCAGAAGCTGGGCTACATCATCGATCAGACGGCGGCTGGTCGACGCATAGTAGACCCGCGCCTGGCGTCCTTTCGCATCCCAGCGCACTGAGCCATCCGTTGCCCAAAGGTGACGCAGGAACAGGGCGACCTGATCATTGGGGAGTGCGAAAATCTGTTGCGGGATGAACTTCTCGTAGCTGCGCAGGCCGAACAGGCCCAGCTCGTCGAGCCATGCGGCAATCGGGTTGCGCTTGCCGTGGGTGAGCCGTTGGGGGGCGCGCAAACGCAGGGTAGTCACGCGCGCGGCCGCGTAGTCATCGCGGACAGCCGTCACACCGAAGTGAGTGGCGGCCTGCGTGACCGCCGCAAGGTTTTCCTCGTCGATGCTGGCGTACCGGATCGGCTGGCGCTTGACGCACGAGCCATCACCGATCATGTGGGCCAGGAGGATCACCTCGGCGTCCGGCATCCGCGTGGTGTGCACCGGCTCGGGGACGAGGCGCGGGGTGGCGAGCCGGTCGCCGACGGCCAACTTCTCCAGAGGAATCCAACCGTCGACGGTTAGGAATGGGTGATTGCCCGTTGCCTCGACCTCGCGCCCGGAGGCGAGCCGGAGGCGGAACACCTCTTTGCGACCGCTGGGGAAGACCTTCACCATCGGCCTGGCGACCATCCGCATCCGTTCGTCGAGAGACCACACCAGTGGCTGCTCGCCGCTGGCCAGAAGCTCACCGAGAGTCGTCTCACCGCCGGTGTCGGCACGCAGGATTCGAGTCGACGCGGGTAGGCAGCCGGATTCGCGCAGGTCGGAGACCATGGGGCGCTTGTCGGTTCGCTGTTCGGGACCTCGGTTGAGCTGGCTGATCGCGACCACGGGGACCTCGAGTTCCTTCGCCAGCAGTTTCAGGTTCCGGGAGAAATCCGAGACTTCCTGCTGGCGGGATTCGACCTTTTTACCCGAGGTCATCAGCTGGAGGTAGTCGACCACGACAAGTTTGAGGTCGTGGCGCTGCTTGAGCCGTCGTGCCTTCGCGCGAATTTCCATCATGGTCAGGTTCGGCGAATCATCCACGAACAGCGGCGCTTCGCTGATTTCACTCATCCGCCGCGCCAGTTTGGTCCAGTCGTCGTCACTCATCCGCCCGGACCGCATATCGCCGAGCTTGATCTTGGCCTCTGCCGACAGCAGCCGCATGACGATCTCGGTGCGGCTCATCTCCAACGAGAAAATAACGCTCGCCAAGCCGTGCTTGATCGAGCAACTGCGCATGAAATCCATTCCGAGCGTGGAATTGTGCGTCGGGACCATCGAGCGACCGGCCAGATACAGATGGTCGGCATTGTCCACTTCGACGCAGCGCACCGGAACGCTGTCGATCCGGCGCACGTCGACGATGAAACGCGAGTTCGATCGGACGGTGCTGCGGCTGGCGCGCCGTTCTTTGTGCAGCATCGCCTTTCGGTGCAGGCCGAATACCTCGTCGTCGGTGGCGAAGGTGATGGTGTACGCGGTGGACGATTCTTCGGACCGACCGCGGACTCGTTTGGTGGAGACGTGGCAGCGGTAGCCGAGGCTGACGATCAGCTCCTGCGCGTCCCGGACGAGTCGTGCATTGGTGGCGCTGAACTGCACCGAGCCACCATGCGTGACGGTGCCGTCGGTGTCCAGCAGGCCCGCCAGGAGTGCACGGCGCTGCTGTTCGGAGGCCCGAAGGTACTCGATAGGGATGTGCTTGTTCCCGAGCACGCCGAGTGCCCGCAGCCGCGCCTGCACACTGCCCACGGTGTTTCGGCATTTTTGGCATAGGCGCAAACCGATCGACCGCTCGCCGCAATTCGGGCAGCGGGGCGCGGGCACCGGAGCCGAATAAAACCGTGCCCTTCCGCCACAGGAGCGCCCGCAGGTGCGGACCTCGCTGGTGAAGGGAACGAATTCCCGTCCACACACTACGCACTCGCGAGCGGCAATCGGATCGTCGGCAGGCAGTCGGAGTTGGTAACGCAGCCGCGCCGACTGCGACGGCACGGCGACGATCCCCTCTGCCTCGACGCGCACGACGATCTCCGGGTCGGCACACGTGAGCTGTGCGGCCGCCGATGTTCCATCGCCGAGCCAGGCGCCTAGCGTGTAGGGCGGCACCGGCAACGTGCGCGCGGGCAGCCGTAGCGCAGCGGTGTTGGTGACCGAGTGATTGAGCCGGCGATCGGCCGTGTCGCATCGCAGCGTGCGCGCGATCTCGGCGGTGGTCCGCACCTGGGCGAAAGTCCGCTTCGACCGCCGGGACGATCTGGTCTCGGTGAGCCACTGGTGCTGTTCGTCCGCGACGAGCACAGAGCCGTCGGAAAACTCGACTTCGTAGCAGGGTCGTCCGGACATGACCTCGGTGGCCGCCACCACACGGGTGGGAAAGCCGTCGGCATCCAGCAATTCGTCGCCGACCTGGATCTCACCCATCGTGGTCCATCCGGTCGGCGTTGGCAGCGGAGTGTCCACCGCCAGGGCTTTGCCGACTCCAGGGCGTGCCGCGACGATGATCATCTGTCCCGGGTGCAGGCCGTTGGTGATTTCGTCGAGTTCGGTGAAGCCGGTGGGGACGCCGAGGGAGATGCCGCCGCGGCTGGCGATGGAGTCAATCTCGTCCATCGTCGGCTGGAGCAGTTCCTCGAGCGGGAGGAAGTCTTCGCTGGTGCGGCGCTCGGTGACCTCGTAGACCTCGGCCTGGGCGCGGTCGACGACCTCGGCGACATCTTGGCCGTCGGCGCCGGCGTAGCCGTACTGCACGATGCGGGTGCCCGCCTCGACCAGGCGGCGCAGAATGGCTTTCTCCGCGACGATTTCGGCGTAATAACCGGCGTTGGCGGCCGTGGGTACGGTCTGGGTGAGCGTGACCAGATACGGCGCGCCGCCGATGCGCTTCAGTTCGCCGCGGCGGTCCAGCCCGGCGGCGACGGTGACCGGGTCGGCGGGTTCGCCACGCCCGTAGAGATCGAGGATCGTGTCGTAGATGGCCTGGTGGGCGGGACGGTAGAAATCGCCGGGGCGGAGCACCTCGACCACATCGGCGATGGCGTCCTTGCTCAGCAGCATGCCGCCGAGCACCGATTGCTCGGCCGCCATATCGTGGGGCGGCTGGCGGCCGAAGTCTTCGCCGGGGGGTTCGGGCGGGAAATCCGTGTGCCCGCGGTCATCGGTGGCTGTCACCTGACTCGACCGTCCTCTCTACCCCACGACCGGGTTCCACCCTGTTGACTCGTTCTACCCCCGGGCACCGACATGTTCGACACCGCCGCTGACCAGGGGTCCAGCTATCGCTGCGGCACCCGCCCGTGCACGCCGTTCGGGCAGGGCGGGACACGGCGATGCGAAGAACCTAGGCGACCCGGAGGTCGCCCACCAAACCGGACTGTGCACACAGCTGTGGATAACTTGGGGAGAGTTCACCTAACGATGTGCACCCCCTGTGTACAACTTGGGGAAAACCCAGGTGAGCGCGGTTGAACACGCAGATAGATAGTGATTTCCGCATTTCGCGCCGTGTGGATTAATGAAGTTACGGCGTGTCGGCCAAGTTGAACAGCCGGGCGTGTTGGGTTAACAGCACGTGAGGTGAATATGACTTGAATCACAGCATGGACGGTCGGTTGCGCCGGTAATCCACAGGCTCGAAAAACCGATGCCCCACCGCAGGGTTATGAGCTGCCCAAATGCCCCGAATGACGCTGCGGTCTATCGGCAAACAATTAGCTATTTATCGACCGCGGTATAGTCAGGACCACTCCCGTGTCGCCACGGGAGTGGTCCTCGATGGGATGCCCGTATCAGGCAGCCGTGACCGTCAGGTCGAACTTCGCCACCACATCCGGGTGCAGGTGCACCACGACGACGTGCTTGCCGGTCGTCTTGATGTGTGCCTTCGGCAGTTCGATGCTGCGCTTGTCGATGACGGGACCACCCGCCGTCTTGATCGCGGCAGCGACGTCCGACTGAGTCACCGAGCCGAACAGCTTGCCGGTGCCGGCGGTCTTCACGGTCAGCGAGACCGACTCCAGGCCCTCCAGGGCCTGCTTCAGCTCGTTGGCGTGGTCCAGGTTGCGGACCCGGCGGGCTTCCTGCGCCCGGCGGATACCCTGGACCTGCTTCTCCGCGCCACGGGTGGCCACGATCGCCAGGCCGCGCGGCAGCAGGTAGTTGCGGCCGTAACCGTCCTTGACCTCAACGGTGTCGCCGGGGCCACCGAGGTTGTCCACATCTGCAGTCAGAATCAACTTCATTTGCGTGCCTCCCTTTCTCAGCGAGCCGTCGACACGTAAGGCAGCAGAGCGACCTCACGCGAGTTCTTGACCGCAACCGCGACATCGCGCTGGTGCTGCACGCAGTTGCCGGTGACGCGGCGGGCGCGGATCTTGCCGCGGTCGCTGACGTACTTGCGCAGCAACGCCGTGTCCTTGTAATCGATCGAGACAGTTCCGGTCTTGCTCTCCTTGCAGAACGAGCAAGCCTTCTTCTTGAGCACCTTTTCGCGCGCGGGCGCTTTAGGCATGGTCTTTTACTCCGTAATCATTGATGGCCCGAGTCGAGCGGGCCGATGTGGCCGTTCTCAGAACGGCGGTTCGTCATCCATGCGGCCGCCGCCCCCGAAGGAGCCGGCCGCGGGCGCACTGCCCCAAGGGTCGTCCTCGGCACCGCCGGAACGCCCACCGCCACCACCGGAGGAGGCATAGCTGCCACCGCCGCCGGAGCCGCCCCCGAAGCCGCCGCCCCCGCCGCCGCGGCTGGTCTTGTTGACCTTCGCGGTGGCGTAGCGCAGCGAGGGGCCGACCTCATCGACTTCGAGCTCGACGACCGTGCGCTTCTCGCCCTCGCGGGTTTCGTAGGAGCGCTGCTTGAGCCGTCCGCTCACGATGACACGGGAACCTCTGGTCAGGCTTTCGGCGACATTCTCCGCGGCTTCGCGCCAGATATTGCAGCGCAGGAACAGCGCTTCGCCGTCTTTCCATTCGTTCGAATTACGGTCGAACACCCGGGGGGTCGACGCGACGGTGAAATTCGCCACCGCCTGTCCCGCCGGCGTGAATCGAAGCTCCGGGTCGGCCGTCAGATTTCCGATGACGGTGATGACCGTGTCGCCTGCCATTGTGGTTCCTCCTGCTCGGTGTGCAGTCCGCGTCTCGCTGTTGCGCTAGAGCCTAGGCACAGGCTCCGACGCAAACGAGGGTTGCCGGACTACTTGTCGTGGCGCAGAACCTTGGTGCGCAGCACCGACTCGTTGAGACCGAGCTGCCGGTCGAGTTCGCTCACGGTGGCGGGCTCGGCGGTCAGGTCGACCACGGCGTAGATGCCCTCGGCGTGCTTGGCGATCTCGTAGGCGAGCCGGCGGCGGCCCCAGATGTCGACCTTGTCGATCTTGCCGCCCTCGGTGCGAACGACACTGAGCATGTTGTCCAGCGACGGACCAACAGTGCGCTCGTCCAGGCTCGGCTCGAGGATGACCATCACTTCGTAATGACGCACGGACCAATCACCTCCTGTGGACTAGGAAACGGCCACGGACGGTCCGTGGCAGGAGGGTCGTTGCGTCAGCAACCCGAACAGGCTACCTGAGCGGTATTCGCCGGGGTTCACCGGCATGGTCCGGCGGGGCCGCTTAGGGTGGTGTCATGCCGACCGGACTCGCCGCCCGCGACCTGCCCGCAGGCCGCGTGCGGCGCCCTGCGGCGCTGGCAGCGGTGGTAGTGCTGCTGTGCGGCCTCACGCTCGCCTTGGCGTATGCGAACAAGGCGCGCTGTGCGGGGGAACCGTTCGACGGGGATGGTCGCAGCACGGTCTTCGACGTCATCAAGGATTCGGACGTCTGCTACTCGGATATCCAATTCCTTTGGCTCGGCAGGGATATCAACGAGCACGTCTTTCCCTACGTGCACGGCGGCATCACCGACGACGGCGCGCTGGTCGGCGGAGCAGTGGAGTATCCGGTGCTCAGCGGCGCGCTGATGTGGCTCGGTGCGGTCGGCGCGGACAACGATGCGGAGTTCCTGCGCTACTCAGCCCTGCTGCTCGCGCCCTTCGCGCTGCTCACCGCGTGGATGTTGGCCCGATTGGCCGGGGGCGCCGCTCTGCTGTGGGCGGTCGGTCCCCCGCTGGTGCTCTATGCCTTCCACAACTGGGAACTCCCCGTGGTGTGCATGGCTGTAGCGGCCGTCTACGTGGTGGCGGCGCTGACCCGCTTTTCCTTGCGCACCAGGGGAATGGCGGCAGCCGTGTTACTCGGGCTCGGGTTCTGCCTCAAGCTGTATCCGGGGATCTTCGTGCTGCCGCTGGTGGTATATGTGCTGACCGGGGGCGTGGAACGCGACGCCGATGAGGGCGATCGTGGCGTGGACGTCCGCGGTGCGCTGCTCACCGCGGCCGCCGCTATCGCAACCGTCGTCGCGGTCAACCTGCCGTTCGCGTTGACGGGTTACGAGGGCTGGCGAGCGTCGATCACGTTCCAGCAGCTGCGTCAGGCCGACATCACCACGAATTCCATCTGGTACTGGGGGCTTCGGCCGATGTTCGGTCCGGACGCGCACAGCGAGGCGGCGTTCCAGCAGGTGGTTACCGTCGCCTCCCCCGCGCTGGTGCTCGTGGCGTTCGCGCTGGCCATGTGGCTCGGCTGGAAGCGGTACCTGAGGACCGGCGTGTTCGGATGGGTCGGCGTGAGCGGTGCGATGCTGTGTGGATTCCTGCTGTTTCACAAGGTGCATTCGCCGCAGTACACCTTGTGGCTGGTGCCGTTCCTGGTGCTGCTCGAGGTGCCGTGGTGGCTGATCGGCGGCTACCTCGTCGCCGACGCGGCCATCGGGATCGGGGTGTTCCGCTACTTCTACTCGATGGGGTCGGGCACCTCGGTCGAGCTGATGCAGAACATCGTCCAATTCGGGGTCTGGGGACGCGCGAGCCTGCTGGTGGTGTTGTTCTTCGTGTTCCTGTGGGCGCTGCCGCGCGGGTACCGATCGGTGTCGCCGTCGGCGCCGCGGTCCCGTGATCTAGTTCCGGTTTCCTAGGATCCGCCCTACTTGCGCGCGCTGTGCCACTGCATGCCCCAGTGGTAGGCCTGGTCGATCTCGCGCTGGGCGCCGTTGACGTAGTGCACCTCCCGGTGCACGGTGATCCCGGCGCCCTGGTTCTGCAACAGGGCGATGGCACACGAGCGGGCACCGTCCACTGGAGAGTCGAGCCGGACCTCGATCTGCGGACCTGCCGTCGGGTAGAGGGTCACCACGCCATCGGCGGCGGCCCAGTTGGGCACGCCCTCGTAGATGAAGGCGAAGATCAGGATGCGCCGGAACAGCTCGGGCCTGGCGAGGTTGATGTGCATGTTCTCGCCGCTCGCGGCCGAACCGCTGCGATCGTCGCCGTCGAGTTTGATGTAGGGCTCGACGTCCAGAGCGCCGAAGTTGTGACCGATCGCCTGCACGACACCTTTGGCGCCGTTGGACAGTTCGTAGAGGCAGCCGAGGTCCAGATCGACCGGCTTGGAGCGGCGGAAGAATCCCTTGGGACCGCTCGACCAGTTCAGGTTCACCCGCATGGTGCCCTGCTGTTCGCCCGGCTTGGTCAGGTTGATGCTCGGTGTCGCCTTCGACAGGGTCACCTTGGACAGGTTGACGCCGCCGGGGTTGCCTTCGATCACCATGGCGCTCCCCCTCTGTGCAAACGAGAGCGGCAGCGGCCATCCCTGGGGACGGGGCCGCTGCCGCAATGGGTCTTCGGCTGCATGCCGGGAATCAGCCTACCGGCGTGGGTTCCCGTTCGCTGTCCAGTTCTTCCTCGTCCGAGCGGCGGTTGCGGAGGATGCTGGTGACGAATGCCGCGCCGATGAACGCGACGCCGATCAAACCGGTGACGAGCTCGTTGATGTGCACGCCGATCGAGACGAGCAGGATCACCGCCAGCGCGCCGATCGCCCAGTGCGCGCCGTGCTCCAGGTAGACGTATTCCGCCAGCGTGCCCTTGCGCACCAGGTACACCGTGATCGAGCGGACGAACATGGCGCCGATCAGGCCGAGGCCAAGCGCGATGATGATCGGGTCGGAGGTGATGGCGAACGCGCCGATCACGCCGTCGAAGGAGAACGACGCGTCGAGTACCTCCAGGTAGAGGAACAGGAAGAAGCCCGCCTTACCGGTGGCCTTGGCCAGCTCGGACGGCCCTCCGATGTGTTCCTCGGTGTGGAACATCGAACCGAGGCCGTCGACCACGATGTAGGTGATCATGCCCAGCAGGCCGGCCGCCAGGACGGTCGAGCGGTGCGCCTCGGCGGAGACGAACTCCGCGGTCAGGATCAGACCGGTGCCCGCGACCACGATGGAGAGCATGTTCAGCTTGCCCGCCCTCGCCAGCGGCCGCTCCAGCCAGCCGAGCCAGGTGATCTCGCGCTCTTCGAAGATGAAGTTGAGGAACAGCAGCGCCAGGAACATGCCACCGAAGGCCGCGATCTGCGGGTGCGCGTCGGTGAGCAGTTTCTCGTAGCTGGGGCTGCCGTCGGGGAAGGTCAGCGCGTCGTTCGGTGGCGGGTTGAGCGCCAGGTCGAAGGCCTCCACCGGATTCAGCCCGGCCGTGATCCACACGATGGCCAGCGGGAAGACCAGGCGCATGCCGAAGACGGCGATCAGCACGCCGATGGTGAGGAAGATCCGCTGCCAGAACGCGCTCATGCGTTGCAGGACGGTGGCGTTGATCACGGCATTGTCGAACGACAGCGAGACCTCGAGGATGCCGAGGATCGCGGCGAGCGCGAAGGCGGTCGGGCCGCCGTACACGAACGCCACCACGAGCGAGAGCACCGTGACGATGAGGGACATGCCGAATATGCGCAGGACCACGCTGGGACCTTTCCTGAAGTAAAACCGAGTCGGCGAGGGTTGCTACCAGCGTGGCCGCTGGATCGCCGGTTGTCCAACGCTGTTCCCAGGGCACTCCGGCATGCCTGGGTCGCATGACGAGGGGGCCCGTCGCCGGGCCCCCTGCGAACAGCGAAGAATTCTTTAGACGTTCACGCCGTAGTCACGGGCGATGCCGGCCAGGCCGGAGGCGTAGCCCTGGCCGATCGCGCGGAACTTCCACTCCGCACCGTTACGGTACAGCTCGCCGAAGACCATGGCGGTTTCGGTCGACGCGTCCTCGGTGAGGTCGTAGCGGGCGAGTTCCTCGTTGTTGCTGCGGTCCACCACGCGGATGTAGGCGTTGCGGACCTGGCCGAACGACTGCGAGCGGGAGTCGGCGTCGTAGATCGAGACCGGGAAGAAGATGCTCTCGATGGTGGGCGGGGTGTTTGCCAGGTCGACGTTGATGACCTCGTCGTCGCCCTCGCCCTCGCCGGTGCGGTTGTCGCCGACGTGCTCGATCGCGCCTTCCGGGGACTTCAGGTTGTTGAAGAACACGAAGTGCTGGTCGGACAGGACCTTCTTGTCCGCGCCGGTCGCGATGGCGCTCGCGTCGAGGTCGAAGTCGGTGCCGGTGGTAGTCCGCACATCCCACCCGAGGCCGACCGAAACAGCAGTCAGGTTAGGCGCCGCCTTGGTCAGCGAGACATTGCCGCCCTTGGACAAACTGACACCCATGCGGGATTCCCTTTCAATAGTCCGTCATTGGTTCCCAGCATGTCCGAATCGCCGGGTACGCCATACGACAGTAGTAGGTTTCCGCGAACTTGCGTAGGAACCCGCGTAACCCTCGGCGAACAGGAAGATCTCCTACCATCGGGGCGTGGCAGGCCGAAGGCGTGGTTGGTTCCGGTCGTCGGAGAACGACGAATGGATCGAGCACGCCCGCACCGCGTTGGCCTCGGCGTTTCTCGATATGGATCGGCGGCAGAGCGCGGCCGACGCGGCGGTGCACGCGGCCGATCAGGTTTTTCCGGAACGGCGGACGGGCGCGCGCTGGGAGCCGGTGCGCGACAGATGTTATGGCGCGGGGGAGACCTACCTGGCGCTCAGTGAGGAGTTGGACGGCGCGCGGCGGACCGGCACGCCGATACCGCACGGGCAGCAGCGCGTCGATGCCGCGGTGCGGCAGCTGACCGACGCGGCCGGTGCCGTCGACGAGTTCTATCGCGGCAACCGGAGCGGGCTAGAGGAGGCGGTTGCCGTGCTCGGTGCGGTGCCGCAGCTGGTGCGGCAGGTGAAGCTCGCCGCGGCGGCCGTGCGCGGACAGGCCGCCGAATCCGAATTCGCCAATTATCCCTCGGTGCGCGAGCGCACGGCCGCGGTGGATGAGGCGCTGGTCACACTGGAAGCCATCGGCTCCGGCGCACCTGGCGCCGAGCGCGAGGCCGCGAACCGGCTGCAGAGCGCCACCAAGGAGTTGGCGGAAGCATTGGCGCAGGCCCCATCTCGGGCCGCCGCGGCGCGGACCGCGATCACCTCGGTGACCACCCGTCTCGCCGCCGTCCGGACCAGGGCGGAGGGGATCGGCCCCGCGTACTCGTCGCTGCTGCGCGAGTTCAACGCTGCGAGTTCGGCGGATCTGGCTGACAATGAGCGGAAAAGTCGGCGAGCCATCGAGGCCGCGGAGGCGGCTCTGGGCAGGGCGCGTGCGGCAGCGACGGAAAACAACCCGGAGTTTGCACTTGATCTGACCACATCCGCGCGCGGGTTCCTCGCCGAGGCCGAGCAGCAGGTAGATGCCGTCCCCAAGCGGCTCACCTTGCTGCGCGCGATCCGGGCTGACCCGCAAGAACACGCCAAGGCCGTACGATTCCGGCTGCGGGATGCGCAAATGCTCGCGGTGAGCCGCGGGCTGGTCGCCGAATGGGGATCGGTGCTCGACGCGCAGGCGGCACGGATCGACCGAATCAGCGAAACACTGTCGGGGCGTCACCCCGACTACTGGGCCTATGTGGCGGAATTGGATGCCGTCACCGAATTCATAGCCGGGATAGTGGATCGAATGAGAAAACAAGCAGGACCACGACGAGAATGAGGATGGGGCAACGATGACCGCAGGCATCGCCGTCCAGCAGGAGGTTTCCCTGCGGAAGCGAATGCCGCTGCGCCACTTCCGGCAATTGCACGGCCCAGAGGCGAGGCGTCTTTTTCACCGGCAGCCCGAACCGTTCGCCAGCGACCGCACGGATCGGGAATTACTCGCGATCGGGCTCGGTGCGACGCTATATGCGCCCGCGACCAGGCCCGATCTGGCCCTGACGATCAGTAAACGGGCCGAGCACGGGGTGTGTTCGATGGTCATCGATCTCGAGGACGCGGTCGCCGACGACGAGGTGGAGTACGCCAAACAGCAGACCGTCGCCGCGCTCGATCTGCTCGCGGCCGGTCACGACGCCAATCCGCTGCTGTTCGTACGGGTGCGCGACGCGGACACGATCACCGAGCTCATCGAGCAGCTGGGCCCGGGGGCGCGGGCACTGACCGGGTTCGTGTTCCCGAAGTTCGACAGTGTTTCCGGACCGAAGTACCTCAACGCCTTGAACGTGGCCACCCAGCGTGTGGACCGGCCGCTGTACGGGATGCCGGTGCTGGAGTCGCCGTGCCTGGTGCACCGGGAGACCCGCGACTACGAACTCACGCAGATCGCGGCGCTGCTGGCCGCGGATCGGGACCGAGTGCTCGCGGTGCGGGTCGGCGCGACGGACATGTGCTCGACCTTCGGCATCCGGCGCGATCGCGACCTGACCATCTACGACGTGCGGGTGGTCGCCGACGTCATCGCCGACATCGTGAACTATCTGGGGCGCGCGGACGGAACGGGTTTCGTCATCACCGGCCCGGTGTGGGAGTACTTCGCCGACCACGAGCGGATGTTCCGGCCGCTGCTGCGCACCGCGCCGTTCGAGGAATCCGACGCCGTGCCGTTCCGGCAGTACCTGGTCAGCCGGGACTTGGACGGATTGCTGCGGGAGATCACTTTGGATCGCGCCAACGGCATTCAGGGCAAGACGGTGATCCATCCGTCGCATGTGGCCGCCGTGCACGCGCTGTCGGTGGTGACGCACGAGGAGTACTCGGACGCGCTGGACATTCTGCGGGCCGATGTCGGCGGCGTGGCGGCCTCTGGCTACCGGAACAAGATGAACGAGATGCGGCCGCACCGCAGTTGGGCGCGGCAGACCCTGTTGCGCGCCAGGGTGTTCGGCGTGGCGAACAAGGGAGTGTCGTTCGTGGATCTATTGACGGCGTTGGTCACCGTATGAGCCGGACGGCGACCGAGTTCGGACACAACGAAATACCATGGGCGACCAGAACTCTCGGTATCTGCTTGCATCATGATGCCGAGCGTGACGCGGATTGCCTGCGCTCGGCCCGGCTGCCGATCACGGCGCTGATCCGGCCGGGGATTCGCCACAACAATCCGCGCCGTGCGCACCTGCTGGTGTCCACCGTGCTCGGCAAGCATCTCCCGACCGATCCGCGGGTGGTGCTCGGAGCGGGCGATCACCTCGGTGATCTGGTGCGCGAGGTGCTCGGCGAACGCGAAGCGGTGGTGCTCGGGTTCGCCGAGACCGCGACGGGACTGGGCCACTGCGTGGCGGCGCGGATCGGCGCGAGCTGTTATCTCCACTCGACCCGTCGCGAGGTGCCGCATGCGCAGACCCTCGCCGGGTTCGAGGAGGGACATTCGCACGCCACCTCGCATCTGCTGCAACCGGCGCCGGCCGACATCTTCGTCAACGATCTGCCGCTGGTGCTGGTGGACGACGAAATCTCCACCGGCGCAACGGCGATCGACGCGGTGCGCGCGCTGCACGCCTTTTCGCCGCGGTCGCATTACGTGCTGGCGTCACTGGTCGACCTGCGCGGTGCGGCCGACCGCGCCGAATTCGACGCGGCCGCGGCCCAACTCGGTGCGCGCATCGACACGGTTTGTCTCGCCACCGGACGGGCGACGCTGCCCGACGGACTGGTCGACGCGGTCGGCGCGCTCCCCGAGCCCCTGCTCAACCCGGCCGCCGGTCATCCCGGCTCGTTCCGGCGGATGGAACTGCCCTGGCCGGCTTCGGTACCGGAGGGCGGCAGGCACGGGATACTCGCGTCCGACACCGAGGCGTTCGAGGCGGCGCTGATCGCCGCGGCCGAGGTGTTGACCGCGCGGCTCGACGCTGATTTCGCTGGTCGGCCCGCTATCGTGCTCGGTCACGAGGAGCTGATGTATCTGCCGCTGCGGCTGGCGGCGCTGCTCGCCGAAACCGGTACGCCGACGCGCTTTCAAACCACCACGCGATCGCCCGCGTATGTGCTGGACGAGCCGGGATATCCCTTGCGACGCGGGTTCCGGTTCGTCGCGCCGGAGCCCGGCGACACCGCGCCGCGCTACCTGTACAACGCGCACTGGCCCGATGATTCGCTGGACCTTTTCGAAGCGGATATGGCGGGGCTCGGCGTACTGGTCGCCGACGCGGCTTCGGGCGACGAGGATGTCGCGATCACCGATGACGGCGTCGACAGCGGCGCGGAGGGCGACGGTCCCGTGTCCGATCCGGTGCTCGTCGTCGTGGTCGACTCGCCCGCCGACACCGCACAGCTACGGGCCGAGGGCGGATTGATCGACGTGCTTACCGCCTCCGGTGCCGACGTGCTGCTCGCGGTGCTGCGAGAAGCCGACCCGCGGCGACTGCACGCGGAACGCGCCGAGTCGCCGGGAACAGGGAACGGGAGCCGACTATGACGACCACGAGGGTGGGTGCGTTGCCTGTTCCGCTGCACGGTCCGGAGTTCGGATCCTATGCCGCCGAAGAGGTTTCCTGGTTACTGAAGGACCTGTCCGATGTCGATCTGGAGCGCGACATCGCCGAGCGGGAACGGAAGATCCAAGCCGGTCAGGCGCACTACGCGGAATCGCTGCCGATCGAATACCAACCGGACGCGCAATACCGGGCGCTGTTCGACGAGGTGCTCACGGCCAGTGCCGAGCGGCTCGCGCTCGCCGTCGCGACCGTGTCGGAACTGGTCATCGCCGAACGCGGCGAGGACATCGTGCTGGTGTCGCTGGCGCGGGCGGGCACGCCGGTCGGCATCCTGATGCGCCGCTGGCTGCACGCGCGGCGGCCGAGCCTCGCGGTGCCGCACTACGCGGTGTCCATCGTGCGGGACCGCGGCATTGATGCGGTGGCGCTGGACTATCTGGCCGAGCACCACGACCCGGACTCCGTCGTGTTCGTGGACGGATGGACCGGCAAGGGCGCGATCACCCGCGAGCTCACCGAGGCGCTGGACGCCTACCGTGCGGCCGGGGGTGCACGATTCGACGACGAGCTGGCCGTGCTGGCCGATCCTGGGCACTGCGTGCGCACCTACGGCACCCGCGACGACTTCCTGATCGCCTCGGCCTGCCTGAATTCCACGGTCTCCGGCCTGATCTCGCGCACCGTGCTGAACGACACGCTGATCGGACCCGGCGATTTCCACGGCGCCAAGTTCTACCGGGAGCTGGCCGGTGACGATGTGTCCGGTCGGCTGCTCGACACCGTGAGCGGCGCCTTCGACGCGGTCCGCGATCGGGTGGCGGCCGAAGTGGCCGCGATCCGCGCGAGCGACCGCACGCCCACCTGGACCGGCTGGGCGTCGGTGGAGAAGGTCAGGCAGCGGTACGGCATCGCCGGCGTCAACTTCGTGAAGCCCGGCGTCGGCGAGACGACCCGGGTGCTGTTGCGGCGAGTTCCGTGGCTGGTGCTGGTCCGCGAGGCGGACGCGCCGGAGCACGCGCATATCCGGTTGCTCGCCGCCGCCCGTGGGGTTCCTGTGGAAGTCGTCGATGACCTGGCATATTCGTGTATGGGATTGATCAAGGACGTGCAGCAGTGAACCTATCTCGGAGAGTGCAGCGAAGACGTGCGCTGATCGCGACCGACCTGGACCGGACGATGATCTACTCGCGTAACGCCTTCAGCACCACCGCCGACGTGCCGACGGTCTGTGTGGAGCATCTCGAAGGGGCGCCGCTGTCGTTCATGACCACCACCGCGGCGCTGCGGATGCAATCCCTGACCGAACCGGCCGCCGTCATTCCCACCACCACCCGCACCATCAAACAGTTCGGGCGCATTCAACTACCTGGGGCGCCGTGGCGGTATGCGATCACCAGCAATGGCGGGAACATCCTCGTCGACGGCATTCCCGATCTGAGCTGGCGCATCGACATCGACGCCCAAGTTCGCGCGGGCGGCGCCACCCTCTCGGAGGTGACCAGGGAACTTCAGACCCGCATCGATGATTCGTGGGTGACCAAGTTCCGCGTGGCCGACCACTTGTTCTGCTATCTGGTGGTGAAGCCGAAGTCGGTCCCCGATGGATTTCTCGCCGAATGGGACGACTGGTGCCGTGCGCGCGGCTGGTCGGCCTCCCAGCAGGGCCGCAAGATCTACACCATGCCGCTGGCCGTCTGCAAGAGCCGCGCGGTCGACGAAGTCCGCAAACGCCTCTGGGAAAGCGGTGAACTCGCCGACGACGCGAAAACCCTCGCCGCGGGAGACGGCGCCCTCGACGCCGAAATGCTGCGCGCCGCCGACTCCGCCATCCGCCCCCGCCACGGCGAACTGGAACAACTCAACTGGACCCACCCGAACCTCACTGTCACCCGCGCCACCGGCATCCTCGCTGGCGAGGAAATCATCAACTGGTTCATCAAGGCGGCCCCGGCGCAGTTCGAGTAGCCAGCACCGCATCCGTGTACTGCTCGGTGGTGAGATCGTTTTCCGTGATCCCCAGCTGATGGAGTGTGGTCCGAACGATCTTCAATGCTTCGGTCAGCTCCGGTTCGGGCGCAAGGGTTTCCAGCTCGATGAACGTGCCCTCCAATTCGGGCACTGTCACGACAGTGGCGAGCAGATCGCGACCGCCGGACGCGAATCGATAATTGACGCAATGCTTTTCGAAGCTGACCAACTCGGTGAGTCCAAGGCCGCGCAGTACCGCATCGATTACTGCCGCGTCTGCCACTTCGGTTTCATATTCCGGCTTGGACCCGCTGACCGTGTCGACTGCGGGTTCCTTGTACGTCAGCAGGGATCGCCGCCCGTTTCCTGTGGTGATGGTCCGCAATCGCAGTTCACGGCCTTCCGACGACAGCCGTCGATCCGCCAGATCGTAGTAGGTGTCGTGATAGGTCGAGTGCTGACCGTCCCCTCGCGACGAGAGTGCGGCTTGCACTGACTCGACGTCATGGACCCGAGCCTTGAGTTCGGCCTCGATCATGTCACCGATCCTCTCTCGATCGGTCGTGCCTGGCGCCACATCTGTTCGAATTGCCGCAGAAATCCGGCGTGTAGGACGCCGTTGGTCGCGGCCGTAAGTTTGTACATGCCTGAGCGATGCCCTTCTGCTGACGCACCGAACGCGGACAAGTACAGCGTCTGATCGAAGACCAGCATCCGCCACGTCGGCAGCGTGTCGTATACAGCGACTTGCAGTTCGACGAAAGGATGGTCGTGAAACTCTGACGTTCGTGCCAGGGCCAGATTGATCCCGGCGGCGAATGACGGCCTCGATTCGCCGATCTCTGCGGCGCGGACACCGGTCGCTTCCGAATCAGGGTCCAGCAGGAGGGCTCGGACACTGACGGTGCTGGTCCGTTTGAGCAGCACTCCACGCAGCAGCGAGTCATTCAGCGCGAGAAGTCCCAGGCCGCGCACTGCCAGCACATCGATCTGATCCGCGTAGCTGCGATACATCGCGTCGGCGTAGGAGCGCATCCATCTCGGGTTTGTGCCAGACCCCAGCAGGGACGTCGATTCCCCCGTACCTCGTCTCCATGCCGTCAAAGCATATATCTCACAATGAGATACCTGCTGGGGTATCGAGCACAGGGCATCGCGGAAACCACAATCTCCTCGTAATCGTCGCTCTGCCTGCGGCTATGTCGAGCTGGCGGCGACAACAATCGAATTCACCAAGAGGTCATGTCGATGCCCGCCGAACTCGTCACCACCATTGTCGTTGTAGTCGCAGTCCTGTTCGGGCTGTGGATCGTTTGGTACGTCCTGCCATGGCTCATCGACCGCGGGGGCGAACCTGACAACTCGGTCGATGCATTCGAGATCATCCAGCGCGTCGAGCAAGAAGGCCGACCGATGACCATCTCGTTCGCCGACGCCGACCACTGGCGGATGACGCACCGAGATTGTGCGATAGACGGCTCATTCCGATCGCTCGAGCAGGCCCGATTCGTCGCGAATATCCACTCCGGCCATGGTCCCGGTTGCAAGCAGTACCTGTCCGCAGCGGCCTATAGCTTCGGATTGGCGGAGGAGTAATCGTGGACTGGCTCAGGGAGGATGTGCGGGACGGTCCCGCAGCATGGATGGAGCACCATGATGGGACGTGGTCCGCAGTCGACAAGTACGGCGTCGCCAGTGAACCGTTCGAAGTCATCGACGGCAAGGCTGTCCCGATCGACTCGAGCGTCACACCGGCTCGGTGGTGGGGTCGAAGGTGGACTTGAAATCCGGGCATTCGACCAGCGGGTCGTGGGTGCAAGTGGAGGCGTGGCGGAGGCTGTCGCGCATGCGGATGAGGCGGGCGATGTCTTCGTCGAGTTGGTTCGCTTTCTCGGCCATGCGGGCGCGTAGTTCGGCGTCGGTGGGGGAGGCGCGGAGGAAGCGGCCGATTTCGGCGAGGGTGAAACCGGCGTCTCGGGCGCAGGTGATGAGGGCGAGGCGGCCGAGGACGTCGGGGTGGTAGGTGCGGCGCAGGCCGTTGCGGCCGGTCGCGGCGACGAGTCCGCGTTTCTCGTAGAAGCGCAAGGCGGAGGGGGCGAGGCCGGTGTGTTCGGCCACCTCGGCGATGTCGAGCAGGACGTCGGTCATCTTGGCTCCTTGACTTGAACCGCGCTTCAAGTCACAGACTAACTCGCATGACAGTTCATCACCTCAATTGCGGATCGGTGCGGCAGATCGAGGCCACCTATGACGGACCTGCCCCTGCCCACGCCGTCAATCACTGCCTGCTGGTCGAGACCGAATCCGAGGGCCTGGTCCTGATCGAGACGGGTATCGGGCTGGACGACGTCCGCGACCCGGCGGGCACTCTCGGCGCGGACTGGGTCGCGATGGCGCAGCCGGTCCTGTCCGAGGACGAGACCGCCATCCGGCAGGTACAGCGTCTCGGTTACGACCCCGGCGATGTCCGGCACATCATCCTCACCCACCTCGACGTGGATCACTGCGGCGGGCTGCCCGACTTTCCGCACGCGCGGGTCCACGTGCTCGCCGCCGAGCTGGAGGCCGCGCTCGCCGAAGCCCCGAGTTTCCGCTACCGGTCCGCGCACTGGGCGCATAACCCGCAGTGGGTGACCTACCCGTCGGCCGCCACGGGAAAATGGTTCGAGTTCAACGCGATTCAACCGAAGGACCTGCCGGACGACTTCCAGCTGATCCCGCTGGGCGGGCACACCGCCGGCCATACCGGCGTCGCCGTCCGCGACGGTGAGCGCTGGCTGCTGCACTGCGGCGACGCCTACTACTACCACCGCGAACTCGATCCGGCTCCGCAGCCGCATCCGATTCTCGACATCGTGCAGGCCAGCTCCGAAGTCCACCACGACCTGCGACTGGGTACCCAGGCGCGGCTGCGTGAACTCCACCGTGATCACGGCCACGAGATCATGCTGATCAGCGCGCACGATCCCTGGGAATTCCAGCGCGCAAGCTGACCGAGTGCGTGCTCGGTCATCAACGCTGCCAGCACTGGGCGGTGTCGCCGAGGTTCCACCACGAGACGTAGTCCGGGTCCTGGTCGAGCAGGGTCCATTCCGCGTCCAGCATGTCGAAGAAGGCGGTATCGGCGGTCCGTCCGCCCCGCGCCTCGCCGATGTAGATGAGTAAGGAGCCGCCCGCCTCCTGATACGCGGTGAGGGTGGTCGAGGCCATGGGGTCTTCCCAGCCGGGCGGCCAGCAGAGGAACAGGGCGTCTTCGGCGTGGGCGGCGGCCAGATCGTCCGCCGATTCGGGTGGCGTCGCGATGGGATGCCAGGTCGCGGACTGTCCTGGGGCTGCCGGGAAGGCCGTATTGGTCGTGCGGTCGGGCGGATGCGAGTCGAAAGCGGTTGTCGGCACGCCGATTCCAGCGAGTTGATGGGCCCAGTAGCCGCGGCCGGACCCGACCTCCACGATCGGTCTGCCCTGTGCGACGTCCGCGACCCAGCGCAACGTCGCAGGGGAGGGTATGGCGTAGGCGTAGGCTGCTTGCAGAACGATCTGTGCATAGGCTAGGCGCGCACTGCCTTTCGGATTGCCGCCGTTCACTTCGGGGCGCGCCGCGCGCTCAGGCGGACCTGGCGTCACCGCGGCGGCGACGATGTCCCAGTACGGGTTTTCGCTCGCGCCGCCGGTCATGTAGTGCAGCAGATGCAGGTCGAAGGTGGCGTCGGCGATGTCGTCGCCGGTGCCGGGCAACCCGGCCGCGGTGGCCCAGTAGTCGGCGACCCGCGGATACGCTGTCGCGAAGGTGGATTCGTCTCGGACCAGGTTCGTCAGCGCCGTGCGACGCTGCGGCGAGAGCGCCAAGTCAGCCATGCCCCGATTCTCCGCCGACCGGGGCGCCGCTCAGACGGACATCGAGACGATTTCATCTTCCTGTCGCGAATCCTTTGCTGTCCGTAAGTATTCCGCCCGCCAACCCGCTATAGGCTGCTCTGTTTTGCCCGAATCACCCGTACAACGTCCAGGACGCATAGCGGACGTGAACATGACGGCCTCCGCGCCCGGCGTCTTACCGGCCAGGTAGACGCGGCATAACACCTGACCGCGTCCAGTGCGAGGCCCGCCGCCGGTCAGTACTGTTGCTGCGCCGCCAGCTGTTGCGCGATCAACCCCTGCAGCCGTTGCAGGCCGCCGACGGTGATGCCGCTCTGGAGCTGTCCCTCGATCGTGCGCACCAGCATCGAGTCGCTGAGCACCTTCTCGCTGGACTGGATCAGCACGGTTCCCGCGCCGGTGAAGTCGAACTGACGCTCCTCACCGGAGTTGACGCCCAGGGCAGCCGCGCCCGCGGCCAGGAAGTCGGTGACCCACCGCTGGTCGTAGTGGTGGCTCGGCGAGGGGCAATCCGCCCACCCGACCAGCGATTCCGGGTCCACCCGCAGCGGCGGCTCGGCGAACATGACCGGTCCGTTGGACGAGGCGAGGAACTTGCCGGTGCCGATGAGGGTGAGGAACCCCGGCACGATGGACTGATTCAGTGACAGACCCGGCTCGAACGCCAGCAGGTTCGCCGCCCTGATGGTCAGGTTGCCGTTGTCCTCCAGGTCATAGGAATTGATGTCGTAGCCGCGGTCGCCGATGATCAGCTTGCCGTGTCCCTCCGCTACGACGTAGTCGCCGGTGAACAGCGGCGCGGAGAACTGCTGCGACACCATGTGCAGCAGGCCGCCGTGCAGGCCGTGCGTGAGCATCTGGAACCGCATGTCGCCGTAGTAGGCGATCATCGCGCCCTTGCGCATGAACCACGGCTTGTTCAGGTCGATGCAGTAGGCGTAGCTGTTACCCGGGATGTTGTCGCTCTCACCGAGATTCATGGGATTGAGGATCTGGGACATGCTCACAACTTCTCTTCGGAGGCCTGCACATAGACGACGCCCTGCCCGACGCAATGCAACTGCATCGCCTCACCGGCACCGCGGCCGACCGCGTCCCGCCAGCTCAGCGCCGTCTTCAGCTCGGTCTGCACGTTGCCGTAGGCGGCGACGAACGCTTGCGGGTCGACCACGATCGGATTCGGGCCGCCCACTTGCAGTTCCAGGAACCCGCCGTGCGCGAGCAGCACCGCCGCGCCCTGCCCAGACAGTTGGGTGGTGAACATGCCTTGGCCGGTCAACGCGCCCGACGCGGCGCCGCGCAGCGCGCCCATCAGGCCGCCGCCACCGCCTCCGCCGCCCGAACTCATCACCGACACCACCGAACTCTGCAACCCGGCGGTGTTGGCCAGCAGTCGCGAAGCCTCGACGCGCAGTGTCGCGCCCGGCTGCATGTGCACCACATGCGCTTCCAGGCCCGCGAACCCGTAATGCACCTCGCCGGTGCCCTGCGCCAGCATGGTGCGCTCGTGCTCGCCCGCCATCGCGCGCCCGGCCAGCCGCATCACGCCACCCATGCCACCCATGCCCTGGCCGCCCGGAATCTGATGCGGCGCAAAGGAAACATCGCCGGTGTAGAAGAGCATCGCGCCGTTGCGGGCGACCACGCCGCCCGCCATCCCGACGTTGACTTTGACGACCTTGCCGTTGACTTTCTCGAACATCGCTGGTCCCTACCGTTCCGCCGGCTGGATCGACACCATGCCCTGCCCATCCCAGCGCAGCGAGAACGCCTCGCCCGCGTCTTGGCCGACGAAACTGCGCCAGGACACGTCGGTGACGAACGACTGGTTGAGGTTGCCGCGCGCGGCGACGAACGCGTCCGGGTCCACCACCAGCGGATACTGCGGCGACACCTCGAGGTGAATGAGTGGCCCGCCTGCCGAGAGCAGCGCGACCTGCCCCTGGCCGGAGACGGTGGTGGTGAACAGGCCCTGCCCGGAGGACGCGCCGCGCACACCGGCGAAACGCACGTCGGTGCGCAGGTTCCCGGCGAAGGCGAGCAGCTGTTGCGACTCCACTTGCAGCGTCTCGTTGTTCAGCTCGACCACGGTGACATGCTGGCCGTTGACCGCGAAGAAAACCCGGCCGTTGCCGGAGCACTCCATCAGCGACAGCTTCTCGCCGGTCGCCCGCCGCTTGAGCCCGGCGAGCACGCCGTCGCCCCCGCCGAAACCGGCCGACTTGAACTGCACATTTCCTTCATAGGCGATCATCGAGCCGGAAATCGCCCTGAGGCTGGTTCCGGCGAGGTGGGCCTCGATCACCTTCTTCGATTGCTCGAACAGTTGCGCCATGGAGTGTTTGCCTGCTGTCTCGATCGGGAACACGGTGTGATCGCCGTATTCCATCTGCGTGCCGTCACCCTAACCGATGTGCCAGCGCGTGTCGGGGGTAGCGCGGCCGTTCAGTACGAGCGGTGCCGAGCGCGTTTCTCGTAGAGTGTCAGGCGTACGCACCGACAAGCGAAGGGTCGAACTTGTCCGCAACACTCGCCAAGGGCCAGAACGGTCCGCTGGCCACCAACGACGTGGTGATTTCCGTCCAGCTCTCGGCGCCGGCGGATCTGTCGGCACTACTGGTCACCGAGCGGGGCAAGGTCCGTTCCGACGCCGACTTCGTCTTCTTCAACCAGCCGGCAGGCCCCGGCGTGAATCTGCAGCCCGCCCCCGCCGGACAGCCCGCGTCGCTGGCGGTGTCGTTGAACGCGGTGCCCGCCGACATCGACCAGATCCGCGCGGTGATCACGCTGGACGACGCGAACAGCACTTTCGGCCAGTTCGCCGCTCCGACCGCGATCGTGTCCGACGCGGCGGGCAATCGCTTGTACGAGTACCGGATCGACGGCCTGAACACCGAGTCGATCGTGATCGCGCTCGAGCTGTACCGGCGCCAGGGCGCGTGGAAGGTACGCGCGGTCGGGCAGGGCTACGCCGGCGGGTTCGCCGCGCTGGTCACCGACCACGGTGTCACCGTCGACGACACGCCCGCCCAGCCCGCGCAGGCTCCGCAGCCCGCGCAGGCTCCGCAGCCCGCGCCGCCGCAGCAGCCCGCCAACTACCCGCCACCGACCACCCCGGCATACCCGACGCAGCAGCAGGCGCCGCAGTACGCGCCGCCCGGCTCGTACCCGCCGCCGCCCGGTCCCGGCTACCCGCCGCCTGCTCAGCCTGCGCCGCCGCCGCAGGGTGGTCCGGGCTACCCGCCGCCCGGCCCTGGTTACCCGCCGCCCCCCGGACCGGGTTACCCGCCGCCTGCTCAGCCCGCGCCGCCGCAGCAACCGGCGGCCGAGGTCAGCTTGACCAAGGACCGGCCGGTCAGCCTGGTGAAGGGGCAGCGGGTCACGCTGCGTAAGGAAGGCACCGCGCTGACCTTCGTCAAGATGGGTCTCGGCTGGGATCCGGTGCGCAGCCGAGGCATGTTCGGCAACCGCACGGTCGACATCGACCTCGACTCCTCGGTCATCATGTTCGCCGACATGAACCCGGTGGACGTCGCCTACTACGGCCAGCTGACCTCCAAGGACGGCTCGATCCGCCACCAGGGCGACAACCTCACCGGCGAGGGCGAAGGCGACGACGAGGTAATCCTGGTCGACCTGACTCGTGTCCCGGTGCATGTGACCACGCTGGTGTTCATCGTGACCTCCTACAAGGGCCACACGTTCGAGCAGGTGCAGAACGCGTTCTGCCGCTTGATCGACGGCACCAACAACGGCGAATTGGCCAGGTACACACTGGCGGGCGGCATGCCGTTCACCGCCATGGCGATGGCCAAGCTGTACCGGGTGGGCAACGATTGGAAGTTGCAGGCGCTCGGCGAGGGCTTCCAGGCCAAGCACCCCGGTGAGGCGGTGCCGCAGCTCGGCCGGTTCCTCGTCAACGGTTGATCGGCGGGGCGAACAGCAGGGCGGATACGTGATTCAACTGAAGGCCGGTCAGAACATTCCGTTGACCGGTGAGGTCGTTCGTTTCAGTGCGAAAGCCGAGGCTGCCCTCGATGTTTCCGCGCTGGTGGTCGCCGAGAACCTGAAGGTGTTCTCCAGCGACGATTTCGTCTTCTACAACCAGCCCGCCACGGCGGGTGTCGCTCTGGCCGCCGACGGGGTGACGATCACGCTCGCCGAGGTCCGACCGGACGCCAAGGCGGTGTTGCTGGTGGTGAGTGCCGACCCAGCCGCGCCTCCGAGCGGTGACGGGCTCGGGCCGGTGACCGCGATGCTGTCCGAGAACGGCAGCGCCACAGTGGAATTCGCAATGGCGCCGACAGCGGGCGAGACGGCGCTGATCTGTCTCGAGGTGTACCGGCGCGGCCCGGCGTGGAAGCTGCGCGCCGTCGGCCAGGGCTATGCGGGCGGACTCGCCGTGCTGCTCACCGCGCACGGTGTCGACGTCGACGGTGAGCCCGCACAGCCCGCAGCCGCACCGCAGCCGGACGCGCACACCGTGGCCGATCCCTTGGCGGACGATGCGCAGACCAGCGGCGCACCGCTGGAAGTCGGACACGGCCTGGAACGGCTGTGGATGGTCTTCGAGGACGCCGCGCGGTCGGCCGCCGCGCTCGTCTCGGCGCGCGAATACGCGGCCAAGCGTTTGGATCACGAGCTATCGCTTGCTGTTTCCGATCCCGCGACCAGGAACACCCCGGCGGCCGAGGAGGCTCGCCGCGCCGCACAGCAACGCAACGACGAGCTGATCGCCATCGCCGAGCACAACCACCAGCGCGACGCCGAACAGCTGAGGCGCGAACTCGCCGAGGCCGACCGGGTGCTACCGCCCGCGCTGGCGTCCTGGGATTCGCCCGCCTGGGACAAGCCGCCCGCCCCGAGCGATGGCATCCGGCTCGGCGAGCTCTACGCACTCGATCGCGGCCCGCTGCGCATCCCGTATTGCGTTCCCGTGCCGCTGAATCGGCCGCTGTGGATCGATACCGAGTCGACCCGCGCCGTCGCGCCCGTGGTGGGTGCGCTGCTCGCACGACTGCTCGCCACGGCGCCGCAGCGGCGGGCACTGGTCGACATCATCGACCTGACCGACGCGTTCAGCGGCTTCACCGGCCTGCTCGCGCCGGTGCTGAACGGACCGCCGGTCACCGACCACACCGATATCTCGGCACGATTGCAGGCACTGGTGGACGCCGCCGAGCTCGCCGAATTGGCCTACAGCAGTGGCGCTTTCACGCCGCCGAGCGAACACCGGGTCTTGCTGGCAGCGGATTTTCCGCATGGCTACCAGAGCTCGGACGCGCAGCGCATCGGTGTGCTGATGGCGCGCGGCGACCTGATCGGCCTGTCCACGGTGATCGTCGGCGCCAACGAATCCGATTCCGCCGACTCCACCGTGGCGTTGCTGTCGCAGTCGTGCAGGCACCTGCCCACCGTCGGCGGCACCCCGCTGTTCGATCCGTGGACGGGCAGCGCGTGGCAGCTGGATCTCGATATGCTGCCGCAGGAGCCGGAGCAACAGGCGCGCTTCCTGCGCACCCGGTGAGCGCTCGAGGTGGCTGACCGGCCGGGCGGTCAGCCACGGGCGACGGTCACCCGCGGCCGCAGCGGCTCGGGTAGCCATGGGAGCAGCGGATCCGGCATCCGGTCGACAACACCAGCGGCCGGGTCGTCGACGTAGTCGCGGCGAACCAGGTCCTCCTCCGGACGGTAGATCTGGCGCACGATCAGGGCGCACAGCCCCACCACCGCGAGGTCACGCAGCACCACCGTGCCGGTGAACCACTGCTCGGGCAGTCCCTTGCGGTCCAGGCCGAGGTAATAGAACATGCGCGGCACCCAGACCAGCGCGTCGATGGTCATCCAGGCCAGCAGGATGCGCCGGTGCGGCAGCGCGAGCACGGCGAGCGGCACCAGCCACAGCGAATACTGCGGGCTCCACACCTTGTTGGTCAGCAGGAAGGCCGCGACCACCAAGAAGCACAGCTGTGCCAGCCGCGGGCGCCGCGGCGCGGTGAGACCGATATAGCCGATGACCGCGCACGCCACGACGAACGCGAGCAGTGAGACCGTGTTCAGGATGACCGGCTGCTCCCCGTGGTCGAGCACGCCGTCGAAACCGGGCCAGCCGGTGAACGAGGAGATCACGTTGTAGATCGAGTCCGGATCGGCGTGCCGGGTGGTGTTCAGCCGGAAGAACTCTCGCCATCCGTTCGGGTACAGCGCGGCGATCGGCAGGTTCACCGCCAGCCAGGTGCCCAGTGCCGCGGACACCGTGACGGACGCGGCGCCGAGCGGGCGGGCGCTGAGGAATTGGACGCGGTAGGGCGTCTCCCGTACCCACGCCAGGAACGCAGGCCAGCCGTCCACATCGCGTATCCGCAGGCCGAGGTGGTTGCGCGGAATCCGCTGCATCGTCTCGGTGCGCAGGCACAGCACGACGATGGGTCCGAGCAGCAGCAGCGGATACAGCTTCGCGGCGCCGCCGAGACCGAGCAGGATGCCGGCGAGCACGGGTTTGCGCCGGGCCCAGGCGAGCAGACCGGTCGCGGCGAAAGCCGTTGCCAGGGCGTCGAAATTGGTGAACGCGTGCACGACCACCAATGGCGAGCAGGCGACCAGCGCCGCGTCCCAGATCCGGCGGCCGGCCAGCAGCGCCGAGCCCCAGATGGTGACCAGCCAGGCCATCGCGAGCCCGAACGCGACGACGTTGAAGTAGATCACCACCTGGAGCGCGCCGGGCAGGGGCGCGGCGTCCCAGCTCTTGGCGATCCGCATCGCGAAATACTGGTACAGGCCCGAGAGCACCGGGTATTCCATGTACCGGACTTCGCGGCCGCCGTCGGGGGTTTGCTCGATCCAATGTTTCTTGTACGGGAAGGCGCCCTCGTTCAGTCGTTCCGCGCCGTAGAGCGGCACGGTGTCCGAGTAGCACATGGCCACGTATTGGCGGCCGTTGTTCCAGTCGAGGGTCAGGTCGCCGTCGGCGCCGGTGGTCTGCTGAATGCAGCCCGCCTTGCCGAACCAGCCGAGTGCGAGGAACACCACCGCGAACGCCAGCAGCACTCGCATCGGCGTCCAGAACCGCACCCGCCCGATCAGGGCGTGATCACCGACCGGTCCACCGATCACCGTGGACAGCTGGGCGGTGAGCGAATCGTTGCGGCTCGGCCGGTCTCGCGCGTCCGCCGAGCGGAGATCCGCTGCGAGCGGGGCGGGCGCGGCGTAGTAGGCCCCACCGGCCCCTGCCCGGTCGGATAGCGGCGCCCTCCCGTTCCGTGGCTCCACCAGCTGCTGATCGGTCACAGAACCCGAGGCTACCTGGAGCGGGGCTCGTAGTTCGGATCGAGTCACGCCGGTTCCTCCATGCGGAGCCAGCCACACAATTTGTATTACGCTTCCGAAAGCATTTCGCGGATGTTAGCATTCTATTTTATCGGCGCCGAAGGTGGAGGCGTCGATTCTCCAATAAAGGGGTGGGTATGTTCACGAAGTTCGTTGTTTCGCTGGCTGTTGCTGGTGTATCTCTTGTCGCGCTGGCCGGCAATGCGTCGGCCGGGTATCCGTCTTATTCGGACTGTCTGAACTCCAAGGGGGTGACGGACAAGTGTGTTCAGATATCAGACGGCTCCTGGGTGGTTCTACAGGGTTACCGGGAATACACCGACTGCTTGAGCAATGCTGGCGCTAGGGAGCGGTGCTATCAGGATCCGAATGGCTTCTGGTATTCGACGCCTATTTAAGTTCTAACGCTCTGCGATCCTGGTCGGCAGTGTAGTGCTGCTGGCCAGGACGGACTCTGCGCTACCGGCATTCGACGGGCTTTCCAGGCGGAGTCATTAATATACCCTCGAGCCGGAATATTACAGGCCTGATATCTATTCGCCACGAAGGCGGCCGATGGAGGTAGGCCGGTCCTACCTATTGCGAATTGCGCCAGTTGCGGCTTGGCATGCCCGTCTGCCGGTCGGTCGGTGACGAGAGCCGACCGACCGGCAGAGCAAGGACGGCTGCATAGTGCCTAACCGATACCCGATGATCGGATAGCCGCATGCTTCCGTTCGTCCGCCGCTCTCACCATCGTCGGAACCGGCTACCTGCCCCGGGTGGGAGGTGCTCCGGTCGTCCCCGCGTCGTTGCCGTTGTTGCCTGAGCGTGGCGTTCCGGTGACCGTGGGCGACGAACCGTCGGTGGGTGCGACCGGCTGGCCGGGAAGCGGGCCCGCGTCCTGCTCACGCTGCTGCTGTGAACGCGGCTGCTGCGGGGCGGGCTGGACGCCGGGGACCGGGATGACGATGCCGGGGAAAACCTCCACCTGCGTCGGCGCAACTACGACCGGAGGCAGCAGCGGGGAATCGACGGCGGATGGCGGGGTGTAGGGCGCCGACCATTCGGGGACACCGGCTTGGCCCTTGATTGGGGCGGGCTTCGGAAAGGTCTCGTTGGGAGTGCCCTGCAGGGCGCCGTCCATGGTTGCTTTCCAGATGTCCGAGGGCAGGCCGGAACCGTAGATCATGCCGCCGCTGTAGTTGCGCAGCGGCGAGTTATCGACGCTGCCGACCCACACCGCAGTCGATAGCGACGGGGTGTAACCGACCATCCAGGCGTCCTTGTTCTCGCCGGTGTCACCGAGCTGGGCAGTGCCGGTCTTGGCAGCTGAGTCGCGGCCGCCAGCCAGACCATGGTTGCGCGAATAGGCTGCGATCGGCCTCATTGCGGCGGTGACGTTGTCGGCCACTGCGGCCGAGACGCGCTGTTCACCGGCGACCTCACCGCGATCGAGCAGGACCTGACCGTCGGCGGTCACCACCTTCGACACGAAGTGCGGCGCGTGGTAGACGCCGGACGCCGCCAAAGTCGCGTAGGCGGAAGCCATGTCGAGCGGTCGGGCCTGGTACTGGCCGAGCACGATGCCGTTGTTCGGACCGGAGCCGTCCGACTCGGTGAGCGTCCGGCCCACGCCTGGAATTGTCTCCGGGATGCCCAGCTTGTGGCCCATGGCGGCGATCTTCTGCGGGCCGTTCTGCATGTCGAGTTGCATGCGGTAGAAGCTGGTGTTCAGCGATCGCTTCAGCGCCTCGGCAATGGTGCACATTCCGCACTGCTCGCCTTCGACGTTGGTGATCTTGATGCCGTTCACGGTGATCGGCGAACTGTCGTACATCTGCGACAGCGGGATGCCCATCTCGAGATTCGCCGCGAGGCCGATGACCTTGAACGAGGAGCCTGTCTGCAGGCCCGCGTTGGCGTAGTCGTAGCCCTGACCATCGTTGCCGCCGTAGTAGGCGCGCACCGCGCCGGTGCGCGGATCGATCGAGACGACGGCGGTCCGGAGCTGTTCCGGCTCGCCTTCCATCTTCTTGGTCGCCGCGTCGACCGCCGCCTGCTGCGCCTTCGGGTCGATCGTGGTGGTGATCTGCAGGCCCGCGGTGTTCAACTGCTGCTCACTGATGCCCGCCGCGGAGAGTTCCCTGAGTACCTGAGACTTGATCAGGCCCTCCGGTCCGGAGTCCTGTTCCTTGTCTCTGGTCGCCGCGAGCGGGACCACCTGGGGATACTGCAGGCCCTGCCGCTCGGACGCGGGCAGGTTGCCGCTGGAGACCATGCCGTCGAGCACGTAGTTCCAGCGGGTCTTCGCGCCCTCCGGATTCTTCTCCGGGTCCAGGCTGGACGGCAGCTGGATGGTGGCGGCGAGCACCGCGCCCTCGGCGACGGTCAGTTCCTGGACCGGCTTGCCGAAGTAGGACTTGGCCGCCGCGTCGATGCCGTACGAGCCACGACCGAAGTAGATGGTGTTCAAGTAGGCGGCGAGGATCTCGTCCTTGCTCCACTGGCGCGCCATCTTGGCCGAGATGACCAGCTCACGCATCTTGCGGGTGAGCGAGCGCTCGTCACCGACCAGCGCGTTCTTCACGTACTGCTGGGTGATCGTCGAGCCACCACCCGCGCTTTCCTTGCCCAGGATGTTGTCCCTGGCCGCACGCGCGAAGCCGGAGATCGAAAAGCCGGGGTTGGTGTAGAAATCCCGGTCCTCGGCCGCCATCACCGCGTTGCGCACGTGCGGCGGAATCTGCTCGATGGTGACGTCGGTCCGGTTGCCTTCCGGCGGAACGACTTTGCTGATCACCGTGTTGCCATCGGCGGCGAGGATGGTCGCGACCTGGTTGGTCTTCAGGTCGCCCGGCTGCGGCACCGACACCGTGGTGTACGCGGCCAGGAAGATGCCGCTGGGCACCAGGATGGCCAGCGCGACGAGGACGTAGAGGGTCCGGCGGACGATGCGCCAGGGCGACTTCTTCTGCTCCGCGGGCCGACGCCTACCCGGCCCGTCGGAGCCGCCGCTACCGCTGCCACGGCGCGGGGGCGGGCCGGAGGGCGGGCCACCTGCGGTCTGCCTGCGTTCACCGGTGCTCGGCCCGGCTCCGGACACGCGACGGCCGTTGCGATCGACCGCAGGGCGCTGGCCGGTGATCGGGCGGGGACCGGTGGCCGGACCGCGCCGGCCGCGCTCGGCCGCCGCCTCGGTCGGCGAGCCGGGGTGCTGGATCTTCTGGGTTGCCTGGGGGGCGGGGGCGCCGCGATCGGGCACGCCGCGATCCGGCTGCGGCGGGCGCCCCGGCTGCGGTGGACGGCCCTGCTGGGCCGGGCGGCCCCGTGGCGGGGGGGGGGGACGCGCGCGGCTGCGGGCCGCGCGGTTCGCCGGGGAACGGGGCGCCGGGACGCGCACCGGGCGGAGGGCCCGGCCGGGCGCCGGGCGTCCCGGGCCTCCCTCCCGGGGGCCCGGGACGGGGATTCTGGTACGGGTTGGGACCTTGAGGTGAATTGCGTTGCGGACGGCTGCCTGGTTCATCGCCGTAGGGGGACTCGTAGGGCGAATTCACTGACAAGATCTCCATAACTCGTAGCGGTCCAGGTGGCTATCGGCGGTGGTCACCGCGGCGGACACAGGCCGGCTCCGCGAGTCACCCGCCGGGCAGATGACCAGGCACTTCATTCGGCGGCAGTGCGCCGGTTCGCGCGTGTCCCGGTGCGGCGGCGCGGTGGTGCCGGCGCGGAACCGAGCACATAGGACTGCACCAGATGATTCCAGCTGCAGGTCCGGCATACCTCGACGACATGAACCGAGAACTCCTCGCGGGTCTCGGCGAGGCGCGTGAGCTCCTCGGGTGTGCGAGCCGATCCGGCGACGGGTCCGAGGCCGTCGCCGAAGACCCAGGATACGAGGGTCAGCTGTTCTTTCCGGCAGATGGGGCATGTGACCTCGCTCCCCCGGCCGTGGAACTTCGCCGCACGCAAGAGATAAGGATTCGCATCACACACCTCGGCGACATCGACACGGCCCGCATAGACGTCAGCCAGCAGCGACCGGCGCCGGAGGGCGTAGTCGACCACTTGCCGCTGAATTCGCACGAGAACCAGAGTAGCGGTGTTGCCATCGGGCCGCCCCGGGCTGTGCGGATTGCCCGGTCGGCGATCCGTGCGCGTACCGGCGCCTCGCGCCCCCGGTCGGACTACGATCCGTCTGTGTCCACCGCAGCACCCGGGCGCATGCGCGCGCGTGACCTCGACCGCGCCGCCGCGTCCAGCCTGCTGGACGCCGCCTATGCCGAGGGGCAGCTCGGCGCCGACGAGTACCACGACCGAATCGCGCAGGCAGCGGCCGCGCGGACGCTCGGCGAATTGGCCCGACTCACCGCTGATCTGCAAACCCCCGGTCGGTGGTCGGTGGTCGGTCGGTGGTCGGCGGTCGCCGGCGCGGGGGAGTTCGCCGCCGATCGGCCGCCGGTCACGCGAAAAGTGTTGCGACGCCCGGCATTCGGAATAAGTTATCCCGATCACACCCGGGCGCGTGATGCGGATCGCGCCACTACGCGCGACCTGCTCGACCTCGCCCGCGCCGAGGGCCAGCTGACCGAAGAAGAACACGACACCCTCACCGAACTCGCCGCCGAGGCGCGCACCCTGGGGGATCTGGACGATCTGGTCGCGGACTTACAGCGGCCCGGCAACGTCGCCCCGCCACCACGTCCACCGCGCTCGCGCCGCCGCCAGTGGTACCTGGGCGCCGTCACCCTCGCCGCGGTGACGGCCGCCTGCGCCGGATTTCTCGCGGTCACCCGGGCGGCGGACGAACCGCGACCCGCGGCGCAAGCCGCGCCCGTGGTCGATCCAGGAGCGGTGCAGCCGTTGGTGGTCCCGACGCCGAGTCTGGTCACCACCGACGGAATCACCACGTTCCTGCGTAACTACCAGCGGAAATTCGGGGACCTTCAGGTAGACGAACTGCGCATGTACGACAAGCACGCGTCGATCGTCCGGGCGGTGCCCGGTCAGCCGAACCGAAAGGTCGAGTACGACTACCGCGGGGGTTTCGTGCAGTCCCGGCAGATCGAAACGCGCAAGTCCGACACCCCGTCGGCCGATCTGGGTGGGTTGAACGTGGAGGCGGTCGGCCGTGCGCTCGCCGACGCGGCCACCATCACCCGAGTTCCCGGCGGCGCCGTGTCGCATTTCGCGGTGAGCGTGAACGACAACAGGTTCGACGCCGAATCCGGCAGTCGCGAACGGCAAACCATCGTCGAGGTCTACGTGATCAACTCCGTCAAGGAGTCCGGCCACTTCACGATGACCCCGGCGGGCGAGGTTCGCCGCGTCTGGCCGTTCAAGGGATAAGACCATGGCGACAACCCGATACAGCGACATCCGCGCCCGCGACACCGACCGCGCCGACGTGTGCGGACTGCTGGACGCCGCGCTGGCCGACGGACAGCTCACCGACAGCGAGCACGCCGCGCGGACCGCCACGGCCATGCGCTCCAAGTCCTTCGGGGAGCTCGACGCATTGATCGGTGACCTGCAAATTCCGGACGAGCTGGCGAACACTCCCGTGGTCCGGGTGGACCGGCGTCGTCCGCGGCGCTGGCTGGCGCCGCTCTCGATCGTCGTTGCGGCCACCGTGGCCGGTGCGATGGTCGGCGGGATCAGCCGGTGTGGCATAGACCTGCCGGGGTCGTCGGAGAACGTTCCAGACCTGACCACCGGTGCGGGTCTCGCCTACTTCCTCGCGCAGTACCGTGCCGAATTCGGCGATCTGACCGCCGACGAGGTGACGCTGTATCCGAAGTACGTGATCGTGGACCGGCAGACGCCGGGCAACGCGGCCGAGACCAGTGACTACCGCTACAACGGCGACTTCCGCACCTCGACGACCTCGGAGCGCAAATCCGGGACGCGCACCTTCGATCTCGCGACCGTCGACGTCCCCGCCATCGCCCGGCTGCTGGCCGGTGCGCCGGAGACAGTGCGGCTCCCGGACGGCGTGATCACCCACGTGGTGGTCGAGTATGCGTCGTACAGCACCGTCGACCTCGGCCCCGTGATGGACATCTACGTCAAGGGCGAAGGCAGCGCGTCCGGCTATGTGCGGGTCACTCTCGCGGGGGAGCCGCTCGCCGTCCATCCGCCCTCTCGCTGAGCTGGCACGTCGTCCACCGATCGGCGACGACTGTGCACGGATGTATCGCTCCGATATAGTGGAAAGTCGTATCCATCGGTTAGGTCTGAACACAGTCAGGGGGTGAAGCCCGGTGCTCGAACTGGCAATTCTCGGGCTGCTCCTCGAATCGCCCATGCACGGTTACGAGCTGCGCAAGCGGCTGACCGGCCTGCTCGGGGCGTTTCGGGCCTTCTCCTACGGATCGCTCTACCCGACGCTGCGCCGCATGCAGGCGGACGGGTTGATCGCCGAGGAGATCCCCGCGGGCGCGACGACACGCCGTGCGCGCCGGGTTTACCAACTGACTCCAGCCGGGCGGGAGCGGTTCAACGAATTGCTCGCCGACACCGGACCGCAGAACTACACCGACGACGGCTTCGGCGTTCACCTCGCCTTCTTCAGCCGCACCCCCGCGGAGGCGCGGATGCGGATCCTGGAGGGCAGGCGGCGTCAGGTCGAAGAGCGCCGAGAGGGGCTCCGGGAGGCGATCAAGAAGGCCAGCGGGTCCTTGGATCGCTACACCCGGCAACTCCATCAACTCGGACTCGAATCAAGCGAGCGCGAAGTGCGCTGGCTCAACGAGTTGATTGCGGCGGAGCAATCGACGAAGGCGGCACCACAGAAAGAGGGAAATATCGGCCATGAGTGACGACAAAAAGGCTGACAACGCCACAGAAGTTCGCGTCGCCATCGTAGGTGTGGGCAACTGCGCCTCGTCGCTGGTCCAAGGCGTGCAGTATTACAAGGACGCCGACGAGACCTCGACCGTTCCCGGGCTGATGCACGTGAAGTTCGGGCCGTACCACGTTCGCGACGTCAAGTTCGTCGCCGCGTTCGACGTGGACGCGAAGAAGGTCGGCTTCGACCTGGCCGAGGCGATCTTCGCCAGCGAGAACAACACGATCAAGATCTCCGACGTGCCGCCGAGCGACGTCGTCGTGCAGCGCGGCCCCACCCTGGACGGCATCGGCAAGTACTACGCGGAGACCATCGAGCTGTCCGAGGCCGACCCCGTCGACGTGGTGCGGGTGCTGAAGGACAACAACGTCGACGTGCTGGTGTCCTACCTGCCGGTGGGCTCGGAGGAAGCCGACAAGTTCTACGCGCAGTGCGCCATCGACGCCGGTGTCGCGTTCGTGAACGCCCTGCCGGTGTTCATCGCATCCGACCCGGTGTGGGCCGAGAAGTTCACCAAAGCCGGCGTGCCGATCGTCGGTGACGACATCAAGAGCCAGGTCGGCGCGACCATCACCCACCGCGTGATGGCCAAGCTGTTCGAGGATCGCGGCGTGCAGCTCGACCGCACCATGCAGCTCAATGTCGGCGGCAACATGGACTTCAAGAACATGCTCGAGCGCGAGCGACTGGAGTCCAAGAAGATCTCCAAGACCCAGGCCGTCACCAGCAACCTCAAGAAGGAGCTCGGCGCCAACGACGTGCACATCGGCCCGTCCGACCACGTCGGCTGGCTCGACGACCGCAAGTGGGCCTACGTCCGCCTGGAGGGCCGCGCCTTCGGTGACGTGCCGCTGAACCTGGAGTACAAGCTCGAGGTGTGGGACTCGCCGAACTCGGCGGGCATCATCATCGACGCGGTGCGCGCGGCCAAGATCGCCAAGGACCGCGGCATCGGCGGACCGGTCATCCCGGCCTCGGCCTACCTCATGAAGTCCCCGCCCCAGCAGCTCGCCGACGATGTCGCGCGTACCCAGCTCGAAGCGTTCATCATCGGCGCGGAGTAAGCCGAGTGATCTGGCACCGAGTGATTCGGTGACCATCGATGCAAGCCGGCCGGCGGCGGAAGCCTCCGGCCGGCTGCGTCAGTGCACGACGTTCGCGGACGCGATCTAGTCCAGCGAGACGTAGACCTCCACGGAGGCCGGGCCGGTGTAGCGCTCGACCTCGGCGGTGTGGGAGCGGGTGATGGTTCCCGCGTTCTCCGCCTTCGCGACCTGGGCCCATGCGGTGCGCAGCAGGTCGTAGGGCTTGTCGGCGACGACGAACTTGGCGTAGCGGCCCCGCGGGATGATGGTGAGCACGTCGCCCGGGTCCAAGTCCTCGATCCCGGCGAGTTCGTAGCCGAGCACGGCGACGGCATGGTCGTTCTGGCCGATGTAGGCGGCGACCCGGGGCACGTTCTTCTCCCGCGCCAGATACCGGTCCCAGGTGAAGTTGACCAGGTCGAGGTCGCGCGCGGTGACCTCGCGGCCGGCGAGCGGCACGGTGAGGCCCGCGACCATGCTCTGCTCCAATGTGACGATCTCGAAATCCACTGTCTGTTCCTACTCGTCGACCTGATCGTCCGCCAATGCCACGAAGACTTCCGCCGTGCGCGCGTCGGGATAGTGTTCCCAGTCGCCGGTATAGGCGCGCACGAGGCGGCCCGCGGCCTCCGCGTCCCACACCGCGCGCCAAATGCTCACGATGGTGTCGCCGAGGTTGTCGCCGCTGGCGATGAACCGGGCGAACCGTCCGGCGGGCACCCGGGCGAGCACGTCACCGGGCAGCAGATCGGCCAGGCTGTGACAGCGGTAGCCGACGATATGGGTCAGGTACGAATTGATCTCCGGCGCATGGTCGACGTACGCCGTGGTCGGCGGTCCGGGCAGCTTGCGAGCCAGGTTGCGCTTCCACGCCTCTTCGACTTTCGCGCGGCGCGGCCCCTCGACCGCGAGCGCGGGGCTGCGAAGCACCGTTCCCGCCACCAGCGTCTCGGGTTGGTCAACGACATTGAAATCCACCGGCGTAGCCCCTATGTCTCGTCTGTCTCCAATTGGCGTCGCTCCCGGTGCCCCTCATGGTGACGCAGGCTACCGCCTCCGGGCCCGTCGCTCGCGCCGCGCTGTCGTCGCTCGAGCGCATATCCTTCCGCATCGTTTCCGCGGTTTCGGCGTCGGGCCATTTCCGACGCACTCGCTGTTCGCTCTCACTCTGGCAAACGATGCTGCCATGTCATCCGTTCCGCCGGGCCACGGAAGGTCACAGCATCATCGCTATCCCGGAACCGGAATGCTCAGTCCCGGGAAAATCTCGACTTCCCTGGGGGGCTGCGTGGTGGGCGGAATGATGACGACGGGCTCGCGCTGCGGCGACTGCTGCGGCGGATTCAGGATGTCGTAGGCCCCGCCGGAGGGCTTGCTCTGGTTCGGCTGCGCCGGCGTGCCGGGGAACTGCTCGATCGGGGTGCCGTCGAGCGCGTCGTCCATGACCTGTTTCCAGATGTCGGCGGGCAGGCCGGAGCCATAGATGTCGGCGCCGCGCGCGGTCCGGATCGGCTGCGACCGTTCGGTGCCGATCCATACCGCCGTGGACAGCGAAGGGGTGAAGCCGATCATCCACGCGTCCTTGTTCGCGTCGCTGTCGCCGAGCTGGGTGGTGCCGGTCTTGGCGGCCGAGGGACGGTTGTCCTTCAGCCCGTGCCCGTTGGAGTAGGCCGCGATCGGAGTCATCGCCTGAACGGTGTTCTGCGCGATCGCCGGGGAGATGCGCTGCTGGCCCGGCGGCATCTGCTTGCCGACCCGCTGGTCGGGGGCGCCGCCGCGATCGAGGAGCACCCGCCCGTCACCGGTTACCACCCGCTGCACGAAGTACGGCTGGTGGTAGACGCCCGAAGCGCCGATCGTGGCGTACGCCGAGGCCATGTCGACGGGCCGGACCAGATACTGGCCGAGAACGATGCCGTTCAGCGGTTTTCCACCGTCCTCGGTCAGCGTCTTGCCCGCCACGCCGGGCATCTCCTCGGGAATGCCCGCCGCGTGCGCCGCGTCGGCGATGGACTGAGGCCCGTCGAACATCGACATGGTCAACCGGTAGAAGCTGGTGTTCAGCGAGCGCTTCAGCGCCTCGGCCATGGTGCACTTTCCGCAGGACTCGCCGTCCACGTTGGTGATCCGGGTGCGCCTGTCGGTCACCGGGGAGCTGTCCAGCACCCGAGACAGCGGAATGCTCTGCTGCTGCGCGGCTATCACCGCGAAGACCTTGAATGCCGACCCGGTCTGCAATGGCGCCTGAGCGAAGTCGAAGCCGATGCCGTCGTGGCCGCCGAAGTAGGCGCGCACCGCGCCGGAGCGTGGATCGATCGACACCACCGCCGCGCGAAGTTCCGGTGGCTGGCCATCGAGCCGATCACGTACCGCATCGAGCACCGCCTGCTGTGCCTTCGCGTCGATGGTGGTGGTGATCTGTAATGCGCCGGTGTTCAATTCGCGTTCGCTGATGCCGGAGGCGCGCAGCTCGCGCACCACCTGGTTGCGGATCAAACCCTCCGGACCGCGGGTCACGTTGTCGTCGGGTATCTCCGAGAGGGGAATGATCGGCGGAAACATCGTCGCGTCGCGGTCACCCGGCGCCAGCACTCCCATCTCGACCATGCCGTCGAGCACGTAACGCCAGCGCGCCTTCAGATCCGGCAGATGGGTTTCCGGGTCGAGGATCGACGGCGTCCGGATCAGCGCGGCCAGCACCGCACCCTCGGCGAGGGTCAGCTGGTTCACCTGCTTGTCGAAGTACGCCTCGGCCGCCGACGCTATCCCGTAGGCTCCGCGGCCGTAATAGATGGTGTTGAGATAGGCGGCGAGGATATCGTCCTTGCTCCACTGCCGGGCCATCTTCGCCGCGATGACCAGCTCGCGCAGCTTGCGCGTGACCGTGCGCTCGGAGCCGAGGAAGGCGTTCTTCACGTACTGCTGGGTGATCGTGGAGCCGCCGCCCGCGTTGTCGCGCCCGAGCATGTTGTCGCGGACGGCGCGGAGGAAGCCGGAGGCTGAGTAGCCGGGATTGGTGTAGAAGTTGCGATCTTCGGCGGACAGCACCGCGTCGCGCACCGGCCGCGGCACGTCCGACAACGGGACCGGCGTCCGATTGCCTTCGGGCGGAACGACCTTCGCGATCACGGTGCTGCCATCGGCGGCGAGGACGGTGGCGATCTGGTTCCCCTGCATCGCCGTCGGGTCCGGTATCTCGGCGCTCCAGTACGCCAGGACGGATAGCAGCGCCGGCACCACGCCGAACAGGATGAACAGGGCGAGCAGGAGACGACGGACGCGTTCGGCCCTACTCCGTGGCCGTGGATCCGGATCGTGCACCGGCGGTGGCGTGGGATGCCGCTGTTTTCCGCGAGCCGTGTTTCGCTCGCGTCTCGTCCGCGCGGTCCGGTTCAGCGCTTGCGTCCGCTCGTTCCGGCCCGCGCTCGAGGAAAACAGTGCGGGCCGGGGATTCCTCTTGGCGCCGCGTGTGCGCCCTGGCGGTTTGCGGAACGAGCTCACGATCATCTCCTCCCGGAGTGTCGGACGAACCCACCTGCACGAACACGATCGGAAAAGAGTATTGAGGAACCGAGTTTACCGTGTCGCTTTACAGCGCCTTCCGCTTCCGTATGGCCGACTCATCTGCGACATTTTGCTGGGCGTGTCGCCCGCACCGGCCGACGCCGAACTGCTCGACGAGCGCACAAGCGCAGCTCCGGCCCGTCGAGCGCCAGAGGATCGCTAACCCCTAGTCGCCGCGATTACCACGTGAGGTAACCACATCGGCGCGGCCACGGGTTTCGAGCGCAACGAGACCGAGCATGTCCCGTTCGCGGCCCGGCTCGTGTCCGAGTGGCCGCCGCGTCCGCGACGAAGTCGCCAGCGGCGGTCGCTCGGACGCGAGCCACAAGGGGGCCGCGAACACGCAGCGCCGCAGGCGCTGCAAATTAACAGAGCTAACGGGTCAGCGTGGCGAGGACATTCGTGAGGGCATTGCGCATGTCTTCGGCCTCGATGCGCATGAGCACCGCCTCGTCCAGGTTGGCCAGATCGAGGTTTTCGTCATTGGCCAGCCGGAATTCGCGTTCCTCCTCGGCCGCCTCGATCACGTTCCTGATGAAGCGGCCGTTGCCGGCGAGGTCGATGCCGCGGCGCGGCTGACCGCTCTGGTCGGTGCTCTCCTTCTCGTACAGCTCGGCACAGGCGGCGACGAGCAGCGCCAGCGCCTCTTCGGAGACCTCCGAATCCCGCTTCCGCGCGATGAACTGGCCGATTTCGCCGAGCTCGGACGGGGTGTAGGAGTCGAACTTCACCCGCTTGGCGAAGCGGGAGGCCAAGCCGTCGTTGGCGGCGAGCAGACGATCGATCTCGCCGTCGTAACCCGCGATGATCACCACGAGCCGATCGCGATCGTCTTCCATCCTGGCCAGCAGCGTGTCCACCGCTTCGCGGCCGAACGCGTCGCCGCCCTGCAGGCCGGTCTGGATGAGCGTGTACGCCTCGTCGATGAACAGCACGCCGTCCATGGCGCTGTCGATCAGTTTGGAGGTCTTGATCGCGGTACTGCCCAGGTGCTGTCCGACGAAATCGGCGCGCTTGGCCTCGACGAGATTGTCGGTCTTCAGCAATCCGAGCCCGCAATAGATCTTGGCGACCACCCTGGCGATGGTGGTCTTGCCGGTGCCAGGCGGCCCGGTGAAGGCCAAGTGCTGGCCGCGCGGCACGCTGGCCATACCCTTCTGGGCGCGGATCTTGGCCAGTTGCGCGGTGGCTTGCAGCTTGGCCACCTGGGTCTTCACCGCGGCCAAGCCGATCTGCGCGTCGAGCTCCGCGCGCGCGGCCTCGAGGATCTGCTTGGCCTTGTCGTCGCGTTCCTCGCGTCCGATCTGCTCCGCCGAGGGCGCGGAGGCCGGATCCCAGCGGTTGGTGCGCGCGTCGATCTGTTCTTTCGTGGTCACGGTGATGCGGTACTTGCGGTCCCGCATGGCCTGGGTGTTGGCCTCGAAATCGGGCGCCTCGGAGAACACCTTCTCGAACAGCGCCTGCGCTTCGACTTCATTGCCGGTTTCCCGCAGGCACAGTCCGCGGCAGAACCGGGCGGTGGTCGCCGCGGCCGGGATCGGTCCCTGCTCGGCCTGTTCCATCCGGCGGATCGCTTCGCCGAACAGCCCGAGCTGCGCGCAGGCGGTGCCGACCATGACGTGCGCGGCGGCGGCCATGTACGGGTCTTCCCACTCCGCGGACCCGGCCAGCACGGTCATCACGTCGGGCCAGCGCTGGGTCTGATAGTGCAGCACCGCACGCACATAGGCGCAGATGCGGTCGTCGATCTCCTTGTCCGGCTGGGAGAGCTGGGTTTTGCGATGCGCGGCCAGCTCGTCGAGCACCCGCTCGGCCTCGTCGTAGTCGGCGTCGGCGATCAGCTGCGCGGCCTGGGCGAGCCAGATCTCGGTGTAGCTGGCCAGCGGATAGTCGATGTACTGGCCGACCACGAATCGGCCCGCGAGTTCCCTCGGCCGCAGACCCAGCCTGCGCTGCTCCCGGAAAAGCGTGGTCGAGCTGGTCTTGTAGAGATTGAACAGGACTTCCCGTGTCACCTCACCGGCGGCGGCGCGGCCGAGCCACGCGTCGCACATACCGGGATCCCACTCGGTCGCCCTGGTGAACGCGAGCTTCGCGTAGTCCAGATCCCGTGTGGATTCCTGCCCGTCGATACTGAGGCCCAATGATAAGACGCCGGCGTCGAAGGCGCGTTGTGCTTGGCGGTTGCCGGTCATGCGGGTGAGCCCCCAAAGCTTACGGTATTTGCGAGTTCTCGGTCAGCATACCGGGAGACAGCGGTATAGATTGAGTGCGTTGCCAAGCAAGACAGAGTCGACATAGGGAGTCTGCAAACTCGTGACCGAGTCGTCGACCAGCGGCTTGGGAGCCGCTGATCCAGAGCTGTGCCGAGTCTCGGTGATCGGCGGCAACACCCAGCTGGATCTGGGCCTGCCCGCGACGATTCCGATCGCCGCGTTCATCACCGACATCGTGGAACTGATCGAGTCCCGTACTCCCGACCTCACCGAGCACGACGAAGGCGCCCCGCTGCGCACCGAGCATTGGACCCTGGCCAGGATCGGGCGGGACCCGATTCCGCCCAACCAGACGCTGACCGACGCCGAGGTGTTCGACGGCGAGCTGCTGGTCTTGCGGTCGGTGACGGCGAAGGAATCGCCTGCCCTGTTCGACGACGTGATCGACGCGGTGTCGCGGCTGACGGCCGAGTCGTTCCACAACTGGTCACCGGTCGCGGCCCGGTGGATGGGCCTGATCACGGCGCTGGTCGGCGTGCTCGCCGCGCTGGGTCTGCTGGCCGTGGCCAAGACCGACGGCGCGAGCATCGCGATCGGCTTCCTGCCCGCGGGCGCCGGGCTGGCCGCGGTGACCGCCGCGGTGATCGGCGTGCGGAAATACCAGGCGACGCTGGCCGCGACACTGCTGTCGCTGTACGCGATAGCGCTGTTCTTCGCGGCCGCCGCGTTTTTCGTCCCCAACACGCTCGGCAGTCCGCATCTGCTGCTCGCGTCGGTCACGGCGCTGGTCGTGGCGGTGGTCGCCTACAGCGTCACGGGAGTCGGCGCGTTGCTGTGCGCGGCGGCGCTCACCACGGCCGCGTTCACGGGTTTCTCCGCGCTGGTGCGGATGGTGTGGGAAGTCGGAACGCCCAAGATCGCGGCGGGTGTGCTGGTCGCCGCACTGATCATGATCACGATGGCGCCGCGGCTCGCGGTCGCGGCCGCGCGCCTGCCCGTCCCGCCGGTGCCCACCGCGGGCGGCGCGATCGACCCGGCCGATCACGAACCGCGCCCCACCATCGAGGACATCGGCGCGATCGGAGCCACCGCGCTGCCATCGGCGGCGGGTCTGGAACTGCGCGCGAAAGCCGCCAACCAGTACCAATCCGGCATCCTGCTGGGCAGCACGCTCGCCGCCACGGTCGGCGCGGTGCTCGCCGCCGATCCGCTGGGTGCGGCGCGTTGGCAGGGCATCGCACTGGGGGTGGTCGTCGGGCTGATCCTGTCCTTGCGCGGACGGGCATTCGCGGACCTGGTCCAGGCGGGCACGCTGATCGCGGGTGGCGCGGCCACGCTGGTCGCGGTCGGTGTCGCCGTCGCGGTCGGGCATTCGTCGTGGTTGGTGCCGACGGCGGGCATTCTGCTGGCGGTCGCGACGGCGATGGTCGGCTTCGGTGTCATCGCTCCGCACACCGAGATGTCGCCGGTGACCAGACGAGCCGGGGAGATCTTCGAATATCTGCTGATCGTCACCGTCGTGCCGCTGGTGCTGTGGATCATGGACTTGTACTCGGCGGCAAGAAACCTGTGATCGTGGAGTGGTTGTGGCGATGAGTGTTCCGCTACGGCTCACCGGGGTGGCGCTGGTGCTCGGCCTCAGCTGTCTCGCGCCGCCAGCTCCGGCCTCCGCCCTCGGGCCGCCCGCCATCGATGACGGCGCGCTGGGCGCGGCGATCGCGGTCAATGCCAGGGGTGGTCCGCCGGACGAGACCGAACAGCGCTCGGTGTGTGCCGAGCCGATGCTCGGCGGCGGCCCGCCACGCGACGCGCCGCTGCCGCAACGGATTCTCGACCTGCCCGCGGCCTGGGAGTTCAGCCGTGGCGGCGGACAGAAGGTCGCGGTGATCGATACCGGCGTGAACCGGCATCCGCGGCTGCCCGCGCTGCAACCCGGCGGCGATTTCGTATCCAACTCCGACGGCACCAGTGACTGCGACGGCCACGGCACGCTGGTCGCCGGCCTGATCGCCGCGCGGCCGAGCCCCGACGACGCGTTCTCCGGCGTCGCGCCCGACGCGGAGATCCTGGCCATCCGGCAGCTGAGCCTGGCGTACGAGCCGAAAGACCGGGCGCGCTCGGAGGTTCCGGGAAAGATCGCCAGCGCCGGGTACGGCAACGTGCTGACCCTGGCCGCCGCGGTCGTGCGCGCGGTGGACATGGGGGCGGGCGTGATCAATATCTCCGAGGTCGCCTGCTCACCGGCGGGTGCGGACCCGGCCGACGGCGCGCTCGGCGCGGCCGTCAAATACGCCTACGATCGAAATGTGGTCGTGGTGGCCGCGGCCGGGAACATACAGCAGGGTGGGGCATGTGATGGCCAGAACGAGGGAACAGGATGGGGCGCGGTGCGTACCGCGGTGAGTCCGGCCTGGTTCGCGCCCTACGTGCTCTCGGTCGCCTCGGTGGAGGCCGATGGCACGGCCTCGCCGTTCTCCATCCATGGACCGTGGGTGGGCGTCGCGGCCCCGGGACGCAATATCGTTTCGCTGGACAGCAAGCCGGGCGCTACCGGTCTGGTCGATTCGGTGCAGACCGCCGAGGGCGTCGGATCCATTGACGGGACTAGCTTTTCCAGCGCCTACGTGTCCGGGCTCGCCGCGCTGGTGCGCGCCAGATTCCCGCAGTTGTCGGCGCAGCAGGTGATCGACCGGATCACCCGCACGGCACAGCAACCCGGCTCCGGACGCGACGACCGGATCGGCCACGGCCTGGTCGACCCGCTAGCCGCGCTGACCGCGCAGTTGCCCGAACGCCCGGTGAACGCGGGAGCCGATGTGGCGCGGCCCATTCCGCCGCCTCCGCCCCCGCCCTATGTCGATCCGACGCCGCGTCGCGTCGCGACCATAGGCACGATCGTGCTGCTGTCCCTGCTCGGCATCGGATACGCGCTGTCCGTCCCGTTTCGCCGGGGCCGCGGCGTCGTCGACCCGGCGGAGACCGGAGAAGGACTGTAGGACATGGCTACCGAAGGTTTCGTGCGCCGGCCTCGCATCGCGCCGCCGCGGGCGCCCGGCGGCGAGGTGGCGCTGACCGCTCCGCCGGAGATTCCCCGTCCGATACCGAGCGGCCTGCTGATGAAGCTCATGCCGGTCGTGATGGTGGTCGCCGTGGTCGGCATGATCGCGATGATGGTCATGATGGGCCGCAGCCTGCTGGCCAATCCGTTCATGATGATGTTCCCGATGATGATGATCATGTCGATGGTCGGCATGATGGCGGGATACCGGGGCGGGGGCGGACCGAAGAAGGCCGCCGAGCTCAACGAGGAACGCAAGGACTACTTCCGGTACCTGGACCAGGTGCGCAAGGACGTCCGCAAGACCGGGCGCGCGCAGCTCGACGCGCTGCTGTGGAGTCATCCGGACCCGGCCGATCTCCAGTCGCTGGTCGGTACCCGGCGCATGTGGGAGCGCCGCCCCAACGACCCGGATTTCGGGCACGTGCGCGTCGGCGTCGGCAGCCACCGGTTGGCGACCAAGCTGGCCCGGCCGGAGACGGGTCCGCTGGAGGATCTCGAGCCGGTGTCGACGGTGGCGCTGCGTCGTTTCGTGCGCACCCATTCGGTGGTGCACGACCTGCCGACCGCGATCTCGCTGCGCGCGTTCCCGGCCATCAACATCGAGGGCGAACCGGCACAGACCCGCATGCTCGCGCGGTCGATGCTGATGGAGTTCACCGCGTTCCACGGACCCGACCACACCGCGGTCGCCATCATCTGCGCCGATCCCGATGGTGAGGCGTGGTCGTGGGCGAAGTGGCTTCCACACCTGCAGCATCCGGTCGATCGCGACGGCATCGGATCGGCGCGCATGATGTACCGGTCACTGGGCGAACTCGAAACGGCAATGGCCGCCGAGCTGCTCGAACGCGGAAGGTTCATGCGTAACGCGCAGCCGACCGCCGGCCGGATCCACTTGCTCGTCATCATCGACGACGGTTTCGTCAGCGGAACCGAGCGGATCGTCAGCGACGCGGGCCTGGACTCGGTCACCGTGCTCGACCTCACCGCGCCGCAGACCGGTCTCGCCGTGCGCCGCGGCCTGCAACTGGTGGTCTCGGACGGGTGGGTGGCCGCGAAATCCGCCGCCGGCACCGAACGATTCGCGACCGCGGACTCGGTGAGCCTGGCCGAAGCCGCCGCGCTGTCCCGCGACCTGGCCCGATACCGGGTCGCGACCGCTGCGCAGATCGTCAGCCTGGGTGACGAGACGCGCGCCGTCCCCGGTCTGATGGCGCTGCTGAAGATTCCGGACGCCGCCCAGATCGACCCGGCCGTGGTGTGGCGCCCGCGCAGCGACCGGGAGCGACTACGCGTGCCGATCGGCGTCTCCCCGGACGGCACGCCGGTGGAGATCGACATCAAGGAGTCCGCCGAGAACGGCATGGGCCCGCACGGGTTGTGCATCGGCGCGACGGGTTCGGGTAAATCGGAGTTCCTGCGCACCCTGGTGCTCTCGCTGGTCACCACCCATTCGCCGGACCTGCTCAACCTCGTGCTGGTCGACTTCAAGGGCGGCGCGACCTTCCTCGGCCTGGAATCGCTGCCGCACGTCGCCGCGGTGATCACCAACCTCGAGGAAGAACTCTCGATGGTCGACCGCATGAAGGACGCGCTGTCGGGCGAAATGAACCGCCGTCAGGAACTGCTGCGCTCGGCGGGCAATTTCGCCAACGTCACCGAATACGAGAAGGCGCGTGCCGCAGGCGCCCAGCTCGATCCGCTGCCCGCGCTGTTCGTCGTGGTCGACGAGTTCTCCGAACTGCTCTCGCAGAAGCCGGATTTCGCCGACCTGTTCGTGATGATCGGCCGCCTCGGCCGCTCGCTGCGGGTGCATCTGCTGCTGGCCTCGCAGCGGTTGGAGGAGAACAAGCTGCGCGGCCTGGACAGTCACCTGTCCTATCGCATCGGTCTGCGCACCTTCTCGGCCAACGAATCCCGCGCGGTGCTCGGCATCACCGACGCCTACCATCTCCCGAGCGTGCCCGGTTCGGCCTACCTCAAGAGCGACGCGGACGACCCGCTGCGGTTCAACGCGGCCTATGTGTCCGGGCCCTACGTTTCGCCACGTGGCAGCCAGCAGGTGGACGGCCGCGCGGTCGGCGGCCAGTCGCCGGTGGTGTTCACGGCGAGCACGGTGGAGGAGCGGGAGCAGGCCACCCGCGCCGAAAGAACCGCTCGGCAAGGGCGTCCCGAGCTCCCGCCGTCTCCTGGGTCGCTCGAGCTGCCGCCTCCGCCGGGCGAGCTCGACCTCGCGGAGGAACCGGTCGAGGCCGCGCGTCCGGTCGAGGCGGTGCCTGCGACCTTGCTCCAAGTGGTGGTCGGACGCCTTACCGGTCACGGCAGGCCCGCGCACGAGGTCTGGCTGCCGCCGCTGGACGAATCGCCCTCGGTGGACATGCTGCTGCCCGATCCGGACTGGAAGTCCCCGGTGAACCGGCACGGTCAGCTGTGGATGCCGATCGGTGTCATCGACAAGCCCTACGAGCAGCGCCGAGACGTGCTGGTCATCGATCTGTCCGGCGGACAGGGCAATCTGGCCGTGGTCGGCGGTCCGCAGTCGGGCAAGTCGACCACTCTGCGTACGGTCATCATGGCCGCCGCGGCCACGCACACCCCCGAGCAGGTGCAGTTCTACTGTCTGGACTTCGGCGGCGGCACCCTGGCCGGCCTGGCCGATCTGCCGCACGTCGGTTCGGTCGCGGGACGGCTCGAGGTCGACCGGGTCCGGCGCACCATCGCGGAGATGACCACGTTGCTGCACCAGCGTGAGGAACGTTTCCGTGAGCTTGGCATCGAGTCGATCCACGAGTTCCGCAGGCGCAAGGCCAAACTGGCCATGATGACCGAAACCGAGCGCGCCGCCGACCCGCTGTCGGAGGATCTGTTCGGCGACGTATTCCTCGTCGTCGACGGCTGGCCGACCATTCGCGCGGAATTCGACGTACTGGAACCGGCGTTCAACGCGTTGGCCGCGCAGGGTCTGTCCTACGGCATCCACCTCATGGTCTCGGCCAATCGCTGGGCGGAGATCCGGCCCGCCGTCAAGGACCTCATCGGTACCCGGCTGGAGTTGCGCCTCGGCGACCCCGCGGATTCCGAGATGGACCGGCGCACCGCGGTGCTCGTCCCGATGGGGCGTCCCGGCCGCGGCCTGACGCCCGACCGGCTGCACATGCTGATCGCGTTGCCGCGGTTGGATTCCGACTCCGATCCGCAGAGTCTGCCCGAAGGTGTCGGCGCCGCCAAACAGCAGCTCAACGAGCTCTACGGCGGCAGGCGCGCCCCCGAAGTGCGGATGCTGCCCATGGAGATCCCGCGTGAACAGGTTCTTGCGGCGGCGCGTGCACGCGGTATCGAGCAGGGCCCGACCCGCGTGGTCGTCGGTCTCGGCGAGTCCGAATTGCAGCCGCTGGTACTCGATTTCGGCGCCCAACCGCACTTCATGGCCTTCGCCGACGTGGAATGCGGCAAGACCACGCTGCTGCGCAACATCGTGCTCGGCATCGCGGAGAACTCGACCGCCGACGAGGCCAGGGTGATCCTCATCGACTACCGGCGCACCATGCTCGGTGTGCTCGAAGGCGACCAGCTGGCCGGCTATTCGACGTCGTCGCAGACCTCGGTCGGCATGATCAAAGAAGTCGCCGGTTATCTCGCCAAACGCATTCCGGGTTCGGACATCACGCCGCAGCAGCTGCGGGAGCGCAGTTGGTGGAGCGGGCCGGAGATCTACATCGTCGTTGACGACTACGACATGGTCGCCGCGGGTCAGAACCCGCTGGAACCGCTGCTGGAATTCCTGCCCCAAGCGCGTGACATCGGCATGCACCTCATTGTCACCCGGCGCTCCGGCGGCGCGTCGCGGGCCCTGTACGACAAGGTGCTCGGCCGGATGAAGGAGATCTCGGTCGACGCGCTGCTGATGAGCGCGCCCAAGGACGAGGGCAAGTTCCTGGGCGACATCCGTTCGACCAAGCTTCCACCTGGCCGCGGGACTCTCATTTCGCGCAGCAGGGAACCGGAGATGATCCAGATCGCCTATCTGCCACCGCTGTAACCCGCGGGCTGGTCAGTTGTTCGGTCGCGGCGGACCCAGGATCACCGAATGGTCCGGACGGCCGACGGCGGGGACCGGCACGGGCAGCGCCTGGTCCCAGCTGTCGGCCCTGCGCTCGAACAGCGCGCGGGAGGGCCCCTGCGCCGGCGGCCCCGCGATGCGGGCCAGGCGGAATCCCGCCGAGCGGTAGTAGTCGTGCAGGCTGGTATTGGCGGTCCAGGCGTCCAGCCGGACCCACTCGCGCTGCCGTTGGCGGGCAAGCGTTCCCGCATGGGCGAGCATGTGGTGGCCTACGTGCTGGCCGGAGAACCGCAGGTCGACGATCATGAAGTGGACGATCACCGCGTCGTCGAGTTCCCATCGCGACCACAGGCCGGAATCGGCGCGGTCGTTGACCGTGATGGTGCCCGCCGGTTCGCCCGCGACCTCGGCGATCCAGGTCTCACCCGCGTCCAGCGACCGGCCCACCGCGCGGGCGAAGATCTCGATGGGCAGGCCGCGTCCGGCGACCGTCCACTGGTCGGAGCCGCGCGCCGTGAGCCACGCCGTGCGCTGGACGCGCAGGCGGCAGATCATGCCGAGATCGCCGAGCGTTGCTTGGCGGAGCACGATGGTCATGGTTTACGCCGGACCGAGCCCGTGCGATCTGGCGAGTGTGGCCCGGATGACGGCCGTGCCTTCGCTATCGCCGAGCTCGTAGGCCAAGCGGTTGCCGGTGGCGAGCGAGCGATGACGGGTGGCGCGGGTGACTCTTTCGTGATTGGCGCCGATCCGCAGGTGGTCGAGTAGGACGGTGCCCGCGGCTACGCCGAGCACCATGGCTTCCTCCGCGGTGGCGGGCCGGGCGACGAGCGTGTCGCGGTGGGCGGTCTCCGCGTGGCCTCGGTCGGCGAGGCGGCGAGTGGTGCCTTCCGGAATGTCGTGCGGGGAGTCGATTCCGGTGGCCTCGGCCAGATCTCGGGGATAGAAGCTGACTTCCCAGGACCAGGGCTCATGGTCCAGATATTGCACCACCGTCCTGGCCAGTACCCAGGAGTCCGGCGGCACGCCGAGCCAGGACGCGACCTCGCGGCTGGCCGGCTCCATCTTCGCGCTGAACTCCTTCGACGGCTCTCGGTGCGCGGCCCGCGCGATCTCCTCGAAGATGTCGTGCTCGGTCTTCGGCCGGTCTGGGCGGATATGGTCGGTGACAACGGATTCCAGCACTTCTTGGTTTCGGACGATGGTCCCGCGGGAAGTAGCTGTATAGACGAGGTTTTCGGTCACCAATACCTGGATGGCATTGCGGGCGGTGGTTATCGAGACCTGCATCTGATCGGCAAGCTCGGAATGACTGGGCAGTCGATCGCCCGGCTTCCACTTGGCTGCGCGGATCTCCTCTCGGAGGAGGTCTGCGATCCGGTGATACGTCGGACCGTCCGCCATCGTGCTCCTCGGTTGGTCATGCAGGTAACGAAGTGTACTCTTCGTGACTCCCTACGGCCGGGTAACGCTTGACAGGCGACTTCAGAGGTTTATTGTAATGAACGTCCTGATCCGGTGTTGTGCGGCGATGACGGCGAGGCAACGTGGCAGGTTCGGATACAACGGTCGTAATGGCCCTTCCCGACACACCGAGGTGTGTCGATCCTTCGGTGCGTTCTTCGGCACCGGGACTACTTCCTATGTCCGACCTACTGGTTCGGGCGTGTCGCGGCCACCGGGTGGTGGGCGGTCCGCTGCTCTGGTTCGCCCGTGACCTGGCGGTGCTGCACGAACGCCGACTCGTCGGTCGTGGCGGTTCGGTGGATACGTCCGTCGCGGTGATCCGCGAAATCGAGCGTCGCAGAGTCGAGTTGGTAATGGCCATCGACGACTGGGTGGTGCGCAACGTGCCGCAGCATCGGCTCGGCGCCACCTTGCACACCGAGACCGTTGGCGCGGTGATCGACCGCCTCGCCGAGTCCTCGGTGCGAGCGCACCACGCGTTGATGACGTTGGACGCGCACGACGATCTGCTGCACTACGCGTGGCATCATCTCGCCGAACTCGCGGACGCCTACGACGATCTGGTGCGCGACGTCATGGCCGGCCGGCGGCGTCTACCCGAGTGGTGAGCCGACTCCCGCACGCCGGCCGACCACCGCACGCCGGCCGGGCAGGCTCCGGCTGGCGTCACGGGCGGTAGCGGCGGTGATCGGTGGCGAAATCGTCGGCGACGGTCGCGGCCAGCTCGACATAGGCACGCTTGGTCTGCTTGTGCAGCCGGTGCAGGTCGATCTCGGCGCCCTCGGACAGGTGCTGGTCGTACGGGATGATATGCACCGCGCGGCAACGCGACAGGAAGTATTCGCGCAGCTGCTGGATGCCGACATTCGGTGATCCCTCGCGCGGCAGATTGATCACCACCACCGCGTTGCGGACCAGGTGATCGTGGCCGTGCAGCGATAGCCAGTCCAGTGTGGCGGCGGCGCTGCGGGCGCCATCGATCGCCGCCGAGGAGATCAGCACCAGCGAGTGCGCCAGGTCGAGCACCCCGGTCATCGCCGAATGCATCAGCCCGGTGCCGCAGTCGGTGAGGATGATGTTGTAGAACCGCTGCAGGATACTGGCCACCGCGCGGTATTCCTCGTCGCTGAACGCCTCCGAGGCGGCCGGATCCCGTTCGCTGGCAAGCACTTCCAGTCGGCTGGTGCCTTGCGAGGTGTGCCTGCGCACGTCCGAGTACCGCTGGATCGAGGGGTCGAGCAGCAGATCGCGCACGGTGGAGCGGGTCTGCAGCGGCACACGCTGCGACAGCGTGCCGAAGTCCGGGTTGGCGTCCACCGCGATCACCCGGTCGCCACGGATCGACGCGAAGATCGATCCGAGACCCATTGTGGTGGTCGTCTTTCCGACACCACCCTTGAGTGAGAGCACCGCGATGCGGTAATCGCCGCGCACGGGCTGTCTGATCCGCGCGACCAGTTCTTGGAGTCTGCGCTCCTCGGCGGACATACCCGGGTTGATCGCGCCGCCGGACACGTGGTGCACGGCTTTGCGCCACCCGGATCCTGGCGCCCGCTTGGCCCGCCGCAACGGCACGTTGTCCAGCGAGGGCTGCTGGAATGGCGTCCCCGGCTGTGGGTTCGGCTGCTGGGCAGAGGGCTGAGCGTAGCGTTGCGGATTGCCCCATTGCTGGCCACCCGCCTGCGCGGCTTGTCCATAGTCCTGGGGTTCGGGCTGCTGCTGCGCGGGCGGCGCGGAATATGGCGCCGCCTGGCTCCCCTGCACGGGGTTCTGCTCGGCGACATGGCGCCATTGGTCGGCAGGCTCGCCGACTGGTGCCGGTCCGCCCACGAACGGGGCGGGGTGCCCGGTGGATTCGGCTGGTGCGGTGCCAGGATGCTGGGTGGTATCGCGCCAGTGGCCGCTGGGGCCGTATTGCGCCGCGACCGGTGCCTGACCACCGGACTGCGGTGCGTAAACCGAATATTCGCCGGCGAGGTCAGCCGGAGCGTGTGGACTCGGCGCTACGTTGCCCGCCTCTCGGCGCGTCGTATCGGTCTGCTGCCGGGCTACCGGCTGCTGATCGAAAGTCGGTGCCTGCTCGACCGGCGCCTGGCCGACGGGTGCTTGGCCGACGGGTGCTTGGCCGACGGGTGCTTGGCCGACGGGTGCTTGGCCGACGGGTGCTTGGCCGACGGGTGCTTGGCCGACCGGCAGCTCGCTCGTCTCGGTGGGCAGCCGGTGTCGTCCGCCGACCGGCCGTGCCGAAGCGGCGCCGGCTTCCGCGGCGCTCGTCCAGCCCGGCGCCGCGGCGCCCAGATCCGGTTGCGTGCGCGGCGGATTCGCCGCTGCTCCGGTCGCCTCGTTCGTCGGCGCTGTGCCGTGCGGCGCGGTGCTCGATGGGCTGCCGGTCGCGGATGCGCTTTCGGGCGCGGGTGGCACGGAACCGATCCCGCCGTGCGGACCGGTAGCGGACGGTGGAGCCGCCGAAGCCGGTTCGGTTCCGGTGCGATCCGCGGGCGACAGGTTCGAGGCCGGTCGGCGATCGGCGCGCACCCGGGGTTCGGATGCGGTGGCCGATGGTGAGCTGCCTGCGGATGTCCGGGCGGCTGCCTGATCAGCCTGTGTCGCGGTCTCGCTCGGTGCGAGCGGAAGACCGGGTCGGCCCGCCTGCGCGGGTGCGGTGTGATCGAGCCGGGTCGGCGGACCGTCTCCGCCGCGTGTGGACGGCTGCTCCTCATGCGGCGACGGCGCCGTCGGGACGCCGGGTGCACCGCTGTGCGGGCGCTCGTGCGGCGCGGGCGGGTCGGGAAGCGGCGGGAGGCGGTGCGGCGCGTCCGTCGTGGAGGTAGCCGCCCGCTCGGGCGGCGGTGCGGCGAGCCAGGGTGGCGGACCATCGGAACCGGTCGCGGTGGGGCCGCCGCCGGCCCCGGACGAAGACGACGCGGCCTGCGGTGTCGGTGTCGGTGTCGGTGTCGGTGTCGCGGGATGCTCACCGACCGGCGGCGTCGAAGACTGATCACCCGTCGGGCGTGTCCGGTCATCAGTGGACGGCGGATTGCCCGACGCCGCGGACCCGCCATCGTGCTGGACCACTGCGTTTTCGCCGGTGGGCGCTGGGCGATGTCCGGCCTGCCGGGCGGAGTGGTCATCGGCCGTCGGCCCGGCCGGGGTTCCGCCGGCGTACGGCACCGGAGGGATGGTCCAAGCCGACGTCGCATGCTGCTCGCCGGTCGGGGGTGCCAGGTGACTCTGAGCCTGTCGCACCGCGGGATCCGCGCTGGTCGACGTTCCGCCGGTGGGGGGAGCCACCTGATCGGTGCTGGTGGGCGCCGCAGGATGTTCGCCGGTCGGCACCGCCGGATGACTTCCGGCCTGCCGCGCCGCGTGGTCCGCACTGGTCTGTGGTGTGCCGGGATGTGCGCCTTGTGGCGGCACGGCCGATCGTTCACCGGTAGCCGCTGCCGTGTGGGCGCTGGTCGGCCACGTCTGGTTCGGACCGGTCGGCGGCATCGCCGGATGCTCGTTGCCCGGCCGGGCGTTCGGGTCCGCACCGGTCTGGCCCGCGCCCGTGGGCGGTCCGACCGGATGGCCATCGATCGGTGGCGCGGACATCTGGTTGGCCGGCGGCGTGGCCGGCCAGTGACTCGGCCGCACCGCGGAAAGGGCGGCATCGAGCCGGGGGTTCCCGGTGGACGGCCACTGGCTCGGTTGCGGTCCGAGCGGAGGCCGATCCGGTCCGGTGGTCCGTCCGCCGGCACCCTCGCCGGTCGGCGGCCCGGGGTGCTCGCGGTTCGGCGCCGGACCGGGCCGTTCGTCGTTCGGTTGCCGCGGCGGGTCCGGCAGCGGTGGCGGCGGCGGAAGATCCGGCCTGTCCGCCTGCTGCGGCGCCGACCTGTCGTTCGACATCGGCGTTTCGGCGGGTCGGCTGCCCAGCGGCTGGAACGCGGGCGAGGGCTGCGAAGGGTTGCGGGTCGGCAGCGGCTGCTGGGCAGCGGCGATGGGCGGGGGCGGGACCTGCCACCCGCCGTCCGCATGCGGCGGTGTCTGCTCGTAGGCGGGTTGCTGCCAGGAGCCATGTGGTAGCGGACCCGGCGCAGGCCCGTCCGGTCCGGGCGCGGGTCGCGGCGCGCTCTGCTGCCCTCCCTCGTCGGAGGGTTCGTGCTTGTCGCGGCGCCAGCCTTTGCGGCGCTTGTCCGGGCGCGCGGCTTCGGGGCGTTCCGCTTCGGGGGCCCGGTTCTTGAACCGGCCGCGTCTGCGGCTGGGTGTTTCCTCGATGAGCTCGTCGTGCGGGAGATTCTGTACCGGTGCTTCGTAGCCGGCCTGTGTGACGTCGCTCTCGGACAGCCACGGCGGCAGCATGGGCAGGTCGTTGTTGTTACGACTCACGACTTCGCCTCGCTAGCGTTCGGCTCGGCCGGGATCGTGGGCGCGGTGTTCCTGGCTCGCTCGCTACGCTCGCTCACGACGCCGCCTCGCCCGCGCTCGGCTCCGTCGTGCGCGAGGGCGCGCTGTATTGTCGGCTCACTCGCTGGCGCTCGCTCACGACTCCGCCTCGCTGGCGCTCGGCTCGGCCATGACGAAGGGCGCGGTGTTCATAGCTTGCTCGCGGCGCGCGCTCATGACCGCGAAGGCGGCTGCGTTGACGGCTCGCTCGCTGCGCTCGCTCACGCGTCTCCCTCGATCTGCTCGACCCAAATACCTGGACAGCGGCCAGTTTACGCGACAACATGCCGCCGCAGCGGCGCAGCACCCGGCGCTCGCCACGGGTGGGAAGGCGGCTGCGAAACCCCTGGCGACGGGGGTATACAGGGAGGCATTTTTGCCCGATCCGGAACTGATCGGTAAGCTGGAGCGGCGGTGCACCCATGCGCCGCTGTTTGTGTGCGAGTGGTCGGTCCATACAAGCAGACGTCAGGCAGACAAACCAGGTTGAGCGTAACCGGGATCGCGGAGGATATGGCGAAGAAGGACGGGGCCATCGAGGTCGAGGGTCGAGTTGTCGAACCGCTGCCCAATGCGATGTTCCGGATCGAGCTCGAGAACGGGCACAAGGTTCTCGCGCACATCAGCGGGAAGATGCGGCAGCACTACATTCGCATCCTCCCCGAGGACCGTGTGGTCGTCGAGCTCTCGCCCTACGACCTGTCACGTGGCCGGATCGTATACCGCTACAAGTGAATCGAGTGGGCGACCCCTGCTCACGGAGAGCGTTCGCCGGTGTCGATCCACTTGGTGTTCTGTGGGGGTGCAACCCCCACACCCCGCCCGGCGGGCTGCGCCCCCGGACCCCCGTGGCGGGTTGCGTTGCCAACCCGGGGCAGGCCGTCCGCGTGACGGTAACGAAAAAGAGACTTCCCCAGTCGCCGACTGGGGAAAAACTGTGTTCACACCCGTGTGAACCACAACAGATTGGACGGACGTGAAGGTTCAGCCGAGCGTCAAGAAGATCTGCGAGAAGTGCAAGGTGATCCGCCGTCACGGCCGGGTCATGGTGATCTGCGACAACCTGCGCCACAAGCAGCGCCAGGGCTGAGCGGAGGCGAGGGCAACTTCGCACCACCGCCCGAGGCTTGCCGACGGCGCCGCTCGACGCGACACCAGCCAAGCACCGAACCGCAGTTCGGATTGGCACAGAAGAACTCCCAGCACCAGCCGCACGCTGCGGAAATCCAGGGTTCGCCCTGGGGGCGTGCGTGCCTACCACCGGTTCGGAGGCCGGTGCCCCACAAGACGAGGGGACGGACAGGGAGCAGACCTCCGCAACGATTAAGGAAACTGCCAGATGGCACGTCTCATGGGCGTCGACCTCCCGCGCGAGAAGCGCATGGAGATCGCACTGACCTACATTTTCGGCATTGGCCGTACCCGCTCCAAGGAGATCCTCGAGGCCACCGGCGTCAGCCCGGACCTGCGTTCGAAGGACCTCAGCGACGACGATCTCACGAAGCTGCGTGACTACATCGAGGCTTCCGAGTTCAAGGTCGAGGGTGACCTGCGCCGCGAGGTGCAGGCCGATATTCGCCGCAAGATCGAGATCGGCTGCTACCAGGGCCTGCGCCACCGTCGTGGCCTGCCCGTGCGTGGCCAGCGCACCAAGACCAACGCGCGCACCCGCAAGGGCCCGAAGCGCACCGTCGCCGGCAAGAAGAAGTAGGGATAACCGATGCCTCCGAAGAGTCGGGCCGCGGGCCCGAAGAAGACCCAGAAGTCGCGTCGCCGGGAAAAGAAGAACGTCCCGCACGGCCACGCGCACATCAAGAGCACGTTCAACAACACGATCGTGTCGATCACCGACCCGAACGGCAACGTCATCTCCTGGGCGTCGTCGGGTCACGTCGGCTTCAAGGGCTCGCGCAAGTCGACCCCGTTCGCCGCGCAGCTCGCCGCCGAGAACGCCGCCCGCAAGGCGCAGGAGAACGGCGTCAAGAAGGTCGACGTGTTCGTGAAGGGCCCGGGTTCGGGCCGCGAGACCGCGATCCGCTCGCTGCAGGCCGCCGGCCTCGAGGTGGGCACGATCTCCGATGTCACCCCGCAGCCGCACAACGGCTGCCGTCCGCCCAAGCGGCGTCGCGTCTAGCGGGAAAGGAACAGCGAACAATGGCTCGTTACACAGGCCCTATCACCCGCAAGTCGCGTCGTCTGCGTGTCGACCTCGTCGGAGGCGACCAGGCGTTCGAGCGTCGTCCCTACCCGCCGGGCCAGCACGGCCGTGCGCGGATCAAGGAGAGCGAGTACCTGCTCCAGCTGCAGGAGAAGCAGAAGGCCCGCTTCTCCTACGGCGTCATGGAGAAGCAGTTCCGCCGGTACTACGAGGAGGCCAACCGCCTCAAGGGCAAGACCGGTGACAACCTGCTGCGCCTGCTCGAGACCCGCCTGGACAACGTGGTGTACCGCGCCGGTCTGGCCCGCACCCGCAGGCAGGCCCGCCAGCTGGTCAGCCACGGCCACTTCCTGGTGAACAACAAGAAGGTCGACGTTCCCAGCTTCCAGGTGACCCAGTACGACATCATCGATGTCAAGGAGAAGTCGCTGGGCACGCTGCCGTTCCAGGTGGCGCGGGAGACCGTCGGCGACCGCCCGGTTCCGGGCTGGTTGCAGGTGATCCCGGGCCGGCTGCGGATCCTGGTCCATCAGTTGCCGGAGCGCGCCCAGATCGATGTGCCGCTGCAGGAACAGCTGATCGTCGAGTACTACTCCAAGTAGCCGCTCGGCGAGCCGTCCCGGTACCCGGGACGGAATACGCGCACAGCACCGTGCTGCTGGTGTGTGGTCGCCCGGACATCGGGCGACCACACACAACCCCTGAGACGAGGCGTCAAATAGCGGGCGCCCAAAAAGGAGGATGATCCCAATGCTGATTTCACAGCGTCCGACGCTGACCGAAGAGGTCGTCGCCGAGAACCGCTCGAAGTTCACCATCGAACCGCTCGAGCCGGGCTTCGGTTACACCCTCGGCAACTCGCTGCGCCGTACCCTGCTGTCCTCGATTCCGGGGGCCGCGGTCACGAGCATCCGCATCGACGGCGTCCTGCACGAGTTCACCACCGTTCCCGGGGTGAAGGAGGATGTCACCGACATCATCCTGAACCTCAAGGGCCTGGTCGTGTCCTCGGAGGAGGACGAGCCGGTGACGATGTACGTGCGCAAGCAGGGCCCGGGCACCGTCACCGCCGGTGACATCGTCCCGCCCAGCGGCGTCGTGGTGCACAACCCGGACATGCACATCGCCACCCTGAACGACAAGGGCAAGCTGGAGATCGAGCTCGTCGTCGAGCGTGGTCGCGGCTACGTCCCCGCCGTGCAGAACAAGGCGTCCGGCGCGGAAATCGGCCGGATCCCGGTGGATTCGATCTACTCGCCGGTGCTCAAGGTGACCTACAAGGTCGAGGCCACCCGTGTCGAGCAGCGCACCGACTTCGACCGGCTCATCCTGGACGTGGAGACCAAGAACTCCATCAGCGCGCGGGACGCGCTCGCCTCGGCGGGCAAGACCCTGGTCGAGCTCTTCGGCCTGGCCCGCGAGCTGAACGTCGAAGCCGAAGGCATCGAGATCGGCCCCTCGCCGGCGGAGGCGGACCACATCGCCTCGTTCGGTCTGCCGATCGAGGACCTGGACCTCACCGTCCGGTCCTACAACTGCCTCAAGCGCGAGGGTGTGCACACGGTGGGCGAGCTGGTCGCCCGCACCGAGTCGGATCTGCTGGACATTCGCAACTTCGGCCAGAAGTCCATCGACGAGGTCAAGGTCAAGCTGCACGCGCTCGGCCTCTCGCTGAAGGACAGCCCGGCGTCGTTCGATCCGTCCAGCGTGGTCGGCTACGACGCGAGCACCGGCACGTGGAGCGACAGCGGCACGTTCAGTGACACCGATGGCGGCGAGCAGGACTACGCCGAAACCGAACAGCTCTAGGCCGTCGGGGTAGGCGCCCCGGAACCGGCCTCTCACAAGGAGAACCACACAATGCCCAAGCCCAAGAAGGGTGCCCGCTTCGGCGGGTCGGCGACGCACCAGAAGGCGATCTTCGCCAATCTGGCCACGGCGCTCTTCGAGCACGGCCGGATCACCACCACCGAGGCCAAGGCCAAGGCCGTACGCCCCTACGCGGAGAAGCTGATCACCAAGGCGAAGGCAGGCACGCTTGCCGACCGTCGCGAGGTGCTCAAGGTGATCCGCAACAAGGACGTCGTGCACGAGCTTTTCGAGCAGATCGGCCCGTCGTTCGAGGGGCGCGAGGGTGGCTACACCCGCATCACCAAGACGCTGCCGCGCAAGGGTGACAACGCGCCGATGGCGATCATCGAGCTGGTCCGCGAGAAGACCGTGACCAACGAGGCCGAACGCGCTCGCCGCGTCGCCGCGTCGAAGAAGGCGGAGGAGGCTCCGGCCGCCGAGGTCGTCGAGGAGAAGGCCGACGAGGCCGTCGCCGAGACCGCCGAGGCCGAGGCTCCGGCTGCCGACGAGACCGACGAGGACAAGAAGGACGCCTGAGATCGTGCCCGCCTGTGCGGGGATGATCCGGACGCCTGACTTTCGCGTCGGAGTTTCTCGAACGAGCCCGCCACCCGATTCCGGGTCGGCGGGCTTGTTCGCGTTGACCAGGAGATTGTTGTGAGGGATGCGGTGATACAGCCGGACGCGTCCGGGGCGGTGCCGGACGCCGTGCGCCCGACGGTTCGCGTGCGGCTGGACATCTCCTACGACGGCACCGATTTCATCGGATGGGCGCGACAGCCGGGTCTGCGCACTGTGCAGGGCGTCTTGGAGGACTCGCTCAGCAAGGTGTTCCGTGAGCCGATCCAGTTGACCGTCGCGGGGCGCACGGACGCGGGCGTGCACGCCGAGGGACAGGTCGCGCATTTCGACACGTCCGGTGAACTGGACCCGGACAAGCTGGTGCACCGGATGGCGCGGTTCCTGCCGAAGGACGTGCGGATCAAGCAGGCACGGCTCGCCCCGCCCGAGTTCGACGCCCGGTTCTCCGCCGTCCGCCGCCACTACGTCTACCGATTGACCACCGCGCCGTACGGCGCGGAGCCGCTGCAGGCGCGCAGCGTGGTCGCGTGCCGGTCCGGCGTCGACCTCGAGGCCATGCGCGCTGCCTCGCTGAAACTATTGGGACTGCATGATTTCGCCGCGTTCTGCCGGCGCAGGGATGGCGCGACGACGGTCCGCGAGTTGCAGCGCTTCGACTGGGTGCGCGAGCGGGACCTGCTGCTCGCCTACGTCAGCGCCGACGCGTTCTGCTGGTCGATGGTCCGCAGCCTGGTCGGCGCGGTCCTCGCGGTGGGCGAGGGGCGCCGTGGTCCGGAATGGGTGGGCGAGCTGCTGCGCGAGACGGAGCGGTCCAGTGCGGTCACCGTCGCGCCCGCCCACGGCCTCAGCCTGATCGGCGTCGATTACCCCGCGGACGGCGAACTCGCCGCCCGCAACGCGCAGACGCGTGAGATGCGGTCGGTCCCGGACGCGGGTTGCTGCGGCGACTGACAAAGGGCTACCCGCACCCGTGCGCGGGCGCGGGTAGCGAGGCGGTCACTTCGAGGCTTGCCCAGGTCGCGGCGTCTGCTGCGACTGCGTCGATGCTTCGATCGTCCTCGGTTCCTGCGATGCCCCGGAGATCTCGATGCGGCGCGGCTTGGCGCGCTCGGCGATGGGGATCGTCACCGACAGCACACCGTTGTTGTAGGTCGCGCTGATCCGGTCGGCATCGACGTTCTCGCCGAGGGACAGCTGCCGCATGAAGGTGCCCGCGAAGCGTTCCGAGGCGATCCACTGGACGCCTTCCTCACTGGGAACGGTGCGCTGCGCGCGGAGGGTGAGCGTACCGCTGTCGACACTGACCTCGATCGAGCCGGGGTCGACGCCGGGCAGGTCCGCGTTCAGCACGTAGTGATCTCCCGCTTTGAACAGATCCATCGGCATGAATCGCGGTGCGCGAGCGGTTCCGGCGGTCTCGCCGAGCAGTTGGCGGGCGACGGTGTCGATGTCATGGAATGGATCGAATCTGAGCACAGCGATCACCTCCATCTCCTAGTGGTGACGCCTGCCACGGCGGCGGGCGCCGATAGCTGTGCAATTTTCACAGTAGCTCGCTCGGGTCCGGCGTGCTTCGACCTGACGGGACCAAGTGGCGCGTCGCCCGCCGACACGGAATAGCCGTCCGCGGACCCGTGTTGGCTCCGGACATGGCATTCGAGAGTCTCGGACGGTTCGGAGTGTGGCGGGCGTACAACGGGTTCAGCCCGGAGGATGCGCGGGAATTGGAGCAGCTGGGCTACGGCGCGCTGTGGCTGGGGGCCTCGCCCCCGGCGGATCTGGCTGCGGTCGAACCGCTGCTGGAGGCGACCGAAACGATCACCGTCGCGACCAGCATCGTGAACATCTGGGCCGCGCCGGCGAAGGAAGTGGCCGACTCGTTCCATCGGATCGAGGCGCGGTTCCCCGGCCGGTTCCTGCTCGGCATTGGTGCGGGCCATCCGGAGCACACCGGCGAGTACCGCAAGCCCTACGACGCGCTGGTGGAGTATCTCGACGAACTCGACGCGGCGGGAGTGCCCGCCGAACGTCGCGCGGTGGCGGCACTCGGTCCGCGCGTGCTGAAGCTGGCCGCCGAGCGGTCCGCGGGCGCGCTGCCCTACTTCGTGCCGTCGGCACACACCGCGCCGGCCCGCGAGATCGTCGGCCCGGACGCGATGCTGGCGACCGAGCACAAGGTGGTGCTGACCGACGACGCCCGTGCGGCGCACACCGTCGCCGACGGGACCGCCGGGTTCTACCTGGGCCTGACCAACTACGTGTCGAACTTGCGCCGGTTCGGTTTCACCGACGCCGATCTCACCACCCCGCCCAGCGAGCGGCTGTTCGACGCCGTCATCGCGTACGGTACGCCGGAAGACATCGTCGCTCGGCTGGCAGAACATCTGGACGCGGGCGCCGACCACGTCGCGGTTCAGATCCTCGGCGACAACTACCTCGCGGCGCTGCGCACCCTCGCCCCGCTGTTCGCCGCGCGATCCTGAGCACCCTGAGCCGGTCTCGTTCGGCCCCCGGCATCCGCCGTCCACCGCGGCGCCGTCGGGGGCCGAACCAGTTTTCCCGCTCGGCAGCGATCGTCCTAAGGGACTGTTAGGAAGCGACGAGAGCCATTCCACGGAGCTTGTGACTGCCGACACACTGATCTGCGACGACGCGATGGGGCGTCGATGAAGGAGATCTTGTGACTACGACACAGCCCGTGGGCGAGCGCCGGGTGGTCGCGAACGTTTTGCGCGGTTCCATCGGCAACCTCGTCGAATGGTACGACTGGTACGTCTACGCCGCGTTCAGCGTGTACTTCGCGAAGACGTTCTTCCCCAAGGACGATCCGACGGCGCAGCTGCTGTCCACCGCCGCCGTCTTCGCGGTCGGCTTCCTGATGCGACCGATCGGCGGCTGGGCGCTGGGCCGGTACGCGGACCGGTTCGGTCGCCGGTCGGCGCTGACCCTCTCGGTGACCGTGATGGCGGCGGGCTCGCTGATGATCGCGCTTACGCCCGGCTATCAGACCATCGGGATCGCCGCTCCGGCGCTGCTGCTGATGGCGCGGTTGCTCCAGGGGCTCTCGGTCGGTGGCGAGTACGCCACCAGCGCGACGTACCTGTCCGAGGTGGCCTCGGCGGGCAGGCGCGGGTTCTACTCGAGCTTCCAGTACGTGACGCTGGTGGCCGGTCAGCTCGTCGCGTTGGGCGTGCAGATCGTGCTGCAGCAGTTCCTCGACGCGGCTCAGATGAACGACTGGGGCTGGCGGATTCCGTTCGTGATCGGCGCTGCCGGTGCGCTGATCGTGATGTGGCTGCGGCGCGGCATGGACGAGTCCGAGCAGTTCCGCGCCGAATCCGGGCAGGCGTCGGGCGAGTCGGCGCACGCCGCGGGTGCTTCCGCGTCTCGCGGTTCGCTGCGGATCCTGCTGCGATACCCGCGGGAATGCCTGCTGGTGATCGGGTTGACGCTGGGCGGAACGGTCGCGTTCTACACCTACACGACCTACATGCAGAAGTTCATGATCAACACCTCCGGCATCTCCAAGTCGACCGTGGCGTGGATCAACTTCGTCGCGTTGCTGGTCTTCGTGGTGCTGCAACCGGTGGCGGGTGCGCTGTCGGACCGGGTGGGGCGGCGCAAGCTGCTGATCTTCTTCGGCGTGTCGGGCACCGTGCTGACCGTGCCGATCATGACCGTGCTCGCGAAGACCACCAATCCGGCCGCCGCGTGGGGCCTGATGATGGCGGCCCTGGTAATCATCACGGGATACACCTCGATCAACGCGATCGTGAAGGCCGAGCTGTTCCCGACCAAGATCCGCGCGCTCGGCGTCGGGCTGCCGTACGCGCTGACCGTCGCGATCTTCGGCGGGACCGCGGAGACGATCGCGCTGGCGCTGAAGAAGGCGGGCCACGAGTCGCTGTACTTCTGGTACGTCGCGGGGTGCATCGCCATCTCGCTGGTCACCTACTACTTCATGCGGGAGACCTCGACTTCGTCGACGATCGACGTGGGCGAGCCCACCGCGGATGCCGATACCGGGTCCGGCGCCGCGGTGGCCGAGCCGGGACGACCGTTGGTCACCGTGCGTGACTGACCGCCCGGCACACGCGCCGATCCGCCCGCTGTGGGAGGATCGGCGCGTGCGGCTTGCGGTGGTCGAGGACGACGACGGCGTGGGAGACGCGCTGGTCGAGGCGCTGATCGCCCGCGGTTACCGCGCCGAACGCAAGCGCCGCGGCGCGGATCTGCTGATCGCGCATCGCGAGTACGACGCGGTCATCCTCGACCTCGGCCTGCCCGACGGCGACGGCCTGCAGGTGCTGCGCAGACTGCGCGAGGTGAGCTCGGTGCCGGTGCTGATCCTGACCGCGCGCAGCGACGAACGCTCGATCGTCCGCGGCCTGCGCGGCGGCGCCGACGACTACTTGGTGAAGCCGCCACGGATCGCGGAGCTGGTCGCGCGGCTGGAAACGGTGACGCGGCGGGCCGCGGCCGCGGCCCGGCAGGAGCGGTCGGTGGTGGTCACCGGTGACGTGCGGGTCGACCTCGGCGCCCGGGTGGTCGAGGTGGCAGGCGAGCCGGTGCCATTGACCCAGAAGGAATTCGAGCTGGTCGAGGCGCTCGTGGAGCGGCCGGGTGCCGCGGTGAGCCGTCAGCAGCTGATGGATCGCATCTGGGGCGACGCCTTCGTCGCGGTGTCGCGTTCGCTGGACGTGCATATGACCGGCTTGCGGGCCAAGTTGAATCGGCCCGGGCTGATCACCACGATCCGCGGTTACGGATATCGGTGGGGGCAGTGAGCGCAATGCCCGCGGCCCGGCGGGCCGGAGGTAGGTCATGCGGCGTCGACTGCTCGTCGCGCTGACGGTGTTCGCGGCCATCGCGGTGCTGGCGTTCGCGGTGCCGCTGTCGCTGACCATCGCGACCAGCCGCACCCAGCAGCTGGTGCTGGCCCGCTCCGGGGACGCCGACCGCTTCGCCACGCTCGCCGACGACGCCGTTACCGCAGGGGACACCCGCGCGCTGGCCGACGAAGTGCTGCGCTATCACGAGCTGTACGGCGAGAACGTGCTCGTCGTCGACGCCAGGGGCGCGACGACGGTCAACGCCGGGGCCGACGTGACCGATCCCGGCATCGTCGCGGCGGTGGCGGCCGCGCGCCGCAACCAGCGTCCGCACACGGTGGACAAACTGACGCCGTGGGGCGCGCCGACCATGCTCGTCGCGCGGCCGGTCGGCACCGGGGTGCAGGTGAACGGCGCCGTGGTGATCGAGGCGTCCACCGCGCGCGCTCGCGGCGACATCGCGCGGGCCTGGGCGGTGATCGTGCTGGGCGGCGTGGTCGCGATGGCGCTGTTCATGCTGCTCGCGGTGACGCTGAGCCGCTGGGTGCTGCGGCCGCTGTCGGCACTGTCGCGCGCGGTCGCGGAGTTGACCGCGACGCTGCCGAAACCCCGCGCGGACAGCGTCGCGCCGGTGTCGATCGCGGGCAGGTACGGCGGGCCGCCGGAGATGCGGGCGGTCGCCGAATCCTTCGACGCGATGGCCCGCGCCGTCGCCGATTCGGCCGACGCGCAGCGCCAGCTCGTCGCCGACACCGCGCACGCGATGCGCAATCCGCTGGCCGCCTTGACCATCAGGCTCGATTCCTTGGCTCCCGCGATCCCTGCGAGCGCGGCGGGCACCTTCCGCGGCGCGGGTGCCGAAGTCGATCGCCTGACCGCGCTGCTCGACGGCCTGCTCAGCCTCGCCGTCGCGGAAACGCCCGCGGCGTTCGACGTCACGCGCGCCGCCGAGGCCGACAACCAGTGCGACGCCGTGCAGGTGGTCGCCGACCGCTTCGACGCCTGGTGCTCGGCGTTCGAGGCGGCGGGGCAGCGACTGCGCGTCGCGTCCGCGCCCGCACGTGCGGAAGCCGCGGTACCCGCCGACGTACTCGCCCAGATCCTCGACGTGCCACTGAGCAACGCGACGCGCTACGCGGGACCGGGCACGCACACCGAGCTGATCGTCGTCGCGGAGCCGGGCTGGGTCGCGGTGACCGTCCGCGACGACGGCGCAGGCGTGCGGCCCGACGAGATCGACAAACTCACCACCCGTTTCTTCCGCGGCTCGTCCGCAGGCGCCGGTGGCTCCGGGCTCGGTTTGCCGATCGCCGCGGCGCTGGCGCAGGCGCGCGGTGGCACGCTCACGATCGAGGCGGTGCATCCGCACGGTCTCGCGGTCGGTGTCCGATTGCCCGCGACGGAGGTGCGATGACCAGCCGAGAACCCGGTGTGCGGCGCGGCATCGGCCGGCGCGGTTTTCTCGCGCTGGCCGTCGCGGCGGGCATCACGGGCTGCGGTCCGAGTGGTGGCGGCGCCACTGTTCGGCTCGCGTCCGGTGAGGTCGGCGGTTTCTATCACGCTTTCGCGGGGTTGCTCGGCGCCGCAGCGGCGGAGAACGGCGACGTGCGCATCGAGCGGATCACCACGTCCGGTTCCCAAGACAACCTGGCACTGCTCGCCCGAGGCGAGGTGGACGCCGCGCTCGCGCTCGCGGACTCCGTGCGGGACACCACCGACCGGCTGGCCCACCCGCCGCCCGACCACCACCCCTCATCGAGTCGCTCCGCGACGCTCTGTGCATTGGGGCGGGTGTACGAGAACTACCTGCAGCTGGTCGTGCGCTCCGACAGCCCGATCGGTTCGGTCGCGGATCTGCGTGGGTCTCGGGTGAGTTTGGGCGCGGAAGGATCAGGGGCGGCACTGACCGGTGAACGGATTCTGCGGGTCGCGGGCCTGGATCCGGCCGTGGACGTGGCGATTTCGCATCGCCCGCTGGCCGAGGCGGTGGCCGCTCTGACGGGCGGCGAGGCGGACGCGCTGCTGTGGGCGGGTGGGGTGCCGACCACCCTGCTCGCGGTGCCGAGCCGGATGCGGCTGGTGGACATGGGCGAGCTGGCCGCGCCGATGCGGGAGCGGTTCGGTCCGGTCTACGACCGCGTCGCGATCCCCGCCGACGCCTACCCCGGCGGCGCCGCGGTGCACACCATCGGCGTGGCGAACCTGCTGCTCGCCGCCACCACCATGCCCGACGAGGTGGCCGCATCCATTGTGGAACTACTGGTGTGGCACGCGGACGCGCTGGTGCCCACCGTGGCGGCGGGCACCCAGTTCCTCGACGGCCGATCGCTGATCAGCACCGGTTCGATCCCGCTGCACCCCGGCGCGGCCGCCGTCTATCGCCGCTGGCACGGGTAAACGTCGTCAGGAGCGGACGAGCCGGGCGATGGCGTCGGTGGCTTCCTTGATCTTGGCTTCCGCCTCCGGACCACCCGCGACCGCGGCGTCCACCACGCAGTGGCTGATGTGGTCCTCGAGCAGGCCCATCGCCACCGCCTGGAGGGCCTTGGTCATGGCCGACACCTGGGTGAGGATGTCGATGCAGTACTTCTCCTCCTCGACCATCCGCTGCAGGCCGCGTGCCTGGCCCTCGATGCGGCGCAGCCGCTTGAGGTAGTCGTCCTTGGCGGTGATGTAGCCGTGCGGCGCGTGCTCGGCGTGGTCGTGGGGGGTAGCTGCCACCGGTGTCTCCTCGCTGCCTGCCGGTCCGGGAACCGGATAATACCCCCCTAGGGTACAGTTTCGCGCCGGACTTGTCAGGTCGGCGGCGTGTTCGGCCCGCCCGGCGGGACAGGCCGATCGCCTGGCGAGGACTTCGGTGACCGGTCCGATACCGCGACGGTCGCGAGCCGAGGCCGATCCCGCCGAGCGACCGGAGCGGCGGGACGAGACAATTGCGGTATGAGTTCGCACCCCCGGCCCGCGCTCGCCGTCATCGGCGGCAGCGGGTTCTACGATTTCTTCGACAACGAGGCCACCACCGTCGAGGTCGAGACGCCTTACGGCGCGCCGAGCGCGCCGATCGCGGTCGGGGAGGTGGAGGGCAGGCCGGTGGCCTTCCTTCCGCGGCACGGCAAGAATCACGAATTCGGCCCGCACACCCTGCCCTACCGGGCCAACCTGTGGGCGCTGCGCTCGCTGGGGGTGCGCCGGATCTTCGCGCCGTGCGCGGTCGGCAGCCTGCGCGCGGACTGGGGTCCCGGCACGGTCGTGGTGCCGGACCAGCTGGTGGACCGGACCTCCGGCCGCCCGCAGACCTACTTCGAGGGCGGCGGCATCCACGTGTCCTTCGCCGATCCGTACTGCGAGGAACTGCGTGCCGCCGCCATCAAGGCCGAGTCCGACGCGCTGCACATGATGCACGCGGCCACCATGGTGGTGGTGGAGGGCCCGCGGTTCTCCACGCGCGCGGAGAGCCGGTGGTTCGCCGCGCAGGGCTGGGAGCTGGTGAACATGACCGGTCACCCGGAAGCCGTGCTCGCCCGCGAACTCGAGATGTGCTACGCCGCCGTCGCGCTGGTGACCGATCTGGACGCGGGCCTGGAAGAGGGTGAGGGCGTGCACGCCGTCGACGTCTTCGCCGAGTTCAAGCGCAACCTCGCACCGTTCAAAGAGCTCATCCGCCGCGCGGTGGCCGCGGTGGACGGCGCCGACACCTGCGAGCGATGCCGCGTCCACGCGGGCGTGTCGCTGCCGTTCGAGCTGCCCTGAGGCCGATGCGGGTGCTGGTCACCGGCGCGGCCGGTTTCCTCGGCGGACATCTGCGCCGCGCGCTGGTCGCCGCGGGACACCAGGTGGTCGCGGCGGACTTGCTGCTCGACCGGGTGCACGGACCGGACGCGCAACCACCAGAAGGTGTTTCGCGGGTGGACGTGCGCGATGCCGAGGCACTCGCGCCGCTGCTGGACGGAGTGGATGTCGTCTGTCATTTCGCGGCGGCCACCGCGAGTGCGCAGGCCGCCGACTTCGCCTCGCACAACGATCTCGGCACCGCCGTGCTGCTCGGAGCGATGGAACGAGCGCGGGTCGGTCGACTGGTGCTCGCCTCGTCGATCAGCGTCTACGGTGAGGGCCGCTACCGCGGTGCGCAGAGCGGGCCGTTCTTCCCGAACCTGCGCCGCAGGGCGGACCTCGATCGCGGCATGTTCGACCATCGCGCTCCGCGCACCGGCGAGGTGCTGACCTGGGAGCCGGTCGGGGAAGATGCGCCGCTGCGTCCACGCGATGCCTACGGTGCCAGCAAGGTCGCCCAGGAGAACTACGCGCTGGCCTGGGGGCTGGCGACCGGCGGCGCCGTCACGGCGCTGCGGATGCACAACGTCTACGGCGCGGGCGCTCGCGCGGGATTGGTCGCGCGGCTGCGCGCCGAACTGGCACAGGGACGTGCGCCGCAGGTCTTCGAGGACGGCGGACAGGTCCGGGATTTCGTCCACATACGCGACGCGGTCACGGCCACCGTCGCGGCGGTCGAGCGTGCGCTGCCGGGCTTCGTCGCGCTGAACATCGCGTCGGGGCGGCCGATCACGCTGTGGGAGGTGGCCTCGATCATGGCCCGCGCCCACGGCGGCCCCGCGCCGGTGGTGACCGGTCGGTACCACATCGGTGACGTCCGGCATTTCGTCGCCGACCCGGAACTGGCCAGGCGCATGCTGGATTTCACGGCCGAGGTGGCGCCCGCCCAGGGCCTTGCCGAGTTCGCGGCGACCCCCGACTGATCATCCTTACTCGGACGGGCGAATGTCTACGGGACCGTACTCTGGCGGTGCCGGGCATCTGCAGTGTCGCCTCCGGCGGAGCGTCGTCACCCGGATCGCCGCTTGGACAATGCATGGTCACCCGCACCGCCGGTCGGACGGTGCATGGTCACCTGGACCGTCACTCGGACGGTGCGTCGTCACCTGGACCACGGCGAATTCCGGTGCGTGCGCGCCGGGCACACCGTCGGGCAGCGGCGCGGCTTCCAGGTCGGCGACGATCCAGTGGCCCTCCGTGGTCGCCAGCCGGACCGCGTCCAGCCGAACTCGCTGCCTGCCCGTGCGGAGATCGGCGCGCGCGGCCAGAATACGCGGACGGTCCTGTGGATGCGGCACGGTACGGTCATCCGTCCCGCCGCCCCAGCGCACACCGGGCACGGGCTCGGTGACCCAGCGGATCAGCCGGACCTGCGCCAGATCGACGATGGCCAGGTACCGATTCGACGGCGCGCCGCGCAGCAGGTCCAGTGCTACCGACTCCAGCGATTTCGCTTGCGGGGCAACATCTTCGGTGACATCGACGGCGACGCCCACCCAGTGGTGCCGGTCCGGGTCCGGATTGCGCGCGGCCAGCATAAGGGTGCGCGGACCGGCCGAGGAACGCATGGTGGCGGTGTCGAGCCAGCGGACACCGGGTTGCGCGCGGGCCATGGTGGCGACGAATTCGAGTGCGCCGTCGAAGCGCTCCATCGTCTCGAAGACTTCCGCGCCGAACCACACCGCGGGATCGTGCTCGCAATGCGGGCCGGATTCGTCCCGGACCGCGTCGACCCGTCTGGCACGTCCGTCGATGGTGAAGGCGGTCACGCCAACCGGCGGCGGCGGCGCGTCGCTGCCCACCCACAACCGGACCGCGTGCACCCGCGCATCCGGACCGAGCAGCGGCTGTGCCTTGACGCGCCGTCTCGACCAGGCATGGCGCGATGGCGGCAGCTGGTGGTCCACCGCGGCGCCGGAGTGGTGAGCCGCGGTGACGAACCGTTGCAGCCGCGCGGGAACCACACGCCGATATGACTTCCAGGCCCGCGGCGCGGACCCGGCCGCCAGCAGCGACCAAGTGCCGACCGGGCCTAGTGTTTCGATCAGCAGCCAGCGTCCGATGATCATGGCTCCCCCCTCACCCCTATCGAAACCCTACTGTGACGGCCGGACGGATAGCCAGTGCAATGTGGCCGAAATCGGGTCGCGCGAGGTGAAAGGGGTTGGCTCAGTGCGATTTCGGCGCGAACTCCCCCGCGTGAGCATTCGCCCACTGCTCGAAGGTGCGCGGCGGGCGCCCGGTCACCTGCTCGACGGTCGGGTAGAGCGTCGCCTCGTCCAGCGTGCCGTCGACGAAGAAGCTGAGGAACGCGTCGACGTACTCCCGCGGCATGGTGGCGGCCAGCTCGGCCTCGGTCTCCTCGTCGCTGAGTTCGTGCGCGACGAGTGGTCGGTCCAGTACCGCGGCGAGCACCGCGATCTGGTCCGCGGGCCGCAGCGCCTGCGGGCCGGTCAGTTCGAGTACCTGCCCGTCCAGTCCGCCCTCGACCAGCGCCGTCGCCGCGACCGCCGCGATATCGGCGGGGTCGATCGCGCCGACCCGCACGCCGGGGAACTGCACCCGCACGATGTCGCCGACCGCGAGTTGCGGCAGCCAGCGCAGCGCGTTGGACATGAACGACCGCGGCCGCAGGAAGGTCCAGCTCAGATCGGACGCGCGGACGGCTTGCTCGGACAGCGTCATGTAGCGGGACACGGCGTTGTCCATGTCCTGCAGCGCGGCCGAGCCGCCGGAGAGCAGCGCGACCCGGTGGACCCCGGCCTTTTTCGCGCGTTCCAGCAGGTCGGGCAGGTCGTTGTAGCCGGGGAGCAGGAACATCCCGTGCACGCCGTCGAGCGCGTCGGTCAGCGTCTCCGGCCGGTTGAGGTCGCCGGTGACGGCCTCGACGCCCGGCGCGAGCGCGGCCTTCGCCGGGTCACGGACGAGCGCCCGCACTTGCTCGCCCCGCTCGCTCAGGGTTCGCACCAGTTCCGCCCCGACATTCCCGGTGGCGCCGGTGACCAAGATCATCTCGTCTCCCATATTGGTTCGGCAGCGCACGCGGCGCTGCGTTTTCGTCGGCCCTCGATCCGGGTCGCGAACGGGCGATGCTCGGACTCGATTCGCTCGAAAACATAAGTGGGCCAATGGATCGTCGCAACGGGTATGGTCGCCGTCGAACATAGGGCATGCGTCGGGTTCGTGCCCGTGTCGGCCCGCCGAACACGGGAAGCCGCGTTCGGCGAGGCCGACCGAGCGCGCCGGTGGCCATGGCCGGGCACTCCGGGGTTAGGCTCGCGCGGTGGACACCCCGTTGCGGCTCGAGGTCATCGTGGCCAGCGTGCGCCCGGAGCGGTTCGCTCCGGTGGTCGCCGAATGGTTTCTGCGTACGCTCCGCGCCCATGCCGAATTCGACACGGGCGTCATCGATCTCGCGCACACTCCGCTGCCGGTCGACCTCACCGAGACCGAGCAGACCGTGGCCTACCGTACTCGACTGCGCGCGGCTGACGCCTTCGTGGTGGTCACCTCCGAGTACAACCACGGCTACCCGGCCTCGCTGAAAACCGCCTTCGATACCGCCAAACACGAATGGCGCGCCAAGCCCATCGCTTTCGTCTCCTATGGCGGCCTTTCGGGCGGGTTACGCGCGGTGGAGCAGCTGCGTCAGGTCGTCGCGGAGATCCACATGGTCTCGGTTCGCGAGACGGTCAGTTTCCATCAGGCCAAGAAGCGATTCGACGACGCGGGCGAGACCCGCGACGGCGCCGCGATCGACGCCGCCGAAAGAATGCTGCGCCAATTGGCTTGGTGGGCTCGCACTTTGCGCGCGGCGCGGGCCGCGGACCCGTATCCCGGCTAGCGCTACCCGGCCGGCACGGCGCGGCGGCCGCGCGGCTGCCCGATGTAGGTGGCCTCGCGCGGGATCGACACCAGGGTCAGGTCGACCTGCGCGGTGCCGGTACGCAGGATCACGTGGTTGCCGATCGCGCCGGGTTGCTGGATGGCCAGGTCGGGTCGGGTGGCGGGCCAGCCCATCGGATCACCCGTGACATAGATGGTGGTGACGCCGGCGTGCGGCGCCGGTGCCAGCACGCCGTCCACCACCGTGGCGGTGAATCCCGCATCGGATTGGTGGGTTTCGACCGCGATGGTCAGCCGCTCCGGATTGCCGATCGTCGTGACCAGGTTCTCCCATGCCTGCGCCCGGTCGGTACGGACCAGGATCCGTTCGCCGACCGCGAGTGCCCGGAACACCAGCTGCTGCGCCAAGTACAGCTCGCCCGCGACGTACACCGTCGAGATGCCCGCGCCGACGATGCGGACCGCGACGCCGTTTCCCTCGTCGTCCGAGCCGATCAGCTGGCCGCAGCCGGAGGAAGGCAGGTGCAGCACGTCGAGCACGTCGATGGGGTACTCGATCATCGGAACGGTGTCGTCCAGATCGGGGATGGCGATCGGCAGATGGGCGAGCAGTCCGTCGCGGTGGCGTCCGTTCATCGAGACCATGCCCGGCAACTCGGTCCGCTCCGGCAGTTCCCGCGTCGTCAGGCGCCATGCGGCGCCGATGCTCACCGACTCGGCCGAATTGCCGGGGCGCAGCCGCACCGCCACCGTGGTGCCGCGCGACGGCGCCACCCACAGCTGGGCGAGCAGGTCGGAGCTGAGGCGCTTGGGGTCGACGCCGCTGCCGATGTTCACGTTGTTGCCGATTTCGGCGTAGCGCCAGCGGTGTTCCAGGCTGCGCGGGTCGTAGCCGCTCGTGATCTGCAAGACCGCCTTGCGGATCTCCGGCGCGGTCAGGATGCGGGCGTTGCAGCCGGCGTCCTCGAGCGTGCGCATGATGCGCTGGGTGGCGATGGTGACCGCACGCGAGGCGCCCTCGGACCCGCCGCCGCGCCGGGCCGCCGCCTCCGGGCAGGCCACCGCGTCGAAGCTGATCGCCAGCCATACCGTGCGGTGTGCGGTGGCGGGCAGCGGACCGAGCAACGATTCGTAGATCGGGCCCGCGGGCGTGCCGGAGCGGCTGCGGTGCCCGTGGCTGATGATGTCGATGCCGCTGAGCAGGATGTCGTGCTGGTTCAGGCATTTCGCCAGCTCCGACAGTGGAAGCAGGTGCGAGGCGTGCACCGTGGTGCGGCCGATCCTGGTCAGGCCGCCCGGCGGGGGCAGCACCTCGACCACCGTCACCACACGGCTGCCGTCCCAGAACAGGCCGAGCGAACGTCCGTCCGTGCCGCGATAGTCGATCGTGTCGCCGATCTCGTACTCCCGGTGGGTTCGATAGCGCCACCAGGTGGTGATCCAGTCCAGCACGGTACGTTTGGCGACGGGGATGAGCGGGATCAGTGTCGCGACCACCGCCACGCCGAGCGCAGGCAGTCCGGGCAGCCCGGCGATCAGCGCGATCACTCCGGCGATCACCCCGACGATCTGTGCGATCAGCAGATTCTGCATCGAGACGCGCCCGAGCAGCGGTCGTGGTCCCGCGCCGGCCGGTTCCGCCATCATCGTCCCCCATGTACCCGGTGTCGGCCGGTTTGTCGTGGCCGAGCTGAACAAGAGTCCTCGGGAACTGTACTGTGTTCGGCGAACGCGAGCACTGTTCGGGGGAGGAATAATGCCTTCAAAACCCACTACACGCTGGCAGGTGAGCGGCTACCGCTTTCTGGTCCGGCGGATGGAGCACGCCTTGGTGCGCCGGGACGTGCGAATGCTGCACGACCCCATGCGTTCCCAGTCCCGCGCGTACGCGGCCGGTCTGATCCTGGCGTGCGTCGTGCTCGCGGGCTGTGGCGTGCTGGCGTTGCTGCGTCCACAGGACAAGATCGGCGACAACAAGATCCTGATCGGCAAGGATTCCGGCGCGGTCTACGTGGTGCTCGACGACGTGGTGCACCCGGCGCTCAACCTGGCCTCCGCGCGCCTGGCCGCGGGCGAGGCGGCCAAGCCGGCGATCGTGAAGGAATCGGAGCTCGGCAAGAAGCCGCGCGGCCAATTGATCGGCATCCCAGGCGCTCCCGGCTCGCTGCACTTCGACAAGGAGGGCAAGGGGCGGGTCTGGACGGTGTGCGACTCGTTGAAGACCGACGGCAGCGACGACCGCAGCAGCTCCGTGCTGATCGGTGATCTGGAACTGGGCGACAAGGCCGCGCCGATGGGCAAGGACAAAGCGCTGCTGGTGAAGGGCAAGGACGCGGCCTACCTGGTCTGGAACAAGACGCGCGCTCGTGTCGACATGAACGACCCGTTCGTTACCGGACCGCTGAACATTCGGGGGATGACCCCGCGGCCGATCAGCGAGGGCCTGCTCAACGCGATTCCCGAGGTCGATCCGATTATCCCGCCGAAGATCACCGATCCAGGCGGGCAACCGTCCGGGTATTCGATCAACGGCTTGAAGATCGGCACAGTCGTCCAGCTCGATGGCAAAGCCAATCAGAATTACGTCCTGCTGCACGACGGTCTGCAGGCCGTCAGTCCGTTCACCGCCGAAGTGATCCGTGGCTCGCAGCGCAACCCCGACCACGGCACCGCCATCGAATCTTTCGACAAGACCAACGCGCCGGAGTCGCGGGCACTGAACGTCGACACCTACCCCGAGACCGCGCCGACGATCATCCAGCCCAAGGCGCGCCCGGTGAGCTGCATGTCGTGGAAGCCGATTCCGGGAGTCGCGAGCAATACCGACGTCGCCGTGCGGGCGGAACTGTCGTTCATCGACGGGAGCGATCTGCCGATGTCCAGTGGCGCCAAGCTGGTTCCGCTCGCGCAGGCCGACGGTAAGGGCGACAACGTCGACTCGGTGTACTTCCCGCCGGGTTCGGGCGCCTTCGTCCAGACCACCGGCATCGAACCGGACAGCCGGCGCAAGGACAGCATGTTCTACATCGCCGACACCGGTGTTCGCTTCGGCATCAAGGACCTCGAGGCCGCGAAGGCGCTCGGCATGGACAAGGAGTCCGGCGTCACGCCGGAACCGGCGCCGTGGCCGATCGTCGGGCTGCTCGCCAGCGGCCCGACCATGGGCCGGGACGCCGCCATGGTTGCGCACGACGGTGTCGCGCCGGATTCCGCACCCGCCAAGCAGCCGGTCGCCTCGGCGAAGTAGTGATCGGCCAACTGCCCGAGATCGGTGATCCGCCAGCGGTACCGAGGGGTTTCGTCCTACGCCGGGTTGTCGGGGGTCGGCGTGGTGAGTGCGGCGACCTCGGCGCGCAGGGCGCGGATCTCCTCCGCCAGTAGGCCGAGCTCGATATCGGCACGCTCGGCGGACCTCTCGACGGACCTCAGCTGGTCCATCACCCAGCTCGTGGTGGTGCCGATGGCGAAGCTGATCAAGCCGATGCCGAAGGTCATCAGGATCAGCGAGACGAAGCGACCCTCGGTCGTCACCGGATAGACGTCCCCGTAGCCGACGGTCGTCACCGACACCATCGCCCACCACAGCGCGTCACCGAAGCTATCGATCTTGCTGTCTTGGACACCGTATTCGGCATCGAAGAATGCCAGGCTACACAGCAGGATCACGAGCACCGAGCTGGTGCCGACGAACACCGCCATGCGGGCGCGGGTCTCTGTTCTCCGGTTCACCGTGTCGACCAGCAGCAGCGCCGCCCGGACCAGTCGCACCGGGCGGAACGGCGGCAGCAGCACGATCAGCAACTCCACCGGATGGGTGCGGACGAAGCGCCAGCGATTCGTGGACAACCACAGCCGGATCGCGAAGTCTGCCGCGAAAACCACCCAGATCGCCACGTCGGCACGCGTGAGCCAGGCATCCAGTTCCTGTGACGCGCCGGTGTCGAGCACGTACCAGGCGTAGATGCCGACGAAGCACACCGCCAGCATGATCATCGGCGCATTCGTCGCGCGTTCCCATGCCTGCCTGCGGGTGATCGTGGGCGGGCCGGCGGACGTTTCCACGTCGGCTTTGCTCTGGGCCATGGGATCGGATTCGGACGTTACGTGGGACATGGCAGCTACCTGTGTCGATCTGATGCGGTATTCAGTTACCGCAGTGCAACACGTGCACGCTACCTGTCGTCGGTGTGCTGTTCGACCGAGCACGGTGCCCGGTCGGGCTCACACCGTTCGGCCCCGGATCGGGAACGGCGACGGAATTCTCACTCGTCCTCGCTGACGCCGAATCGGCGGCGGATCGGGAACGAGGCGAGCATGCCCAGGATGAGCAGTGCCGCCACGCTGCCGCTGCCGATCAACGCCACGTTGCGGGCGCGGTGGTCCGGCGGCGGCGGTGCCATGGGAACCCGCAGTTGCACACTCACAGGCGCCGCCGGTCGCTTGGGTGGAAGTGTTTTCGGCACTTCCGCTGTCAGCGCGGCGATCGGGTCGATCGCGCCATAGCCCACGTACGGGTTCCAGCCTTCGGCCGGGGCGTGCGCGGTGGCCTGGATACGCTTGATGACGTCGAGCGCGCTGAGCTCGGGAAAGCGGGCGCGGACCAACGCGACCACCCCGGAAACATAGGGCGCCGCGAAGCTGGTGCCCTTGAGCGGTGCGAGGTTCTGGCCCTCGTATTTCCCGGTGATGGTGCCGTTTCCGCGCGGATCGAGCGAGACGATGTCCTCGCCGGGCGCCGCCACGCCGACCCATGGTCCCGGCACGGTGAAACTCGACGGTGCGCCGTTCTGGTCGATCGATCCGACCGTCAGGACGTAGTCGTCGTAGCGTGCGGGGGTGACATTGGTGGTCACGTTGTTCCACGGATCGCCGTCCGGCTTCAGCGGGTCGATGCCAGGGTTGCTCGGCTTGCACTTCCCATCGGTATTGCCCGCCGCCACCACGACGACGGCGTCCATTTCCAGTGTTGCGTAACGCACGGCCGCGCCGACCGGGCCGTCACTGAAGCTCTGGCCGCTGGGCACACAGGAGACGAGTGAGATGTTGATGACCGAAGCGCGCCGGTCGGCGGCGCGCCGGATGGCGGAGGCGAGCGCTTCGATCCTGCCATAGCCCTTCGGCGGGTCCTCCGGTCTCTTGTCCTGTTGACCAGGGACTTCGTACAACGCGCTGGTCTGGCGGATCGACAGAATCCGAGCCTCCGGTGCGACGCCGGAGAAACCTTGCCCTGCTGCCGGTTTCGCGGCGATGATGCCCGCGACCACCGTGCCGTGGGCGTCGCAGTCCTCGCTGATCCCGTCGCCACCGTCCGCGACGTAATCGCCTCCCGCTTCCAGATCGGGCAGGCGCGGGTGCGTGGCGACCCCCGTGTCGATCACCGCGATGAGCTGGCCTTCGCCGCGGGAGAACTCCCACGCGTGCGGCAGATTGAGCGATCGCTGGGGAATGGGAACGGCAGGGCCGTCGCCGCCCTGCTGGGTGGAGTAGCACGGCGCGTTGGCGGGGCGCTCGGTTTTGTCCAACGGACGAGCCGGATCACCCGACGGCAGTTGGCCGGGATCGACCGGCGGCGGTCGATCGGCGTAGGCGATGCCTTGGCCCGCGCCCACTCCGAACGACACGCTCAGCGACAGCACCGCCGCGGCCGCGCCGGTGCGAAGTACGCGGTTCACAGCCCGCGGACGAGGGAGTAGAGGTCGGTGACCCAGAACACCAGGGGCAGCACGGCCGCCACGAACGCGTACTCGAGCAGTTCGACGCCGCGGCGCATCGGTGGTGTGGCCGACTGGTTCGGGATGATGATGCCGAGGATCAGCGCCGCGACCAGCGCGACCATCGCCGCGCCGAACACCGCCAGCGGCTGGTCCATCGCGAATCCGGCGCCGACCAGCATGAGCAGCGCGATTGCCGAGCCGCCCGAGATGAGCACGACGGCTTGCTCCGCGCCCGCGTAGGTGCGACTGCGGAACATCAGCACCGCCGCGCAGACCAGCGCGAGCGCGATGCCCTGCCAGTACGGGTCGTCGGCCTTCGGATCGGTGGCCGCCAGCGCCCCGACGGCGGTGACGAGCGTGGTCGCGGCGACCAGGCCCGCGAGGTACATGCGGGCTCGTTCCGACTTCACCCGCAGCACGTCCATGGTCGGCAGCGCGCGGTGATCGTCCGGGTCGTCCTCGGTCGGATCGATCGGCGTGCCCGGCGAAGGGACCGGCGGCAGCGGCAATTTCGCGAGCAGCATGGACACCCGCGGCGCCAGCGAGAGACCGCCGAGCCCGAGTGCCGCCGCGCCCGCCCCGATCGCACGTTCCGGCTGGTCGGTGAGCAGGCCGACCAGTGCCGCGGGCACCGCGTACGCCGCGAGGGTGGCCGCGCCGATGAACAACGCCAGGCCGACGCCGGTAACCCGCCAGGCCAGGATCGCCGTCGCGCCGGTCAAAACCGAGCCGAGCAGAATGTGCGCCCAGCCGTAGTGATCCGGCACGTAGAGCATGCCCGCGGTGAACGCGGCAGGCAGCGCGCAGCCGCCGAGTACCAGCGCGGTGCCCGTGTCGCCGTACATCCGGCTCAGCACCATCGCCGCCACCACGAGCAGGATCGCGACGACCAGCGCGACCGAGCCGCCCACCCCGATCGGCAGCGAGCCGGGGGACAGCAGCAAGCCGAGGCATCCGACGATCATGGTGATCGCGGCCAGCACGGAGCCGGTGATCCGCGCGACTCGCGGGGTCCAGCTGCGGTAGTGGTCGGCGTCGGCGATCGCGACGTTGTACATGATGTCGTCGAACAGCGGCGTCGGCGCGGTGTGCGAGGCGCTCTCCAGCATCAGCAGCTCGCCGTCGCGGACGCCGTGCTCGCCGAGGCTGAGCGAATTGGAGAACGGCGGGTGGCCGATGCGGGCGAGCACCCACTCCGCCGGCTCGAAACGCTCGCCCTCGTTGTCGAACTCGTTGGTGCGGCTGTGCTGGGCGACCATGTCGACGACACTCGGAATCACCAGCGCGACCGGCACATCCACCGGGATGGCCATGTCGACCTGGGTGTGCTTGGCCAGAATCGTCACCCGGGCGAGGTCGGGAGCGCGGACGATACCGCGCGAGGAGTCTTCGTCGATGTGGTCAAGTCGCGCGTGCGTCAAGCTTCCCCCAACTCGGTCTGCTACCTCGTGATTCCGCGACGCCGCGGGCCGGGGGCGAGCTTGCGAACCCACGGTCCGGGCAGCAGAATGCTGGTCGAACTGTACGACATGTCGGCTGTGACCTCTACACTGAGGCCGAATCACAGCGTGCCGAAGGGGGATTCTCGTCGATGAGCACTGTCCGCTTCCAGCGCCGTGCGCGCCGCGAGATGCCTCGATCGCCCGGTGGCGAGGTCACTCTGCAGCCGCCGCCCGAAATCCCCCGGGTCACACCGGGAAACCTGCTGATGAAGTTGATGCCGGTCGTGATGGTGATCGGCATGGTCGGCATGATGGCCCTGCTCTTCACCCAGGGCGGCGGCATCGCGTCGAACCCGATGAGCATGATGTTCCCGATCATGATGCTGTTCTCCATGGTCGGCATGTTCGCAGGCCAGGGCGGCGGCAAGGGACAGAAAGCCGCTGAGGCCAACGAGGATCGCAAGGACTACCTGCGTTATCTCGACCAGGTCCGCAAGGACGTCGACGAAACCGCGCGCCAGCAGCGGGCTTCCGTCGAATGGAGCCATCCCGAACCGGAATTGATCTGGATGCTCGCCGGGACCAGTCGCATGTGGGAACGCCGCGCGGGGGACAAGGACTTCTGCCACGCCCGCATCGGCGTCGGCGGCCAGCGCTTGGCCACCCGGCTGGTCGCACCGGAGACCGGCCCGGTCGAGGAGCTCGAGCCGATCGCGGCCGTCTCGCTGCGTCGCTTCGTGCGGGCCCACTCGACCGTGCCCGACCTGCCGACCGCTATCGCGGTCAAGGGCTTCGCCACCATCGCGCTGGACGGCGATCGCGGCGAGGCACGGGACATGACCCGTGCGATGTTGGTGCAGCTGTGCATGTTCCAGGCGCCGGACCAAGTGCTCGTCGCGGTGGTCTGCGGACCGGACACCGCACGGGAGTGGGAATGGACCAAATGGCTTCCGCACACCCAGCATCCGGACGCGCAGGACGGCATCGGCACGCAGCGCATGGTCTACGGCTCGATCCGCGAGGCCATGGCCGGACTGCAGCCGTTGCTCGGCAACCGGGTTCGCTACTCGCGCAACCAGCCCGCCAACGCGAACATGGTGCACATCGTCATCGTGGTCGACGGTGGCCTGCTCGAGGCCGAGGACGACCAGCTGCGGGAATCCGGCTACGAGGGTGTCACCATCATCGACCTGTGCGGCTACGCGCCGCGCCTGGCGGTGTCCCGCGGCATCAAGATGATCGTGGAGAACGGCGAGTGCGTCGGCCGCGGCGCGACCGGCAACCAGGAGCGCTTCGCGCTGATCGACCGGATCAGCCCGCAGCAGGCCCAGCAGGTGGCGCGCAGGCTCGCGCCCTACCGCGCGGCGACCCAGCGCAGCAGCGACGTGGAATCCGATGGCTCCGAGGTGATCTCGACCTGGGCGCAGCTGATGGGTCTCGGCGATATCGGCACGTTCAACCCCGAGCACGCCTGGCGGCCGCGCTACGGCCGGGAACGCCTGCGTGTTCCGTTCGGTGTCGGCGCCGACGGCCTTCCGGTGGAACTCGATATCAAGGAAGCCGCCGAGAACGGTATGGGCCCGCACGGTCTGTGCATCGGCGCCACCGGTTCCGGTAAGTCGGAGTTCCTGCGCACCCTGGTACTCAGCCTGCTCGCCACGCACTCCCCGGACCAGCTGAACCTGGTACTGGTCGACTTCAAAGGTGGCGCGACCTTTCTCGGCCTCGACGGCGTGCCGCATGTCGCCGCCGTCATCACCAACCTGGAGGAAGAGGCCGATCTCGTCGACCGCATGAAGGACGCCCTGGCCGGTGAGATGAATCGTCGCCAGGAAGTGCTTCGCGCTGCAGGTAACTTCGCCAACGTCTCCGAGTACGAGAAGGCCAGGGCCGCGGGCGCCGACCTGGACCCGTTGCCCGCACTGTTCGTAGTGCTCGACGAGTTCTCCGAGCTGCTCACCCAGCACCCGGATTTCGCCGAGCTGTTCGTCATGATCGGCCGCCTCGGTCGCTCACTGCACGTCCATCTGCTGCTCGCCTCGCAGCGCTTGGAGGAGGGCAAGCTCAAGGGCCTGGAGAGCCACCTGTCCTACCGGATCGGCTTGAAGACGTTCTCCGCCAATGAATCCCGCCAGGTACTCGGCGTCCCGGACGCCTACAACTTGCCGAATAGCCCCGGTGGCGGCTACCTCAAGGCCGATTCCGGTGAGATCCAGCGCTTCCAGGCGTCCTACGTCTCCGGTCCCTACGTCGGCGGCGGGTCGCAGCGCGATATGACCATCGCCACCCAGTCCGGCGAAATCGACGTCCGCGTACGGCCTTTCATCGCGACGCATGTCGAGTTCCGTGCCGCGGACCGCCTTCCACTGCCGCCCGAGCCCAGTCTGGAGCCCGAGCAGGACGAGGACGGCGAGCAGTTGTCCAACCTGAACATGCTGGTCTCCCGGATCCGCGGGCACGGCCGCCCGGCGCACGAGATCTGGCTGCCGCCGCTGGACGAGGCTCCGACGCTCGACCAGCTCATCCCGCGCTCGATCATCACCGGCGAATATTCTCCGGTGGCCACGCTGCGCGCCCCGATCGGCATCGTGGACCGCCCCTACGATCAGCGTCGCGACGCGATGTTCGTCGACCTGTCCGGTTCGCGCGGCAACGTCGCCGTCGTCGGCGGCCCGCAGTCGGGCAAGTCCACCGCACTGCGCACCCTGATCATGGCGATGTCGTTGACCCACACCGCCGAGCAGGTGCAGTTCTACTGCCTCGACTTCGGTGGTGGCACCTTGGCGAGCCTGCAGGGTCTACCGCACGTCGGCTCGGTCGCCAGCCGCTTGGACGAGGATCAGGTCCGGCGCACGATCGCCGAGATGACCACCATCGTCCGGCAGCGCGAAGCCCGCTTCCGTCAGCTCGGCATCGAGTCGATGACGGAGTTCCGCAGGCTGCGCGCGGTGGACCCGTCCAGCAGCCCGGCGGCCGTCGGCGCGCACGAGGACCCGTTCGGCGACGTGTTCCTGGTGATCGACGGCTTCGGCTCGATCCGCCAAGACTTCGAGATGCTCGAGCAGACCATCATGAACCTCGCGGTGCAAGGCCTGTCCTACGGCGTGCACGTGGTCATCGCGCTGAACCGCTGGGCGGAGGCGCGTCCGGCGCTCAAGGACCAGATCGGTACCAGAATCGAACTGCGCCTGGGCGATCCGATGGACTCCGACCTGGGCCGCAAGTTCGCCTCGCTGGTACCGCAGGGCCGGCCGGGTCGCGGTATGACGCCGGAGTGCTTGCACATGCTGACCGGCTTACCGCGCATCGACGGCAGCGCCGACCCGAACAACCTGGGCCAGGCGGTCGGCGACGCGGTCGCCACCATCGCCAGGCTGACACCGGGCCGCCCCGCCCCGCAGGTCCGCATGCTGCCCGAGCAGCTGCCGCGTGAGCAGCTGCTGTACCTGGCGGGCGACTGGCCGTCGCAGGTCGACCCGAACGCCAAATGCCTGCGAATCCCGTTCGGTATCAACGAGTCCGAGTTGGCGCCGGTCTACATCGACTTCGTCGAAAGCCCGCACTTCATCATCATCGGCGACACCGAATCGGGGAAGACGACGCTGCTGCGCTCGCTGATCGAGGGCATCGCCGCGTCCAACACCCCCGACCAGGCCCGCTTCATTCTCGGCGACTACCGGCGCTCCATGCTCGGCCTGGTGCCGGAGGGCTATCTCGCCGGTTACGGCTCGACGGCGCCGCAATTCACCCAGAACATGAATGATCTCGCCGCCTACGTCAACCAGCGCACGCCCGGCCCGGACGTCACGCCGCAGCAGCTGCGCGATCGCTCCTGGTGGAGTGGGCCGGAACTGTACGTCATCATCGACGACTACGACTTGGTCGCCACCTCCGCGGGCAACCCGGTCCAAGCGCTGCTGGAACACCTGCCGCACGCCCGCGACCTCGGTTTCCACGTGATCATCGCCCGCCGCTCGGGTGGTGCCAGCCGGGCGATGTTCGAGGCGACGTTGGCCAGGATGCGCGATCTGGGTTCGGCCGGACTGATTCTGAGCTGCAGCAAGGACGAGGGCGTGCTGATGGGCACCAAGCGTCCGAGCCCGATGCCGGCGGGACGCGGCACCTATGTCACCCGGAATACCGAGGGACTGGTCCAGACGGCGTGGATGCCGTTGTCCTGATGTCCGACGTCGAGCTGGTCATCACGGAAGCGCGCCTCTGGGCGCGTGGCGCTACCACGCACTGGGACCTGCCGCCCTCGATCGTGCTGGGCAGCAACGGTTTCGATCTGGTCGTGGGGCAGCCGCTGACTCCGCCGACCCAAGTCGGCTCGGTGGTCCAGTTCATGCCCGCCGACGCCATCGCCCTGCCACCGCGCACCCCGTCGGTGGTGGATGCGATGGGCGCCGTCTTCGCCGGCGTGCTGGACAACTTGCGCATCGCCACGCCGTGCGAGCGGATCACGCTGATCTGCCCGACCGAGTGGGGCGCCAGCCGCCGGAGTGTGCTCGACCAAGCGGCGCGTGGCTGCACGGAGGATGTCGTGTTCGAGGACATCGCGGTGCGCGCGGTCGCGGCGGACGAGGGCACCAGTCACAGCCAGCGCACGCTGGTGCTGGAGTTCGGCTTGCTGACCACCACCGCCTCCACCGTCATTCGAAGTCATCGCGGGGTCCACATCGAGTCCTGCGAGTACGAGCCTGCCCTCGCGCTCGCGGAGATCACTGCGGATGCACCGGAATTCGCTGTGCTCCGCGCTCTCATCGACCGGCTGCTCGATGGTCGGCCGATCGACCTTGCCCAGGTGGTCGGCGTCGCCGATTCCGCAAAACTCGACCTCCTCGGTGCGGCGATCGAGCAGAGCGTGGGAACCGCCGTCGAGCTACGTCCGGTCGCGGGCGCCGACCTCGTCCGTGGCCGCCACACCGAGCCGAGCCGACAAGAAGTGGCACCGGTCGCGCCCTCGCACGCCGAGTGGATGCAACCCCTCCGGGAGCGTGCCGCGGCCCAACAGCCGGGTTATCGCAGGACGGGCGTCGCGCTCGCGGGGATCGCCGCCCTGGTCGTCGTAGCCCTCGTGGCGGTCGCCGCGGTGATCCTGCTGAACCGCGAGGACGATACTACGGCGGCCGCTCCGAGCACGGGTACAGCGCCGACCAGTGCTGTGGTTCCGCCTACCAGCCAGTCGGCTGTGGAGCCAGAAACTTTCGGCCGCATCACATTTCGGCTTCCATCAGGTTGGCGCGTTGCCTCGGCGCCGGAAAATGGGCGCGCACGCATCGATTTGGCGCCGGAAGATGCTGCCCGGCAACGCATTACGGTGGTGCAGACGCCGCTTGCCGCGGGTTCGGGTTATGAACAGGTCGCCGCGAAGCTGGAAGCGCAGATCGCGCAACGCCCGTCCGGGGTGCTGACCGACCTGAAACGCGATGTCGTGTTCGGCGGCCGTTCCGGCCTGGCTTACTCGGAACGTCCCGGTGACGGATCGACTGTCCGCTGGCATGTCCTGCTGGAGTATGGAATTCAGGTCAGTATCGGTTGCCAGTACGCCGGGGACGGTTGGGGTCAGTTGGAGACCCAGTGCGCGAAATTCGGCGACTCGGTGCGCGTCATTCCGTGATTCGACGCGGGTGGTGCTGCGTTACCACCGACTTGTTCATATGATTCGAGCCCCCGGTACGAGTACCGGGGGCTCGAATCGGCCGAGACGGGATCTCAGAAGAGGCCCGCCAGCGTGGTGTCGGTGGCCTGCAGGTCGGAGTTGCCGCTGCTGACCAGGCGGCCCGCGCTTTCCAGCGTGGTGTTCAGCTGGGTGATGTTGGTGTTCCACTGGGCCTGCAGCGACGCGAAGGCGTCGTTCGCGTCACCCTTCCAGTAGTTCGTCACGAAGTCGGTGACCTGCTTGTGGAAGTCTTCGAGCATGGACATGACGTTGCGTGCCTCGGCCACGATGGCCTGGGCGCCCGCGTCGACCTCGCCGAAGTTAGAGGCAATCCGTCCGGGATCGTTCGCTACCATGGGGAGCTCCTTGTCGTCTGTAGTTCGGCTGTGGAATCAGGGAAGGTCCAGGCTGGAGGCCTGCGCGGCCACCTGCTGGGCGAACTGCTGGTCCTGATCCGCGAACTTCCGTCCAGCGTGGGCGAGCTTGTCCGAGGTCTGATCCAGCTGGTCGCTCAGCTTCCGAGCCTGAGCGAAGTAGCTGTCCATGAACGTGTCGAACGCCTGACGCGCCGCACCGCTCCAGGTGGCGGTGGTCTGGTCCGACTTGTTGTTCAGTGCGGTGATCGCGGTCTGCAGATCCTGATGCCGCTGCCGGCAGTTGTCCACAAACTTCGTGATCGCCTCTTCGCTCGCTTCGAGCTGTCCTGCCATTTCGGCTCCTTTCGGTTCCCGTCTCGGCCAACGGCGGAAGCCTCAGTTGGCCTGTACATCTGGTTGGACGCGGTGTGGGTCTGATCGGTTCCATCCGACTCGGAAAAAGTTCGGCATCGCCCCACCAGATCAGTGCCCTGCGTCGTCGCCCGGCTCGTCCGTGGTTTCGGTGGCCACCTGCGGGCCCGCTCGGAAGACCACGGCGCGGACCGGGTCTGCATGACTTGTAACGCCAGCGCTCGGCTCCCCTCCTTCCCCCTGCTCGCTGCTGTAATGATCGGCGAGTGGGCTGGCTGGGTACACCTTACCGAACCCCTATGTCCGCCGCTACCAGCAGATTGCGGTTCGGCCGCGGCGAAAGCCGTTAGACCGGAAGAGAAAAGGCTATTGCGCGTTTGCCGGCAGTGCGTATTGCGCCGCCGCACGCTGCTGAGCATCTTGTAGGTGAGTGCCCCGGACATAGCCGACGTACTGCCGGTGCCGGGCTGTAGTGGCGGCCGGTTACTTCACTCGGTTGCGCAGTACCGGAACCAGCCGGTCGAGCAACGTTTGCTCGGAGGACTGATTCCAATTCCGGACAGCGGCGACGGCAGCGGGATCGTCCAGCGGAATCACCGTGGCGCGGGTACCGGCGACCTGATACGGAAGACCGAGCAGACCACCTCCGCCCGCTTTTTCGTCGCTGCGCACGGCCAGCACGTAGCCGTCCGGCGCGACCTCCAGCTTCGCGGTGCCCGTCAGTTCCCGAGGCGACGCTTCGTCGCCCTGCCCGGCGTAGTTCAAGTTGTAGACGAACCCGAGATCTTCCAGGAACTTGGTCTGCGGGGTACCGCCGAGGAAGATCGAGACCTGCGTGCCGCGCGGTACGTCCACCATCGTGATGGTCTTGCCCCGGAACACGGGGTTGTCCGCGCGCGCCTGTTCCAGTGGCGACAGCGAGCTCGGTGCGGTCGTGCTGCTCGTCGCGGCGACGGCAGGGGCGGACTCGTCCCGGTTCAGCGCCCAGATGCCGATTCCCGCGGCGAGGGCGACGATGACGACGCCGATGCCCGCCATGAGCAGGGGCTTGCGGCGCGGCGATGGCGAGGCCGCCGCGGTGCCGGCACGCGAGGCGGCGACGCGTGACTCGGTCGCGGGCCGGGAGTCGAAAACTTGAATCGGGTAGGTCGGGGAGGTATTGGTGGCGGTCGGGTTGTAGCCGGGGGTCAGGGCGCTCGCGGCCGCGTCGGTGAATTCGCGGCAGCTGTTGAAGCGTTCGGCCGGGTTCTTCGCCATGGCGCGCGCGAAGACGTGGTCGATGGCCGGGGGCAGACCAGGGTTGACCGCGGTGGCCGCCGGCGGTGGCTCGTGCAAGTGACCCATCATCACCAGCGCAGGTTGCGTTCCCGGGTAGGGGTTCCGGCCGGTGAGCAGTTTGAAGAACGAGCACGCGAGGCTGTAGACGTCGGCGCGGTGGTCGAGCGGGCTGCCGGTGAGCTGCTCGGGCGGAGCGTAGGCGATGGTGGCGACGAAACTGCCGGTCTGGGTGAGTTCGGTGGTGTCGTCGTTGGATTTGGCGACCCCGAAATCGGTGAGCAGGACGCGTTCTTCTTCGCCGTCCGCGGGGGAGGAGAGCAGGAAATTGGCCGGTTTGACGTCGCGGTGCAGCAAGCCTTTGCGGTGCGCGTAATCGAGGCCCTTGCCGACCTCGGTCGTGATACGCAGTGCGCGAAGCGGATTCATCGCGTGCGGGTCGCGGGCGAGTTCGGCGGCGGCGTCGGTGCCGTCCACGTACTGCATGGCGATCCACAACTGGCCGTGTTCTTCACCGCGGTTGTACACCGAGACGATATTCGGGTGGTCGAGTCCGGCGGCGAGATTGGCCTCTCGCTCGAACCGGGTACGAAACTCGTAGTCGCGGCTGAGTTCACCGCCGAGCACCTTCAGCGCGTCGGTCCTCGGCAGGCTGGGATGTTTGGCCAGATACACGGTGCCCATACCGCCCGCGCCGAGCACGCGCAGGATGCGGTACCCGCCGACGATGGTCCCGGGGCTCATCGCCATCTTTCACGATCTCCTGACTCGACGCGGGCCACTGCGTTCGCCACGCAGCAGCATAGTGGACTCGGGTCGTGCCGAAAGTGCGCGCATTATCGGCTGTTCGCGAAAATGGAATACTGTGCGGCCGCGCGTTGCTGGGCGTCGAGCAGCTGATTTCCGGCGACGAAGCCGACGTATTCTTTGTACGCGACAACGCAGGTGAAGCGTTTGTCGTCGAATAGTCCGGACTTGTTCTCCACGCATGCCGAATCGGGCAGATGTGGAGGTGGCTCGGCCGCACCGGTCGCAAACGTCGGCGTGATGCGTTCCGCGGCGACTCGGCGCGCGGCCTCCGGGCCCGATGTGCGAATCACCAGTGTGCCATTGGACATTGCGAATTTCTCGGCGCCCATCGCGGTGAAACGTTCTTTCGCGAAGTTCCGGTCTTCGGCGTAATGCATCATCCCGCGCAGACCGAGCAGGGCTTGCGTCGCGTCGAAACTCGGCGTCTGAACCTTGTTCGGGTTCAGTGTGCGGCTCAGCAGATGGTCCGGATCCCAGGGCAGCCGCAGCATTTGTTCCTCGGTCAGCGGCGGCAACTGGTCGAGCATCGGGAGCTGGGTGTCGTACGCCTTCTCCGCCAGCGCGATCAGGGCGTCCCGTTCGGGAGCGTTGACCGACACAAGGAAGGCCACCACGTAAGGCCCGTGCGCGAGAACCGCGCGCAGGAAAGGCGAGCCGGGACGCCAATGCGCGCGTGCTTGTGGGTACTTGGGCAGCGCGACCGGCTCGTTCCGGTCGCGGTACGCGCCGAAATCGGCGTCATGGAACTCGGCCGTGGCTTGCCGGGCGCGATCCGGGTCCGGGAATTGCATGACGACCGTGCTGACCGTCGTCGAGTTGGCCCGCGGCTTGGTCGGCCATCCCGAGGCGAACATGCTGATGTTCTGATCGGAGCCGTTGGTGTGGAACCCGAACATCATTCGGTTCCGTTGGGCGATCGGCTTCATATCCTCCGGGCGACCGAGTTCGTCGGGCATGACCCCGCTGCTGATGCTCGATGACGACCAGCCGTATTTGAGCCGCGGATCGACGTCGTAGGCGGAGGCGACGTGATCGGCCAGCCGCATCGCGGCCACCTTGTGCATGTGAATGAACTGGGGCAGATAGTCGTCGTCGTGCGCGTTCGGGGGCTCGGTGGGGTAGTTGCCGGTGTCCAGCTCGCGAATGTCGATTTCACCGGGCCGCGCGGTGCCCGGCAGCGTCGAACCGCAGGCGGCGAGGATCGCGGCGGAGACAACGCAGACGAGTACCGCCGGGACGGTGCGGATGGATCTCATGCGGCATTCACCAACAACGCGTACTGGGCGGAGATTCGTTGCTGCGCGTCGAGCAGCTGATGCGACCACGCGAAGGCCACGTAGCGGTCGTAGGACACCGAGCAGTAGAACCGGACGGCGATGGTCTTGCCGCCGATGTACTCCTTGCACTGGGCGGCGGGCAGGCCTTTCGGTGATTCGGACCCGCGGAACTTCTTGCTGAGGCCGCCACGCTCCTCCCGAAATCGGTCGGCCGCGGCCGCGTCACGCGCGCGGAACAGATCGGTGCCGTCGGTCGCGAACCGATCCACTCCCGCCGCTTCGATCTCCCTGCGGTCCTCAGCCGAGTCGGTGGTGAAGTGCAAGGCGCCCTGGCCGGTGTACGCGCCCGGCGGGTCGATCCAGGAGTCTTCCCGTGGCCGTGGCAGCGCCCGATTGAGCATGCCGTCCATGTCGATCGGCAACGTCATCAGCTGGTCGACCGGCGTGGGGGTGAACCGGCCGATCGACGTGACCACGGTGTCGAGGCTCTTCTCGACCAACGTGAGCAGTTCGGAAAGGTCGACCTTCTCCAGGTAGATCTTCAGGTAGTCGTAGACCCAGGTGTAGACGACGAACTTCCCGGTGGCGAACCAGGATCCGATCGACTGCTCCTGCGGCTGCCAATGCGCGTGCGCGGCTGGGTACTTCGGGATCTGCACCGGTGTGTTCCGCTCGTTGGCCTCGAAGTCGACGCGCTCCAGCGCGGCCGCCGCCGCGGCCGCCTTCTGTTCGTCGGGGAAGATCAGGACGGCGTTCACCAGGTCCGTGCCGCGGTTGTCCGGCGCGCTGCCCGCGCTGCTGAGGAATCCCGCGACGAAATCCGGTGCGGCCTCGGCGAACCGGGAGACGTCCATGATCCGCCCGAGCGCGTTCTTGGGCTCGATGAAGATCTTCGAGATGGACGGGTTCCCGTGGACGAACGCAGGGTCGATGTCCGACGGCGCGGGAACGAAGTTCGCCAGCCGCTCCGCCTCGACCATCCGCGCCTGCTCGGGGTTCTTCACCGTCCCCAGCTCGCGCGGCTCGGTCGCATAGTTGCCCACGTCCAGCTGGGCCAGGTCGACCGGACGCGCCGACTGCTCGGTACCGGTCTCCGAGCCGCCGCACGCGCCGGTACCCGCGGCCACGACAGCGGCCGTGATCACGGCACAGGCGGCTCGGGCCGGTCTCGATATCGCGCCGGGCTGCACTTACTTCCCTCCCCTAACTGCGGTGGTTGCGGCGGAATGCTACTTCACCCCGCCTTGCGATCCGCCGATCGCCAGGGCGCCGACCGTTACCGCCGCGTGCTCAGAAACTGTTCGCCAGCAGCGCGTACTCCGCGGCGACCTTCTGCCGCACGTCCGGTTCCTTATCACTGGTGACGACCCCGACGTAACGCTTGTAGGCCACGTAACAGCGGTACTTGTACTCCCGTTCCGGGTCGCCCTTGCTGTTGAGCTGCAGACACTTGGCGCCGGGAACGTCCTTGGGAGCGCCGAGGGCGTCGTAGTGCCCGCCTTCGGTTTCCAGCAGGCCGGTGACCAGCTTCTGCGCGGCGGCCGCGTCGCGAGTACGGGCGACATAACTGTCGTCGGCGACGGCGGTGCGGTCCACGCCCGCGTCCACGATCAGGCGCAAGTGCGCGGCCTCGTCGTCGGCGCGGTGGACGGTGTGGTAGCCGCCGTACACGCCGAAGGTCGCCGGGTCGGGGGTGCGGTTGGCACGGTCGGCGACCGCGACGCGAGCGAGCAGGCGGTCGGGGTCGACCTTCAGGGCGTCGAGTTGGGCGGCTGGGGTCGCCGTGAACTCGTCCAGCTGCGGGACCTGGGCGGCGAGGGTCTTGTCGACCCACTTCACCAGGTCGTCGCCGTCGGCCGTCGGCCGCTGGATGAACAAGGAGATGACGAATTCCTTGTGGGCCATGAAGGTGCCGACGGTGGGAATGCCCGGCCGCCAATGGATGTGGGCGTCGGGAAACTTGCTGGACGGCAGCTTGCGGTTTTCCGGTGACACGGCGATGTCGACGTCCTCGAGCTCGCGGGCGGCGAGCTTCGCGGCGGCCTCGTCGGGGAAGCGGAACACGGCGTTGGTGATCGCCGTGGCGTCGGGGGCCGGATTGGACTGCCCCGCCGGATCGGGACGGTCGGCGCCGCTGACGGCGTACCCGACGACCAGCTTGCGGTTGTCGAAGACCGGTTTGGACACCTTGGCCACGAAGTCGAGCGCCTGCTCGCCGTCCGCGACGACGGTGCTGCCGCGCCCGACCTTCAGGGACGGATCGATGCGCACGGTGGGGACCACCGCGTCGGACATTCGCATGCCCTCCAGCAGCGCGCCCTTACCCCCGGAGTCCTGGTCGTACTCGTGCCGGTCGACGGGATAGGTGCCGACTTCCAGCATCCGCACGTCGATCTCCCCCGCGGTGGGGGTCCCCTGCACGCCCGCGCAGCCGGTCAGCAATCCTGCCAATGCGAGACATGACGCGGTGAGCGCGATGCGTTGCGTCCGAACCATCTCAGGGCCCCTCGTTCCTCCCGTTGCTGACACTGAAGTTACCGGACGGACGCCGGGGAGGGGGACCGATGGTGTCCGTATTGCCATACCCTTGTGGGTGTGGCGACGACCCTGCACTACATCCCCGGTGGAGGCCGATTCCGGTGATGGATCGGCAGGTCGAGGTCGTCGTGGGCAGCCATGCCGTGGCCAGGGTCGCCGGTGCGGTCATCGTCGTCGCGCACCGTGGGACGGGCAGGCCGGCGCACGATTCGCCCGCCGTCGTCGCACTCGAATCACTGGCCGAACTGGTGCGCGAGGCCACCGATCGGGAGCCGGACGGGCCGGGCGCCATGGTGGCGCGGCAGGCGACGCGCTGGCTCATGAAACATGCCGAGCAGATCAGCCCCGGCGAACCGATCGACTTCGGCATCCTGTCCACCGCCGAGAACGGCGGTGTGGCGATCTTCCTGCACGGCGCGATCACCGCCGTGCTGGCCGATGACGGTTCGGTCGAGCAGTATCGCGGCAGCGACGCGGCGTTCACCGTGGACCGGGTCGCGAGCGTTCCCGCGCGGGCGGTGGCCTTGTTCGTCGACGACGCGAAGGGCCGCATCCCGGATCTGCCGCCGGAGCGGGGCATCGGCTGGCTGGTCGAGGGTGTCGCGCAGGCGGGCGGCGCGATCGTGTGGTCCGACGGAGCCCGCGTCCGGGTCCCGGCGAATGGCCGGGCATCTCGTCCCGAGAGCATGCATCGCCGCCCCGAAGTGCCACCACTGCCGACCGCGCGCATCGAACACGAGCCGCCCGCCGAGGCCGAACGGCAGCAGCCCGAACCACAGCTCGCGGTCGACCGCTCGGCGCCGTCCACCGCGATGCACCTCGGCGAGTCCGACCAGGCACCGATCGACCCGCACCACGCGCCGACGCAGTTGGGCGGCACCAATCCCGCGCCACGTCCGGACCCGGAATTGCAGCGTCGTCTGGAGGCGACCGCGCGGACCACGGCGCTCACCGTCAAGGTGATGGGATTCAAATGCGCGCGTGCGCATCCCACCGATCCGCGCGCCGCGTTCTGCACCGTGTGCGGGATGCCGGTGGACCAGACGCAGCCGCTGATCGAGGTGGTGCGCCCGCCGCTGGGCATGCTGATCCTCGACGACGGCATGACCTACATGCTGGCCGCGGACGCGGTGCTCGGCCGCGACCCGGAACATTCCGAGGCGGCCGATCGCGGCCTCGTGCCGCTGCGCGTCGAGGACGCCTCCGGCGGCATGTCGCGCGCGCACGCCGAGATCCGCCTGGTGAATTGGGATGTCACCGTGGTGGATCGGGGCTCGACCAACGGCACCCGCACCCGCCTGCCCGGCTACCGAGACTGGATGCGCCTGGCGCCCAACCAGTCCGTGGTGCTCGTCCCCGGCGCCGAGATCATGCTCGGCAACCGCGTACTGCGCTTCGAACTCGCCGCGCCGCCACCTTTCGGCCGCTGAACCCGCGCTATGCGTTCGCGCGAATTCACGAATAGCGCGCCATACAAGTGCTCTCGCCGTTCAGCACTCCCGCGCGGAAGGCATCGACACGGGAGAAGCCACTGGGCACGGTCTTGCCGTCGGCATCGCTCGCGGCAAGGCCGTCGGTGAGTAGACCCGAGACCGCCTCGTCGAGATCACCTGCCGCGAGCTTGATATCGCCCTGGCTGACAGGTCGCCCGGATTCGGCGAGCTTGCCGGTGACCACTCCGGACAGGCAGGCCGCACGAAGCGCGGTTTTGGCGCCGACCAGACTCTGGCCGCGGCTCTGCTGGACGGCCAGGGTGTATCGCGAGATGAACACGACGTAGCCGTTGTAGTCACCGGTCACCTTGAGGGGCAGCGGGTCGTCCGCGTCGGACTCGGACATACCCCGATCGGCGAGGCCGGATATGTTCGTGGCGATCGTGTTCTTGGCCGGGCAATACGAGACAGGTTCCGTGACAACGCCGTCGCGGCATTCGATCGTTGCCCTGGAGTAGTCATAAGTCGGCTCGTCGTCGACCGGCAGAATGGCTCTGAGCGCCTTGGTGAGCTCGACCAGCGATTCCTTGGTGATCTCGTACTCGCCGGGCTGTCCCTCGAAGCTGGTCGGCAGATCGCCGCGGCGCTGGTCGATCTCGTCCTTGTCGATGCCCTTGCATCCCTTCGGCCCGTCGGTGAACCCGATCTGTACCGCGGTCACCCGCTCGAAGGCGGAGCCGTGCACGCTCTCCGGGTCGTCGGGGTCGGAGTCGCGGATGGCCACGGTGGCGGCGAGCACCGAGTTGAGGCCGTCGGAGGTGTTGATGGTGAAGTGTTTCGCCTTGCCTTCGGCGACGTGGCGCATGAACGCGCCCGCGAAGCAATCGGCCTGCTGCTCCTTGACGATCACCGGGTCCTTCGGTCCGACGATCTTGGCCATGGTCTGCACCGCGTGCCCGTACTCGTGTGCGAGCACCATCACCACGGCCATCTTCCCGAACGCCTCCTCCATGGTGGGAAGCAGGACGGAGCGATCCCAGCCGATGGAATTGTCCAATCGGCAGTAGGCGGCGTTCACCAGACGGTAGGTGCTCTCCTTGCAGAACTCGAACGCCTCGGAGCGGCCGGACTTCGCGCTCCAGGAAACCAGCTTCTCGACCGGCTTGAACTCGCCTTGGAATTCCTTGCCGAACGCATCGCGCCAGTAGGTCTGGATGTCGTCGACGGCGTTGAGCGCCAGCGTATCCACCGGGCCGCGGTCGCCGTTGGTCGCGGAGAGTGTGCTGTCCGGTACACCGGCGCGCGGTCCGCTCGGCCCGCTCGTGGTGGGCAGTCCGGCGACCTTGAACGGATCGTCGTAGATGGAGACGGCGTGGCCGTCCACGAACCGCGTACAGCCCCCGACCAGGACCAGAACGCTGAGCAGCGCCGTAACGAGGGCGGTCGTTCTGGCTGTCGGCATGGCTCCCCCTAGTCGGCCGGTATCGCGTTCACATCGGTCGCCGGATCGGGGCAAAGGCGCGTCGGGGGCACCGCCGATGTCCGGGTGATGGAATAGTATCCGCTGCATGTCTTCACCGGGGGCGCAGACCATCACCGTGCGCCATGATGGAAACGAACGAGTATTCGATTCGAGCCAACAGGTCACCATGGGCCGCGCGCCGGAAGTGACGCTGTTCGTCGACAGCCCGCTCGTCTCCCGCGTGCACGCGACGCTCGCCTGGCAGGGCAGTGCCTGGGTGTTGACCGACAACAGGAGCACCAACGGCGTATTCGTCGACGCACGCAGGGTGACCCAACCGGTGTCGATCGATCGGCCGACCCAAGTGCGGCTCGGTGACGCGATCAGCGGTCCGCTGCTACACCTGCTGCCCGCGAACCCGCAACCACCGCAACGGCCTTCGATGCGACCGCCGCAACCGGCGCCGCAGCCACAGCTACAGCCGCAGCCGGGCCCGCCGCCGCACGCGGTCCGGCCGCACGCGCAACAGTTCCAGCGTCCGCACTATCCGCCGCCGCAGGACGTGCCGGCGCCCGCGCTGAACGTCAACATGACGACCAGGGCCGACACCTCGAACATGCCGCCGGTCCGGGCCAGGGCGTCCACAGCGCCCATCGCGCGCGCGGACCGGATTCCCCCGACCGGCCTGGCCATCGGCCGCACCACCGACAACCAGATCGTCGTCAACGATCCGCTGGCCTCCCGCAAGCACGCCCGCCTCGTCGCGTCCGCCGAGGGACTGACCATCGAGGACCTCGGTTCGGCGAACGGCACCTTCGTCAACGGGCACCGGCAGCAGCGGGTGGTGCTGCGCGAACGGGACATCATCACCATTGGCAACGTCGACTTCGTCGTCCAGCAGGGCGCGCTGGTGCACCGGCAGAAGCCGGTCGCCGAGCAGGGGCTCGCGGTGCACGGTGTCGGATTCACCGTCGAGGGCAACAAGCAACTGCTCGTCGACGTGAACATGTCGGCCAGCCGCGGGACGCTGACCGCGCTGATCGGGCCCTCCGGCGCGGGCAAATCGACGCTGTCGCGGCTGATCGCGGGCACTACCCGGCCCTCCGGCGGCGTGGTCACCTTCGAGGGCCGCAACCTGCATGCCGAGTACGAGGCGCTGCGCTCCCGCATCGGCATGGTGCCGCAGGACGACGTGCTGCACCGCCAGCTCACCGTGCGCCAAGCGCTCGGTTTCGCGGCCGAGCTGCGGCTACCCCCCGACAACAGCAAGGAAGACCGGCAGAAGGTGATCGACGCGGTGCTGCAAGAGCTTTCGCTCACCGAGCACGCCGATACCAGGGTCGACCGGCTCTCCGGCGGCCAGCGCAAGCGCGCCTCGGTGGCGCTGGAGCTGCTGACCGGCCCGTCGCTGCTCATCCTGGACGAGCCCACCTCGGGCCTGGACCCGGCGCTGGACCGGCAGGTCATGGTGATGCTGCGCGAGCTCGCCGACGCGGGCCGCGTGGTGATCGTGGTGACCCACTCGGTGGCGCACCTGGACATGTGCGATCAGGTGCTGCTGCTCGCGCCCGGCGGCAAGACCGCCTACTGCGGCAACCCGGCCGGTGTCGGCGCGGCACTCGGCACCAGCGACTGGGCGGAGATCTTCGCCAACGTCGCGGCCAACCCGGACCAGGCGTTCGCGGCCTACCGCTCCCGGCAGGCGTTCGCGCCGCCGCCTCCGCCCCCGGCACAGCCGTACGGACCCGCGGGCAGTCCGCCGCAGTCCAGCCGCGGCAAACAGTTCTCGACCCTGGCGCGCAGGCAGATCCGGCTGATCCTGGCCGACCGCGGCTACCTGACGTTCCTGGTGATCCTGCCGTTCATCCTCGGCGGGCTGTCACTGGTGGTGCCCGGCAAGAACGGTTTCCAGCGCGGCGCCTTGAAGGCGCTACCCGACGGCACGTTCGTGCCCGAAGGCGGCGGCGAGACCCAGCAGCTGCTGGTGGTGCTGATTCTCGGCGCCTGCTTCATGGGTTCCACGCTGACGGTGCGCGACCTGGTCGGCGAGCGGACCATCTTCCAGCGGGAACGCGCGGTCGGACTGCTGCCTTCGGCGTACCTGATGGCGAAGATCGCCGTGTTCAGCTTCACCGCGCTGCTGCAGTCGGCGGTGCTGGTCGGCATCGTGCTGGCGGGCAAGAAGCGGCCCGGCGAGGGCGCGGTGCTGGCGTCGGGCAGCGCGGAGCTGTACATCGACATCGCACTGACCGCGGTCTGCTGCGTGGTCGTCGGCCTGCTGCTCTCGTCGCTGGCGAGGTCGAACGAGCAGGTGATGCCGCTGCTGGTGGTGGCCGTCATGTGCCAGTTCGTGATGGCGGGCGGTCTGATCCCGGTCACCGGCCGGGTGGTGCTCGAGCAGGTGTCCTGGTTGTTCCCGGCGCGCTGGGGTTATGCCGCAGGCGCGTCGACGGTGAACATCCGCGAGTTGTTCCTCAACGCGCAGCCCGACACGCTCTGGCAGCACAAGCCGGAGATCTGGGCGCTGGACATCGGCGTCCTGCTGTTGATCACCCTGGTGCTCGCGATCATCACGTGGCGCCGGCTTCGATTGAAGAAGTCGTCGGCGTGAGGCGTTCCACACGGCTCGCGGACGCCCCCGCGCACGAAAACGGCGACGACCGGGGCCGGGCCACAACGGCGAGCATCTCGGCCACGAACCGGGCAGACTAATGCCTGTGACGGTGCGAGTAGGGGCAGTTCATCTCGGGTGGGATGTGGTGTCCGTGGCGGCGGGCGGCGGTGGCATTCCGATCCGGCCGGTGCAGGTGGAGGGTGTGTGGACGCCGCCGGCGTATCTGCTTGCGGATTCGTCGGGCCGGCTGCATACGGCCGGTGTGGAACGCAACCGGCCCGATCTCGGGATGGCGATCGCCGACGTGCGCGACATCCTGGGGCATCCACAGATCGTGGTGGCGGGCGCGACGTGGCCCGCCGAGCTGGTGTTCCGCGCGCGGATGTACAACCCGCTCGCGGAGATCGGCAAACACTTGCGCGGCAAACCGGACCTGGTGGCGCTGCCCTTCCCGGACGGCTGGCCGGACGAGAAGGTCGAGATATACGCCGCGATGGTGGAACAGCTCGACGTCGTCGTCGAGCCGCTGCCGGAGAGCGTCGCGCTGTCGGGTTACGTCCGCGCGCTCGGACTGGTGCACCCGCCGGACCGGGCCAGGCCGCACGGCATCGGTGCGACGGGCGTGTACTCCGACGGCCGCACCATGCTGGTGGTCGCGGTGCACGGCGACGACGAGCAGCCCACCGAGTCGGTCGAGGTTCCGGTCGACGCGGAGGCCATGCGGGATGCCCGGTCGGCGGACAACGTCGTGATCGAGGTGATGGCCGCCGCCCGCTCGATCGGCGCGGACACCTCGACGGTCCTGCTATCGGGCAACGTGCGCTTCAACGACGCGCTGCGCCTGGCCTTCCAGAACCATCTCGGGCACCGCTTGCACGTGGCCGACCATCCCATGCACGCGCTCGTGCTCGGCGCCGTGCATCTGCTGGTGAGTGATACCGAGGCGGCCGAACCGGAGCCGGGCGGGCCGGTCGCCGAACCCGCGCCCGTCCCGCAGCTTCCGGTGGACGCTCGGCAGCAGGCCGAATACGCGCAGCGGCAGGCAGAGGCGGCGCAGCGTTCCGGCGAGCACGCCATGCCACGGCCGGAGACTCCGCAGCAATCGGACCCTGGACAGCGCCGTTCGGAGCAGGCGCCGTCCCAACCGGTGCCCGGCGTCCAATACGGTCCGGGGTACCCCACCCAGCCCGACGAGGCGCCGCGCGGTCTCCCGCCGAACCTCGCCGAGCTCGGCAGCCGGTTCACCCGGCCACCGAGCGCGCCGGACGATCAGCGCGGCAGCGCGCCCGGACGTCCGCAGGGCGAGTTCGCCGGTCCGCCATCGGGGCCGCCGCCCGGTGGCCCGGTGCCACCGCTCGGGCCGCGGCCGCCGTATCAGGGAGCCCCCGAACAGCAGGGCGCGCCGCAGCAGCATCAGCCGTACCACGGCGCGCAGCAGCAACCGGGCCAGGGTGCGTGGCGGGAATCCGGCGCGGAGTCCGATGACGCCGAGGATCGGCCACGCAAGGGCAAGATCTGGAACAAGATGAAGGGCAATCTGTTCGGTGCCAACACCGTTGCCGGTGCGGTGGCGCTGGCCGTGGTCGCGCTTCCGACCGGTACCGATCAGGCCGAGCTGACCGCGCGCTCGGCAGGTTTCGAGGCGGGCTCGGTGACCATGGACGAGGTGGCGGCGCCGGGCGAGGCGCAGCCGATCGCGTGCCCGCTGACGCCCTACGCCATCAAACGGCCGAAGCCGGGAATCGCCACCGCCAAGGGCGACCAGTCCGAAGACCAGGGCGGCGACCCCGACTGCGGGCGGTCCGGCATCGATACCCTCCGCTACCTGGTCCCGGGGCCGCCCGGTGCCATCGACCTCGGGCCGCCGATCGAGATCTGACGCGATTTCTTTCCGGCGATGCCCCGCTGGTATCGTGGCTCGTTGGCGTGTGGAACGCCCGGTCGATCTCCTGGTGAATCGTCCGGTCGTCCGCCGAGTCCCGGGTCTCCACCGGCCGCCGGGAACACCTCGACCACACGCTCGGCTGGCAACACCGACGACAGACAGGGAACCACTGTGCCTACGTACAGCCCCAAGGCGGGTGACGTGACCCGTAAGTGGTACGTCATCGACGCCACTGACGTAGTGCTCGGCCGTCTCGCCGTCCAGGCAGCGAATCTGCTGCGTGGCAAGACGAAGCCGACCTACGCTCCGAACGTCGATGGTGGCGATTTCGTCATCATCATCAACGCCGACAAGGTTGCCATCAGCGGCAACAAGCGGCAGGACAAGCTGATCCACCACCACTCCGGGCACCCGGGCGGCCTCAAGTCGCGGACCGTCGGTCAGGTGTTGGAGACTCGGCCCGATCGGCTCGTCGAGAAGGCCGTCAAGGGCATGATCCCGAAGAACAAGCTCGGTAACACGATCGCGAGCAAGCTGAAGGTCTATGCGGGCCCGACGCATCCGCACGCCGCCCAGCAGCCCATTCCGTTCGAGATCAAGCAGGTGGCCCAGTGACCGCTCCCGAGGAATTCAACGAGGACTTCGCCGAGGAGTTCGACGCCGAGGCCGTCGAGGACGGCGCGGGCTACGAGGAGACCGAGGCCTCGCCGTCGTACTCGCCGGTCGTGATCGACCGCCCGGTGCAGACCGTCGGCCGCCGCAAGGAGGCCGTCGTCCGCGTCCGCCTGATGCCCGGCACCGGCAACTTCGTGCTCAACGGCCGCACCATCGAGGATTACTTCCCGAACAAGGTGCACCAGCAGCTGGTCAAGTCGCCGCTGGTGACCGTCGAGCGCACCGAGTCCTTCGACGTGCACGCCCGCCTGGTCGGCGGCGGCCCGTCGGGCCAGGCAGGCGCCCTGCGGCTGGCCATCGCCCGCGCGCTGATCGAGGTCACCCCGGAGGATCGTCCCGCCCTGAAGCGGGCCGGATTCCTGACCCGTGACCCGCGCGCCACCGAGCGCAAGAAGTACGGCCTGAAGAAGGCGCGCAAGGCGCCGCAGTACTCGAAGCGCTGATTTCGGCAGCGTCGACCATCGCATCCGGCGCCCCTGCGGCGCCGGATGCGGAGGACGTGGCCAGGAAGCGAAGCTCGCGCAACCCATCAAGGGTCCCGCTTTCGCTGCATCCATACGGTACGGTCGACGCGGCAGCTGTACGAGAGCAGGCTCCCAGCGAACAGCTGGTCGCCTGCTCTCGTGCTGTATGAACTTGCGGTGTTGCGGTGCCCCACGTGGTGACCTAGGTTGCCGTCTCCGGGCCGTCGCTCGCACCGCGGATCCACCGATGTAGGGGCGAGGTATGGGACGTTTGTTCGGCACCGACGGAGTCCGCGGGCTTGCCAACGAGTCGCTGAGTCCGGAGCTCGCGCTGCGCATTTCCGGTGCGGCCGCGCAGATCCTGAGTCGCGGCAAGCAGCGCGCGCTCGCGGTGGTCGGACGCGACCCGCGGGCCAGCGGCGAGATGCTGGAGGCCGCCGTGACCGCGGGGCTGACCGCGGCGGGCGTGGACGTGCTCTCGGTGGGGGTTCTGCCGACCCCGGCCGTGGCCTACCTCACCGGTCTATACGACGCGTGCCTCGGCGTGATGATCTCCGCCTCGCACAACCCCATGCCGGACAACGGGATCAAGATCTTCGCCGCGGGCGGGCACAAACTCGATGACGCGATCGAGGACCGGATCGAGGCGCTCATCGCCGCGGACACGCCGTTCCGCCCGACCGGCGCGGGCATCGGCCGCGTGCGCAACGCGGCGGGCGCACGCGATCAAGGACTGGTCATCCCGGACCGATACAGCCTCGCGGGCACCCATGAGCGCTACGTGGAGCACCTGGTGGAAGCGACCGGACAGGATTTGTCCGGACTGACCGTCGTGGTCGACTGCGCGCACGGCGCCGCCGCGGAGGTGGGACCCGCCGCCTATCGCGAGGCGGGCGCGACCGTCATCGCCATCAACGCCGAGCCCGACGGGCTGAACATCAACGACGGCTGCGGCTCCACCCATCTCGACCAGGTTCGCGCAGCGGTGCTGGAGCACGGCGCCGATCTGGGTCTCGCACATGACGGCGACGCCGACCGCTGCCTGGCCGTCGACGCCGGCGGCACCGTCGTCGACGGCGACGCGATTCTGGCGATTCTGGCCCTGGCCATGCACGAGGCGGGCGAACTGGCCCAGAACACCCTGGTCGCCACGGTGATGAGCAACCTCGGCCTGCACATCGCCATGCGAGAGGCCGGAATCACCCTGCGCACCACCGCCGTCGGCGACCGCTACGTGCTGGAGGAGTTGCGGCGCGGCGGTTTCACGCTGGGCGGCGAGCAGTCGGGACACGTGGTCTTCCCGCGCTACGGCACCACCGGCGACGGCATCCTGACCGGCTTGCGCCTGATGGCCAGGATGGCGCGGACCGGGCGCACCCTGGCCGATCTGGCGAGCGTGCTGCAGACCGTGCCGCAGGTCTTGGTGAACGTGCCGGTCGGGGACAAATCCCTGGTCGCGCGAGCACCCGAGGTGCGGGCAGCGGTGCTGGAGGCGGAGCGGATGCTCGGCGACTCCGGCCGAGTCCTGTTGCGTCCCAGCGGTACCGAGGAACTGGTGCGGGTCATGGTGGAGGCCACCGACTTGGCGCAAGCGCAGCAGTTGGCGGACGATCTCGCCAAGCGCGTCGGCTCTGTTTGATTTGCAGCGCCTGCGGCGCTGGGTGTTCGAGGGCCGAGTGTTCATCGCTTCTCGGTCAGCGACCTCCGCGCGAAGGCGGCGGCTTCGTCGAGCAGTGTTCGCCAGAGTTCGCGATCGACCGTTGGGATTGCGACCCACTCGCGGAAGATCTTCCCGGCCGGCGCGAACGGGTCGCCAGTGCCGCTGTCGACCAACTCGGCGACGCGCTCGCGAGGAAGCTTGACGACAAGGGAGCCGGCCTTGTCGTCGAAAGCTGCCAGGAACCTGCCCGCGAGCCGCACACATGGGTAACCCATCATCGTGGCCCGGCCGATGGCGGGGTCGTAGAGCAGGTCGTCAGTGAGTTCGTCGTAGAGGCCGCGGGCGTCGTCGCCGGACTGGTCCGACGGCGACGCCCCAGCGTGATGCTTCGCCATCAGGCCGTCGGCGGTGTGAACACGGCGAACATGTTGCCTGCCGGGTCACGCAGATAGGCGAACGTCGGCGCACCCGGTCCTGGGTCGAGGTGCTTGCTGACCACCGATCCCCCGAGTTGCTCGGCGTCGGCACAGGTGGCGTCGACGTCTGCCACCAGGATGTAGAACACGGCGTGGTTCGGAAGCTGTCCGCCGGTACCCATGATGCCCCCCATCGGCGTGTCTGCGCCGGAGGCCTTGATGTTGCGGTAGTCCATCCCTGCGGCGGCAGACGGGCCGTCCGCCTCGAAGGACCAGTCGAACAGGCTGCCGTAAAACTTCTCGGCATTGTCGGCGTCGCCGGTGGCGATCTCGAACCAGGCCAGGGCTCCGGGAGCGGGGTTGGTCATCGTCTCTCCTTTTGCTCGGATCACCCGCCAGGGCGGCGGGTCCCACCCAGCGTCTCGCGGGTTCGCGACAGCCCTATGTCGGTGTTTGCAGAAGATCTCAGGCACCCAGTTCTCTCGCCGGCAGTTTCATTTCGTGGCCGTCCACGTGCAGTTCGGGAGTGACGCGCTGATGGCGCGGCGGCGCCGGTTCCCTCTCGGCACGGGTGATGCGGTCCATGCGGAATACCCGGTCGTCTCGTCGGAGGTGGCACCAGGCGGCGAGGTAGGAGCCGTTGGGCCCGACCACGACGTGCTGTGGCTCGACCTTTCGGTCGGTCTCGACTCCTCCTACGTCTATGTAGCGGATCCGCAGCACGTGGTTGTCGCGGACGGCACGCCAGATGGTCTCAGCGACCTCGGCGTCGGGGTCCGGAGCAGGCTGTACCAGCAGTCGCACCTTCTCGGCAGTGGACCGTGCCTCGGCGAGCGCCTGCTCCGGCATGGCCGACATGATCTTCTGGAGGGCGGTGCGGGCGTCCTTCTTGAAGAGCACGTGCTCGTTCCGGCTGAGAGCCACGGCGACAGCTGCGGCCTCTCGCGGAGTGAAGTTCAAGGGCGGCAGAGTCATCGACCGGTCCAGCGTGTAGCCGCCTGAGCGCCCCTGCTTGGTCGCGAGCGGCACCCCGGCCTGCCCGAGGGCGCTGAGATCGCGCTCAATGGTCCTGACGCTGACCTCGAAGTGCCGGGCCAATTGCCGCGCCGTGCGCCCCCTCGGTCCTGCGGCGCGCAGTTCCTCGACGAGGGCGTAAAAGCGGTCAATGCGGTTCATACGCGCATGCTAGACGGGGGCGGGGACAAGAATGCCGAGGTTGCGGGAAAGGTTCCGGGGGGCGCGCTGCACGGTCCAGACGCGGCCACGGTGGTCAGGGGCATGCGGGCCACGCCGCCTCCTGCCCCGCGTCTTCGGGTTCTGGCTGGAGATATCGCGCTCAGAGCGTCTCGGTGAGGACGCCCGCTTCCATGTGCCAGCGGCGCGTGGCGCGGACGGTGTCGAGCATGCGGCGGTCGTGGGTGACGAGCAGCAGTGTGCCGGTGAAGGATTCGACGGCCTGCTCCAGCTGTTCGATGGCGGGCAGGTCCAAGTGGTTGGTCGGCTCGTCCAGCACGAGCAGGTTGACGCCGCGGGCTTGCAGCAGTGCGAGGGCGGCGCGGGTACGTTCGCCCGGGGAGAGGGTGTCGCAGGGACGCAGCACGTGCGGACCGCGCAGGCCGAACTTGGCCAGGAGCGTGCGCATGTCCGCTTCCGGCAGGTCCGGCAGTTCGGCGCCGAATGTCTCGGCCAGCGCCGCGGTCCCGCGAAACAGCCCGCGCGCCTGGTCGACCTCGCCGATCGCGACGCCCGAGCCAAGGCTCGCGGTTCCGCCGTCCGGCTGGATCTTTCCCAGCAGCACGGCCAGGAGGGTGGATTTTCCGGAGCCGTTCGCGCCGGTGAGCACGATACGGTCGGCCCAGTCGATCTGGGTAGTGATCGGCCCGAGCGTGAAATCGCCACGGGTGACGGTCGCCTCGGACAGCGTGGCGACCACCGAGCCACTGCGCGGAGCGGCGGCGATGCTCATACGCAACTCCCACTCCTTGCGAGGTTCCTCCACCACATCGAGTCGCTCGATGCGGCGCTGGGTCTGCCTGGCCTTGGCCGCTTGCTTCTCGGTGGCTTCGGCGCGCATCTTGCGACCCGCCTTGTCGGAGTCCATTTTCCTGGGGTCGCGCGCCTTGCGGCGTGCGGTGCGGACGCCGTGTTCGAGCCAGTTGCGCTGCATCTGCGCGCGTGCTTCCAGGCCCGCCTTGGTGTCGGCGTACTCCTCGTAAGCCTCGCGCGCGTGCTGCCGCGCGATCTCCCGCTCCATCAAATACGACTCGTAGCCGCCGTCGTACTGGCCGACCTGCTGCTGCGCGAGGTCCAGCTCCACGATCCGATTCACGGTGCGGGCCAAGAACTCCCGATCGTGGCTGATCACCATCAGCGGGGCCCGGACACCGGCGACGAACTGTTCCAAGCGTGCCAGGCCGTCCAGGTCCAGATCGTTGGTCGGCTCGTCGAGCAGCAGGATGTCGAAGCGGGACAACAGGACCGAGGCCAATCCGGTGCGTGCGGCCTGGCCGCCGGACAAGCCGGTCATCGGAGTGTGCAGGCCATTCGGGAGGCTGTCGGTGAGGCCGAGGTCGGCGGCCACCTCATGAGCACGCTGGTCCAGGTCGGCGCCGCCGAGGGTGAGCCAGCGTTCCAGCGCGGGGGAGTACTCGTCCGGGCCGCCTTCGGCGAGGCGCTCGGCCGCCGCGTCCATCGCCCGTTGCGCCGCGGTAACGCCCGTTCGGCGGCCCAGGAACTCGAGCACGGTCTCGCCCGGCACCCGCTGCGCCTCTTGGGCCAGATAGCCGACCGTCGCCTCTGGCGGACTGAGTGTGATGCTGCCCGTCGGCGTGTGCCGATCGGCGAGCATCCGCAGCAGCGTCGACTTGCCCGCGCCGTTCACGCCGACCAGGCCGATCACGTCACCCGGCGCGAGGGTCAGATCGAGGTCGGCGAACAGTGTTCGCTCGCCGTGACCGGCCGACAGGCCGCGGGCATGCAAAGTGGTGCTCACCAGCACGAGTCTGCCGTGCTCGGGGTCGGACCCTGAGATCGGCCCCAGGAGAAATCAGGGTCGGTATCGGCCGTCGTACCGATGCCGGGGCGTGCGCAGGCGGGGCACAGTGGAGTTCGTAGCGATCACCGCCAGAGAGGTAAGACCATGACCGCCCCTACCCGTCGCTTTGCCCGCTCTACCCAGGACAAGTGGATCGCAGGCGTCTGCGGTGGCATCGCCGAGTACCTCGGCTGGAACGCCAACGTCGTCCGGCTGCTGTTCGTGGTCTCGTGCCTGCTGCCCGGGCCCCAGTTCATCATCTACCTGGTGCTGTGGCTGCTGATGCCGAAGAAGTGATTCCCAGCAGGTGGCCACGCAGGTGGGCGAGGATCTCAGCGCGTGCGGGACGGGCCGCGGGCACCAGTCCCGGCATGCTCAGGAAGGCGTGCACCGCCTCCGGGTAGCGGGTCAGCGTCACTTCGACCCCCGCCTGACGCAGGCGGTCGGCATAGGCTGATGCCTGGTCTTCCAGCGGGTCCGTACCCACGGCTTGGATGAGCGCAGGGGCCAGTCCCGCGAGGTTGTCGCTGTGCAACGGTGAAATCGCACGGGAGTCGAACGATTCGGGGAGTGCGATGCGCTGCACCGCGCGGCAATTGGCCGGTGTCGCGGTCGGGCTGTCCGCGTTCTCGGTGAACGAGGGGTACTCGAAAACGCGATCGGTCCAGTCGAGCTGCGGGTTGACCAGTACCTGGGCGCGCACCGGTAGTCCGAGTTCGTCCGCCCTGATCGCGGTGCGTGCCGCGAGCGTAGCTCCCGCGCTGGCGCCCAGCAGGGCGATCCGAGTGGGATCGACTTCCCACCGCGCGGCCTCTTGCACGATGCGGGATACGGAGTCATAGGCGTCCTCGACGGGCGCGGGCAGCGGGTGCTCGGGTGCCAGCCGATAGTCGACCGAGGCGACCACGGCCGGACAGTTGACCGCCAGATGACTGAGGAGCCAGTCGTCCTGGTCCGGTGCGCCGACGATGAATCCGCCGCCGTGGAACGCGACGATCAGCGGCAGCGCCGAACCTCCCCGCTCCGGCTGGTACACGCGGACGTTCAGCCGACGCCCCGGTAGATCGAGTGCGTGTGTGGTGATTCGTGCGCCACGATCGGGCCTGCCGGTGGCGAGCCTGCCGAGCGCGGACCGGCGCTTGCGGTTCTGCGCTTCGCGCAATTCGATGACCTGTTCCGGGGTGATCGAATCCCAGTCCGGCTCGGTCGTGAGCGCGGTCAGGATTCGGACTCGCGGTGGAACTTTGCCTCGCATGATGTGCCTTCCGGATCGTGATGGTCTTCGTCGGCTGCCGTGTTCCCGGCGGCGTAGCGATACCCTGGCAGCTGTGACCGCGGGTGCGCTTTCGGAAATATGCGGTCCGGCAACCTCGCCGGTGGTGTGGCTGCGGCCGGGTCATGTCGGGTACATCGGGCCGGAGCTCGGCGTCGACCTGCATTCCGTCTCGGTCGCGGTGCTCAGCGTCGGCCTGGACGGGCCGTTCGTCCTGGAGACCGCCGCACACGGACAGGTACGCACCGGCAGCTCGTTCGCGCCCGCCCGCGCGTCGCACCGCGTCGTCACCCCCGGGAGGTGGATCCTGCTCCTGTTCGTCGATCCCGCAGGTACGCCCGCCACCGGCATCGCGGAAGAGATGACGGCGACCGCCGGGCCCTACGGTCTCGCCCACCGACGGGAACGGCAGCTCGTCGAGCTGTGCCGTGCAGACGACGTGGATCCGGACCGCATCTTCGCTCAGGCCATCGCTGGTCCCGCACCGGTCGCCGATCCGCGGATCGAGTGGGCCGCCGCCGCGATCCGCCGGAACCCGGATCACACATTCCGGGCCGACACGATCGCCGCGAACCTGGGCCTGTCCACCACCCATTTCCTCCGCCTGTTCGCCCAGCGGTCCGGCACCACATTCCGCGGCTATCAGCGGTGGACCCGCGTCGTCCACGCGCTCCAGGACGCCGCGGCCGGCCGCGATCTCACGCGCTCGGCCACCGACGCCGGTTTCGCCACCCCGTCCCACTTCAGCGAAACCTTTCACCACATGTTCGGACTGTCCGCCACCGCACTGCTGCGCTCCGGCATCCGCTTCGATCTCGGAACATAGCCGGAGCCTCGATGTTTCGGCTTCCTGCCAACTCCTTGACGCAAAACACGTCCCCTCCTGGGCCGTGAACGACGGGGCATCCGAACTATTGGCTATTGGCGAGCCCAGGGGTGCGTCGAGCCCGCGCGGGTGTCAGGATGGAGCGATGCCGCTGGTGCGGCACCGCACCATCGCACGAGTTCCGCTGAGGAGTTTCAATGATCACCTCGGGCGAATTCCCGGGTCTGGACATCCCCGGGATCGACGCGTCCTCGACACTGACCGGACTGGGCGCGGTCGAACTGCACCATCCCACCCAGGACATCGACGGCGACGGCACCCTCGACACGGTAACCACCACCGGCGACGAGGCGATGCAGGTCTGGACCGACTACGACCACGACGGTTTCGCGGACCATGTCACAGTGGTGGAAAAAGACGGCGACTACTCCGCATGGGAATTCCACCGCCACCCCGACGGCACGTCCGAATGGGTCCGCACCGACAAGGGCAAGATCGGCTAACACCAGCCTCTGCCGTACCGCCGGTCTTGATGAGCCCACCAGGGTAGTCGAAAGGCGGTTGGCCAGGGTGTGTCGCGCCGCCATTCAACTAACCTCGTCGCGTCACCCACTGGCGCGATCGATGGCGAGCGCACGATTGTGCGCGAGCTGACTATCCGAGCAATGCGGGTTCCCAACCAGGCAAACCGAAGTGCTCGCCGCGCTGGAACAGCTCGACACTGGCCGCGGTGTAGGGCACTGTGTTGTCGGGCAGCTGGTCGAGTGGGAACCATTGCAGCGCCGAGCATTTTTCCGGTTCCTGGTTGGTGGGTTCGCCGTCCCAGCGGTTGGCCGCGAAGACGAATCCGATACGGCCGTGTCCCTCAGGTGCTCGGTAGTGCACGGAGGAGGTCATGCGTACGTCGTTGCGTTTCAGACGGAGCCCGATCTCTTCGCTTGCTTCGCGAATGACCGCATCGACAACATCCTCGCCGTCTTCGAGCTTGCCACTCGGCAAGTTCCATTGGCCGTCCGCGTACCCGGTGTTATGACGCTGGGCGAGCAGGACATGGTCGTCGCGGGTGAGCAGCAGTAGAACATCAACGACGGTTGTGTACGGCACGCGCAGCAGGCTACCCAGTACCGATGGGGTACGTCTCGACATCGCCAACCCTTTCCGTTCTTGATATTCAGCGTTGCCTGGTCATGGCAGATACAGCCGCTCATTCGGCAGCCGCCGAAGCCCAGCTGTACTCCCGGGAACCACGGTCACCGCGTCGGGACCGTGGTGGATGCGCCAGTCCTGAGCGAACTGGAATGCAGCGGTCAGGCAAGCGACGAAGTCCATGCGGACGCCATGCAGAAAGATGCGCAGGTGTATGTCCGGTTCTTCCGGCCGCGGGGATGCATTGACGCTCATGGTCTTTCACCGGCCACGCGTCGGGAATCGAACAGATCATTGATCACACGGGCTCCGATGTACGGGCAATCGCTGCCCGCCAGGCCGCTGTGCTCACCTATCACGCCATCGGCTGCCGGAGCCACGCCAACGCAGTGCGGGCATCCCACGAAGACGAGGGCGGTCCCCTTGAAGACCGCACCCACGCAGGTCGACAACCGAATCGAAGGACCGGATCCGGACTCAGTCATGGACTGCCGCCTTACCGGATGGCGGAGGTCCGCACTCGCGAATCGCTTCGACCACCGCCATTCCCGACGGGCGGAACCCGTCGCGGGGCGGTGTCACCCAGACCCGGAATCCGGCACTGCGTGCGACCGGAGACGGCAACGCGATCTGCGCACCCGCGCGGGAGACAGACACGTTGAGCCGGAACAACTCGGCGGTCAAGCGCACCTCGTCGGGCACGTCCGGCACGACGATGAAAGTCCACCTTTTCGAACGCGGGTGCGAGACAATCGGACCGAGCCGCATACCCTGACTCTTCATCCGGCCTTTCACCGCACCGCCGAGCCGCGCAGGCATAGTAATCGCGCCGACGCTGTCCGCTGGCACGACAATGCGCCCGCCCAGCTCGGGCTGAACGATGGCGGGTAGCCCGCAGCTCTGCCGGTAGAAGCGGCACCGCGTCGTCGGCGTATCGGCATGCACCAGCGGCAGAACCCGCGTGTCGTCCAGCCCCATCCCCACATCTCCCTGCTCGTCGTGTACTGAGCACCCGACGCCGAGGAGCTTGCGCCACCGAACGGCCGCTCACGGCGGTCGGTGTGCCGTAGGGCTATCGCGGCATCAACCCGGCGCCGGGTGCTGAATGAGCGTCACTCGATTCAGTCCGGACAACTGGCATGGATGTTGTCAGCTGCCTACCCGGCTGCGAGCGCTTGGGTATCCTGCCGATATGACCTCGAATTCAGCGGCAATCGACGCGAACCGAGCGTTGTGGGACGAATGGGCAGCCATCCACGCCGACGGCGATTGGTATGACGTCGACGCCGTGCGAGCAGGAGCCGAAAAACTACGGTCCTACGAAATCGACGAAGTCGGCAACGTCACCGGACGGACAATGCTGCACCTGCAATGCCAGATCGGCACCGACTCCATCGCTTGGGCGCGCCGGGGCGCGAAGGTGACCGGTGTCGATTTCTCTCCGGTTGCCGTGCAGATCGCTCGATCACTGGCCGCGGACGTCGGCACAGATGCTCAGTTCGTATGTTCGGACGTCATGCGACTGCCGGATAATCTGCACGGTTCCTGGGACATCGTCTACGCTTCACGCGGGATCCTCGGATGGTTGCCCGACCTCGACCGTTGGGCCGAGATCGTCAGCCACTTCCTACGTCCGGGTGGGTTCTTCTACCTGACCGATATCCACCCGATTGCCAAAGCACTTGATGACTCGTCGGCAGATATTCGAGCGAATCGCCCGTACTGGCCCCGTCCCGAGCCGATCCGATATGACGTGCGAGGTACCTACGCGGACCCTGATGCCGAGGTTGAATCGACCGACAAGTATCTCTGGACGCACAGCACGGGCGAATTGATCACGGCGATCGGAAAGGCTGGGCTGTGCCTGGAATTCTTCCATGAGTTTCCCTGGCTTGATCGGCCGTGGCCGTGCCTGGAGAAGATGTCCGACCGCGAATTCGTTCTGCCGGGCGGGGTCGAGTTGCCTCTGTTCTTTTCGCTGCGCGCCCGCAAACTCGGGTCATAACAGGTTCATCTGCTGGGCGATCTGTCACAGTGGAGCGTCGAACGTCCGCTTCTTGTCGAGCAGTTCGGCCACTTGTCGGCGCCCGAGCGGGTCGTTCACCACAATGTGCGGCGCTGCCTGCCACGCGGCGGTCAACGCTACGACGGCACCGTCCAACTTGCCAACCATGCCATAAGCCCGAGCCCTGTGAAGCTGGAAGTAGCAGACGCGGTTGGTGCTCCCCAGAAGTCCCGGGTCCAGGCTGGAGCACGCTTCGAGCGCATCCGCGGGGCGTTCCAGATCGACGCTGATGCCTGCTCGTTGGACTGCGATGTTGGCAGGCCCGAAGATCAGAAAATAGCGTTCGATGTCGGTTCTCGCGACGGTCTCGGCCGCCGACAGGAGGCGCATCGCAGTGATGCGGGAGCCCGAGCGTGCCGCCGACTGTGCGCCGTAGAGCCGCAGGACGCCGATCACATGTTCTGCGTCGATTGACAGTGGTCCTTTCGAGACCAGATTCGCAGTCTCCTCGGCGAGTGCGGTTGCCTCTTCGGGGCGGCCTCCGATCATCAATTCAGTAGTCAATGTCGCAGCGACAGAACCGATCAGGATCTGGTTGTCGGAGTATTCGGCGGCTGCTGCGGCGCGGTCCAACGCCAGCCGAGCATGAAGGTGGTCGTTGCGGTGCCTGAATTCCAATGCACCAAGGCGGTACAAATTGGCCAGCGTGGCATATGCCCGCGACCGAGCGTCAGCCGACCGGGAATTCTCGGTCACGGCCGTCGCATCGGCAATCAGGCGCGGTAGCTCGGCAGCGGCCGACAGGAACTTGGAACTGGACTGATTGTACGTGCGTCGCAGTGACAGCACCGCCCTGCTGAGTTCCAGCTGTGACCGTACCGGTTCATAGGGAGCGTACATGCGGGCCGGGCGGTCGAGTAACCGGATGAGCTCGGAATTCCCATCCAGAGCAGGGGAGTCCGCGACCTCGGCCACGTCCTCGGACAACACGGATACTGCGACATTGAACACCCTGGCGATTTCGCGAAGCGTCGACATCGAGTCGATCTGGAGGACGCCGCGTTCGACTTTGGTGACCCAGGATGTCGACCGATGTAAGTGCAGCGCGAGCCCATCCTGCGTCCAGCCTCGCGCTTTGCGGAGACTGGCGATCTTCCGTCCTAGCGGCTGCGGTCTGTCCACCCCTGCACCTCGAACAAGCCCGGTCGGATCAACGCGATACTGCCACAGATTCCCAAACATGGTGTAAATCCTTGGAATCACGGTGATTCTAATCGAAGAGCCGCGTCGCCAAGGCTTCTTCGATGTTGACCGGCGGGCAACTTCGGGCACAAGCCGGTTGCGAACTCGAAAATCGAATTAGCCTGTTCAGCGACTACACCGTGCAGACCCACAGCAAGGAGTAACCCGTGCCGCCCGTACAGGTCGCAGTCTGTGGTCCTCGGCATTGCACCGATACCGAGGAAGCGAATGCTCGAGAGGTAGGACGGCTGCTGGCCGAGGCCGGTGCAACGGTGCTGTGCGGTGGTGGAACCGGCGTCATGGCCGCAGTCGCCGAAGGTGCCGCCAAGGCAGATGGCCTGGTCATCGGTGTGCGACCAGATGCCAACCGGGACGGGATTTGCGACGGTCTCTCCGCTGTGCTGTACACCAACATGGGTGAGGCCCGTAACGCCATCCTGATCTGGTCGGCCGACGCCGTGATCATTATCGGCGGTTCATGGGGCACACTTTCGGAACTTGCGCTGGCCAATCGGCGCGGTGGAGTGCCAGTCGTCTCCCTCGGCGGGTGGCAGCTACTGGACGCTGACGGCAACCCTGTCATCGGGTCGAAAGTCGCCGAAAGCCCGCGGGAAGCGGTGCGTATCGCGTTAAGTTGATCGCCCTTAACGCTTCTTGTCCCAGAGCGACAGCAACTCCGGCTCACACTCGCCCGAGATACCGTTCCTCGCCATGCGGGTTCGGTATCGCGTCGCTGCTGGCACGACGGCCACCCGTCCGGGAGTCGCAGTACTGATCTGTGCTGGTTGTCGCCGCTGGGTGCGGACAGTAGGTTCCTACGGACACCGAGTCGAATTCGGGGGAACCGAATGTCGGTGTGTCGCGTCGAAGGAAGTATGGCGGCAGTCGGCGCGAAGGAGATTCGGCGCCTGGCGAGTTGAGACTACGAGGACGGAGGGGAACCGTGGGCGGGTCTGAGATGGTCGGGGTTCGGACGGGGGAGCTCGGTGCGCTGGGGGATGACTATCGGAGATCGGCGGATGGTGTTCGCAACCAAGCCAAACAGGTTGCCGAGCACATGTTCGGCGACGGCGGCGAGGCGGGGCGGAACTACGCGCAGCAGGGCATCGCGGTGCATCAGGGGTTGCAACGCATCAGCGCGTGGCTGAAGGACTGGAGTGACGCCACGACCGCGACCGCTGACGCGCTGGGGGCGGCGGTTGTGGCGTACTCGGACACCGACCAGCAGCGCGCGGCGGAGACGCCCAAGACGTGAGACCGCCGGATGACGACACGTGTTTCCACTGAACGCCAGACATTCGAGGAGCCGGAATCATGACCGTTTCCTGGCAGGGTAAGGCGATCGACGCCATCCTGGACGAAGGCAGCTTCGGGCTGCAGTACTGGATCAAATTCATGCCGCTGTACGAGGCGGCGTTCGGCAACAACGGCGGCCGCGGCGATCTGAACCAGCTGCTGGCGATGTACGACGAGCAACGCGGCACGCGGGTGGAGAAGTTGGAGCAGGCGGGGGAAGCGCTGAAAGCCGCGCTCGCCGAGGCGGATACCCAGTGGGACGCGCAACGCGGCTACACCGGCCGCCTGCCCGGACTGTGGCAGGGAGCGGCGGCCGACGCCGCGCTCGACATGCTCACCAAGCAGTCCGTCCTTGCCGACGAGGACCGGCAGCACACGAGGGATGCGTGGAAGACGATCGAGCCGATGGCGAACTCGCTGCGCCAGTCGGTCGGCTGGAAAGCCGATATGGTACTCGGGCTGCTGGAGGATTCGGGGAAAGGCAGCAGGGTCGTCAAGCTTGAGGGCAAAACTCCGGAAGATGTGAAAGTCATTGTCGACGTGCACAAAGCGCGCGAGTGGATCAGCGGGAAGCAGGCAAGCGACCTCTACCGGATCTTCCCCGCACTCGATTTATCCGGACAAATCGCCAAGCTCCAACTGGACACCCCGCTCGGCGAAAAGGTTCGCAACACCGTCAACGATTGGCTGCGGGACCCCTTCAAACGGGACTTCGATGCCAAACTGACGCGCTACATCGACGCCTGCAAACAGACCGACGATCACTTCAAGCAGCAGTACCAGAACCTGACCAATGCGTTGGCGGCGGTGCCGGACCGCGCCTACCCGCGCCCGGAGGGGCCGGCGAAGCCGTCCCAGGACAAGCCGCAGAACCAGAACCAGCCCAGTCCTTCCGCGCCGCCGGGCCCTCCCGGCACGCCGTCGCCCTCCACGGTCGCGGCGAGCACCACACCGAGCACAGTCCCGGCGAGCACCACACCGACAACGCCAACCACGCCAACTGCTCCGGCCCCTCTTGCCCCCAAGCTGCCAGGACTGGACGGCCTGGCCGCGATCAGCCAGGTGGCGGGGGGATTGTCTCCACTAGCGACCGGTCTCGCCCAAACGGTCCAGCAAGGCATCTCCGCGCTGAGCGGAACCATCAAGAGCGGAATCGACGACGCGATCGAAAAGCTCAAAGCGAGCATCGATCCGAAGAACGCCGACGAAGACGGCAAGCCGAAGGCCGAATTCGATATCGCCGGAAAGCATGTGACCTTCGAGATGGGCCCGGACGGCCAGTTGAAACTCGTCCTGTCCGACGAGGCGGGCAAGCAACAAGAGTTCGAGCTCGAGTTGGACGAGCACGGGATGCCGGTCATCTCGATGAACGAGCCAAAAGACGCTGTGCCCGCCGATACCCCGGCTCCCGAAACGCCGGACAAGGACAAGCCGGTCGACGCCACACCCGCCCCTGAACCGAGCACCGGCCAGCCAGGCGTGCCGTCCGGAACTCCGCCGACCACGCGACGCGAAGAAGACGGCGAGCATTGGCCCAAGCCCATACCGGAGCAGGGAGAAGCGAAACCGGAGCAGGGCGAACCGCAACCCGCGGCGCCGTTCGACAGCGGCGCGGAATTGGCTGAGGCAGGACCGCTGTGATCCCCGATACCGCGCAGGATGAGCGAGGAGATGCCGCATGGTGAACTACGCCGAGGAGGCGAGGCGACTCGCCGAGGAGAACCAGCGCCGGATGGCAATCCTGATCGACGAGATCCAGGAGATCAACGAGCAGACCGCGGCGAGGGGTCGCGAATTCGCCGACAACCTGGCGGCCGACATGGACAAGTTCTGGGTTGAGCACGCCGCCGAGCTGGAGCGAGCTCGCGCCGAGGCCGAGGAGAAAGAACGGCTGGAGGCCGAGGCACGCGAGCAGCGTGAGGCGATCGCGCGATCGATGGCGGCCCGCAAAGCGAACCAGACGGTCACCCCGGTCGACGAGGAGGACGAAGAGGCGAAGTTCTACCAGCGCAAGAGCTGGCTGATCTGAACCCCGGTGATCAGCGCCGCAGGAGCCCCACCAGTTGGCCCACCTTCAGCTTCGGCGGCTCTTCTTCGTGGGGCGCGTGGGGGTCGATGACCGCGGTGTGCGGAATGACTTCCTCGGGCTCGGCGAAGGGACGGTAGGTCTTGTCGCCCGCCAGCGTCGCGAGCAGGTAACCGGCCAGCAGCGCGCGGGTGATGCGGGCCGCCTTGGGTTCGTGCTTGCCCGCACCCACCGCGGCGAGGACGCGGCGGCCCTCGATGATGCCGTTGTGCGAGGCCTTGTCGATGACGCGCAGGATTGCGGGGCCGTCCCATGCCGTGGCCAGCGGGATGGCGTTGGAGCTGACCGAGGTGATGTCGGTCGCGCCCGCCAAGATCAGCGCGGGCAGGTCGAGCTCGAGTGCGATGTCTTCGGCGGACGGGGCCGTCGGCGCGGGGAACAGGGCCGCGACGGTGGCGACCTTCCGCTGGGCGGCGGCGATGACCGCGGCGCCTGCGCCCATGCCGTGTCCGGCCAGGGCGAGACGTTCGGGATGCACGCTGATCTCGCCGTCCCCGAGCCGCACGCCGGTGCAGATGTCGAGCGTGGTGAGCAAATCGGCGGCCAGTCCCAGATGTGACGGGATCGGCCCGCGCTCGGTGTCCGGGGCGGCGGCCACAATTCCCCAGGAAGCGAGGTGTTCGAGCAGGCCGCGGTAGTGTGCGGCGCCGGTCAGCCAGCCGTGGCCGAAGGCGACCGCAGGCAGGTTGCGCCCCGACTCGGGCGTGAACACCACCCCCGGCTGGCCGGCGATGGCCAGATTGCCGCGCAGCACACGGTGCGGACCGCGGCTGGTCAGGGTGCTCAGTAGCGATTTCACAGACGCCGACACGACGTGAACGTTATCCGATAAGTAGTGTGGTGAGCCATGTGCGGAATCGTGGGGTACGTCGGGTACCGAGACGCGCTCGGCGTCGTCGTTGACGCGTTGCGCCGCATGGAATATCGCGGCTACGACTCCGCGGGCGTGGCGATCCTGGACGGCGCAGGCGCGCTGGCGGTGGAGCGCAAGGCCGGTCGGCTGGCCAATTTGGAGGCCGAACTGTCCGAAAACGGGATCGACCGTTTCGCGGGCACTACCGGCATCGGGCACACCCGCTGGGCCACGCACGGCGCGCCGACCGACCGCAACGCGCACCCGCACAGCGACCACAGCGGCAAGGTCGCCGTGGTCCACAACGGCATCATCGAGAACTTCGCTCCGCTGCGTCGTGAGCTGGAAGACGCCGGTGTCGAGTTGCGCAGCGACACCGACACCGAGGTTGCCGTGCATCTGGTGGCCCGGGCGTATGCCGGGGGCCCGACCGCCGGCGACTTCGCGGCCAGCGCGCTGGCCGTGCTGCGCCGCCTGGAGGGTGCGTTCACCCTGGTCTTCACGCACGCCGACCATCCGGACATGATCGTGGCCGCGCGTCGTTCGACACCGCTGGTGGTCGGCGTCGGCAAGGGCGAGATGTTCATCGCCTCGGATGTCACGGCGTTCATCGAGCACACCCGCGAGGCGGTCGAGCTCGGCCAGGACCAAGCCGTGGTGATCACCCTGGACAGCTACCGGGTGACCGACTTCGCGGGCGAGGACGCCGGTTCGCGCACGCGCCCGTTCACGATCGACTGGGATCTGGCCGCCGCCGAGAAGGGCGGTCACGACTACTTCATGCTCAAGGAGATCGAGGAGCAGCCCGCCGCCGTCGCGGACACGCTGATGGGGCATTTCAGCACCGATCAGGATGGCGGAGGCCGGATCGTGCTGGACGAGCAGCGCCTCGCCGACCAAGAGTTGCGTGATTTCGACAAGGTGTTCGTCGTCGCCTGCGGCAGCGCCTATCACTCCGGTCTGCTCGCCAAATACGCCATCGAGCACTGGACCCGGCTGCCCGTCGAGGTCGAGCTGGCCAGCGAATTCCGCTACCGCGATCCCGTTCTGGACCGCTCCACGCTGGTGGTGGCGATCTCCCAGTCCGGTGAGACCGCCGACACGCTGGAGGCGGTGCGCCACGCCAAGGAGCAGAAGGCGCGCGTCCTCGCGATCTGCAACACCAACGGCGCGCAGATCCCCCGCGAGTCCGACGCGGTGCTCTACACCAGGGCCGGGCCGGAGATCGGCGTCGCCTCCACCAAGGCGTTCCTGGCCCAGGTGACCGCCAATTACCTGGTCGGACTCGCTTTGGCGCAGGCGCGCGGCACCAAGTACCCGGACGAGGTCGCGCGCGAGTTCGCCGAACTCGAGGCGATGCCGCGGCTGGTGGAGCGGGTGCTGCAGACGGCGCCGCAAGTACGGACCATCGCGCGCGAGCTCGCGCAGGTGCCGACGGTGCTGTTCCTTGGCCGTCACGTCGGGTACCCGGTGGCGCTGGAGGGCGCGCTCAAGCTCAAGGAGCTGGCCTACATGCACGCCGAGGGTTTCGCGGCGGGCGAGCTCAAGCACGGTCCGATCGCGCTGATCGAGGACGGGCTTCCGGTGATCGTGGTGATGCCGTCCCCGAAGGGCCGGGCGGTGCTGCACTCGAAGCTGCTGAGCAACATCCGGGAGATCCAGGCCCGCGGCGCGCGCACCATCGTGATCGCGGAGGAAGGCGACGACACGGTGCGTCCGTTCGCCGACGACCTCATCGAGATCCCCAGCGCGCCCACTCTGTTCCAGCCGCTGCTGTCGACGGTCCCGCTGCAGATATTCGCCGCCGAGGTGGCCCAGACCCGGGGCTACGACGTCGACAAGCCTCGCAACCTGGCGAAATCCGTCACCGTGGAATAGACCGGCAGCCGCGCACCTCGGGGTGCGCGGCTGCTGCGTATCAATGGCGAGTTCTCGCTCGTGCGTGATTACCTACGCATGGACGGGAACAGGAGCTTCGGCCGGGATCGTCGGGGTGCGGCGCTCCAGGTAGCCGGATAGGACCGCGAGGCCGAGCGCGATCACGACCAAAGCGACGCCGACCCAGTTGGGGGAGGTGTACCCGAGCCCGGCTGCGATGACCACACCGCCCAACCAGGCGGAAATGGCATTGCCGAGGTTGAACGCTCCGATGTTGACGGCGGAGGCCAGGGTCGGCGCGCCCGCCGCTTGGTCGAGGACGCGTTTCTGTAGCGGCGGGACGGTCGCGAAACCGAGGGCGCCGATCAGCACGACGGTGATCGCGGCGGCGGCCTTGTTGTGCGCGGTGACGGTGAACAGCGCGAGAACGATCGCGAGCCCGCCGAGGGTGAGATACAGCATCGGCATCAGGTGACGGTCGGCGAACTTGCCGCCGATCAGGTTGCCCGCGGAGAAGCCCAGACCGAACAGCACGAGCAGCCAGGTGACCGAGCTGTCCGCGTAGCCGGTGACCTCGGTCATCATCGGGGCCAGATAGGTGATCGCGGCGAACACGCCGCCGAAGCCGAGCACCGTCATCGCCATCGCGAGCACGACCTGGGGATTGCGGAAGACCGCGAGTTCGGTGCGTAGCCTCGCGTCCGTGGGCGCGGGCTGTTCCGGAACCAGCGCGGCGACGCCCACCAGGCCGATCAGGCCGACGAACGCGACGAACAAGAAGGTCAGCCGCCAGCCGAAGTGCTGGCCGAGCAGCGTGCCCAGCGGCACGCCGACCATGGTGGCGACGGTGAGTCCGGTGAACATGATCGCGATCGCGCCGGCCCGCCGATCGGCGCTGACCAGGGTGCCGGCGACGACCGCGCCGATGCCGAAGAACGCGCCGTGCGCGAGCGACGCCACGATCCGCCCGGTGAGCATCAGACCGAAGGTCGGTGCGACGGCGGACAAGATGTTGCCGAGGACGAGCAGCGCCAGCATGCCGAGCAGCATGCGTTTGCGCGACACACGGGTGCCGAGCCCGGTCATCAGCGGCGCACCCACCACGACACCGAGCGCGTAACCGCTGACCAGCAGGCCCGCGGTGGGGATGGACACCGCGTAGGTGTCGGCGACCTCGGGCAACAAGCCGACGACGACGAATTCGGTCGTCCCGATTCCGAATGCCCCGAGGGTCAGGGCGAGTAGTGCGAGTGGCATGGGGAGCCTCCACATGAAAATTGCGTCAGATCCTTACAGGCGAAGACAATAATTGCAGACGCACAATAAATGCAAACGCTGGCTATTGTGCTGCCTGGCTATCCTGGAGGCAGAATCCCCGATGCCAAAGGAACGCCATGACCGCGGAAGCCGCCCTGACCGGCCTGGCCGATGGTTGGTACGCACTCTCACTGCTGCACGATCGGATCGAGGCGCACATCGAAAGGGCGCTGCAATCCGGCCACGACCTGAGCGTTCGCGAGTATTCGCTCTTGCTCGTGCTGAGCCGTCAGCACGACGGACCCGGCGGCCACCTGCGCATGAACCAGGTCGCCGAGGCTGTGGTCCTGAGCCAGAGCGCCACCACCCGTCTGGTCTCCCGGCTCGAAGACCGCGGCCTGCTACAGCGCTACCTGTGCCCCGACGATCGCCGCGGCATCTACACCGACGTGACCCCGGCGGGCCTCGACCTCCTCGAACAGGCCCGCCCTACGCACGACGACGCCCTCGCCAGCGCCCTCGGCCAAGCCGCCGCCGACCCGGAACTCGCTCCGCTCGTCGCCGCCGTCGAAGCACTGAACACCCGCGGCGCCCACACCCGCGACTACCGCCCGGTCTGAGGCGACCGGATGCGGGCCGTCGGTCCGCGCTACTCGACGGTCACCGATCCGCGCATCTCCGGATGCAGCGAACAGAGGTAGCGGTAGGTCCCCGGGTTGGTGAAGGTGTAGCTCCACTCGCCCTTGTCGAGGATGGGGCTGTTGATGCCCATCGCCTTGTCGCCGATGCCCTGCACGGAGTGCGGGACCTTGTCGTCGAATTTCCAGGTGACCGTGTCGCCGACCTCGAGGGTGACCTCGGCGGGAGAGAATTTCATGTCGTCGACCGCGACGGTGGCGGCGGCGGGCTCGCGCTCGCCGGTCTGCTGCGCGGTGGTCGTTGCCGGGCGGGCCGGTTTCCGCGTGGTCGTGGCGGCCGAGCCGGATTCGTCGTCGCCGCATCCGGTCAGCAGCAGCGCACCGGTCATGGCGACTCCCGTGACCACCTGGATGGTCCTTGTGTGGCGGCGGGCGCTTGGCATGATGGCCAAGCGTAGTAGGCCACACCGACGGAGGGAGCGGCGATGTCCACGCAGCGGGGCTATTTCACCGTCGACGAGGTGCGTGCGGCGGAAGCCGAGCTGTTCACCCGGGTGCCGGAGGGGGTGCCGATGCGACGCGCGGCGCACGGCCTGGCCACCGTGGTCGCGGGCGAACTCCGGGAGCGCACCGGCGGTATCGCCGGACGCGCGGTGACTTTGCTGGTCGGGTCCGGCGACAACGGCGGCGACGCGCTCTGGGCCGGTGCGCAACTGCGCCGCCGCGGTGTCGCGGTGACCGCGGTGCTGTTGAATCCGGAACGCGCACACGCGAAAGGGCTTGCGGCGCTGCGCAAGGCGGGCGGGCGAATCGCCGATCACGTCGGCGACCCGGACCTGGTGATCGACGGCATCGTGGGCATCTCGGGTCACGGCGCGCTTCGTCCGCGCGCGGCGGAAATCGTTGCGGCGCTGGACGCTCCGATCGTCGCCGCCGACCTGCCCAGCGGCGTCGACCCCGATACCGGTGCGATCGAAGGCGCCGCCGTCCGCGCGGACGTCACGGTCGCCTTCGGCGCCTACAAACCGGTACACGCCCTCGCAGCTGCGCAGTGCGGCCGAATCGAACTGGTTCCCATCGGATTACGCCTCCCCGACCCGAACCTCGCCGCGCTGGAGCCCGTCTCGATCGGCGCCGCGTGGCCGGTCCCCGGCCCGGCCGATGACAAGTACACGCAGGGCGTCACCGGCGTCTGCGCGGGCAGCGCGACGTATCCGGGCGCCGCGGTGCTGTGCGCCGGCGCCGCCGTCACCGCGACCTCGGGCATGGTGCGGTATGCCGGAACGGGAGCGGCCGAGGTGCTGAACCACTTCCCGGAAGTGATCGCCACGCCGACGGTCGCCGCTGCCGGACGTGTCCAGTCCTGGGTCTTCGGTCCAGGCGCGGGCACCGACGCCGACGCCAGGAAGCGCCTCATCGAGATCCTGTCCACGGATCTCCCGGTGGTGATCGACGCCGACGGCCTGACCTTGCTCGCCTCCGAACCGTGGCTGGTGCGCGACCGCGCCGCTGTGACCGTCCTGACCCCGCACGCCGGCGAGTTCGCCCGCCTCACCGGCCGCGAGCTCGGCGCGGACCGGGTGGCCGCCGTCCGCGAACTCGCCGACTCCTGGCAGGTCACCGTGCTGCTGAAGGGCCGAGCCACGCTGGTCGCCGAGCCGGACCGCCCCGTTCTGGTCAACGACGCGGGCGGCTCCTGGGCCGCGACCGCCGGTGCGGGCGACGTGCTCTCGGGCATCATCGGCGCGCTGCTCGCGGCGGGCCGCGACCCCGCCTGGTCCGCCGCCGCGGCCGCGCGCGTACACGCGCTGGCCGCGAACCTCGCCGCCCTCGACGACGCCCCCGCCGGAGCCCCGATCTCCGCCGGCCTCCTGTCGGCCCACGTCCGCTCCGCGATCGGCATCCTCCGCCGCCTCGCACACCCCTTCTGACTAGGCGATGCGAACGCGGAGCTCGCTGTCGGTGATGGCGCGTTCGCCGGAGTGCCTATCTCGGCCAGCCCGCTGTCGGCGCGCGTCGGTCCCGCGATCGCCGTCTCTGATTCGCAGGGTGCGGGTATGTGAGCACCAGCACGCACTGAATCGTCAGGGGGCTTGCGTTGCCGAAGTCGGTAGGCCGACAAATGGGAGCCGTGTCACAGTCGGCCGGAGTTCGGTGAGCGATTAGCACTGCCGACCCGACGCGGCCCACCCCGCGAATGCCCACTGCACAACCTCATCGGCGCACCGCGAAGGCACGTGCGTACCGGTGCGCCGGGTGCCGCGTTTCTCGCACTGTCGGAATCCGCGCCCGGTCACACAGGTCGATCGGCGCCTCAACCGGCTGCGACCGGCAGCCCACACGCAAATAGACTCGACGGGGATCAACGCAACAACTGATTTCTCGAGCACATGGGTAGCTGTCGGGTACGCCCAGAGCTCGAGCGGCACCGGACGCAGGACCTGAGCGCGAATCCTGCGCCACCCGACTGGTACGGCCTGAACGCGGAGAGGCGGATAGCACTGCCGTGAGTACGCAAGTGGAAACGGTCATCGATCTGGACGCGATCGCCCACAACGTGCGGATCCTGCGGGAACACGCAGGGGACGCCGGGGTGATGGCGGTGGTGAAGGCCGACGGCTACAACCACGGCGCGGTCGAGGTGGCCAGGGTGGCGCTGGCGGCGGGGGCGGCAGAGCTGGGTGTCACGACGGCGGCCGAGGCGGTGCAGCTGCGCGCGGCCGGGATCACCGCGCCCATCCTGTGCTGGCTCAACAACGCGGACGCGGACTTCGCGGCCGCGGTAGCCGCCGATGTCGAAATCGGGGTTTCCTCGCCGGCTCATCTGCGGGCGGTCGAGGCCGCGGCCCGCAAGACCGGGCGTACCGCGACGGTCAGCGTGAAGGTGGACACCGGCCTCAACCGCAACGGCGTATTGCCGGTGGAATACCCGCAGGTCCTGACGCCGCTGCGCGCTCTGGTCGACGAGCGGGTGGTGCGGTTCCGCGCGATCTTCTCGCATCTGGCGCACGCCGACGAACCGGAACACCCCAACAACGACGTGCAACGAGCCCGGTTCCTGGAAGCGATCGCCGCGGCCAAGGAGCACGGCCTCGAACCCGAGCTGGCGCACATCGCCAACTCGGCCGCCACCTTGACCCGCCCCGATCTGGCCTTCGACCTGGTCCGCCCCGGCATTGCCATGTACGGCCTCTCCCCGATACCCGATGACGACTTCGGCCTGCGTCCGGCGATGACGTTCCAGGCGAGGGTCGCGCTGGTCAAGCAGGTTGCGGCGGGGGAGGGCGTCTCATACGGACACCAGTGGATCGCACCGCACGACACCACCGTCGCGCTGATCCCCGCGGGTTACGCCGACGGCGTGTTCCGTATTTTGAGTGGACGGTTCGACGTCTGGCTGGGCGGCGCTCGGCGCCGGAACGTCGGCCGGGTGTGCATGGACCAGTTCGTCGTGGATCTCGGCGACAACGCCGCGGGCGTCCAGGAAGGCGACACCGCGATCCTGTTCGGAACACAACCGCACGCCCAGGAATGGGCGGACCTACTCGGCACCATTCACTACGAAGTGGTGTGCTCGCCGCGCGGCCGGGTGACCCGGCGTTACGTCGGCGGCGCTCGATGAGCCGGTTCCGGGTGACCCCGCTGCGCGGCGGGCTGGCCACCGTCGGCGTGGTCGGCGCGCTGGCAGGAGCGCACGCTCTGCGTCGTGCCGGGGCGCGTGTGCTGTGGCCCGCACGGGGTGACGACTACCGCGACGAGAATTTCGCGCTGATCGATGCGGACCGCGCGGGCACGGTGCTCGCCGACGATGGCGTACCCCTGGCCACCCGGACCTGCGGCCCCGACGACGCGCCCGTCACGGTGATCTTCCTGCACGGCTTCTGCAACAGCATGCAGTCCTTCCACTTCCAGCGCCGCGACTTGGAAAAGCTTTGGGGCGCACAGGTCCGCATGGTGTTCTTCGATCTGCGCGGGCACGGCAGCTCCGGTACGCCGAGCACCGCGAGCTGCACCGTCGCCCAGCTCGGCCGCGATCTCGCCGCCGTGCTGACGGCCACCACGCCGACCGGACCGGTGGTGCTGGTCGGGCATTCGCTGGGCGGAATGGCGATCCTGGCCGCGGCCGCACGCTTCCCGGAGCTGTTCGCGGACAGGGTGATCGGCATCGCGCTGCTCTCGACCACCGCCGCGGAGGTCACCACGACGGGCATCGGCCAGCTGCTGCGCAACCCCGCGATCGACGGGTTCCGGCTGGCCGTGCACGCCTCGCCCGCGCTGGTGCAGGCGGGCCGCGTCACCGCGCGCCACGTGATCACGCCGATCCTGCACGTCAGCTCGTTCCACGGCCCGGTGAGCCCGACCCTGTCGCGCTTCACGACGCTGATGATCGATCGGACGCCGGTGGAAACCATCGTGAAGTTCCTCCACGCCATCGAACTGCACGACGAGTCGGCGGCGTTGCCCGCCCTGGCGACAACACCGGCATTGGTGCTCGGCGGCGGCCACGATCAGGTGATCCCGTTCCGCAATTCCCGTGCGCTGGCCGAAGCATTGCCGGGCAGCGAGCTGATCCGGCTGGAGGGTGCCGCGCACATGCCGCAGATGCAGTACCCGGACATCGTCAATGCCGCTCTTGACCGGTTGCTGGTGCGCGCGGGCGCCATCGAACCGCTGCTGGGCGATGCCTCGGAGGTGGCCGGTGGCTGATCCGCGGCAACGGGTGCTGCCCACCGTCGCCGACACCGAAGCCCTCGGCCGCGAACTGGCCGCCGACCTGCACGCCGGTGACCTGGTGGTGCTGGACGGCCCGCTCGGGGCGGGCAAGACCGCGCTGACCCGCGGCATCGCCGAAGGGCTCGGCGTGCGGGGCCGGGTCAGCTCGCCGACGTTCATCATCGCCCGTCAGCACCCGGCCGGGCACCGTGCGGGCGCGCCGGCGGTGCCGATGGTGCACGTGGACGCCTATCGGCTCGGCGGCGACCTGGACGAGCTCGACGCCCTGGACCTGGACACCGATCTGCATCAGGCGGTGGTCGTGGTGGAGTGGGGGCGCGGCGTGGTGGAGCACCTCACCGAGCGCCACTTGCGCGTGCTGTTGTCGCGCGAGCCGGATTCGGATGTGCGCACCGCGATCTGGGAATGGGTGGGTTAGCTACCAGGTAGCTCGCATCGGTGGCGCCTACCACCCGGTATCGTTAGGCCAATCATGCTTGTACTCGCCGTCGACACCGCGACACCCGCCGTTACAGCGGGACTGGTGGACCTGGATCAGGGCGCCGACGCGGCCGGCCCCGTCCAGGCGCGCACCATCGCCTCCCGGGTGCGGGTCGACCCCCGTGCCCACGCCGAGGTGCTCACCCCGCAGATTCTCGAATGCCTCACCGAGGCAGGCCGTTCCAGGACCGATATCGCCGCGATCGTGGTCGGCGTCGGTCCCGGACCGTTCACCGGTCTGCGCGTGGGCATGGCGACGGCGGCCGCGTTCGGTGACGCGCTGGGTATCCCGGTGTACGGCGTGTGCAGCCTCGACGCGATCGCGGCGGACGCCGCGGTGGAACTTCCGCCGACCGGCGAGCTGCTCGTGGTGACCGACGCGCGCCGGCGGGAGGTGTATTGGGCGCGATACCGAGAAGGCGCGCGTGTCGAGGGACCCGAGGTATGCAAGCCGGGCGAACTGGACGCGGGACCGGCCACGGCCATCGCCGGATCCGCTTCGCACGTCGACTTCTTCGATCTTCCCGTGCTCCCGGCCGAGACACCCTCGCCCGCCGGATTGGTACGCGTCGCGGCGGCCGAGTTGCTCGCCCGTACCGTGCCGGAGCCGCTGGTACCGCTGTACCTGCGCAGGCCGGATGCCGTCGAGAACGCCTATCGCAAGCTCGACCGGACGGGGGCGTGACGGTGGCTGTCCGAATCGAACCGATGGTGCCCGCCGATATCGCGCGCTGCGTCGAACTCGAGCAATTGCTGTTCCCGGAAGACGACCCGTGGGCCGCGGTGGCGTTCCAGTCCGAGCTGGCCGGTGCGCACAACCGCTACATCACCGCGCGCGACGACGACGGGCGAATGGTCGGTTACGCGGGCATCGCCCTGCTGGGTGATGCCGAACACCCCGAGGCCGAGGTGCACACCATCGGCGTCGACCCGGGCTGCCATCGCGCGGGCATCGGCACGCTGCTGCTGGAGGCATTGCTCGCCGAGGCGGGCAGGCGCGGTGGACCGGTGTTCCTGGAGGTCCGCACCGACAACGCGCCCGCGATCGCGCTCTACGCCAAGCACGGCTTCCACATCATCGGATTGCGCAAGAACTACTACCACCCCAGCGGCGCCGACGCGTACACGATGCGCCGCCCCGCGCTGACCGGCGCGGAGCGGGCGTGGCGCACACCGGACGAGGTGCTCTCGTGATCATCATGGGAATCGAAAGTTCCTGCGACGAAACCGGCGTCGGCATCGTCCGCAGGAATGCCGACGGCACCTGCGAACTGCTCGCCGACGAGGTCGCCTCCAGCGTCGACCAGCACGCGCGCTTCGGCGGCGTCGTCCCCGAAATCGCCTCGCGCGCACACCTGGAGGCGATCGTGCCCGCGATGCGCCGCGCGCTGTCCGCCGCGGGCATCGCGAAGCCGGACGCGCTGGCGGTGACCATCGGACCGGGCTTGGCCGGTGCGCTGCTGGTCGGTGTCGCGGCGGCGAAAGCGTATGCGGCGGCGTGGGATGTGCCGTTCTACGCACTCAACCATCTCGGCGGGCACGTCGCGGTGGACACCTTGGAGCACGGGCCGATGCCGCCGTGCGTCGCGCTGCTGGTCTCCGGCGGGCACACCCATCTGCTGCACGTCACGGATCTGGCCGAGCCGATCGTCGAGCTGGGCAGCACGGTCGACGACGCGGCGGGGGAGGCGTTCGACAAGGTGGCGCGCCTGCTCGGATTGGGCTTTCCCGGTGGTCCCGCACTGGATGCCGCCGCGGCGACCGGTGATCCGCACGCCATCACGTTCCCCCGCGGCATGACCGGAGCGCGTGACCCGCGTTACGACTTCTCCTTCTCCGGCCTCAAGACCGCGGTGGCCCGGTACGTAGAGGCGGCGCAGCGCGATGGCATCGCCGCCGACGATCTGCCCATCCCCGATATCGCGGCGTCGTTCCAGGAGTCGGTCGCGGACGTGCTCACCATGAAGGCGGTGCGCGCGGCCGAGGACGTCGGCGTCGGCACGCTGGTGCTCGGCGGCGGCGCGACGGCCAACTCACGGATCCGTTCGATGGCCGAGGAGCGTTGCGCCGCCGCAGGTTTGACCCTGCGGGTGCCCAAGCCCCGGTTGTGCACGGACAACGGAGTGATGATCGCGGCGCTCGGCGCACACGTGATCGCGGGCGGCGCTGCACCATCGCCGCTGACCGTCGCCACCGATCCGGGCCTGCCGGTGTCGGTCAGCCTCGTCTCCCCCGCCTCTCCGGGCCTTTAGGCCGTACCAGTCGGGGGCGCGGTATTTCCGTTCAGGTCTTGCGTTGGGTGCCGCTCAGGTTTTGGGCGTACCCGATGAGGTACCCATGTGCTTTCGATATCAGTAGTTGCGTTGGCTTCGCAGGGTGTTGGACCGGCTCGGCCGCCGATGCGCTCGGCTTTCGGGTGGCCAAGTCAGTTCGACATGAGCAGTCCGGGATCCGCCGCCGACCCGGAGTTCGTTCGTAGCGGGAGCGGCAGACTCGACCGCGCGGGTGCCTGGGTCGGTGTGGAACTCCGACCGTCCGCGGCGCCGAATGTCCGGTCCTCAGCTTCGCTCGGCTCGGCATTGGACGAAGCGCCCAGTGGCACAGTCCGATTGCCGTACATCGGGCCGAGCAGTTCCGGGAACGGGATCGGCGGGAGGTTCGGGTCGGGGCGCAGCGTGGGCTGGGTCGGCGTGGTCGACGGGACTCCGGTGCCGCCTGCCTCTCCGGTGGTGGTCGGCGCGATGCTTGTGGTGGGCCGGACGGTGCTGTCCTGGTCGCGGCCATTGGCGGTGCCTGCCGGGGTCGGCGGCGGGACGGGCACCGGCGTCGGCAGGTGGGAGGCAGTGCTCGTGGTCCCCGCGGGGGAGACCTCGTCGTCCGAGGTGGGTGCGAACGTCTTCACGCCGTAGCCGACGATCAGGCCGACGACCACGATCGCGCCGGCCAGGGTGCCGAACACCTTGGTGAACGTTCCGGCGGGCGCGTCGCCGCCGAGCGCGCCCACCGGGAACACCGACGGCTGCACCGAATCCGCGACCAGCGCGGCGCCTTTCGCGGTCACCGCTTCCGGGTCGGGCACGGTGAACACCGGCACGTCCAGGGCGGCGGTCAACCTGTCGAGCACCGCGGGAATGTTCGCGCCGCCGCCGATCACCGCGACCGCCTCCGGTGGCCGCGGCGCGCGAGTGAAGGCGGCGGCGACGAACACCGTCAGGTCGCGCAGCAGGTCGGCGATCAACTCTTCGAAGTCGGCCCTGGTCAGCTTCAGCGGCCGACCCGCGACATGGTCGATGGTGACCGCGGGCGCGACGGATAGGTGCTCCTTGGCCGCGCGGCCCCGGTTGGTCAGCATGCCGCGGTTCGGGCGAGTGCCGCGCCGGGCGAAGTGCAGGTCCACCAGATGGTGGTAGATCAGGTCGTCGATGACCTTGCCGCTGACGGCCGCGGTGCGATCGGAGCGGAGCAGGGAGTCGTCGGTGAGGTCGGCGATGGTGACGGTGAGCCCGGCCGCGCCCAGATCCACGATGGCCACCGTGTCGTACCGGTCGAGCAGACCCGTGTACCGCAGATAGGTCAACGCGGCGGTGCCCTCCGGGATCAGCCGCAGATCACGCTGTTTCCCGGTGGCCGAGCGGATGATCTGCGCCTGCTCCTTGGTGCGGTAGGCGACCGCGACACTCGTGGGCGGGCGCCTGGTCACGGACTCGAAATCGCGTGGCGCACCGGCGAAGCGCCCACCGACCGGCGGGACGACGTCGCGCGGCGGTTGAGTGGTCGGCAGCTGGGTGGTCATCAGTTCGATCGAGGACGCCACCAGGTCGCCGAGATCGGAATGGGCCGCGTCGGCGGAGACGACGCGGTAGTCGAAGCTCTGCGCGCCATTGGACGCGGTGGCGACCAGCGCGGAGCACACGACCTCGGTCCCGGCCGAGATGCCGAGGGACGTTCGCATGTTCACCTCCCTTCGAGCGGATGGTCGTGGTGTGGCCGACCATCTCGAATGAACTGCCGGACCGCCGTGTGGATGACGTGCGACCCGGACCGGGAATCGAACCGGCCCTCGTCCGGGTGAGGTCGCGGGGACCGGCCATGGATCACGTTGGGTTGCTCTCTGATGACGCTGGTGGTGCAACGATGGTGCTGCGACGCCGCATGTTTCGGCGCCGCCGTGGTACCCCTGCATAGCCTCGGCGTCGCCGCTTGGTGACGAACGACAAGGCCGGACAGCGACCGTCGTCCATAGTGTCACAATCCGTTATCCGAACGTTACTGTTTTCCCGAACTAATCGCCAAGCCCAGAGCGTCATGGGCGCGCCGTGCAAAGTTGGCACCGCCCAGCCTTGAGCGCTGGCACTCTCATGTATAGAGTGCTAGTCGGCACTGTGTGTAGTGCTTGTGCCAGCAGCTTGACTACTGAGCAGGGGTCCCGGCACCCGCGACGACGGGGCTATGCCCAGGGTCAGCACCGTGACCGAACCGATGAGTCCGGGACAACAGTTCCGGGCGACCGACATCCCCTGAAAGTGGAGGGCTCAACGTGGCGAGCGTGAACATCAAGCCGCTCGAGGACAAGATCCTCGTCCAGGCCAACGAGGCCGAGACGACGACGGCCTCCGGCCTGGTCATCCCCGACACGGCGAAGGAGAAGCCGCAGGAGGGCACCGTCATCGCCGTCGGCGAGGGACGTGTCACCGACAAGGGCGACCGCATCCCGGTCGACGTCAAGGAGGGTGACACCGTCATCTACAGCAAGTACGGCGGCACCGAGATCAAGTACCAGGGCGAGGAGTACCTCATCCTGTCGGCGCGCGACGTGCTGGCCGTCGTCACCAAGTAGCCGATCAGGCACGCATGCGTTCCGCCCCGGTGTCTTTCGTGACCCGGGGCGGAGTGCGTTGGCCGGCGCCTTCGGCGTATTGCCTGGCGTGGCTTCGGTAAACCACCCGGAGCGCCGCGAACCCGATACAGGAGCAAAACATATGGCAAAGCAGATCGAGTTCGACGAGAAGGCTCGTCGGGCTCTGGAACGCGGTGTCGACAAGCTCGCCGACGCGGTGAAGGTCACCCTCGGCCCGCGCGGGCGTCACGTCGTACTCGCGAAGGCCTTCGGCGGCCCGACCGTGACCAACGACGGCGTCACCATCGCGCGCGAGATCGAACTGGAGGACCCGTTCGAGAACCTCGGCGCGCAGCTGGTCAAGAGCGTCGCCACCAAAACCAACGACGTCGCGGGCGACGGCACGACCACCGCCACCGTGCTGGCCCAGGCGCTGGTGCGCGCCGGGCTGAAGAACATTGCGGCCGGCGCGAATCCGATCGCGCTCGGCTCTGGCATCGCCAAGGCCGCCGACGCGGTCTCCGAGGCGCTGCTCGCGCTGGCCACCCCGGTCTCCGGGGAGCAGGCCATCGCGCAGGTCGCGACGGTCTCCTCGCGCGACGAGGAGATCGGCGAGATGGTCGGCAAGGCGCTGACCACGGTCGGCAAGGACGGCGTTGTCACCGTCGAGGAGTCCTCCACGCTGCAGACCGAACTCGTCGTCACCGAGGGCGTGCAGTTCGACAAGGGCTACCTCTCGCCGTACTTCGTCACCGATGCCGACAGCCAGCAGGCCGTCCTCGAGGACGCGTTCATCCTGCTGAACCGCGAGAAGATCAGCTCGCTGCCGGACTTCCTGCCGCTGCTGGAGAAGATCGCCGAGAGCGGCAAGCCGGTACTGATCATCGCCGAGGACGTCGAGGGCGAGGCGCTGTCCACCCTGGTGGTCAACGCGATTCGCAAGACGATCAAGGCGGTCGCGGTGAAGGCGCCGTTCTTCGGTGATCGCCGCAAGGCGTTCCTCGACGACTTGGCCGTGGTCACCGGTGGCACCGTGGTGAACCCCGACCTGGGCATCTCCCTGCGCGAGGCGGGCATCGAGGTGCTCGGCAAGGCGCGTCGCGTCGTCGTCACCAAGGACGACACCACCATCATCGACGGCGCCGGTTCCGCGGCGGACATCGAGGCCCGCGTCACGCAGCTGCGCCGCGAGATCGAGGCCACCGATTCCGACTGGGACCGCGAGAAGCTCGAGGAGCGGCTGGCCAAGCTGGCCGGTGGCGTCGCGGTGATCAAGGTCGGCGCGGCCACCGAGACCGCGCTCAAGGAGCGCAAGTACCGCGTCGAGGACGCGGTGAGCGCCGCAAAGGCCGCCGTCGAAGAGGGCATCGTGCCCGGTGGCGGCACCGCGCTGGTGCAGGCGAGTGCCAAGCTGGCCGAGCTGCGCGATTCGTTGTCCGGTGACGAGGCCGTCGGCGTCGAGGTGGTGCGCACCGCGCTGCGGGCGCCGCTGTACTGGATCGCCACCAACGCGGGCGTGGACGGCGCCGTGGTGGTCAGCAAGGTGGCCGAGGGCAAGGAGGGCTTCAACGCCGCCACCCTCAGCTACGGCGACCTGCTCACCGACGGTGTCGTCGACCCGGTGAAGGTGACCCGCTCGGCCGTCGTGAACGCGGCGTCGGTCGCGCGCATGGTGCTCACCACCGAGAGCGCCGTGGTCGAGAAGCCTGCCGAGGAGCAGCACAACCACGGCCACCACGGCCACGCGCACTGAGCAGGCACTGCTCGAACATCCAGACGGCAAGGCCCCCGACCCACGCGGTTCGGGGGCCTTGCCCGTGCACACGACGACCTGACGTCGGCGACTGCTGGCGGTACCGGGGTATTCCGAAGCTCGACACGCGGTCTGGCGCGGAACCGGAGGTCGATCCTGGGCGGTCCGACCGCTACGGGTCGGCGCGCGCGGAGCGGGAAGCCTTGGCGGCGGCCGGTTTCAGCTGGCGACCGGTGGCTGCTGCGCGGTGATGGCCGCGAGTAAGCGATGACGCAGCGACGGCGGCGGGGTGGTCGCCGCGGCTGTGGCGAGAGCGGAAAGAGCTTCTCTGGTATCTCTCACGTGCTGGGCGAACGCCGCGCGTAGCACGGGGTCCTCGCTGTCGAGCAGTTCCTGTACTTCGTGATGGTCTTCGTCGTCGATCGATCCGAGCGCGACGGCGTGCGCGAGATCGATCTGGCGTTGGTTCATCTCACGTCACCCCCAAACTTCTTTTCAGTCGTGTCAATCCGTCCCGAATCCGGGACTTCACCGTAGGTAAGCCTACGTCGAGGTAGGTGGCCACCTCCGCATAGGTTCGCCCGCCGTAGTAGGCGAGCGAGATGGCTTCCCGCTGGGTCTCCGTCAGGGTGGCGAGACCGGCCAGGACGGCCTGTTGCTCGAACCTGCGCTCGACCTCTTCGGTGACCTCGTCGAATTCGTTGCCCAGAACCCGAATCCCATAGGCGACTTCGCGTTGGGTATGGGCCTGCTCGGCGCGGACCCGGTCGACGGCGCGCCGGTGCGCGAGCGTCATCAACCACGTGACCGCCGAGCCCTTCGCCGGGTCGAAACTCGCTGCCATCCGCCAGATCTGCAGATAGACCTCCTGCGTGGTCTCCTCCGCGTATCCCGGATCATGCAGCACCCGCAACACCAGACCGAAGACGCGCGCACACGTCCGGTCGTACAGCTCGGCGAATGCGTCCTGGTCGGCGTGGCCGCATCGATGCAAAAGGGCGGCGAGCTCGATACTTTCGGCTGCGCGTGCCGTAACCGCAGAATCCACCGTGGTGGGTGGGAAGGCTTCTCTTCGGAACGAGTCGCCCTCTGCGGCTGGCGGCCGCGTTGTCACAACGCTCCATTCTGTGTCATCGGTCACTACCGTAGCGCGTCGCTATGACCTCCCTTCCGGTGGGGTACCCGCAAACTGACGGTAGGCCAGCGGCTTCGCGAAAAACTGCGACACGCCGGACATCTTCTCGGAAGGAACACGCCGTGACCCCGCTGTGGCCGATCGGCGGCACTCCCGGGGCCCTTCGTGGTTACGCAAGGTCCCGCCCGCAGGCCCGTCGTTCGCGCCCGCTGAGCGTGCCCGCGGCACGCCGGACCGACAGCCGCACGGCCCTTGACCGTGCGCCGCGGCGGCCGGCCCGATCGATGGTGACCGATCGGAACCCACGCGCCGATCTCCGGCGCTGAACCGATCACCGTGTTGCGCGCGCGGCTCGGCCCGGAGCTTGTTGTAGTGGCCCGTTGTTTGCTAGGCATTCGACGCCCGGCGGCGTCCGGATGGGAGGGGATTCGGCTCAGACAGCCATACGGCGGCGGTTGCGACGCGCGTGCATCTCGCGCTCGGTCTCCGACATGCCGCCCCAGATGCCGTAGGGCTCGCTGACTTTCAGCGCGTGCGCGCGGCACTGCATGAGCACCGGGCAGGTGCGGCAGATCTCCTTGGCGCGCATCTCGCGCGCGGTGCGGGCTCGGCCACGTTCCCCATCGGGATGGAAGAACACCGCGGAATCCTGCCCGCGGCAAGACCCTCGCATCTGCCAATCCCAGACATCGGCGTTGGGTCCCGGAAGGTGGGTCGGCATGGGCATGGTGAACTCCTCGTGGTGCGAGCTCGTCAGCATTGTCGAGCAGTTGTTCTGCAACGGTTGTGGGCCACGGCGCCGTGTCGGCGAAGGTGCCCTGGGGCTCGCCCTTCGCGGTCGCTGCAATTTCGCGCGGCGCCGTCCGTGGCGATGAGCTACGTTAGGTGCAGCCGCGAAATTCCGTCAATAGTTCCACGCAGCAGTTTTCCAAATCTCGCGCTGCCAAATTTAACCTCCGGACTGTTTACTTTTTGCATTGGTTCCGGCGATACTGTTCGGTTGGCCGGTGGCCCGTGGCTCCGTCATGCACTGAACGAAACCGAATTTGCGCAGGTAGAGGCGATTTTGTTGCTCTAGTGGCGCCCCGAGTGCCGATGTCGGCCGTACGGCGGCGATCACCCCTGCCCGCTCGGGCGTTCGCGTCGTGCCGATCGGAGATGGCGGAAACGGGGCGGGCAGGTTAATTACACGAAACACGCATGAATTCCCGGGGCGGGCGCTCGGCGATTGCCGGAGCGAGATTTACCTAATGGCAACATGGTCGCGCGACCGAAATGCCGAGAGGTTGCCAGCGGACTGCTGGCGGTCTTTCCGCTGGACCGTCCCTGGTCCGGCACGGGATAGAGTGCGCCCGTGTTCGCGCCCGCTCCACTCGGAGATCCTCGTCTCGTTGTCCTCGCCGAGGCCGCCTTCGGAGCCGATCCCGGTCGTGCCGCCACCGAGTTGCCGCCCGCATCGGACGCGCTCGGTTGGTGGTATCGCGCGGTGGTTCTCGGTGGCCAGGGACGCTACGCCGCGGCCAGGGTCGAATTGCGCAAAGTATGCAACCACAGCACCGACCCGGTGCTCCTCTCACTGGCGGGAAGCACGGAAGGGTCGTTTCTGCGCCAGCTCGGCTGGCATGAGCGTGCCTCGGCGCTGGACGGACGGGCCGCCGCCCTGATCCTCGCGACCGACGCCGCAACCGAAGCCGTCGCGACCGGGAGCGCTCCCGGCGCCCCCTACCGTCCCAGCCGCGCCGATGCCATCTGCGACGCACTCACCGGACTCGCCGCCGATGCGCTCGGCACCGGACGGCTCGCGCTCGCCGATCGGCTGCTGCGGCGCAGCGCGGCGGCGGCGCGCCTGCACCGGACCAGCTGGCGTCCCGCGGTCCGGCTGCACTGGGTGTCCGCGGAAACAGCTTTGGCGGCAGGCGATTCGGGGTCCGCGGCCGAGCACGCGGCGGCCGCGCTGGAACTGGCGGAGCGCACGCCCTCGGTGCGGCACCAGGTCAAGTCCCGCCTGCTGGTCGCCGCGGCCGCCGCGGCGTGCGACGCGCACGAGCGATCGGTCGCGTTGAGCGAGGAGGTCGTCGGACAGTGCCGCGCGCACGACCTGCTTCCGTTGCGCTGGGCCTGCGCCATGCTTCGTGCCGGACTCGGCGTCGACGGCGCCGCGGCGGAGGCGGACGAGTGCGCCGCGATCGTCGCTCGCCGCGGCGGGGCACTGCGTTCCCCGTGGTAGCTGGTCGATGATCACGGAGAGCACCGTGTTGCCAAGTTCCCGCCAACGGGTCGCTATTGTTAGATCCGTTCCGCCCCTTCGGTGGAAGCACTGGTCGTCACCGGACCGTGCCACTTGTAACGCCAGGAATATCTCTGACGATGACGCACACGGGCGAAGAGTTGGACCTCGCCGTCGCTGCCGCTGCGCAGGGCGACAGATCCGCTTTAGCTCAAGTACTCGGGATGATCCGCCCGCTGGTGGTGCGCTACTGCCGCGCGCGGATCGGAGCCGCGGAGCGTGGGCAGCTCTCCGCGGACGACGTTGCGCAGGAGGTTTGCCTGGCTGTGATGACCGCCTTGCCCAGGTATCAAGACCAGGGCAGGCCCTTCATGGCCTTCGTGTACGGGATCGCTTCGCACAAGGTCGCCGACGCGCATCGCAACGCCGCCCGTAACAAGGCGGAGGCGATGGCCGAAGTACCAGATGTCATATCCACCGACCAGGGACCGGAACAACGAGCTCTCGAGTCCGAGACGAGCAGGCAGATGAACCGTCTGCTCGCGACGCTTCCTGAGAAGCATCGGGAGATCTTGATCCTGCGCTTGGTCATGGGTTTGTCAGCGGAAGAAACCGCAGTCGCCGTGGGCAGTACGGCGGGTGCGATACGGGTCGCCCAACACAGGGCACTCGCGAAACTCAAGTCACAAGTGGCGAGGGCAGGTGAAATGTATGGCTAGGGATGGCGAGCGCGGTCGGGGTGACTGGAAGGCGCGGCTTGGATCGCGGAACAGCGGTCCCTACGCCGAGGCGTCCGGTGACAGCGGCCCGGTCGACATCGCCGCGGTACGCCGCGACGATGCTCTGATCGACGCCATCGCCAGCGATGGTCCGGTGCACACCGACAGCGCCGAGGAGTATCAGCTCGCGACGCTGCTCGCGGATTGGCGGGCGGAGCTGGTCGCCCCGCCGATGCCCGCGGAGCCGGATCTGGATGCGATCGTGGCCGCGGTCAACCAGGAGATCGGCGCGCGGCAGGCTCGCATCGGGGCACACGCCGGTGGGCGGCTACGGCTACTTCGCCCGATCATGGGCACCGCGGCGGCACTGGCCCTGGTCATCGGCGGCATGACGGCGTTCTCGTACAACGCTGAGCCGGGCGATCCGCTGTGGCGGGTCAAGGAGGTCGTGTTCAGTGAACAGGCCCAGACGACCGTGGTGCAGCGGGCCGACAACGACCTGAGTCAGGCGTCGGCGCTGGTCTCGCAGAACCCGGCGCAGGCGAAGGAGCGTCTGGAGCGGGCCAGGGAGACCGCCGAGCAGGTCAGCGATCCGGAGAAGCGCACCGAACTGATGACCGAGTGGCAGCGTTTGCTCGCCGAGCTGCGCAAGTACTCGCCGGAGCTGGCCGACCAGCTCGAGTCGACCGCCCCGAAGACCACCGATCCGCGGGCGACCCAGGGCAACAGTGCGACCACGCGGCCCAATCCGGCGACCGGCGGCACCGGCACGACGATCCTGCAGCCGCCGGTGGAACAGTCCGGCAAGCCGACGCTGTCGCCGGACGTCACCGCGCCGAACGGTGGCGGTGCACCGACCACCGTGCCGCCCGTGACCACCGTGCCGCCTGCGGCGACCACGCCGCCGCAGGTCACCGTGGAACCCACTACGCCGGCCCAGCAGCCGCCGACCGCGCCGACCACGGACGTGAACCCGCCAACCGTCGTGCAACCGACGGCGGACACCGGGGGGCCTCCGACGGCGCCACTGCCTCCCACGCGGGTACAGACCCCGACCAACTACACGCCGCCGACTGTCGTCGTGCCCGACGTCCCCATCAGCCCGGGTAAGTTCACGCCCGGTCGCTGAACCGAAGAACCCTCGAAAAAGACATGAACCGATCGCCATCCGGTGGTCGGTTTTCCGTCTGTTCGACTATCGGCGCGTCGGCCTACCGACGACGCGCCATCCGCCTACCCCGCGATCGTGTGCGTCGAAAATCACAGTGGCAAGCGTCGAGTACGCGAGCTCCAGTGGGCCGCGTTCGTCTGTGGGGAGGGCTGTCTCAGCTGTCGAATCCGTCGAACCCGTCGCCGTGGAAGGCCTCGTTCATCGAGGCGTCCGCGTAGCCACGGCAGTAGTCCCAGGTGACATACGCCTCGGGTGTCGGGTCGTAGGCGGGCTCGTGCGGGCGGACCGTGCCGTCGACCAGCAGCTGCAGCAGATTGGCGCGCAACATGTCCCAGTCGTGGTAGTGGTCCTGCCTGCAGTCTTCGCAGCTGACCACGAGTCCGCGGATACCGCGGTGGGCCAGCAGTGCCTCGTACACCGCGAGGTCGGCGAGATCCTCCTCGACCGCAAGGCGCTCGTGGGGATCCAGCGGTTCGCCGGGCTCGATGGCATCGAGCGCGGCCGACGGGTCGGAGGGGTCTCCGGCGAATGGATCCGGCGGCAAGCCAGGTGGTAGATGGTCGCGCACATCCCCACGGTACGCAGAACAGGCCCATCTGCGCCAGCGATGCGGCCCGCCAGTTTCGGTGGTGGCCTCACTTCGTCGGCGAGTTCACCGGACCGATACCATGGAGCAATGGCTACGGCGGGTCCCGACAGCACCGCCGCCGAACGCCACCGTCCATCCCATCAGCCGTCCCGACGCCGGTTCGTCCGGCGCCGGTCGCTATCGACGTCCAGGAGGGGTCGATCCGAATGAGTAATCCCGTATCGGGCGAACGAATCGTAGTCCGCCCTCCTACGGGTGGCGACGATCCGAACAAGATCGCCATGCTCGGCCTCACGTTCGACGATGTGCTGCTGCTGCCTGCCGCGTCGGATCTGATCCCCAGTTCCGTGGAGACTTCCAGCCTGTTGACCCGGGAGATCCGGCTGCGCACCCCACTGGTCAGCTCGGCCATGGACACGGTGACCGAGGCGCGGATGGCCATCGCGATGGCCCGCGCGGGCGGCATGGGCGTGTTGCACCGCAACCTTTCGGCAGCCGACCAGGCATCCCAGGTGGAGACGGTCAAGCGGTCCGAGGCGGGCATGGTCACCGACCCGGTCACCTGCCGTCCGAGCGACACCCTCGCCGAGGTCGACGCGATGTGCGCCAGGTTCCGCATCTCCGGGCTTCCCGTGGTGGACGAGACCGGTTCGCTTGTGGGCATCATCACCAATCGCGACATGCGTTTCGAGGTGGACCAGAACCGCCGTGTCGCCGATGTGATGACCAAGGCCCCGCTGATCACCGCGCAGGAGGGCGTGACCGCCGAGGCCGCGCTCGGTCTGCTGCGCAGGCACAAGGTGGAGAAGCTCCCGATCGTCGACGGCAACGGACGGCTGCGCGGGCTCATCACGGTCAAGGACTTCGTCAAGACCGATCAGTACCCGAACGCAACCAAGGACCGCGACGGCCGCCTGCTGGTCGGCGCCGCGGTCGGGGTCGGCGAGGACGCGTGGTCGCGCGCCATGACGCTCGCCGACGCGGGCGTCGACGTGCTCGTGGTGGACACCGCGCATGGTCACCAGGCGCAGGTGCTGCAGATGGTGACCAAGGTCAAGACCGAGGTCGGCGACCGGATCCAGGTGGTCGGCGGCAACGTGGCCACCCGGGCGGGCGCGGCGGCCCTGGTCGAGGCGGGCGCGGACGCGGTCAAGGTCGGTGTCGGCCCCGGCTCCATCTGCACCACCCGCGTCGTCGCCGGCGTCGGCGCGCCGCAGATCACCGCGATCCTGGAGGCGGTCGCGGCATGCAAGGCCGCGGGTGTCCCGGTGATCGCCGACGGCGGCATCCAGTTCTCCGGCGATATCGCCAAGGCCATCGCCGCGGGCGCGTCCACCGTGATGCTGGGCTCGTTGCTCGCAGGCACCGCCGAATCGCCGGGCGAACTGATCCTGGTCGGCGGCAAGCAGTTCAAGAGCTACCGCGGCATGGGCTCGCTGGGCGCCATGCAGGGCCGCGGGCAGGCCAAGTCGTTCTCCAAGGACCGTTACTTCCAGGACGACGTGCTCGCCGAGGACAAGCTGGTGCCGGAGGGCATCGAGGGCCGGGTGCCGTTCCGCGGGCCGGTCAACCAGGTCATCCACCAGCTGGTCGGTGGGCTGCGCGCCGCCATGGGCTACACCGGTTCGCAGTCGATCGCGGATCTGCAGGAGGCGCAGTTCGTGCAGATCACCGCGGCGGGTCTCAAGGAGAGCCACCCGCACGACATCACCATGACCGTCGAGGCCCCTAACTACACCGGACGCGGCTAGCCCGCTACGTTCGTGTACAGGACCAACCGGTCCGTGCATGATTGAGCTGCTCGTGGGCTTTGGTAACCGAGCCGGCCGCGCAGCAGCGGTCCGCTCGGCGCACCACCGTGACCACCGGAGGTGCGCGTCCTACGAGCGTCCGTTCGCGGCCCGGCTGCGTCGGAGCGCGGCGAAGCGTACGCGCGAACTCGCCCCGCTCTGCGCGAGCCACAGGGGCGCGAACACGTAGCGCCAGCGGCGCTGCCACAAAACGAAGACGGCCCAGCTCGCGTTCGAGCGGCCGGAGCGCAGGCGACGGTAGTCGCGGTCTCGGCTGCTCGGAAACGAGCCGCCGAGGGCCGCGAATGCGCAGCGCCGCAGGCGCGGCAGAAACATTAAGGAGATATGCGTGCGCGACATGGTGGAGATCGGCATGGGCCGGACCGCCCGGCGTACCTACGAGCTGGACGACGTCGACATCGTCCCCTCGCGCCGGACCCGCTCGTCGAAGCAGGTGTCGCTGTCCTGGCAGCTGGACGCCTACCGATTCGAGATCCCGTGCCTCGCGCATCCGACCGACGCGCTGGTGTCGCCGGAGTTCGCCATCGAGTTGGGCCGCCTCGGCGGGCTCGGCGTGATCAACGGCGAGGGCCTGTGGGCGCGGCATGCGGACGTCTCCGCGAAGATCGACCAGTTGCTCGAACTCGTCGGCAAGGGCGGCTACGAGCGCGCCGTGGCGATGCTCCAGGAATTGCACGCCGCGCCGATGCAGCCGGATCTGCTCGGCGCCGCGGTCGCGCAGGTCCGTGCGGCCGGTGTCACGGTCGCGGTGCGGGTGAGCCCGCAGAACGCGCGCACCCTCACTCCGGCGCTGTTGCAGGCGGGCATCGACCTGCTGGTGGTGCACGGCACGATCATCTCCGCCGAGCATGTCGGCGACGGTGAACCGCTGAACCTCAAGACCTTCATCGCCGAGCTGGACGTGCCGGTGGTCGCAGGCGGCGTGAGCGACCACCGCACCGCGCTGCACCTGATGCGCACCGGCGCGGCGGGCGTGATCGTCGGTTACGGCTCCTACCCCGGTGCGACCACCACCGGCGAGGTGCTCGGCATCGGTGTGCCGATGGCGACCGCGATCGCGGATGCCGCCGCCGCCCGCCGCGACTACCTGGACGAGACCGGTGGCCGCTACGTGCACGTCATCGCCGACGGGGACATCGCCACGTCCGGACAGCTGGCCAAGGCGATCGCATGCGGGGCGGATGCCGCGATGCTCGGTGTGCCGCTCGCCGTGGCCGCGGAGGCGCCGGGCCGTGGCTGGTACTGGCCGTCGGCGGCCGCGCATCCTTCGGTGCCGCGCGGTTCGCTGCTGCACGTGGACGATCCGTGGGACCTCGGCGGCGAGCCGGAGGGTGGCAACGTGCGCCCGAGCCTGGAGCGCGTGCTCTACGGTCCCTCGGACGATCCGTTCGGCACCCTGAATCTCGTTGGCGGCCTGCGGCGTTCGATGGCGAAGGCCGGTTACTCGGATCTGAAGGAGTTCCAGAAGGTCGGACTCAGCGTGCGTGCTTGATTTGCGCGTTCACCGCACTCGGGTCGATTTCGTCTTGCGGGTCGGCTTCGTCCTGGTGCGCAGGAACTGTTGGATCGCGTGGTTGACCGGCTCCGGATGGGTCATCGTCACTGCCAGTCGCGCGTTGGCGATCTCGACGAAGGTTGCGCCGGACAAGCCGCGGGCAAGTTGCCGGGCGCGCTCGCGGTCCATGCCGCTGTCGGTGGGGTGGATCACCAAGGCGGGACAGGCGATTTCGCGGAGCCGGTCCAGCACCGAATCCCGGCTGAGCAGGCAGCCGGCGGCGGCTTCGATGCCGCGCCGGTCGCGCACCAGCCAGCGCTGGGTCCAGATCGTGCGGTACCACTCGTCGTCGCCGATCAGCCAGGAGGCCAGTTGACGCGCGGCCCGTTCGCGGGAGCCGTCGTCGTACCACTGTTCGAGGAACTTCTGAGTGGCGGTGGACTGCTCGGGAGTGGGGCCGTGCGCTTCCGTGCTGATCAGAATCAGCGCGGAGACCCGTTCCGGCGCGATCAGCGCGGTGCGCAGTGCGGTGAAGCCGCCCTGCGCGGTGCCGCCGACCACGGCCTGTTCGGCGCCGAGGTGATCGAGCACGGTCAGCGCGTCGCGCGCGGCGGTCCAGTAGGTGAACGGTAGGCCCTCGTCCCTGGTGCGGCCGTGGCCGCGTGCGTCCCAGGAGACGATCCGGAATTCCGGTGCGAGCGCGGCCATTTGGGCGGCGAACATGGTGCGGTCCATGAAGAACTCGTGCGCCAGCAGTACCACCGGGCCGTCCCCGCCGCTGTCCTCGTAGTGGATGTGGGCATCGATCGCGCGGGCGAAGGGCACGAGCAGAAGGATAACCAGCGGGGCGGGGGTTCGCGGGACGATTCGGTCGGCCGACTCGGTCGTGCGCGAGGAGCTGTGCCGATGATTCGCTCGTTTCGCCGCTCACTAAACTGTGTGGGTGGCACAAACCCAGAGACCGGTCCTCGTCGTCGACTTCGGAGCCCAGTACGCGCAGCTGATCGCCCGGCGGGTCCGCGAGTCGAGCGTGTTCTCCGAGGTGGTTCCGCACACCACGACGGTGGAGGAGATCGCGGAGAAGAAACCGCTCGCGGTGATTCTCTCCGGCGGTCCGGCCAGCGTGTACGCCGAGGGTGCGCCGCAGCTGGACCCACGGCTGTTCGAGCTGGGACTGCCGGTCTTCGGCATCTGCTACGGCTTCCAGGCGATGGCGCAGGCGCTGGGCGGCACGGTCGCGCACACCGGCACGCGCGAGTACGGCCGCACCGAACTCAATATCGACGGCGGGTTGCTGCACGGCGGTCTGCCCACCATCCAGCCGGTATGGATGAGCCACGGCGACGCGGTCACCGACGCGCCGGAGGGCTTCGAGGTCACCGGCACCACCGCGGGCGCCCCGGTCGCCGCGTTCGAGGACCGGGTGCGCCGCCTGGCCGGTGTGCAGTACCACCCCGAGGTGCTGCACTCGCCGCACGGTCAGCAGGTACTGAGCCGGTTCCTGCACGAGCTCGCGGGCATTCCGTCGACATGGACCCCGGCGAACATCGCCGAGTCGCTCATCGCCGCGGTGCGTGAGCAGGTCGGTGACGGGCACGCGATCTGCGGGCTGTCCGGTGGAGTGGACAGCGCGGTCGCCGCCGCGCTGGTGCAGCGTGCCATCGGCGACCGGTTGACCTGCGTCTTCGTCGACCACGGCCTGCTGAGGGCGGGGGAGCGCGAGCAGGTGCAGCGGGATTTCGTCGCCGCGACCGGCGCCAAGCTGGTGACCGTCGACGCGGTGGACAAATTCCTCGGCGAGTTGAAGGGCGTCACCGATCCCGAGGAGAAGCGCAAGATCATCGGACGGGAGTTCATCCGGTCCTTCGAGGACGCGGTGGGCGAGGTGGTGCTCGAGCACAGCGACGCGGACGGCGCGACGCCGAAGGTCGAGTTCCTGGTGCAGGGCACGCTGTATCCGGACGTCGTGGAGTCCGGCGGCGGCAGCGGCACCGCGAACATCAAGAGCCACCACAATGTCGGCGGGCTGCCCGAGGACCTGGAGTTCGAACTGGTCGAGCCGCTGCGGTTGCTGTTCAAGGACGAGGTTCGCGCCGTGGGCCGCGAGCTCGGCCTGCCGGAGGAAATCGTTGCCCGCCAACCGTTCCCGGGTCCTGGTCTCGCCATCCGGATCGTCGGTGAGGTCACCGCGGATCGCCTGGAGACGTTGCGCCGCGCCGACGCCATCGCTCGCGAGGAGCTGACCGCGGCGGGCCTGGACGGTCAGATCTGGCAGTGCCCGGTCGTGCTGCTGGCGGATGTCCGCAGCGTCGGCGTGCAGGGCGATGGCCGCACCTATGGCCACCCCATCGTGCTGCGCCCGGTTTCCAGCGAGGACGCGATGACCGCCGACTGGACCCGTCTGCCCTATGACGTGCTCGAACGCATCTCCACCCGGATCACCAACGAGGTGGCGGAAGTCAACCGCGTAGTCCTCGACGTGACCAGCAAGCCGCCGGGCACCATCGAGTGGGAGTAATTCCGCGTCTTCACATTCTCGATCAGCTCCGCACACCCACTGCGCCTGCGGGGTGAACGGGTCAGCGCGGCCGGTGCCAAGTGGCGCTGTGCAGGACCAGGTGGCCCAAGAGCGTTCCGTTGGTGGTGCAGAGGTGCGGTCTGCCGTGTGAGTCCGGTGGTGTGGGTCCGGCGGTGGGCTCGGCCTGAGCGGCGTTCTGGTCGGGCTTCATCGGTTTCTCCTGTCCTGCAACGACAATGGGCAGTGGGGTTCGGCTGTGCCGGTCGCACGCTTCGCGAAAAGGCCCGTCCTTGTGGACGGGCCATTCGCAGCGGCTGGATGATCACGATCGTTTACGCGGGGAGATCACCAGCAGGATGCCGATGACGATCGCGGCGAGCACCACGATCCAACCGAGCGGGAGCATGCTGGCCGCGGGCCAGGACGCGGGACCGATGAAGCCCAGCACGCTCACCGCGAGGGCCAGCAGTCCGGCGATGAGCAGCGAGGCGGCCGGGCCGCGGCGGGATTCGCCGGTGTCGTTCTGGTCAGCCACGGCGCACCTCCACGTTTCCGAACCGGACGTCGACGTTCAAGTCGAGCACCGGCGCCCCAGGTGTGTTCGGGCCGCTGACGCCGTTGGGGCAGATGGCTTCGGCCATGGATGCCGTGCAGTGGGTGCGGACCGTCAGGTCCGCGGGCAGCAGCACGCGGACTTCGGCCATGTCGGCGTCGATGTTCACGGCGCGGTTCTCGGTCAGTTTCAGCGAACGCAGGTCCAGCGTGCCGGAGCCCATGGTCACCTTGTACTGCGGCGCCAGGTCGGCGGCGGAGGTCGGCGCCCAGATGTGGTCACCCATCGCGCCGCGGTCGAACTCGATCGGGCCGACGGCGGAGGCGAGCAGCACGAATCCGGCGAGCGGCGCGGTGAGCACCAGCAGGCCGTAGCCGCGGCGCAGGAACGCGCCGAGCACCAAGCCGAGACCGATCACCGCCAGCGCTGCCGCGCCGATCCGGCCCGGCGTCATCCACTCCACACCCGAGGCCGCCGCCGCGCCCGCGCCGGCGGCCGCGAGGATGGCCAGGCCGATGACCACCGGGGTCAGCCGCGAGCGCGGGCGCTTCGCCGGTGGCGCCACGGCGGTACGGACGGGCGCGGGTTCCGGAAGGTCCCAGGCCAGCGGGGCGACGCCGAGCGGATCCCAGGACGGAGGGATTGAGCCCCCGACGATCGCGGGGTGCGCCGCCGCGGGGCGCGTGCCGGTCGCGGTGTCGGCGAAGTCTTTGCCGAGCGAGATGGTCGGTGACTCGCCCGGTGCGGAACTCGCGCCGGTGGACGGGGCCAGGTCGGCTCGGTCGCTGCTCTCCCCGCTGCCAGATGAGGCCGGTCCGGTCTGCGCGGTACCCGATTCGGTACGTCCGGCCTGATCAGGAGGTGGGCTCGCGGCGGACTTGTCGAGCACTACGGTCTCGGCGTCGCCCTGCTGGTCGGCCACTCCCTTGTCCAGCAGAACCCTCTCGGCGTCGTCATCCGCCGGCCGGACCGGCGTTTCCGGGACATACGAATCCGGGAGTTTGGTGTACGGCGTGTACATGGCGCTCGGCGGTACGTACATGTCGCCGACGGTTCGGGGCGCCGCCTGCGGGAAGACCGCGCCGGGGTAGCCGGTGGCGGTGATCCCGCCGTCCGCGGCGAACCCGCCGAACGCTTCGGTGGTGCCCGGCGGCGGCGCGGGCGTGCGCATGTGCAGCATCCACCAGCCCGCCAGCATCAGGCCCAGGCTGATCAGGCCGGACCCACCGAGACCGACGCCGACCGGACCCATCGTGCTGACCGCGATGGCCAGCGCCACGATCAACACGATGCTCTTGGTCTGCGACTGCGAGCTGTGTCCCTTACCGACCAGCGACTCGGCCGCGGACGCCTGGTCGCCCGCCGCGCTCAGCAGCAGCCAGGCCAGCAGGTAGAGCACGATGCCCGCGCCGCCGAAGATCGTCGAGACCACGAACGCGACGCGAACCAGCACCGGGTCGATGTCGTAGCGCCGCGCGAACCCTGCCGCGACGCCCGCGACCGGGCCCTGCCGCGGCAATCGCACTGGCCGCGTCTGCCACATCTGCTGGAGCTGATCGCCGAAGCTGGTTTTCGTCATGTTTTCCATGGTGGGCCCGACCCGTGCGTCGGCACATCGGGGGGAACCCTGAAAAAATATCCGGGACACTTTGGAACGGGTGGCGGAGTCGTACCACCAGCTTCAGTCCTGATCAGCGTGGTGCCGATGGGTGAGATCAGGGTGATTCCCGATGGCTGCTCGTCGGGTGGTCGTGCCAGTATCGAAGGCATGTACCCGTCTGTTCCCGCGTTCGACACTCGGGGGTTCGACGCTGCCCGCGGTCCCGCGCCCGTTTTGGTCCCGGAACCGCCGCAGGTGCGGATGGTGCGCCGATCGGGCGGACGGATCGTCGGCGGGGTGGCGGGTGGCCTGGCCGATCACCTCGGCGTCGACGTGTTCAAGGTGCGGATGGCGTTCGTGTTGCTGTCCGCGCTGGCGGGGGCGGGCATCGCTGCGTATGGGTTGCTGTGGATATTCACGCCGGGTGGCTCGGACCAGGCGAAGCCCTCCGGCGCGGAACGGCGGCAGGCGATCGGGCTCGCCCTGCTCGGGCTCGGGCTCGCGGTCGCCGTGTCGTGGGTGTTCAGTGGCACGGCGGCCAAGGTGATCGCGCCGATCGTCGTGGTCGCGGTCGGCGCGGCGCTGGTGTGGCGGGAGTACGACGTCGACGGCCCGCGCTCGTTGCTCGGGCTGCCCGCGCGGCCTTCGGTGGTGACCTGGTCGCGCGTCGTCGCCGGAGCGACGCTGATCGTGGTCGGCCTCGGTGTGGTGGTGCTGGCGAGGATCGATCTGAGTTCGCTCGGGTCCGCGTTGCTCGCGGTGGGAGTCACGCTGATCGGCGCGGGATTGCTGACGGTTCCGCTGTGGTTGCGCATGATGCGCGCGCTGAACGCCGAGCGCGCCGCGCGCATCCGCAACGAGGAACGCGAGGAGATCGCCTCCCACCTGCACGACTCCGTGCTCCAGACGCTAGCCCTCATCCAGCGGCAGGCCGACGACCCGCAGGAGGTGGTGCGGCTGGCCCGTAGCCAGGAGCGGGAACTGCGCAAATGGCTGTTCGAGGATTCCGGTCCGGCTCAGTCGAGTCTGGCCGCGGCCCTGCGCACCATCGCGGGCGAGGTGGAGGACCAGCACGGGGTGAAGGTGGCGCCGGTGACCGTGGGGGACGTGTCGATGGACGTCGACGGCTCCGGAGTCGGTTTGCCCAAGGAACATTTCACCGCGCTGCTCGGCGCCAGCCGGGAAGCGCTGGTCAACGCCGCGAAGCATGCGGGTGTCCCGGAGATCGACCTGTTCGCCGAGGCCGAGCCGCACCAGGTGAGCGTCTTCGTCCGCGACCGCGGCGACGGATTCGACCTCGAGTCCGTGCCGGAGGATCGCCGGGGCCTGGCCAAATCCATCCGCGGACGGATCGAGCGCCGCGGCGGCCAGGTGGACATCCTGTCCGCCCCCGGCCGCGGCACGGAAGTGCGGATCATCATGCCCCGCAGCGATTCCGGCGGCCAGGATTGCGATGCGAATGCCACCGCCGCATCCCAGGATTCTCCGGTCGCCGCTGCCATGCCTGAACCGGTGCCGATGCGGGAACAACCGGCGCGCCCTGGAAGGTGACGATGTCCCACGGACGGTTAAGGTGGCAAGGCAGATCGGACAACGAATCCTGTGCCACCCGACTGGTACGGCCTGAAGATGCGGAGAGGCGGGCGAGTGGCGCTTACGCGAGTCTTTCTCGTCGATGATCACGCCGTTTTCCGATCGGGGGTGCGCGCGGAGTTGAGCCGGGAGGCCGACATGGAGGTGGTCGGTGAGGCCGGTGGCGTGGCCGAGGCGGTCGCCGGGATCAATGCGGCGGGCCCGGATGTCGTCCTGCTCGACGTGCACATGCCCGACGGTGGCGGTGTCGCGGTGCTGTCCGGCATCGAGCCGGGGCCGGTGTGTCTGGCGCTGAGCGTGTCCGATGCGGCCGAGGACGTGATCGCGGTGATCCGGGCTGGGGCCAGAGGCTATGTGACCAAGACGATTTCGGGATCCGAGCTGGCCGATGGCATTCGCCGGGTGGCAGGCGGCGACGCGGTGTTCAGTCCGCGGCTGGCCGGGTTCGTGCTGGACTCGTTCACCGGAAAGTCCCCGGTGCCCGAGCCGCCGCTGGACCCCGAACTGGACTCGCTGACCCCGCGCGAACTGGAGGTGCTGCGCCTGCTCGCCCGCGGCTACACCTACCGGGAGATCGCCGAATCCCTGTTCATCTCGGTGAAGACCGTGGAGACCCACGCCTCCAACGTGCTGCGGAAAACCCAGCAATCCAACCGCAACGCCCTGACCCGCTGGGCGCACCGCCGCCGTATCGACTGACCACTCTTCGTCACACCCGTGCGCGAGGCTGAGCACTAGCTTTGTCCGACTGCGCGCCCGTCAGGTGTGCGAGGGACGTCAGAGGACGGCGACGATGATCGCGATGATGATGAACAGACCGATGAGCAAGCCGACGGCGATGGCCAGCGGGGCGTTGCTCGGCTGAGGAGTTCTGGCGCGCTGAACCGGCGTGGCGGCGGTCGCCCCGGCGTGGTTGCGGTGCGGGCGGGGCAGCGGCGTGGAGTGCGGGCTGCGGATGCCCGATGCCGAATTGCGCGCGGCCCAGGACGGGATGGTTCCGTCCTCGGTACGGACGGGCGCGCCGATGATGTACGGTCCGGTGCCGGGACCGAAAGCGGCCGTGAGGATTTCGTCCCGCGCCTCGGCCATGGTCGGGCGGCGCTGCGGGGCGGGCTCCATCATGTGCAGCAGCGCCTGCGTGAGCACGCCGCTTCGGCTCGGCGGGATGATCTGCGCCATGGCGGCGCGCTGCACGATGACATCGCTGTCCTCGTGGAAACCGAACGGCGGCTGGCCCTCGATCGCGGTATAGAGCGTGGCGCCGAGCGAGAACACGTCGCTGGCCTTGGTCGGCTCCGCACCGCGTGCCACTTCCGGAGGCAGGTAGGAGGGGGTGCCGGTGATCACGCCGTCCGGTTCGTCGGACACCTCGCCCGCGCCGCGGGAGATGCCGAAGTCGCTGAGTTTGGCCATGCCGACGCCGGGACCGCGATCGGCGACAAGGATGTTGCCCGGCTTGATATCCCGGTGCACGATGCCCACCGCGTGCGCGGCGGCGAGCGCGTCGGCGACCTGCGCGCCGATCTGCGCGACCTCGATCGGCGGCAGCGTGTCGACCAGCGCGAGCGCCTTGGCGACGCTGCGCGAGGGTAGGTGCTCCATCACCAGCCAGGGTTCACCGGCCTCGAGCACCACGTCGTACACGGCGATCGCGTGATCGTGCGAGAGTTTCGCGGCGACCCGGCCCTCGTGCATGATCTGGTTGCGGACCGCGTTGGCCTCCGCCTCGTCGAGTCCGGCCGTGGTGAGAACCTGCTTGATCGCGACGTCCCGGTCGAGCAGCCGGTCGTGTGCCAGCCAGACCGCGCCCATGCCGCCGCCACCCAGCTTGGACTGGAGACGATAGCGGCCTGCGACGAGGTATTGAGGGCCGACAGTAGGACGAGCGCGTTCGGTCACGGGTGCAGGGTAGCGGAAAATACGGCTAGCTGGCCTGAGCTGTACCGCCTCTCCGGGTCTTTAGGCCGTACCAGTGGGTGCCGCGGAGCTCGCGTTCAGGTCCTGCGTCAGGTGCCAGGCGAGTTCTGGGCGTGCCCGGTGAGTTACCCATGTACTTGCGAAGCTGTCCCGCCTCTCCGGGTATTCAGGCCGTACCAGTGGGTGCCGCGGAGCTCGCGTTCAGGTCCTGCGTCAGGTGCCAGGCAAGTTCTGGGCGTGCCCGACGAGTTACCCATGTCCTCGCGAAATCAGTCGGTGCGCTTGCGGCGCGTGCTGATCGCGGGATCGGTTCTGATTGTCGGCGGCTTCGATGCAGGCCGCTGGACGGCGAGCCGGAGGATGCAGACGGCGAACCAGCGTGCGGGACGTGGGTTCGGGTCGACGCCGACGGCTGGTCGGTCGACCTGCGCATGCTGATCGCGGGACCGGTTCCCGTGATCGCATCCGGCAACCGTTTGGCGCGACACCGGGCGCGGTCCTTGACGAAACCTGGGGGTCGGTTTCTACTGGGTCGGTATCGAACGTATATTCGAGACAGATCGATAGCTGAATCGGTGCTGCTGCTCGAATCGTGCGGGCTGCTCCGCATGCTTCGCCTCGGGTCCATCGTGGAAGTAGGTGGTTGAGATGGGTTCGGATGCGATATCGCAGGAGGGGGGTGCGCTGCCGCGTGGCGATGGTCGGGAGAACCCTCCATCGCTGGCTGAACTGCGCAGACGCATAGCCGCAGTACCTGGGCGCGGTGAATCGGTCACGGCGCGGCACGGCCAGGTGGACGCCGGGCGGCGCACCGGGGCGTTGCCGGTGCCCGCCGCGCTCGCGCCATTGTTGCCCGATGGTGGCTTGGCCAAGGGATCTGTGGTGGCGTACTCGGGGGCGAGTTCGCTGCTGGCCGGGTTGCTCGCCGCGGTGACCGAGGATGGTGGGCATGCCGCGGTGGTCGGAATGCCCCGGCTCGGATTGCTCGCCGCGGTGGAGATGGGAGCGCAGCTGCGGCGGCTCGCCGTGATCGCCGACCCCGGCCCCGACCCGGTGGAGGTGGCCGCGGTGCTGCTCGACGGGCTCGACCTGGTCGTGCTCGGGCTCGGCGGAGGCGCCGTTCCGTCCGCCCGCGGCAGGGTGATCGCGGCCCGCGCCCGCGCCAAAGGCGCCACCCTCGTGGTCGCCGACGGCCGCTGGCCGGGAGCGTCCCTCCACCTCGACGCCCGCATCGCGGGTTACGCCGGTCTCGGCCGCGGGCGCGGGCGACTGCGGTCGCTCGGCTTGACGGTCGAGGTGCGCGGCAAGGCGGGACCGCCCCGGCACGGACGGCTGGACCTGTGCCCGAACGCGGGGCGCGTCGAATGGGTGCTGCGCGAAAAGTCCGCGCGGCCAGTCGAAGCCGTCGACACGCAGGAGGCGGTGTCATGAGTGGTGGTGCGGCACCGTGACTCGGCGGAGGTCGAAGCGGGTGCTTGCCCTGTGGTGTCCGGATTGGCCAGCGGTCGCCGCGGCGGCGATGGCGGGACTTCCCGCGACGCGGCCGGTGGCGGTGCTGTTCGCCAACCGGGTCGTGGCGTGTTCGGCGATCGCGCGAACCGAGGGGGTGCGCCGCGGGCTGCGGCGCAGGGAGGCGCAGGCGCGGTGTCCCGAACTCTTTCTCGCGCAGGATGATCCGGATCGGGACGCGCGATTGTTCGAGCCGGTGGTCGCCGCGGTGGCCGCGACGATGCCCGGCGTGGAGGTGCTGCGACCCGGACTGCTCGTGCTCGGCGCACGCGGCGCGGCACGGTTCTTCGGTTCCGAGGAGGCCGCGGCCGAGCGTCTGGTCGACGCGGTGGCCGTGGCCGGGGCGGAGGCGCAGATCGGGATCGCCGATGAGCTGTCCACGGCGGTGATCGCCGCCCGCCGTGCCGCGATCGTGCCCGCGGGCGGGGGAGCGCGGTTCCTCGCGCCGCTGCCGGTGGGGGAACTCGCGATCGAACCGAGCCTGGCCGCGCCCGAGCGCGCCGACCTGGTCGACCTGTTGCACCGCTTGGGGTTACGGCGAATCGGTGATTTCGCCGCGCTGTCCTCCTCGGAGGTCACCTCCCGGTTCGGCGTCGACGCCGTGCTAGCGCATCGCAGTGCCAGGGCCGAACCGGAGCGTCCACCGTCCGCGCGGCGCCCGCCACCGGATCTGGTGGTGGAGTACCGCTGCGATCCGCCGATCGAGCGGGTCGATGCCGCCGCTTTCGCCGGTCGTCTGCTCGCCACCCGGCTGCACACCGCGCTCGCGGATGCCGGGCTGGCCTGCACCAGGCTTTCGGTATTCGCGGAAACTGCTGCGGGAGAGCGTCTTTCGCGGATCTGGCGGTGCGCCGAGCCGCTGACGCCGGAGGGCACGGCGGACCGGGTGCGCTGGCAGCTGGACGGTTGGCTCACCCGGCGGGACGGCGCGCGGCCCACCGCGCCGATCATCGTGCTGCGGCTGGAACCCGTCGAGGTGGTCGCGGCGGGCGCGCTGCAACTCGGGTTGTGGGGCGGGGTCGGCGAGGAGGACGAGCGCGCCCGCCGCGCGCTGGTGCGGGTGCAGGGCCTGCTCGGCGGGGAAGCGGTGCGGGTGGGCGTGCTCAGCGGCGGACGCGGACCCGCCGAGCGCATCACCATGGTCGCGCTGGGTGACGAACCCGTCCCCGCGACCGACCCCGCACAGCCCTGGCCGGGCCGGCTACCCGAGCCCGCCCCCGCCGTGATCCTGCTGAATCGTCCGCTGGTGCGGTTGGAGACCGCCGACGGCGCTCTCGTCAAGGTCACCGACCGCGCCATGTTCGACGCCGACCCCGCACTGCTGCGCTGGGGCAGCAGACAGTGGCGGTTGACCGGCTGGGCCGGGCCGTGGCCGGTGGACGAACGGTGGTGGGCGCCGGATTCGGACGACGCCGAATTCACCGCCCGCGCCCAGGTTCAACTCGACGGCGCCCCACCGGACAGCCGAGTGCTCCTGCTGGTCTACCACGACGAAACCTGGCGCGTGGAAGGCCTTTACGACTGAGCGGGCTAGCCGAGCTCCGCGAGCTGCGCGACGGCCGGTGCCATGCCGTCGATCCAAGCGGCCGGCGAGCCGGTGGTGGGGACGACGATGGCGGTGTGCACGCCGAGCTTGGCGTAGTCGGCCATATGCCGGACGAACTCGTCGCGGGTGTCCGGGGTCGGGTGCGGGTTGTTCGCGATGATCGTCTTGCGGATCTGGTCGTAGTCCCGCCCCACGTCGTCGCAATGCCGTCGCAAGACGTCGAGCTTGTGCTCGACCTCCGCGGGTGCGGAACCGAACAGGTTGCAGGCGTCGCCGTATTGCGCGACCAGCCGCAGCGTCTTGCGCTCCCCGCCACCGCCGATGAGTACCTTGGGCCGATTGATCGGCTGCGGCGAGCAGAGCGTCTCGGCCAGCTGGTAGTACGTGCCGTCGAATGCTCCGTTGTCGTGCGGGTCCCACATCTGCCTGCAGATGCGCAGCGTCTCCTCCAGCCGCTCGAACCGTTCGGCGACCGGTGGGAACGGCACGCCGAGCCCGCGGTGCTCGCGCTCGAACCACGCCGCGCCGAGACCGAGCACCGCCCGGCCGCCCGACAGGACGTCGAGTGTGGTGACGATCTTGGCGAGCAGGCCCGGGTACCGGTAGGTCACGCCGGTGACGAGCAGGCCGAGGTCGATGCGGGAGGTGTGCGCGGCCAAGTAGCCGAGCGTGGTGTAGCCCTCCAACATGTTCGACTCCGCCGGCAGGCCGGTCGGCTCGATCTGGAAGTAGTGGTCCATGAACGACAACCAGGTGGCACCGGACTCCTCCGCCGCAGCGCCTACTCTGGCCAGCTCACCGGCGATGGCGGTGGTCCCGCCGTCGATGTCGAATATGGGTAGGTGAAAACCGAGCTCCATGAAGCGATCCCTTTGTGCTGGACAAACCCTGTACCAGCGCACACTAAGTGCTGGAGCGCACTCCAGGTCAAGCTCACACCGGGCGCGACCAAACCGTCGCCAGGGTGAACGGATGTCCGCGCAGATCAGCCCATTTCGGCTTATGGGCCAGCCAGGCGTCGTCGATCAGCGCTTCGGCGACCTCGGTCAGGACCCAGCCCGCGGCCAGACCCGCCGAGAAGTGCTCGCTGATCAGGTGCAGGTGCGTGTCGATCGCGACGGGCTCACCGGAGACGCCGGTGTAGTGCGTCGGCATTCCGGACACCATGATGAATTGCGGGTGGTAGCTGACCGATACGAATCGTGCGCCAGGTGCGGCGAGGCGCCGGGCTTCGGCGTAGAACGGCGCCAATTCCGGCAGGTGCTCGTCGATCAACGAGGCGATCACCAGGTCGTAGGCGCCATCCGGTAGTCCGGTGGACCGCACGTCCGCTCGGGTCAGCGTGGTGTGCGCCCCGCGTTCGGCGGCCAATGCCAGCATCCCCTGGCTCACGTCGACCCCGTCGATGTGCGCGATCCCGCGTTCCCGCAGCCAGCTTCCGGTTCGCCCGGAGCCGCAACCCAGGTCGGCCGCGCGCCGCACGTCGCCGAAATCCAGTCGCAATCGCCCCAGCAGCGCGAGATCCATCTCGTCGAGCACCGTCTGCTCGTAGGTCGGCGCCCATCCGTCGTACCCGGTGGCCACGTCGACGGTGCGATAGTTACGACGGTCGAAATCGGCGAAGGATGGCATACGGGGAGTATTCTCCCGAGTTCACCCGCCCCGCCAGGCATTTACGCGTCGCTTCGAACAGGGCGGTCCGCGATATCCGAAACGTGCTCCTCGGCTGGCGCTGCACCGCAGTCATTTCGAGTGATCCAGGTAACACTGGGCGGGTCACCGCGGACGACCAGTATTCTCGTTGGTCGTGGATCTGACGGTAGGCCAAGTGGCATTCGGAGACGTGCGGATCGCCTATCGGGATTCGGGCATCGGCGCGGTGAGCGACATTCCCGTGATGCTGGTGCACGGCATGGGCGGTGACGGACACACCTGGGACCGGTTCGCCCGTGTTCTGGTGCAATCCGGGCGCCGCGTGATCATCCCCGATCTCCGTGGACACGGCCGCAGCTCACATACCGATTCCTACCGGTTCGACGACTTCGGCGCCGATCTGCTGCGGCTCTGCGACGAATTGGAGCTGCCCGCGGTGGATCTGGTCGGGCATTCGCTCGGCGGCTACGCGGTGTCGTGCGTCGCACAGGAGCGGCCGGAGCTGGCGCGCAGGCTGGTCATCGAAGAATGCCCGCTTCCGTTGCAGTCCGGCGCCGAGGAACTGCGCCTGACCCGGCGCTTTCCCACCGTGCCCGAGCTGTGGCACGCCACCTCCAGTTTGGTCCGGCACCCGCGCGCGGTGCTCGCGTTCGACCGCTCCATGACGAAGACCGCGCTGGAACAGTTCCGCAAGCCGAACCCGGAGTGGTGGGACCGGCTCCCCGATATCACCGCGCCCACGCTGGTGCTGTGCGGCGGTCCCGGCGGCATGGTCGATCCGGCGAAGCTGGACGTCCTGCGGGCCGGTATCCCTGACTGCACGGTGGCCACGTTCACCTGCGGCCACAGCATCCACCGCGATCGTTACCGGGAGTTCGCGGCGGCCGTTCGGCCGTTCCTGGCGGGATGAGCGTTCACCGTGCCCGACCCGGGGGTGTGCGGCGTCCAGATCCTAGAGTGAGGGCATGCCCGCGTACGACCGTCCGCTGTTCTCCGGCGAACAGCCCTTCCGTGCCCGGCTGAGGGTGGACTCCCTGCTCAGCCGCGGATTCGCGCCGAAAAGGACGGGCGCAACCATCCGCGACCTCGCGGACGCGCCGCGTCGGACTTCCGCGGGCTGTGCCGGGTGCCGATGAGTGGCTTCGAGGGCATGCTCTGTTCGGCCGCCGCGGCGGCCGATGTTCCGTTGCCGGGTACCGCGACCCGCGTCACCGGTTGGCTGTGTGTGGAGCACCCGGGCGCCTGGGGCCGGGACGTGCTCGGGGACGAAGTGCTCGGGCCGGAGATCACCGCTGACCTGGCGGCGCGCACCGCGGCGGCGCACGTCCGGCCGACGCTGATCCGCCGCCCCGGTCGTAGGGAATTCACCGGCACCCGAACGGTTCTGCTCGCCAGCTCGGGCCGAGCGGAGCCATGGTGCGAGCGTCTCGAGATCACCGAGCTGACCCAGCTGCTCGACTTCGACCTACAGCTGCTGAACGGTCCGCCGCCGGGAATCGGTGTGCCGGTGCGTGATCCGCTCGTCCTGGTGTGCGCACACGGCAAGCGCGACCAGTGCTGCGCGCTCCTCGGCCGCCCCATCGCCGCGGACCTGGCACAGAGATATCCGGGCCAGGTCTGGGAGTGTTCGCACACCGGTGGGCACCGGTTCGCGCCCGCGTTGGTGCTCTTGCCCCAAGGCCTGACCTACGGTCGCCTCGACGCCGCGGCGGCCGCGGAGATGGTCGAGGCAGCCCGTCGTGGTGAGGTCTCGATGACCGGCCTGCGCGGCCGCAGCTGCTACCGGCCGGTCGAGCAGGTCGCGGAAATCGCCGTGCGCGAACGGATCTCCGCTCGCGTGGACGATCTGACCGTCGAATCCGAGCCCGCCTCGGCCGAAGCGACTGTCGCGGGCACCGCGATCGTCACCCATCGCGACGGCCGGCGCTGGCGCGTCACCGTCCGCACCCAGGCTCTTGCTCCCCGGCAGGCCAGCTGCAATGCCGCGCCAAAGGCGGTGACGGCACTGATCGCGGACGACATTCAACCGCTCACTCCCTGACCATCACCGCGGGCCTCACCAATGCGTGCCCGGTACCCAGCGGGCAGCACGCCGCAAGGCGGTGCCGGTGACGCGGCGAGCGGCCGACCGAGGCCGCGGTGCGGGGCGAGCGGCGGGCTCGGCCTGCTGCTCGTCGGGCTCGATCTGCTCGCCCTTGGCGGCCGGAGAATCGGGCAGGGCGCGGTAGTAGCGGTGCAGGATGCGGTCGCGGATCTTCGGAGTGAGCAGGGCGCCGTATTCGGCGATGGTGCCCAGCGGCACGTCGATGCGCTTGGGGCGTTCGGTCAGCGCGCGCACGATGGTGGCGGCCGCCCACTCCGGAGACTCGGCCGGGCCCTGGTCGCCGCTCGGAGCGATCATCGGTGTGCGTACCAGCGGCAGGTGGATGGTGGTGAACGTGACGCCGTCGGCCATCGTTTCGATCGCGGCCACCTCGGTGAACTTGTCCAGCGCCGCCTTGCTGGCCAGATACGCCGAGAACCGCGGCGTGGCCACCTGCACGCCCGCGCTGCTGATGTTGACGATGTGCCCGAACTTGCGTTCCCGCATCTGCGGCAGCAGGGCCAGCGTCAACCGCAGCGCGCCGAAGTAGTTGACCGCCATGGTCCGTTCGAAGTCGTGCAGCCGGTCGGTGGAGCGGTGGATGGCGCGGCGGATGGAGCGTCCGGCGTTGTTCACCAGCATGTCGACGTGGCCGTGCTCGTCCAGCACGGTCTTGACCACGTGGTCGACGGAGTCGGAATCGGTCACGTCGCAGGAATACGCGTAGGCCGAGCCACCGGCGGCCTTGATCTCCTCGACCACGGCGGCGAGTTCGTCGCCGCGGCGAGCGAGCAGGAACACCGTCGCGCCCTTGCCCGCGACGGCCATGGCCGCCGCTCGTCCGATTCCGGACGACGCGCCGGTGATGAGGACATGCCGTCCGGTGAGATCGCGGTTGCGGCGCCGGTGCCGGACCTGTCCGCGCAGGTCGGCGGTCTCTGCGTCGGTCATGCACTGCTCCTTTGCAGGTCGTGGTGGGCATGAACTTACTCCGAAGTAAGTTCACTGCCAAGTGATCCCGGTCACGTTCGGGATCTACTGCTCGCGTCGCACGGCAGGCTGATCGCCCGGTTCGAGAATCCCACGCGCACGAGGGATTCGAGTGTGCGAAACGGTTCGAACAACGCTCGAAACGTTCGAACATATGTGCGATACTCATCGCATGTCGGACGATCGGATGGCGGAGGTGTTCGCCGCGGTGCGGCTCGGTGGCGTCGACCCTGTAGCGGGACGGCGGGCGTTGGAAAAGCTCTGGAACGAACTCGGTGACCACGCGGAGGCATTGCACCGCTGCGTGATCGCCCACCATCTCGCCGACCTCCAGGAGGAGGCCGCCGAGGCGCTGCACTGGGATCGGGCCGCGCTGGCCGCGGTGTTCGGGCCCGGCGTGCCGCTCGACGAAGGCCTGCGCGGCTTCCTTCCGTCGCTGTATCTGAATCTGGCCGACAGTCATCGCCGGGTCGGCGAGTTCGATGTGGCCAGGATGCAGCTGGCCATCGCCCGCGGGCATCTCGACGTCCTCGCCTCCGACGCCTATGGTGCGCTCATCCGGGGACGCCTGCGCCGGATCGAAGAGGCTCTGGCCGCCAGTTCCATCGAACGCCTCCCGAGTCCCTGACCTGCCTGTACATCCTCTTTCTTCGAATGTATGTTCGAGAAAGAGGAGGTGATGTCGTGGGCTGGGGCAACGGTCCGCCGAGTTGGGCGGAGATGGAACGGGTGCTGTCCGGACGGCCGAGTCCGGACGCGGTGTACCCCGGCGACGGCGGCGACAGCCCGGCGTGGTCGCGCAAGCGGGCGGAGTACCGGCCCGAGCCGGTGCGGCGCGCCGGCGAACCGTCGGTGCCGTACGCGGAGCTGCACGCACATTCGGCCTACAGCTTCCTGGACGGGGCGAGCCATCCGGAGGAACTGGTGGAGGAGGCGGTGCGGCTCGGCCTCGAGGCGATCGCGCTCACCGACCACGACGGCTTCTACGGCACCGTCCGCTTCGCCGAGGCCGCCAAGGAATGGGGAATGCCCACGGTCTTCGGTGCCGAACTGTCGCTCGGTGGGCCGGCCGAACCGCGCGTTCCCGGCACCGAACGCGGACACGCCGCCGCCCCCGATTCGGCGCCACGCACCGGTGCGCCGGACCCGGCCGGGACGCACTTGCTGGTACTGGCCCGTGGTCAGGAGGGCTACCGCAGGCTCTCCCGGGAGATCGCCGCCGCGCACATGGCCGCGGGGGAGAAGGGCATCCTGCGCTATGACTTGGACACGCTCATGGCTGCTTCGGATGGGCACTGGCACATCCTGACCGGCTGCCGAAAGGGACACCTCCGCCGAGCGCTCGAGCTCGACTTGCGCACGGGCAACACTCGTCTGGAGCACGCGGAGGCCGCGCTGCGCGAGTTGACCGACCGCTTCGGCGCCGACCGGGTGAGCGTGGAACTCACCCACTACGGCATCCCCGAGGACGATGAGCGCAACGCCCACCTCATCGCCCTCGCCGAGCGTCTGGGCCTCCCCGTGCTCGCCACCACGGGCGCGCACTTCGCCGCACCGAGCCAGCGCCGCCGCGCCATGGCGCTCGCGGCGATCCGGGCCAGGCAGAGCCTGGACGAGATCGCGGGCTGGCTGGCCCCTGCGGGCGGCGCGCACCTGCGGTCCGGGGCGGAGATGGCGCGATTGTTCGCCGACTGTCCGCAGGCGGTGGCGAACGCGGCGGCGCTGGCTCGGGAATGCGCTTTCGACCTGAAGCTGATCGCCCCGAAACTGCCGCCGTTCGACGTGCCCGCCGGCCACGACGAGCAGTCCTGGTTGCGCGAACTCACCATGACCGGCGCAGCAGAGCGTTATGGAAATCCGAAGCAGAACCCACAGGCGTATAAGCAGATCGAGCATGAACTCGCGGTGATCAACGCCTTGCGGTTCCCCGGCTACTTCCTGGTGGTGCACGACATCGTCAGCTTCTGCAAGGACAACGACATCCTCTGCCAGGGTCGCGGTTCGGCGGCCAACTCCGCGGTCTGCTACGCGATCGGCATCACCAATGTCGATCCGGTGCGTAACCAACTGCTGTTCGAGCGTTTTCTCTCCCCGGAGCGCGACGGCCCGCCGGATATCGACGTCGACATCGAATCCGACCGCCGCGAAGAGGCGATCCAGCACGTCTACCGCAAGTACGGCCGCGAGTACGCCGCACAGGTGGCCAACGTGATCACCTATCGCGGCAAGTCCGCGGTGCGCGATGCCGCACGGGCGCTGGGGTTTTCGCCCGGCCAGCAGGACGCGTGGAGCAAGCAGGTGAGCCGCTGGACCGGCGTCGGCGCCGAGACGAACACCGACATCCCCGCCGAAGTGCTCGAGCTGGCCGCCGATATCGAGGGGCTGCCGCGGCATCTCGGCATCCATTCCGGTGGCATGGTGATCTGCGACCGGCCGATCGCCGACGTCTGCCCGGTGGAGTGGGCGCGCATGCCCGGCCGCAGCGTCCTGCAGTGGGACAAGGACGATTGCGCCGCCATCGACCTGGTGAAGTTCGACATGCTCGGTCTCGGCATGCTCTCCGCGCTGCACTACATGATCGACCTGGTGCGCGAACACAAAGGCGAGACCGTCGAGTTGCACGAACTCGATCTGGCCGAGCCCGAGGTGTACGAGATGCTGTCGCGCGCGGATTCGGTGGGCGTTTTCCAGGTCGAGTCGCGGGCGCAGATGGCCACACTGCCCCGGCTGAGACCGCGCAGTTTCTATGACCTCGTGGTCGAGGTGGCGCTGATCCGTCCCGGTCCCATCCAGGGCGGCTCGGTGCACCCATACATCCGCAGGCGCAACGGGGCCGAGGACGTCGTCTACGACCATCCGGCACTGAAGAAAGCGCTGGAACGCACGCTCGGTGTGCCGTTGTTCCAGGAGCAGCTCATGCAGATGGCCGTCGACGTCGCCGGATTCACCGCCGTCGAGGCCGATCAGCTGCGCCGCGCGATGGGTTCGAAACGTTCCCCGGAACGCATGGAGCGGCTCAGGGAACGGCTCTACCGGGGCATGCGCGAGCGGCACGGCATCACCGGCGAGGTCGCCGACCGGATCTACGAGAAGCTCTACGCTTTCGCGAATTTCGGTTTCCCGGAAAGTCATTCGCAGAGTTTCGCCTCGATCGTGTTCTACTCGGCGTGGTTCAAGTTGCACCATCCCGCCGCGTTCCTGGCGGGCTTGCTGCGCGCCCAGCCGATGGGCTTCTACTCCCCGCAGTCGCTGGTCGCCGACGCGCGCAGGCACGGCGTCGCGGTGCACGGCCCCGACGTCAACGCCAGCCGCGCCGAGCCCACCCTCGAGGCGAAGGGCACCGAGGTGCGCCTCGGTCTGGCCGCGGTCCGCCAGATCGGCGACGACCTCGCCGAACGCATCGTCGCCGCTAGGGGCGAGCGGCCCTACACCTCTTTCCTCGATCTGACCGGACGGGTGGAACTCACTGTCGCCCAAGCGGAATCGCTCGCCACCGCGGGTGCGCTCGGCAGTCTGGGCGCCACCCGCCGTGAAGCATTGTGGGCGGCGGGCGCCGCCGCGGGCGAGCGTCCGGATCGTCTGCCCGGGACCGGCGCGGCCACCACCGCGCCCGTCCTGCCCGGGATGAGCGATCTGGAAATGGCCGCCGCCGACGTGTGGGCCACGGGCGTCTCCCCGAGCAGCTATCCGACCCAGTTCCTGCGCCCGCGGCTGGACGCCCTCGGCGTCATCCCGGCTTCCGGTTTGCTCGCCGTGCCCGACGGCTCGCGCGTTCTGGTGGGCGGCGCGGTGACGCACCGGCAGCGTCCCGCCACCGCGGAGGGCGTCACGTTCCTCAACCTGGAGGACGAAACCGGCATGGTGAACATCGTCTGCTCGGTAGGTCTGTGGAGTCGGTACCGCCGCCTGGCCCAAGGCGCGACGGCCCTGCTCATCCGTGGCCGGGTGCAGAATGCCGAGGGCGCGGTGAGCGTCGTCGCCGAGCACCTGCAACGCCTGGATCTGCGGATGGGATCCAAGTCGCGCGACTTCCGTTGAGCGCGTGGCGTAACGGCTACTGTGCCAGGCATGAGGAAGCTTGCTGTGCTCTGCGTCGGCGTGCTGGGGTTGATTTTGCTCGCCGGCTGCGGTGACGACGACGAAGCGACACCCGGGCTGGATCGATCGTCATCGATAGCCACCGGTCCCGCCCCTGCGGTGGTGCCTCCCGGATTCCGGGAGCAGGCGCCGCCGAAGCGGGACAACTCGGGCGGCGAACCGATGACCGCGCGCAAAGAAGTCGTCACCGGCAGCGTCGAGATCACCGCCGACGCACCGATCGCCGCGGCGGGCGCGGTCATCGATCGGGTGCGCGAGGCCGGTGGCCGGGTGGACAGCCGCACCGAACAGCCCGGCACCGACGACTCCGAGCCGAGCGCCACGCTCATCGTCCGGCTGCCCGCCGACAAGACCGACGCGTTCATCGCGGGACTCGGCGGCGTCGGCCAGGTCACCAGGGTCAGCACCAACCGCGACGACGTCACCATGCAGTGGGAGGACCTGGACGCCAGGATCAAGGCATTGCAGACTTCGGTCGACCGGCTGCGCGCGCTCATCGCCGGCGCCACCACCACGTCCGACCTGATCGCCGCCGAGCAGGCGCTCTCCAGCCGCCAAGGCGAGCTGGACAGTCTCACCGCGCAGAAGCGGCGCTTGGACGACCAGGTCGCCTTGTCCACGCTGACCATCGACATCACCACCGACGAAAAGAAGTCCGACGACGACGCCGACAGCTTCTGGGACGGCATCGTCTCCGGCTGGAACTCGCTGGTGGATTGGCTTCAGGAAGCGGTCGTGTTCAGCGGCAAGGCGATTCCGTGGCTCGGCTTCCTCGCGGTGCTGGCCGCGCTGCTGTGGGCCGTCGTGCGGCTGGTGCGGCGCGGGAAGACCGCGCCGCGTGCGGAAGAATCGGCACCGGACTCGACCAGCGCCGCTTCTTCGGAAGGCGCGGAAACCAGCGCGGGAGACAAGCGTGCCGACGGTAGTAAGGGCGACGATCAAGCCGAACAGCCGTAAGGGTCCGCTGGTGGAAACCCTCGACGATGGCAGCCTGCAACTGTACGTGCGGGCCCCCGCAGTCGAGGGCAAAGCCAACAAAGCGGCCATCGAGCTCCTCGCCGAGCACTACGGGGTGCCCAAGTCCGCGGTCCGGCTCGCTGCCGGGGCAACCTCGCGCTTCAAACGCTTCGAGATCGACATCTGAAGCCACGAATTCGAGAATCAGTACTCCAGTTCGGCCCAGGGGGAATGTAGATCGGGAACGGGAAGTCGATCGGCGGGCTAGACCCCGCCGGGGAATCCGAGTTGGCGCCAGGCCTCGTAGACGGTTACCGCCGCCGCGTTGGAGAGGTTCATCGAGCGGCGGCCGGGGAGCATCGGGATGCGCAGCCGGTCGGTGATGTGTGGGTCCGACAGCACCTCCTCCGGCAGGCCGGTGGGTTCGGTCCCGAACAGCAACACGTCGTTCTCGCGGTACGCCACGTCGGTGAACCGGGTGGTGGCCTGCGTGGTGAACGCGTAGACCCGCTCCGGGCGCAACGCCTCCCACGCCGCCGCCAGATTCGCGTGCACCGTCACCGACGCCAGATCGTGGTAGTCCAACCCGGCCCTGCGCAACTTCGGCTCGGACAGATCGAACCCCAACGGCTCGATCAGATGCAGATGACACCCGGTTCCCGCGGCCAACCGGATCGCGTTGCCGGTATTCGGCGGAATGCACGGCTCATGGAACATCAGATTTAGCACAACAGGAAGGTACCCTCTCGATCATGGCTGGACCTGGGAAAACAAGCCTACGTGTGTTGGGCAGGCTCCGCCTGTCCCGGTCCACGGAGGAATCAACCTCTATCGAACGCCAGCGCGAAGTCATCCAGCAGTGGGCGGACGTGCACGGGCACCAAGTAATCGGTTGGGCCGAAGACATTGACGTGTCTGGAGCTGTGAGCCCTTTCGAGGCTCCCCAACTAGGGGAGTGGCTGAACGACCGTCACCCCGAATGGGACGTACTTGCTGCCTGGAAGCTCGACCGGCTAGGCCGGAACGCAATCCAGCTAAACAGCCTGTTCGGCTGGTGCTTGGAGCATGACAAGACCTTGGTCTCTTGTTCGGAGTCCATCGACCTAAGCAACTGGGCAGGGCGGATGCTGGCAAATGTTATCGCCGGTCTCGCCGAGGGTGAGCTAGAAGCCATCAAAGAGCGGTCGAGGGCCTCTCGTCGCAAACTCCGCAACGTGGCACGGTGGCCGGGCGGCAAGCCACCGTTCGGCTACCGCACCGTTGCTCGTGCGGACGGCTCTGGTTGGGGGTTGGAAATAGACCCTGTTGCTTACGGATTGATCCGGCGAATTGTTGAGGAAGTCATAGAAGGAAAGTCGTTCACACAGGTGGCTGCGGACCTGAACGCCGAGGGCTATCTAACGCCGTCGCAGTATCATCGGGCAGTGAACCAGGGGCATCACGTGTTGCTCCGATCTGAGCTCCCCCGGGGCTTGGATGTCAACCCGAAGCCCAACAAGGCTCGGGTGAGAAAGATTCGTACACAGAATCCCTGGACCCAAACACCTGTCCGAAACATGCTCAAGAGTCTGGCGCTACGGGGCTACGCCCATCACGAAGGGGAGTTGATCCGGGACGACTCCGGTATGCCGGTCCAGTTTGCGGAACCGATTGTCTCCCTTGATGAATGGGAATTACTTCAGGCAGAGATGCGGAGACGCAAAGACGAACGAATCTCCCGCCGACAGAAGAAGCTGAGCCCTCTCGCCGGGGTCCTGTTCTGTCTCAAGTGCGGTCTCGTACTGCACCACACTCGCAAAGTAGCCCGGGGTATCGAGTACCGGTACTACCGATGCGAGAACAAAGACACAAAGGACATTCGAGCAGAGTTCATAGAAGAACTCGTAGAACAGAATGTCTTAGACGAGATCGGCAACGTCCAGATCCTTGAGCGGGTCTGGGTGCCAGGTGACTCCAAGGAAGCAGAGCTACGAGAATCAATTACCGCCGTCGATGAGCTGACCACGGCTCTCAGTCGAGCCACGTCAGCGACTGCCCGAGAGCGGATTCAGAAACAGATCAGTGCTGTAGACGCACGTATAGCCGAATTAGAGCAAGCTCCCGTCCGTGAGGCTCGATGGGAGTATCGGCCGAATGGCGGAACGTATCGGGAAGCTTGGGAGTCCAATGATACTGACGGCAAGCGAGAGCTTTTGAAGCGCTCTGGCATCACCGTACGTGCAAGCTTCTCAACCTTTGAAGGTAAGAAGTCTAGTGGCTGGTTTGAGCACGAAATTCTGTTTCCTGCTGAACTCATGCCGAACCTGGGATATCCAAAAGACAACCCTGATCGATCCGATGGCATGTACCCATGGGTCAAGCTCGGACCTTCAATGATGGCAGTCACGTTCAATCGTCGCAAAGAGATTCCGGACGAATTGCGGATACCGCAACATGGAGTGAGTTAAGGCTGCATTGTCTATTTTCGTCGCACCGGGCTTGCGGCACCCGGTGTGTAGGTCTCAGCAGATATCAGAAGAAAAACAACACGGAGTGAACATGAATTTTGAGGTACACCACCCGTACTTTCTGCTCGCCGGATTCAACGATGACGGAGTGTTCGTCGTCTTCCGGAGTACGGTGGTGAGGCTGGACAGCGATTTGTACGCTCCGGTCCAGGAATTCTTGGAGAAGCACGAACACGAGCTGATTTCCATGAAGACGTACGAGAGTCAGGATTGGATGGGCAACGAAATGGAATTGACTACCTATCGGATCCTCGGAACCGAGTAGACCAGAACCAGAGAATGAACCTGAAGGCGGAGCCTGACCCTAACAGGCTCCGCCTTCGGGCAAGTAGAGGGTACACCATGAACAGACCTGTACTGCGTAGGTACTGGGATAACCGACGCGGCCACACCGCTTACAAGTTATCCATTGACGGTACAAGTAAGTACCTCTTGTTTACCGCTGAGACCTTGGCGGATCTCCAGAACCAAATAAACGAAGCCTTGAAAGGCAATGACAGCAGTGACCGAAGCGAGTAATAAGACCGTCCTCCCAATTATTGTTTGGGATCAGGCTTACAATAGGACTCCAACACGGACAGCGGACGGTAAACTTCTGCCCCGAACCGTCATGAACGCCATTCGTACCTACATGAACAACACGACGTTGACCGGGTGGGTTAAGCAAGAGACGCTTGCCGAGGCAACCGGCCTCGACCTGCGAACTGTGAAGCGGCACATTGCGGCCAACGTCCAGGCCGGATGGTTGAAGGTCACGGAACGCGGCAATTCTGGCGGACGTGCGAATGCCTATGAGCTGACGTTCCCCCAGAAGAGGACACGTATGTCCCCTTCCTTGGCTCAGGTGACACAGATGTCCTCCGAAAGGGGACACGTACGTCCCCTAAATGGGGACGCAGATGTCACACCTACTACTGATAGAACTACTCCTAAGAGTAGTTCTTTAACTACTATAAAGGAGGGGGACACAGATGTCCCCTTATCCGGCGAAGGGTCCAAGGAGAGCCCGGAGACGGCATCGGATGTTTCGGCGTCCTCAACCGTCACCGCCGACGACGGAACCGAACAGGGACCGGCGACGGATGTATCTCAACCCGTCACCGCAGAGGGAAGCGCAGCGACCGGAGATGCGTACCCGGTAGCTGCGGATTGGGATCCATTCTCATCGTCGCCGGATTCAACCTCCGTCGACACCGTTACGTCTATCAACCCGCTCTATGAACCAGCGGAAGCGGACGAGTGGCCGCCCCGCCGGACAGAGCCGCGAACGTCTAACAGACGTGCGTTCGGGGAACTCTACGAATAGCTTGCCCATCCTGAACCGCAGAGCCGTCTAGGTGCCCAGTATGCCTAGACGGCTTTTCGGCGTTCTAGGACCATTCAGCCGGGTAGAATGACCCGGTGACAACAGACGAGCAGTACGCGGATATCATGAGCGAATTCGTGAAGCTCCATTCTTCACTGGGCGGTATCCGGCAGGCGGCTACGTCTACGCTCGATGACGTCCGCTTCAAGCTCGAAGAGATTCTGAACCGGCTTACCCATACTCAGGCATAGGCCGATAGGCGTTGGCCCGCCTACGGCTATCTAGACCGCGTTTCGAGTGCCTTGCGGATCAGTGCCCGTGCTGCCTCGCCAGTTGCAGATTGCCTAGCGAGGATATCGAACGCGCGACCGTATTGGGCTATCTCTCGCGGCTGGGTAATCGTCAGCTTGGCGGTACTTCCCTCTTCAGTGACTAGCCGGTTGTCGTACATGACGAAGTTGTTGAACAACACGCGAGCTTCAGCGGTCATAGGAATAATCCCGAATGTCACTCGGGGCAGGCTCCCGGCGGACAGCAACCGGTCGAGTTGTCCGACCATGACCTGGTCATCGCCTACCGTGGTGTAGAGCGCTTGTTCTCCAATCAGGAAATGAAACCGGTGATCTCGGCGGTACAAAACTTGTTGCCGCTCCATTCGTGCGGCTACCGCTTGCTCTACGTCGTCGGGTAGTTGGTAGAACTGGGCTACCCATCTGATCATTGCTTCGGCGTATTCCGGTGTTTGCAGTAGCCCGGTCACGATATGCGGCTGATAGTTGCGAATCAGCCGGGATTCAGCCTCGAGTCTGAGGGTTTTCTGTTGACCGGACTTGATTCCTGTACCGAGATGCCTACGCCACTCGACATAGGCACTATCGATGTTGTGGACAGCGGCTAGAAGGTCTTCTAGCTGGTCTTCCGCCCCTGAGTGTTTGCAGTACGCGCGGACATCTGCGTCCGAGGCCCGGAGCTTTCCGTACTCGATTTTGGAAACTTTGGACTCGTGCCAGCCCTCACGACGGGAAAGCTCCCGGCCGGTTATTCCGGCGCGTCTCCGGATTTCCCGAAGACGCTTTCCGAGAGCTTCCCGCGCTTCCTGAACCGAACTGCTCACGGGTGGGTCATCACCCGTGCATATTCGGCATACGGAGTCCCGATAGACCAGAGTCGGTCTCTTTCGCTCTCGCAGTAGGACACGATACGGGGGTCGGTGGTAACTCCTACTCGACCGACCGCCCTACCTTCGTGGTCGAAAAGCGGGTATGCAACTAGTTCGTTGTCGATAAGCCACCAATCATCTGTCGGTGTAGCCCCGGCGAGATGCCGGGGCAGGTACCGGATATTCTCGCCAGCCTCAACGTTCAGCTCCGCAAGCGAGAACAGCCAGCGCTGATAATCGGAGTGAGGCACCGTGACCACGCGGACACGGCGCGTCGTAACACCTCGTGCCGATAGTTCCTGCATGAATTCGTACCAGTCCTGAAACCATCCCCGAAGGTCGAAAGGTTCATTGTTCAAAAAACGCTGTAGAGGTTCCTGTTCGGCGGGTACGCCGTATGAGTCCCGAAGTTCAAGGCGGAATAATTCAGTTCGACACTGACGCAAAAGTTCGCGAGTCTGCCGGAACTCCAAAATAGGTCCTCTCTACTTTCGGCACTTTGATAGCTGCCTCGTAGTCTTCCATCTTCAACTGTGCGAGGGTTTCCGGGTCGGTGACCGGTTCGCCCGACAGGGTGAAGGTTCCCCGGCCGGTATCCGCCATCGGTGCCCCGATGAACGTCCGAGGCTCCACGAAGCCCAACAACAGATGCGGGATTTCGATCGTGCCGACACGGCCGGTCTGCCAGCCGACGAGCAGATACCCGCCGTCGTCGGTGGCGTAGACAGCCGGGCAGTCATCTTTGCCAGATCCACCCTTGCCGAGTAAACGCAAGCACATGGCTTTGCCTCCTGTACATGTGTGTGCAACTCCTTGCCGCACATCAATCATGGTGACCCCTGGGGCGGCAAACTGCACTGAAAGCGTTGGATGTTTGCAAGTTCTTCCAAACTCGTAGACCGGTCTGGTTGCCGGTTCGTAGCGTCAGCCGAGCGAACACTGACGGGCGGTGCCCAACCCAGGGGGTCCGAGATGACAAGAGACCTGACCCAACGTGTCCCTGGCAGCTACGACGTCCCAGAGGGACGGCGGTACGAGCCTCCGCCGCTACTCATGCTCTGGCTGTACGCCGACGCTATGGCCGAGTGGGCCTACAAAGACTCCCCGGGTACGGGTGAAGCGTCCCCGTACCCGGGTGAACCCCAACGGGGCCGGGAGGGGGGCGAGTGACCCCGAACCAACCGCAGGGATGCAATCCGAACTGTGAGCCGTGGATCGGCGTATCCCATTGCGGCCTGTTCACCTTCAGCCAGACGACCGGCGAAGTGTTCTCCGTCAAGTGCCCTTCGATGAATTGCTTCGGGCAGATGGCAAAGCTCGTCAACGGCCGTATGGCTTCACATGATTCGCCTATGGACACCCCGGACGGGCGGAAGTGCCCGTGGATCGGGATCCGGGTTGTGAACGACATGGATGCGAGCCAGCGGGGACAGCGATGAAGCCAGGAGCGCTGGACGTCCATCTGTCCGTGATGCTCCACGGCGTCCGGCTCGACTACGCGGCCAACGCGATGGCCGCTGCTGTGTTCCTGAAAGAGCATCGGGACCGTCACTACGTCGACGCCGCTTCGGTCATCCCCGGTAGCGCTGAGGGGCTTCCCCGCCTCCCTAACGAACGGCTGTACATCGAAGATCCAAGAGGGGTCCGGATGACCGGCAAAGGGGTATCCCCGGCTGTGCGAAAGATGTTGGACGAGTGGAACGCCGAGACTCCCCGGAAGCTCGCCGTAGCCTCTCCGGCCGACGCTCCGACGTACCTGGAGCGGGCCGACGGTACTGCGGACGTCGTGGACGAAGACGGCTTCGTAGAGCAAGGGATAGACGATCTGGACAAGCTGGAAGCGATTCCGGTCCGGCCGACGTCGGTTGTGGACACGGAAATAGAAGGCCCGCGGATTTGAGAACTACTTCTGACCAGGGGAAATGCAAGTCGGCCTCGGGTGGGTCGACCTCCTCATGCCCAGGCAGAGAAGTAACAGCTAGGTAACAGTTTCAGGCCACTTTTCAGCGACCTGGGAAAACACTCCAAAAGTCAGGAGTTGTTACACCCATATACATATAGAGGGGTTTGGGAGAACAGCGCCCCATCTTCCCTTTTGCTTCCAGGGTGAGTCCATCTCTCGTCCGACCCTGGCGGAAAGAGCGCCCGACACAATCAGGCGCTCTTTTTGTTTGTCACGAAAAGGTCTTAAGACACTCGAAAGGAGTGGTCACATGCCCGACTACGACCTAGCTCGGTCGACATGCAGAAACGGCCACCCCGATACACCGGACAGCCGGTATGCGAACGGGGTATGCCGACGCTGCCGCGCCGATCGAAACCAACGTTACTTCGACAGGCAGCGCCAGAAGCTCCGCATGTTCGATTCGATCAATGGGCCCGGAGGCCGAAACCCCGACGCTTTAGTCGGGCTGCTGACTTCCCTGAGCTTGACCGAGTTCGAATCCGAGCGTTCTATTGCTGCCCGCTGACGACTCGACCGCGAAGGAAACCAAACCAACATTGATCAAGTACATGGATTTGCACGGACGCCGGACTAAGCCGACCGAAGACGAGCAACGCGAGATATTCGACTACTGGTTCTCTGGCATGGACTACTACCGTGAGGTCCGCCGCGCTGGCGGCGGTGAAGTCCTGGACCCTGCCGACGCGTTCGAGTTGTTCGCTCGACGCTGGAAGTCGGTTGGCAAGACCGATACATCTCAGCTTCCGCACCCTTGGAACTGAGCAACACGGCGTTATTGCCCTCTATTCGCGATTCTCGCGGACTTTTCCCGTTCTCCCTAGCGCGGAGCAAGGAAACGAATAATCAAAGCCCTACGGCCCTTCAGGGCCTATTTCTGTTTGGGGAGAAGTTCGGATATGAACACCACCAAGAGCAAGGCTCCGGAGAGCCGTGGAACTACCACGGTTGTTCTACCCGCCGTGAACGTGCCTGCGGTCGGCCCAACCGTTTACCTTTGTCCGCTCCGGGGACAGGCAGGCTACGGGGCCGACGAGATCCAGGCCGTCAGGATGTCCGGCTACTGACGCCGGACATGCCCCGACCGGTAAGGGGTGGGCTAGTTACCCCCTAAGCCGACAAAATGTCAGTCCTCAGGCCATACGGGCCTCACATGCGCGGAACCGGGGGAGGGGGCCCCCGACTACCCCTAGATGATTTTCGTGGCCTACAGAGCCATTTAGCGGCCTTTTAGGGCCGGTTATCCATAGACGGATAAGTCAGCAGAACCCAAATCCACGCTTCACGCCCTGCGGTAAACGGGCGGTTGTTCCGCTGACCGATTGAAACAAGAGAGATGGAAATATGATAGACATTGATCGTCGGATCAGTCCGACGCTGAGTAACTACCGAACTATTCCGATGCTCATGGAGGTTTTGGAGGCTGAGCCCGGTTTCAAGGAAGCCGCTGCGGTGTTGGATGAAACCAACACGATGCTTGCGGAGCTGAAGCGGAGACAGGCCGAAACCTCGCCGGGATTCGAGAACGACACTATCCTCGAATACGGGGAGATTCCGGCTTCGTGGCTTGAATCTATCGGGGCGGCCCGTGTCGAGCAGGAGACTATTGCTCTCCAGATTGCAGCCGTCGAAGCGCTTCAGACGCAGGCGACCTATCGCCTGGAGTCAATCGCGGCTATGTCTGCCGATTCTCTTCTGTCCAGTCTTAGCGCGAAAATGGACGCGGTTCTTTCGAAGGTCCGTACTGCTGTCGACGGTTTGGGCGGAGCTTCGACGCCTTTGGAAGCCATCGAGAATGGCGCTACGGATTCGTGGCAGGCATTGACCGCTGCCCGTGGTGAGTACAACCGGCTCCGCGTCGCACAGGAAAAGGTCTATATCACCGCCGGTAACGATGTGTGGCAGCGGGCGAAGGGCCGGAAACGGGACATTCCGAATTCGTCGTACGCGATCATCCGGAATCTTGATGAGGTTTTCCCTCGATTCTCGTCTATGGATGCGGACGCGGGTGCACCGTGGCCGCACGAGACAGACGACTTCCTGATCTGGGCAACACGTAACGGTGCCGAATTGTGGATCCCGTCTATCAACGAGCTGACTTGTCATATGGGCGAGCGTAAGAGCTGGTTTGACAAGAAGACTCGGGAGTTGGCGGAGCGTATTCGTTCGAACGCTGCGGAGGTCTTCGCGGAAATCCAGTCCGGAAGCATCCATCCGCATATTCAAGAGCAGCTCAGGCAATGGGGCTTGCTGTGAATAAACCGGACGACGAACCGCGAAGGTACCCAGTTGTTGTTCCACCGGGTACCGGTCGGCCGAGTTGTGACGATTTGACGCGGGAGCCCGGACGGCTCCCGGCTCGGCTCGTACACGAACACCGGAAACAGATCCAACGTGATAACTACCGATTTTTTAGGCATTTGGGGATATGAGCACAGAAAACAACAGCGAACAGCCGCCGGTCTTGACCGGGCGGGAAAAGGGCGAAGCAGAAGTTAAACGTCGCTGGGGACGCCGCGAGGAAACGGCCGAGCCGGGCACAGGTTCGACTCTGACAGCGCGTCAGCGCGGCCAAGCAGAAGCGGAAAGACGATTCGGGCGAAAGTGAATAGCGGAGAGGGCGTTTCTATGGAATACAAGGAACGCGCTTTTCGGCTATGGACCAATTCTATGGACGCCGGAAGCGTCCGCGAAATGGGCGAAATACTCGACGCCGAAGCGCGTAAAGGTGATTTCTCGATCGTCGCCGGTATGGCGCTCATCTACTTCTCTGCGGTGACCTGGCCTGCGGTACTTGGCCTGTTCGACAGGCACAACATATCGAGGGAATCCGTCTACGACGAGATTCACAAGTCACTCGTAAATCTGGTTACTGATTATCTACGAAGTGATGTAACCCCGGAGGAGGCGGCGTCTTGAGCGTGGAATTAGCCGAAGCTTACGTGTCGCTCGTCATCGAATCGAGCAAGGTTCCGGGGCAAGTAGAGAAAGCGCTGAACAGCGCTCAACCGTCGGCAGATAAGGCCGGTCGCGGTATTGGCTCTCGACTGATGTCCGGCATTGGCGCAACAGCGCGTACGGCTGCCGCTGGTGTCGGTCTCATCGCTGGCGCGGCTATCGGTACCGCGCTCAGCGAAGGCTTTGGGCGTATGGTCGCGATTGACGACGCCAAAGGCAAGCTTGCGGGTCTGGGTCATACCGCTACGGGCGTAGCTACCATCATGGAATCCGCGCTGGCGTCGGTTAAAGGCACAGCGTTCGGACTCGGCGAAGCCGCTACTATCGCGGCTTCCGCTGTGGCTGCTGGTGTCAAGCCCGGTGAAGAGCTGACCAAGTATCTACGTCTTACGGCCGATGCAGCGACTATCGCCGGGTCGTCGCTGGGCGATATGGGGTACATCCTGAATAAGGTTACGACAACCGGCAAGGCGTATACCGATGACCTGAACATGCTTGCCGACCGTGGCATTCCGATTTTCCAGTGGCTTCAGAGGGAATACGGTAAGTCCGCTGAGGGCCTTCAGAAAATGGTCAAGCAGGGCAAGGTCGACGCCGCTACATTCCAAAAGGTCATTGAAGAAAACATCGGCGGTGCGGCACTCCAGAGCGGCAAGACGCTTCGCGGCGCTTACAGTAATATGCGCGCGGCTCTCGGCCGACTGGGTGAGGGTGCTCTAACACCGTTTATGCCATTGATTCAAAACGGCTTGGCTGCGGTTACTCGATGGGCCGACCAGATCACTCCGAAAGTGAAAGAGGTTTCACAGGGAGTAGCGGACGGTCTGTTGGATCTCGGCCGTGCGTTCCAAACGAACGGCGCGTCAGTCGACGGTACAGCGTCGCTTTACGAGAAATTCGGCATCAAATCCAGACAGGCGTACGACAAGCTTTCCGGGTTCGCTCAGCGCGTCCGAGAGGCTGTAGCGGCTTTCCGGACAAGCGATGACGGTAACAGTCTGTCTGCGTTCTGGGAAACTCTGATAGGCGCTGGAGACAAAGTCTCCGGGGGTCTCAAGAAGATGGAGGACTCCGGCGTATCGCTGTCTGACGTCCTCTCCAAACTCGGTGACGCTGGCGGGTCGGTGGGTAAGTCTCTGCTGTCGCTGACCGGCGATACCGGAACGGTGATCGCGACCGGCCTTCGGCTGGTCGGCTCTGCCATGCGGTTCCTTGCCGAACACTCTGGTGTCGCGACAACCGCGATCGTCGGGTTTACGGCGGCTTGGGCCGCGTCGAAGGTGATCCATACCGGCTTTGAGGCGTCGAGGATCGCTCAGGCGATCATGACCCCCGCTCAGATCGCTAGCACGATCGCGATGACCCGTGCGCTTGTGGCGCACAACGACGCATTGAGGGCCTATCTGGTGGCTATGGGCCACGAGGTACCGGCGCAGGCGACAACGCTTCGTGCTCGTATCGCAGCGACCGCCGCACGGATCCGGGAGACGATCGCTACCCAGGCTGCTACGTCGGCTCTGGGCACCTACGCGGCGGCTCAACGGGCCGCTGCTGCGTCGTCCGGTCTCCTGGTCGGCGGAATGCGCCAAGTTGCCGCCGGGGCCGCGTCTGTCGGTGCCAGAGTTCAGGCAACAGCGACAACGGCTCTCGGCGGATTCCGGAGCGCTGCCTCTGGTCTGCTCGGCATGCTGGGCGGGCCGTGGGGTGTCGCGCTCGCCGCTGGCGGTGCGGCGGTCCTGACGTACAAATCATCGGTTGATCAGGCGCGGCGGGTGCATGACGCGCTCTCGTCGGCGGTTGTTCAAGGCGCTAAAGCGCAGAACGCTTTCGTTCAAGCCGTCTCGGAAGCTAACGGCGCACTCGACACAAACGCGTTGGCTTCGGCGACGAAGGTTGTCGAATCGAATCTTGCGGGTATTACCGAAGTAGCCAAAGAGGGTCATTCCGCTTGGTCGTCGTTCTGGAATTCGGCTATCGGCCTGAACGAGAGGCTTGGCGGTTGGACTAACGGCTGGGGCGATAACATGCGCTCCCAGTACGCCGACGTCCAACGCACGATTGAGCAGAACGACACTCTGAAGAATGTCCTTCGGGACATGAAACTGGAGCTGTCCGACCTTGGCCCGATCGTGGCGCAAGGCGGATCCGCTTACGACGATCTGATTCGACGGTTCGAGGCGACCGGCGACGCTGGCGCTGATGTGGTCGCGATGCTGAAGTCTTCGCGACGAGAGTTGCAGGGGTCAGCGGACGCCGTTCGGAATTCGACACCTGGGTTCGGCAGCCTGGCGGCTGCAATCCAAACCTTGGCGAACAACTCCGCTACGGCCGACCAGCGTCTGAGCGCGATGAAGCGCGCTCTAGACGCGCTGAGCGGCAAGCCGATTGAACTCGGCGACGCGATGCAGCGGTTTAACAAAGAGCTTCGCGATACACAGGACCTCGCCAACCAGTTCGACAAGTCGAAGGGGTTTGGTCCTGAGCAACTGATCGCTGCGGACGGCTCGATCAACACGAGGACCGAGAACGGTGACAAGCTCCGGACCAACCTGACTTCTCTCCGAGATTCCATCTTGGAGGTTGCCAAGGCTGGCGGGGATCTTGCTCCGGTGTTCGCGTCGGTCGATGCCGAGTTTACGAAACTCGGTGCACAAACCGGTCTTTCGGCTCAGCAAGTTCGGGACCTTGCCGCTTCTGTCGGGTTGGTTCCCCGCAATGTCGAAATACTCGCCCGGCTGGAGGGAGCCGACAAGGCTACCCAAGACCTGACGGCTATAAAGCTGTTGCTGGAGAACAACCGGCAGGGTGCAACGATCGACACCCGGATTCTCGGAGATAAGGACGTTATTAACCGGCTCCGAGACGCCGGAGCGACGGTCACGGAAGTTACGAACAAGCCTGGCGTTTTCAGGGTCGAATCGCCGGACATGCAGCGGGTTATCGCCGAGTTGCAGCGTCTTATCGACGCAAAGATTCCTGACAAGCGGTTCCGGATCGTTGCGGACTCCCAGACGGCCGAAGCACGACTTAGCCGCTTCGGATCCGCAGAGGTTCAAGGTCCCCTGCCTATCCCCCGCCGTGCAGCGGGCGGGGGGATCTTCGGAGCTGGTGGGCCGACGTCGGACAGCATTCCGGCTCTGCTCTCGTACAACGAACACGTGTGGACCAGTCAAGAGGTCGACGCGGTCGGCGGACACGGCAACATGCGTCAGCTTCGTTCGATCGCTCTTGCGGGTGGGTTGAAGTTCGCTGAAGGCGGTACGCCTTTTGGCATCAACGAGGCCGTGAAAGCGGCTCAGGAAGTCGAGGGGAACACATACGTCTGGGGCGGAGCGGGACCGACTAACTTCGACTGCTCCGGTTTTGTGGGTTGGCTCCAGCAGATCGCTATGGGATTCGGCCGCGTAGCCAAGCGGATCTACACCACCTACACCATTCTGGAAGGCGCTACAGCCGGTCTTAAGCCCGGTCTCGGTCCCAACGGTACGTTATTCCGTGTTGGTGTCTCTCCGGAGCATATGGCGGGCACTATCGGCAGTCTCGCCGTGGAATCCGGCGGCGCTTTCGGTACATCCGGCATCGGTGGCGGACGCGCGAAGGCTGAAGATTCTCAGTTCCCGTACAAGTTCCATCTGCCTAACGAGTTAATCGCTGGTTACAACGCGTCGTTGTCCGGCGGGAAGATCATCGAATGGACCGAAGAGGATGAGCTAGAGCTTTTACAGCTCCAAGAGGCTGTAGAGCAGGCCAAAGAGAAGCGAGACAAGGTCTATTCGGACGAGGACTCTTCGGATTCCGATAAGCGTAAGGCTGACCTCGATATCCGGGTCGCTCAAAACAAGGTCGTCAAGAAGCAAGAGCAGAAAGACAAACAAGGCCAGATCGAAGGCGGAAACCGGTACGCCCCACAGGCTCCCGGTTTGGCGAAGCGGTACAACGACGAAGAGAAATCGTATCTGTCGGCTCTCCAAGCGGTTGAACAGGCGAACCAGCAACGCAATGAGGTCTACGACGATCCGGAATCTACGGATACGGATAAACAGCTCGCGGACCTGGCGTTGCAGGAGGCTATCGACAAGCTTGAATACGGGGATCCTTCGGAGGCTAGCAAGCCGAAGTCGGTTCGTGAGTTCGTAACCTCGTTGGCTTCCAACCTTGTTGGCGTTGGCTTCGACGCGTTCAAAGCTCAGTTGCCGGAGGCGATCAGCGGTTCCCGCTGGTGGGGTATAGCGGATCAGGCTATTGCACTGGCCAACTCCGATGAGAACAAAAGTTCTGATTCGGCTAAGTCGCTGCTGACGGGTCTGCCGTCGTTCGGTATAGACGCATTCTTGGGACAGCTCGGATACAACCCGAAGCGTGAGATTCCGGAGTGGGCGAAGGACCTTCGCCCGCCGAAGGTGTTCGATACCGGCGGCTGGCTGATGCCCGGTGAATCGGCTATCAACCTGTCGAAGACGCCGGAGCCGATCTTCAACTCCCCGCAACAGCTTCGCGACTTCGCCGGTAGTTCTATCCAGGCTCCGGCGAGCGGTGGGCTGACCGAACAGGACGTCGAACGGATTATGCGTATGCGTCCGGTCTACAACATCCACACCCAAGACGTCAGCGGAGCTGTCCAGGCTATCCGGGTTGAACAGAAGCGTCAGACGATGACATTCAGTAGGCGGTAATCATCGGGGGCTCAGGGTAGGCGAACACGGTCACTTGCCGTGTTCGGCCTTCTTCACCGCTGCTCTAAACGCCTTCAACGTCGCCTCGATGCTTTCGCCGAACTCATCAATGAACTCGTCTTCATCCGTTCGGTCGTCATGCACTCCCCTGTGTACCAGCGAGAGTGTGTCGTTGGCCTTCTTGGCGGCATCTTCGAATCCAAGCAACTCCAGCTTGGCTAATGATGCGTGAGCCTGGTGGGAAAGCTGAAGGCGCTCTGTCGGGCTCTCGAACTCACGGGCAAGAATGCGGTTCCCTGCCGTGTACCACTCCGCCGCCGCATCCAAGACCAGATCAGCGCGTCGCTTACGCCGCTCAGCCTTCCTCTGCTCTCCGATGTTCGTCAGCACTCCGCCGAAGGCGATTGCCGCTGCGATGACAGCGAAAATGCCAGCGCCGAGCGTGGCTCGCGGCTGGGTCAAGGTGAAGTCAAGTGCCTCGCAAATCATGGGTCACCAGGCTATCCGGACACTGGCTAGGTGGGCGGGGAAGTCTCGTGTTGGGCTTCTTGCCACGCGAGGACATCTGCCAGACGGTAGCGGCAATGGCCCCCACCGACACGGACACACTTCGGTCCCCGGTTCTCTGATGCCCAGTTGGCAAGTGTCTTCGGGGAAAAACCAAGCATCTCGGAAACTTCGCGCCGAGTCAGGTACGCGCCTGGTTGGTCGATCGTCGGCAACTCTCTCCGGATAGGCCGTTCGCGCCGCGATGGCTGCTCCCGGCGGACGGGCGGCTTAGGCCGGGACTCTGCCCGTTGCTGGCCCACGGCATCCACCGAGCGTTGCAGGTCGTCTAGCTTCTGTTCGATCCTGTCGAGCTGAGCGAATATCTCCGTGAACGGTGAGCAGTCCCGCATATCGGCCACGGGGTGACGCTACCGGCTTGGGACGAAGGCGACAGGCGATAGAGCGCCGGGAACTGTCTGGAGGGGTGAGGTACTGCTACGTATGCGGGTCGCAGTGATGTTTTCCTCTACCGCTTCGGACAGTTGACCCGGCGACTGTGCCATCGGTCTTGGCTAGCTCGTCAGCGTACGAGTCTCCAACGGCCGCAACGAACCTACCAGTAGCGGCTACTCGAATGAGACGTAGATGCTTTCCGGGTCCTGGTAGTCCGTCTGGGGGTAGCTCCCTTCGAACCTGACTACCGCTCGCTTGGATAACCGGTCGTAGTACAGCGAGCGGACGTTGTTGGTCTCGTCATACTCGTGCGGCTCGCCGTGCTTGTCTGTGATTGTCAACTTCACATCGCCGAGTCTGCCAGCAGGGCGGCACGGAAGAACCTGCCTACCCTTTCCGCTTGTTGAGCCAGTTGCCAAGCAAGATCAAGCCAATGCCTATGGCGGAGACAACCGCAGGCAGCGGCACGCCGGTATCGGGGCCGAGCGCGGACAGAGGCGCGACCGTGCGGAGCCCCTTCCCGCATCGGATGCACAGCCGTCCTACCGGGGTCTCTTTACTCTGCGGTTCCTGGTCGCCGGAAGTCGGCGCAACGGTGTCGGTGTTGAACAAGGCCGTAACTCTCCAAGGTTGCGGCTGGCGCTACGGGGAATCGGGCCAGCCTGGGTGGTTGCTGGCCCTAATAGCCTGTGTTGATCGCTCAAGTAGCGACTACGAAGACTCTACATCTAGTGGACGACCGATTCATCCAACACGACATCTAGTAAGTCTAAGGGCACCTGGACCACTGGCCGCTACCGCTCCATCTCCTGGCCAGTTGCCGGGCCACCGGTTGTTGTGCGAAAGTTGATCTACGGCTCGTGGAACATCAGATGGAACACACCGCCAGTCAATCAGCACCGCTCACCGCCCCGTCGCCGGGCTCCGTCGCCTGCGGGATCAGCGGCCTGATCGCTTGATGCAGCACGTGTCTGCAAGAATCGGGGCGTGACCGATGCCGACACGCCTTCCGCTGACCTGCGGGCCGGGCGCCGCAGTTTGGGCGCGGAGTTCTTGCGCTGCCATCTGCCGATGGTGGTCGTCACGCTGGTGATCGTGGTGGCGGTGGTGTTCGTCGCGTCCGATCGGTGGCGGCGCGGGGCTTTCTTCTTCGGTGGGGCGACGTTGCTGGCCGCGGCGTTCCGGCTGTGCCTGCCGACCGCGCGGGTCGGTCTGCTCGCGGTGCGCAGCAAGCCTTTCGACGTGGGCGCGCTGACACTGTTCGGCTCGAGCATCGTTTTCCTGGCGGCCACCATCAATCTCGGCTAGGCGTACCTCCGCCTTCGCTCCGGCCGTGCGCGTTATGCGTACCCCGGCCTTCGCTCCGGCCGTGCGCGTTATGCGTACTCGGCCTTAGCTTCGGCCGTGCGCGTTATGCGTACTCGACCTTAGCTCCGGCCGTGCGCGTTATGTGTACTCCTCCTTCGCCCTGCCCGTGCGCGGGCTGAGGACGGACTGCGTCCGGCAGCGCCGATCAGAAGCAGCAACTCCGGTCAGCGCGAAACACCGTTCGCCGGAAGCTTGTTCAGCGTTCGGGGCGCACACCGGCCCGAGCGAGCCGCATGGTCTCGGTCAGCAGCTTCGACACCGCCGCCGCCTCGGTGAGGAACCCGTCGTGTCCGTCGCGCGAATGCACGACCTCCAGACCGTCGCAGCCGGGCAGCAGATCGGCGAGTTCCTGTTGGGTCCGCAGCGGATACAGGCGGTCGGAGTCGACGCCGCCGACCACGCACGGCACCGGCGTCGCCGCGAGCGCCGCCTCGACGCCGCCGCGGCCGCGGCCGACGTCGTGGCGGTTCATCGCCTCGGTCAGCAGCACGTAGGTCGCCGGGTCGAAGCGTTTGCACAGCTTCTCGGCTTGATGGTCCAGGTAGCTCTGCACCGCGTAGCGGCCGCCGTTCCACGGGTCCTCGTCGCCCTGCGGCTTGTTCTCGAACCGGTGGTCGAGCTCGAACTCGGTGCGGTAGGTCAGATGCGCGATGCGCCGGGCGACGGCCATGCCCGTCAGCGGGGCGCGGCCGGTGTCGTGGTAGTCACCGCCCTGCCAATCGGGATCGGCCTTGATCGCCGCGATCTGCGTGATCTGCGTGCCGATCTGGTCGGCGGTGGCGCGGGCGCCCACCGCGAGCACCAGTGCGGCGGCGACGCGCTCCGGCGCGCCCACCATCCACTCCAGCACGCGCATGCCGCCCATCGACCCGCCGACAACGGCGGCGAGCCGGTCGATGCCGAGCAGGTCCATCAGCGCCGCTTCCGCGGTCACCTGATCACGGATCGAGATCTCCGGAAACCTTGCGCCCCAAGGCTTTCCGTCGGGTGCCGAGCTGGACGGCCCGGTGCTGCCCTTACAGCCGCCGAGCACGTTCGTCGCGATCACGCACCATTCGTCGGTGTCCAGCGGCGCGCCGGGCCCGACCATGCCGTCCCACCAGCCGGGCAGCGGATGGATGGCGTCCGGCTTGCCGACGACGTGCGAGTCGCCGGTGAGCGCATGTTCGACGAGCACGACATTGTCCAGATCCGGGGAAAGTTCACCCCAGCGTTGCACCGCGAGGCGCACGTCCGGAATGACCGCGCCATTCTCCAAGCGCACGCCCCCGATGGGGATGATGCCTAGTTCCCCGTCCGGGGACGGCAGGGTGACAGTGGACGGGCGGACGCTCGATTCGGTATCCACGGTCACGTCGCAGCCGCCACGAAACCGGCGCACAGATCGGCGCGAATGGCCTCGGCGCCCGCGAGGGGGACCGATCGGGGAGTGATTCCGGGGGTCGGCTCCTCCGGCATGAGCTGGGGATGCGTCATCGACGCGGAGTGAATCACGAGAGAACGCACATCGCCGATGGTAGCTACGCGTGCGTACCGGCCCGATCCGGCGGCGAACGTCCTACTCGCCGGTTGCTCTCCGCCTATGGACCAGGGCGCGGAGGACAGGCCTGCGATCATCGGTGCGCCGGTGCCGCCCTCCAACCGCCCGTGGACCTGCGCCGTCGCGAAGGAACACTGCGCCGGTGCGTTCTCGGCCACGGACGCGGTCGATTCACTCATGGTTTGCTCCAAAAGAGGTGTTCGCCGGTACAGCAGGAGTTAACGGTGTGACCAATAGCACATACCGGCGACCTCCTGATGCGCGCTTGCTCCCGGCTCTCGGAAGCCAGGTCATCACCCGGAGCACCCCACCGCTGCTGGAGGGTTGCCGACCAGCGAGCCGGGGCTTGGCGCTGGTGCTCATGACCTGCCGGGCATCATAACCGGCGGGCGGTCAGCGGTCGAAATCCCGCATTGAACTCACTGGTCAGTGCTGGTAGGGGGCACGCAGCACGTGCGCATGAACTCGTCGAAGGTCTCGGTGAAGGCAGCGCGTCCCGCCTGGGCGGCAGTAGCCATGTCCTCATCGTCGACCAGTTCGCCGGTGCACTCCATGCCGACGGTGCCGATCAGTTGCCAGACGCCGAGGATGAGCCGAACGGCACGCGCGTCCGGCTCGGTGCCGAGGCGCTCGGCGAGCACGGCCGCGATCGCGGTGTTCTTGTCGTCGGCGTGCTCGAGACTGCGTGCGCTGACCGAAGGGCTGCTGCGCAGGACTCGCCGCATCTGCTGGTATCGCCGGAACGAGATGGGGTCGGCGCTGTCCGCCGCGGTGGCCTTGTCGACCACGTGCAGGAATGCCTCGCGTAAGGCCGCGAGTTCGTTGCCGGTGCGGGGGAGCCCGCGCAGCGCCGCGGCCACGGCGAGCCCGAAGTCATGCACGGGCCCCAGGATGATGGCCTCTTTGCTGTCGAAATAGCGGTTGATGGTGCGCGGCGAGACGTCCGCGGCGTTGGCGATCTGCTCGATCGTGGTCGCGTCGAAGCCCTGTGCGTCGCACAGATCGAGCGCGACCTCGATGATGCGCAGCCTGGTCTGCTGCTTCTTGCGTTCGCGCAGTCCTGGGGTTGCTGGCGGGCGGCCCTCCGCTGCGCTCGCGCCCATCGGCGCCGATGACTCGAGCATTTCCTCATGCTAACGCAAGGCGCCGATTTCTTGTCCGAGACGGTCAAATGTCGTAGTACGACATTTTTCGCTTGACGACAAATGTCGCTCGATGACAGGATGGTCCGGCACATCGAGGGACGAGGAGAAGACAGTGACGGAAACTGCGACGGCGGTGAACGCGCCAGGAAGAAAGGGCGGTTCAGCCCGCTGGCTCGCCTTGGCGGTAATCAGTTTGGCCCAGCTCATGGTGGTGCTGGACGCCACCATCGTGACCATTTCGCTGCCGTTCGCGCAGCGCGATCTCGACATCAGCGACGGCAACCGGCAGTGGATGCTCACGGCCTACACGCTGATCTTCGGCGGCCTGCTGCTGCTGGGCGGCCGACTGGCCGACTACCTCGGGCGGCGCCGGATCTTCATCATCGGCCTGATCGGTTTCGCGGCGGCTTCGGCCCTGGCCGGTCTCGCCCAGAACGGCGCGGAACTGTTTGCCGGGCGCGCGTTGCAGGGCGCGTTCGCCGCGCTGCTCGCGCCCGCCGCGCTCTCCCTGCTGTCGGTGACGTTCACCGAGCCGGGCGAGCGGGCCACGGCCTTCGGCGTGTTCGCGGGCATTTCCGCGGGTGGCGCCGCGCTGGGCCTGATCGCGGGCGGCGCGCTCACCGAGTACGCGTCGTGGCGCTGGTGCCTGCTGGTCAACACCCCCATCGCGCTGCTCGCGCTGGTCGGTGCACTGGCCTGGGTGGTGAAGGACGTGCCGGCGCCGCGCACCGGAGGTTATGACGTGCCCGGTGCCGTCACGGTGACGCTCGGCCTGATCGCCATCGTGTACGGATTCAGCCGCGCCGCCGACGACGGCTGGCTGGCCGGCAGCACCCTGGCGCTGCTGATCGCGGGCGTGGTCCTGCTCGTGGCCTTCGTCGCGATCGAACGGCGCTCGTCGAACCCGCTACTGCCGCTGCACATTCCGGGCGAGATCAACCGCGGCGGCGCGTTCTTGGCCGCGCTGCTCATCCCGATCGCCATGTTCGCGATGTTCCTGTTCCTGAGCTACTACTTCCAGATCACGCTGGGCTACTCCGCACTGAAGGCGGGCTTCGCGTTCCTGCCCTTCCCGGCGGGTATCGCGATCTCCGCGGGCGTCACCAGCGCCTTGCTGCCGAAGCTCGGCCCGCGTCCACTCATGGTGGCCGGTGCGGTGCTCGGTGTCATCGGCCTGCTGCTGCTGGCCCAGTTGAGCTTGGGCGACAGCTTCGTCGGCGGTGTGCTGCCCGCCCAGGTGCTCATCGCGCTCGGCATGGGCCCGCTGTTCGTCGGCATGCAGACCGTCGCGCTGCACCAGGTGGAGGAAGAGGACTCGGGCGTGGCGTCGGCCTTGCTGAACGCGGCGCAGCAGGTCGGCGGCGCGGTCGGCACGGCACTGCTGACCACCATCTCGGTGCAGGTCGCCAAGACCTTCGCGCAGGACAACCCGGCCATCGACAACCTGGCCGCCCGCGCCGCGATCCACAGCTACGACGTGGCCTTCTACGTCGGCGCCGGGTTCTTCCTCGCGGCCATTCCGATCATCGCGCTGATGATCCGGGACCGGCCGGAGAATCTGATCGAGGGCTCCGAGGACGGCGCCCGGATTCCGGTCGCGGTCTGAATCCTGGTGCACGTGAGGTCCGCGCATCGCCATGGCGATGCGCGGACCTCGTCGTTTTCCGGTCGGGCCGGTTGCCGCGCCGGAACGGAAAGCGGATCATTGGGCACGGCGGTTCCGTGGGCGCCCGCAGCTTCGCGGAGGCGCCGCCGATCTACTGATCGGTAATCGACGTGGTGTGTCTCACTCCGGGGGCTGCCCGTGCGGTGAGGAATTCGGCAGCAGTACGCTTGTCTTGTTTGCACCACAAGTCTCGCGGACAACGCGGGACCATATACGTTGTCTGTTGGAACAGCTGGGGTCCGCTCACAAGCGTGTTCGCCTGGCCGTGCAATGAGGGCACCATCCTAGGAGGACACGAAGATCCATGTCCAAGATCAAGGTTGAAGGCACCGTCGTAGAACTCGACGGCGACGAGATGACCCGGATCATCTGGCAGTTCATCAAGGACAAGCTGATCCACCCCTATCTCGATGTGAACCTGGAGTACTACGACCTCGGCATCGAGTACCGGGACAAGACGGACGACCAAGTCACCATCGACGCCGCGAACGCCATCAAGCAGCACGGCGTCGGCGTGAAATGCGCCACCATCACGCCGGACGAGGCGCGGGTCAAGGAATTCGGCCTGAAGAAGATGTGGCGCTCGCCCAACGGCACCATCCGTAACATCCTGGGTGGCACCATCTTCCGTGCCCCGATCATCATCTCGAACGTCCCCCGGCTGGTGCCCGGCTGGACCAAGCCGATCATCATCGGCCGTCATGCCTTCGGCGACCAGTACCGCGCCACCGACTTCAAGGTGTTCCAGGGCGGAACCGTCACCCTCACCTTCACCCCGGACGACGGCAGCGAGCCGATCGTGCACGAGGTCGTGAAGATGCCCGAGGACGGCGGCGTGGTCATGGGCATGTACAACTTCCGCAAGTCCATCGAGGATTTCGCGCGGGCGTCGTTCAACTACGGCCTGCAGCAGAACTACCCGGTGTACATGTCGACGAAGAACACCATCCTGAAGGCCTACGACGGCATGTTCAAGGACACCTTCCAGGACATCTTCGACGCCGAGTTCAAGAGCCAGTTCGACGCCGCGGGCCTGACCTACGAGCACCGCCTCATCGACGACATGGTCGCCTCCTCCATGAAGTGGGAGGGCGGCTACGTCTGGGCCTGCAAGAACTACGACGGCGACGTGCAGTCCGACACCGTGGCCCAGGGCTTCGGTTCGCTCGGCCTGATGACCTCGGTGCTGCTCACCCCGGACGGCCAGACCTGTGAGGCCGAGGCCGCGCACGGCACGGTCACCCGGCACTACCGCCAGCACCAGCAGGGCAAGCCGACCTCGACCAACCCGATTGCGTCGATCTTCGCCTGGACCCGTGGTCTCGAGCACCGCGGCAAGCTGGACAACACCCCCGAGGTCATCGGCTTCGCGCAGACCCTGGAGGACGTCGTCATCAAGACCGTCGAAGGCGGCCAGATGACCAAGGACCTCGCGCTGCTCGTCGGCGGGGACCAGGGCTACCTGAGCACCGAGGAGTTCCTCGGCGCGCTGGACGCCAACCTGGCGCGCGCGTTGCGCTGAGCTGTTCCGGCGCCGATCCGTCTCTGCGCCGGGCCGCGGGGCCGAGCGCGCGTCGCTCGGCCGAATCCGGCGCTGGGCACGTACCCAGCGCCGGGCTGACACAATCGGGCACCCGACCCACCTTCTGGTGGAACGGGTGCCCGGACTGTTTTCGCGATCAGTTCGCCCCGCGCTTCGGTGCATCTGCGCGGATATCGCTTCCCGCACTGTTCGCCCGTCAGTTCCCCGGCGGGCCGCGCCGTCGGCAGGCCCGCGGCGGCCCGGGTCCTGCTGGTGGCGCTGTTCTCGCCGGTCAGTTCGCGCTGGCTTCGGTGCGGGCGAGCGGCCCGCGACAGTGCGGGTGCAGTTGCCCACACTGTTCGCCCTCAGTTCGCGAGACTCCCGCGAGGTCGGCAGGCCTGTGGCGGCCCAGGCCGGCCGCTCTGTTCTCGCCGGTCAGTTCGCGCTGACTTCGGCGTGATCCAGCAGGCCCGCGACAGCCCGGGTGAAGCTGGCCGTTCCGTTGCCGCGTTCGACCTCCGCCTCGAACAGCCGCAGCAGGGGGTCGAGCAGATCGGTCGCCACGCCCTGCTTGCGGCTGGCGGTCACGATGTTGGCCAGACCTGCCCGGTTCACCGCCAAGTCGGAGAAGTTGACCGGGAACTGGCGGGAGTCGATCTCCGCGGCGAGCACCGGCAGCATGTCCAGCAAGGAGCGGAACCACGGAACCAGGAAGCCGTCGGTGAACTCGCCCGCGGTGAAATCCTCGCTGCCCACCATCGCGACGGACTGGAAGAACCCGGCGAACATGCCGTACATGCCGGCGAGCACCGCCATGTCGTGCAAACCGGCCAAGCCCGCGTCCGCGCCGAGGTACTTCGCGTTCCCGAGTTCGGCGATGGTGGGTGCGTGTTCGGCCTGCGCGGTGGGGGAGCCGCTGTACATCAGCAGCGTGTCGGGTGTACCGAGAGTCTGCGGGACGCCCAGGATGGCGCCGTCGAGAAAATGGCCGCCGCGTGCGTCGATCGCGGCGACCAGGTCGCGCGCCTCGTCCGGGCGGCCGGTCGCGACATTCAAGACGGTGCGCCCGTCCAGTCCGCCGGGCACCGACCCGAGCAGGGTGGCCGCCGCTTCGGTGTCGGCCAACGCCACCACGACGAGCCTTCCCGCCGCGATCGCCTCGGCGGGCGACGCCGCTCGCGTCGCGCCGAGCTCTTCGAGCCCGATTCCCTTGTCCGCGGACCGATTCCACACGGTGGTCGGGTGGCCGTTGCGCAGGAAGATCTCGGCGATCGCCGCGCCGATGCGCCCCAAGCCGAGCACGGTCACCGGTGTCCGGGTGTCGTTCATGGATTCCTCCGTCGATGTGTGAAGTTCGGGTGTGGGGCGCCCGCAGACCAGTTTCGGTGCTGGAACCTGTGAACGGTGAGTGGCAGAACTGCCCATAACCGAACGTTTCCTGCCATACTCGGACCATGACCGGTCGAACCGTCGCAATGGCGATCGCTCCTGGCGCTCTGCATCCCTGGGATCTCTATGAGCTGGGCGTGGTGGCGTCGATCTTCGGCACGCCGCAGCCCGATCTGGCCGACCCCTGGTACGACCTGCGGGTGTGCTCGGTGACGCCGGAGCCGGAGACGCAACCGATGGGCTTCGGAGCGTTCCTCCGCCCGGAATACGGGCTGGCCGAACTGCTCGAGGCCGACACGGTGATCGTCCCGTCCGTCGCGCAGGACTGCGTCACCGCCGAACGCGAACTGCCAGGGGAACTGTTGGACGCCTTGGTCGAAGCCCATCGTCGCGGAGCGCGCATGGTCGCCCTGTGCGACGGAACCTTCGCGCTCGCCGCAGCCGGGATACTGAACGGCCGCCGGGTCACCGCGCATTGGGAACACGCGCCGCTGCTGGCCAAGCGCTATCCGGGCATCGAGGTGGACGGCTCGGTGCTGTACGTCGACGACGAGGACATCCTCACCAGCGCGGGCATGACCGCCGCCCTCGACCTCTGCCTGCACCTGGTCCGCCGCGACCTCGGCGCCGCCGTCGCCAACCGGTTGGCGCGCCGCATGGTGATCCCGCCGCACCGCTCCGGCGGGCAAGCGCAATTCGTCGACCTGACCGTGCCCGCCCGCGCCGAGGACGACCTCGGCCCCGTACTGCAATGGGCCATCGCCCACCTCGACGAACCCCTCACCGTCGAAACCCTCGCCGCCAAGGCGAACATGAGCCAGCGCACCTTCCACCGCCGCCTGCAACGCTCCACCGGCGCGACCCCGATGCAGTGGCTCCTCGGCCAACGCCTCGCCCACGCCCAATCCCTCTTGGAATCCACCGATTACGGCATCGAGCGAATCAGCCGAATGTCCGGCCTCGGCACCGCCACCAACCTCCGCCGCCATTTCGCGGACGTAATCGGTGTTACTCCAGCGGAATACCGCCGCACGTTCCAACAGCGCGAACCCGCGGGTGCCGGTGCGAGCGGGCGACTCCAGACCAGATCCGTGTCGGCCTGAGGCGTTCGATCCATCCGCAGACCTGCACCGCCAGCCGCTCAGCGTGCTGGTTTTCATGAAAGGCGTTGATTTGCAACGGGCAGTGTGGGCAGATGTCCCGCTACTTTCGGGGGTGTATACGGCAGCGGTGACGCTTACCGCACCCGGCTATCCGAAGTATCTCGAGTTCATAGACCCGGAACCGGCTGGGCCACATCTGGTGGTGGATACCGAACTGGAGATGAAGCTGGAAGGACTCGTGCGGACCCGGGGCACTGCGCTGCTGCGAGATCTAACTGATGACTGGGATCGCGTGTACATCCTGACCGCCAATACTCGTGCGCGCATGGAGGAGTTCGTCGGCGCTCCAGTCGAAATGGAGCCGGTGTTCACGCATCAGAGCAGCATCTTGGTATTCCGCAAGGGTGATGTGGTCCAGCGCGCTACCTTCATCCTGGGCTTCCTGCCGAAGGGTATCTACAGTTCCGCAGTGCGTGTCGACGCCACCGCAGGCATGCCCATGACTCCGATCCTGTCCGACCCCGCACCGCCCAAGTAGTCGTTCAGTACTGCGGATCGGGCTCTGCGGTCGCGCAGCGTGCGCTCCTTGCCCGTCGCCCGGCTTCAACAGCACATCGAGATCGTTCAGCTGATGCATGACACCTACGCTGCCGCGATCGGCAAACTGAAGGCCACGGATGAGGCTGCGGGCAGCCGGATCGATACGCAAAATGGGGAGATACGCTGAGCTGAAGGCCCTGCATCTCGCAAATCTCGGCGAGGGCAGGGCCTTTCGGCTGTGGCTAGTTGAACTCGCCGTTGGTCACGCCTGCGGTGAAGGCATCCCACTCGCCCGGGGTGAAGACCAGCGCAGAGCCGGTCGGGTTCTTGGAGTCACGGACACCGACGTGCCCGCGCTTGAGGAACGCGACCTCGACGCATTCCTTTCCGCCAGAGGATCGGCTGCTCTTGAACCAGTGCGCCCCGGACAAGTCGATACTCACAGTGCATACTCCCTTGCCATCTGCCGGAACCGATCCCGGCTCTCTACCTCGCTCAGCGCCAAGTCCTCGAGCGCTGCGTGCGCCTGATGGTAGCGTTCGACCGCGATTGGTCTCTCCATGTAGAGGTCTCCCAGGTAGTTCTCCTGGTATACCACCGGTGGCTCTACTGGCTTGCCCTTCGCATCCACGCCGAACACAAGGATGACGTACGGTCCGAGCTGAGCGCCCAGCGGTGCGCCAGCCGAGAACGGCAGCAACCGGATGCTGATGTTGGGCAAAGTGCTGCGGTCCGCCAAGTGGCGGCACTGCGCTGCCATCACTTGTGGCCCGCCCACGATCCGCCGCAGCACCGCCTCATGGATAACAACGTGCAGAGTTACCGGTTGGCGATTTCGCGTGATCAAGGACTGTCGATGCATCTTGATCTGGACTCGCCCGGCCACCTGTTCCGGAGTGTCACTCGGATACGCACCGTGAGCCAGAACGCGGGCGTACTCCGGGGTCTGGAGCAGCCCGGGTACGAGGTATGGTTGATATATCGTCAGTTCCTTGGCGGAAGATTCCAAATCGACATACACATTGAAGTTTTCCGGAATGAGATCGCCATACTCGTGATACCACGACTTTGCGTTTGCCTGTTTCGCGAGGCCGATTAGCGCGGCGGTCAGTTCGGCATCCATGCCGTAGATTTCGCACAGCTCTTTGACGTCGCGCCACCGGACTTTCTCGGCATTGCCGGTCTCGATTCGTTGCAGCGTTGACTCGCTCCACTGCATCAACTCGGCCACCCGCACGATCGTGAGGTTGTTGCGCTGCCGCCATTCCCGCAGGTACCGGCCGAGCTGTCGGCGGACCAGCGTCGACCCTGTCTCAGACATGAGTTCCCCCACCATGAATGATGCGGTCCTTCACGCAGAATGACCCCAATCCCCCAAGAGATTGCGCCTCTGCATGAACTACGTAGTTCGTCAGAAGTTTCATGAAAGCGATTGTGCCGCAAGGTAGCCGGTGGTGTCCTTGGTTCCGGCACCCGGCGACCGAAAACGGCTGATCGATCCATTGCCGCACATTCATCTCCGAATGCGGAGCGGCCTACGAGTCGGGCGCTATGTCAACGAGCCGACGTATATAGGGGACGAATCGGATGGATCACATACCTTTTGGTAATACGCCATTGAGTCGATGCCACTTTTATCGACGCGTGTGCGACCTGCCCGCCGTAATAGATCCGCCGCATCTGGGTCGTATCGTCATGCCCGCCACACACGTGGGGGCGCTGATCATGCCCGAACCTCTGGGGCAGGCCGTGAAGGGCGAAATGCAGCGGCGCGACGTCGATCTCGGCCCGATCCTGTCCCACCCTCGGTCCCGTCGATGGACCTATCTGATCCGGCCGAATCTGCCGGACGAGGTCAGCTTGTTCGCCGAGATGTTCCGATTGAACGTCTCGGTGGTCCGCGACGGCGGCACCATCGCACTGCCCTCGCCCGCCGATCAGTGTGTGGAGTTCCGTCATTGGGTGGAACCGCCCCGGTGCATGTACCGCCCGTCGGGCCTTGCCGTGGTCGACGCGATCCGTGCCTGCGCCGGACCGGGGCGGTTTCGGGCGGTGACGCATGTGTGAGAACGGTCCATGGATGCTGTGGTCGCATTGCGGTTTCGCCAAGGTCGCACCGCAGACCGGCGCATTGATCGAGGTCGCCTGCCCGCCCCGGTACTGCCTGACCTGGGTCCGGCTGGTCGACGGCGCAATCACCGAACACGAACGAACCGAGGACGGACGCTGCCCGTGGACCGGAGTCCGCGTCGTCGACGACCGTGCCGCCCCGGGTTGGCAGGTCATCGACGCGGAAGCGGCGCGATGAAGCGGCGAGCAGTGAACACCGGGCTGTCACCGCTCCCCAACGAACCGGATATGCACCTCAGCGTCTTCCTGCACGGCGCACGTTTCGACTTCGCCGCCTGCCGGACCGCCGCCCTACGCTTCCTCCGAGACCACCAGGCACGACACTACGCCGACGCCGTGCACGTAATCCCTGGCGACGCGACCGGCCTGCCGCGGCTACCTTGTGAGCGCTTGTTCCTCGAACCATGAACCGGACCTGCGGCGACGTTAGTCGAATGGCGCCGGTACGGTCCGGCGACGCCGCCATATCACTACGCTCGCTGAATCGGTCGGCATGTCGGCATCCCGCACCGCGCGTGGCCGGTTGCGGCTGGGCGCTCAGTCGGTTAGTGGCATCAGCGGATTGGGTTGCTGGCCAATGGCTTCGCATCGATGCGGTGGGCGAACTCACGTTTGCTGAGGGAAGCGAATGCGGGTGGCGGACGGTTACATGAACACGTGACCACTCCTGTCGCCGACGCCGTCAGCACGCGTCCCGAGCGCACCGATTGGCACGTCCCCGCCATGCTGGCGTTGGCGCTGGGTGGCTTCGGGATCGGGACCACCGAGTTCGTCACCATGGGTTTGCTGCCGGATATCGCCTCTGCCATGGATGTCTCTGAGCCGACCGCGGGGCACGCGGTATCGGCGTACGCGCTCGGTGTGGTGATCGGTGCACCGCTGATCGCGGCGCTGTGCGCGCGGGTCGCGCGCAAGCGGCTGCTCGTCGCGCTCATGGTGGCATTCACGCTGGGTAACGTGGCCACCGTGCTGGCGCCGTCGTTCGAGACGCTGGTGCTGGCTCGGTTCGTCTCGGGATTGCCGCACGGCGCCTACTTCGGTGTCGCCTCGCTGGCCGCGGCGACGCTCGCCCCGGCGGGGCAGCGAGCGAAGGCGGTTGCCGCAGTTATGCTGGGATTGAGCGCCGCCAACGTTGTCGGCGTTCCCGCAGCTACCTGGCTCGGCCAGCATCTCGGCTGGCGCGATGCGTTCGTGGTGGTCGCGGTGATCGGCGTGGCCACCGTCGCGGCCCTGCTTCGCTTCGTCCCCGAACTCACCGGCATCGCGGTGACCAACCCGATGACCGAACTCGGCGCCCTGCGTCGCCCGCAGGTGCTGTTGACGCTGCTGGTCGGAGCCGTCGGCTTCGGCGGCATGTTCGCCGTCTACACCTACATCGCGACCACGCTCACCGATGTCGCGGGCCTGCGGTCCGGACTGGTGCCGCTGGTGCTGATGCTGTTCGGCATCGGCATGGTGATCGGCAACATCGTCGGCGGCGTGCTCGCCGACCGCGGCGTGGACCGCTCGATCTTCGCGGCGATGATCGCCATGGCCGTCATCCTCGCCGGTTTCATCGCCGCCGCCCACAACCCCTACACCGCGGCCCTCGGCGCACTCCTGGTCGGCGCCTCCGGAGCCGCGCTGGCACCCGGCCTGCAAACCCGCCTGATGGACGTCGCCGCCGACGCCCAAACCCTCGCCGCCGCCCTCAACCACGCCGCCCTGAACATCGCCAACGCCGCGGGCGCCTGGCTCGGCGGCCTGGTGATCGCCGCCGGCTTCGGCTACACGGCCCCGTCCCTGGTCGGCGCCGCCCTCGCCGCAACCGGCGTGCTGCTGTTCACCGCGACGGTCTGGGCCGCGCGCCGCCTCGGGCGGTCATGAGCCGCCGAGAGCCTTCTGGATCCAGTCCCGGTAGTGCGTGGGTGCCACGTGCGCGTCCGGCCCCGCGATGAGCACATCGCCGGTGACGGCTGCGAACATGCCGGCCGTGTCGTCCGTGACGACAGTGCGGCTGTCGTGCTGAGCCGCAAGGGTAAGCCTGCCGAGTTCGTCGAGCCGGAAGACGTCCGGACCTGCGATGTTGCGGATACCCCGTAGGGGGGTGCCGGTGGAGACCTCGACCACCGCGTCGACGACGTCCGCGGCGGCGATCGGCTGGAGGAGGGTGGCGGGCAGGCGGACGATGTCGCCGTCGGAGGTCCAGGACAAGACCCCCTCCATGAACTCGAAGAACTGGGTGGCGCGCACGATGGAGTACGGCGTCGGCCCTTGCCGCAGCAGGTTCTCTTGCAGGGTCTTGGCCCGGTAGTAGTCCAGCTGGGGTACCCGGTCCACTCCGACGATCGAGAGGATGACCTGGTGCCGGACACCGGCACGCTGTCCCGCGGTGAGCAGGTTGTTCATGGAGGTGCGGAAGAAGTCCAGGGACGCCTCGTCGAAGGTTGGCGAGTTCGCCACGTTGGTCACCACGTCGGCGCCCTCCAGCGCCTGGTCCAGGCCCTTCCCCGTGATCAAGTCGACACCGGTGGACGGCGCCGCGGGGACGGCCTCGTGTCCGGCCGCGGTCAGCTTCTGGACCACCTGCGAGCCGATCCGTCCGGTACCGCCGCCGACGACGAGCTTCATGGTTCTTCCCCTTTCACGGCGTGCCACCCGGGGCAGGCCGGAGGTTCATCGAGGCCCATTGCACTTGCCGCGCTTCCAGCATCCCATCAGCAAATGGGTAATGGGATGTTTCTGTCAGAGGTCGATGAATCCGTCTTTCCGTCTGAAGGTGGCGTTCAACCGATGCGATGCCACTTTCAGGCGGTTCAGTAAGGGGGCGAGGGGGCGGGGGTCGATGTCGTGGAGTGCCTCGGTGAGCAGGCGGATGGGTTCGGTGCACGAGTTGTAGCGGGCACCGGGGTCCTTTGCGAGCGACCGGTGCAGGATCGCGTCGACCTCGGGCGGGATCCAGTGTCGGCGCTCGGAGATTTCGGGGGGCGGGTCGTGCAGGTGAGCCTCTGCGGTGGCCATGAGATTCGCACGGGGGAACGGAGGGCGGCCGGTGAGCAGTTCGATGGCCGAGCAGGCGAGCGCGTACTGGTCGGTTGCCGGGGACACCGTGCCCGCCTGCAGCAGTTCCGGTGCGGCATACGGCACCGATACGACGACGAAACCGTTGGTGGCCAGGGGCGGTTCGGGCCGGTGCAGCCACCGGCCCTGATCGAAGTCCGAGATCTTCACCGTCGCAGGCTCTTCCGCGCCGACCAGCACGTTCGCCGGTTTGATGTCGAGATGGACCACATCGTTGGCGTGCGCGAAATCCAGTCCTGCCGCGATGTGGGTCAGCACGTGCAGCACCCGCCGCAGATCCGGGCGTTGGTGTGGCATCCGCACCAACCGCGACCCCGTCGTACCGGCCACGTACTCGCGCGCCGACCACAGCCTGCCGCCGGTTTCCCCATGGGCGTATATCCGCACGATGTTGGGATGCCGCAGCGCGGAGAGGATGTCGAACTCGTGCAGGAATCGCGCACGCGACTCCGGTGACCGGCTGTCGTCCGGCCCCAGAATCTTCAGTGAGACAGGCCGGGACCGTTCCGGATCCTCGGCCAGATACACCTCGCTGCTGCCGCCATGGCCCAGCCGGGCCTTCACAATGAGTCCCGCAAACCGATCACCTGGCTCGAGTGCCACCGCCTCACCATAGTTAGCGCGGTGCGCCCACCCCTCCCCGGCGTTGGAGTGCCGAGAATCAATCGTGCCGACGTGGGTGGCCAATCGGCCTCCGGTAAGGACTATTCGGCGCGGTGGACGGCGAGGGCGCGGCCGGCGATCTCGTGCAGGTGCGCTGAGGCGCGGCGCCAGCGGCGAAGGGCGCGTTCGGTATCCGGGTCGATGAAATTCGAGATCAGGATGCCGCGCAGCGCGTCCATGGCCGTGTAGACGAAGTCGCGCGCCTCTTTGCGGCGCACGTCGTCCGGTACGAACCGGGCGACCGCCATCAAGACGGCGTTGTTGACGAACGGCTCGACCTTCTCCATCGCCGCCGCCAGCACCGGATCGGTTCGCCCGGCCACCCACAGTTCGACGGTCGCGATGAACAGCGGACCCTGGTGCAGGTCCCACAGGAATTCCAGCGCCGCCGCCACCGGATCGTCACCGGCTTCCATGCGGGACATCTCCCGCATCGCGGTCTCGGCGCGCAGCTGCGCCAGATGGCTGATCGCGGCCACTACCAGATCGGTTTTCGAGCCGAAGTGATGCACTTGGGCGCCGCGGGTCACCCCGGCCCGTTCGGCGACCCGCGGCGTCGTGGTGCCCGCGTACCCGTACTCGACCAGACAGTCCACGGTCGCGTCCAGCAACCGGGTGCGCATCTCGGTGCTGCGCTGCTCTTGCGTCCGGCGCTGCTGCTTCACGACTACGCTCCTGGTCACCCGCCGATCTTACACTTACATACAGTGCTGTATGTGCTGGCGCCACATACACGTCTCGCTGTATGTGCCAGACGCGACGCAATCCACTGGTACTCCACGTACTAACCGCGGCTTTCCATCGAACTCTTGTCCAGTTACATACAGGTATGTATGTTTGTTTTCAGCTCGTTCCGCCCCGCGGTGCACGCACAACCTGAGGAGCTCGATGACGAACAAGGTCTACGTCGTCGGTGTCGGCATGACGAAGTTCGAGAAGCCGGGCCGCCGCCGAGTCGAGGAAGCCGACGGCACCACCCGGGCCTGGGACTACCCCGACATGGCCAAGGAATCGGGCACCAAAGCGCTCGCGGACGCGGGCATCGCCTACGACCTGGTGGAACAGGCCTACGTCGGCTACGTCTACGGCGAATCCACCTCCGGGCAGCGGGCCGTCTACGAACTCGGCATGACCGGCATCCCGGTGGTCAACGTCAACAACAACTGCTCCACCGGCTCGACGGCGCTGTACCTCGCGGCGCAGGCGATCCGGGGCGGGCTGGCCGAGTGCACGCTGGCGCTCGGCTTCGAGAAGATGCAGCCCGGCTCGCTGGGGTCCACCTGGGACGATCGCGAGCAGCCGATGGCCAGGCACATCATGGCGCTCGCCGAGATCTCCGAGGTGCTGTTCCCGGTGGCGCCGTGGATGTTCGGCGCGGCGGGCCGCGAGCACATGAAGCAGTACGGCACCACCGCCGAGCACTTCGCGAAGATCGGCTACAAGAACCACAAGCACTCGGTGAACAACCCGTACTCGCAGTTCCAGGACGAGTACACGCTAGAGGACATCCTCGCCTCCCGGATGATCTACGACCCGCTCACCAAACTGCAGTGCTCGCCGACCTCCGACGGGTCCGGCGCGGTGATCCTGGCGAGCGAGGACTTCGTGGACGCCCACGATCTCGCCGGGCAGGCGGTGGAGATCGTCGGCCAAGCGATGACCACCGACTTCGCCTCGACCTTCGACGACACCGCCAAGAACATCATCGGCTACGACATGAACGTCCGAGCGGCGCGGAAGGTTTACCGGCAGTCGGGGCTCGGCCCGGAGGATTTCCAGGTCATCGAGCTGCACGACTGCTTCTCCGCCAACGAACTGCTGCTCTACGAAGCGCTCGGCCTGTGCGGCGAGGGCGAGGCCGGGCAGTTGATCGATGACAACCAGACAACGTACGGCGGCAAATGGGTGGTGAATCCGTCCGGCGGCTTGATCTCCAAGGGGCATCCGCTCGGCGCGACCGGTCTGGCGCAGTGCGCCGAGTTGACCTGGCAGCTACGGGGCACCGCGGGCAAGCGCCAAGCGGACAACGTCACCGCCGCCCTGCAACACAACATCGGCCTCGGCGGCGCCGCCGTCGTCACCGCCTATCAGCGCGCCGTTCGCTGAATCCGCAGACCATTTCCAGGAGCAGGACCCATGGGACACATCGAAGCCACCAAGGACGTCAATGCCGCGCCCGAGGCGCTGTGGGCGGTCGTCTCCGACCCGCAGACCTGGGACAAGTGGTTCACCATCCACGAGCGGTTCCTGGAGGAGCCGCCCGCCGTGCTGACCGAAGGCGCGAAGCTGGTCGCCAAGATCGTCATGCTCGGCATGGCGAACAAGCTGGAGTGGACCATCGTCTCGGTGGTGGCGCCGCACAAGCTGACCCTGGGCGGCACCGGCATGGCGGGAGTGAAGACCGAATTCACCTTCGACATCCAGCCCAACGGCGAGGGCAGCACGATCCTGGTGTCCGGCGATTTCGAGGGCGCGCTGATCAAGGGCGCGCTGGGCAAGGCGGTGGAGAAGGACGGCATCAAACAGCTGGACCGATCGCTCGAACAACTCGACGCCTTGGCCTCGGCATGAGCGGTCGAGCCCGGAGCCGGCGGCGGAGCGTGACCAGGGAGGACCCGGCATGAGTGCCGAGACCGCCGGACGCGTGGTGGAGTTCGATGACGCCGGTTTGGAAACCTGGTGCGACGAAGAGCGTTTCGAGGTCACCGCCGAGCGCATCGCGCAGTACGCCGCGGCGACGAACGATCCGATCACGGCGCATCGCGAGGGCGCGCTCGCCCCGCCGGTCTTCGCCATCGTCCCGGTCTTCGAGGCCATGATGATGCCGGTCATCGACGTCGCTCCGATGGACATCTTCGGCCGAGTTGTGCACGGCGAGCATGACTTCCACTTCCATCGCGCGATCCGCCCGGGCGACCGGCTGGTGTCGCGCGCAAAGGCGGTCGGCTACACCAGCCGCTCCACCGGGACGACCATCGCCATCCGCATCGAATGCCGCACGGAGACCGGCGAACCGGTCAACGATCAGTACCTGACCGCGTTCTTCCGCAATATCGACGCGGGCAGAACGGTCGGCGAAGCCGCTCCGGCGCACAAGTTCGACGAACGGCTGCGCGGCCAGGATCCGATTGCCGTCGTGGCGCAGCACGTCGACCACGACCAGACCTTCCGTTACGCACCGGCCTCCGGCGATCCGGTGCCGCTGCACCTGGACGAGCAGGTCGCCAAGGACGCCGGGCTGCCCGGCATCATCGCGCACGGGCTGTGCACCATGGCCTTCACGTCCTGGGCGGTGCTCACCGAGGTCGCGGCGTCGGACGCGCACCGGCTGAAGCGATTCGCGGTGCGCTTCGCCAAGCTCGTCTTTCCCGGCGACGACCTGGAGACCCGCATCTGGAATGCCGGTTCGGCCGACGGCGTGACGAGCTACGCGTTCGAGACCGTGCGCGGCGACGATGTCGTGCTCAGCGACGGTCTGGCCGAGATCGCCGAGTGACCCGCAGCGGCGACACGAGACACCGCACCCATCCCATCGCGGATTCACAACGACTTCAGGAGACAACACATGGGCGCACTGTCCGGACGGGTCGCCGTCATCACCGGAGCGGGCCGCGGCATCGGCCGCGAGCACGCGCTGCTGTTCGCGAAGGAAGGCGCCGCGGTGGTCGTCAACGACCTCGGCGGCAGCAACGCGGGCGAGGGGGCCGACTCCGGGCCTGCTCAGGAGGTGGTGCGCGAGATCGTCGCGGCGGGTGGCAGAGCCGTGGCCAACACCGACGACGTCGCCACCTGGGATGGCGCGCAGAAGCTTGTCGCCCAGGCGGTTTCGGAGTTCGGCGGGCTCGACGTCGTGGTGAACAACGCGGGCATCCTGCGCGACGCCTTCGTCGCGGGCATGACCGAGGCGCAGTGGGACGCGGTGATCGCCGTGCATCTCAAGGGCCATGCCGCCGTGCTGCACCATGCCGCCGCCTACTGGAAGCAGCAGTCCAAGGCGGGCAACCAGCCCAACGCCGCCGTGATCAACACCGCCTCCGCCTCCGGCACAACCATCCCGAACCCTGGTCAGGCCAACTACGGTGCGGCCAAGGCGGGGATCGCCGCGCTGACCCTGGTCGCCGCCGAGGAGTTGGCGCGCTACGGCGTGCGGGTCAACGCGATCGCACCGATCGCCCGCACCCGGCTCACGCTGGCCACTCCGGGCATGGGCGAGATGATGGCGGCCGAGGCCGAGGCATCCGCCGACGGCGGCTTCGACGCCTTCAGCGCCGCCAATATCGCACCGCTGGTCGCCTACCTGGCGTCGGAATCCTGCCCGCTCACCGGCAAGGTGTTCGCGGTGCAGGGCGGCGCGATCTCCGAGCTGGCCGGTTGGCACGATGTAAAGACCATCGAGACCGAGGGCCCGTGGCTGATCGACGACATCGCCGCCCGGCTGCCCTGACCTCGGCGGAACGTGAGGAGAACGACGATGTTCGAATGGTCCGAAACCGATGTGCTGGTCCGCGATGCCGTGCGGGCGTTCATCGCCAAGGAGATCCGCCCCAACCTGGACGCGCTCGACAGCGGCGAACTGCCGCCGTACCCGATCATCCGCAAGCTGTTCGCTGAGTTCGGTATCGACGCCATGGGCGGCGAAGCCGTGCAAAAAATGCTGGCCAAGCAGCAGGAACGAGAGGCGGCCGCCGCCGAGGGGGAGCCGAAGCCGGAGCGGAAAGCGAAGACGAACCCGTTCGCTGGACAGGAATCGCTGATGGCGGTGCTGATCAGCGAGTTGTCCGGGGTGTGCATGGGCCTGGTGACCGCGCTCGGGGTGAGCATCGGTCTCGGCGCCACCACCATCATGTCGCGCGGCACGCTGGCGCAGAAGCAGCGCTGGCTGGAAGACGTCGTCACCATGCGGAAGGTGGCCGCGTGGGCGATCACCGAGCCGGATTCCGGCTCGGACGCCTTCGGCGGGATGAAAACCTACGTCAAGCGCGACGGCGAGGACTACCTGCTCAACGGCCAGAAGACGTTCATCACCAACGGCCCCTACGCCGACGTGATGATCGTCTACGCGAAGCTCGACGACGGGGCGGGCGGGGACAAGCGCGAACGCAAGGTGCTCACCTTCGTGCTCGACAAGGGCATGCCCGGGCTCACCCAGGGCAAGCCGTTCAAGAAGATGGGCCTGCACGCCTCACCGACCGGTGAGCTGTTCTTCGACAACGTGCGCGTCGGCCGGGACCGGCTGCTCGGCGAGACCGAGGAGCACAAGGGCGGCGACGGCAGGGAGAGCGCGCGCTCGAGTTTCACCGCCGAGCGCATCGGCGTCGCCTTCATGGCGCTCGGCATCATCAACGAATGCCATCGGCTGTGCGTGGAGTACGCCAAGAGCCGCAAGCTCTGGGGCCAGGAGATCGGGCGATTCCAGCTGGTCCAGCTGAAGCTGGCGAAGATGGAGATCGCGCGGATCAACGTGCAGAACATGGTGTTCAGCACGCTGGAGCGCGGCCGGGCGGGCAAGCCGCCGACGCTCGCCGAAGCGTCCGCGATGAAGCTGTACGCCTCCGAGGCGGCCACCGAGGTCGCCATGGAGGCGGTGCAGCTCTTCGGCGGCAACGGCTACATGACCGAATACCGCGTGGAGCAGCTCGCCCGCGACGCCAAGTCGCTGATGATCTACGCGGGCAGCAACGAGATCCAGGTGACCCACATCGCCAAGGGCCTGCTCGCGTAGTAGTTGTCGAGTTTCCCGGACCGGCGCGCGTCCGGGAACTCCGCTGTGCGACCCTCAGACCGCGCGCAGGCGGGTGCGGCTGGCGTAGACGTGCTCGGCGATGAGGGTGGCGATGCGGTCCGGCGCTTCCAGCATGGGTACGTGGCCCACGCCGTTGACCAGGATGCGGTCGGCGGATTCGGGGAGTTCCTTCAGGTAGCGGCGGGCGTAGACGCGGTTGGGGATGACCCGGTCGTACTCCGACAGCAGCAGCCGGACCGGCGTTCGCAGCGCGGACAGGTCGTCCTGTCCCGGCGCACGCAGTGCGCTGATGATCATCGGGAGCATGACCGGGCAGTTCAGCGCGGCCGTGATGGCGGCGGCGGCATCGCGCCGCGACACCGCGGAGGCGTGCTTGCTCAGCGCGAGCAGGGCGATGCGCTGGGCGAGTGGATTGCCGGCCGCGAATTCGCCCAGCAGTTTGCCGATTTCGATGAGCGGAACCAGGGAGAGGAATTTCAGGCTGATCCGCAGCTGGGTCAGCGAGGGCGCGTGCCAGCCGCCCGCGGGAGCGATCAGTGTCAGCGTGCGGGCGCGTCCGCGGCGGGCGAGTTCGACGCCGACCCAGCCGCCGAGCGAGTTGCCCGCGATATGGCAGGTGCGCCAGCCCAATTCGTCGAGCTGATCGCAGATCCGGTCGGCGAGGGACTGCACGTCGACGGACCGCCCGTCCAGGGGCGCGCCGCCCCAGTGACCCGGGAACGCGGGCGCGAACACCTCGCAGTGTGTCGCCAGCCGCGCCGCGGTCTGCTCCCAGCAGTGCGGCGACATCATGAATCCGTGCAGCAACAGCAGCGGGTCACCGGAACCGACGTGCAGTGCCTTGATCGGCTGGAGCGGGCTCGCCGCCTTCGCGGAGCCGCGTGTGGCGGAGGTTCGCGCGGGGGTGCCGGGGCGATCGGCGGCGGAGGAGGACTTGGAGGCGTCGGACGACATCGTCTTCACCCCTTCCTGGACGGCAGTGTCCGGGGGACTTCATCAGACCAGCATTGTACGGTCGAGGAGTGCCCTACATCTCGACAGTGAACGTGAACGGTGTCCGCGCGGCCGCGGGCAAGGGCCTGCTCGCCTGGCTCGCGGCCACCGAGTCCGACATCGTCTGCGTGCAGGAAACGCGCGCTACCGACGAGCAGGTCAGGGCCGCGCTTGCGCCCGCGCTCGACGCGGGATGGCAGCTGTCGCACGCCGAGCCGGAGTCCAAGGGCCGGGCGGGTGTCGGCATCCTGTCCCGGCGCGCACCGCTTGCCGTGCGAATCGGCTTCGGCAGCAGCGAGTTCGGGGCCGCGGGCCGCTACCTCGAGGCCGATTTCGACGACATCACCGTGGCGAGTGTGTACGTGCACTCCGGCGACGCGGGCACCGTGCGCCAAGACGAGAAGTACCGCTTCATGGCTGAGCTCGGCGCCTACCTGACCGCGCGGAGCGGAGACTTCGTGGTGGCGGGCGACTGGAACATCGCCCACACCGAGCGCGATCTGAAGAACTGGAAGGGCAACCTGAAGTCGGCCGGATTCCTGCCACAGGAGCGCGCCTGGATCGACGAACTGCTGGCCGCCGGCTACGTCGACGTGGTGCGCGGCCTGCATCCCGGGGTGGACGGCCCGTACAGCTGGTGGTCCTACCGTGGTCGTGCGTTCGACAACGACAGCGGGTGGCGCATCGACTATCACCTGGCCCGAGGCGATCTGGCCACCCGCGCCAAAGCGGCCGTGGTGGAGCGGGCCGCCGCCTACGATCAGCGCTGGTCCGACCACGCGCCCGTCACGGTGCAGTATCGATGAACCCCTCGCCGAAGATGATTCGCGCCCTCGGCGTCATCGGGGCGGTCGCGCTCGCGTTGATCGTCGCGGTGCTCGCCCTGCGCGGCACCGACGTCACCACCTCCGGCTCGCTCGACCCCGCTACCACCACTGCGACAAGCGCCGTCGCCGCGCCCGCCACCGCACCGCGCGGCGCGGACAGCGCCTCGCCGGTCACCCAGGCGGCCGGGGTTCCGGAGCGCGCCTACGCCACGCTGCGGGAGATCGATGCGGGCCGCTGGCCCGACTCGGCGAACGCCCCCGGCACCAAGGGCGGCGAACGCTGGATGAACCGCGGCGGCGACCTGCCCGCCACCGACGCTGGAGGCAAGTCGATCACCTACCGGGAATGGGACGTCAATCCGAAGCAGCCCGGCCGATCCCGCGACGCCGAACGCATCGTCACCGGCAGCGACGGCTCGGCCTGGTACACCGGCGACCACTACAAGACCTTCACGAGGATGCGCTGATGACAAAGACCGTCACGCTGTCGCAGTTCCTTACCCGACCCGACGCGGACGAGGCGCCGCCCAGCCCCGCGCTCGCCCCGCCGGGGGTCACGTTCGGAACCCTCGCGCTCGACGCCGCGGAGTTCAGCGCTGTGCGCGACCGGGCGCCGTCCGGGTATCTGGTGCGCGAGGTACGCGGCATGAAGATGCCCACCACCGCCCGGGTTTTCGACGAGTTCGCCGCCGCGTTCCAGTTCCCGTACTACTTCGGCGAGAACAAGGACGCGTTCGACGAATGCCTGCGCGACCTGGACGACTTCATCGGCGAAGCGGCCGGATACGTTGCCGTGGTGCGCGACTCGGCTGGATTGCTCACCGACGAGCTGGTCGAACGCGACTGGTTCGCCGAGGCGATGCGCGACTGCGCGGCCTATTGGTCGCGGCGCGACGTGCTCTTCCGGGTCGTCTTGCAGGGTGACGCGCCCGACCTCCAGGACGTGTCGCTGCGGATTTGACGCCCGGCGCTCACCGCAGCTTGTTCGCCAGATCCTCACCGAGCAGCACGAACACGTCGACGGTGTGCTCGATCAGTTGGTCGCGGGTCAAATCCAGATCGCCTTGCAGCCAGGCGGTCAGCGTCTGCACCAGACCGCCGACCAGATACATGGCGCGGAAGTCGATCGCGGGGTCCGGGGCGGCGTCGCTGATCCGGTAGAAGTCGATGCCTTCCGCGGCCACCATTCGCGCGAACACGCGCACCGTTTCAGTGGTGCGGGCGCGCAGCTCCGGTGTCGCCATGCCAGCGATCAGAGCGACCTTCGCCTTGCGCGGGTCGTCGGTGAGCAGCTGCACGCCCGCGGTGATCGCGGCGTGTGCGGTCGCGCGGGTGTCCTTCGGGGCGGCCCGCACGGCCGAGATGATGGCGGCCGCCAGTTCCTCGGCGATCCTGTCGATGAGCGCCGCGAGTACGGCATCGCGGCTGTCGAAGTTCTCGTAGTAGTACCGCTCGTTCAGTCCGGCCCGGGCGCACAGTCCCGAGACGGTCAGCTTCCCCAGCCCCTCGGTGCCGATGATCTCCAGTGCCGCATCCAGCAACGCGGACCGCCGCTGCGCCCGGCGCTCCTGTGCGGAGATTCCCCCGTACGTTCGTTGCGCAGTCACAACCCGAGTCTATTTGCAGGCTCCTTCGGCACTGCTGGTTCGCCGCCTCGTGGGTTCGCGTCCGAGCGGTCCGCCGCTTGCGGCTGCGTCGCGGACGCGACGGCCGCTCGGACCTGAGCCGGGCCGCGGAGTGCAATCGCTGCGCTCTGAACCGGGGGTTGGGCCACCGTGGTTGCCGCTTTCGCCGCTTCGCAAACCGAGGCGCAGTGTCCGCTGGGGGCTCTCGAGCGGGGCTTGTGCAGTTCGTACCCGCGCACGTCGGGGTGCTGGAAACCGATTCTGGCAGAGCCTCTTGCCAGAATTGCAAATCTGGTGGATGCTATTGCCAGATGCTCTCGACGAGGAGGCGGCGATGTCCGAGCCCGGCTACTTCAGCGATCACTCGATGATTCGGCGGGTGATGAGCAAACGCGCGGTAGGGCTCACCTACGGCATGCGCGCCCTGGTCGTCGGCGCGGTGCATCCGCTGCTCTACGTCGGCACCGCGGAGAACACCGAGCATCGGATGACGCCCTACACCCGGCTCGCGCTGACCGGACACCTGTTCGAAGCGGTGTTCCTCGGCAGCAAGGCCGAGGCCGACCGCGCGCTGGCGTTCACCAGGAGGAAGCACGTCAAGGTGCGCGGCGCGCTGCCCGAGGACGCGGGCGCCCAGCATCCGGCGGGCACCCGGTACTCCGCGCTCGACCCACACCTGATGTTCATGACGATGGCGTTCACCTTCGACTCGGCCGAGGTGATGTACGACCTGCTGGTGCGCACCATGACCGACGGCGAGCGCGAGGGGCTCTACCAGGACTACGTGCGCTGGGCCGAGCTGTTCGGCATGCCCGCGGACGCGGCGCCGGGCGGCTACCGGGAGTTCCGCGCCTTCTTCGACGACTACCTCGCCTCGGACGAGCTGTTCCTCACCGACGAGGCGCGGCTGGTCGGCTCCTACCTCGCCGGTCAGCGGGTGCCCTACGCGCAGGGTGTGCCGCTGCACCAGGTCACCTCCGCGTTCTATCTGCTGGTCCAGGGCAGCCTGCCGCCGCGGATCCGGCGGATGTACCGGATGCGCTGGGGTGTGGCCGAGGAAGTCGCCTACCAGGCGCTATCGCGGGCGGTCCGCACCGCGCACGTCTCGGTTCCGCTGGTTCCGCCGATGCTGCGCGGCACGCTGGCCGGGCCGAGCGCGCCGGTCTACAAATTGCTCTCCAAACGCGAGCACGAACTGGTCAGCAGCGGGCGGCCGAGTATGCCCGGGATCGATCCGCGCAACTGGGTGCAGCGAAATTCGGCTTGAGCCGCATGCGAAGATCGGGGTATGTCCAGTCCTGCGCCCACCCCGGCCGCCGAACGCAAACAGCGGGTCCTGTCCGGGATCCAGCCGACCAGCTCCTCGTTCCACCTCGGGAACTACCTTGGCGCGCTGCAGTACTGGGTGACCATGCAGGACGACTACGACGCGCTGTACTTCATCCCGAACCTGCACGCGATCACGGTGCCGCAGGATCCCAAGGAGCTGAAGGCGCACACCTTGGCCGCCGCCGCGCAGCTGCTCGCGCTCGGCATCGACCCGAAGAAGTCCACCCTGTTCGTGCAGAGCCAGGTGCCCGAGCACGCCGAGCTGGCCTGGGTGCTCAGCTGCGTCACCGGCTTCGGCGAGGCCAGCCGGATGACCCAGTTCAAGGACAAGTCGGTGAAGCAGGGCGCGGAGAACGCGACCGTCGGCCTGTTCACCTACCCGGTGCTGATGGCCGCGGACATCCTGCTCTATCGCGCCCATCAGGTTCCGGTCGGCGAGGATCAGCGCCAGCATTTGGAGCTGACCCGGAACCTGGCCCAGCGCTTCAACACTCGGTTCAAGAAGACGTTCGTGGTGCCGGAGCCGCATATCGTCAAGGGCACGGCGAAGATCTACGACCTGCAGGACCCGACCGCGAAGATGAGCAAGTCGGCCTCCACCGACGCGGGCCTGCTCAACCTGCTCGATGACCCGAAGATCACCGCGAAGAAGGTGAAGTCGGCGGTCACCGACACCGGACGCGAGATTCGCTACGACCCCGAACGCAAACCGGGCGTGAGCAACCTGCTCGTGATCCTGAGTTCGCTGACCGCGACGCCGATCGTGACGCTGGAGAAAGACTTCGAGGGCAAGGGTTACGGCGAGCTCAAGGCCGACGTCGCCGACGCGCTGGTGGAATTCGTCACGCCGTTGCGGGCGAAGGTGCACGAGTACCTGTCGGACCAGGGCGAACTCGACCGCATCCTCGCCGCCGGAGCCGAACGTGCGCGGGAGATCGCCGCCAACACCCTCGCCCAGGTGTACGACCGGGTCGGCTTGGTGGGCCGCTAGCGGCTTTTCAACTGGCGTTCGGCTGCGCCCACTAGGCTTTATGCGAGGTCTGTCTCTCGTTCGAAGGGGCGCAGCGTGCAGGTGATCGACAACATCAAAGCAGGGATCGAACGCCGGATTCAGACGAGGCCGTGGCTGGATCATCTTGTCCGGACGGCGGCGCGCTATCAGCGACAACGTGGTGACTATTACGCCGCCGGTATCACGTACTTCACTGTGCTCTCGCTGTTTCCGCTGCTGATGATCGCGTTCGCGGTCTCGGGCGTTGTCCTGTCCAGCAATCCGGAGCTGCTCGGCGAATTGCAGGCCAAGATCGTCGAGAACATTCCGGGCTCATTCGGCGACCAGATCAACGACCTGGTCGACAAGGCGGTCGAGTCGCGGCGCACGGTCGGCGTGCTCGGTCTGCTCGTCGGCGTCTACACCGGCCTCGGCTGGATGGCCAACCTGCGGGCCGCGCTCACCGAGCAGTGGGATCAGAAAAGCCCGGACGGCAACTGGTTGGTGACCAAGCTCTCCGATCTCGGCGCGCTGGTCGGTCTCGGTCTCGCCTTCGCGGTCTCGCTGGGGCTGTCGGCGTTGGCGTCGAGCGCGCTCGGTAGGCGGCTGCTCACCAACCTCGGTCTCGCCGAGTTACCCGGCGCCGGGGTGTTGCTGACGCTGCTGTCGACTCTGCTGGGATTCCTGGCCTCGTGGGCGGTGTTCGCCTGGGTCATCGCGAGGCTGCCGCGCGAACCCGTCACACTGGCCAGCGCGGCCAAAGCGGCGGCGCTGGCCGCGCTGGCGTTCGAGGTGTTCAAGATCGTCGCCTCGATCTACCTGCGATCGGTGCTGAGCAGCCCGGCGGGCGCCACGTTCGGCTCGATCATCGGTCTGATGGTGTTCACCTACGTCACCTACCGCATCGTCCTGTTCGCCACCGCCTGGGCCGCCACCGCCGCCGAGAACGAGCCGGAAGCCGAGATCCCCCCGCCTCCTCCCGCGGTGATCGCGCCGCGGGTCAGCGCGCGCGACGTCTCGGTGGGTGTCGGCGCCGCTTTCTTCGGCGCCGGTGCTCTTGCGGCGCTCGCCCTTTCGGGATTACGCCGGTTGCCCGGCCGCCGGTGACCGGTAGGCAGGCCGAGTTGTCTTGCGCGCCGAGGTGATCAGCGTCGTCGATTGGCTCGGCGCGCCCCGGCAAGCAGGGCGAGGACCAGAATGACGCCGCCGGCGATCAGCACGGTTCTGGTATCGACGCGGCGCTCTTCGGCAAGAGGCATGGCGGAAGGGTCGGTTCCCGATGCGGGTGGCGCGGCAAGGGCGACTTCGCTCTGTTCACGCCGGGGTACCACCGCGTCACGCTGGGGTACCACCGCGCCGGGCAGGTTGCCGATCGACGCGCCGCTGGGCGACGCGAAGCCGTAGTCGAGCAGCCGGGCCGCCTGCTCCCACGGCCGCAACGGCCGCACCTCGGCCTGCAACAGGGTGACGACGAGTCTGCGGCCGTCGCGCTGGGCGGCGGCGACGAACGTCTGGCGCGCGTCGTCGGTGAAGCCGGTCTTGCCGCCGAGGGCGCCCTCGTAGTTGTAGAGCAGCTGGTTGTCGTTGCCGATCGGATATCCGGGACGGTCGGTGTCGCCGGGAACTCCAGGATCCGCCGGGTAACCGGGGAAATCGACCTGCTCGGTGTGGATCAGCTCGGCGAACAGCGGGATGGTCATGGCTTCGCGGAACAGCACGGCCAAGTCGTAGGCCGAGGTGCTCATGCCGGGACCGTCCAGCCCGGAGGGGGTGGCGGCGCGAGTATCCATGGCGCGCAACGATTTCGCCAGCTCGTTCATCTTCGCGACGGTGGCCGCTTCGCCGCCCAGTTGCGCGGCGATGGCGTGCGCCGCGTCGTTGCCGGAGGCCATGATCAGCGCCTGCATGAGCTGGCGATTGGTGTAGCGACCGCCGGGACCGATGCCGACTCTGGTGCCGTCCACATCGGCGTCGGCTCGGGTCCCGACCACCACCTTGTTCAGATCCAGTGTCCGCAGCGCCAGCGTGGCGAGCAGTACCTTGATCGTGCTCGCGGGCCGATAACGCCCGTGCGGGTCCTTCGCCGCGATCACCTCGCCGGTGTCCAGATCCGCCACCAGCCAGGCCGTCGCCGAAATGTCCTGCGGTGCGGGCGGTCCGGATCTCGGTAGCACGACTCCGCACTCGCCGAGCCGGGCGCCGCCGATCGGAGGCGCCGGGATCGGCAGCGGCGCGGGTGCCGGCTGGCCCGGCGCGGGCACCTCGGACGCATCGATCGGCGGGGGTGGCAGCGTCTTCTGCGGGCAGCCGTCGGTATTCGGCGTGGTGAACGGCGTGGTGGTGGTCGGCGCGGCGAGCGAGGGCACGGCCGTCGCCCCGATCGCCACGACAGCCAGCACGGCGCCCGCGTAGAACCCGGCGCGGCGGCGGAACTCCGTGATCTTCATCGGCAGTGAGCCTAGCGAGGGTTCCGCCGGTCAGCCGCATATATGTCGCAAGCCCGCCGAACATTATTGACATGCTCTCTCAAATGAGAGTTACTATCAAAAGATTGTAGCTTTCCTTTTGGAGGTGTCATGAAGACCGACTCGACCCGCCGCTGGCTCGCGCTCGGCGCTCTGGCCGTCGCGATGCTGACCATCGGGCTCGACGTCACCGTGCTGACCGTGGCGCTGCCCACGCTCGCCGTCGACCTGAACGCGAATACCGCCGCGCTGCAATGGTTCAGCAGTGCGTACACGCTGGCGCTGGCCGCCGTGATGCTGCCCGCGGGCGCGCTCGGCGATCGTTACGGCCGCAAGAAGTTCCTGCTGGCCGCGCTGGTGCTGTTCGGGATCGCGTCGATCGCCTGCGCCGTGGCCACGTCGCCGGGGCAGCTCATCGCGGCGCGTGTCGTGCTCGGGATCGCGGCGGCGGCGATGATTCCGCTGTCGATGGCGGTGTTGCCCGACATGTTTCCCGACCAAGCCGAGCGGCAGCGTGCGCTCACCATCTGGATCACCTCGACGGCGATCGGACTTCCACTCGGCCCGATCGTGGGTGGATGGTTGCTGCGCAATTTCTGGTGGGGTTCGGTGTTCCTGATCAACGTGCCGATGGTGGTGATCGGCGCGCTCGCCGTCGCGGCGCTGGTGCCGGAATCGCGCAGTGCGCACCGCTTCCGCATCGATCTGCCCGGCATCGTGCTGTCGGCCGCGGGCATGCTCGGGCTCACCTACGGCTTCATCCGGCTCGGCGAGGAAGGCTGGGGCGACGGCCCCGCCTGGGCGTTCGTCGCGGGCGGGGTGCTGCTGCTCTGCGCTTTCCTGGTCTGGCAGCGCAGGACCGCGTATCCGCTGGTCGATCTCGGCTTGTTCGCCGCCGACGGATTCCGCTGGGGCACGGCGTTTTCCATCGTGGTGAACTTCGCCATGTTCGGCATGTTCTTCACCGTGCCGCAGTACTTCCAGGCGGTGCTGGGCGTGGACGCGCTCGGCAGCGGCCTGCGGCTGCTTCCGCTGATCGGTGGGTTGCTGGTGGGCAGCAGGCTGGTCGACCGGATCCTCCCGAAATTGGGCATCCGCGCGGTGATCTCCGCTGGGTTCGCATTGCTCGGCGGTTCGCTGGCGCTGGGTGCGCTGACCACCGTGGACAGCGGCTACGGCTTCACCGCGGTGTGGCTGACGCTGCTCGGCGCCGGTATGGGCCTGGTGATGCCCGCGGCCATGGGCGTCGCGATGGGCGAGCTGACCGCGGAGCGCTCCGGGTCGGGCTCCGCGCTGCTGCAGGCGTTGCGCCAGGCCGCAGGCACCATCGGGGTCGCGGTGCTGGGTACCGTGCTGTCCACCCGCTACCGTTCGGAGCTCGGCGCATTGAATCGCGACCCGATTTCCGACGGTGTCAACGCGGGCGTCGCGACAGCGCATGAGTCGGGCGATCCGGCGATGCTGCACCACGTGCAGAACGCGTTCGTCGGCGGCATGAGTGCGATGCTGTGGGCCTGCGCCGCGCTGTGCCTGCTGGCGGCGGCGCTGGCCGTGGCGTTCGTCCGCACCCGGCGGGCCGACCAGGCGCCCGAGCCGGGTGCGGCAGAATCGATTCATGTCGGTTGAGCTACCCGCGAACGGGATGGCGCAGGGTCTGCGCGAGCGGAAGAAGGAACGGACCCGCCGGACGATTCGCATGGAGGCGTTCCGGCTGTTCCGCGAGCAGGGCTACAACGAGACGACGATCGAGCAGATCGCCGCGGCCGCCGATGTCTCGCCGAGCACCTTCTTCCGCTACTTCCCGAGCAAGGAGCAGTTGGTGCTCGCCGACGACCTCGACCCGGCGATGATCGAGGCGCTGCGACGGCAGCCGCGCGACATCTCGCCGTTCACCGCCTTGCGCAACGCGGTGCTCGAGGTCTTCGACAAGCTGCCCCCGGCCGATCTGGCGTTCGAGCAGGAGCGGCAAGCGCTGCTCTATCACGTGCCGGAGCTGCGGTCGGCCATCGGCTGGGAGATCATCCGCAGCATCGATCTGCTCGCGATCTTGCTGGCCGATCACGTCGGCAGGCCCGCCGACGATTTCGAGGTGCGGGTGGCGGCGGGCGCGATGGCGGGCGCTGCCCTCGCCATGGCGACGGTCACGCCGTTGAACGTCGAGAACATCACCCGCACGTTGGACTTCCTGGACGCCGGGATGCCGCTCGGGCCGGAGTCCTGAAGGTTTCGCGACCCGGCCCGACCTACTGTGCCCCGGCGGGGCTGGCGGGTCGCAAGCGATCGGGTGTGTCGTCGTCCATGGTCGCGAAGAAGCCACCGATCACGTCCTCGATCTCGGCGATCGATTCCGCGCAGTAGAGAATCGGCTGGTAGTGGGTGATGTCGTAGACCGCGGTACCCATCTGGGCGATGTCGAGCGGGCGCAGCTCGGCGTGCCGGAACTCCTCGATCTCGCCGTAGGACGACAGCAGACCCGCTCCATAGCACCGGACCTCACCATGTTCCCGGACCACGCCGAATTCCATCGAGAACCAGAAGACGTCGGCGAGGAACTTCAGCGCGCGCTCGGTGCTCAGCCTGCCGACCGCCGCGCCGACCGCGGCGTAGACGGCCGCGAAGCGCGGGCTGGCGATCTGGTTGGCGTGCCCGATGATCTCGTGGATGGCGTCCGGCTCCGGCGTGTACAGCGGCGCGGAGTGATGCCGGATGTACTGGGTGGAATGGAAGACCCGATCGGCGAAGGAGCCGAAGAACTCGCGCAGCGGCACCAGGCCCGCGGCCGGGACATAGCGGAATCCGGTCAGCGGATGGAGCGCCGCGGACACCTCGTCCAGTTGCGGGATGTGATCGGTGGGCAGCGCCAGCGCCTCGGCGGCCGCGAGCACCTCCGCGCTGGCATAGGCGCGGTGTTTGCGGGCGAGTTCGGCCGACACGATCCGCCACACCTGCTGTTCCTCATCGGTGTAGTCGATGTGGGGGAGTGGTTTTCCTGGCGCGTAGTCCAGTGCCAGCGCGGCGATGGCGTTGCGCCGGGCCCGGTACTCCGGGTCGTGCACGCCGGGGTGCTCGTCGCTCAGGTGCACTGTCACGTCGTCGCCGGTGCGGGTGACCGGCGAGTACAGCTGAGCCTCGGTGAACATACTTCGATGCAAGCACCGCTGCGCGCCGCCGACAACAAAAGCCCGTCCAGCTGAGCAAAGTGTCTAGCTGAACGGGCTTCTTCCTAGCGATGTCGCGAGTAAACGCTGGGCCGCGTGCTGATCAGTGCCCGCCGTGCAGCGAATGCACCACCGCGTGGCCCTTGCCGCGTCCGATCATCCATTTGTTCACCGGCGTGGTCACCACGAACGCCACCGCGAAGGCGAAGGCGAGAGTTACCCAGAACAGCGCGCTGTTCAGATGGGCGTCCATCGCGCCGGGGACGGCGAGGATCACCGCGTTGTCCACGATCTCCATGACGGTGATCGACACGGTGTCCGCGGCGAGGGCCGTACTCACGGCCGCGGCCACCGGCAGTCCCGCTCGCAGCACACTTCGCATGGTGAAGGCGTAGCCGAACAGGAATGCAAGCACGATGGCCAGGGCCATGGTCGCGGCGTTGTTCCAGCCCAGCGCGGTGCCGATCACCATGCCGAGGACCTCGCCGATAGCGCAGCCGGTGAGGCAGTGCAATGTCGCCATGGCCGCCATGCGCCAGGTAGCCGACGGGTGCTCCGCGGTGTGCTGCTCGGCGGTGTGCGTCGCGTGCCCGTGCGAGGCGTGGCCGCCGGAGAGGTCGTGCCTGTGTTCCATGGCCGGAACTATACCCCGGTAGGGTAAGACTGCAAGGTCGAGTTCGCGATTTGCCAGACATGAGCGGGCCTCATGCCGCAATATGGCGAATGTACGAAGGAGGACGCATGAAATCCGTGCGGATCGATCTCGACCAGAATTTGCTCGCCGCTGCCGCCGCCATCATGGGCACGGCGACGAGCGATGCCACCATCAACGAGGCCCTGCGCCGAATCGTCGTGCACGAGCGGCAGTTGCATCACCTGGAGAAGCTGGCGGCGAAGGCGTTCTTCGCCCTTCCCGAGCCGGAGGCCGCGGCCGTCGAGCGCTAGGGGACCGGCCTGAGCACGCGCCGTTCGAAGCACTCTATTGCTTGCCGGGCGCTGTCTCCTGGAGGGCACGCAGCCATATGGTTTCGAACTCGCGAGAATCGACCTCGACGGCGGAGTACTCCACCTGGGCGTCGATCGCGTCCACCGTGGGGATCGGCATCTGACTGATGGTGGTCGTGCCGGTGCCGCGACCGGCATCGGCCCAGTCCATGTGGCCGTCGGAAAAGATCTCGACCTTGCGCACCTCGAAGCCGTCGTCGGCGATCTCGCTGAACATCTCGACCGGCTCGTCGTCGAAGTCGTGATGCCATTGCGCCTTCAGGTACCACATCGCCCATCAACTCCCAGCTCACGGACCGACTTGGCTACCGAACCGCCTCTCAGCATATGGGTTGTCCTGCTCCGATGCATGCCGCGGGACACCGGCTCCGCACGAGGTGTCGGTGGTGGCTGGCAGAATCCCGGGCACTGTCGGCCGGACCGAGGGGTGGAGTCATGGCGGTCTCTCTTGTCGATGTGCCCGTCGCGCAGCGGCCGCGCGAGCGGTTGCTGGTGCTCGGACCGCACGCGCTCAGCGACGCGGAGTTGCTCGCGCTGCTGCTGCGGCACGGCAGGCGTGGCGCGAGCGCGCTGGATCTGGCGGCGGAATTGCTGGTCGAGCACGACGGACTGCCCGGATTGGCGTCCGCGCGTCCGGAGGAGTTGTCACGGCGAGCTGGGATCGGCGTGGCGAAGGCGGCCGCGATCATCGCCGCGTTCCACCTCGGCGCCCGAGCACGCGGCGGCCCGGACACCTCGTTCCGGCTGACCAGCGCCGCCGCCGTGGCCGCCGCGGCCCGTCCGCAGTTCACCGGCGCCCGCGTGGAGCGACTGCTCGTGCTGGTATGCGACACGCAGAATCGGTTGCGCCACAAGGTGTTCGTCGCCGAAGGCGCCGTCGACCAAGTCGCCGTCCCGGTCCGGGAAATCCTGAACACCGTCCTGCGCCACGACGGCCGCGCCTTCGCCGTCGTCCACAACCACCCCTCCGGCGACCCCACAGCCCCGACGACCGCCGCGCCACCACCATCCTCACCGAAGCAGCGCACACGGTAGGCCTGCGATTCCTCGACCACGTCGTGATCGCAGGGGAGCAATGGGCCAGCGCACCGGGGTATCCGATGCGGACTACGCTGGGGTCGCAGTGTACTAAATGATGGCCGAATACCGGCGAAACCCCGCCAACGATCCCGCGGCCGAGCCGATGATCGCCGTACCAGTCGGTCAGTGGTCGGCCTTCCTCGCAACCGCGACGGAAACTCACTCCGCCGCAGCCGAACTCGCCATCGAATCCGATCCCCGTGGCGTCACTCTCCGCGCGTCTGACGGCACCGCCCTCCACTACACGTCTGCCGAATGGGCGGCATTCGTCGCGGGTATTCGTAACGGCGAGTTCGACCACGCGCCTGCCGCCGCTTGACGTGGTGGCAGGCGCCGTGGGCGCGTCCGGGCCGATGCTCCGAGCTGCCACCCATGCTGACCAAAGCTGTCGCAAGTGAGCGCTCATGCCGCTGGGCGCGCTATCACCTGTGGAGGCTCGTCGCCCAGCGTATGGCATGCGTGTCGAAACTGGTCCTTTCTCATCTCTGCGTCCGGCTGCGATAGGCGCGCTGTTGGCAGGCGCGTGAGCAGTAGGCGCGTGGCCGTCCCGAGGAGGCGTGGTCGAGCGGGGCGCCGCATACTCGGCAGGCTGGGGTTTCATCACGCTTTTCATCACAGCGTCTGATGAGGAGTTCGATGCCGTCGAGTACTCGTGCCAGGCCGAATTCGAACGGATCGGGTCGCTCGAAGCCGCCCGCTTTCTCCAAAGCCTCGATGGTCGGATAGCGATCGAGCCGCGCGAACAGCGAATCGCGAGCGCGCCACCACTGTTCGTCGCTCATGCCGCTGTCGCGTTCGGCCCGCGCGGCTTCCACCAGCGCCAGGGCCTCGGCGGCGATGAGGCGGCCGACCAGTTCGACAGCGGCGACGACGTCGGTTGCGGACAGGCCGGTGGTGGCGAGGATGCCGAGCATGTATTCGTACTGGGCGACCGTGTGGGGGCCGGGAACGCGGCGGCTGCCCCGGTCTTCGGCCAGCCACGGGTGCCGCCGGTACAGCTCCCACCACTGCCGTGCACACGTCTCCAGTCCGGCGCGCCATCCGGGGGCAGGTGCCGGCGCGGTGAGCTCGCCCAGCACCGCGTCGCGCATGAGGTCGATGAGGGTGGCACGCCCGGGTACGTGACGGTAGAGAGACATCGTGGTGAAGCCCAGGCGTTCGGCGACCTTGCGCATCGACAACCCCGTCAGCCCCTCGGCGTCGGCCACCTCGACGCCGGCCCGCACGATCCGGTCCAGGTTCAATCCCCGCCGCGGGCCGCGATCGCCGCGCCAGAGCAATTCGATCGTGCGGTCGGGATCGGGCGTCTCGCTTTCAGTCATTGGCGTCCTCTCTTGTGTGATATATGTATACCAATGTGTATGGCATAAACATGAGAAGGGTAGGGTCATGCCAGAGTTCTATGTCGCTCCGTCGGGCGACGACGCCGCGCCGGGTACCGCGGACCGTCCCTTTGCCACGGTGTCCCGTGCGCAACAGGCTGCGCGAGAAGCCGCCGGAGAGGTCGTCGTCCACCTGAGCGCGGGCCGGTACGTACTCGCCGAGCCACTGCGATTCACCGCTGACGATTCGGGTCGCGACGGTCACCGGATCGTCTATCAGGCCGATGGCTACGGAACGGGCGCTCAGGGGCAGGTCGTGATCAGCGGCGGGCGGGAGATCACCGATTGGCAAGTGCGAGACGGGGTGTGGCTGGCGGACGTGGGCGACCTGGACACGCGTCAGCTGGTGGTGGACGGTCGGCGAGCCGAGCGTGCGGGCGTCGACGGATTGCCCGGAACCGTGAGCCGGACCGCGACCGGATACATCACCGACAGCGCGGATCCGCTCGGCTGGCAGGCTCCAGCGTCGGTGGAGTTCGTCTATCGCGGAATCTATCCCTGGACCGAGGCCCGCTGCGGTGTCGCCACCGTCGCACGCACCGGCGGGTCGACCTCGATCACCATGGTCCAACCCGCTTTCGGGTGGGCGGTGGAAGTCTACAACTACGAGTTCGGCTACGAGTCGATGGCCGGGCCCGGCCTGCCGACACGGGTGGAAAACGACCCGAGCTTCCTGCGCGAGCCCGGCACGTTCGTGCTGGACCGCTCACGCCCCGGCAATCACGTGCTGCACTACCTGCCGCGGCCCGGTGAGCATCCGCTGCACACGCCGGTGGTGGCCCCGGCTCTGGAAACGCTTCTGTACGCCACCGAGACCCGCGACGTCTCGTTCCGTGGCCTGACATTCGCCGACGCTACCTGGTTGCGGCCCAACGGAAATCGAGGCTTCCTGCACTACCATGGGTGCGGCTACTACGACGGCGGACCCGTCTACACCGAGGTTCTGGTGGAAGGGCAGCAGTGGCTGACGGTCCCGACCACGACCCGGACGATTCCCGCCTGCGTGCGGCTCGAGGCGACTCGCGGATTGCTTTTCGAAGCGTGCCATTTCACTGGTCTGGGTGCCACGGCGCTCGGCTCGGACGGCAGCACCGATCTCACAGTACGGGGCTGCGATTTCGACAGTCTCTCCGCTGCAGCCGTCGCGATCACCAGCGACCGTGGCGCGCTGCTGGAGGACAACCTGATCGAGCGCATCGGGCTGGACTTCCCCGGTTCGCCGGGCATCTCACTGCTGAACACGAGCGCCTGCACCGTCTCCCACAACCAGGTCGGCGACGTCCCGCACTGCGGCATCGTGGCCGGCCCCGGGCACGGCACCCGGATTCAGCACAACCGGATGCACGACACCATGGGGATACTGGCCGACGGCGGAGGCATCTATGTATCCGGCCCTCAGGGAGATTCGGCGGCCGACGGTGCCCTCGTCAGCGGCAATGTCATCGAAGACACCAAGACGCCGTACAACTTCGGCCTGTACACCGATTACGGAGCCACCTGGGTCACGGTGGAAGGCAATGTGGTCGCCCGCGCAGACAACACCGCCATCCTGACGGTTTCGCCACCGCTGGAGCACGTCGCCTACCGAGACAACATCTGGGACGCCGATCCGGTAGGCAGCGACCCTGTGCCCGAAGGCGTCACCTACGAAAACAACGCCACACTCACCGACCCCACCGAATTCGACACGGCTACCGCGGCCATCCGTTCCCACGCAGGACTCTCGCACGCCCGCGAAACCACGCGGCAGCGCCCGGACTGATCCGGTGGGCCGGGCCAGCGGTGTGAGCGCAAAGTTCTCCAAGAATCACGACAGAGGGTGTCGTGATTTGTTGGGAGTCTTGATTCGGCGGCCATCGGACAGCCCGATCGGCCAGTCCATGAAGGAGCGTTCAAGTGGGTTCTCAGGTCAATCCGTGTATCACGTTCAATGGCAACGCGCGGGAGGCGATGGAGTTCTACCAGCAGGTCTTTGGTGGCGCGTTGGAGGTTTCGACGGTCGCGGACTTCGGCTCACCGGACTCGCCGAGCGCTGACAAGGTCATGCACTCTCGTCTGGACACCTCTGCCGGCTACACGTTGATGGCATGGGACTTTCCGGATGAAAGGCCCGGCCACCCTCCTTATCGGCCGGGCAACAACGTTGCGATCTTCCTCGGTGGCGGCGACGGAGAACTCCGCGACTACTTCGAGAAGTTGTCCGTCGGTGGCACCGTTACGCTGCCTCTTGAAAAGCAGGTATGGGGAGATGAGGCGGGCTCGCTCGTGGACCAATTCGGGATCAGCTGGATGTTCAACATCACCGCCAAGCAACACTGATCAGCGACGCGCTGCCGCACTTGCCTGGATCGTTGACATGCGATGGTCCACCGCGCCGTGCATGCGAGCAACCTTACTGGCCTAGCCAGGAGGACGATCATCTGCCAGAGTGTCCGCGGCCGGACGATTTCTGCGTGCTGACCTGGGATGGCCCGAGCGTTAGAGGCTGTGGCGGTACCACGCGGACAAGGAGAAGAATGAATCGTGAGATTCCGCCAGGAGGCTGGCTTCACAACCTACTTGGCGGCGGCCGGTGGTGACAGCCCATCGAGGGCCTCGCGTCCGAGTCGGATGATGTTACCAAGTGCTGATGCATCGAGGTAGAGCTCGAAGGTGTCGCCGTCACCGAAGATCAGTGTGACGGCTTGGTCCTCTGGGTGGAGGAGTGGGCGTACGGGGCACCGTCCGTCGATGCATGCCCAAGCGCCGATCTTCAAAGTTTCGAACATGACTGTCCTCTTGCGTGGGTTGGAGCCGTCGTGTGTGGAGCTGTGTCAACGGTCGCAGTAAGGTGGGCCTGGCAGGAGTGCCATCAGGGGCGTTGCAGGGGTTAGTCGGGGGTATGCTGCGTGCACTCGACGGGTATTGGGGGTCGTGCCTATGTCTGTGCAGGTTCAGTGGACCGGGCTGGAGGGTGCGTGCGCTGCGGGATGCCCTGCGCGAGACGCGGCTCGGGTTCTGTCAACTTGCTGGAGTTCCCTTCGACACGCTTCGGAACTGGGAACGCAAAGGTGCGAAGCTGACCCTCCGTGCGCAACACGCCGCGATCATGGACACCTTTCTCGCGCGAGCAGACGCAGACCAGCGGACAAGGTTCCAACTGCGTTGTGATGAGCTGCGACGACAGTCTGGGCTGGGTCGAGCCCCTAAGCTCTTTAGCGACGAGTCGCCCGGTCTGCACGACCCCCAGTACCTCACCGAGACCGATGACATGAATCGGCGCGAACTGCTGCAGTCGCTATCCGTGTCCAGCGCGGCGCTGGCGACGTCCATCGACTGGGACAGGGTCGTCGCATCCGATGACGTCGACCGCCGAATCGAGATTGCCACGACCGATCAATACGCGGCAATGAACCAACTTCTGTGGCAGCAGTATTCATCAGCACCGACGAAAGCTGCGGCCTTACCTGCAGTCCGCGAGCACTTGAGTGTGCTGGTCAGCGGTCTGCGCCGTTCGGACAGCGACTCGGTCCGTCGTCGTGTCTGCGAACTTGCGGCCGAGATATCCCAGTTGGCCGGAGAGATTCTGTTCGACGGTGATCGGTATCCTGAGGCGGCATACTGCTATACGGTTGCCGCATCTCTCAGCAAAGAAGCTGCTGCTTGGGATCTTTGGGCCTGCGCCTTGACCCGGCAGGCTTACATCAGCATCCACGACAATTGCTTTCCTGCGGCGGTGACACTGGCCGAGTCGGCGCGGCACATTGCGCGACGCGGGGATCATGCTCTGAGCACACGGTATTGGGCCGATGCGGTGCATGCGCAAGCGCTGGCCGGACTCGGCGACTATGACGGGTGGGGGCGTGCCGCCGACTCAGCCGAAGGGGTGCTGTCCATGAGCTACCTGAGATCCAACGGGTGGTTGAGATTCGACGGCGATCGCCTGGCCGAGGAACGAGCTACGTGTCTTGTCCAACTCGATCAACCTGACCGCGCTGAACAGATTCTCGATGACGCTCTGAACAACCGGCTTTCGTATCGGCGCCGCGCCAGCGTTCTCGTAGATCTGGCTGCGATCGGTGCAGTGAAGAGCGACCCATTCCAGGCGGTCATGTATGGCGACGCTGCGCTGGATCTCGCTCGGCAAACCCGCTCCGGATACATCGCTCGTCAGCTCGAGAATCTACGCCGTCGACTCGCGCCCCTCGGAGACGACCGGCATGTCGAGCACCTGGATCGCCAGATCGTCGCATTGTCACAGAACTACGCCAAATCAATCTGAGGAGAGCCGTGCAAGAATCCGACCGCGGTCGCATCTTCCGACAAGCATGGATCGACGGAGTGAAAGCTCATTACCCGGGTGATCCGAAGCCGGGGTACATCGCACCCTGGGATGACATGCCGGAATGGGAGCAGGCCAGCGCGATTGCCGTGTACGACCAGGTTGCCGCCTTCGTGGTAGCTAGCGGCGGGAATACGAGCAAGCTCAGCCGGGCGCAGAAAGGTAGATGGCTCGCGCTGTGCTGGATCGCGCAGATCTACAAGCACATTCCCGACCCGAAGCCGGGGTATGTGGCGGATTGGGATCAGTTGCCCGAGTGGCAGCAGGAGACGGACGCTGACATCTTCGAGGTGATCGAGCGTTCGATGGCGGGAGTAACTCGCTGATCACATGGCGAAGGCCGCCCTGATCGAAAGATCGGGGCGGCCTTCGGGTTCGGTGCCTGGGTCAGCGGGTGAAGAGCAGGGCTCGTTTGACTTCTTGGATGGCCTTGGTGACTTCGATGCCGCGGGGGCAGGCGTCGGTGCAGTTGAAGGTGGTGCGGCAGCGCCAGACGCCTTCGACGTCGTTGAGGATGTCGAGGCGTTCGCGGGCGGCTTCGTCGCGGCTGTCGAAGATGAAGCGGTGGGCGTTCACGATCGCGGCCGGGCCGAAGTAGCTGCCGTCGCTCCAGTACACGGGGCAGGAGGTGGTGCAGCAGGCGCACAGGATGCATTTGGTGGTGTCGTCGAACCGGGCGCGGTCGGCCTGGCTCTGGATGCGCTCGCGGGTGGGCTCGTTACCCGTGGTGATCAGGTAGGGCTTCACCGCGCGGAACGCGTCGAAGAACGGCTCCATGTCCACCACGAGGTCCTTCTCCACGGGCAGGCCGCGGATCGGCTCGACGGTGACGGTGATCGGCTTGCCGCCCTTGGGCAGCATGTCCTTCATCAGCACCTTGCAGGCCAGCCGGTTGACGCCGTTGATGCGCATGGCGTCGGAACCGCAGACGCCGTGCGCGCAGGAGCGGCGGAAGGTGAGCGTGCCGTCCAGGTAGGACTTGATGTAGATCAGCACGTTCAGGAAGCGGTCGGTCGACAGGACCGGCACCTGGAAGGATTCCCAGTGCGCGCCCTTGTCGTCCTCCGGGTTGAACCGGGCCACCTTGACGGTGATCATCACCGAGCCCTCGGGGACCGGAGCGGGCTTCTGCGAAGAGGGTGCTTCGGCAACAGCAGTCATCAGTACTTACGCTCCATCGGCTCGTAACGGGTCTGCACCACCGGCTTGAAGTCCAGGCGGATGTCCGAGAGGAGATCCGAGCCTTCCTTGTAGGCCATCGTGTGCCGCATGAAGTTCACGTCGTCGCGGTCCGGGTAGTCCTCGCGGGCGTGGCCGCCGCGCGATTCCTTGCGATTGAGCGCGCCGACCACGGTGACCTCGGCCAGCTCGAGCAGGAAGCCGAGCTCGACGGCCTCGAGCAGGTCGCTGTTGTAGCGCTTGCCCTTGTCCTGCACGCTGATCCGCGCGTACCGCTCCTTGAGCGCGTGGATATCGGTGAGCGCCTGCTTGAGCGTGTCCTCGGTGCGGAACACCGAGGCGTTGTTGTCCATCGACCGCTGCAGCTCGGTGCGGATGTCGGCGACCCGCTCGTCGCCGTGCTCGCTCAGCAGCTGGGCGAGCCAGTCCTGCACCATCTGCGCCGGGTTCTCCGGCATCTCGACGAACTCGCTGCGCTGCGCGTACTCCGCGGCGGCGATACCCGCGCGCCGGCCGAACACGTTGATGTCCAGCAGCGAGTTGGTGCCGAGCCGGTTGGCGCCGTGCACCGAGACGCACGCGCACTCGCCCGCGGCGTACAGGCCCGGGACGACGTCGGTGTTGTTACGCAGTACCTCACCGCGGATGCGGGTCGGGATGCCGCCCATCACGTAGTGACAGGTCGGGAACACCGGCACCAGTTCCTTCACCGGGTCCACACCGAGGTAGGTGCGGGAGAACTCGGTGATGTCGGGCAGCTTCTCCTCGAGCACGTCCTCGCCGAGGTGGGTCACGTCGATGTAGACGTAGTCCTTGTTCGGTCCGGCGCCGCGGCCCTCCAGCACCTCGAGCACCATCGAGCGGGCGACGATGTCGCGCGGCGCGAGGTCCTTGATAGTGGGGGCGTAGCGCTCCATGAACCGCTCGCCGTCGGCGTTGCGCAGAATGCCGCCCTCGCCGCGGACGGCCTCGGAGATCAGAATGCCGAGCCCGGCCAGACCCGTCGGATGGAACTGGTGGAACTCCATGTCCTCCAGCGGCAGGCCCTTGCGGAACACGATCGCCATGCCGTCACCGGTCAGCGTGTGCGCGTTCGAGGTGGTCTTGTACATCCGGCCCGAGCCGCCTGTGGCGAACACGATCGACTTGGCGTGGAAGACGTGCAGTTCACCGGTGGCCAGCTCGTAGGCGACCACGCCGGTGGCAACCGGGCCGCGATCGGTCTCGGTCAGCACCAGATCCAGCACGTAGAACTCGTTGAAGAACTCCACGTCGTGCTTGACGCAGTTCTGGTACAGCGTCTGCAGGATCATGTGGCCGGTCCGGTCGGCGGCGTAGCACGCGCGGCGGACCGGGGCCTTGCCGTGATCGCGGGTGTGGCCGCCGAAGCGCCGCTGGTCGATCTTGCCTTCGGGCGTGCGGTTGAACGGCAGGCCCATCTTCTCCAGGTCGAGCACGGCGTCGATGGCCTCCTTGGCCATGATCTCCGCGGCGTCCTGGTCGACCAGGTAGTCACCACCCTTGACGGTGTCGAAGGTGTGCCACTCCCAGTTGTCCTCTTCGACGTTGGCCAGTGCGGCGCACATGCCGCCCTGCGCCGCGCCGGTGTGGCTGCGGGTCGGGTACAGCTTGGTCAGCACCGCCGTCCGAACCCTGGGGCCGGCCTCGATCGCGGCGCGCATGCCCGCGCCACCCGCGCCGACGATCACGACGTCGTAGCGGTGCTCCTGAATCGGTCGGGATTCACTCATGCCTGCACCTCGCTCCGCTCGGCTCCGGCATGTGTGAAACACGCTGTGCTGATGATTCGTTCGCTGCGCTCACTCATGGGAGGGGGCCTGTTCCTAACTGATGTTGGGGTCGAAGGTGAAGATGACGTAGGTGCCCACGCTCATGACCAGGATCATCGAGATGGCCAGCAGGGTCTTGAGCCAGAACCGGGTCGAGTCCTTGCGGGAGTAGTCATCGATGACGGTGCGCAGACCGTTGCCACCGTGCAGCTGGGCGAGCCACAGCATGCTCAGGTCCCAGAACTGCCAGAACGGGCTGGACCAGCGACCGGCGACGAAGGCGAAGTTGAGCCGCTTCACGCCGCCGTCGAGCAGCAGCATGATCGCCATGTGACCGAGCACCAGCACGATCAGCAGCAGGCCGGAGAAGCGCATGAACAGCCAGGCGTACTTCTCGAAGTTGTTGCTCGAGCGGGCGCGCGGCGAGCGGGGCAGATCCAGGCTGGCCGGGCGGTCGTACGACTTGCCGAGAACAGGTGCGCTCATTTTCCTCAGTGCTCCGTGAACAGGTAGAAGAACTGGCGCCCGACAGCGGGAACGGCCAGCAGGAACCACGCCGCGAGGACGATCCAGAGCATCAGGCGCTGGTACTTCGGTCCCTTGGACCAGAAGTCCACCAGGATCACGCGGACGCCGTTGAGCGCGTGGAACAGCACGACCGCGACCAAGCCCATCTCCATCAACGCGACGATGGGCGTCTTGTAGATATCGATCGCCTCGTTGTAGGTCTGCGGGCTGACGCGCACCAGCGCTGTGTCCAGCACGTGGACGAAGAGGAAGAAGAAGATGGTGACGCCGGTGATCCGGTGCAGCGCCCACGACCACATTCCGGGGTCGCCTCGGTACAGCGTCTTCCGCTTCGGCTGGGCCGGAGCTTCAATCGTGGTCATAGAGTGCGGTGCCTCCAACGTCGTTGATGGACCCGGTTTCAGGTCCGACGCCGGCGGCGTTGGGGGCAATTGCCCAGGTGGCTGTACTCCGGCCCGTCGCGGGGAACCTGAACCGATCTGTTCTGGACTCTAATCCCCCAGCAATCCCGGAACTAATTCGGCGTGCCGTGCGTTGCGCGACAAAGGATCGGGTTAGGTTTACCTTTCTCGACACGCGCGGGGTTCTGTCCTGGCCCTCGTGCGGCCATCTTCGGCTCGGTTCGAGAGGGGTTCGCCATGTCGCAAATCGACTGGAATACGTTGCGCAACAGTGCAATTCGAGTTATGCAGAATGCCTATGCACCCTACTCGCGGTTTCCGGTCGGCGCCGCTGCTCTCAGTTCCGATGGCCGAATTGTGAGCGGTTGCAATGTGGAGAATGTCTCATATGGATTGGCCCTGTGTGCCGAATGTGTACTCATCGGTAACTTGATTTCGGGGGGTGGGGGTCGCCTTCTGGCGGTCTCGGTGGCCGATTCTCGCGGCGAAATCCTGATGCCCTGCGGGCGCTGCCGCCAATTGCTCTACGAGCACGGTGGAGCCGACCTCCTGGTTGATCACAAGGCGGGAGCGGTGCCGCTGCGCACACTGCTCCCGGATGCCTTCGGCCCCGACGACTTGGACGCCGGTCAGGTGTGAGCGCGGCTCGTCAGCACTCCGCCTCGAGAGCGGCGTCGACATCGTCGTCGGGCTTCCCCCGCCTCACCCGTCAGTACTCGGTCTCGAGGGCGGCGTCGATATCGTCCTCGGTGGGCATAGTCAGGTTCGGGAACTCGAGCGGTGGGATCCCCATCCGCTCCATCATCAGCGCCAGACCTTGCCCCAGCCGGTTGACGCCGTCGATCAGCTGGGCGTGGACGATATCGGTCTTCGTCGCATGCCTGGTCAGCTCATAGATGGATGTGCCGTAACTTTCCTCGACATCGCGGACCCTTGTCTCCAAGCCTGCCACCCGACGGTCCATGGTCATCGCTTCCCCCAACCTCGAACGAATGATGGGGCGAGGCTAGCGCATGCCACCGACAGGAACCAGAGTCGAAGCTGCATGCCAGACTGACGAATGTGACGGCACTGGACGCGGTTTCGATCATCAGGACCAAGCGTGACGGTGGGGAACTCTCCGACGCGCAGATCGACTGGGTGATCGACGGGTTCACCCGCGGCGCGGTGGCCGACGAGCAGATGTCGGCGCTCGCCATGGCGATTGTCTGGCGCGGGATGACGCGGCGCGAGACGGCCAGGTGGACCGCCGCGATGATCGCCTCCGGACGGCGCATGGACCTCACCGGCCTGCCGCGACCGACCGTGGACAAGCACTCGACCGGCGGGGTCGGCGACAAGATCACGCTGCCGCTGGTGCCGCTGGTGGCCGCGTGCGGCGCCGCGGTGCCGCAGTTGTCCGGGCGCGGCCTCGGCCACACCGGAGGCACCCTGGACAAGCTGGAATCCATCCCTGGCTGGCGGGCGGACGTGCCGGTGTCGCGAATGCGCGACCTGCTGGCCGACCCGTGCATCGGCGCGGTGGTGTGCGCGGCGGGCGCCGACCTCGCGCCCGCGGACAAACGGCTCTACGCCCTGCGCGACGTCACCGGCACGGTCGAATCGATCCCGCTCATCGCCAGTTCGATCATGAGCAAGAAGATCGCCGAGGGCACCGCGGCGCTGGTACTCGACGTCAAGGTCGGCTCGGGCGCCTTCCTGAAGACACTCGACGGGGCGCGTGAACTGGCCACGGCCATGGTCACGCTGGGCGCCGACGCGGGCGTGCGGACGGTGGCGCTGCTCACCGCCATGGATACCCCGCTCGGCCGGACCGCGGGCAATGCCCTGGAGGTCGCGGAATCGGTGGAGGTGCTCGCGGGTGGTGGGCCCGCCGACGTGGTGGAACTGACCCTCACCCTGGCCCGTGAGATGGTCGCGGTGGCCGGGCTCGACGTCGACCCCGCCGACGTGCTGGCCGATGGCCGGGCGATGGACCAATGGCGCGCGATGATCCGCGCCCAAGGCGGCGACCCGGACGCGCCGCTACCCGCCGCCGCGCACACCGAGGTCATCCGCGCCGACGCCGACGGCGTGCTGACAAGGCTCGACGCGATGGGCGTCGGTATCGCCGCCTGGCGGCTCGGCGCGGGCCGCGCGCGTCAGGGTGATCCGGTGCAATTCGGCGCCGGAGTCGAAATGCACGCGAAACCGGGCGACTCCGTCACCGTGGGACAACCGCTGCTCACCATGCACACCGACACCCCCGAGTCATTCGCGGGTGCAACCGCGGCCCTGCGCGATGCCGTCACCATCGGCACCGCGCACGAGCTCGCACCCGCACCATTGATCCTCGATCGGTTCGTGGCCTGATCGTTGGGAAAGGCCTGCCGGTTCGGGTTGCTTCCGCGCCGAATCGCTTCCTGGCCTCATCGCACGACTGGACACGAAGTAGGCAACCGCTCGGATCGGTCGGGGCACGCGTGGGCGGCTCGCTCGTTCATCGCGGTGGCGGCCGTAGCCTCTCCGGGCCGAAGTGCGGTGTCCAACTCGATCCGGCGCTGATCGCGGCGTCGAGAGGATCCCGGTTCGCGCGGTGGCAACTGTCGAGCCGATGCGTTCGCTCGCACTGGGCCGGTGGTATCGGTCCGGCTGGTGTCGCTTTGTGGACCGGCCCGCATCCGGTCGGCAACGAGATGGTTGCCACGGCAGGAGTCCGGCTGCCGTTTCGGCGCGCTGCGGCTACCGTCGATACATGACTGGACCGATGCCTCTGACCCTTGCCTCGATCCGACAGGCGCCGAAAGCGCTGCTGCACGATCACCTCGACGGTGGTCTGCGGCCCGCCACGGTGCTCGAGCTCGCCGCGCACAGCGGTTACGACGACCTACCCGCGACCGATGAGGCGTCGCTCGCGGCCTGGTTCCGGGACTCGGCCGACAGCGGTTCGCTGGAACGGTATCTGGAGACCTTCGACCACACGGTCGCCGTGATGCAAACCCCCGAGGGCCTGCGCCGGGTCGCCCGCGAATGCGCCGAGGACCTCGCCGCCGACGGCGTGGTGTACGCGGAGGTGCGCTTCGCTCCCGAACAGCACTTGGAGCGCGGGCTCACGCTGGACGAGGTGGTCGAACACACCCTTGCCGGTTTCCGCGAGGGCGAGGCGGCCGCCGCCGAGCAAGGCCACACCATCGTGGTGACCTGCCTGCTCACCGCGATGCGGCATGCCGCCCGCTCGCGGGAGATCGCCGAACTCGCGGTGCGCTTCCGCGATCGCGGGGTCGGCGGCTTCGACATCGCGGGCGCGGAGGCGGGCTTCCCGCCGAGCAGGCATCTCGACGCGTTCGAATACATGCGTGCCAACAGTGCGCACTTCACCATCCACGCGGGGGAGGCGTTCGGTCTGCCGTCCATCCACGAGGCGCTGGCGTTCTGCGGCTGCGACCGGCTCGGTCACGGCGTGCGGATCACCGACGACATCACCGTGCCCGGCGCGATCGAGGACGCGCGGCTCGGGCTGGTCGCCAACTACGTCCGGGACATGCGCATTCCGCTGGAGCTGTGTCCCTCGTCGAACGTGCAGACCGGCGCCGTGCCCTCGCTGGACAAGCACCCCTTCGACCTGCTGGCCCGGCTGCGCTTCCGCGTCACGGTCAACACCGACAACCGGCTGATGAGCGACACCAGCATGAGCAAGGAGATGCTCAAGCTGGTCGAGACGTTCGGTTACGGATGGAGCGATCTGGAACGGTTCACCATCAACGCCATGAAGTCGGCGTTCATCCCGTTCCCCGAGCGGCTGCGGATCATCGACGACATCATCAAGCCCGGATACGCGGTGTTGATCGGATAGCCGACGGACAACGGCGTCGAGGTTCTCGGCGGTGAGGCTGACGCGCCGGGCTCTGTCGCACACGAGATGCGCTCGAATCGGTGCAGAGGCTCCGGCGGTCGATGACCGGTTCGCTAGCGTGACGATCATGGCGACATTGCGCATCCCCCGTCGGTTCAACGGTCCGCCCGACTCCGGCAACGGTGGCTACGTGGCCGGTTTGCTCGCCGAGCAGTGCGACGAGGAGACCGTGACCGTAATCCTGCGCAGCCGCCCGCCGCTGGAGACGCCGCTCGACGTGCGCGACGGACGGCTCTACGACGGTGACACGCTGATCGCGCAGTCGGCCGGCGGCGAGCTCGAGCGGGACGCGCCGCGTCCCGTCCCGTTCGCCGAAGCTGTCGCGGCGTCGGACACCTATGTGAGCATCGAGATGTTCGCGTCCTGCTTCGTCTGCGGCAGCGGTCGCGCGGACGGCCTGCGCATCGAACCCGGCCGGGTGGGCGAGAACCGAGTAGCCGCATCGTGGATACCGGACGACACCGTGCCGCTGAGACCAGCGCTGCTGTGGGCCGCGATGGACTGCCCCGGCGGCTGGTCGCTACCCGGCATGCTCGACCGTCCCGCCCTGCTCGGCTCGATGACCGCCACCGTGCACGACCTGCCGCAGGTCGGTGAGCGCTGCGTCGTCGTGGGGGAGTACCACGGCGAGCAGGGCCGCAAATGCTTCGCCTCGACCGGCGTCTACGGCGTCGACGGACGCCTGCTCGGACAGGCCGAACAGGTCTGGATCCGGCTGACCTGATTACTGCTTGTCGAGCCGGGACTCCAGGGTGCGTTCCAGCTCCCGCCACGCCTGTGCCTCGGCGGTGAACGGCGGGTTGGGCGCCAACCGGGTCGGATCCGGATTCAGCAGGTAGGAGACGTACCAGCCCAGCGGGGTGGATTGCGCCAGCGCTTGCTCGACCGTGTCATCGTCGGCGTAGTCGGCGGCGTCGGTGAACAGCTCGACCGCCAAGTCGAGTTGTTCGATGTCGACCGCCTCCGGTCCCTCCGCCAAGTCCTCGGACAGACCGGGCAGCACGTACACGTTCTCGTCGGTGACCTCGACCTCCAGCGAGCCGTCCACCGCCGCGGTCTGCACGTCGGCGAAGGTGCTCACCCGGGCCAGGTCGTGCTCATGGTCGTCGGCGAGGTACCGGGCCAGTGCGCGCTCGGAGGGGAACACCGTGATCGTGCCCTTTGCGCCGAGGAAGATCGGTTCGTCGTCCAGGTAACAGCGCAGCGTGAAGAAGCTGCCCTCGGACGTGACGATCTTGATCGGGTCGATGCCGACCTCGTGCCAGAACGACTCGTCCTCGTCCTCCTCCTCGTCGTCGTCGAGGTCGACGGGCTCGAACTCCTCCTCCTCGTCGCTGTCGGCCGCGTCGTCGGCGTCGACCACATTCTCCTCGGCGGCCAGGAGCTCGGCCTCGGCGACCGCGACCGCCTCGGCGTCGACCTCGGGGGTCTGCACCACGGAGTCGATGGCATCCAAGACGTCGTCCCAGCCCTTGGCGATGGCCGCGCCGATCTGGTCCCACAGCTCCTCGCCGTCGCGCCCGACGAAGGTGCTCACCCCACCGGGCAGCGCGCCGAGCACCGGATGCGAACCGAAGAACTTGGTCACCGTCTCCAGTTCACAGACCTCGCCGATGTTGCGCACCATGCCGAGGGTGTCCTCCAGCTCGGCGATGGTGTCCACGTCGGGCTCACCCGCGGCCAGTTCGGGCACCGCGACCAGATCGAAGGTGAAATTCTCCTCCGGCTCCAGTTCGACGGCCGAGAGACCCGCGACGACTTTCCATGCCGGATGGTCCACGAGGTCGTTGTCGGAGTTGGTGCGGATGAACGCGGCCAGCTCAGCAACGGACTCGAAACCGTAGAGGGCGTCCTCGTGTCCGAGGAACGCCTCCCACTCGTCGTCACCGTCTCGCCAGCGCGGTGCCCACAGGGTGACGAGATCGCCGTCGGTCAGGCCGAGCTCGATCGGGACGATGTCTCCAGAAGCCATGTGCGGAAGCCTATCGACCTTCCGCGTCAGGCACTATCCGGCCCGCCCCCATTCGTCGCTCCGGGCGGCTGCCCGGCCGGGACGAACGACTCGTTCAGTGTCGCAACGACCTTGGACCGCTGTGCGCCGGCGTCCTCGGCGGCCTGCCTGCACGCCCAGACGATCAGCTGTCCGACCTCGGCGGGCGGCAGCGACGTGACCGATTCCGCCAGCGTCAGACCCACGAGCGCGCCATCGCTGTTCACCTCGACGCTCACCGCGCCATCCTCGCTGGTGAACCGTCCGCGCACCTGCTTCAGCCCGTACAGCGCCGCCTCCAGCGCCTCCAGCTTCTGGGTCGCCGACGCGACCAGAGCGTCCATTTCCGCGCTCATGCTTCCACCTCGCTGGCGCTCGGCTCCAGCATGACCGCGAACGCGGCTGTGTCCATGATTCGCTCGCTTCGCTCCCTCATGCCGCTTCCACCTCGCTGGCGCTCGGCTCCAGCATGACCGCGAACGCGGCTGTGTCCATGATTCGCTCGCTTCGCTCCCTCATGCCGCTTCCACCTCGCTGGCGCTCGGCTCCAGCATGACCGCGAACGCGGCTGTGTCCATGATTCGCTCGCTTCGCTCCCTCATGCCGCTTCCACCTCGCTGGCGCTCGGCTCCAGCATGACCGCGAACGCGGCTGTGTCCATGATTCGCTCGCTTCGCTCCCTCATGCCGCTTCTACCTCGTTGGCGCTCGGCTCGTTCACACCGGCCTCATCCAGCTCGTCGGACCTGTATCCGCGTCGTCGATCCGGTCCAGCTCGTCCACCGCCTGTTGGCGGGTGGGCAGGCCGAGCCGGTCGAGGATGTCCGCGGGCATGCCCGCCTCGGCGAGCAGTTCGCGCCGTCGCGCCCGCGCCGCGATGGCGGAGCGCTGGGTGAGCCGCAGGATCTCGTTGGCGAGTGACTGTGCGCCGTACCGGTATTCGCTGCGCTCGAACTTGATCTCCACCGGCATGCCCTGGTCGGTGGCCCGCACCGAGATGGTGCCCGACCGGTTGCTGCTGGCCGCGACGGTGACGTTGGGGATTTGCGGTTGGGTCATGCTGTCGGCCTGTAGAAACCGTAGAAGTCCATACCTGAGTTCTCCGTTCGAATCGAGCTGATCTGGACCGGGTCACCCGCCTCGACGAACTGCCCGTTGCCGATCACCATGGCCACGTGGCCATCCCAGATCGCGAGGTCGCCGGGCATCAGGTCGCCGGGGGACACCGGTGTGGCCCCGCTGCCCTGCTCGGCGGCGAGGCGGGGCAGGTCGACGCCTGCCTCGCCGTAGGCGTACTTGGTGAGCCCGCTGCAGTCCAGTCCCGCGCCGGGGGTGTTGCCGCCCCAGACGTAGGGGGTGCCGAGGGTGCCGATCGCCGAGCGGACCGCCGTGGCGGCCTGCTCGTTCGGCGCCTCCACGACGCTGCCGTCGGGCAGCGTGATCTTCACGCCCTTGCCGTCGTCGGCCGTCCCCGAACCGGTGTCCGGCCGGGGCACACCCGGAGTGCCCCGCGTGGTCCCGGGAGTTCCTGGTGAGCTCATCGCGGTGCTCATCATCTGGCCCGCGCCGGTGAGCACGCCGGACGCGGTGGAAACCACCTGCTGGACGCCGGAGGCGGCCGCGGCGACGGGCACTCCGGAGGGCGCCGGGGTCGGTGGCGGCGGGGTCAGCTCGTTCATCGACGCGGTTTGTGTGTGCAACTCATTCTGTACCCGGCCGACCACGTTGAGCGCTTGGCCGAGATGGTCGATCGCCGACCCGACGAGCACCGTCAATCCCTGCGGCGTCGCCAAGGCCGGACCCATGCTCGCGGCGGTGTTCACGAACGACTGCGCGATATCGGTGAGTTCTTTCTGGCCCGTCTCCACCTCGGCGGCGGCCTGGTTCACCACCGTGGCCATCTCGTTGCCGCGATCGGAGATGGTGGCCGCGGAGGTCTGCACCCGCAGCGCCTTGGCGGTGGCGGCGTCGGCGGCGCGGCCGTCCCACGCGGCGTTCATCCCGTTGATGCTGTCGCGACCCATCTGGTGTATCTGGTCGACCACGGCCGAGGTGCTGCGCAGCGCGTCGGTGGGACCGCCGGTGGGCAGCACGCCGGTGCCGAAGCTGGCGAGCAGGTCCAGGATCGGTTTGGCCAGCGCGTTGATATCGATCACAGGCTCACTCCAGTTCGGTGGCCGCGTTCTGCAGCGCGCTCGCGGTGGAGGTATCGGTCTCGGTGAGGACGGTCGCCGCGCCGGTGGCCGCGCCGCCCATGCTGGTCAGCACCGCCGACAGTTGCCCGATCGCGGCGACGTGCCCGGCGTGTGCCGCGGTGTAGGCCGCCATGAAATCGGCGCCGATGAGTCCCATGATCGGGCCTAGCAACGCGGGCTCCGCCGCGGCCGCGCTGACCCCCGCCGCCGCCATCTCGCCCGCCATGACGTGGGCGGTCGCACCATAGGCGGCGATGCCCTCCGTGTCCGCCGACATCTTTCGCATCAGAGCTTCCCCCATCTGTTGTTCCCAGGCAGAGTACGTCATCCACTTGGTTCGACGCGCGCTGTTGCGGTTCGGTTCCGCCGCTTCGGAAAAAAGTCGCGTCGAGTCCGGCGGCGCGCCAGTGATCGACCTTATCGTTCCCTCATGCGCACCCACACCGTGGACCATCCACTCGTCGCCGCCCTGCTCACCACGATGCGGGACGAGCGCACGCCGAATCCGGCTTTCCGTGCCGCACTACGTGATCTGACCGGAATCCTGATCTACGAGGCGCTGCGCGAGGCGCCGGTCGAGCGTTTTCCGATCGTGACGCCGGTCGCCGCCACCGAGGGCGTCCGGCTGGCGCGGCCGCCGTTGCTGGTTCCGGTGCTGCGCGCCGGGCTCGGCATGATCGATGCGGCCGCCGAGTTGATCCCCGACGCCAGAATCGGATTCGTCGGCCTGGCCAGGGACGAGAACACCCATCTGCCGGTGCCCTATATGGAATCGCTGCCCGCCGACCTCGCCGGATTTCCGGTCTTCGTGCTCGACCCGATGCTGGCTACCGGCGGCTCGATGCGCTACACCCTGGAACTGCTCGCGGCACGCGGCGCCACCGACATCACCGCGGTGTGCGTCGTCGCGGCGCCGGAAGGCATTGCGGCGCTGGAAGACTCGGGTCTGCCGGTGCGCCTGGTCACAGCGGTGGTCGACGCGCGACTGAATGAGAACGCCTTCATCGTGCCCGGCCTCGGCGATGCGGGCGATCGGCAGTTCGGCCCGCGCTGACCCGGGGCGGAATCAGAGGGTCAGGCAGAAGTCGCGCAGCGCCGAAAGGCGTACACGCGCAGCGGTTCGCGCGGCTGGAAGGTCGGCATGCGCGCCGACCGGCTCGACCACCTCCAGGTAGCACTTGAGTTTCGGCTCGGTGCCGGAAGGACGCACGACTACGCGGGATGAGGCGCCTTCGAAGATCAGGGCGTCGGTCCGCATCCGGCCGCGCACCTGGAGCTGGTCGGTGTATTTCACCGGCTCGCCCGCGATCTCGCCGGGCGGGTTCGCCCGCAACCGCTCGACCACCGCCGCGGCGTCTGCGGCCGACGCCAGTCGCAGCGCCACTTGGTCGCCCGCGTGCAAGCCGAATTCGACCGCGTAGTCGTCGAGTTCGCCGGTCAGAGTGCGGTCCGCCGCCTTCAGCCGGGCGACCAGGTCGGCCACGAGCACCGCGGCGGAGATGCCGTCCTTGTCCCTGACCTTCGCCGGGTCGACGCAGTGGCCGATCGCTTCCTCGTAGGCGTACACCAGGCCGTCGCCCGCGCGGGCGAGCCACTTGAAGCCCGTGAGCGTCTCCGCGTAGCGGCCGCCGCGCGCCGGAGCCAGCTTGGACAGCAGCCGCGAGGACACGATCGTCGTCGCCACCAGCGCGTCGGCCGCGGCGGTGCGCAGCACGCAGTCTCCGAGCAGCACACCGGTCTCGTCGCCGCGCAGCATCCGCCAGGTGCCGTCCGGCCGCGGAACACCCACCGCACAGCGGTCCGCGTCCGGGTCCAGCGCGATCGCCACGTCGGCGCCGACCCGGGCGGCCAGCGCGAGCAGCAGGTCGGTGGCGCCGGGTTCCTCCGGATTCGGGAACGCGACGGTGGGGAAGTCAGGGTCGGGCTCGAACTGCTCGTCGACCAGGTGGATGTCGGCGTAACCGGCGGCGGTGAGTGCTTCGACGGCGAGGTCGCCGCCTACGCCGTGCAGCGGGGTGAGGGCGATCCGGATATCCGCGCGCTCGCCTGGACCGCCGATCAGGCCGGGCAGTTCGGCGACGCGCCGCAGGTAGCGTCGCACCATATCGTCGTTCGCGGGGGCAACCGGCGCACGATCGACCGGCTCGGTGACCTTCTCGATGCAGCGCTCGATTTCGGTGTCGGCCGGGGCGATCAACTGCGAACCGCCGTCGAGGTAGACCTTGTAACCGTTGTCGGTAGCCGGATTGTGCGATGCGGTGATCTGCACGCCCGCGACCGCGCCGAGCTCACGCACCGCGTAGGCGACCACCGGCGTTGGCAGCGGGCGCGGCAGCAGCGTCACCGGAAAACCCGCCGCGGCGAAGATTTCCGCGGTCGCCGTGGCGAACTCGGCGGACCCGTGCCTGGCATCGCGGCCGACGACCACCGCGCCGCCGCCGAGACAGCGGCCGCGCAACCAGTCCACGATCCCTGCGGTCGCCCTGGTCACCGTGGTGACGTTCATACCGTCCGGACCGTCGCGCAGCGGGCCGCGCAGCCCGGCCGTGCCGAAGCGCAGCATCTACACCCGTTCCAGCACGCCGCGCAGCAGTTTGCCCAGGCGCGGCGCGGCGGCATGTCCTTCGGCGAGCACCTCGGCGTGCGACAGATGCGCGCCCGTGACGCCCGCGGCCAGGTTGGTGACCAGCGAGATGCCGAGCACTCGCGCGCCGAGCGCGCGGCAGGCGATCGCCTCCAGCACCGTGGACATGCCGACCAAGTCCGCGCCGATCGTGCGCAGCATCCGGATCTCGGCGGGGGTCTCGTACTGCGGACCGGTCAGGCCCGCGTACACGCCCTCGGTCAGGCTCGGGTCGACTTCCCGGGTCAGCGCCCGCAACTCGGGATCCCAGGCGTCGACCAGATCGACGAATGTCGCGCCCGCCAGCGGCGTCCGGCCGGTCAGGTTGAGGTGATCGCTGATCAGGACCGGGTCGCCGACCCGGAGGCCGGGACGGATGCCGCCCGCGGCGTTGGTCAGCACGACGATTTCCGCGCCCGCGGCGATCGCCGCCGTCACCGGATGCACCACGTCGCCGGGCTGGTAGCCCTCGTAGAGATGCTGTCGGCCCATCAGCAGCAGCACGGCGGTGTCGTCCACCTGGACCGAGTAGACCATGCCGACGTGGCCCTGCGCGGTCGGCGTCCCGAAACCGGGCAGCTCCGGCATCGGCACCGACGCCCGCGGCGCCCCGATCTCGGCGGCCGCGTCCTGCCAGCCGGATCCCAGCACCACCGCGACCCGGTGGCGCGGCACTCCCGTACGTTCGGCGATCGCCTCGGCGGCCTCTTGGGCAAGCATGATCGTCACTCTAGCGCCAGGTCGGCGGGCGGATGGGTGGTCCAGGGGAGATGACGCCACGGGGGTGACACTCGAGCCCTACCCGCGAGTAGGACGTTCCGTGGCCGCCGGATACGCTGCCCCCATGCCGTATCTGGAACGCCAAGGGGAAGTTTTCGTCCTCTACCTCGGGGCCGAGGGACAGACCGACAGTGAGAACCGCTTCCACCCGGACTGGATCGACGAATTCCACGCGCTGCTGGACAAGGTCGAGAGCTCCGAGGGTCCCGCCGCGCTGGTGACCACCGCGACCGGCAAGTTCTACAGCAACGGCCTGGACACCGATTGGCTGTTCCCCAACATGGACAAGATCCACGGCTACCTCGACCGCGTGCATTCGCTCTACACCCGCCTGCTCGGCTTCCCGCTGCCGACCGTCGCGGCGATCAACGGCCACGCCTTCGGCGCGGGCGCGATGCTGGCCACCTCGCACGACTTCCGGGTGATGCGCGCCGACCGCGGCTTCTACTGCCTGCCCGAGGTGCACCTCGGCATGCCGTTCACCATCGGCATGAACGCCCTGCTCACCGAGCGGCTGAGCAACCAGGTCTGCGTGCAGGCGATGACCACGGGTCACCGCTACCCGGCCGACGAGGCGATCGCCGCGGGCATCGTGGACGGCAAGGCGGACGCCTCCGCGCTGGTCGCGACCGCTGTCGAGCGGGCGGCCGCCCTGGCGGGCAACCGCAAGCCGAACCTGCCGGTGATCAAGCGTGCGCTGCACGCGAAGGCGCTGGCCGGACTGGCGGTACCGACCACACCGGAGAACCTGGCCTTCGGCTGACCCGCCCTCCGCGGTAGCAAACAGAGCCGGTTTGCTCACACAGTGCGAGACTGTGTTGCATGCCACCACCGCGCAGCGACCAATCGCACCGCGATGACCACGCTGTGTGCTCGGACGCCGACGCGGCTGGTCGCAGCGACGCGGCGATCACCGCGGCGTCCGCCGAACTGATCGCGCTCTCACACGCGATCCACGCGGAACCGGAGCTGGCGTTCGAGGAGACGCGTAGCGTCGCCAAGACCATCGCCCCGCTGGCCGAGCGCGGTTTCCAGATCGAGACCGGTATCGCGGACCTGCCGACGGCGTTTCGCGCCAGCTACGGCAGCGGGCCGCTCACGGTGGGCCTCTGCGCCGAATACGACGCGTTGCCCGAGATCGGGCACGCTTGCGGCCACAACATCATCGCCGCTTCCTCGGTGGGTGCGGCGCTGGGCCTGGCCGAGGTCGCCGACGCGCTCGGCATCACCGTGCTGGTGTTCGGCACGCCCGCCGAGGAGAGCGGCGGCGGCAAGGTGCTGATGCTGGAGCGCGGAGTGTTCGACGACGTCGCGATGGCGATGATGGTGCACCCGGGTCCGCTCGACATCGTGGGGGCCCGCTCGCTGGCGCTGGCCGACGTGTCGGTGGTCTTCCACGGGCGCGAGGCGCACGCCAGCGCGGCCCCCGAGCAAGGCCGCAACGCGGGTGACGCGGTCACCGTCGCGCAGGTCGCTCTCGGGTTGCTGCGACAACATCTCCTGCCGGGCCAGCAACTGCACGGTATAGTCGGCGAGGGTGGCGTAGCTCCCAACATCGTGCCCGGACGTGCGGAACTGCTGTATTACCTACGCGCAGTCGACTCCGCATCCCTCGACGATCTGACGCGACGAGCGTCGGCTTGCTTCGAGGCGGGCGCCCTCGCGACCGGCTGCACCCACGAAATCCGGACGCTCGCGCCGACGTACACCGAGTTGACCCCGGATCCGGAGTTATTGTTCGCCTATCGCGAGCAGATCATCGGATTGGGACGCGTGCCGCTCGCCCCGGAACTCGAGGCGCAGCGGCCGCTGGGCAGCACGGACATGGGCAACGTGACCAATGTCATTCCGGGCATTCACCCGGTCATCGGCATCGATGCCGGTGGTGCGGTGACACATCAGCCAGGCTTCGCCGCGGCGAGCGTCAACGCCTCGGCCGATCGTGCGGTCGTCGACGGTGCGCTCGCGCTCGCGCGTACCGCGGTCGGGGTCGCACGCGATGACATCCATAGAGACAGGTTGTTGCAACGGCTAGTTCAACGACAGGAGGACATTCGGTGAGCACATCCGGCCGTTCGGCGGCGCAGGCGACGGTTCCGACCGCGGGCGCCCGCGTCGTCACGGAAGGCCTCGGGAGTTCCGCGGTGTCGGAGACCAGGCGGTCCGGGCGGGAAGTGGTGGAGTCGTGGCTGGCCGATCACACGGTCGACCTGGTCCAGTGGCGACGGCATATCCACGCCAACCCGGAACTGTCCCGCACCGAGTTCGGCACCACAGAGTTCGTCTCGGCATGGCTGACCAAGGCGGGCCTGGCGCCGCAGGTACTTCCCGGCGGCACCGGGCTCATCTGTGATATCGGGCCGGAGGGGCGCCGGATCGGTCTGCGCGCCGACATGGATGCGCTGCCCCTGCAGGAGTTCACCGGACTGAGCTTCGCCTCCACCGTGCCGGGCGTGTCGCATGCGTGCGGCCACGACGCGCACACCACGATCCTGCTCGGCACGGCCCTGGCCCTGGCCGAGGTGCCCGAGCTGCCGGTGGGTGTGCGGCTGGTCTTCCAGCCCGCCGAGGAGATCATGCCGGGCGGTGCGATCGATGTGGTCGCCACCGGTGCGATGGCGGGCGTCGAGCGGATCTTCGCGCTGCACTGTGATCCCCGTCTGGAGGTGGGCCGGGTCGGCATCCGCGTCGGCGCGATCACCTCGGCGGCCGACACCATCGAGCTGGTACTCGACTCACCGGGCGGCCATACCTCACGCCCGCACCTGACCAGCGACCTGGTCTACGCGATCGGCACGGTGATCACCGGCCTGCCCGGCCTGCTGAGCCGCCGCATCGACCCGCGCACCAGCACCGTGATGGTGTGGGGCGCGGTGAGCGCGGGCAAGGCGCCGAACGCGATTCCGCAGACCGGCATGCTCACCGGCACGATCCGCACCGGCGATCACGACACCTGGTCGCTGCTGGAGCCGATGGTGCGCGAGATCGTCGACGGGCTGCTCGCCCCGACCGGCGTGCGGTACCAGCTCAACTACCGGCGCGGCGTGCCGCCCGTGGTCAACGAGGAGCACTCCACCCGCATGTTCGAGGACGCGATCCGCGCCCTCGGTCCCGACGCGCTGTCGGACACCATGCAATCCGGGGGCGGCGAGGACTTCTCCTGGTACCTGGAAGAGGTGCCGGGCGCGATGGCCCGCCTCGGTGTCTGGTCCGGCGAAGGCGAACAGCTGGATCTGCACCAGCCGACCTTCGACATCGACGAGCGGGCGCTCGCGGTCGGTGTCCGGGTACTGAGCAATATCGTGCTCTCTGTCTGATTTCCAGCGCCTGCGGCGCATGCGCTTCGCCCGCTCGGACGCGAGACGGGCCGCGAACGGTGCTCGTAAGACTCGCACCCGACGGGGCTGGGTGGGATTCGGTTGTTACATGGTTGTTCAGTAGTGATCGGGTGAGCGGTGCGGGCGAGACTCGCGCCTGCGGCGCATGCGCTTCGCCCGCTCGGACGCGAGACGGGCCGCGAACGGTGCTCGATGGCCTCGCACCGACCGGCCTGGGGGTGCGTTGATCGGATAGTGGAGTGGCCGAACGGGAAGTTCGACCACTCCGCTGTCGTCTGGCGTGGACCGCGTGTCAGCCGAAGTTGCCCGGCCCCACGTTGCGGCTGTTTCTGGTCCGTAGCTCGTGCACGTAATCCGCTGGCGCGCCTGCCTTTTCGGCCGCGTCCGCGATCACGCCGAGGTAGCGGGCCGATGGCAGGCCGCCCTCGTAGGCGTCCAGCACGTAGAGCCAGGCGAGGGTGGGGTCGCTGTCGCCGTCGGCGTCGCGGGTGACCCGCAGGCGGATCTTCTTGTGGATACCGAAGTCCGACCCCTCCCAGCGGTCCAGCCGCTGCTCGTCCTCCGGGGACACGTCGTAGAGCACGACGAACACCCGGGAACCCGGGTCCTCGACGACCGTCGCGAGAGGCCCTTCCCAGCCGATGTCGTCACCGGCGAAGGTGAGCCGCCAGCCCTCCAACCAGCCCGTCCCGGACATGGGTGAGTGCGGACAGCGCTCGAGCATCTGCGTTGCGTCCATGTTGGACCCGTAGGCGGCATAGATCGGCACCAGCAAAGGGTAGCCAATAACCTTCACCGACCGCGTTCGATTGCCGCACCTGCGGCGCGGCGCGGGGAACTGCCGCACACCGGTAACGCGGTCGGAAGTGCGAGGTGGTTGCCGGATAACGTTGACATGTGCCGGAGATCCCGGCGCGAAGCACGAGCGGAGGTATCAATGACCCGCATCGCGATCATCGGTGGTGGACCGGCCGGCTACGAGGCGGCGCTGGTGGCGGCCCAGCACGGTGCGTCGGTGACGCTGATCGATTCCGACGGCATCGGCGGGGCGTGTGTGCTGTGGGACTGCGTCCCCTCCAAGACGTTCATCGCCTCGACCGGGGTGCGCACCGACCTGCGCCGCGCCCGCGATCTCGGGATCACCCTCGACCCGAACCAGGCGCACGTCCAGCTGCCCGAGGTGAACGCGCGCGTGAAGGCGCTGGCGCTGGCGCAGTCCTCGGATATCCGCTCGAAGCTGCAGACCGTCGGGGTGACGGTGCTGTCCGGCCGCGGCGAGCTGATCGATGGCGCCAGTGGTCTGGCCGCGCACCGGGTGCTCGCCAAGCTGGCCGACGGCGCGCAGCAGACCATCGAGGCCGAGGTGGTGTTGATCGCCACCGGTGCCAGCCCTCGCGTGCTGCCCGGCGCCGAACCGGACGGCGAGCGCATTCTCAACTGGCGTCAGCTCTACGACCTGGAGGAGCTGCCGGAGACCTTGGTGGTGGTCGGCTCCGGCGTGACGGGCGCCGAGTTCGTCTCCGCGTATACCGAAATGGGCGTGCGGGTGAAGCTGGTCTCCAGCCGCGACCGCGTGCTGCCCGGCGAGGACGCCGACGCGGCGCTCGTGCTGGAGGACGCGCTCGCCGAGCGCGGCGTCGAACTGGTCAAGCACGCGCGCGCGGACGCGGTGCAGCGCACCGCCGAAGGCATCGTGGTCAAGTTGTCCGACGGCCGCACGGTTTCCGGCACGCATGCGCTGATGACCGTCGGCTCCACACCCAATACCGACGGGCTCGGGCTGGACCGGGTCGGCATCGAACTCGACCGCGGCGGTTATCTGCGGGTTGACCGCGTGTCGCGCACGTCGGTGCCGGGTATCTACGCCGCAGGCGACTGCACCGGTCTGCTGCCGCTGGCCTCGGTGGCCGCGATGCAGGGACGCATCGCGATGTACCACGCACTCGGCGAGGGCGTCAGCCCGATTCGTTTGAAGACCGTTGCCTCCGCCGTGTTCACCCGGCCGGAGATCGCGACGGTCGGGGTCAGCCAGACCGCGATCGATAACGGCGAGGTGCCCGCGCGCACGGTGATGCTGCCGCTGAACACCAACCCGCGCGCCAAGATGTCCGGGCTGCGGCGCGGTTTCGTCAAGATCTTCTGCCGTCCCGCGACCGGTGTGGTGATCGGCGGCGTGGTCGTCGCGCCGATCGCCTCGGAACTGATTCTGCCGATCGCGCTTGCGGTGCAGAACAATCTGACGGTGAACGACCTGGCCCAGACCTTCTCGGTCTACCCGTCGCTGACCGGGTCGGTGACCGAGGCGGCCCGTTTGCTGATGCGGCACGACGATCTGGATTGACGTCGGCCTGACGCGCGGTGTGCCGTGTCCGATATCGGACATCATGCCCCGCGAACATGGGGCTGCCGTGCGGCACGGGTGAGCTTGCCACCCTTGGTTATTCGCCGCGTTGCTCATTGTGCGCACATGTGGTTCACTCCTCGACAGAGATGCGATCGGAGGGCGGTCGCGAGGTTCGGTGCGGGGGGATGGGTTCCTTTCCAAATCGGCACGGCGAACGATTCGGGTCGTTCGACGATCGGGCGTCTCACCAGGGACAACTGAATGCGGCCGACCAGCCGCACCCGGAAGGGAATTGCGAAAAGTGAAACATCGTAAGCCGAGTCGGGCGCAGCGAGCGATGGCGAGCACCTCGTTGCCACTGGCCACAGCGGCCGCAGTGGCCACTCTCTTCGCGGCGCCGGCGGGGGCGGCTCCCAACGATCAGCCGACGCAGCCGGGCGTGACCGAGTCGCCGAGCACCCCGGAGACCACTCAGGCGGAACCGAACAAGCCGGAGTCCAAGCAGGATCCGCAGAAGCCGGAGAGCAAGCCGACGCCGAGCCAGCCCGGCGTCACCACTCCGGACCAAGACCACGCCGCGCCCGACCAGAAGGACCCGCGACTGGCCAGTCCGACGCAGCCGGGTGTGAGCACCCCGCGTGTCGCGCCGCTGCCGGTCCCCGGCCAGCAGCCGGGCGAGCCGCAGCCCGCGGTGGTTCCGGATCAGGCCGCCCCGCAACCTGGGCAGCAGGCGGCCCCGCAGCCCGGTGAGCAGGCCGCCCCGCGGCCGGGCACGCAAGGCGGCGAGAACGCCCAGGCGCAGCAGCCGGATAGCTCCACGCTGGTGCAGCCGCAGCCGCGTTGGCAGGCGCCGCGCCTGGAGACCGCCCCGCCCGCCCCGGTCGTGGAGATGAGCGGTCCGCACGCGGAGATCGGCGCGAACATCGATGGCAACCGGCTGCTGCCGGGCTACGTGGCCAACACCCATCACTTCAGCAACGAGGCCGGTTACGTCGGCACCATCGGCTACCGCACGCCGACCGGTCAGGGCGAAGCGGGCGTCTCGGTGGAGTTCGTCGACAAGAACACCGTCAAGCTCACCACCTACACCGGTGGCGAGGGCCTGGCCGACAACAACAGCACCGCGGTTGTCGACACCACGCAGCTGAACCTGGCCAAGGCCGCGGTGGAGGATTGGATCCGGCAGCAGCCGGGCGGCGCGGCCGCACTCGAGGCAGCCGCACAGGTTAAGCTTCCGCTTCAGTCGGGCGATATCGCTCCGCAGACCGTCGACGTCGCTGGTGTGACCGCCCAGTGGGGTGGTTCGCTCCAGTACTGACACGAGCTGATCTCGACGGGTGGGGCGGTCGTTCACGACCGCCCCACTCGTGTGTCCTGGGAAAGGATTGGGTGTGACCTCCGAGGGTGATGCGAGGGAGAACGAATCCGACCGGTCCGGGTCGGAGTTCGGCCCGCCGCTGGGGGAGTTCGGGCCGCCGGTTTCCGAATTCGGGCCGGCCATTTCGGAATTCGGTCCACCGATGGGCGCCGACACCGGCCCGAGTTGGCAGGTCCCGCAGCAGCCCACCGACCACCCCGAACTCACCTGGCGCCCCGCGGGTGAGCCGGAGCCGACGCCCGCACCGGCCCCGCAGTATCGCGCGCCGGATGCCACGGTCTACACCGAACGGCCATCCCCGCCCGTGCCGCCGGAGCAGCCCGCCGCGGAGGCAGCCCGCCCGCAGGCCACCGGCAGCGAGCGGGACACGTGGTGGAATCAGCCGACCGCCGAAGGCGGCGTGCCGAAGCCGCCTGAGCCGTCCGACTCCGGCCTGTCCTGGGCCGAGGACCCGATCGCCATGCGGTTGGCGCTGCGCGTCCCCTCGACGCCGGCGCCAGCGCGACGTTCCGGCTCCTCGCGGCGGAGATGGGTCGTGCTCGGGTCGCTCGCGGCGGTCGTGGTGCTGATCGCGCTGACGGTGACGATCATCGGGGTCTCCCGCGACAACGGCGACAGCAGCGCCGCTCCGAGTGCCGTCGGCACGACAGCGGCATTGAGCTGCCCGTCCCGCAAGGACGGCACGGTGACCATCGGCAACGGACCCGGCGACACCGAAAGCGGGGCCGGGGCCATTCTCGGGTTCCAGAACGCGTTCTATGTCGCGCGCAACGGGGAACTGGCCAGGTCGTTCGTGGCGGCGGACGCCGATTTCTCGACCGCGGCAGTCCTTCAGCAGGCCATCGACGAGCAGATCCCGGTGGGGACGACGCACTGCGTGCGGATCACCGAGACAGGCCAGGACACCTTCGACGTCGATCTGACCGAGCATCGGCCCGACGGCACGACGATCGTGTACCCGCAGCGTGTCACGACCGTCGACCGGGACGGCAGGAAACTGGTCTTCGTCATCGCGAAGCGGTAACTTCGCCAGGCGTTTCGTCGCCTCCCAGATCATGGGATGAATATTCCGGAATCTGGTGGCGATGTGCGACAGTGGGATATCGCGTCCCGCGGCGTCCCCCGGAGGTTTCCCATGTCGCCGACCATCCCACCGCTGGCAGGCAAACTGGAGGGCCTGCGGAGCTCGGCGATCCGTGATCTTCTGAAGCTGACCTCGCGTGCCGATATCGTGAGCCTGGCCGGGGGCCTGCCGGACGCCGAGCTCATGCCGCGCGAGCGTCTGGCCGCGGCCGCGGACGCGGCGCTGAGCCACAACGGCTGCCTGCAGTACACCGAGTCGACCGGGTGGACGCCACTGCGCGAGGTGCTCGCCCACCGGGAGTCGGCGCGAATCGGCCGCCCGGTGCAACTCGCCGAGGTGTTCGTGACGCACGGTTCGCAGCAGGCATTGTCGCTGCTGGCCGAGGTGCTGCTCGACCCGGGCGCGCTGGTCGTGGTCGAGGATCCGGCGTATGTCGGTGCGCTGCAAGTCTTCCGGGCCGCGGGAGCGCGTATCGCCGCGGTGCCGTTGGACGACGAGGGTATGCGCACCGAGGCCGTCGCCGAGCTGATCGCGGGGGGCGAGCGCCCGGCCGTGGTCCACACGGTGAGCAATTTCCACAATCCAGGCGGCGTGACGATGAGCCCGCGGCGCCGCGCGGAACTGGCGCGGCTGGCCGAGCGGCACGGCTTCTGGGTGATCGAGGACGATCCGTACGGTGAGCTGTGGTTCGACAGCCCCGCACCTGCTCCGGTGGCGTCGTACTGCCGCAACGTCATCCGGCTTTCGAGCGCGTCGAAGATCCTCTCGCCGAGCCTGCGCGTCGGCTGGATGGTCGCGCCCGAACCGGTCTGCCGCGCGGTCGAACTGCTCAAACAGGGGGCGGACCTGTGCGGGTCGGCGCTCACCCAGCAGATTGCCGCCGACCTGCTCGCCGACACGGCGTGGCTCGCCGGCCATGTCGACCACGTCCGCGCGGTCTACGGCGAGCGGGCGAAGACGCTCGTGCACGCGACGCGCACCCGGCTCGGGGACCGCGTGCGGTGCAGCGACGCCGCCGGCGGCATGTTCGTCTGGGCCGATTTCACCGACGGCACCGACACCGGCCAGCTCCTGCCGCGTGCGCTCGAATCCGGCGTCGCCTACGTGCCCGGTTCCGCGTTCGCGGTCGACGGCGGGTACCGCAACTCGATGCGGATGTGCTTCACCACGTCCGACGCGGCGACGCTGGAACTGGCTATCGACCGGCTGGCGGACGCTGTCGGGAACGCTCAGCCGACCCAGTCGTAGGTGCGCTCGACCGCCTTGTTCCACGCCGCGAGGTGTGCGTCCCGGTCCGCGTCCGGCATGGCGGGGTGCCAGGTCTTGTCGGCGGCCCAGTTCGCCCGGATGTCGTCGGTGCCCGACCAGTAGCCGACGGCGAGCCCGGCCGCGTACGCCGCGCCGAGCGCGGTGGTCTCGTTGACCACCGGACGCACCACGGGCACGTCGAGGATGTCGGACTGGAACTGCATGAGCAGGTCGTTGCCGACCATGCCGCCGTCCACCTTCGCCGGAGTCGACAAGGACGTGGGTCACATCGCCTTCAACGACGTGCGGCCCGCCGACACACCGGCGTTGAGCAGCGGTCGGTGTCGGTGTTGTGTGCGAGACTACGGCGGTTATGAGCAGGCACACCACGTTCCGGTTCTGTCTCGACCCGACGGTCGAGCAGCGGGCTGTGCTGTCTCGGCACGTGGGTGCGGCCCGGTTCGCGTTCAACCAGTGCCTGCGCATGGTGAAAACCGCGCTCACCTCTCGCAAAATCGATCCCGGCGTGGACGTGCCGTGGTCCGGGTTCGACCTGATCAACAGGTTCAACGCCTGGAAGAAGACCGAGGCTGCGGGTCGCGTGTTCGCCGTCGACGCCTCCGGCTGCGCCCAGCTGCTCGTCACCGGGTTGTCGTGGCGCAACCAGGTCTGCCAGCAGGTGTTCGAGGAAGCCGCGGTGGACTGCGGGCGCGCCCTGGCCGCGTGGTCGGGCTCTCGGTCGGGCAAGCGCAAGGGCCGCCGGGTCGGCTTCCCGAGGCTGAAGAAGAAGACCGAGGCCGTGCCGTCGTTCCGGCTGCGGAACAAACACCCCAAAACCGGCAGGCCGGCGATCCGGGTCGGCGACAACGATCGCCCGCGCTCGATCACCCTGCCTGGCATCGGCGCCGTCGCGGTCCACGACGACACCCGCCGGTTGCGGCGCATGCTCGCCGGACAGCGGGCGAAGATCCTGTTCGCCACCGTCTCCCGCCGTGCTGGACGCTGGTGGATCAGCCTCAACGTCGAGGCCGCAGATCTGCACCCTGCCCACCGCCACGCACCGCGCGAGGAGACCGATCGCGGCGGCTGGGTCGGTATCGATCGGGGATTGTCGGCGTTTCTCGTCGCCGCCACCAGCGACGGCCGCCCGGTCGCCCGCGTGGACGCCGCTCCCAAGGCGCTCGCCGCCGGGATGCACCGGCAACGCCGTCTGGCAAAAAAGCTCTCCCGCAAGCAGAAAGGATCGAACACCAGGCGTGCGGCCGCAGCGCGGCTGGGCCGCCACCATCACCGCGTCGTCAACGTGCGCCGGCATTTCCTCCACGCGGTTTCAAGCGAGCTGGTCAAGACCCACGACCGGCTCGTCCTCGAAGACCTGAACGTGGCCGGAATGCTCCGCAACCACCGCCTCGCCCGCGCGATCTCCGACGCGAGTTGGGCCGAGTTCGCCCGACTGCTGCGCTACAAGACCCAATGGCGCGGCGGCGACCTCGTCGCCGCTGATCGCTGGTATGCGTCGAGCAAGCTCTGCTCGGCCTGCGGCGTCGTCAACGATGCCCTCACCCTCGCCGATCGGGTGTTCGTTTGCAGCTGCGGACACGAAGCCGACCGCGACCTCAACGCCGCGGTCAACCTCGCCCGCTGGGCCCAGACCCACCGTGACCACCCCCGATCCCCGGACCCCCGAGCAGGAGGCCGGGCCACCAACGCCCGCCGACGGGACGGCACTGACCAGCACCCCACGTGTGCCGGTGAAACCTGCCCGGAAGACGTGGGAACCGACGTTCACGCTGCTCCCGCAGCCTGAACCGACGACGCCCGAGAAGGGCGGTGCCGACCAGCCTCACCAAGGTTGTTCGACACGCTTTAGCCTGGTGGTGAAGGCTCGGTCGTACACATCCGCGTCGGCGGGAGGAGTCGAGCATGGCCAACAAACCGGATTCCCAGTTCCTCGGCCCGGAGCAGCGCACGACGGCTTGGGAGCGCTTCGGCAAGGATCATTTCGACGTGGTCGTCGTCGGCGGCGGGATAGTGGGGGCCGGCATCGCCTTGGACGCGGCGACCAGGGGTTTGCAGGTCGCGCTGGTCGAGGCTCGCGATCTCGCGTCGGGTACCTCCAGCCGGTCGTCGAAGATGTTCCACGGCGGACTGCGGTATCTGGAACAGTTGGAGTTCGGATTGGTGCGCGAGGCGCTGCGGGAACGCGAGCTTTCGCTGTCCGTCCTGGCGCCGCACCTGGTCAAGCCGCTGCGCTTTCTCTATCCGCTGACCCGTCGCGCCTGGGAGCGTCCGTACGTGGCCGCCGGGCTGGTCCTCTACGACACCATGGGCGGCGCGAAATCCGTTCCCGGTCAACGGCATCTGTCTCGTGCGGGCGCGTTGCGGCTGGCGCCGGGGTTGCGGCGCGACTCGCTGATCGGCGGTGTCAGCTACTACGACACGGTCGTCGACGACGCACGCCACACCATGATGGTGGCGCGCACGGCAGCGCACTACAGCGCCGTGATCCGCACCTCCACCCAGGTGGTGGGGTTCCTGCGCGAGTCCGACCGGGTGGTCGGCGTCAAGGTGCGCGACACCGAGGACGGGCGCACCGGAGAGGTCCGCGGACATGTCGTGATCAACGCGACCGGCGTGTGGACCGACGAAGTCCAGGCCCTGTCGCATCAGCGGGGCCGGTTCCACGTGCGGGCGTCCAAAGGCGTGCACATCGTGGTGCCGCGTGATCGGATCGTCAGCGACACCGCGATCATCCTGCGCACCGCTACCTCGGTGCTGTTCGTCATCCCGTGGGGCACGCACTGGATCATCGGCACCACCGACACCGACTGGAACCTCGACCTGGCGCACCCGGCAGCCACCAAGGCCGATATCGACTACCTGCTCGAACGGGTGAACCAAGTGCTGGTCACCCCGCTCACACCCGAGGACATCGACGGCGTGTACGCGGGGCTGCGCCCGCTGCTGGCGGGGGAGAGCGACGAGACCTCCAAGCTGTCGCGTGAGCACGCCGTGGCCCGGGTCGCGCCCGGCTTGGTCGGCATCGCGGGCGGCAAGTACACCACCTATCGCGTGATGGCCTACGACGCGGTGGACGAAGCGGCGCAGGACATTCCGGCCCGGGTCTCCCCGTCGATCACCGCGAAGGTGCCGCTGCTCGGCGCGGACGGTTACTTCGCGCTGGTCAACCAGACGGTGCAGTTGGCCGAGACGTACGGTGTGCATCCCTACCGGATCAAGCACCTCCTGGACCGGTACGGCTCGCTGATCTATGAGGTCATGGCTTTGGCCGAGGGCAAACCAGAACTGCTGCAACCGATTACGGACGCGCCATCCTATTTGCAGGTGGAGGCGGCCTACGCGGCGGCGGCCGAGGGCGCGCTGCACTTGGACGACATCCTGGCCCGGCGGACCCGGATCTCGATCGAGTATTCGCACCGCGGCGCCAACTGTGCCGAGCAAGTGGCCGGGCTGGTCGCCCCGATCTTGGGCTGGGACGAGGAGGAGATCGACCGGGAGGTCCACACCTATCAGGCGCGGGTCGACGCGGAAATCCACTCGCAGACCCAGCCCGACGACGCCTCCGCGGACGCCCTGCGGATCGCGGCTCCCGAACCCCGCCCGGAAATCCTGGAACCGGTGCCGTCCGAAGGCTGATGCTCTTTTTCGTGGCTCTGCCGGACTACATCGGCGGAACGGGCTGGCAGCGCGGGCAGAAATAGATGCCGCGTTCACGCTGGACCACGCGGTCGTAATCGGGTGCGGTGTAGTCGAGCAGGTCGGCCTTCAGCGGTGTGCCGCAGCGTTGGCATGGACGGTGGGTGCGGCCGTAGGCCAGCGTGCGTCGTGGGGGTTTGTCCACGGCTTCGGTCAGTACCCGGTGCGCCTCGTTGACCAGGGCGAGCAGATCAGGGATGTCGCCGACTCGGGTGGCGGGGTGGACGCGGCGGAGGAAGCAGACCTCGCTGCGATAGATATTGCCGATGCCCGCGAGGTTGCGCTGGTCGAGCACGGCGACACCGATCGGCTGGTTCGGATACCGCCGCAGCCGCCGGACCGCTTCCGCCGCATCCCAATTCGGACCGAGCAGATCCGGCCCGAGGTGGCCGATGATCCGGTGTTCATCGCCGACCCGCACCACGTCGACGGTACCCAGCGAGAACCCGACCGCTTCCACTTCCTCGGTGCTCAGCACGACCCGGGCGGCGACCCGTGGTTTGGTCCAGCGCTGTCTGCAGTGGAACACGCGCCAGCTGCCCTCCATCTTCAAGTGCGTGTGGATACTGACGGTCGGCGTACGGACGAAAAGATGCTTGCCGTAGCTGCCGACGCTCTCGACCACTTGCCCGCGCAGGTCCAGCGTCGCAAATCGCGGCACTCGAAAGTCACTGCGGGTCAGCTCTTTTCCCACCAACGCGGCCCGAAGCCGCTTGGCGGTGAGGAATACGGTGTCACCCTCAGGCATAGCGCGGCCCCGGTGCCGTACCGCGGACGTCGACGCTTCCGCCGCCTGAGAGACCATCCGGACTCACGGGCGGCTCCGCAGGCGCAGGCCGCGCGGCGTGGTGGAGAAGCCCGCCTCGGTGAGGAACCCGGCGAAAGTATTGCCGTGCACGGTGTCTCCGTTGACGCGGTCGATGACCAGCGAATCCACGCGGCGGTGCCGCACCAGGTCGGCTAGGGCCTGTGCGGCGGCGCGGCGGGCGTCGGGGTCTTCGGTGAAGGTCAACAGGGTCTTGCCGCCCCGCTCCAGGTAGAGGACCAGTTCCCCGTCCACGAGCACGACCAGAGCCCCGGCTTTGCGTCCGGGACGATGCCCACCCTCGACGTCGCTCTTCGGCCAGGCCAGCGCGGCGCCGTACGGGTTGGCGGGATCGCAGGCGGCCAGTGCCAGCACCGTGCCGGTCGGCTGCCTGGACTCGGGACGGGCTCGCTCGGTGTCGAAGGAGCGCAGTCGGTCCACCACATCGGTGGTGGAGAACTGGGCGCCGCCGAGCGAGTCGACGAAATACCCGCGGCGGCACCGCCCGCGGTCCTCGAATTCGGTCAGCACCCGGTACATCAGCGCGAATCCGCCCGGCACGCCCTCGTTCTGCACCGATCCTCTGGTCAGCACCCCGTACCGCTCCAGAAGCAGATCCGCGGTCGAGTGCGCGCGCACGGTGTTGTCCGAGACGCGCTCCGGCAGCAGCGACCACCGTCCGGCTACCGAAGGCGGACCGGAACGAGTCGGCATGCTCGGCCTGGGTAGGTAGGCGCGGCCGCGGGGAGCGCGCCTCGGTGTGCGATGGGCGGTGGTGCTCCGCGTCGTTCCCGACAGCAGCGCCCGTACCGGGGCGAACGTGTCACCGGAAACCAAACCTGCCCAGACCAATTCCCACAGCGCCGTAGCCACCGCGGAGTCGTCGAGGAGACCGGTGGCATCCGACAGCTGCCGGAAGAAGAACGCACCGCCGCCCTGGGGGACCGGGACCAGCCGGTGGGTCCCACCGAGCTGCTGTGTCCCAGCCGTTCCCGGTCCGCCGGACCGACGCTTGGTCGAATCGGCATGCCCTCCATCGCCGTCGACCGCTGCGGGACCGGCCTGCTCCAGCGGTACCGGCTCCTGGGCTGCTGCGCCATCGGTAGCTTCGATCGGATCGCGGCCCACCCGTGTCGCCCGTCCGGGAGATCGCTTTCGGATCGAATCCGTCCGCGCGTCAGTGCTGCTGGCCGATGGATCGGGCTCGTCCAGCGGCACGGGCTCCCGGTCTGCCGGGGTGTCGGCGGTGCCGAGAGGTGTCCACGGCACGAAGGTCGCTCCCAACGCCGTGAGCAGCCGCAGCTGAACGTCCGAAAGATCTATCTCGTCCGGTGGGGCGAGCGTGAACGGGGCTTGGTCGGCCAGGTGCAGGGCGATCCAGCCGTCCTTCGCGGTGATGGCGCCATGTCCGGACCAGATCACCTCGCCGGTCGCCATCAGTTCGTCGAGCATGGCGGGCGTGTAGTCCGGCACCCGCGCTGGCAGAATCAACGATTCCCAGGCCGACGCCGGAATCGGCACGCCGGCAAGCTGTTCCACGACGGCCGCGACGCCGTCGACGCCACGCAGTTCGCCGGTGCCGATGTGCTGCCAGGACGGCAGGAAGCGGCCGAACGCGGCGGTGGAGACCGGCTCGACCTCGTGCCGTGCGGCGGCGAGCGACCGGCGGCGCAGTCGGCGCAGCACCTGCGCGTCACACCATTCCGACCCGGCGGCTCCGGGTGTGAATTCGCCTTCCACCACGCGTTTCTCGGCGACGAGCCGGTGCAGCGCGGAAGCGGCGACGGCGGTGCCGAGCCCGAACCGGGCCGCGACCGCCTCGGTGCCGAACGGCCCGTGTGTGCGGGCGTAGCGGCCGATCAGGTCGCCGAGCGGATCGGCCACCGGCTCGATGAACGCCGCGGGCGTTCCGATCGGCAGCGGAACCCCCAACGCGTCACGCAGGCGGGCCGCGTCCTCCACCGCCGCCCACCAGGTTCGGCCCGCGAACGACACCTCCAGCGCCCGCCGCGCGGCCACCAGGCTCGCGAACCATTCCGCGGGGTGTTCTTCGCAGCGCTCGGCGGCCTCCGCGGCGGTGAGCGGCCCGAGCAGCCGCAGCAGATCCGCCAAGCCCTCGGCGTCCCTGGCGCGCCGCTCCGGTGTGAGCCGCTGCAGCTCTCGCTCGGTCTGGTCGATGACCGCGGCATCGAGCAGTTCGCGCAGCTCCACCCGGCCGAGCAACTCGGCGAGCAGGCCCGAGTCGAGCGACAGCGCCGCGGCGCGGCGCTCGGCCAGCGGGCTGTCGCCGTCGTACATGAATTGGCCGATGTAGTCGAACAGCAGAGCGTTCGCGAACGGTGACGGCGTCGCGGTCTCCACCTCGACCAGTCGCACCTGGCGGCGCGCCACCCGGCCGAGCAACTCGCGCAGCGACGGCAGATCGTAGACGTCGCGCAGGCATTCGCGCACCGTCTCCAAAAGAATCGGGAACTCGGGAAACTTGCGCGCAACGTCGAGCAACTGGGCCGAGCGCTGGCGCTGCTGCCACAGCGGGGCACGCTTGCCGGGATCGCGGCGGGGCAGCAGCAGGGCGCGTGCCGCACACTCCCGGAACCGGGAGGCGAACAGCGTCGAACCGCCTACTTGCTCGGTGACGATGTCGTCGATCTCGTCGGACTCGAACACGAACAGCTCGGCGCCGGGCGGATCGTCGGTGGTGTCGGGCAGCCGCACGACGATTCCGTCGTCGGAGGCGTTCGATGCGGCTTCCACACCGAACCGCTCACGCAGCCGCGCCCCGACGGCCAGCGCCCATGGCGCGTGCACCGGCAGTCCGTAGGGCGAGTGCAGGACCAGCCGCCAGTCGCCGAGTTCGTCGCGGAACCGCTCCACGACCAGCGTGCGGTCGGTGGGCAGATGCCCGGTCGCGGTGCGCTGGTCGTCCAGCAGCGTGAGGAGGTTCGCGGTCGCGTTGTCGTCCAGACCGGCCGATCGCAGCACCTGGGCGACGCCGTCTTGCGCTGGGTCCGTGCTGGATTCGGCGCTGCCGGACTTTCGCCGGGAGGAACGCGGACCGGGAGCCTGTGCCCGGTCGTGCTCGACTCCGGCGCGCTCGGATTGCGCACGAGACCGATTCGCCGAGCCGGATGCGCCCGAGAGCGCCGCCGCCGAACCGGGCTCGGCTGAATCGCGCTCGGCTGAATCGCGCTCGGCCGGACCGGGCTCGGCCGGACCGGGCTCGGCCGGACCCAGCGCGACCGAATCAGCTTCCGCGCGATCGGATGCCGCCGAATCAGGCGACATCGAACCGGCCGACCCACTTGTCTTGCGCCGCGCTGCCTTCCGGGTTCCGGTCGCGCCGTCCGGTTCGGCCGCGAGCCGCTGCCCGACCGTGCGCACGAACTCACCCAGCGCCGCACCGAGCTCCGCGGGCCGCCCGAGCCCATCGCCGTGCCAGAACGGCAACCGGCCCGGCTGCCCGAACGCGGGTGTGACCAGCACCCGATCGAAGGTGATCTCCTCGATCCGCCAGCTCGTCGCCCCGAGCGCGAACACGTCGCCGACCCGTGACTCGTAGACCATCTCCTCGTCGAGTTCACCGACGCGCGACGCCTTCTCGCCCACCATGTACACCGCGAACAGGCCCCGGTCGGGGATCGCGCCGCCGGAGGTCACGGCCAGGCGTTGCGCGCCGGGCCGCCCGGTGAGCGTCCCGGCGTCGCGGTCCCAGACCAGCCGGGGCCGCAGCTCAGCGAACTCGTCGGAGGGATAGCGCCCGGAGAGCAGGTCGAGTATCGATTCGTAGGCCGAGCGCGGCAGCGACGCATAACTTCCCGTGCCGCGCACGACATCGAACCACGCGTCGACGTCGATCGGATCGAGCGCGCACGCGGCGACGGTCTGCTGCGCGAGAATGTCCAGCGGGTGCGCCGGGATCTGGATCGCCTCGATCTGCCCCGCGGTCATCCGCTGCGACGCCACCGCGCAGTGGATGACGTCGGTGCGGTGCTTCGGGAACATCACCCCGCGGGAGATCTCGCCGACCTGATGACCGGCGCGCCCGATCCGCTGCAATCCGCTCGCCACCGAGGGCGGCGCCTCCACCTGCACGACGAGATCCACCGCGCCCATATCGATGCCGAGTTCCAGGCTGCTGGTCGCGACGACGCAGCGCAGCCGCCCGCTTTTGAGATCGTCTTCGATCAGCGCGCGCTGCTCTTTGCTGACCGAGCCGTGGTGCGCCCGCGCCAGCAGCGGCCCAGCGCCGTGGATCACCTCGGTGGATGCCCCGAGCTGGGCGGGCGGTTTGTGTTCGGTCTCCACCGGCTCGCCCAGCCGTGCCGCGTAGGCCTCGTTCAACCGGGCGGTGAGACGCTCGGCCAGCCTGCGGGAGTTGGCGAACACGATCGAGGACCGGTGCTCGAGGACGAGTTCGACGATCGCTTCGTCCACGTGCGGCCAGATCGATCCGGGCTGGTCGGAGTCGCCCGGCTCGGTCATGTCCGCGACCGGCACGCGCACCGACAGGTCGAACGTCTTCGGCGCGGGTGGCGCGACCAGTGTGATCGGCGCGGCGCCGACCAGGAAGCGCCCGACTTCCTCCGGTGGCCGGACCGTGGCGGACAGGCCGATGCGCTGGGCGGGCCGCTCGGTCAGCAGGTCCAGCCGGGCGAGCGACAGTGCCAGGTGCGCGCCGCGTTTGGAACCGGCGATCGCGTGCACCTCGTCCACGATCACCGTGCGCACGTCGCGCAGCGTGTCCCGCGCGGCCGAGGTGAGCATGAGGAACAGCGATTCCGGCGTGGTGATCAAGATGTCCGGCGGGGTGCGCAGCATGGACCGCCGGTCGGCGGCGCTGGTGTCGCCGGAACGGACCCCGACGGTGATCTCCGGCGGCTCGACGCCCAGCCGCTTGGCGGTCTGCGTGATGCCGACCAGCGGAGCCCGGAGATTGCGCTCCACGTCCACGGCGAGCGCCTTCAGCGGCGACACGTACAGCACCGAGGTGCCGGTTCGCTCGGTGGTCCGCTCCCGGGCAGCCAGCTGGTCGATCGCCCAGAGAAACGCGGACAGCGTCTTTCCCGACCCGGTCGGTGCGATGACGAGGGTGTGCTCGCCCGCCGCGATCGCCCGCCACGCCCCCAGCTGAGCGGACGTGGGCGCGGGAAACGCGCCGTCGAACCACTCCTGGGTCGCGCGGGAGAACTGGGCCATGGCATCAGTGTGCACCGAACCGCCGACAAGTACGCCCGTGCCGTTGTGTGAACGGCTGTGGCCGTCGCACCGTACGCTTCGACAGGTGCAAAAGGTGCTCAGACTCGACCTGGTCAGCCATGGCATGACCGAGGCGATGCGCAAGGCACGTTTTCCGGTCGACGAATCGCTCACCGAGGCAGGTCGCCGGGCGGTGTCGGGCTGCGGACCGCTGACCGCTCCGCGGGTGCTCACCGGACCGGAACGCCGGACCGTGGAGACCGCCGCTCTGCTCGGGTTGCCGGGCAAGGAAGACAGCCGATTGCGCGACTTGGACGCGGGCGCCTGGCGCGGCGGGGAACTCATATCGGTACCCCAGGACGAGCTGTACGCGTGGCTCACCGATCCCGAGTTCCGCGGACACGGCGGCGAGGCCGTGGTGGACGTGATCGAGCGGACCAGAGTCTGGATGGCCGAGGTCGCCGCGCAGTCCGTGTCCACCATCGCGGTCACCCACCCCGCGGTCATCCGGGCCGCTCTGCTGGTGACGCTGGATGCCCCGCCGAAATCGTTCTGGCGCATCGATATTCCGCCCGGAAGTGTGACCCGCCTGCATTATCGCGGCGAATGGACGTTGCACTTCACGGCCTGATACCGGTCGAAGAACCCGAGACGGGTGGCATTCCGGCGCAGTCCGGCTACTGTCTGAGACTATGAGTAACAACAATGGGCCGCAGCGCCGCGGCCTGGCCATCGGATGCGGTGGCACCGTGGGGGCCGCGTGGATCGTCGCCGCGTTGGCCGCCGCACGCGACGTGCTCGACTGGGATCCGCGCACGGCGGACGTGCTGATCGGCACCTCGGCGGGCGCGGAGGCGGTGACGATGCTCGGCAGTGGCGTCTCGGTCGACGAGTTGGTCGCCATGCAACGCGGCACCTCGACCGACCCGATCCTGCGCGAGCACGGGCGCACCGAGCCGGGGCGCTTTCCTCCGTTGCCGCGCCCGCGACTCGGCTCGCCGCGGCTGGCCCTGCGGCACCACCAGCCGGGGCAGGCGCTGCTGGCCGCGGGCAGCGGGCTGCTGCCGATCGGCGGCGGCGACCCGAGCTGGTTGCAGCGGCTGGCCGAAAAACTCAACCCGGGCCGCTCATGGGTACCGCATCCGGCGACCCGGTTGGTGGCGATGGACTACGAGACCGGACAGCGGGTGGCGTTCGGCTCGCCCGGCGCGCCCGAGGCGACGATCGGAGAGGCACTGCGCGCGTCCTGGGCGATCCCCGGCTGGTTCCCGCCGGTCACGATCGCCGGTCGGCGCTTCGTCGACGGCGGAGCGGGGTCGACCGCATCGGTGGACCTGCTCGCCGGCGAAAAGCTGGACGAGGTGCTCGTGCTCGCCCCGATGGCCTCGGCGGGGCGGATCCGCGCGACCGGTGTCGGTCATCTTCTGGAGCGGCAGATGCGCAATCGCATGAGCGCCGAGCTCGACGCCGAGATCGTGCGGTTGCGCGCCGCGGGCACCAAGGTCCTCTTCGTGGGCGCCACCGCCGACGACCTCGCGGTGATGGGCGCCAACTTCATGGACGGCCGTCGCCGTCTCGCCACCTTCGAACACAGCCTGCGCAGCACTCGTCACGCGCTCGAACAAGGAGCCTTCGAATGAGAATTCTCGGATCCGGTTACCCCGGCATCGATCTGCGCGAGGCGAGGGTCGTGATCACCGGCGGTGGGCGCGGCATCGGCCGATCCACCGCGGAACTGTTCGCCGCCAAAGGCGCTCGGGTCGTGCTCGCGGACGTGGACAAATCCGCCGCCGAAGCGGCCGCCGCCGCGATCGGCGGGGTCGCCTGCGAACTGGACGTGCGCTCGCGCGGCCAGTGGGACACCATGATCGCCGCGGTGGGTGCGGTCGACATCCTGGTCAACAACGCGGGCGTCATGCCGGCGGGCGCGTTCCTCGACGAGCCGGACGTGGTCGGCCAGGCCACGCTGGACATCAACGTGTGGGGCCTCATCCACGGCATGCGGGCCGTCGCGCCGGGCATGATCGAGCGCGGCCGCGGCCATATCGTCAACGTCGCCTCGCTGGCGGGCAAGGTCCCGATCCCCGGCCTCGCCGTCTACAACGCGAGCAAGTTCGCGGCCGTCGGCCTCTCGGCGGCCACGCGTCTGGAGTTCGCCGAATACGGCGTCAGCGTCAGTTGTGTCTTGCCGTCGGCGGTGCGCACCCGCCTCTCCTCGGGGCTGGCGCTCGGTCACGGCATGCCGACCGTCGATCCGGAGGACGTCGCCGCCGCGATCGTGCGCACCTGCGACACCCGCAAAGCCGAAGTGGCCGTGCCGAATTACCTCGGTCCGGTGGACATCGCGCTGGCCGCCGCGCCGGAACGCGCGGTGCGTCTGGTCCGCAGGCTGTTCGACGGCGACCGCGCGCTGCATCCCGCCGACGAGAAGACCCGCGCGGAGTACGAGCGGCAGGTTCGCTCCATCAGCTGATCCGAACGAACGGCGGCCCGGGAGATCGTGGCCGCCGTTCGCGCGTGGTCAGCAGTTCGTCGTCGCGGGTTCGCCGCGGAACCTGGCCTCCACGTAGTTCCACGCGTCCGCGAATCCGGCGACCGCCGCGGTCATGTGCTCGGAGATGTCATAGGTGCGGAAATCCACCGGCGCACCTGCTTTGCAGTACCTGTCGGCGACCTCGGCGACCGGGCCGTAGAAGGTCAGCGTGTCGAATCGGCCCTGCCAGAGAAAAGTCGGAACGGTCGGCACGCCCTGGAAGTAGCGAAGGCTGTTCTCGCGCAGCACAGCATGTGCCTCCGGGCTGTCCATGAGGCTCTTGGTCGCCGCCATCTGGTCGGCACTGCGGAAGGCGCCGTGGAAGAGCAGGAACCGGCGGCAGGCGTCGTGCGTGAATTCCCGGAACCACATGCCGTGTGGGTTGAGCTGATCCGAGACCGGCAGCCGGTCCGCGTACTCGCGCTCCAGTCCCATGGCCGCGGCGAACGCGAGCCCGAAGCCGGGGTGCGGGTCGAAGCCGAGCGCGAGCGCCATCTCCTCGAGGTCGGCGGGGATGCCGCCGGCCACGGCCGCGGTGAGGCGCAGATCCGGCGCGTAGCTGGGTTGCAGCGCGGCCGCCCAGGCGGTGGCCATGCCGCCGCCGGAATAGCCCGCGATGGCGACCGGCGACTCGGACAGACCGAGCTCGGCAACCTTTTGCACGGCCCTGACGCTGTCGAGCGTCATCATGCCGCCCAGCCGCGCCGCGCCGTAGGCGGAGGTGGGGCCGAGGTAGTCCGGCAGCGAGATCGCCCAACCGCGTCCGATGGGCAGCATCGCGCCGACCGCGTCCTGCAGTTCGCCGTTGAACAGCGAGCGCGACGGGTTGCATTGGGTACCGAGGGAGTTGATCAACGCCTGATAGGAGACCAGCGGCGGGTTCTGGACGCCGACCGGCAGCAGGACGGTCGTGACGCCCATGACCGGCTTGCCCTGCGAGTTGGTCGACCGGAACGCCACCTGCCAGCCCTCGGTCCCCAGGTAGGGACCGGTGTCGATCCTGCGGGTCCGCACGACGTCGCCAGGTGCGAGCGCCGCCAGGTCGGGCGGCGCGCTGTAGAACAGATCAGGATCGGGCGTGGGATACAGCGGCTGAGCCGTCGCGGGGAGGCCGAAAAGGCCGACCGAGACGATGCTCAACAGCAGCAAGATCGCGATCCGGAACGGAATTCTGGACACGGTTTTCCTTCGAAAGTCAGCCGCCACCGATCCACCGGCGCGCAGCGGTCATGCCGCGGCGCCGGTGCTTCGGACGCACCGGCACCACACGGAAAGCCGCGGCGAACCACCTTGTTCACCACGGGAAAGAGCAGAAGGAATCACCGCAAGCGACTGTGGGCCGATCGCGGCGAACTGGTGCACCCTCCTTCTGCTCCGGGACCGCCGGTGGCCGCGGAGGCGGCACCATCCGCTGCGAAAATAGCGTCGAACCGAGCGCGCCGCCGAATGAGAAACGACGAAAGGGACAATTCACAGCTAGGGCCGCTCGGGGTTGCACAAGATCACTATTGAGCGGTCGCCCGGTCTGTACGAGGACCGGCCGGCGCGGCTCACGCCAGGCTGAGCACCGTCCGATTGCCCAGCGGGCGTTCCAGGTCGACCACCACCACGCCGTACTCGCGCTTCTGCTCCGGGCTGGCGCCCTGGCACGGCGGCATGCCGCGATGCAGCCCCCGGATCAGCCGTACGCTCACCCGCTCGGCCGATTCCTCGACGCGCGCGGTGAACCCGATGCTCGGGCAGCCGACCGGTCCAGGGATGTGGATGGCGAGCTTGTCCGTGCCGTCGTCGATGTCGTACACCGAGAAGGCCATCGCCGCACTCGGTTCCAGATCCGCCGCGGGCGGGATGACGACCATCGTTCCGCCCGCGTAGCTGCGGGAACCCGCGTCGGCCCTGGTCCCAGCCGCCGTCGGATCCCGTGCGGAGGTGACGCCCGAATCCGCGTGCGGCGCCTGCTGCCCGCACGCGGTCAACGCCCACAGCGCGGCGGCCGCCACGACCGCCGTGCGCCTCCTGCGCATACCCATCTCTCCACCTTCACACAGGTGTGTATCCCGGTGGCGGAGCAACGCGGTGTGGCGCGGCCGCATCCGCACCCAGCCGGTAGATCCTTGTGCGCGTCGTCACATTTACCTCGCACTGTGCATAGGCGATGCCCATTGATGACACTCCAGATTGTGCATGATGCTCAGTTTGTTACGTAACGGTTGTGCGTTCAGATCTTTAGGGACACGATATCGGCACCAAGTGCACAACGATGCGAGGCGCCCGACCGGTGCCGAGCGGACGGGTGGATCTGTATGACCGAGCTCGCTGACCGCGATCTGATCGCAGTTCCCTATGACCTTGCCGACCGTTACCGCGTCGGCGCGGGGACGGTTGTCCTCACCGGTGTCCAGGCCATCGCTCGGCAGCTGGTCGAGCAGCATGTGCGCGATCTGCGTGCCGGTCGTCGAGTCGGCACGTTCGTATCGGGGTATCAGGGCAGTCCGCTCGGTGGCGTCGACAAGATGCTGGCCGGGATGCCGGATGTCCTCGCCGAGCACGACATCACCTTCGTGCCCGGATTGAACGAGGAACTGGCCGCGACCTCGGTGTGGGGCAGCCAGGCCGACCTGCCCGCCGGCACCGCCACGCACGACGGCGTTGTCGGTGTCTGGTACGGCAAGGGGCCCGGGCTGGACCGGGCGACCGATGCGTTGCGCCACGCCAACATGTACGGCGCGAACGCGCGTGGCGGCGTCCTGCTGCTGGTCGGCGACGATCCGGCGTCGAAGTCCTCCACCGTGCCCGCGGTGAGCGAGCGCTCCCTGGCGGCGATGAACATCCCGGTGCTGTTCCCCCGCAACGCCCGCGAAATCATCACCATGGGCCTGCACGGCGTGGCCCTGTCGCGTGCCTCGGGATGCCTGGTGGCGCTCAAGATCGTCGCCGATGTCGCCGACGGCGCCTGGACCGTCGACGGTTCGGTCGGCGACATCGACATCGTGGTGCCCGAGATCGACTGGGAGGGAAGGCCATTCCGCTACCGGCAGCGTCCGATGGCCGCGCCCGCGGACAGCTTGCTCGCGGAGGCGGACCTCTACGGCCCGCGCTGGGAACTGGTTCGGGCGTACAGCACGCGCAACGGGTTGGACGTGATCGAGGTGAACCCCGCCTGCGCCACCGTTGGAATCGCCGCAGCCGGACCGACTTTCGATGCGGTCCGGCAAGCGCTGATCGACCTCGGCGCGGACGACGACGTGCTGCGCGCCGCGGGCATTCGACTGCTGCGTATCGGCATGCCGTACCCCATCGCCCCCGAACGTGTCCGGGAGTTCGCCGCGGGGCTCTCCCGGCTGATCGTCGTCGAGGACAAGACCGCCTTCATCGAAACGCAGATCCGGGACATCCTCTACGGCACGTCCGGCGCTCCCGAAATCGTCGGCAAGCGTGACGCTTCGGGCCGCCCCCTGTTCGGCCAGGACGGCGAACTGACTTCCGGGCGTATCGCCGCGCCACTGCGCCGCGCGCTCGATGGCCACCTCGAATTGAAACGCCCGCTGCCGCAGCCGTTGTCGCTGGCCGTCCTGCCCGCCAAGCGCGCGGCGTACTTCTGTAGCGGCTGCCCGCACAACCGCTCCACCGCCGTGCCCGAAGGCTCGCTGGCGGGCGGCGGCATCGGCTGTCACACCATGGTGACCATGTCGGGTCGCGCCGACAGCAAGGTCACCGGGCTGACCCAGATGGGTGGCGAAGGCGCGCAATGGATCGGCCAGGCCCCGTTCACCGACGTAGGGCATCTGTTCCAGAACATCGGTGATGGCACCTTTTTCCACTCCGGCCAGCTCGCCGTGCAGGCGTGCGTCGCCGCGGGCGTGAACATCACCTTCAAGCTGCTGCACAACGACGTCGTCGCGATGACCGGCGCGCAGCACGCCGAGGGCGCGCTCACCGTGCCCATGCTCACCCACAAGCTCACCACCGAGGGGGTGCGGCGGATCATCGTCTGCGCCGACGAGCCTCAGCGCTACCGCAAGCGCGATCTTGCCCCAGGCACTCTGCTCTGGCACCGGGACCGGCTCGACGAAGCGCAGCGCATTCTGCGCGAGGTGCCCGGCGTCACGGTGCTCATCTACGACCAGCACTGCGCCGCCGACGCCCGGCGGCAGCGCAAACGCGGCACGCTGCCGGTGCGGCGCACCAGGGTGGTCATCAACGAGGCGGTCTGTGAGGGCTGCGGCGACTGCGGGGTGCGCAGCAACTGCCTCTCGGTCCAGCCGGTGGACACCGAGTTCGGCCGGAAGACCAGGATCGACCAGACCTCCTGCAACACCGACTACAGCTGCCTGAACGGCGACTGCCCGTCGTTCGTCACCGTCGAACTGCCCGATCCGGCGAAGGCGAAGAAGCGCACGAGCATTCGCCGCCTCGAGCCGCCGCGGGTACCCGACCTGCCCTACGAAGCGCCGACATCGACACAGAACGTCTTCCTCGCGGGTATCGGCGGAACCGGCATCGTGACCGTCAACCAGGTGCTGGCGACCGCGGCGATGCGCGCCGGATACGAGGTCGCGAGCCTGGATCAGATCGGCTTGAGTCAGAAGGCGGGCCCGGTGGTCTCCCACCTGCGGTTCGCGCTCGGCGAGCTGGAACCGGCGAACCGGCTGACGCCCGCCTCCGCCGACTGCGTTGTCGCCTTCGACCTGCTCGCCGCCACCGATAACAAGAACCTCGCCTACGGCTCGCGGACGGCCACCGTCGCCGTGGCGTCGACCAGCAAGACGCCGACCGGCGACATGGTCTACGACAAGTCGGTGTCCTATCCGGACGAGCGGCTGCTGCTGAACCGCTTGGAGCAGGTTTCGCGCTCGGTGCACTCGTTCGACGCGCTGGCCGCGGCCGAAGCATTGTTCGGCAACACCGCCGCCGCCAACTTCCTCCTGATCGGCGCCGCCTACCAGGTCGGCGGCCTGCGGCTGCCCGCGGCGGCGATCGAGGAGGCGATCGAGATCAACGGCGTCGCGGTCGCCGCGAATATCGCCGCATTCCGGTGGGGTCGCGTCGCGGTGGCGCGGCCGGACGAGTTCGCGGCGGCCACCACACCGCAGCGCCGACCGAAGACCGAGATTCAGATTCCGGCAAACCTTTTCGACGGCCTGACCGCGGGCGGGGAGACCCGGCGGCTGGTCGAGTTGCGTGCGAAAGAGTTGATCGGATTTCAGAGCGTCGGGCTCGCCCGCGCATACGTGGACGCCATGGAACGGGTTTGGCAGGCGCAGAGCCGGGTAGGTGACCGCACCGAGTTCAGCGAGCAGGTGGCGCGCGGGCTGTACAAGTTCACCGCGTACAAGGACGAGTACGAGGTGGCGCGCAGGCTCACCGATCCGGCCTTCCTCGACGACGTCGCCGCGCAGCTGCCCGACGGCGCGAACCTGACCTACCGGCTGCACCCGCCGATCCTGCGTGCCATGGGCCGCGAGAAGAAGATCGGCATCCGCCCACGCGGCCACTTCGCACTGCGTCTGCTGGCCAAGGGAAAACGGCTGCGCGGCACCAAGTTGGATCCGTTCGGCTACGCCCACGTGCGCCGCGTCGAGCGCGCCTTGCGCGACCACTACCTCGAGATGGTGACCACCCTCGCCGACACTCTCGACGCGGCGAACTACGACCGCGCGGTGGAGGCCGCGGCCCTGGCCGATGTCGTCCGCGGCTACGAGGACATCAAACTCGCCAACGTGGAGCGCTACTGCGACCGCCTGCGTGAGCTGGGCATCCAGCCGCCTGTGAGCTAGACGCGGAGCCGGGCTGTGGCTACTGGCTTGCGGTGATGGTGGCCACGTCGAGCCGGGCCAGCCGGTCCGGGTCGGCGAGAATGTCGATTTCGGCGATCCGGTCGGCGACGACGGTGAAGCTCATCACCGACATCAGCACGCCATCGAGAGTGCTGACCAGTCCGGCGGCTCCGTTGACCAGGGCTGGGTGTGTCGTGTAGGTGGAGGCCATGCGCTGGAAGGTTTCGGCCTGTCCGGCGACTGCCGCGCCGCCGCGGATGACGCGCATTCCACCGGCGGTGGTGGCCGCTCCGGCGTCCGCACGCAGGATCACATCAGGGTCGAGTATCGCTACCAGCGCCTCGATGCTGCCATCGCGGGCGGCAGCGAGGAAGGCATCGACGATCCGGTACTGGCGCGGCAGGTCTGGGTCGGGGATCGGCGCCTTGCCGTGCACTCGGCGACGAGCCTGGCTGGCGAGTTTCTTCACGGTCTGCGGGGTGCGGTTCACGATCGGGGCGATCTGGTCGTAGGGCATCGCGAACATGTCATGGAGCACGAACGCCAGCCTTTGGGCTGGGCTGAGCGATTCGAGCACCACCAGCAGGGCCATGCCGACCGAATCGGCCAGCAGGGCCTGTTGTTCGGGGTCGTTGTCGCGGCTGACCACCGGGTCGGGCAACTGCTGGATCTCCAGTGATTCCACCGGGTGTGCGCGACGAGAGCGCAGCATATCCAGGCACACCCGGCCGACCACTGTCGTCAGCCAGCCACCGAGGTTGCCGATCTCGGCGGCGTCCGAGCGCGCCAGCCGAAACCATGCCTCTTGTACCGCGTCTTCGGCTTCGGTCAGTGAACCGAGCATCCGGTAGGCCACCGCATGCAGATGCGTCCGGTGCTTCTCGAACTGGTCGGCGAGGTAGTCGGATTCGTTCAACTGTGGTCACGCCTCTCGTTTCCGGTCTCCGACATGTTGACGAATCGGCGCGGGCGACCGTGACTGTGGGCCGCCCGGCTCGGCCGCGGTTACGTCTGTCGTCCGCGGTTCGTCAGTGCAGTGGAACCGATCCGAATCGGCGGGCGATCAGCGCGCGGAGCGACGCACGGCCTGTTCGCGGGATGCCTGGTCGGCGTCCCAGCCGCGCCGGGCAGCCCGCCCGGTAACCGAGAATCAGAACAGGAGCACAAACCATGAACAGGATTGAAGTAAACGGCACGGTCGCCGACGGTTTCGAATCCGTGCGTACAGAATTCGCCGCCGTTGTGGCAGAGGAGAACGGTGAGTCGGGCGCGCAGCTGGCAGCGTTCCTGCGCGGGCGGCTGGTCGTCGATCTCTGGGCCGGACCGGATGTCACCGGCGATACGCTGACCGGTCTGCACTCGTCTACCAAGGGCGCCTCGGCATTGACCGTCGCGCTGCTCGTGCAGGAGGGGGTGCTCGATCTCGACGCGCCCATAGCTCAGCACTGGTCCGAATTCGGCGCGGCTGGAAAGCAACACATCACCGTGCGGGATGTGTTGACCCATCGCGCCGGCGTGATCGGTGTGGACGGCGGATTCAGCGTGGCCGAACTCGCCGACGAGCGGGTGATCGCGGAGCGCCTGGTGAGACAACGGCCGTACTTCCGGCCGGGATCCGTGCAAGGCTACGGCGGCTTCGTCACCTTCGCCATCGTCGGTGAGGTGGTACGCCGGATCACCGGCCGCACCATTCAGCAACTGTTCGAGGAGCGTATCCGCGAGCCCTACGGGCTCGACGTGTATCTGGGGCTATCCGAGGAACAGGACTTCCGCTACCGGGAGATCTTGCCCTGGGCGGCGACACCGGAGATGGAGGCGGCATTCGCGGCGAATTCTCCCAACCCGCACAGTATCCCGGGTATCGCGTACAACCTGAATGCCCGCGGATTCTCCCCGGCCGACGTCATGACGCTGCCGAACGATGCCCGGCTGCGACGTCTGGGCCCTGGCTCCGGCGGTGGGGTGGGCAGCGCCCGAGGGCTGGCCGCCATGTACGCCGCGGCGATCTCCGGGCTCGATGGGCACCCACCGTTGCTCCGGCTGGACACCATCGCCGAGATCGCCACCATCCACTCCGGCGGAGTGGATCTGGTCCGCGGCGAGCGGGCCCCCTACGCCGTCGGTTTCGAGGCGAAGGGCTTGATGCATCCGTTCCTCGGCGCTCAGGCCTTCGGCCACACCGGGTCCGCGGGCTCGGACGGATTCGCCGACCCGCACAGCGGCCTCACCTACGGCTATACCCGCCGCCGTGCCGCATTCGCGTTCAACGCGCCCGAAAACGACCGCCTCGCGGCCGTGATCCACCACGCGGCCTCCGCCACCTCTTGGGCACGACCCCTTGATCGTTCGGATCGAAAGCAAGGCAACAGCTGGGTGTCGGATTGATGATCACCTCCACCGGCAGCAACGCTGCCGGTGGAGGTGGCGTCGGGGTTGTCAGCAGCTGTGACCGTGCGTGATGTTGTACACGGGATTCCCCGGCACACAATCGGGTGCTCCAGGCCGCCCTTGATCGATGGCGTGGGTGAACCACCAGACCGTACCGAGAGCGGCGGCGACGGCAATTGCCCCGACGGCAAGGGTGCTTCGATCGCGTGGTGATCGACCGACCCAGGCGACGGTGAGAGCCAGCCCCGCGGCGAGAGCGACGAAACCGCCGGTGATTTCGAACAGTGAACCGATGTCCTCGGGCGGCTGCCCGATGGTGATCGTGTTGGACAGTACTTCGCCGCCGACGTACATCCATTGTCCCGCAACCGAACTGGCGGCAATCGCGGCACTGAACCGGCTGGCGGGCAGCTGGGACCAGAGCAGAATGAGCAGGGCCTGTAGCACCACGAAGAGGGTGATGGTGGCGGCCGCCAGCATCGGGTCGAGCCAGTCGGTGACGGGGTTGCGGCCGTCCTCCGCCCGAACCGCGGCGTAGCCGGACCAAGCAGCGGCGAAAACCGCGCCCGCCAGCGCCGAGAATCCGAGCATCCGCGGGGCGGTCCGGGGGGATTGCGCAGGTTCGGTAATCGCCTGTGCTCGGCGTGCTCCGGCATCGGAGTGGGGCGTGTTCATGAATTCTCCTCAGGCGGCATTGTGGTGAGTGCGTGCGCACTCACCTTAGGATGGTAGGTGCGTACGCACTCACAGGCAAGGGGATGAAATGCCGCCCACCGCGCGTGATCGACTGATCGCCGCCGCCATCAAGCTCATCCGTGAGAACGGTGGTCTGACCACGACCGCCCAAATAGCTCGCGAGGCGGGATGCTCGGAAGGCAACATTTTCAAGCAGTTCGGCAGCAAGTCCGGTCTGCTGGCTACCGCATTGTGCGAGGAACTGCCCAGAATCGCGATAGAGGAGAAGGTCGCACCGGTCGGCAGCGGTGACCTGGGCGAAAATCTGCGTGCCTTGCTGTCCATGCTGGTCGAGTTCCAGCGCAACGCATTGCCGCTGATGGCCGCCCTACTCAGCGACCCTGTCTTGCGAGCCGAGTATCAGCGTGTCTCCGATCAGCACGGGACCGGCCCACACGTAGCGGTGGAACGTGTAGCCGACTATCTGCGTGCCGAACAGGAGATCGGGCGACTGCGTGGCGATCTCGATCCCGCGGCCGCGGCCGTACTGCTACTCGGCACAGCACAAAGCTTCGCGCTCACGGAACTGGCAACCAGCGCGTCGCGCCAGACCGACGAACTCCTCACCGGCACCGCGGCACTGCTCTCCGCGTCACTCACGGAGTGATGCCCGGACCGGCTAGCTAGCGGGTCACCTTGCCGATCCACTCGATGAAGTCCTCGGCGTCTTCATTGCTGCCGTGTCCCGCGTCCCAGTACATCGCGGCCTCGACGGCATCGCCCAGATTCTCCAGTCCGGCGGCGAGGTTGCCCACGATCGTCAACGAGGTGTCGGTGTCCTTGGTGCCGACCCGAATCCACCAGTGCTTCGCCCGCGCGGGATTCTTCTGCTCGATGAAGTGCATCGGATTCATCATGGTGATCTTCTCGGGCAGGCCGGGGTCGAGTTGTGCGCCTGCGTCGCCGGTCGCGCGCCGCAAGCTGTACCGGGTGAAATGCCTGGCCTTGGTCTGTCCCGCACCGAACAAGTTGTTCTCTCCGGACGACAGGTCGAACGCGTCGAACGCGGGCGCGTTCTTCTTTCGCTGCCCCACGTGAACGAGAAAGTCCTGCCACGGGAACTCCGCTCGATCGCCTGCCCACGTGATCCAGGTGTTGTCGGCCAGGTAGCTCGATCGTTCGGAGCCGTTCAAATCCGTGAGATACGCGGTGGCGGCCGGTTCGAGGTAGGTCCGCACGAGGTATCGGCCGTAGTTGTCGGCCGTGATCGGTCCGAATCCGTTCTTCCCTTGCAGGCCGAGTGACGCCTGGTAGTCGACGAACGCCCCGCTCAATTCCCGTGAGACGGTCGGATCGAGTTCGCCGGAGCTCAGCGGGTTGGCGCCCCAATTCCATTCGTACGCCATGTCCGCGTGCTCGAGATCGGCGATGGGGCAGTAGCAGGCGCTCGCGAAGACGGCATCACTGGCGTCCGCCGCACCCAGCTCATCGAGGTACCGGTCGTACATCCGGCTGTCGCCGGACGCGCCAAGCAGGGCGGAGAGCGCGCCGCCCGCGCTGACTCCAGTGGTGACGATCCGGTCGGTGTTTCCCGGCACGCGACCAGAGTTGTGCCGCAGGTACCGGACGGCGGCCTTCAGGTCGACGATGGCGGCGGGCGCCACGCCGTAGTACGTGCCGTCGTCGGCGACCAGCTCGCGCCCGCGAGCACCGGACTCCACCACGACATAACCCGCGACCAAGGCGAGGTCCGGGTTCCTGGTCCGATCGCCGCCGTCGAAGGCATTCGGCTTGCCGCTCGTCACCGACGACGAGAGGTATTCCCCGACCGAGTTGCTGAAGAGTATGGGCGCCTTGCTCGCGTCGACCGGCGTTCCGTCGACTTCGACGGGAACACTGATATTCAGACTCTGATACGCCTCGTCCACCGGTTCCGCGACGTACACGATCCCCCGGTAGAAGCGATAGGTCACCTTCTTGTCGCGTTCGAAGGTGGCCACGGTCTTGGTCTCCACCGTGAATCTGTCCGGGTCGAAGACCAAGGCGTCCACCGGGTTCCCGTCGGCATTGCGCGAACAAGCGGTACCGACAATCGGCACGGCGGCCGCCGCGGCACATCCCTTGAGCATCGCTCTGCGCTGCACAGCTATCTCCTTCGCGTACGTGGCAAGTCATGCCCGACAGGCGTCGGTGGAACTGTCGCTGGAACGAACAGTTGGTATTCGGAGCGGAATGGCGTCCGTCTTGTCTCGCCGGTCCGGGTAGCTGGCGTGGTCGACGCATCGGCGTCTGATGTCGCGTTCGATGACGTGATGGCCAGGTCGGTCGAACGCTGGGCGCGTTTGCGCGCCTGCCAGGCCCTTTCGGCATGAAACGCCCTGGGCCGGAGAGTTATTGGAACCTCCGGCTCAGGGCGTTGTCAGCGTGGGTAACCTGCCCGGCCAGCGGTCACCGAGCGCCTTGTGGCGCACCGATCTGTGGTCCGTCTCGGCCGTCTACACCGAGCACACGCTTGGCCCGCTGCAAGACGAGGCAGCGGGGGGAACAGATGACGTGGATGTCGAGGGCGCGTTGGGTCTGACCCAGGGTGAGTTCGCCGGGATCGGCGAAGCAGTCGCCGATATTCGAGATGAGTGATCGCATCAGCGGTCAACCAATTCTCACCGGCTCGACGGCGTCATCGGCGAATCGACCACGGCCGATGGTGAGGGTGACCAAGCCGATATTGCCTGCCGTGGAAATCAGCGGGCCGGCGATCGAAGTGAATTCGAACCCGCTGACCATGAGCACCCCCATCAAGCCGAGGCTGTTGGCGCAGGCATTCGCAGCGAACGTTTGCCAGGTTTCTTCATGGGGTTTGGACCATGCGTGCCGGAGCGTCGGCACGGTGGCGATGAGGTTCGCGCAAATGGCGAACAATGCACCGAAAGCCTTTTCTGATACGCCGACGGTCACCATGACGCAGGCGATCGATGCGATCAGGCAGGCCCAGTCGATATTGTCTTCCGGTCGCAGACCGGACCCTCGTGTTATGCCGGCGGCGATGACCGCGGCATTCATGGCTGCCGCCGCGGCATTTATACCCGCGGCGAGATGCGCTCCCTCGAGATACGCCACGACCGCGAATACGGTATTGGCTGTGCACCACGCCGCCCACGATGCGATGCGCGGCCGCGTGTCACCATCCAATATTCCGCCCAGATAGGCGATGACACCATACAATGAAATGCCGATGCTGAGACACGCCAAAGACGTGCTTACACTCCAGAAATCACTCACGCGAAAAATTCCTCACAGATTCTTGCCCTGGTGTGCGGAGATGGCCGACATTGGCGATCGAATCCTCATACGAACACGCCGAAGGAGACAAGCCGGTGCGGCGATGGGAACCAGGCGTTGCCGTTGGGTAAACGCTTCGGGATGAATTGTCCGGGTGTGACTCGAAAGTATCGTGGCACGGCCGCCTCGGTGCCGCCAATCCAGGACCGCGCTGTAACCATCTCTTAACCCCCGCTTTGCGGCACTGCCCGGCGGAGCATCGGCAACGGAAATCATTCCTACGAAGATCCGGATGTGAGCCGGATGACAGATATGCCAGCAATCGCCGCGGAAGCGATTGCGTCGCCGGAAGCGACATTCGTAGGCACGGGAATCGCGGTGTGGACTGTCGCCGTCTCCGACGGTGTGCGGCGGTTCCGTACCCGACTGGCGAGTCTCGTCAGAACCACTCCGCGGGACCGTCGACGCTCGGCGAATCGTTCCGACCTCGGTGCCGCCCGATCCGGAATCCTGGATGAGTTCGAAGCCAGCCACCATCAACCGGTTCCAGCCGGAACCAGATGATTCGCAGGCAGGCATCCCCGTCACGACGGGCATGCGTCACCTGACCGATACGGGCCCGGACACGTACCAGTCATCTGACGGACGCGACCGCCACCGCAGTCTTCGTAGCGTCCCACTATGGCAAAACGATCCGAACATCGCTGACCGCGTGTAAGCCGCGCTCCCGCTATCCGGTCGGCAAGAAGTCGCGGTTGATGAGCACGCTCGGCCGCATCGTCCCCCAGTACACCCTCGATGCCCTGCGCCGACGCGCGCTGGGCCTGTCCTGAACGGAGCACATCATGACACAGCTCGCCGGAGCCGACGCGCTGACCGCCCTCGACCCCGTCTTCGCCCAGCTCGCCGTCGGCGCGGGGCAAAACCTCTGGGGCCTGACGCATCTGACGATGCGCGAGAAGGCCTTCGTCTGTTTGACTTCCGACCTGTGCCACCCGCACCTGGACCTGCCCCTGACCATGCACGTGCGGATGGCCATGGCCAACGATGTCGAACCCGAGGCCATCAGAGAGCTCTACCGTCACCTGGCCCCGTATGTGGGCTACCCCATCCTCGTCTCCGCCTTTCAGCGCCTGGCCGAACTCGGCCTGCCCGAAGCGCAGGACGTCGAGCCGGTCGAGCCGGTGCCGCTGACCGGTGCGCTGGCCGGGTCCGTGCGCGTACTGGAGGATGTGGATCCCGGTCTGGCCGCCTTCACCGAGGACCAATTGGCTCAGCGCTGGGCCCGCCCGCACCTCAGCGTCCGGGAACGGGCGATCGCGTGCCTGACCGTGGATGTCTTCTACCAGACGCTGGGCGAATCGATGCGCCTGCACGCCGAGCTGGCCAGGGCAGCCGGGGCCACCGAGGAGACCTTCCGTGACCTGCTCCGCGGCGTGGCCGAGTTCGGGCTCGCCCGGGCCTGGGCCGCCGCACGGGAACTCCTTTCCTGAACGAGGCTCATCAGTGTTTTCCGACAGTCAGTCCTCGTCGGTAGGGAAGGTCTTTATGCGAACCACGGTGTCTTTTACCGCCGCCGGCGTGCGGTGCGCCGGTTACCTCTACCTGCCCGCCGATTCAGGTCCGGTGCCGTGCGTGGTGCTGTGCCACGGCTATAGCGGAACGATGGACCGCCTCTTCGACTACGCCGAGCGCTTCGCCGCCGCGGGCTTCGCGGCGCTGGTCTTCGACTACCGAGGCTTCGGCGAGAGCGAGGGCGAACCGCGCCAGCTCCCCGATATCGACGCCCAGCTGGTCGATATCGCCGCCGCCGTGGTGTTCGCCCGAGAACATGAACGCATCGACCCCGGCAGGGTGCTGCTGTGGGGCAACTCTCTGGGCGGCGCACACGTAATCACCGTGGCCGCAAGCGATCCCCGGATCGCGGCCGTGGTGGCGCAGATCCCGTTCAACGGATTCCCGAAGAAGGTCGACGGACGGTCGACCGGTGACACGCTGAAGCTGCTGGGCGCGATCCTCTGGGACGCCCTACGAGGCAGGCTGGGCCTGCGACCGTACTACATCCCCATGGTCGGCCACCTCGGGGAGCTCGCCGTGACCGCGAGCCCAGAGGCCGAACAGCACATCCAGGCTCTCACCGGTGGCCAGAATACGTTGTGGCGCAACACCGTAGCCCCCAGGGGCCTGCTGCGGATGATGCGCTACCGCCCCGCCGAGTCCGCCGCCCGCCTGTCCTGCCCCTTATTGGTCTGTGTCGCCGCCGAGGACCGGGAGACACCGCTGGAAAACAGCCGCGAGCTGGCCGACCGCGCCTCCAACGGCGAACTCCGCGTCTATCCCGGCACCCACTTCACCTTCTACACCAACCCCGAGTTCCGCGACCGTGTGGTCGCCGACCAGATCGACTTCTACCGCCGCACATCCGCATCGGTGTGATGGGCGACGCAGTGACATCGTGCGGGTCGCCTTCGGCGGCTCGGGCTCGACCGGCGTGAACTACCCCACATCCCGTCACGCCGGGGGATACTCACCCGTCTGTCGAGTAGCTGTCCCGCTGATCGCACTCGCCGCCATCGCCTTTCCTGTGGCATATGCCTGGGAGCCCCCGAGCTCGCCCTATCAGTCGCAGTATTTGTCTCGCGTCGAGTCCAGGTACGCCGAGACCGACCTCGCTCGATTCCACTACACCCGTACCGGGACGGGCTCGCCGGTCGTGCTCATCGCGGGGGGCGGGCTGTGGGGGTACTCCTGGCGAGATGTCGTCCCGGCGCTGGCAACCGAACACACTGTCTATGCCGTCGATCTGCCCAGCCAGGGGTTCACCGAACTGCACCGCGGCGACTTCGCATATGACCTGCCAGCGATGTCGGAGGCCATCGCGACCTTCCTCGACGCCGTCGGTCTACCCCGAGCGGCTATCGTCGGACACTCGTGGGGCGGTGCCTGGAGCCTGTACTTCGCCGAACGGCATCCCGACCGCGTCGAGCGACTCGTCCTGCTCGACGCACCCGGCCTCGACGCCGAAAAGGCCCCTGTCACCCCGCTGTTCACCACACCCCTGCTGGGCGAACTGGCCACCAACCTCACCACCCGGTCCTTCTACGCCGACAGCATCCGCGGCACCTTCCACAACCGCCACCTGGTCACCGAGGAGGTGATCGATGAGCTATACGCACCGTTCTCGCGACCAGCGAATCGGGCCGGCTTCCTGTCGCTGTGGCGGAACCTGGACTATCGGCTCACCGACGCCGGACTCGCGGGGGTCGCTACACCCACACTCGTGGTGTGGGGCGCGGAGGACACCTGGCTCCCCGCCTCCCAAGCCGGTGAACTGGCCGCGCGGATCCCGAACGCTACGGCCACCACTCTCCCGGGCTGCGGGCACACCGTCCACGAAGACTGCCCAGCGCAAACCACCCCGCTACTCACCGCATTCCTACGCTGATCCGCGGGAATCCCAGTGAATCTGTGGAGAAGGGAGTCGCTCATGGCGATCGACGTCTGGGCGCGCTGGACCGCGTAGTCCCCGGTCCAGGCCCTGGACGACGTCACGCTAATCTGAACCGCGCCGTGTTTCGTACGGCACGAGGGATAGGCGTTGCTGGATGGGTTCGATGCTGTTCGGGCGGCAAGTGGAGCAGTCAGTCATAGACGAGCTGCTCGAGGGACGGTCCGGCGCGCTGGTGGTACGCGGTGAGGCGGGCGTCGGCAAGTCGGCTCTTCTGGAGTACGCGGCCGCGACGGCGCGGGCACGGCTGCTGCGGGTGGTCGGTGTCGAGTCCGAGGCCGATCTTCCGTTCGCGGCCCTGCATCGGCTGCTGCGCCCGGTGCTCGATGAGGTGGAGGCGTTGCCGCGGCAGCAGGCGAATGCGTTGCGCGCCGCACTCGGTCTGGGTGACGTCGTGCACGGCGACCGGTTCCTGGTCGGGCTGGCGACGCTCGGCCTGCTGGTGGAGCTGTCGACGGCGAGCCCGGTGGTGTGCCTGGTCGACGACACGCAATGGCTGGACGGTGAATCTTCCGACGCCCTGCAGTTCGCCGCACGTCGCCTGCATGCCGAGCCCGTCACCATACTGTTCGCCTCGAGGAACGGTTGGTGCTCCGGGGGCGATTGCCCCGCACGGGATTTGCCCGAGTTGCGACTGGGTTGCCTGAACGACGAGGCTGCCCGCACGCTCCTCTGCGAACAGGCCCCGGATCTGCCGACCGCCGTCCGCGACCAGATCGTCGCCGAGGCGATGGGCAATCCGCTCGCCCTGATCGAGCTGCCCCGCATGCTCACTCCCGAGCAACGCAGGGGCGCACTGGTCCTGCCGCCCTTTTCTCCAGGTGCCGCACAGCCTGTCACGGATAGGGTACTGATGGGGTTCCGCGCGCGGATCGCAGCGCTTCCGGAGGCCACGCGTTCCTGCTTGCTGGTGGCGGCGTTGGAGCACATCGACGAGTTGGACCTGCTCGCGCACGCGATCGGCCCGCTCCAGGCTTCGCTGGATGACTTCGCGGTGGCCGAGCGGGCGGGCCTGGTCGGGGTGGGCCCGGACGGTGTCACCTTCCGGCATCCGCTTGTGCGTACCGCGGTGCTGCTGGCCTGCGACATCGCCGCCCGGATGGCCGCGCACCGGGCGCTGGCCGCGTCGGTCGACGCCGACCGACGCGCCTGGCATCTTGCTGCCGTCGCCCTGCAGCCCGACGAGGAATTGGCCGAGCAGCTCGAAAGCGTGGCGCTGCGTGCGCGTCAACGCGGTGGGCAGGCGGCGGTGTCGGCAACGTACGCTCGCGCGGCCGAGCTGTCCACCGATCCCGCTGAGGCTGTCCGCCGGTGGACGGCCGCGGCCGAGGCCGCGACCGAAGCGGGCCTGTGGCAACGCGCGGGTGAATTGGTGGACCGGGCACGACGCCAGGCCGAGGCGGCGAGACCGACGGGCGATGTCCTGGCACAGCTCGCCTACGTACGCGCGAAACTGGAACTCCGGTCGGATCGGCCCTTGGCGGCCGTGCGGCTCATCCACGAGGGGGCCGAGGCAGCGGACGACATGCTGGTCAGGCTGTCGCTGATCGCGGTGGCGGGCTACTACGTCTGGGCCAGCGCCACCCACCCGCATCAGCTCGCGCTGGCTCGCCGCTCCGAGGAGATGTGCCCGGACGGTGCGGGGCTGCCCGCTATAGTGCGCGCAGCCAACCGCGCGTTGCGCCTGCTTGTCGAGGGCGAACCCGCGACCGCGGCCGATTTCGTGATTCCGGCCGATCACCTGCCGCCGGAGTTGCGCTACCTCATCGCGTTTCAAGATCTGGCCCGCGCCGGCGCGGTCGGCATGCTCGAGCGCGCGACCGGACTCGTCGAGGAATGCCGGACCGAGGGACGACTGGGACGCATGCCTCAGGCCATGACGCTGCTCGCCATCGCCCAGCTGTTCAACGGCCGGCACCAATCCGCGCGAGCCACAGCAACCACTGGCATGACCTTGGCATCCGACGTCGGCCAGCCGATGTGGCGGGGTTACCTGGCGGGCGTGCACGCCTGGCTATCCGCGGTCGCCGGGGCGGAGGCCGAGTGTATTACCTTGGCGGAGCAGGCCATTCGGGACGCCGACCACCGGGCTTGGATGCCGGCGGCCTGCTGGGCCGAGTACGCGCGGGTGATGCTCGAACTCGGGCAGGGCCGCTACGAAGCGGTGCTCGATCGGGTGGACCAGGCGATGGCCGGTCCCACCCGCCACGCCTTCCTGTGGTGGTATTCGTGGCCGGACTACATCGAAGCCGCTGTCCGGTCGGGTGATTCGCGACGGGGCCACGATCGGCTGAAGCCTCTCGCGGACTGGGTCGAGAGCACCGGCCAGGCGGCGGCGCTCGCCATTCTGTATCGGGCCCGTGCGCTGCTGGCCCCGGACAGCGCGGCCGGAGGGTTTTTCGAGCGGTCCCTGGCATTGCACGCCGAACACCGGCAACCCTTCGACGAGGCACGTACCCGCCTGGTGTACGGAGAATGGTTGCGCCGCAACAGGCGTCGCGTCGAGGCTCGCCCGCAACTGCAAGCCGCCATGGAGACCTTCGATCGGCTCGGCGCTGCTGTCTGGTCGGACCGCGCCGCCGCCGAACTGCGCGCGACCGGGCTTTCCCTATCCGGCCATTCCCGTGTGAGCGATCCGCTGAGCGTGCTGACGCCACAGGAACTCCAGGTAGTGCGGCTGGCCGTCACCGGCGCATCCAACCGCCAAATCGGCGCGCAGCTGTTCCTCAGCCCGCGCACGGTCGCCTATCACCTGTACAAGGCGTTCCCGAAGCTGGGCGTCACCTCGCGTGCGGAGCTGGCCAGGCTGGTGTCGTGACCGCCGAACAACACCTCACCGCCAGTCAGATGACGGAAGCGATCCCGAACGTCTCTGGCTAGCGTCGGTGCCATGAAGTCTGATCAATGACCACTTGGCGATCAAGGCCCGCGTACTGCCCCCGACCGACGACGGCTTTGTCATGCTCGCCGGCGAGGTCGGTTCCTGGCGTGGCCCCTTCGCATCTGCTCCGGTCCAGCTGGCCGCCCGACTCGAGGGGCTCGCCGCGGGTATGGATGCGTTCGAGGCGAACGTGTTCCGCGCGGTCCTGCGGCCGCCCGGCGAGGGCGACGAGGTGCTGGCCGCCAAGGGCCTCCGGCCCGCGCGCTTCGACGTCGTCGTGCTGATCCGCACCGCGTCCGTGGAGGCCGCCCATGGAGCTCCGCGAAAGCACCGCCTACAAGGAACTCGCCGAGCGCGGCCGCCCGCCGTACCCACCAGATCGTCGCCGACAACGCCGGACTGCTCGGCGACGTGGACCACAGCCAAGACCATTGCTTCCTGTTCAACTACTTCTACGCCGACGCGTCTGACAGTACGAGTTCGGTTCACTGAGTTCGGCTGATGATGCCAAATGTGATGCCGAACGAACGTGAGAACGGCCCGCAACCTGATGGTTGCGGGCCGTTCTCCGTAGTAGCGGGGACAGGATTTGAACCTGCGGCCTCTGGGTTATGAGCCCAGCGAGCTACCGAGCTGCTCCACCCCGCGTCGGTAGGTATAACACTACACAGGTATGCGCGTACTACCGAATCCGCTGGTGGGCGGGGGTGTTCAGCCGAACTCGATGCCCTGGGCGAGGGGGAGTTCGGTGGAGTAGTTGATCGTGTTGGTGGCCCGGCGCATGTAGGCCTTCCAGGAGTCCGAGCCCGATTCGCGTCCGCCGCCGGTCTGCTTCTCGCCGCCGAAGGCGCCGCCGATCTCGGCGCCGGAGGTGCCGATGTTGACGTTGGCGATCCCGCAGTCGGATCCGTCGGCGGCCAGGAAGCGTTCTGCCTCGCGCTGGTCGGTGGTGAAGATGGCGGACGAAAGGCCCTGCGGCACTTCGTTGTGCAGGGTGATCGCGCGGTCGAAGTCGTCGTAGGTGAGCACGTACAGGATCGGCGCGAAGGTCTCCTCGCGCACCACGGCGGTCTGGGCGGGCATGCGCACGATGGCTGGCCGCACATAGTAGGCGTCGTCGCCGAACCCCTCGACTCGCTCACCGCCGCAGACCAATTCGCCGCCGTCGGTCACCGCCTGGTCCAGCGCGGCACGCATTCCGGTATAGGCCTTTCCGTCGATCAGCGGACCGACCAGCACCCCGTCGTCGAGCGGGTTGCCGACGGGCAGCTGCCGATAAGCCCGCTCCAGCCGGTCCACCAGCGGGTCGATCACGTCACGGTGCGCGATCAGCCGCCGCAGTGTGGTGCAGCGCTGCCCGGCGGTGCCCGCCGCCGCGAACACGATGGCCCGCGCCGCGAGCTCGAGATCGGCGGAGGGGGTGACGATCGCGCCGTTGTTGCCGCCCAACTCCAGCAGGCAGCGTCCGAGCCGCTCGGCCACCCGCGGCGCGACGAGCCGCCCCATCCGCACCGAGCCGGTCGCGCTCACCAGCGCCACTCGTTCATCCTCGACGAGGCGGGACCCGACGTCGCTGCCGCCCTGGATCAATTGATGTACTTCGGGATCCGCCCCGGCCTCGCTCGCCGCGCGCCGCAGCAACGCATGGCAGGCCACCGCGGTCAGCGGCGTCGTCTCCGAGGGCTTCCAGACGACGGTGTCCCCGCAGATCAGCGCGATCGCCGTGTTCCACGCCCACACCGCGACCGGAAAGTTGAACGCCGAGATCACCCCGACCACACCGAGTGGATGCCACGTCTCCATCAACCGGTGCCCCGGCCGTTCGGAGGGCATGGTCTGTCCGTACAGCTGCCGGGAAAGGCCGATGGCGAACTCGCAGATGTCGATCATCTCCTGCACTTCGCCCGCGGCCTCGGCGGGGATCTTGCCCGCCTCCAGGGTCACCAGCTCGGCCAGGTTGCCCTTGTGCGCGGTGAGCAGCTGCGCCAGCCGGCGCACGACCGCGGCCCGGACCGGCGCCGGAACGCTCCGCCACGCCTGGAAGGCGGTGGCGGCGCGGCCGATCGCGGCATCGACCTCGTCGAGCGAGCTGGGCCGCAGGCTCAGAAGCTGTCCTCCGGTGATCGGAGTGCGCGCGGGCAGCGCGCCGGGCTCCGGGGGTCGCGCGCCGAGTTCGCGCAGCACCGCGGTCGCGCGATCGGTGAGTTCCTGCGTAGTGGTCTTGGCGCCGAGTACTTCAGTCATCTGTTGTTCCGCCGTACCTTTCGGCCGCATCGCGGCATCGGTGGCCCGCAGAGCGGGGGTGTCGTCCCACATAGCGGGAGGATGGAGGTCAGGTTCCGGACACGAGGTGGGCCGCCTGGGTTAGCCTTCGCTGATGGCGGATACACCGGCAAGACCCGTACTCGATGACATCGATCGCCTGCTGATTCGTGAACTGATGGCCGATGGACGGGCCACCCTGTCGAATCTGGCCGAAAAGGCGAGTCTGTCGGTGTCCGCCGTGCAATCGCGGGTCCGTCGATTAGAGGCGCGCGGCGTGATCCGCGGGTATACCGCACACGTCGATCCCGAAGCGCTCGGCCAGTTGCTGTCGGCATTCGTCGCGATCACTCCTCTCGACCCGTCGCAACCCGATGACGCGCCCGCGGTGCTCCAGCACATCCCCGGCATCGAGGCCTGCCACTCGGTGGCCGGCGACGAGAGCTACATCCTGCTGGTTCGCGTGGCCTCCCCACGGCACCTCGAGCAGTTGCTCCAGGAGATCAGAGCGACCGCCAACGTGCGCACCCGGAGCACCATCATCCTTCAGACATTCTATGACAGGTAGCGATAGCTAGGAATTAATCCGTTTTGGTGTAGAGGTTACGCAAATTTTTTCGTACCCTCAGGGCGTGACCATCGAACTGGAACGCACCCGCCCGGCGGTCACCCCCGCCGCCCGGGTCCGCGAGATCTTGTCGGCAAGCATCCTCGCCGACGGCTTCGACCTTGTCCTCGACCTCCAGCAGTCCCGCGGCTGCCGTCTCGTCGACGAACGCGACGGCACCGCCTACCTCGACATGTTCGGTTTCTTCGCCTCCAACGCGCTGGGCATGAACCATCCCGCCCTCGCAGAGGACGAACAGTTCCGTGCCGAACTCCTCACCGCGGCACTGAACAAGCCGAGCAACTCCGATATCTACACCGTGGCGATGGCCCGCTTCGTCGAGACCTTCGTGCGGGTGCTCGGCGATCCGCGGCTGCCGCACCTGTTCTTCATCGACGGGGGCGGTCTCGCGGTGGAGAACGCCCTCAAGATCGCGTTCGACTGGAAGAGCAGGCACAACCAATCCCACGGCCGCGCACCGGAACTCGGCACCAAGGTGCTGCACCTGACCGGCGCGTTCCACGGCCGTACCGGCTACACCATGTCGCTCACCAACACGGATCCGGTGAAGACGGCGCGGTTCCCGAAGTTCGACTGGCCCCGCATCAAGGCGCCCTACCTGACCGACGCCCTCGACATCGAGGAGGCGGAGGCGTGCGCGCTGGCCCAAGCGCGCCGGGCATTCGCGGAAAACCCGGACGACATCGCATGTTTCATCGCCGAGCCGATCCAGGGCGAAGGCGGCGACCGGCATCTGCGGCCGCAGTTCCTGCAAGCCGTGCAGCGGCTGTGTCACGACAACGACGCGCTGTTCGTCCTCGACGAGGTGCAGACCGGCGTCGGCATGACCGGAACCACCTGGGCCTACCAGCAACTCGGGCTGGCACCGGACGTCGTCGCCTTCGGCAAGCGGACCCAAGTGTGCGGCGTCATGGCGGGCGGGCGCGTGGACGAGGTGCCCGACAATGTGTTCACGGTCAGCTCCCGGCTCAACTCCACCTGGGGTGGCAACCTCGTCGACATGGTGCGCACCCGGCGCATCCTGGAGGTGATCGAGCGCGACGAGCTCATCGAACGGTCCCGGCCGCTGGGCGCGCACCTGCTCGACCGGCTGGCGGGGGTGGCCGCACGGCACGCCGACGCCAGTGAGGCGCGCGGGCGCGGACTGATGTGCGCGATCACGCTGTCATCGGCTCGGCTGCGCGACGAGGTGCTCACGGCGCTGCACGAACGTGAGCGTGTGCTGATTCTCGGCACCGGCGAGCGGGGTATCCGCTTCCGTCCTCCGCTGACCGTCACGATCGCCGAGCTGGATGAGGCCGTCGACGCCCTGGATCGGGTGCTGACCACCCTCGAATAGCACGCGAAGGGGATGATCCGGGCATTCCGGTGTCCTCGGCGCGGGGTGCGCCGGAATCCCGGATCCACCTCCTAGGCTTCGCAAGCATGTCCACTCGTCTTCACCACTCTCCGAGCAGGTGCGGCGCTTGAACCGACAGCGCATGTACCGGTACTGCGCATCCCACCTCGTGGCTTCCCTCACCGTGCTGTCCGCCGTGACAGGCTGCGCCGCCAGCGACGCGGGCACGGTGGGCGCCGAGGCGGGACAGGCGGCGACGACCACCGTGGCCGCACCGACAAGCAGCGGGCTCCCGCCGCACATGACCGATCTGCTGCCCGGGATGCCGCCGCCGCTCTCGCCCACCGACGTGTACGCGGCCAACCGCGAACTGAGTCCCAGCGTGGCCGACCATCGCCCGCTGGTCTACGTGCCCAACAGCCAGTCGAACACGGTCTCGGTGATCGATCCGGACACCTTCCAGGTGATCGACACCTTCGCCGCGGGTGGCCAGGAGCCGCAGCACGTCGTCCCGTCCTACGACATGCAAACGCTCTACGTCACCAACGACTTGCCACTGGGTGCGGGCAGCCTGTTGCCGATCGATCCGCGCACGGGCAAGCCGGGGGAGCCTTTTCCCGTCCGCGACCCGTACAACATGTATTACACGCCCGACGGTCGGTACGCCCTGGTGGTCGCGGAGGCGGACAAGTCGCTGGACTTCTACGACCCGCGGACCTGGGAGAAGATCCACGCACTTCCGGTGCCCGACTGCGCAGGCGTCGATCACATGGACTTCACCGCCGACGGACGGTTCGGCCTGGCGTCCTGCGAATTCATCGGCAGGATGCTGGCTTTCGACGTCGCCGAGCGCAAGGTCGTCAAGGTGGTCGATCTGCCCGGCGGCCGCTCCGGCAAACCGCAGGATGTGAAGCTGTCGCCGGACGGGCACACCTTCTTCGTCGCCGACATGGCCGCCGACGGCATCTACACCTTCGACGCGCACACGTTCGAGAACACCGGTTTCGTGCCGACCGGCAAGGGCACGCACGGGCTCTACGTCACCCGCGACTCCCGCCAGATGCTCATCACCAACCGGCACGAAGGCAGCATCTCGGTGTGGGATTTCGCGGCGAATGCCCTGGTGCACAAGTGGTTCGTGCCGGGAGGCGGCAGCCCTGACATGGGCAATATCTCCGCGGACGGGCGCGTCTTCTGGGCGTCCGGCCGCCACCACGGCGAGGTATACGCCATCGACATCGTCAACTGGAATCTCTTGGCGCGCATCCCCGTGGGCAAAGGACCGCACGGGCTCACCATCTGGCCCCAACCCGGACGCTATTCCACCGGGCACACCGGCGTCATGCGTTGATCCCGCCCGGCATCCTCAGGAGGAGACCGGCCGCAGGCCCAAACCACCCTCGACGAAGCGACGGACGGACGTCAGCCCGGCGTCCAGGGCCGGCTGGTAGCCCGGGCGCGCCCATCCGGTGATGGTCGCGGTGCCATCGCCCGCGGGCGTCACGCCGATCTCGGCCACCAGCTCGGCGGTGGTCGGTTCACACACCGCCCAGGAGAAGTGGGTCTCCTCGGTCCAGCCCGCGCTGCGCTGGGCCACGTAGTCGGGGTCGGTGATCCCGCCCGCCGCCAGCGCCGGGCGGTCATCGATGCGGTCGTCCGCGCGCAGGGCACGCAGATACCAAGTGCCCGCGTTGATCTCGATCGGTTCCATCAGCCCGCGCCCGCTTCGCCGCGCCGGGCGACACCGACCAGGGCAACCGCGACCAGTCTGCCGAATTCCGCGGCGCGGAGCCGCCCCGCTGCGCCATGATCGGCGTTCCGCGGCACCGTTCGCGCGCGTTCCGTGGTACCGACGTGGTTTTCGGGTAGCTCCTTCATGAGGAGAAGGCTAGCGGGAGGTTCGATAGACATGGGCGAGCTGTGGTTCGGCCACTACCGCCTCGACCGGTTGCTAGGCAGCGGCGGCACGGGCGAGGTGTGGCTCGCGTACGACACTACTGCCGGCCGTGCCGTCGCATTGAAGGTCCTGGCCGTCGTGCACGCGGCCGATACCGGCTTCCGGCAGCGATTCACGAGAGAGGCCCGGCTCGCCGCCCAGGTGCGTGGGCCGCATCTGGTGCCGATCCATTCCTTCGGCGAGCTCGACGGCCGTCTCTATATCGAGATGGAGTTCATCGATGGTCTCGACGTCGCGGCGCTGTTGCGGCGCCACGGGAGGCTGGAGCCACAGCAGGCGGTGGAGATCGTCGCGCAGACGGCGGCCGCGCTCGATGCCGCGCATCGCGCCGGTCTGGTGCACCGCGACGTCAAGCCGTCCAACATCATGGTGCAGCCGGACGGCACGGTGTACCTGATCGACTTCGGCACCGCGCACCGCGGTGATCAGCCCGCGATCACCGCCACCGGGAATGTGGTGGGCACGCTGGCCTACATGGCACCGGAGCGATTCGATGGCGCGGCAGGGCCCCGTGCGGACCAGTACTCGCTGGCCTGTGTGCTGTACGAGTGTCTCACCGGCCGAAGGCCGTTCGACGACGCCGCGGCGCCGCGTCTGATGCGCGCCCACCTGCTGGACACGCCGCCGCTCGCCTCCGCGCTGAATCCAGGTGTGCCCGCGGCGCTGGACACGGTGATCGCGCGCGGCATGGCGAAGGACCCGGACCGGCGGTGGTCCAGCGTGGGGGAACTCGCGTCCGCGGCGTATGCGGCGGTGATGGGCCGGGACGCGACGACGGCCGAGCTGGCGTCCCCGGTATCGACCATCATGCAGCCGCCGCGCTGGAGGACGTGGCCCCCCGAATCGCGCCCACCGTATACGCGGACGTCTCGCGGACCGCGCGTGGCGCTGGCGGCCTTCGCGGCCCTTGTGGCGGCGGTCGCCGGAGCGCTGTGGTTCGGGGGGCCCGAGCCCGCCGACGCCGGCCCGGCGGCCGCGCCGGTTTCCTCCCCGAGGCAGGAGCGCACGTCCCACTCGGAACCGCCGTCGCACGTCCCGGCCGTACCGGTGCCGATTTCGCCGCCGACTCAGGGCGTGCCCGCGGCCGGACTGCCGTGTGATCCCGCGGTCGACGTGCACGGTGTCGTGGTCGACGGCATCAGGTTGACCTGCACCCCGGTGGCGACGGGCAAAGCCGATTGGATTCCGCTGTCGAATTCCGGTGGTGTCCCGGAGAACGTCGATAACGGTCCGAGCGGATCCGGAGGGGACAAATCGGGCCCCAAGAGCAAGGACGAGCCGGATCATCCGAAACAGGGCAACGGCAAAGACAAGGCGAGACCGCATCGGTAGGCGGCCATTCCGCCGTACTGTCGTCCAGCACACAGTGGTGTGCGACGCGGGGTGCGGTTACGCTCCGAAGAGGCCACGTCCTTGGGTATTCGCGGGGTGAGCTGCTGATTTTCCGTGGTCGGCGCCGCGGCGGTGGGCGGGTCGACCAGACGTCGACGGTGACTGGAGGTTCGCGATGGGGGAGGTGCGATTCGGGGGTTACCGGCTGGAGCGGCTGCTGGGCAAGGGCGGCATGGGGCAGGTGTGGCTGGCGTACGACACGGCGGCGGCGCGACGGGTGGCGTTGAAACTCTTGCCCGCCGAACGTGCGGCCACCGGGGGTTATCGCAAACGATTCGAGCGCGAGGCCGAGGCCGTGGCACAGCTGCGCGACCCGCACGTCCCGCGGATCCACCGGTTCGGCGAAATCGACGGTCGGCTCTACATCGATATGCAATTCGTCGAGGGCACCGACCTGGCGGGCAAACTCGGGGCCGCGGGGCGGATGACGCCGGACGTGGCGGTCGGCATCGTCGGTCACGTCGCTGTGGCGCTCGACGCGGCGCACCGGGTGGGACTGGTCCACCGCGACGTCAAACCCTCGAACATCATCGTCCATCCCAGCGGCTTCACCTATCTGATCGACTTCGGCATCGCGCACGGACTCGGCCAGACCGCCGTGACCACCACCGGCATGGCGATCGGCACGCTGGCGTATATGGCTCCGGAACGATTCACCGGTGCGGTGGACGGCCGCGCGGACGTCTACTCGCTGGCCTGCGTGCTCTACGAATGCCTCACCGGCGCCCGCCCCTACGGCGACACCGATCCCGCACAGCAGATGCACGCCCACCTGATGACGGCGCCACCGCGGGCCGCGTCGGTGTGCGCCGACGTTCCCGCCGCGCTGGATGCCGTCATCGCTCGCGGTCTGGCCAAAGATCCGAACGAACGATTCTCCACCGCGGGCGAATTCGCCGCCGCCGCACGTGCCGCGATCGGCGCTGCCGCCCCGCATGCCGCATCGCCGCCCGCGCCTTCTGGCGCAGACCGTCCGGCAACCAACGCATTGACCGATGAACCGGCGGCGCTCGCGCCGAGGCCGATCGAGTCCCTGCCCGAATCAGGGAATCCAGCCGGGGAAGCGGCACAGGGCGGGCGTTCGCAGGAACGCGTGGCCGGCGCACAGTCCGTCGACGATGCCGCCCACGGCTTGCAGAGGGCTCCCCAGCAGGGCACGGATTCGGGCAGGGACTCGATCGGCCCGCTCCGACGAAGGTCCTGCCGGAGCCGGGCCCCCCCGACCTTGGTGGCCACGAAACTCGACTGGCCCCGACACGCGCCCCCACCCCATCCGGCTCCGGGGCAGCATGTTCCGGGATCTTCTGTGCAGGGCTATTCCGGCACTCTTGCCGGACAGCCACCACACACCGCTGTTCGACGGTGGTATGAGAATGGGTCCTACCCCGCCGCACCGGTCCCGCCCGGACATCCGGGCAACGCTTGGCAGGCGCGGCTGCTCGCACTTCAGGCGCGTGTGCTGTCCCCCAGGCCGGGTCCCGTTGCCCCACCGCCCTATTCACGGCGGGGCGCGCCCGCGCGCAAAGTCTTCCCGTTGGTCGGACGTCCCGCCTATCCCGCGGCTCCGCGGCGACGCCCGATCGCCCCGGTGATCCGGCGACAGCCGCGACGGCGCCGGAGCGTGATGTCGAAAGTGATCGGCGCGCTGGTCGTAGTTTTCCTCGCGCCCTTCGCATTCGCGGCAGGGTGCCTCGCGCTGATCGCGGCGGGGAGCAGGGCGGGCGACTCCGGCACGTCCGCCCCCACGTTGCCGCCCTCCGTGGTGGCCGTGGAGCACCCCGGACCGCCCGAGGATCAGCGGTTGCCCGACCCTGCCGCCGTGGCGCCGGTCGGCACCGCCGTCCGTGACGGCAAGTTCGAATTCGTCGTGACGAAGGTCGACGCGGGCGTATCCCGCGTCGGACTGCAAGCGGCCGCAGGCTCGTTCCTCACCGTCACGCTGGCCATCCGCAATATCTCCGACGAAGTGAAGTGGTTCCTACCGCTGGGGCAGCGCCTCGTCGACGCCAAGGGCATCCCCTTCGATCACAACGCCACCGCCACCCTGTGGCAGAACACGCAGCAGGGCCTCGGCTACTCCTTCGAGCTGCGCCCCGGCCAATCCGCGACCACCCAACTGGTCTTCGACCTGCCACCCGACGCCAGCCCGGACCACCTCGAACTCCACGACTTCGTGCTGTCCAACGGCACTCGCGTCAAGGTTTCTTGACGTCTGTGCCGGTTCCTCACTCGGCGACCGCTACACCGCCGTGGATGGTGGTGGAGAGAGCGCCGAGGACGGCATGGCGGCCGATCTGGAGCGCGGCGGACAGGAGCGTCGTGTCGCGGGCGGCACTGTCGACATCCGGGGAGCCGGGCGGAGGGTGGATCTGCAGGACGGAATCGCCGAGATCGGCCAGCGCTTTGTCCTCGATGTCCTGCTGGCGCGGGCGTTCGAGCCAAGCACGGTAGGCGCCGGGTGCCACCGCGCGCAGATAGCTGCCGCCCACGATCTGGTGCAGCCGTGAGGCGGGCGGACGTCTCTCGTCGACGCGGCGGGTGCGCAGGACCAGGGCATGCGTCGCGCCCGCTTTGACGGCGGTGCGGATCGGCACCGTCTCGGTGAGGCCGCCGTCGAAGTAGGCGGAGCCGCCCAAGCTGACCGGTGGACCGGCCAGGATGGGCAGGCCCGCCGACGCTCGCAGCGCACGCATGAGCGTGCCCTTGTCGGTGATGTGCGGATGCAGGTCGACCGCTCGACCGGTACGGATATCCGTGGCGATCGGATGGAACGTTGTGGAATTCGCCAGGATCGCGTCGAAATCCATCGGCTCGATGCCGTCGTACACCTGGTGTACGAGGTAGCGCAGATCGAACGCGGGTCGCCCGCGCAGGAGCCGGGCCGGGTCTATGGCGCGGCGCATGATCACCGGGTCGGTCCAGGTACGCATACCGGGGATCGCGCGCCCGCACAGCAGCCAGGCGCCGTTGATAGCCCCCGCCGACGTGCCGTACACCGCGTCGAACACCGCCGTGAGCCCGAGTTCCTCCAGCGCGGACACCATGCCGCTGGAGTACACGCCTCGGCTGCCGCCGCCCTCGACGACGAGCACGAGCCGATGCCCGTCGGCACGGCTGGACGCGGCACGGCGCGCGCGGATCAGCTCCGCGACGGGGGAGACGCTTGACGAGCTGGTCACCGCATCACGATACGACACCGCGGCGCGAACCTCAGGTCGAAGAAGAGCGCGTGTAACCACCGGGGGGACGGTGCCCAGGAGTCGGGGTGGACGAGGCCGCTTGCGCGACCACGGATCTCCGGAAACGAGCGGAGCGGGCGCGGACGTCGTTGTCCTGCGCCCGCTCCGGGACGGTCTCCGCCAGGGTGTCTACTTGATCTCCGCGAGAACCGTGCCCTGGGTGATCGCCGCGCCCGCCTCCACGGACAGGCCGGTGACCACACCCGCCTTGTGGGCGTTGACCGGGTTTTCCATCTTCATGGCTTCGAGCACCAGGATCAGATCGCCCGCCTCGACCGACTGGCCCTCCTCGACGGCGACCTTGACGACGGTGCCCTGCATCGGAGCGGTGACCGCGTCACCGGAGGCCGCACCGGCGCCCGCGCCGCCACGCTTGCGAGGCTTGGGCTTCTTGCGGATGACACCCGCGCCGTTGCCCGCGGCCCCCTCGGCTCCGGCGCCGACGGTGAAGTTACCGGGCAGCGACACCTCGACGCGGCGCCCGCCGACCTCGACGACGACCTTCCGTCGCGGCAGCTCCTCGTCCTCGTCGGCCGGGGCGCCCACGCCCGCGAACGGCTCGATGGTGTTGACCCACTCGTTTTCGATCCACTTGGTGTAGACGTCGAACTTCTCGCCGTCGCCCACGAATGCCGGGTCCTCGACGATCGCCCGGTGGAACGGGATGACGGTGGCCAGGCCGTCGACCTCGAATTCGGCCAGCGCGCGCCGCGCACGCTCCAATGCCTGGGTGCGGTTCTCGCCGGTGACGATCAGCTTGGCCAGCATCGAGTCGAACTGTCCGCCGATCACGCTGCCCTGCACCACACCGGAATCCACGCGCACACCGGGGCCGGAGGGCTCCCGGTAGACGGTGACCGGGCCCGGGGCGGGCAGGAAGCCGCGGCCGGCGTCCTCACCGTTGATGCGGAACTCGAAGGAGTGGCCGCGGGGGGCCGGGTCCTCGGTGATCTCCAGCTTCTCGCCGTTGGCGATCCGGAACTGCTGGCGCACGAGGTCGATGCCCGAGGTCTCCTCGGTGACCGGGTGCTCGACCTGCAGTCGGGTGTTCACCTCGAGGAAGGAGACCGTCTCACCCTGCACCAGGTATTCCACGGTGCCGGCGCCGTAGTAGTGGGCTTCCTTGCAGATGGCCTTGGCCGAGGCGTGGATCTTCGCGCGCACCTCGTCGGACAGGAACGGCGCCGGCGCCTCCTCGACGAGCTTCTGGAAGCGCCGCTGCAGCGAGCAGTCGCGGGTGCCTGCGACCACGACGTTGCCGTGCTTGTCGGCGAGTACCTGCGCCTCGACGTGGCGGGCCTTGTCCAGGTACTGCTCGACGAAGCATTCGCCACGGCCGAACGCGGCGGTCGCCTCGCGAACGGCGGAATCGAACAGCTCGGGGATCTCCTCGATGGAGTGCGCGACCTTCATACCCCGGCCACCGCCGCCGAATGCCGCCTTGATGGCCACCGGAACGCCGTACTTCTCGGCGAACTCCACGACCTCGTTCGCATCCTTGACCGGGTCCTTGGTGCCCGCGGCCATCGGCGCGTTCGCGCGCTCGGCGATGTGCCGCGCGGTGACCTTGTCGCCCAGGTCGCGGATCGACTGCGGGGACGGGCCGATCCAGATCAGCCCCGCGTCGATGACCGCCTGTGCGAAGTCGGCGTTTTCGGAGAGGAAGCCGTAGCCCGGGTGGATGGCGTCGGCGCCGGACTTGGCCGCGGCGCCGAGAATCTTGTCGAACACCAGGTACGACTCGGCCGAGGTCTGGCCGCCCAGGGCGAAGGCCTCGTCGGCGAGCTTGACGAACGGTGCGTCGGCGTCCGGCTCGGCGTACACCGCGACGCTGCCGATACCGGCGTCCTTGGCCGCCCGGATCACGCGCACGGCGATTTCGCCTCGGTTAGCTACGAGTACCTTCGTGATCCGCGCGCTGGCATGGCTGGGCACTGAGCCTCCTGTGTGCATTCTTTTGGTCGCTTCAGGGGGATGGGGTCGCTGCGCAGGCTCCGCTCCCGTAATCGACAAACTTACGTCTCGGCGAGTGTAGGCAGTGTGCCAACAGACGCCGAACTCGGCTAGTCCTACTCCACAGTAGGTCGTGGATCACAACGTACGCGGGCTGTGGCAGGGATCGGTCACGGCCCTACCTGCTGCGGGTGCGCCGCGAACCACCACCCGAGGGGACCTCGCCGGGTTCATCCCCCTTGGCGATCGGCATCCGCACCGAGTTGCCCCACTCGGTCCAGGAGCCGTCGTAGTTCCGCACGCGGTCGTAGCCGAGCAGATGGGTCAGCACGAACCAGGTGTGGCCGGATCGTACGCCGACCCGACTGTAGACGATCAGGTCCTCCTGGCTGGGTAGCGCGCGGTAGACGTCCTCGAGGTCGGCGCGGGAACGGAACCGCCCGTCGGAGGCGAGCGTCTCGCTCCACGGGATGTTCGACGCGGTGGGGATGTGGCCGCCGCGCAGCGCCGCGTCTTCCGGAGTGTCCGGCTTCTGGGCGAGCGCGCCGGAATACTCGTCGGGCGCGCGCACGTCGACCAGCGGTTTGCCGAGGTGTGCGAGCACGTCCTCGCGGAAGGCGCGGGCGGTGCCGTCGTCGCGGCGCACGGTCGGGTAGTCGCTGGGCACGGGGTAGGCGGGCTCGAAGGTCGTGTCGCGCCCCTCGGAGATCCACGCCGTCCGGCCGCCGTCGAGCAACCGCACGTCCTCGTGTCCGAACAGGGTGAATACCCACGCGGTGTGCGCCGCTTGCGCGTTGCCGCGATCCCCGTAGATCACCACAGTGTCATCACGTTCTATTCCTTTGGCGCGCATCAGTTCGGTGAAGCGGGTTCCGTCGATATAGTCGCGCGTGACCGGATCGTTCAGATCGCTTCGCCAATCCAGCTTGGTGGCGCCCGGAACGTGCCCGATGTCGTAGAGCAGCGTGTCCTCGTTGGCCTCGATGATCTTGAGTCCCTTCGCGCCGATGTTTGCCGACAGCCACTCGGTGGTTACTAGTCGGTGAGAGTGTGCGTAGGAACCGAACGAGGGATGAGGATCCGGGGCAACGGGCACGATGTGGGTCCTTCATGCGTGGGTAGGGCGGCGGTGACAGCGATTGGGAAGTCTCACAGCGATGGTAGGTATGAGACGACAGTGACTCTCGTTTCAGATCACAAATCGGATGAGGGGCGAATAAATGGCACCTACATCCGATAAAGTCTCCCGGGAGGAGGGGTGAGCTATGTCCGATTCTTGGCCGCGGCGGCGACTGCTCGCGATCCTACGTGGCGCAAGCGAGCCTCTCGACGCTCAGGAACTGGCCAGGATCACCGGACAGCACGTCACCACGGTCCGGTTCCATCTGGACGTGCTCACCAGGGAATCCCTCGTCCGGCAATTCCAGCAGCCGCCGCGCGGTCGCGGGCGTCCGCGTATCGGCTACAGCGCGGTGCAGCGATCGGTGGGCTATCAGGACCTGGCGCAGGTGCTCGCCGACCAGTTGGGGCCCGACCCGCGGCGCAGATCGGAGGCCGCCATCGCGGCGGGCCGAGCGTGGGGCACCAAGGTCGATATCGGTGAGCACCGGGTCGAATCGCTGGAGGACGCCAAGGACGTCACCATGACGCTGATGTCGGAACTCGGCTTCGCGCCCGAACGCGATCCGTCCTCGGAGACCGACGACAAGGCGCTGATCCGGTTGACGGCGTGTCCGCTGCGCGAACTCGCGCGAACGCATTCCGAGGTGGTGTGCGGCGTGCACCTGGGTCTGATCGAAGAGGTGCTGGAGCGGGGCGGTGCGCGCGGCGAGATCGACGTCCGGATGCATCCGTTCGTCGAGCCGGAATTGTGCGTGGTCCGACTGGAACTGATGGCCGCGTCGCGCGAGAAAGCCCAGGAGGCGGCCACGGTGCCTCCTGGCGGCGACGCGGAGGCGTTCCCCGCGCCCTCAGGCCGTGTGGCCCCACAACTGCGTAACGCTGATCCCAACGTCGCCAAGCAGTCGGCGCAGCAGTGGTAGCCCGATGCCGATGACGCTGGACGGGTCGCCGTCGATGCGATCGACGAACCAGCCGCCGAGTCCGTCCAGGGTGAACGCACCCGCCACCTGAAGCGGTTCGCCGGTGGCGATATAGGCGTCCAGCTCATCCGGCTCCGGCTTGGCGAAATGCACGGTGGTGCTGCTGCAGTCGACCGCTTCGGCGGTGACCTGACCGTCCTGGAGCCGCACGACGCAGTGGCCGGTCACGAGATCCGCGCTGCGCCCGGCCATGTCGCCCCAGCGGGCGCGAGCGACCTCGGGGGTGTGCGGTTTGCCCTGGAGTTCGCCGTCGACGAGCAGCATCGAATCACAAGCCACCACAACGCAGTCGGCGGCGAACTCGGGAATGCCGGCGGCTACGGCGTCCGCTTTGGCCCGTGCGAGTTCCACCACGACTACCTGCGGTGGTGTGCCCTCGGGGAGAGCGGCGGCCACCGCGTCTTCGTCCACGGCGGAAACCCGGACGATCGGGTCGATGCCCGCCGAGCGGAGAACCTCCCGGCGGGCAGGCGACGCGGAAGCGAGAATCAGATGGGTCACCCGCGCAGGTGGGACAGCTGCGGGAAGGCGTACGGGGAGAACGGCGAAGTGCCGCGATGCATCAGCGTCGGGCGGCCCCACCCGTCCGGAGGGCCGGACGGGCCCGCCGGCGCGGCATCGCTCGCCAGGGCGGACAGCACACACACCAGCGCGGCGAGTTCCTCGTCGGTGGGCGAGCCCTTCACGACACGGAAGAGCGGCTCCGCGGTGGCTTCGGCGGGTAGCGTGGCCGCGTCCTGGCCGGTGGGCGCACCGACCTCGTCCGTGAGCGGGTCGACTGCGAGATCCAGTTCGACGGCGGTCAACACATCTTCTTCTGCCACGGTCGTCACAGTGCCAGATCCTCTCTGTGCCTCGATCAGGATGATCACCTGGTCAGGCTGTTCCCATTTTCCGACTGTTTACGGATGAAGCAATCATCCTCGGATTCACTCATTGCGTCTCTGCAACCAGTCTGCGCGGCCCAACGAGGGTATCGCTCGATCACAGCGGAATGTTGCCGTGTTTCTTCGGCGGAAGGGTCACCATCTTGCGTTCGAGCAGTCGCAGCGCGGACACGATCTGGCCCCGGGTGTGCGACGGCGGGATGACCGCGTCGACGTATCCGCGCTCGGCGGCGACGTACGGGTTCACGAGTGTGTCCTCGTACTCGTTCTGCAGCTCGAGCCGCAGCGCATCGACGTCTCCGCCCTCCTTGGCGGCTTGCTGCAGCTGCTTGCGGTAGACGAATCCGACGGCGCCGGAAGCGCCCATGACGGCGATCTGCGCGGTCGGCCAGGCGAGGTTCACGTCGGCGCCCATGTGCTTGGAACCCATGACGTCGTAGGCGCCGCCGTAGGCCTTCCGCGTGATGATCGTGATTTTGCCCACAGTGGCCTCGCCGTAGGCGTAGAGAAGCTTCGCGCCGCGCCGGATGATGCCGTTGTACTCCTGCCCCGTGCCGGGCAGGAAGCCGGGAACGTCGACCAGGGTGATGATCGGGATGTTGAACGCGTCGCAAGTGCGCACGAAACGGGCGGCCTTCTCCGAGGCGTCGATGTCCAGGCAGCCCGCGAACTGGGTGGGCTGGTTGGCCACGATGCCGACGCTGCGGCCATCGATCCGGCCGAAGCCGACGATGACGTTCATCGCGCGCGCGGCCTGCACCTCGAGGAACTCGTCGTCGTCGAGCAGGCGACGGATCACCTCGTGCATGTCGTAGGGCTGGTTCGGCGAGTCCGGGATGATCGTGTCGAGTTCGAGGTCCTCCTCGGTGAGCGAGTCCTCGATGGCGCCGGTGATCGGGTCGGTGGCCGGGAACCGCGGCGCTTCGGCGCGGTTGTTGCTCGGCAGGTAGGACAGCAGGTCCTTGACGTAGTCCAGCGCGTCCTGCTCGCCCGAGGCGACGTAGTGCGCCACGCCGGACTTCACCATGTGCGTGTGCGCGCCGCCCAGGTCCTCCATGGTGACGTCCTCGCCGGTGACCGTCTTGATGACGTCCGGGCCGGTGACGAACATCTGGCTGGTGCCGTCGACCATCACCACGAAGTCGGTCAGCGCCGGGGAGTACACGTGCCCGCCCGCGGCCGGGCCCATGATCAACGAGATCTGCGGGATCACGCCGGAGGCCTGGATGTTGCGGTGGAAGATCTCGCCGTAGAGGCCCAGCGAGACCACGCCCTCCTGGATGCGCGCGCCCGCGCCCTCGTTGATGCCGATCAGCGGGCGGCCGGTCTTCAGTGCCAGGTCCATCACCTTGACGATCTTCTCGCCGTAGACCTCGCCGAGACTGCCGCCGAACACCGTGACGTCCTGGCTGAAGATGCACACGTCGCGGCCGTCGATGGTGCCGTAGCCGGTGACCACGCCGTCGCCGAGCGGGCGGTTGTTCTCCAAGCCGAAGTTGACGCTGCGGTGGCGGGCCAGCGCGTCGAGTTCGACGAAGGAACCCTCGTCCAGTAGGGCGAGGATGCGCTCGCGGGCGGTCATCTTGCCCTTCGCGTGCACCTTGTCGACTGCGGCCTCACCCATCGGGTGCTTGGCCTCTTCCAGCCGATTCCGCAGGTCAGCCAGCTTCCCGGCGGTGGTGTGGATATCGGGGGAGTCCGCCGGGCCTGAGGCGGGCTGCTGCTGGACACTCGTCATGGCTCCGGAGTGTAACCAGTGCCAGTGCTTCTCCGTAACCGAGTCCGCGCTACCCGCGGGTTAAAAACGCAGCTAGATCATATTTCAGGGGACGAACTTCCTGGTCGGTCGCGGGGTTGGCGGGCGGAAAATGAGTATCGCCCATCGGTCGTGTCCGGATAGCCTGGCAGCGACGGATTTTCGAGCTCAGGGGAGGAGCCCGTCATGTGGGAATGGAGCAAGACTTTCGCCGAATACGCCGCCGCCGCGGCGTGGACCACGCAGCCCGCCGAGACCGAGCCGAAGTACGGCGAGCCCGAGTACTGGGCCGAGACCACCACGGAGGAGCTGTCCGCGGAAGGCGATGGGGTACGCGCGGCGGCGCGCGACCCGTTCATCGGCGAGTTCGACCTGGCCGGGTAGCGTCTCGCCCGACGGGTAGCCTGCCGGTATGCAGAGGCCACCGTTGGATGCAGAGCAGTTACGGCGCAGCGTCATCGAGTCGCCCGAGCTGTCGTTCTTCTCGCAGATCGACGTGGTGGAGTCGACCGGGTCCACGAACACGGACCTGATCGCGCGCGCGGCCGAGCCGGGCGCCGACCACGCGGTTCTCCTGGCGGAGGCACAGGAGGAGGGGCGCGGCCGGCACGCGCGGACCTGGGTCAGCCCGCCGCGGGCGCAGATCTCGATGTCGGTGCTGGTGCGATTGCGCGGAATCGACCCGGCCACGCTCGGCTGGCTGTCCCTGCTGACCGGCGTGGCCGTGGTCGACGCGCTGCGGGCGACCACGGACGTGCCTGCCGAGCTCAAATGGCCGAACGATGTGCTGATCGATGGCCGCAAGGTCGCGGGCATCCTCGCCGAGGTCGCGGCGGGCGCCGGTGCGCCGGCGGTGGTGGTCGGCGTCGGGCTCAACGTGAGCCTCACCGAAGCCGAACTGCCGGTGCCGCACGCGACGTCGCTCGTCCTGGCCGGGGCGGAACAGACCGATCGCACCGTGCTCGTCCGCTCGCTGCTGACCGAGTTCGCCCGTCGTTTCTCCGCCTGGCGCGACGACGACTGGGCGATCGGCGAGCTGGCCGCCGCCTATCGCGAGCGGTGCGCGACGATCGGCACCCAGGTTCGTGCCGAACTGCCCGGCGGCCGGACGCTGACCGGCCTCGCCGAAGACATCGACGATGCCGGGCGCCTGCTCATCGACGGTGAAGCGGTGTCGGCGGCCGACGTCACGCACCTGCGCGTGGGGCAGTGATCGCCGAAACGGCAAGCGTCACAGTGCGAAAAGCCCGGTAGCGACGAACTGCTCGACCGGGCAACCGGGCGTTGTGCGGTGCACGTCGGGACAGAGCCGGATCGGCGGAGAGCAACCGCGGAGGAATCGTCACACGCAGGCCGACGATTGTGCAGCATGACGCGCTGCGGCGTGCGCCTTTCCGGCATCCGCACCCGGTAGTGTGCGTGGCATGGGTTATCCGGAGGATGTCCTGGCGCCCGACGAACAGCTGATGCTCCATCGTCATCCGCATTGGAAAATGCTCTTCTGGCCGATCGTGACGCTGATCGTCGCCACCGCGCTCGCCGGTTTCGCGGCGGGACTGATCTCGCGCAAAGCCGAGGGAACCGCGCGCGCCGCGTTGCTGCTCACGGTGCTCGTGGTGTACCTGGGGATTCTCCTATGGCGTTGTGTCGCACCGATAATCACGTGGAAGTCGACGCATTTCATCGTCACCGACCGCAGGGTGCTGGTGCGCCAGGGCGTGATCACCCACAGCGGCATAGATATCCCGATGAGCCGGATCTCCAGTGTCCAGTTCCGGCACGGCCTGTTCGACCGGTTGCTCGGCACCGGGACGCTGATCATCGAATCGTCCTCCTCCGAGCCGTTGGAGTACGACGACATCCCGTCCGTCCAGCAGGTGCATTCGCTGCTGTATCACCAGGTGTTCGAGGTCGAACGCCAGCACAACGGGCACGACGATCGCTGGGACGACCGCCGCAGCTACCGGTGAGCCCGTAACCTGGGCGTATGACCGCCGTACTGCTGGCCGAGGACGACGAGGCCATCGCCGCTCCGCTATCGCGCGCGCTCGGCCGCGAGGGTTACTCGGTGACCGTCGAGAGTTTCGGTCCAGCCGTGCTGCAGCGTGCACTGGAGGGCGGCCACGATCTGCTCATTCTCGACCTCGGCCTGCCCGGCATGGACGGGCTGGAGGTGTGCCGTCAGGTGCGTGCCCGCGGCGCGGATCTGGCCGTGCTGATGCTCACCGCGCGCACCGACGAGGTGGACTTCGTGGTCGGATTGGACGCGGGCGCCGACGACTACGTCGGTAAGCCGTTCCGGCTCGCCGAACTGCTCGCCCGAGTGCGAGCGTTGTTGCGGCGCAGTGGAATCGGCGACGACACGGTAGAGGTCGGCGGTATCCGCCTGGAGCCCGCGGCGCGGCGGGTTATGGTCAACGGCGTCGAAATCGGTTTGGCCAACAAGGAATACGAGCTGCTCAAGGTGCTGATCGATCGGGCGGGCCAGGTGGTGCCGCGGGAGACCATCCTGCGCGCGGTGTGGGGCGACGCCGAACTGCGTGGCTCCAAGACCTTGGACATGCACATGTCCTGGCTGCGCCGCAAGATCGGCGACGAGGGGCCGATGGCCGAACGGCGCATCGTCACCGTCCGCGGTGTCGGGTTCCGGCTGAACACCGACTGACATGCGCCGCCGCATTCTGCGTTCGATGCTCACCGTGCTCACGCTCACCACGGTGGTGCTCGGCGTGCCGCTGATCTACACGGCGTGGCTGTGGGTGGAGGACATCACCCGCAACGACCTGCAGAACCGGCTGGACCGGATCGCCGCGGAGATCATCGCGCAGGAGCACGGCGATGGGATGGTGCTCGGCGAGCTGGACACCAGATCGGTGGCGGCGCTGGTGCCCGAGAACAGCAGACTGACCATCGTCTATCCCGCGCCCGCGGACAACGCCTCCCGCCGCGACCTCGGAGTGGCCGAGGTGCCCGACCCGCTGGTGGAGTCGCTGTCGATGGGCACGTCCGGGTCACTGCGCTTGGAGGTGCCATCGGCGCCGATGCACGCCATGCAGCGCCAGGCGGTCGCGGTGGTCGCGCTCGCGGTGCTCGCCTCGCTGGGCGCGGCGGTCTCGGTGGCGGTGGTCACCGCTCGCCGAGTGGCCGATCCGCTGCGCGACGTGGCGGCGCGCGCCGCCCGGCTGGCGATGGGCGATTTCCGGCCCGATCCGCGCAGGCACGGTATCGCCGAACTGGATCGCGTCTCCGACGTGCTCGACTCCGCGACCGTGGAGATCGCCGGACGACTGCAGCGCGAACACGCCCTGGTCGCCGACGTCTCGCATCAGTTGCGCAGCAGGCTGACCGCCGTGCGGCTGCGCCTCGACGAGCTGTCCGCGCACGCCGATCCGGAGGTGGTGCACGAGGCCGAGGAGGCGATGGCCCAGGTGGACCGGCTCACCGAAGCGATCGACGACCTGGTGCGCGCGTCCCGTGACGAGGACGCGGCCGACCGCGACCCGGTGCCGGTGATGGCCGAATTGCGCGGCGTGGTGGCCGAATGGACCCACCCGTTCACCGAGGCGGGCCGCACTCTCACGCTGACCGGCGACGATTCACTGCGCGCGCCGATCACGGGTTCGCGGTTGCGCGAGGCGGTGGCGGTGCTCGTGGACAACGCGCTCATGCACGGCGGCGGGACCTGCACGGTGTCGGTGCGTTCGGTGTGGCCGGGAGCCGACCGCGAACCGCTGGTGTGTGTCGAGGTCGCCGACGAGGGCCACGGCGTGCGCGACGAGCTGGCGCCGCACATCTTCGACCGGGGATTCTCCGCGGGCGGTTCGACGGGTGTGGGGTTGGCGCTGGCGCGGGCTCTGGTCGAGGCCGACGGTGGCCGGCTGGAATTGCAGCGGCGCAGGCCCGCGCTGTTCGCGGTGTTCCTCGGGTCGTCGAAGGTTCGTCCGGCGGCGGTCGTGCCCGAGCCGAGGTGACTCAGCTGCGGCCGAGTTCCTCTTCCACCAGATCCACGAATTCCGCTTCGAGCTCGCTCATTTCGTCCGGGAACACCCAGCGGCGCATCGCCCAGAACCGGAAGGCCATCTGCAGCAGATTGCCGATGACGAACGCGCTGATGAAGTCGGCGATGTTCTCCACCGTGAAGCTCACGTTGGGTTGCCGCAGGTCGAAGATGTAGCTGGAAATCCACAATGGAGTGAAGGCCAGGACGACGCCGACGCCGCTGACGCCGAAGAACAGCAGCGCTTCGTGATGGCGCTCGCGTCCGCCCCGGTTCTTGAACGACCACTCCCGGTTGAGGATGTAGGAGGCGATCACGGCGATGACGCCGGAGATGATCTTGGCGGTCACCGGCTTCTCCGCCAGCACCGTCCACTTCAGCGCGTAGAAGATGCCGCTGTCGATGACGAACGTGGTCGCGCCGACGATCGCGAACTTGATCAGTTCCCGATGCCGGTATGCGATATCTTGCAGCGGCTTGGGGAGGACGCTGACCACGTCGTCGACGAATGACACAAGACCGGAGTGTACCGGTCCCGATCATTTGCGCCGGACATGACAATATGGTCCGACGTGAGCGCTCGTTCCTTCGATCCATCGGCCATGCCCACCGTCACCATGATCGGTGGTGGCCAGCTCGCGCGCATGACCCACCAGGCGGCCATCGCGCTGGGCCAGCGGCTGCGCGTGCTCGCCGAGAACCCCGATGACCCGGCCGCACAGGTGAGCCCGGATGTGGTACTCGGCAGCCATACCGATCTGACCGCGCTGCGCAAGGCCGCGGTCGGCTCACACGCGCTGACCTTCGACCACGAGCACGTGCCGACCGAACACTTGGAGGCGCTGGTCGCCGAGGGTGTCAACGTGCAGCCGCCGCCGCGGGCGCTGGTCTACGCGCAGGACAAGCTGGCCATGCGCACCAAGCTGAGCGAGCTCGGGCTGCCCGTGCCCGCCTTCACGCCGGTCACCTCGGTCGCCGACGCGGTGCGCTTCGGTCAGGAGCACGATTGGCGGATCGTGCTGAAGGCGGTGCGCGGCGGTTACGACGGGCGCGGTGTGTGGATGCCCGAATCCGCCGAGGCGGCCGAGGCGATCGTCAGCGATCAGCTCGCACACGGCGTCCAGCTGCTCGCCGAGGCGAAGGTCGACCTGAAGCGGGAGCTGTCGGCGATGGTGGCGCGTTCGCCGTTCGGGCAGGCGGCGACCTGGCCGGTGGTGGAGACCGTGCAGCGCAACGGACAGTGCGCGGTGGTGATCGCGCCCGCGCCCGGTCTGCCGGAGCACACCGCCACCGCCGCGGAGACCATGGCGCTGAATCTCGCCAAGGAACTCGGTGTGGTCGGCGTGATGGCGGTGGAGCTGTTCGAGACCACCGATGGCCAACTGCTGGTGAACGAGCTGGCCATGCGGCCGCACAATTCCGGGCACTGGGGGATGGACGGCGCCCGCACCGGCCAGTTCGAGCAGCATCTGCGCGCCGTGCTCGACTACCCGCTCGGCGACACCGCTCCGCTCGCGCCCGTCACGGTGATGGCCAATATTCTCGGCGCGGCGCAGGCCCCGGTCATGTCGATGGACGAGCGGCTGCACCACCTGTTCGCCAGGATGCCCGCGGCGAAGGTGCATCTGTACGGCAAGGGCGAGCGTCCCGATCGCAAGATCGGGCATGTGAACGTTCTCGGCGACGACGTGGCCGAGGTTCGGGAGAAGGCCGAGCGGGCGGCGCACTGGATGTCGCACGCGGTATGGACCGATAGATGGGATCCGCATGAGTGAAGCAGAGGCCGTGACCCCGTCGGTCGGCCTGATCATGGGCAGCGACTCGGACTGGCCGACCATGGAGGCTGCGGCGGAAGCGTTGGCGGAGTTCGGGATTCGCTTCGAGGTTGGCGTCGTCTCGGCGCACCGCACCCCGCAGCGCATGCTCGACTACGCGCGCGAGGCCGCGGGCCGGGGGCTGAAAGTGATCATCGCGGGCGCGGGCGGCGCGGCCCACCTCCCCGGCATGGTCGCCTCGGCGACACCGCTCCCAGTGATCGGCGTGCCGGTCCCGCTCAAGTACCTCGACGGCATGGATTCGCTGCTGTCCATCGTCCAGATGCCCGCAGGCGTCCCCGTCGCCACCGTCTCCATCGGCGGCGCCCGCAACGCGGGCCTGCTCGCCGCCCGCATCCTCGCCGCCCACGACCCGGCCCTGCGCACCCGCATGGAACAGTTCCAGGCCGGACTGGAACAGATGGTCCTGGACAAGGACGACGCCCTGCGCACCAAGCTGTTGGGCTGAGCCGTTCCCGGGCGCGAATATGCGGGAGATCCTCTTGCGAGGGGGCTTCGTCAATGACGTGGTCCGCGTCGGCGACACCGTTCGCCGACGCCCCAGTGCGCGGGCCGAGTTCGCGCACGAACTCCTCGGCCGGTTCGAGCGGTACGGCTGGGCGGGCGCGCCTCGCTTCCTCGGGATGGACGAGCAAGGGCGTGAGATTCTCACGTACCTCGACGGACATGTGGCATCCGACCAGGCACGCTCCGTGCCGATCGCCTCCCCGGCTGCCTTGGCCCGGGTGGCGGAGCTGATCCGTGCGTTCCACGATCTGACCGCGGGAACCGACCTCGCGGCGGACACCGAAGTGGTCTGCCACAACGACCTCTCGCCGAAGAACACTGTCTATCGAGATCTGGGCGACGGCCTGCGGCCCGTCGCTTTCCTGGACTGGGACCTGGCCGCTCCTGGCCGTCGCATCCACGATCTGGCCCAGGCATGCTGGCAGTACCTGGGCCTCGGCCCCGCCATCACCAATATCCCCACCACTGCCACACTGCTGCGCCTGATGTGCGACGCCTACGGAACCAACGAACGCGACGAACTCCTCGACACAATCCTGTGGTGGCAGGACCGGTGCCAGCACGGAATCGAAAGGGGAGCCGCCGCAGGGGAACCCGCGATGATGCGGCTCCGCTCGGACGGCGTGCCCGCACGCATCCGCTCCGCCCACTGGTGGGTCACCGAGCACCGCGCCGAGCTCGAACCCGCGCTGTAGATCTTCGTGCGGGCGTAAACAGCGCCAACCCTCACCGTGTGGAACCTTCGCAGGCGGCCCCTGACTACGGTGAGTTCGTGACTACAGGGGATATCGCGCGGCCGAGGGGCAACGACGACACCGCCTACTTTCGGCTCACGGTGGTGGATCAGGCGCTGCGGTTGTTCGCCGAGAAGGGGTATGAGGCGACGACTGTGGACGAGATCGCGGAAGCGGCCGGGATCTCGCGGCGGACGTTCTTCCGGCAGTTCCGGTCGAAAGAGGATGTGATCTTCGCCGATCACGAGTCGCAGTTGGCGCAGGCGGCCGAGTTCCTCTCCGCGTCGCGCGAGGACCCGTGGGAGGCGGTGTGCTCGGCGGTGGTGCAGGTGTTCGAGCGATTCACGCAGTGGCGGGACATCGCGGCGCGGCGGTATCAGGTGGTGCGCCGGGTCTCCGCGCTGCGTGAGCGGGAGATCGTCACGGTGTTCCGTTACGAGCGGTTGTTCACCGACTACCTGCGTGAACGGCTGCCCGATGTGCCGGATCTGGCCCGGGTGCAGTTCACCGCGGCCGTGACGGCGACGCACAACTATCTGCTGCGCCGGATGGTGCGCGGCGAGTCGGACGCGGGCGCCGCGGATCTGCGGGTAGAGCTGGCCGCGATTCCGCGCGGCGCCAGGCGCACGGCGAATGCCGATGAGCTGGTCGTCGCCGTATTTCCCCGCGACGCTCCGCCCAGGCAGGTCGCCGATCTGCTCCTGCGCAAGCTCGGCACGCTCTGACCAGGACCGGAATGCGACCAATCTGACACTGAGTGCCACGGTTTATCCGCACGTGGCCGACGTATATGTGGGTATACTCGGTGACAAAGTGGCACTGAGTGCCGATGTGCTGGCGGATATCAGCGATCATCACCGACGACCAGGAGTGAGCCCGATGGCGGGAAACCCCGATTTCGACCTGTTCAAGCTCGAGGACTTCCACGATGAGCTGCGCGAGGCGATCCGTGCGCTCGCCGAGAAGGAGATCGCCCCGCACGCCAAGGACGTCGACGGCAACTCCCGCTTCCCCGAAGAGGCGCTGACCGCGCTCAACGCCTCCGGCTTCAATGCCGTGCACGTGCCCGAGGCGTACGGCGGTCAGGGCGCCGACTCGGTGGCCACCTGCATCGTGATCGAAGAGGTCGCCCGCGTCTGCGGTTCCTCCTCGCTGATCCCCGCGGTCAACAAGCTCGGCACCATGGGCCTGATCCTGAACGGCTCCGAGGAGCTGAAGAAGAAGGTGCTGTCCGACATCGTCAACGGCGAGATGGCGTCCTACGCGCTGTCCGAGCGCGAGGCCGGTTCCGACGCGGCCAGCATGCGCACCCGGGCCAAGCAGGACGGCGACGACTGGATCATCAACGGCTCCAAGTGCTGGATCACCAACGGCGGCAAGTCCTCCTGGTACACCGTGATGGCGGTGACCGACGCGGACAAGGGCGCCAACGGTATCTCGGCGTTCCTGGTGCACAAGGACGACGAGGGCTTCGTGGTCGGCCCGCTGGAGCACAAGCTCGGCATCAAGGGCTCGCCCACCGCGGAGCTGTACTTCGAGAACTGCCGGGTGCCGGGTGACCGCATCGTCGGCGAGCCGGGCACCGGCTTCAAGACCGCGCTGCAGACCCTCGACCACACCCGCCCGACCATCGGCGCGCAGGCCGTCGGCCTCGCCCAGGGTGCGCTGGACGCGGCCATCGCCTACACCAAGGACCGCAAGCAGTTCGGCAAGTCGATCGCCGACTTCCAGAACACCCAGTTCATGCTCGCCGACATGGCGATGAAGATCGAGGCCGCCCGCCTCATGGTCTACAGCTCGGCCGCCCGCGCCGAGCGCGGCGAGAAGAACCTCGGCTTCATCTCCGCCGCCGCCAAGTGCTTCGCCTCCGACGTCGCCATGGAAGTCACCACCAACGCCGTCCAGCTGTTCGGCGGCGCGGGCTACACCACCGACTTCCCGGTCGAGCGCATGATGCGCGACGCGAAGATCACCCAGATCTACGAGGGCACCAACCAGATCCAGCGCCTAGTGATGTCTCGCGCGCTGCTCAGGTGATGTTTCTGTAGATCGCAGGATGTTCGGGCGTGCCTCGATGCGCATCTCAGGCCGTCTCCAGGCCGTCGAGCAGCACAGGCCGCCCGAACATCCGGCCGATCGCATTCCGCGCCCGCTCGTAGCTCGGCGGCACCACATCCACACGACCTTCTGACCGGTCACCACACTGCGCGAAGGCCAGACGGCACCGTACTCGAAGTGGCCGAGTCGATTTGGCCCGCCGAGCGCACGTGATCGCCAATGAGTACCCGATCACGACAGAGGCGTAGCACCGCTACAGCTTCGAAGTGTCGGGCGAGTTGTTGCCGAATTTCGCCATACAGACTCGAGAGCGCCCGCGGCGACGCGCAGCGCGTACTGATGAAGCGTCGTACGCGGCGCGTCGGCAGCACGCTTGCACCTCCAATGTCGCTCCAGGACATGCATGGTCGCCTCTGCGATAACCGAGAAGTGTGGGAGCTTGGGCAGCCGTACCCGACTTACCTTCCGCAGCCGAACACGAATCGGCCGGACTCTGCCCGGTCGACTGGCTGTGGTTCCGCTTCGGCCATCGATCGAACGCATGTGTCTTCGCTCGCCCAGGTGGGTAACACCCAACGCTGCAACAGAAGTCGGTGGCCGCGCGATTACAGTCGCGTGAAGCCACATGAGGCAGCCGGACTGGTACTCACCCTTATCGCTACGATCGCGGGCGTTGTTGCCGCATGGGCGGCGGTGCGTCAGCTTCGGCTCGCACAACCGCGGGAGCCTGCGAACCAGGATCCACCGGAATCGTCCGATGCGGTTCCACCTCGACAACCGCTCGGGAACCATTGGGTCGTTCCGGCTGCCCTCGTCGTGATGGGAGTCGCGTGGGCGGCTTCCTTCTACGTCTCGGGTGGGCTTTGGCCTCTTGCGACTCTGGCAGACCTGAACCTCGCGCTCGCAGGTGTCATGGTTGTCATGGGTCTGGTCGTGTTCGCGATTCCACGCCGCGGCTAGCCATTCCGGTCAGGCTGTCCGGCAAGGCTAGCCGCTGTACGAGCACGCCGACAGTCGGCAGTACCACTGCCGAGATATGGCTGTAGGTAAGTTGTAACCCTCCTGAGCGCGATCGACGCCTGCCCCTGCTGTCCGGTGTCATCACGGCCGCTCTCACCGTTAGACCAGATGACGGGTGCGGACGGTGGCACCGAGCGTAGTCGAAAGGTGGCTGGCCCTAGCCTGGCTGAGCCGCCATTTCACTCCGCTCGGCAACGGGCACTATCCGACGAGGTCGGCGTATTCGCGGTGTTCGGTGATGTACTTCTCGACGTACCAGCAGGTCGGGATGACCGAGTAGCCCGCTTTGCGGGAGTCGTCGAGGGCGTACTCGACGACCTGGGCGGCGATGCCGTGGCCGCGGAATTCGGGGAAGGTCAGGGTGTGGTGGAAGTCGCGGACCTTGGTGTCCGCGTTTTCGGCGTAGTCGGCGTAGCCGGCGAGGGTGTCATCGATGTAGATCTCGAAACGGGTGTCGGCGACGTTGTGTTCGAGCCTGGTCGTCATGATGGGGTAGAACTCCTTGGCGGTGGGGAATGTTCCGGCGAGGCGGTTACAGGATCGCGCCCGGGTTGAGGATGCCGTTCGGGTCGAGTGCGTCCTTGATGCGCCGGGTCAGGGCCATGACATCGGGGCCGAGCTGATCGGGCAGCCAGGCCTTCTTCAACCGGCCGACGCCGTGTTCGCCGGTGATGGTGCCGCCGAGGGAGATGGCCAGTTCCATGATCTCGCCGAAGGCGCGGTGCGCTCGTGCGGTGTGGTCCGCGTCGGACGGATCGTGCACGATCAGCGGGTGGGTGTTGCCGTCTCCCGCATGCGCGATCACCGACACCGTCACCGCGTTGCGCTCGGCTATCTCGGCGATGCCGGTCACCAGGTCGCCGAGCCGGGGCAGCGGGACGCCGACATCCTCCAGCAGCAGGGGGCCGAGTTTCTCCACGGCGGGAATCGCGAAACGCCGTGCGGCGGCGAAGGCTTCGCCCTCGGCAGGGTCGTCGGTGTGGAAAACCTCGGTAGCGCCTGCCTTCTCGCATGCGGTCGCCATGATCTGGGCCTCGCGCCGGGCGAATTCGCCGGGTGCGTCGGAGCGCGCGACCAACAGCGCGGCAGCGGTGCGGTCCAAGCCCATCCGCAACTCGTCCTCCACGGCGTTGATCGACACCGAGTCCATGAACTCGAGCATCGACGGCCGGAGTTCGCCGGTGATCGTCAAGATCGCCTCGATGGCGGCGGTGAGCGTGCCGAAGCTCGCGACAACCGTGCTCTGTGGCGGCTGCGCGGGCAGCAGCCGCAAGGTCAGCTCGGTGATCACCCCGAGCGTGCCCTCGCTGCCGACGAACAGCTTGGTCAGCGACAACCCCGCCGAGTCCTTCAGTCGCGGGCCGCCGAGCCGCACGACGGTGCCGTCGGCGAGCACGACCTCCATGCCGAGCACATAGTCGGTGGTCACGCCGTACTTCACGCAGCACAGGCCGCCCGCATTGGTCGCGGCGTTGCCGCCGATCGAGCAGATCTCGAACGACGACGGATCGGGCGGGTACCACAAGCCGTGGTCGGCGACCGCGCGCTTGACCTCCGCGTTGAGCAAGCCCGGCTGCACGACCGCGGTCCGCGTGACCGGATCGACCGTGATCGCGCGCATCCGCTCGGTGCTCAACACGATCCCGCCGTCGACGGCCGTCGCGCCGCCGGACAGGCCGGACCCGGCGCCCCGCGGGGTCACCGGCACGCGGTGGGCGCTGGCCCACCGCAGCGTCGCGGCCACGTCATCGGTGCTGGTGGCGCGTACCACGGCCAGGGCGGTGCCGGCGTCCGGATCACGCGCCCAGTCCTGCCGGTAGCTCGCGAGCAGATCGGCGTCGGTGAGCACCGCGCCTTCGGGGAGACAGGCGATCAGGTCTTCCAGGTCCACATCTTCACGCTAGCTCCCCGTGCCGGATATTCGCTGATCGGGCGGCTGATCGGCGTGGAGCGACGGCGGTATCGTCCTGGACGCGCTGCACGCCGGATCTGCCCGCACGTTTCCGGAGGTGCAGGCTCGCAGCGCCGACGACGGCTTCCCGCATTGGCTCGACCGTTCGGCGGGCGGACCCCGGACGCGGGTCAGCCGAGCTACCGCCCGGTCTCCGGCTGCTCACCTGTCGGACACCTGCCGCTGGCAGGCTTGCCGCGTGCACGAGCTGTCCGAGACCGCCGACACGATCGCTGATCGATTCACCCGCTGGTGCGAGGCCGTCGTGGCCAGGTTGCCTTTCGGGCTGGATCGTCTCGTCCCGCCGACCTTCCTGGGCTTCGCGCTGATCAACAGCTTCACCTTCGGCGTCGACCTGGTATTGCTCACTCTCCTCCACGGCTGGTTCGGTCTGCCGGTCTGGCTGTCGGTGACCGTGGCGTATGTGTGCGCGTTCGGCCTCAGCTTCGTGCTCAACCGCACCTTCAACTTCCATTCGCACGCGCCGGTCGGCAGGCAGGCCGCCGTGTACGTCGTGGTGGTCGTCATCAACTACCTGGCGTTCATCCTCGGCGTCGGCAGCGGACTGACCGCGCTGGGCGTGGAATACCACCTGTCCCGCCTACTGGCGGGCGCCTGCGAGGCCGTCTACATGTACAGCGCCATGCGCTGGCTCGTCTTCCGTCGCCGCGCCGCCGAGCCCGAACCACGCCTCGCCCCCGACCGCCAGTCCCACTGACGAGTGGCACACCACCGTGTGACCTTCTCGCGTTTCGCCGCGGCCATGTGCCACTGGCCGGGCTGGTCATCGGCCAGACGAGCTGATCAGCTCCTCGGTATGCGATCCATCGATGACGATCGCGTCGTCGTCGGTGAGCGCCCAGTGTGCGATGGCTTCGGCACGGTATCGCGCGGCGAGCTGGTTGCACGCGCCGTCGGGGTCGGTGGCGGAATCGATGTGCGGGACGATGGCGCGATCGACCAAACCGAGTCCGTCCCATTGTGGTTCGATGCCGCAGGCGGGTGCGACCTCGGCCGGGTCGTCGAGTGTCTCTATTCCGTGCAGGTCCGGTGTGAGCACACACGCGCCCGCGCTGTAGCCCGCGTACGCCAGTGCGTCGTCGGCGAGCAGCCGGGTGAGCGCGCGATCTGCTCCGCTGCGGGCGAATTGGGCGCGCAGAACGAACGTGTTGCCCCCTCGCACCCACACGAGCGGAAACTCGGCAAGACGGCGTTCGAGTTCCGGGGTGCGGTCCACGAATTCGCGCAGATCGATCTCCTCCGGGGCATATCCGAGTTTGCGCAACGGCACCAAGTCGCTGGTGATAGCCGACGCTCGCATGGCGGGCCATGCGTCGCAAGCGTTTCCGATCACCGCGACCCGGCCCGGCGGCCCGGCGAGCGCGACCAGCCGGTCGTGGTGCGCCCCGAAACGGTAGCTGGACAGGAAGAGGCGCACGGGGGTCAGAGGGTGAAGGCCAAGTGGCGAACCAGGCGTTGCCCGAGTTCGGCGTCGCCGTCGATGCTGATCTCGTCGAGGTGCTCCTCGGCCTTCGTCCGGCCGCAGCCCAACCGCACGAAAAGCCCCGAGTCCATGCCGATCTCGACCGTGGCGGGTTGGTCGAACGCGTCCACGTAGTTCGCCCGGCCCGCCACCTGGATACGCAGCGTCCTGGCCAGCGGACCGGTCAGCGTGAAGGCGATCCGCGCGCCGTCGGGCGCCTCGCCCTTCTTGGCCACCACGCGCGGAATGCCGAGCGCGAACTCGGCGAACGCCAGTTCGCCGCGCGGCCCGCCCTCCTCGACCCGCACGCCGAGCGCGTCGGCGATGTCGAGCTCGTGCGTCCAGCAGTCGAACAACCGCACCCGCATGAACCGGCCGTAGCTGATCTGACCGATCGGCGACACGGTTTCCTTCGCCCACTCGGCGTCGCCCACCGCCGCGAGTGCCGCTCGCCTGCGGTCGATGACGTCGCGGTAGAGCTCGAGCAGCCGGGCGCCGGACAGCGGGCGCAGCCGGTCCACCCAGATCTCGTTGAGCACCGCGGTCTCGTTGCGCACGTAGGGAAGCGTGCGCACATCGGTCTTGACCCTGTTCGGGTCGTGCGCGGGCGGACGGTCGCCGAGCAGCCAGGACTCGGTGCCGATGACGTGGGCGACGATGTCGAACACGGTCCAGCCGGGCAGCGACGATGGCGTGCGCCAGCCGTCCTCGCCCAGCGGGGCGACCAGCGCTTCGATCGCGTCCCACTGCTGCGACAGCAGGCTGATCTGCGCGGTGCGGTCCAGCGTCTCGGTCATCCGTCGACTTCCTTTTCCGGGCCTTCGCCCTCGTTGTCCAGTGCCGCGATGCCATCCCGGATGGCGGCGGCGGTAGCGACCGGGTCGTGCGGGCGCCGCAGCAGAAAACCTTTGGCGAACCGGAGCGTGTCGCCGTGCCGACGGGGGATCACGTGCAGGTGGACATGCGGGACCGTCTGAAATGCGGCGATGCCGTCGTTGAGAACCAGATTGGCGCCGTCCGCGGCGAGGCTGCTGCGGCGGATGGCCAGCGCGAGCCGATGTCCGGCCCGGAAGATCTGCGCGCCGAGTTCGGCGTCGAGGTCCTCCAACTCGGCCGCGTGCCGCTTCGGGATCACCAGCGTGTGCCCGCGGGCGACCGGTCGGATGTCGAGGAACGCGCAGAGCGTGTCGTCCTCGTACACCTTGGCCGCTGGAGCCTCGCCTGCCACGATGCGGCAGAAGACGCAGTCGTTCACACGCTGGACCATACGGCGTACGAGCGCACCGGAACACCCCCTCTGTGCCGATCGAACATGACGCACGTCACTATCCAGCGACACGCCGAGGCCCTGACCAGTTGTCGAACCTAGGGGTAAGTAAGGGACTTTTCCGTACGGTCTTGCCGCGTTCACCTGGGGCGACCACGATCACACAGCGAGAGGAAAAACGAGTAGACCGCGGTTCGGCAGTCGGCGGCGTGCTCCGCGACGACCGGGGAATCCGGCGTAGCGGCGCGATCCGTCCGGCGTGTGTGACGGGCATCTCAGCTACGCTCACCGCGAGCCAGGTACAGTTGCGAAGATTTGGGCGAACTTACTCGACAGTAACATCGTCCGGTCGTCTACCCGTTGCCTGAAGCTCAGTACGAGAAGGAAGTCTGACAAGTGGAGACAACGCAGAGCGTAGGCGATCCATCGCCGCGTGGCGCGCGTGTCGGAGTCGTCCGCGAATCCGCCGCGGGAGAACGCCGTGTCGCATTGGTGCCGAAAATCGTTCCGAGCCTGACCAAGCAAGGTGTGGAAGTTGTCGTCGAGTCCGGTGCCGGGCTCGGTGCGCTGATTCCCGATAGCGCCTATGTGGAGGCGGGTGCCTCGATCGGGGATCCGTGGTCGGCGGATGTCGTCGTGAAGGTGGCCCCGCCGAGTGACGACGAGGTGGGCAAGCTGTCGTCGGGGCAGACGTTGATCGGATTCCTGGCGCCGCGGAACGCGGAGAATCAGATCGGTGCGCTGAAAGCGGCGGGGGTGCAAGCGTTCGCGGTGGAGGCGATCCCGCGGATTTCGCGCGCGCAGGTGATGGACGCGTTGTCGTCGCAGGCGAACGTGGCCGGTTATAAGGCGGTGCTGCTGGCGGCGTCGGAGTCGACGCGGTTCTTCCCGATGCTGACCACGGCGGCGGGCACGGTGAAGCCCGCGACGGTGCTGGTGCTGGGTGTGGGCGTGGCCGGGTTGCAGGCGCTGGCTACCGCCAAGCGTCTCGGTGGACGCACCACCGGATACGACGTGCGCCCGGAGGTGGCCGATCAGGTGCGTTCGGTCGGTGCGCAGTGGCTGGATCTGGGCATCGATGCCGCGGGGGAGGGCGGGTACGCGCGCGAGCTGACCGAGGAGGAGAAGGCCACTCAGCAGCAGGCGCTCGAGGACGCGATCAAGGGTTTCGACGTGGTGATCACGACCGCGTTGGTGCCCGGCCGTCCCGCGCCGCGGTTGGTGACAGCCGCGGCGGTGCAGGGCATGAAGCCAGGCAGCGTGATCGTGGACCTGGCTGGAGAGACCGGCGGCAACTGTGAGCTGACCGAGCCGGGCGAGACCGTGGTCAAGCATGAGGTGACCATCGCCTCGCCGTTGAACCTGCCCGCGACCATGCCCGAGCACGCCAGCGAGCTGTACTCGAAGAACATCGCGGCGCTGCTGGAACTGATGCTGGCCGACGGCAAGCTCGCGCCGGACTTCAGCGATCAGGTGCTCGCCGATTCCTGCGTCACCCGCGATGCGACCGAATCGGCCGACGCGCCCGAGGGGGCGGAGCCGAGTGCGGCGGCGGAGTCGACCGAGGCGGTGGACTCCGCTGAGGTGGCGGAGTCGGCGGAGTCGACCGAGGCTGCGGAGTCGACCGAGGCGAAGGACGTGACCGAGGCGAAGGTGGAGAGCTGATGTACACCGAATTGTTGGCGAATATCGCGATCCTGGTGCTGTCCGGGTTCGTCGGCTTCGCCGTGATCTCCAAGGTGCCCAACACCTTGCACACGCCGTTGATGTCGGGAACCAACGCCATTCACGGCATCGTCGTGCTCGGCGCCCTGGTCACGCTGGGCAGGATGGAAGACCCTTCGATCGGCATCCAGATCATCCTGTTCGTCGCGTTGGTCTTCGGAACCTTGAACGTGGTCGGTGGTTTCGTGGTCACCGACCGCATGCTGGGCATGTTCAAGGGCAAGAAGCCGGTCGCGGCCCAGGCGGCTGACAGTTCTGCGAAGGCGGGCAAGTAGGTCATGGACAACCTCGTCAATATCCTCTACATCGTCGCGTTCTCGCTGTTCATCTACGGCCTGATGGGTTTGACCGGGCCGAAGACCGCGGTGCGCGGCAACTGGATCGCCGCGGTCGGCATGGGCCTCGCCGTAGTCGCGACGTTGATCGCCGTTCGGGAGACCGGTAACTGGATCCTGATCATCGCCGGGCTCGTGCTGGGTGTCGTGCTGGGCGTGCCGCCCGCGCGCTACACCAAGATGACCGCGATGCCGCAGCTGGTGGCCGCGTTCAACGGCGTCGGTGGCGGCACGGTCGCGTTGATCGCGTGGGCGGAGTTCCTCGACACCACCGGCTTTTCGGCGTTCAAGCACGGTGAGGAACCGACCGTGCACATCATCGTCGGCTCGCTGTTCGCCGCGATCATCGGTTCGGTGTCGTTCTGGGGCTCGCTGATCGCCTTCGGCAAGTTGCAGGAGATCCTGCCCGGCAAACCGATCGGCGTCGGCAGGCTGCAGCAACCGTTGAACCTGCTGCTACTTGTCGTCGCCGTCGCGGCCGCGGTGGTGATCGGCGTGCGCGCCGCCGATGGTGGTGCGGCGTGGTGGTGGATGGTGCTGCTGCTGCTCGCGGCCGGTGTGCTCGGACTGATGGTCGTGCTGCCGATCGGCGGCGCGGATATGCCCGTCGTCATTTCGCTGCTCAACGCGCTGACCGGATTGTCGGCCGCGGCCGCGGGTTTGGCGTTGAACAACACCGCGATGATCGTCGCGGGCATGATCGTCGGCGCGTCCGGCACCATCCTGACCAACCTGATGGCCAAGGCGATGAACCGGTCCATCCCGGCCATCGTCGCGGGCGGATTCGGTGGCGGCGGTGCGGCAGTCGGCGGCGCCGGTGGTGAGCAGAAGCAGGCCAAAGCCACCTCCGCCGCGGATGCCGCGATCCAGATGGCGTACGCCAACCAGGTGATCGTGGTCCCGGGCTACGGCATGGCCGTCGCGCAGGCCCAGCACGCGGTCAAGGAGATGGCCGAGTTGCTGGAGAAGAAGGGTGTGGAAGTCAAGTACGCCATCCACCCGGTCGCCGGTCGCATGCCCGGCCACATGAACGTGCTGCTGGCCGAGGCCGAGGTCTCCTATGACGCGCTCAAGGAGATGGACGAGATCAACGGCGAATTCAACCGCACCGACGTCGCGTTGGTGATCGGCGCCAACGACGTCACCAACCCGGCCGCCCGCGAGGACGCCGCCAGCCCGATCTACGGCATGCCCGTGCTCAACGTCGACCAAGCCAAGTCGGTGATCGTGCTCAAGCGCTCCATGAACAGTGGTTTCGCCGGTATCGACAACCCGCTGTTCTACGCCGACCACACCTCCATGCTGTTCGGCGACGCCAAGAAGTCCGTCAGCGCGGTCACCGAAGAACTGAAGGTCTTGTAGGCCGGCGGTTTCGACGCGAACGCCCCTGCACCGAGTCCTCGGTGCGGGGGCGTTTGTCGTAATTCGATGGACACCGTGGACGGTCACCCCGGATCATGCTCGGAGTGTCCGCACGTCATGAGCCTCTTCGGTTGATCGGTCCCGGGCAGCCCACGGTCGATCCCGCCGAGCGTCTGCCGTGGACCGTCACGGTCGATTCCACTTACTCGGTCCGCGACGCGATCGATGCCCTCGCGCTCGGTCCATTCCTGCGCGGCGACCAGCCGTGCGCGCGCACCGCGCATCTGGAGCGGGTGCGTCCCGACGCGCCGCTGCGACCGGCACAGGGTCGTGTGGTGCGCACGGTGCGCGACGACGACAGCGGCGCGACCTTGGTGGTCGGTGACGGGTGGTCGTTGCGGTCGGTGCGCTGGTCGGGTGGATCGGCGCTGGTCGAGGTCACCGCCGTCACCGACGCGCTCGCGGACGAACTGCTCGCCGAGGCGATCCGCGACGCGGCCGCTCCACCCGAGGTGGGCGAGACCGTCGAAATGGGGTTCTGGCATCTGCACAGCCACGGACCGCAGCGGCGCGCTCGTTCGATCTCCGCGCCCGAGTGGTCCGCGATCCGCGGCAACTACGCGGGGGAGGTCGCCGCCGCGATGGATCATTTGATGACGCTCACCGCCGACGACGTGCGCGGCCGACTGGTGCTGCTGCACGGACCTCCCGGCACCGGGAAGACCACCGCGCTGCGCGCATTGGCTCGGGCCTGGGGTTCCTGGTGCCAGTTCGACTGCGTGCTGGATCCCGAGGTGATGTTCGGCAAGCCGGGATACTTGATGGACGTGGCCGCGGGCGTCGATGGTGACGGCGGCGCGCGCCGCTGGCGCATGCTCGTCCTGGAAGACTGTGACGAGCTGATCCGCGGTGAGGCGAAAGAGGCCGCGGGCCAAGGGCTTTCCCGGCTGCTCAACCTGACCGACGGCATGCTCGGCCAAGGTCGTGACGTGCTGGTCGTCATCACCACCAACGAGGATCTGTCCCGGCTGCATCCGGCGGTGACCCGGCCGGGGCGGTGCCTGGCGCGGATCGAGATCGGGCGGCTGTCCGCGGCGGAGGCGGCGGCTTGGCTGGTCAGGGAGGGGAGCGGCGCCACCGCGGGCCCGGACGGCGCGACGCTCGCTGAGTTGGTTGTGCTGCGTGACGGTGACGTTCGGATCGATGCCGTCGCACGAGACGCGGTGCATCCGGGGCTGTATCTCTGACCTTGCGGAGCCGAAGTTATTGCGGCGGTTCAACGCGATGGAAGTGGACCACGCGGTATCTCATGCGGCGGCGCCCGTGCGCATCGGCTAGATTCCATGGGTTCGCCCGTCGCCCAGTGCGGACGGAACCACGCGAGACCCGGGGAGGGGATCCATGACCACACCACCGAACTATCCGTATCCAGGTCAGCCCGGCGGCCAGCCGGGCTTTCCGCAGCAGCCGCCGGCCGGGGCGCCACAAGGCTTTCCGGGCCAGCCGCAGGGATATCCACAGCCGGGATATCCCGGTCAGCCGCAAGCTGGATATCCGCCACAGGGTGGCTTCCCGCCGCCGCAGCAGCCCGGCTACCCCGCTGGCGGTTTCCCTCCGCCGGGGCCGCCACCGCAGCAGAATCGCGGCGGCGGTGGCGGAATCGGAAAGATTCTTGCCGTGCTCGGCGCGGTGGTGGTGATCGGTCTCCTGATCGTCGGCGGCCGGACCGTGCTGCGCTCCGATGGCGAGAAGATCGAGATCGGCCAATGCGCGAAGTTGTCCGGCACCACCGTCAAGGCCGAGTTCGCCATCAAGGATTGCTCCGATTCGGAAGCCAACTACGTGGTGGCGCAACGGCTCGACGACTCCAACGCGGAGTGCCCGACCAAGGATTACGCCAGCTACTACCAGACCGGCGGCGACGAATACACGCTCTGCCTGCGGCTGAACGTCAAGGAGGGCGACTGTATCGACGGCGGCTTCCTCGGCGCCAGCACCAAGGTCGCCTGTGGCGCGGCGGCGGACTTCAAGATCGGCCGGGTGGTGCGCGGCACCGCGGACGTATCCGCGTGCGGATCGAAGGCGACCGAGAACGACACGATCGTCTACCCCAAGCCCGAACCCATCACGCTGTGCCTGGTGCCGCCCAAGTAGGCCGCGGGGTCGCGGCTCCTACTGCTCGGAGCGCGAAGGTTTTCGCGGTGTGGCCACGACGCTCGCGTATCGGCAGCAGAGCAGCATGGCCACCAGCGGCACCACCATGGCCGTGGTCAGCGATACCACCGCGGTGAGCCAGCCGATCACCGTGGGACCGGCGAGCAGCCCGAGATAACCGACGCTGAATACTCGGGACATGTCGGTGGCGGCGGTGTCCGAACCGAGATTGCCTGCCGCGGTGAAGATTTGCGGAACACCGCCGGAGAGTCCGAGTCCGGCCATCGCCCAGCCCAGCAGCGTCAGCGGAACCCACGGCGACATGATGATCACGGCCAATCCGATGGCCGCGATCAGGGCACCGTAGCGAACCACCGCCACCCGGCCGAACGCGTGGCTGACTCGGTCGGTGCCGAAACGTCCGACCGTCATCGTGGTGGAGAAGGCGCCGAACGCGAGCGCCGCGGTCGCCTCGTCGGCGCCGAGATGCTCGCGCATCTGCAACGTGCTCCAGTCGGCTGCTACGCCTTCGGCCAGCAGCAATGCGAAAGCGATCGCCGCCAGTGCCAGCACCTTTCGGCGGCGATCGCGGGTTTCGGTATCCGTCGTGCGCGCGGTGTGTTCCGAGGTGTTCGGATCGGGCTTGCCGAGCGACGGTGTGGTGTCGTACGCGATCGGTGCGCCGTCGGGCCGGACCGGTGCCGTGTCGTGCTCGGGATCGACGCCGAGCAGGGCTGTCTCTCGCTCGAGTGGGGTCGTGTCGCGTTTGCCGAGTTTCCCGTCTTGCTCGGGCAGGGGGGTGTCGTGGTCGGTCCGGACGCCGTGAATGGTCGTCTGCTCTGTCTCCGCGTCGAATGTGGTGTCGCGAAGCAGGCGCGGCACCAAAGCGAGCGTCAGCGCGACGCAGCCCAGTGCCGCCAACGCCAGCGTCAGTCGCACATCCCAGCCGGCTCGGAGGGTGGCGGCGCCGACCAGCGAACCGAGCAGGCCGCCGCCGGAGAACAAGGCGTGGAACGCGGCCATGATCGGACGCCGGTAGGCCCGTTCCACATGCACCGCTTGGGTATTCATCGAGACGTCCAGCGCGCCGTTGCCGAAACCGAAGCAGGCCAGCGCGAGGGCGAGTGTGACGGGTCCGGTGGCGAGGCCGGGCCCGAGCACGGCTACCGAGGCGATGCACGCGGCCGCGCCGACCAGCGTTCTGCTGCCCAACCGGTCGGCGAGCGGACCCGCCAGCCGCATTCCCACGATGCCCGCACCGGCCATCAGCAGGATGAACATCCCCAGCGTGGATTTCGCGACGCCGGTGCGGTCGGTGACGACCGGGATGTGCACCACCCACATCGCGAGCAGGAAGCCGTTCAACGCGAATACCGTGAACACCGCGGCGCGCGCGACGCGGATCGGACGATCGACCGTCGGGCTCAACACCACTTCGACGGTACCGACGGACGATCCGGTATGGCCAGCCCACCCGCGGAACCGGTCCAGGGCGTCATTGACCTGGTCGTGCGTCCGGTGCATGGCGCTCGACGCTGCGCGTCACGTCCGCGGGCGAGCCTGTCTGCTCAGGTCAACGCCTCATTGCTCCGGAACATTCCACACTCCGGTGATTGCCGTCGCCATGACGTAGTCCGCGAAATCCTTCGGTTCCCGTCCGAGCGCCCGGCGCACCCCGTCGGCAGGCTTGGCGTTGCGGCCGTCGAGCACGGTGCCGAAGAGGTAGTCCAGCAGGCTCACCGAGTCGGCGGGAAGCCCGTAGTCGGTCAGCCCGGCGACGAAATCCGTGCGGGAGATCGGCACGAAGGCGATCGGCCTGCCGGTGGCCGCGGCGATCTCCGCGACCGCTTCGGCGAAGGTTATCGCCCGTGGACCGGTCAGTTCGTAGATCTCGCCGTCGTGCCCGTCCGAGGTGAGCGCTGCGACGGCGACGTCGGCGATGTCGTCGGCGTGCACGAACGGCTCCGGAACGTGGCCGTTCGGCAGCGCGACCTGCCCGGCCAGGATGTACTCGGTGAACGCGCCTTCGCTGAAGTTCTGCGCGAAGAAGCTGCACCGCACGATGGTCCAGTTCAGGCCGGATTCCTGCACGATCTGCTCGCACTGCACGGCTTCCGGCTCGCCGCGGCCGGACAGCAGCACCAGCCTGCGCACGCCGGCGTGTGTGGCGGCCGCGGCGAACGCGCGGATCACCTCGGGAGCGCCGGGGACCGCGAGGTCCGGTTGGTAGGCGATGTAGGCGCTGTGCACGCCGGTCAGCGCCGCGGCCCAGGTGTCCCGGTCGGCCCAGTCGAAGGGAATGTCAGCGGTTCGGGAGCCGACCCGCACCGGATGCCCGGCCGCCCGGAGCCGGGAGACGACGCGGCTGCCGGTCTTGCCGGTGCCGCCGGTGACGAGGATGAGGCGCTGGTGAGCGGTGGTGTTTGTCATGGTCCTAGTACATCGGCCCGGGCTGAGACGGAACATCGTTCAGCGGCTCATGGTCATGTTCGATCGTCTACAGTTGACGGGTGGATGCGCTAGCCAGTCTGCTCGAAGGTCCTCGCGCTCGCGGCGCGTTCGTGATGTGTTCGCTGCTGGACCCGCCGTGGTCGCTGCGGATTCAGGACCAGTCCCCGCTGACGGTGCTGTCGATGATCCGCGGCGGCGCGTGGATCGTCACCGGCCAGGGCGCGCCGCGGCAGCTGGGCGCGGGCGATGTCGCGATCTTCCGCGGGCCCGATTCGTACACGGTGGCCGACGACCCGGCGACCGAACCGCAGATCGTCATCCATCCGGGACAGGTGACGAAGACGCCGGACGGCGAAATCCTCTGCGAGACATTGAGTCTCGGCGTTCGGCAGTGGGGCACCGACCCGGTGGGGGCCACCATGATGGTCACCGGGACCTACGAGTCCGCGGGCGCGGCCAGCGAGCGCCTGCTGCGCGCGCTCCCACCGGTAATCGTGTTGCAGCGGGGCGACTTCGACAGCAGAGTGCTCGACATTCTGGTCGACGAGGCGACCAAGGATCAGCCCGCGCAGAGCGCGGTGCTGGATCGCCTGCTGGATCTGGTGCTGATCGCCGCGCTGCGCGCGTGGTTCGCCCGCAACGACGCGCCCGCCTGGTACCACGCCTATGGTGACCCGCTCGTCGGCAAAGCACTGCGCCTGCTCCAGCACAACCCGGCGCACGGGTGGACGGTCGCGGGCCTGGCCGAGGCGGTCGGAGTGTCCCGGGCCGCGCTGGCCCGCCGGTTCACCGACCTGGTCGGCGAGCCGCCGATGGCGTTCCTCACCGAATGGCGGCTGGCGCTGGCCGCCGACCTGCTCCAGGAATCCGACGCCACCGTCGAGGCGATCGCCCGCCAGGTCGGGTACGGCAGCGCCTTCGCGCTGAGCACCGCGTTCAAGCGCCACTTCGGCGTCTCCCCGCGCGACCACCGCCACGGCGTGAGCGGTCAGGCCCGGAGGAGGGAGCTTGCGTAGCCATGGAGGGCCCCGCACGCGCCGCGTAGATACAGCCCGGACTCCGGCTGAGCTATCGTCGGCCGGGTGACGCAGCAGTATCCGGTGCTCTGGCCGGTCCCCACCCGGTGGGCCGACAACGACCACTACGGGCACGTGAACAACGTGACGTACTACTCGTACTTCGACACCGCGGTCAACGCGTGGTTGATGCACGCCACCGGCACCGACATCCGCACGCTGCCCGCGCTCGGTGTGGTCGCGCAGACCTCCTGCCAGTACCTCGGTTCGATCAGCTTCCCGGATCGGTTGCAGGTCGGCTTGCGCGTCGCGCGGCTCGGCCGTTCCAGCATCACCTACGATCTGGCCATCTTCCGCGAGGCCGACGGCGGCCTGGAACTGGTCGCGACCGGCACCTTCGTGCACGTCTACGTGGACGCGGAGACGCGGAAGCCGGTCGAGATCCCGGACGTCATTCGCGCTGCCGCGGCGGCGCTCGTCACGGACTGACGGTCCCCGGACTACGGCCGTCAGACGCGGCTGAGGAGCGTCAGCGGATCCTCCAGCAGGCTTGCGGTGGTGGCGAGGAAGCGGGCGGCCAGTTGTCCGTCGATCATCCGGTGGTCGAAGCTCACGCCGAGGGTGGTCACCCACCGGACCGCGAGCTCGTCGCGGAATACCCACGGCCGCTTGCGGATCGAGCCGAGGCACAGGATCGCGGCTTCGCCCGGATTGACCAGCGGTACCCCGGCGTCCACGCCGAAGACGCCGACGTTGGTAATGGTGAAGGTGCCGCCACGCAGGTCGGCGGGCGTGGCGCCGCCGGAGCGCGCGGTGTCGACCAGCCAGCCGATCTCGCGGGTGAGATCGCGCAGACTCAGGGTCTGCGCCTCTTTGATGTTCGGCACGAGCAGGCCGCGGTCGGTGGCTACCGCGATGCCGAGATTTACATAGTGCTTGGTGACGATCTCCTGGTTGGCTTCGTCCCAGAAGGCGTTCATGCCGGGGAAGTCGGCGAGTGCGGCCAGTGCCGACTTGGCGACCAGCGCCAGCGGTGTCGGTGTCAGCCCCGCAAAGGATTTCGTGCTGCGCAGATGGTCGAGCAGCTCCATCGAGGCGGTGCAGTCGACCGTGACGAAGGTGCTGGCCTGCGGGATGGTACGGGCGCTGTTCTGCATCGCCGCGGCGGTGCGCTTGCGGATGCCGCTGATCGGGGTGCGGACCTCACGCGCGGGCGGGCGGACCACCCCGGAATCGGCGACGGCCGTTGGTGCCCCGGCGTGTTCGAGCGGACGCGGCTGGGAGACGGGCACCGCGCCGCGAACGTCGTCGACGGTAACCGCGCCGCCCGGACCGGACCCCGCGACGAACCACAGATCTATACCGAGTTCGCGTGCGAGTTTTCGGGCGGCCGGGGTGGCCGCCGCGCGTGCTGCACCGAGCACTGAACTCGGTCGTCCGGGCTCCTGGACGGCGGTGTCTGCCGCGACATTCGTCGTGCCGAGCGCTGAGTCCTGCCGTTCGGGCTCCTGGTCAGTGGTGCCCAGTTCGGCTGAGGTATCTGCCGCGATATCGCTCGCGCCGAGTGCCGAACTCGATCGTTCGGATTCCCGGACGGGAGCGCCCGGCTCGGCGGTATCTGCCGCATCTTCCGCCGCGACCGGCTGTGGAATCCGTTGCTCCGGTTGCCCTGCGGGCCTGCGCCGCCGAGATGTCGCTTCCTCCTCGGGGCCGTAGCCCACCAGAACCGAGGAGCGCCGCGCTTCCCCAGTGGCGGTGTCTTCGGGTGCCGTTTTCCGCTCGGGCTCCACGCGGAGGAGCGGTGCGCCGACCGCGACCGTGTCGCCCGGCTGCGCCAGCAATTCGACCACCCGGCCCGCGAACGGGCACGGCAGCGACACCACCGCTTTGGCGGTCTCCACCTCCGCGATGGTCTGGTTCAACTCCACCGTGTCGCCGACTTCCACCGCCCAGGACACCAGCTCGGCGTCGGTGAGCCCTTCCCCGAGATCCGGAAGCCGGAACTCCAGCACGGACGCCGGAAGGGGCTGGCGGGCATGGTCTTCCACGTGGGCACCTCTCACTACGGCGAACCCGCGTCAGGCGGCGAGGGAGCGGTCGACCGCGTCGAGAATGCGGTCGGGGTCGGGCAGGTGGTGCTTCTCGAGCTTAGCCGGGGGGTAGGGGATGTCGAATCCGCCGACCCGCAGGACCGGTGCTTCGAGATGGTAGAAGCAGCGCTCGGTGATCCGCGCGGCGATCTCCGCACCGAGCCCGGCGAATACCGGCGCCTCGTGCGTGACGACCAGCCGCCCGGTCTTCGCGACCGACGTCTCGATCGTGTCGAAGTCGATCGGCGAGAGGCTGCGCAGGTCGATCACCTCGAGCGCGTGTCCTTCCGCCGCGGCGATTTTCGCGGCCGACAGCGCGGTCGCGACGGTGCCGCCGTACGCGACGACGGTCGCGTCCGTGCCAGTTGTGCACACCCTGGCGCGATCCAGCGGCAGCCCGCCGTCACGGTCCAGCGCGACGAAGTCGACATCGGCTCTGTCCCAGTACCTGCGCTTGGGTTCGAAGAAGATCACCGGGTCGTTCAGCGCGATCGCTTGCCGGATCATCGAATACGCGTCCGCCGGGTTGCTCGGCGTCACGACACGCAGGCCCGCGGTATGTGCGAAATAAGCTTCGGGCGACTCGGAGTGGTGCTCCACCGACCCGATGCCGCCGCCGAACGGGATGCGAATCGTGAGCGGCGCGTTGACCTTTCCCTGCGTCCGATAGTTGATCTTCGCCACGTGCGAGACGATCTGGTCGAACGCGGGGTAGACGAAGCCGTCGAACTGGATCTCACACACTGGCCGGTAGCCGCGCAGCGCCATGCCGAAAGCCGTTCCGATGATGCCGGATTCGGCCAGTGGCGTATCGATGACGCGATTGTCGCCGAAGTCCTTCTGCAGTGTGTCGGTCACCCGGAACACCCCGCCGAGACGGCCGATGTCCTCGCCCATCAGCAGGACCTTCGGGTCGTCCTCCAGCGCACGCCGCAATCCGGTGTTGAGTGCGGCGGCGAAGGTGGTGATCATTGTGTGACTCCTTCTCCTCGTGCGGAGGACAGGCCGGGATCGCCGGTCAGGTACTCCGCATACACCCTCCGCTGTTCGGTGATCAGCGGGTGCGGGGTGGTGTAGACGTGATCGAACAGCTCCGTCGGCGCGGGGTCGGGCATGTCGATGGTGGCGCTGCGCACCGCTTGCGCGACCTCGTCGGAGCGCTCCGCGACGTGCCGGGCGAACGCCTCGTCCCACAGGTCCTCGCGTTCGAGCAGCTTGCGCATCCGGTCGATCGGATCGCGCCGCGCCCACTGCTCGGTCTCGGCGGTCGAGCGGTAGCGGGTGGGATCGTCCGCCGTGGTGTGCGGACCCATCCGATAGGTGAGCGCCTCGATGAACGAGGGGCCGCAGCCCGAGCGCGCCCGCGCCACCGCCTGCCTGGTCACGGCGAGCACGGCCAGCACGTCGTTGCCGTCGACCTGCTTGCCCGGCATGCCGTAGCCATCCGCGCGGCGCGCGATCGGGGTGGCGCTCTGCACACGCACCGGTTCGCTGATCGCCCAGTGGTTGTTCTGGCAGAAGAACACCACGGGCGCGCTCCAGCTCGCGGCGAACCCCAGTGCCTCGGCGATATCGCCCTGACTGCTCGCGCCGTCGCCGAAATAGGCGATGGTGGCGATGTCGGCGCCGTCCAGGTGCGCGGCGAACGCGTAGCCCGTGGCGTGCAGGCCCTGGGAGCCGACGACGATGTTCGGGTTGGTCATGTTCACCGCGTGCGGGTCCCAGCAGTGGTGGGCCGCGCCGCGCCACAGCCGGGTGAGATCGGTGGGCGGCACACCGCGGCAGTAGGCGACGGCGGTCTCGCGATAGCTGCAGAACACGTAGTCGTCGGGATGCAGCGCGTGCGCCGAACCCACCTGGGCGGCTTCCTGCCCGAGCAGTGGCGCCCAGAGTCCGAGCTGGCCCTGCCGTTGCAGCGCGGTGGCCTCGGTGTCGATCCTTCGCGTGACGACCATGTCCTCGTACAGTTCGCGCAGCTGTTCGGGACCGATATCGGCGACCAGCGCCGCATGCTCGGGATCGAGCACGCGGCGACCGTCCGGCTGGACCAATTGGACCGGATACTCGGACTTGCCCGTCATCGGTGCTCACCCCGTCGCGCCACAAAGGAATGTGTTCTATCTCACAGCATCCACCAGAACGCGAACTGCGCAAGTGCTTGACAGGCGAATGGGCAGAATGCTCAATTCCGACCCCGCGATTGGTGTCATACTGCGTTGTATGACCAGAGAAAACGTCGGCGTGACCCTGGACGCCACCGACGCCAGGCTGTTGCTGGAGCTGGTCGCCAATCCCAGGGCGACGGGCGTCGAGCTGGCTGCCCGGCTCGGCCTGTCCCGCAATACCGTGCAGGCTCGGCTGTCCCGCTGGGAGGCGGGTGGCGTCCTCGGCAGTTTCGAACGCCGCGTCGAGCCGCGCGCGCTCGGGTATCCACTCGCGGCGTTCGTGGCGGTCGTCGTCGATCAGCATCGGCTGGATTCGGTGGTCGACGAACTCGCGGAGGTGCCCGAGGTGACCGAGGTGTGCGGCATGACCGGGCTCACCGACCTCACGGTGCGGGTGGTGGCGCAGGACGCCGACGACCTGTATCGCATCGCGGGGCAGATCCTCAAGATTCCCGGCGTCGAGCGGACCAATATGGCGCTGGTGATGCGCGAGCTGGTCGGTCCGCGTACCGCGCCGCTGCTGGATCGCCTGGCGAATTCGAGCTGAACGTTCTTGACCTCGAGTGTGATCGAGGATAGTGATCGCGACCATCCGCCTGCCCGCCGGGCGCGCCGACGAGTTCACCGCTCACTGGCGTAAACGAGCTGACTTCCAGCAGCGCCTCGCTGCCGCGCCGACGTACGCCGTCGCGCGCCCACAGTTGTCCGAGGTGGCCGGGGAGTTCTCGGCGAGGGCCGGTGACGCCCCGCTAGGGTGCGGGGATGGATATTTCGGGCAAGGTTGCGATCGTCACGGGGGCGGGCGCCGGGATCGGGGCGGCGCTGGCGAGCCGGCTTGTCGCGGGTGGGGCGCGGGTGGTGCTCGCCGACCTCGACGCGGCCAGTGCGGCGCGGGTCGCGGAATCGCTCGGCTCGGCCGCGGTCGCGATCGGTGGCGACGTGGCCGACGAAACGGTGATCCGCGGGCTGATCGAGCGAGCCGAGGCCGAATTCGGACCGGTGGACTTGTATTTCGCGAACGCGGGCATCGGCGGCGGCGCGGGTCTGGACAGCACCGATCAGCAATGGGCCGCCGCGCTCGAGGTCAATGTGCTGGCCCATGTCCGCGCCGCGCGGCTGCTGGTGCCCGGCTGGCTGGAGCGTGGCGGCTATTTCGTGAGCACGGCGTCGGCGGCGGGCCTGCTCACCCAGCTCGGTTCGGCGCCCTACGCGGTGTCCAAGCACGCGGCCGTCGGATTCGCCGAGTGGCTGTCGGTCACCTACGGCGACAAAGGGGTGCGGGTGAGCTGCGTGTGCCCGATGGGCGTGGACACCCAGCTGCTGCACGGCGGACTCGTTCCGCCGGAGCATGCCGCCGAAGCCGAGCTCGCGGTGAAAGCCGTCACCAGCGCGGGCGCGGTGCTGTCCCCGGACGAGGTCGCCGAGATCGTCCTCACCGGAGTCGCGGAGGAGCACTTCTTGATCCTCCCGCATCCCGAGGTGCTGAAGATGTACCGCCACAAGGGCTCCGACTACGACCGCTGGATCGACGGCATGCGCCGCTTCCAGGCCGCCCTCCAGTCGTAGCGGCAACCGGCCCCTGGAGCGCCGCGCTGGCCGCGGTGGTGTGCGTCGGCAAAGGCCAGACCGGGACGCTTCCAGCGTGCCGCCGGAGCGGCCGGGGGCTTTCGCGCTACCAGACCGGCTAGGGACGCTCGGAACGCTGCGCCGATTCCGGCGCCGCCGTTATGCACTCCTGCTTCCGTACCAGCCGCGTTCGGTAGTCAACGCAGCACTTTGCGCACCAGCAGACCGGCGAGCAAAGCCCAGAACGCTGCGCCGATTCCGGCGAAGCCGACGCCGGACGCGGCGATCAAGAAGGTGACGATCCCGGCCTCCCGGTGTTCGTCGGAGCGCAGCGCCGCGTTGAGTGCCGCGGCGAGTGTGGCGAGCAGGGCCAGACCCGCGACGGTCTCCAGCGTGCCCGCCGGAGCGGCCGCGACCAGGGTGACCAGAGCGGCCGAGCCCAGCGCGAGCAGTACGTACGCCACGCCCACGGTGAATGCCGCGATCCAGCGTCGCTTCGGGTCCGGATGCGCGGCCGGCGCCGCCGAGAGCGCGGCGCTGATCGCGGCGAGGTTGATCGCGTGCCCGCCCGCGAGCGCCCCGATGACGGTGCCGAGGCCGGTGGCGGTCATCGCGGCGCGCCACGGCACCCGGTAGTCGAACGAAGCCAGCACCGCGGTGCCGGGGATGTTCTGCGACGCCATGGTCACGATGTAGAGCGGGATCGCGACGCCGATCAGCGCCTGCCAACTCCAGTGCGGCAATGTAAGTTCCAGCGACGGAACCATGGCGCGCACATCGAGCGGCTTGTGCTGGACGACGATGCTGATCGCGGCGCCGGCTGCCGCGGTGGCGAAGGCCGCGATCACGGCCCAGCGCTGGGCATACCGTTGCAGCACGAGCCAGACGAGAATCACCGGGATCACCACCGCCGGACTGGTCTGCACCGCCCGTACCGGAGCCAGGCACAGCGGCAGCAGCACTCCGGCCAGCATGGCCTGCGCTATCTCCACCGGGATCGCGGCGACCAGTGCGCCGAGCCGCTGCCACAGTCCGGTGATCACGATCAATACCCCGGCCACCACGAAGGCGCCGATCGCCGCGGGCCACCCGCCCGCCACGGCCCCGGTGCCGGCCAGCAGCGCCGCCCCCGGCGTGGACCAGGCCAGCGTGATCGGCATCCGATACCGGTAACTCAGCAGCATCATGCCGATCGCCTGCATGAGGCACAGCGCGAGCAGGCCCGACGCAGCCTGTGCCGCAGTCGCCCCCACCGCGGTCAGCCCGCTCAGCACAACGGCGAACGAACTGGTGAAACCCACCAGCGCCGTCACCACGCCCGCGCCGATCGGCTGGCCGAGACCGGCCTTCGATCGCTCGGGTTCGCGGGCGGTGGTGGCCGGGGCCGTGGAAACCTTCGACATTGGCCGGATATTGCCCCTGGTCACCAGGCCGTGTCACCAGCCAGTGCCCGGAAACTGGCCTGACTCGCGCCGCCCGGCTCAGCGGTACGCGCGAGTATGGCGACATCGGCGCATCCGGATGCGTAGGGTGGGGGAGTCGGTGCGCGAGGACGCGATTCGGGACGAGGAGCTGGGTTGAGCGCGGTACTGATCTCACCAGGGGACCTTCGGGAAGCATTGGCGGACAAGCGGCTTCGCCTGCTGGACGTCCGATGGGCGCTGGGCGACCCGGATGGGCCGCAGCACTATCTCGACGGCCACATCCCCGGGGCGGTGTTCGTCGATCTGGAAACCGAACTGGCCGCGCCGCCTTCACCCGCCCGCGGCAGGCACCCGCTGCCGGACCCCGCGCAACTGGAGAAGTGCGCGCGCAGCTGGGGGCTGTGCGAAGGCGATCCGGTGGTCGTCTACGACGCCACCGGCGGCATGGCCGCCGCCCGCGCCTGGTGGCTGCTGCGCTGGGCGGGGGTCGCGGACGTGCGCATTCTCGACGGCGGGCTGCCCGCATGGACCGGCGCGGGCGGGCCGATCGCGACCGGCGCCGAAGCGGACCCGGAGCCGGGCGATGTCGAATTGAGCCCCGGCCAGCTGCCCGTGATCGACGCGGACGCCGCGGCACGCTGGCCGGGCGTGCTGCTGGATGCCCGCGCGGGCGAGCGCTACCGCGGTGAGGTGGAGCCGATCGATCCCCGCGCCGGGCACATTCCCGGCGCGCTGAGCGCTCCGACCGCCGAGAACCTCGACGCCGATGGCCGCTTCCGGACAGCGGACGAACTGCGCGACCGCTTTGCCGGATTCGGCTCGGGGCCGGTGGCGGTGTACTGCGGGTCCGGCGTGACGGCGGCACATCAGATCGCCGCGCTCGCGGTGGCAGGTGTCGAGGCGGCGCTGTACCCCGGTTCGTGGTCGCAGTGGTCGAACGATCCGAAACGGCCGGTGGCGACGGGGAACTGACGGCGCGAGCCGTTACAACCAGGCGCGCGCCAGGAGATCGTCGTCGGCGACCTCGCTCGCCCGGGGCGGGAACCGGGTGGCCGCGATGGACTCGATGTGCGTTCCGTCGTGCCCGATCACCCACGATCCGCCGCGCTCCTCGCACTCGGCGATCTTCGCGAAGGTGGTGAGCAGGAACGTGACCGCGTCACGCGGGTCGCTTGTCCGCGCCAGACGCTGGGATTCACCAGGTCGCGACAGGTCCAGCCACACGCCGCACTGTCCGTCGCACCGCATGCCGACGATCTTGTCGGCGTGCACGAAGGTGAACTTCCGTCGTTCCCACGCGGTCGTCGGTGTGAAGCTCTGTTCGAGGACCTGGAGCAGAATCGTCATGCTGCTTCCTCCGCTTCCCTTGACACCAAGCTGCGGTTCTTCCGCGATGACCAGCGGATATTCCAGTATCTTCCTTTTCCGGTCCGTTGGGTACTGCCCGTCGGTTCCGCCGGGTCGGAGTCTGCACATCCTCCGGTCCGTGCCGTCCCGCCCGGCTCGTCCCTGCCTTCCCGGTACTGGCCGCACCTTCGAAACTACGCCTGACCTGCGTTCTTCGCTCGCTGCGGCACGTCGTCGGCGTGTCCGCCTGCCGCAGCCCACGCCGCGGTGCTACTCCGGCAGCCGTACAGGGTATGCCGGTCGAACCCGATCCGGCCGAGACCGGGGACGCCCCAGTGGCCGTGGTGGTGTCGGACCGGCCTGATTGGATGGGGTGATGCTGCACGGTCTGTGGTCGCCGGGTGGCGGGTTGCTGCTGTGGCACGACTCGCCGGCCGCCGCGCTGCCTGCGCTTCCCGACCCGCTGGGTGGTGTGCTGCGTGCCGCGAAGTTCCGGCACCGCGCCGACGTTATGGCTGCCGGGTCCGGCGCCACCGAACAGGTCCGGGCGCATGCGCTGACCCCCTCCGCGGCAGCGCAGGTGCTGCGGCAGCGACTGCCCGCCGAGGGGGTGGCGGGTGATCTGCGCTTTCTCGCGCACGTCGCGCGCGGGGTCGAGCGCTGGGTGCGCGCCGGGCGGGTAGTTCCCCAGCTGCGGAGGGAGGACGGCGAGTGGTGGGTGCGCTGGCGGCTGGTCGGCGGCGAGCGGCAACGCGCGTGGCTGGCCGAACTGGCCGTCGCCATGCCCCAGGCTCTGCGAGTAGCCGGACGTCCGGCCGCGCTGCTCGACGACATGGTCACCGAACTCACCGATCCGATCGCGCGAGCGCTGGTCGACCTGACCGATTCGCCGCATCCCCTGGTGGCTGCCCTGGTCGGGGATACTCCGCTGGACAACGGCAGCTATCAAGTGGCCGAGGTGCTGGAACAGTGGCGCGCCAGCCTGACCGGCGACGAACCGGATCTGGTGCTTCGCCTGCTCGAGCCGGACGGCGAACTCGGCACCGGCGACGAGACGGTGGCGCTGTGGCGGTTGGAGGTCTGCCTGGCCATCGCCGGCGAGGCGCCGAAACCCGTTCCACTGCACGGTGATCCGAATCTCGTCCGGATCGCGGTGGACAAACTCGGCGCGGCGCAGCGGGCCTACCCGCGGTTGCGCGATCTGCCGAGCGATCCGCGCAGCATGGATCTGCTGCTGCCCACCGAGGTGGTGCTCGACCTGGTCGCGCACGGCGCGCACGCCCTGCACGGCGCGGGGGTCCGGCTGCTGCTGCCGCGGGCGTGGAGCGTCGCCGAGCCGAGCATGCGGCTGCAGGTGGACAGCGCGGTGCCCGCCGCTGAGAGCACGGTCGGCATGCGCGGCCTGGTCTCCTACCGCTGGGAACTCGCGCTCGGCGATATCGTGCTGACCCCGGCCGAGATGGAACGGCTGGTGCGCGGCAAGTCCGATCTGGTCCAGTTGCGCGGGCAGTGGGTGCAGGCCGACCACAAGGTGCTCGCCGCCGCGGCCCGCTATGTCGCCGCGCATACCGACGACTCTCCGGTCACCTTCGCGGACATGCTCGGCGAGATAGCGGGATCACGGGTGCAGCAGGTGCCCATCGCCGAGGTCACGGCCTCGGGCTGGGCGGCGGACCTGCTCGATGGCGCCAACGCGCCCGCGCCGGTCACGCCGCCGGTCGGGTTGAAAGCCGAGCTGCGGCCGTATCAGGAACGCGGTCTGGCCTGGCTGGCCACCATGAGCCGGATGGGTTGCGGCGCGATCCTCGCCGACGACATGGGGCTCGGCAAGACCGTCCAGGTGCTCGCCCTGCTGGTGCACGAGCGCGAGACGGCGGCCGATGCGCCGGAGCAGCCGGACCCCACCTTGCTGGTGTGTCCGATGTCCGTGGTGGGCAACTGGCAGCGCGAGGCCGAGCGATTCGCGCCCGATCTCCGGGTGTGGGTGCACCACGGCGCCGGACGTCTCGCGGGCGCCGAACTCGACGCGAAAATCGCCGCCGCCGATCTGGTGATCACCACCTACGCGCTGCTCGCCCGCGATGTCGAGGAACTCGGCAGGCAACCGTGGGACCGCGTCGTCTTGGACGAGGCACAGCACATCAAGAACGCGGGCACGCGGCAGGCGCGGGCGGCACGGTCGCTGCCCGCGCGACATCGCCTGGCGCTCACCGGAACTCCGGTGGAGAACCGATTGGAAGAGCTGCGCTCCATCATGGATTTCGCGATGCCGAAGGTGCTCGGCAGCCCGCAGTCGTTCCGAGCGCGCTTCGCGGTGCCCATCGAACGCGAGCGCGACGAGAACGCGATCAGCCGCCTGCGCTGGCTCACCCGGCCGTTCGTGCTGCGCCGAGTCAAGACCGACCCCGCGGTGATCAGCGATCTGCCGGACAAACTCGAGATGACGGTGCGGGCCAATCTCACCGTCGAGCAGGCCGCGCTCTACCAAGCCGTCGTCGACGACATGCTCGCCAAGATCAAGGACGCCGAAGGGATGGCCCGCAAGGGAGCGGTCCTCGGCGCACTCACCCGGCTCAAGCAGGTGTGCAACCATCCCGCGCATTTTCTCGGCGACGGGTCGGCGGTGCTGCACCGCGGCGCCCACCGTTCCGGCAAGCTCGCCCTCGTGGAGGACGTGCTCGACGCGGTGCTGGCCGACGGCGAGAAAGCCTTGCTGTTCACCCAGTTCCGTGAGTTCGGCGAACTCGTTGCGCCCTATCTGGCCGAGCGGTTCGGCGCCGAGATCCCGTTCCTGCACGGTGGGGTGCCGAAGAAGAAGCGCGACGACATGGTCACCCGGTTCCAGGCGCCGGACGGACCGCCGTTGATGTTGTTGTCGCTCAAGGCCGGTGGCACCGGACTCAACCTCACCGCCGCCAATCACGTCGTCCACCTGGACCGCTGGTGGAATCCCGCGGTGGAGAACCAGGCCACCGACCGCGCGTTCCGGATCGGGCAGCGGCGCAACGTCCAGGTGCGCAAGCTGGTCTGCGTGGACACCATCGAGGAGCGGATCGACGAGATGATCACCGGCAAGCGGCAGCTCGCCGATCTGGCCGTCGGCGCGGGGGAGAACTGGATCACCGAGCTGAGCACCGACGAACTGCGCGATTTGTTCACCCTGGGCGCCGCGGCGGTGGGCGAATGAGTCCCTTCGTCGACTACTCCGAGTACGGGAAGAAGCTGCCGGTGCGCGGCGGGGTTGCCGCGCGCAGCCGCCGCGGGACGTTCGGGCGCACGTGGTGGGGCAAGGCCCTGGTGGAATCGGTGGAGCGGATGGCGGAGCCGGGGCGTCTGGCGCGCGGCCGCAATTACGCCAGGTCGGGTCAGGTGGTGAACTACCGGATCGAGCCCGGCGCCGTGACCGCGGAAGTGCAAGGCAGCCAACCGCGTCCGTTCACCGCGGTCTTCACCGTGCGCCCCCTGCGCGCGGACGAGCTGGAGCTGCTGATCGAGACCATCCGTTCCGCGCCGGGCATGCTCGCCGAGATCGCGTCGGGCGCGCTGCCGACCGGCCTCGGGCCGCTGTTGCTGCCGACCACCGCGGCGGACCTGGATTTCACGTGCACTTGCCCGGATCCGGGCTGGCCGTGCAAGCATGTGGCCGCGGTGTGCTATCTGCTGGCCGAGCGGCTCGACGAACGCCCCCGCGAGATCCTCACCCTGCGCGGCCTCGACCTGGACACGCTGATCGGCGGCATCGAACGCGACGCCCAGCCTGCCGTCTCCGATGACCCGTACGGCGACCACATCGTATTTCCGGACCTGCCGAGCCCCGAATCCTGTCCCGCGCCAGATGATTTGGACCCGCTGCTGCTGCGCAAGGCGCTGCGGATGACCGCTCCGGACGAGACGACCGCCGCGACCGGCCTGCGCGAACTCACCGCGCTCTATCGCCGATTCGACGACTGATCGGCTTGGTAGGCACCCGGCATCGGGGCTGTCGGTTGACGCCGGACAATCGGGGCGGGATCGAGTCCGGCGGCAGCGAAGGGACCGGAGACTTCCCGATACCGGGTGCCTTTCTCAGTCTCCCGCCAGACCCTTCCGTATGGAACTGCCCCCGCACTGCCCTTGCGCCGAACTTGACGCGTAAACCAGCGGTACCACGTGTCTCGCCCCAGCGTGTTCCCCTCACCGCGGGCCGTCGAGGATGGCGTTAAGAGCCTGGGTTCCAGCGGATCTGGCGATTCATGGTCCGGTGCATCAGAGCGCGACGCCGCGTTTCACGCTGGTGGCCTCAGCGCTGAGCCGACCCCCGGTTCCCGGCGGCACCAGAAGGACCGATCGGCATCAGATCGACCACGCCTGGACGCCGCGCGCAACCGGTCCAAGAAATGCGCACCGACCAGCGCATATGTTCTGTTATAGGCTGGCAGGCGTGGCAGGGAAGAGCCCACCGGCAGCGTTGCCGCGCGACGACCTCGGAACACCCGTCGACATCCACACGCCCCCGCGCCGGGTGGTTTCGCTGGTGCCGTCGCTGACCGAGACGGTGGCGATGACCTGCCCGGAAGTCCTTGTCGCCGCGACACAGTGGTGCACGCACCCGGCGGACTTGGCGGTCGAGCGGGTCCGCGGCACCAAGAACCCGAACGTCCGGCGCATCATCGAACTCCGCCCAGATCTCGTGCTGTGCAACATGGAGGAGAACCGCCGCTTGGATGTCATGCGGCTACGCGCGGCGCGAATCCCGGTGTGGGTCACCGAGATCGAAACCGTCGACGACGCCATGGCCTCCCTCGCCCGGCTCTGCACCAAGGCCCTCGGCGTCGGCGTCCCGCCCTGGCTGGTCGAAGCCGAATCCGCCTGGGCGCCACCGCCACCCGAGCCGGAATGCGCCGCGGTCATCCCGATCTGGCGCAACCCGTGGATGGTGGTCGGACGCGACACCTTCACCGGCGATATCGCACGCCGTCTCGGGTTGCGGCTGGTGCACGCCGTTCGCGCCGAGCGCTATCCCCGCGTCACCGACGCGGAGCTGACCGAGGGTGTCGACCTGGCGGTGCTCCCCGACGAGCCCTACGTTTTCACCGAATCCGATGGGCCGGACGCTTTCCCGGACATTCCGGTCGCGTTGGTGGAGGGCCGTGCCCTGACCTGGTACGGGCCGTCGCTGGCGACCGCTCGCGCCGAACTCACCGCGGCACTGGGGCGTGCGCGGCTGCCGAATCAGCCGAGTTCGTAATCGAACCAGATGGTTGTGTGTGCCGTCGGCGTCCACGCTGAGTCGGCCCATGCCCGCGCGACCGCCGGTGCCGCTCGCGGGGATGATCGTGCAGAACTCGTTCGTGCGGTCGGAGCCCGTAGTGCTCGCGACGAGTTCCGACTCAGTCCGCGATCCGGTACACCCCCTGCGCGGTGGTCCGGAAGACCTGCTCGAGTTCCGGTCGGCCGCCGCCGTGACCGGTGATCGCGGCCGCGATCGTCTCGATGCTGTCCGGAATGCTGGTGATCGGCTTGTCCACGGGGAAGTTCGAGCCCCAGATGAGGCGGTCGGCGCCGAAGACGTCGAGGGCGTGCTCGACTAGCGGACCGACTCGGTCGAGCAGCTGCGGAACGGGCGTCGGAGTGCCGCGGGGTGGGACCGGGTGGCCGAGAATCGGCATCATCAGCCCGCTGACCTTCGCGACCACGTTCGGGTGCGCGGCCAGCGCGCTGAGATCGTCGCGCCAGCGCACCAGTAGCTGTCTGCGCAGTCCGGGATGGGTACCGGTGTGCTTGCCGACCGCGCCGAAAATCCCCGCGGGCGTGCCGAGGTGGTTCAGCACGATCGGCACCTCCGGATAACGCTCGGCGAGAGCGGTGACATCCGGAATGGCGTGCGAGTACACCCATGCTTCGAAGGACAGGCCGCGCTCGGCGAGGTGCGCGAAGCCGTCCAGGAACGCCTTGGTGGTGAGTTTGCCCGGCGTGTCGGTGAACGACCGCACCCACGGATCGGGATGGTGGGCGACCATCGTGCGGATGCCGCGCAAGAGCGGTGAGGCGGCGGCATGCGCGTCCAGTAACTCGCCGAACCCGGGCTCCGCCGGGTCGCCACCCGCGAGGATCGCCCCCAGCCGCGGCGCGGCCTCCAGTGGCAGACCCGCCACCCAAGCGGTCTCACCTGCCTTCCCCAGCGGTCCCGGCTGCGACCATTCGACCTCGATGTGCGCGACCACCTCGATCGGCGCGTTCCCGGCATCGGCACGGTAGTCGAACGGAAGGTAGGGCCGCAGATAGGCGACCGGGTCGCCGACGAATTCGCGGTCGCGTCGCGGCGCGAGGCGCTTGGCCAGGTCCACCGGCACCGGCAGCCGCCGCAACAGCTTCGCCAGCCCGCTGAAATCCCGGGGCGTGGTGAACGGGTCCCACTGGTGGATATGCGCGTCGATGATCCGAATGCCCGAGAGATCCATGTCTGCCGTCCCAACCGCGCTGATGGTTTGCCCGGGCCGATTGTCACACGGCCCATGCGGGGCGGGTCCGGGAATCAGCGGGAACCGTAGGCGGCCAGGAAAGTACGGATCGCGGCCGCGGCGATGCCCTCGAGTTCGTCGGCGGGGACGGGGCGGGTCCCGAGCCGGGAGCGGGCCTCCAGCGGGGCGGTGAGCAAGGCGAGCAATTGCTCGGCGGCCTCCGACGGGTCGGTGACGCGGAGCCTGCCCGCGAGTGCGAGCCGGGCGAGCCGATCGGCCAGCGCCTCGGCGACCGTGCGCGAGGTACGCGTGAGAACGGTGTCGACGAGGTCGGGAAACGCTGCGAGCTGGGCATAGGTGATCGCGCGTAAGGCGCGGGCGCGATCACTCGCGCAGACCTCGAGCAACCGGTGGGCCGCATCGGTCAGTGCCGCGGCCAGATCATCCCCGGGTTCGCGCAACTCGTCGACGATCGCCAAGGTCTGTGCGGCGACGGCGTCGGCCGCGGCGAGCGCCGCGTGCTCGAACAGCGTCTGCTTGTCGTTGAGATGGTTGTAGACCGTCGGTTTGGCGACGCCCGCCTCGTCGGCGATCTCCTGCACACAAGCCTTGTCGTAGCCGCGGCGAGCGAAGACGGTGAACGCGACGTCCAGGATCGCCTGTCGCTTGTCGATGCGGCCGCGCGCCGCCGTTGTTCCGGCCACTTCTGCATGCTAGCGCCTCCGACCCCCGGAATGAACTCATGGGTTCAATCTTGTGTATCTACTGATCAGTTCTCTAGATTGAACTAGTAAGTTCAATCCGAGGAGGAGTTCATGATCGTTCACCTGCTGCGCTTCGGCTTCCGCCCCGAGACCACCGAGGAGCAGAAAGCGGAGGTCCTCGCGACGATGCGGCGGACGGCGTCGGTGGAGTCGGTGTCGTTCTCGACGGTCGGCCAGAACTTGGGTGATGCGTCCGAGGGGCTGACCCACGCCTACTGCGTGGGCATCGAAGACCTGGATGCGCTGGAGCGCTACATGCACGACCCGGTCCACTTGGCGGGCGATCCGCGGATCATCCCGTACTTCGCGAAGATCGCGATCGGTCCCGACGTCTCCGATCAGGCCGATCCCGAGCTGCGCGAGAAGATCATGGCGCTGCACGAGGCGAAGCTCGCGAAGTACCCCGAGTGGGCGGCGCTCATGGATACCATCCCCGAGGTGCGAATCTTCTGATGGATCAGCGCTTTCCGCGCCTCACACGTTGCGGCGGTATTGTCCGCCGACGCGGAAGAAGGTGTCGGTGATCTGTTGCAGCGTGCACACGCGAGCGGCGTCCATCAACACCTCGAAGATGTTGTCGTCGGTACGGGCCACCGCCTCCAGACGGGCCAGCGCGGTGTGGGCGTCGTCGCGGTGGCGCTGCTGGAACTCGCGGACCCGCTGCAGCTGCGACTGCTTCTCCGCCTCGGTGCCGCGCGCCAGCTCCAGCACCCGGTGCGGTTCGCCGTGTGAGTTGCGGAAGGTGTTCACGCCGATGATCGGCAGTGAACCGTCGTGTTTGCGCTGCTCGTAGCGCATCGATTCGTCCTGGATCTTGCCGCGCTGGTAGCCGGTCTCCATCGCGCCGAGCACGCCGCCGCGTTCACTGATCCGGTCGAACTCGACCAGCACGGCCTCCTCCACGAGGTCGGTGAGCTCGTCGACGAGAAAGCTGCCCTGTAGCGGATTCTCGTTCATCGCGACGCCCCACTCCCGGTTGATGATGAGCTGGATGGCCAGCGCGCGGCGCACCGATTCCTCGGTGGGGGTGGTCACCGCCTCGTCGTAGGCGTTGGTGTGCAGGCTGTTGCAGTTGTCGTAGATCGCGATCAGCGCTTGCAGGGTGGTGCGGATGTCGTTGAAGTTCATCTCCTGCGCGTGCAGCGACCGGCCGGAGGTCTGAATGTGGTACTTGAGCTTCTGCGATCGTTCGCCTGCGCCGTAGCGATCCCGCATGGCGATGGCCCAGATGCGCCGGGCGACCCGGCCGATGACCGAGTACTCCGGGTCCATTCCGTTGGAGAAGAAGAACGACAGGTTGGGCGCGAAATCGTCGATGTGCATGCCGCGCGCGAGATACGCCTCCACATAGGTGAATCCGTTGGCCAGGGTGAAGGCCAGCTGGCTGATCGGGTTCGCGCCCGCCTCGGCGATGTGGTAGCCGGAGATGGACACCGAGTAGAAATTGCGGACGTTATTGTGTACGAACCATTCCTGGATGTCGGCCATCATGCGCAGGCTGAACTCGGTGGAGAAGATGCAGGTGTTCTGACCCTGGTCCTCCTTGAGGATGTCGGCCTGCACCGTGCCGCGCACGGTGGCCAGCGCCCGGGCCCGGATGTCGGCCGCCTCGGTGTCGGTCGGCGGGCGTCCCTGTTCGGTCGCGAACCGATCCAGCGCTTGGTCGATCGCGGTGTTGAGGAAGTACGCCAGGATGGTCGGCGCCGGTCCGTTGATGGTCATCGACACCGACGTGGTCGGCGCGGTCAGATCGAAGCCGTCGTAGAGAACTTTCATGTCGTCGAGCGAGGCGATCGACACCCCGGACGTGCCGACCTTGCCGTAGATGTCGGGGCGCTCGGCGGGGTCGTGACCATAGAGCGTCACCGAATCGAACGCCGTGGACAGCCTTTTGGCGTCGGAATGCTCGCTCAGTACCTTGAACCTGCGGTTGGTGCGAAAGGGGTCGCCCTCGCCCGCAAACATCCGGGCCGGATCCTCGGTGTCGCGTTTGAACGCGAACACCCCAGCCGTGAAGGGGAATCGGCCCGGTAGGTGTTCGGCGCGCAGGAAGCGCAGCAGCTCACCGTGATCGGTGTAGCGCGGCAGCGCGACGCGCGGAATCGAGTTGCCGGACAGCGTGTCCCGGCGCAACGGGGTGTGGATCTCGCGGTCGCGCACGCGCACCACTTGCTCCTCGCCCTGATAGGACTCGACCAGCGCGGGCCATTCGGCCAGCAGCGCGGCATTCGCCGGGGTGAGCTCGGCGCGTGCGCGTTCGGCCAGTTCCGCCACGGCGTGGTCATCCGGCAGTTCGGCCGCGACTTGCTCGAGGCGTTGCAGGCGTTGGGCCGCGACAACTTGGGCGGCGGTCTCGGCGTGGTATGCGCGTACGGTCTCGGCGATCTCGGCCAGATAGCGCACCCGTGCGGGCGGGATGAGCTGTGCGAAGCGCGTGGAAACGCGGGTGTCGACCTTCGGCAGCGTGCCGGGCTCCAGCGGTAGGCCGTGGTCGGCGAGCAAGCCGGTCAGGTGCTGGTAGAGCGCCGTCACCCCGTCGTCGTTGAACGTCGCGGCGCTGGTGCCGAAGACCGGCATGTCCTCCGGTGTCGACTGGAACTCCTCCCGATTGCGGATCAGCTGCCGGGCCACGTCGCGCAACGCATCCGCCGCGCCGCGCCGCTCGAACTTGTTGATCGCCACCACGTCCGCGAAATCCAGCATGTCGATCTTCTCCAGCTGGGAGGCGGCGCCGAATTCGGGCGTCATCACGTACAGCGAGACGTCGACGTGGTCGGTCACCGCCGCGTCGCCCTGGCCGATGCCCGGCGTCTCCACGATGACCAGGTCGTATCCGGCGGCCTTGCAGGCGGCCACGATCAGATCGATATTGTCCGGCAGTTCCCGTCCGCTGCGGGTGGCCAGCGAGCGGAAGAAAACGTGCGGCTGCCTCGCCTTCGCTCGGCCCGGCGCGGGCTGTGGACGGACTTCGTCCGGCTGCGTCTGTTCATGGTCGGCGCCGAGCGCGTTCATTCGGATGCGGTCGCCGAGCAGCGCGCCGCCGCCGCGGCGCCGGGTTGGGTCCACCGCGAGGATCGCGACCCGCAGCTTGTCCTGTTGATCCGAGCGCAGTCGGCGCACCAATTCATCGGTGAGCGAGGACTTTCCGGAGCCGCCGGTCCCGGTGATGCCCAGTACCGGCACGCGGCGCGCCGCGGCCGCTTCGGCCAGCTTCTGCCGGTCCGTCTCCGGCAGCGTGTCCCCTTGCAGGCAGGTGATGACGCGGGCCAGAGCGGATCGCTCGCCGGCGAGTACCGCGTCCAGCGCGGGCGGTTCGGCCGCCAAGTCGATGTCGCAGTCGCGGATCAACTGATTGATCATCCCCGGCAGGCCGAGTCGCTGCCCGTCCTCGGGGGAGAAGATGGTGACGCCGGATTCTGCCAGCCGCGCGATCTCCTCAGCGACGATCACGCCCCCGCCGCCGCCGAAGATCCGGACGTGCTCGGCTCCGGCCTTCCGCAAGGCGTCGGCCAGGTATTCGAAGTACTCGACATGGCCGCCCTGATACGAGCTGACCGCGACGCCCTGCGCGTCCTCGGTGAGCACCGCGTCCACCACCTCGCTGACCGCGCGATTGTGGCCGAGGTGAATCACCTCCGCGCCCTGGCTCTGCAGGATGCGGCGCATGATGTTGATCGCCGCGTCGTGGCCGTCGAAAAGGGCGGCGGAGGTGACGAAGCGAACGGGATGGATGGGCGTGTAGAGCGCGCTGCGGTCGGCCACGGGATCCTCCGGCGAGTCCATTGGCGCCCGATACTAGGACGTCAAACTAATTCTACGGTGATAGTGATCACATCGCCAGGTGGTCCGGCGCGCCGGGCGCGACAGCGGCGTGGCAGCTCATTCCCCGGCGCGCCCGACCCGCTGGCGCAGGGAAGGCGGCTGGGTTCAGCGGCGGCCCATTGCCGCTCGTGCCGCGTCTGGTTGCGTGACGCGGTGGCCGACTCGATTCGTCTTCCACGGGGCGGCACTCGACGCGATCGACCGCACCAGCCACGACGTGGGCGTCACCCTGATGGCCGAGAGCCACGGCGCTCTTTGTGGTGGGGTCTTGGTTCGTGACCATTGTGCCGAGCCCGGTTGCGTCATCCAGCGCACGACTTGGACGGTGGCTGGTCGAGTTCAACGGTTACCGGCGGTGGTTGTGCGAGGCGGTCCGCGTCGTCGGAGTCGCGAAGTGTTCGTCCAAGTCGATGCCAACAGCAGTCCGGGCAAGGTTGTGCAGGACTGATTTGTGTTGCCCGAACTGCCGACTCGGACATACTGGGCGCATGGTGCGCGACGACAGGGCCGGGGCAGCGGTAGGGCGGCTGGTCGCCGAGGGTGTGCTGTCCCGTGAGCAGGCCGATGCGGTACTCGCGGCGCTCGCTGTCGAGCAGGCTGCGGCGGCGCGCGGAAAGGTGCTCGCCGAGATCGCCGCTTACCTCGGTGCCGGTCTGGTGTTCGGCGGGATCTTCCTGGTGATGGCTTCGTCTTGGGAGGATCTGGGACGTCCGGTCCGGGTGGGCGTGCTCGCCATCGTGGCGGCCGGACTGCTGTTCGGCGGAGTCCTGCTCGCCGGTGCGTTGTTCACTCGCCGCAGGGCGCACGGTGCCCGCGCCAGGCTTGCGGCGGCGTTGTTCGCATTGGCTTCCGTCGCGCTCGCCGGTGCGGTCGGCACCGCGTTCGAGGACGGGAGATTCGACGCCGCTTGGGTTTTCGCGTGCGCGGCGGGTGCGGTGGTCGCGGTACTCGGTTACCTCGCGCTGCCGTCGGTGCTCGGCATGCTCGTCTGCGCCTGCTTCGTGCCCGCGGCCGTCGCGGGGATGCTCACCGAGGTGTTCGAGCTCGACGACGTGTGGGGCAGCGCGGCTGTACTGCTGCTCGGTGGCGTGTGGTTCGCGTTGACCAGAATCGGCGCCCTGTTCGAAACCCAGGTCGGATATCTCATCGCCATCGTCACCTCCGTCGCGGCCGCGCAGAGCATCGACGTCGACGGCCGGACCTGGGCTTATGTGCTAACCGCGCTGGTGGCGCTGGTCTGCTTCGTCCTGTACGCGACCCAGCGGTCGGCAGTACTCGTCATCGGCGGTGCCGTGTCCGTGGCACTCGCCGCGGGCGAGGCCGTCGCCGACTGGACCGACGCGCTCGGCGCGGCGGCCGTGGTCGTGGCAATCGGCGCCCTCACGCTCGCCTTCGGGGCGTTCCAACTCACCCGGTCCCACAAACCCAGCTAGCTGCGCGAGTGGCACATCCCGGAGGCGCTTTCTCGCGTTTCGCCGCAGCCATGTGCCACTCCCGGGATATGCCGGTACCGGTGCTGGGTCGGCGGCGGGGGCTCACCGTGGGCTTGCGGGGAACTGGGCGTCACTGGTTGGACTCGGTCACCAGAGTGCTACCCCACCGCCATAGACGTGGGATGAATCACATCGCTCTGGATGGTGTGTCGATACTTGGATGTCCAACTATAGGATGCCCGCATACCGCATGGCGGTGTCCCGATCGCTACGAGAACAGGACTGGCATGGTTCGCGAACTCACTCATTTCATCGGCGGACAGCATGTGCCGGGCGCGTCCGGCAACTTCGGTGACGTCTTCGACCCCAATCTCGGGCAGGTGCAGGCTCGGGTGCCGCTGGCGAGCAAGTCCGAAGTCGAGGCGGCCATCGCGAATGCCGAGGCGGCGCAACCGGGGTGGGCCGCGTTCAACCCGCAGAAGCGGGCGCGCGTGCTGATGAAGTTCCTGACCCTGGTGCAGGACGAGATGGACTCGCTGGCCGCCCTGTTGTCCTCCGAGCACGGCAAGACCATCGCGGACGCCAAAGGCGACATCCAGCGCGGACTGGAGGTCATCGAGTTCGCCACCGGCATCCCGCACCTGCTCAAAGGTGAGTACACCGAAGGCGCGGGCACCGGCATCGACGTCTATTCGATGCGCCAGCCGCTCGGCGTGGTCGCGGGCATCACCCCGTTCAACTTCCCGGCCATGATCCCGCTGTGGAAGGCCGGTCCCGCGCTGGCCACCGGCAACGCGTTCGTGCTCAAGCCTTCCGAGCGCGACCCCTCGGTGCCGCTGCGGCTGGCCGAGCTGTTCCTCGAGGCCGGTCTGCCCGCCGGTGTGTTCAACGTGGTCAACGGGGACAAGGAAGCCGTCGACACGCTGCTGCACGACCCGCGGATCAAGGCCGTCGGCTTCGTCGGTTCCACCCCGATCGCGCAGTACATCTACGAGACCGCGACGGCGAACGGCAAGCGCGCCCAGTGCTTCGGCGGCGCGAAGAACCACGCGATCGTCATGCCGGACGCCGACCTCGACGACGTCGCCGACCAGCTGATCGGCGCGGGCTACGGCTCCGCGGGCGAACGCTGCATGGCCATCTCGGTGGCGGTTCCGGTCGGCGAGGAGACCGCCGACCGCCTGGTGGCCAAGTTGACCGAGCGGGTGCACAAGCTCAATGTCGGCCGCTCCGACGACCCCGGCGCCGACTTCGGCCCGCTGGTCGGCCAGGACGGGGTGAATCGCGTGAACAACTACGTCCAGCTCGGCATCGATGAGGGCGCCGAGCTGGTCGTGGACGGTCGCGGGCTGGTGGTGGAAGGCGCCGAGGACGGTTACTTCGTCGGCGCGACGCTGTTCGACAAGGTCACCCCGGACATGCGGATCTACCGCGAGGAGATCTTCGGTCCGGTGCTCAGCGTGGTCCGCGCCAAGGACTACGAAGCAGGGTTGCGGCTGGCCAACGAGCACGAGTACGGCAACGGCGTCGCGATCTTCACCCGCGACGGCGACACCGCCCGCGACTTCGCCGCGCGGGTGCAGGTCGGCATGGTCGGCATCAACGTCCCGATCCCGGTGCCGATCGCGTACTACACCTTCGGCGGCTGGAAGCGTTCCGGCTTCGGCGATCTGAACCAGCACGGTCCGGATTCGATCCGCTTCTACACCAAGACCAAGACGGTGACGCAGCGCTGGCCCGCAGGGCTGAAGGAAAGCAACGCGTTCGTCATCCCGACCATGGACTGACGCGCATGTTCGACTTGGACGACGACGAAAGGGCGATCCGCGACACCGCGCGCGGCTTCGCCGACGAATTCCTCGCCCCGAACGCGCTGGAATGGGACGAGCAGAAGCATTTCCCGGTCGACGTGCTGCGCAAGGCGGGCCCGCTCGGCCTGGGCGGCATCTACGTCCGTGAGGACGTGGGCGGTTCGGGCCTGCGCAGGCTCGACGCCGTGCGCATCTTCGAGCAGCTGGCCACCGGCTGCCCGGCCATCGCCGCCTACATCTCCATCCACAACATGGCCACGTGGATGATCGATCGCTACGGCGATGAGGAACAGCGCGACCGCTGGCTGCCTCGCCTGACCACGATGGAGCTGCTGGCCAGCTACGCGCTCACCGAGCCGGGCGTCGGCTCGGACGCGGCGGCGTTGGCCACCAAGGCCGTCCGCGCCGGCGACGACTACATCTTCAACGGCGCCAAGCAGTTCATCTCCGGTGCGGGCGCCACCGACGTCTACGTCGTCATGGCGCGGACCGGAGACGCCGGGGCTCGCGGGATCTCGGCGTTCATCGTGCCCGGCGACACTCCCGGCGTCTCCTTCGGCCCGAATGAGAAGAAGATGGGCTGGAACGCGCAGCCGACCCGTCAGGTGATCTTCTCCGACGCCAGGATTCCCGCGGCGAACCGGCTCGGCGCGGAGGGCGACGGCTTCCGCATCGCAATGAACGGCCTCAATGGCGGCAGGCTCAATATCGCCGCGTGCTCGGTCGGCGGCGCGCAGGCGGCGCTGGACAAGACGGTGCCGTATCTGGCCGAGCGGCACGCGTTCGGCAAGCCGCTGCTGAAAAACCAGGCGCTGCAATTCGAACTCGCCGATATGCGTACCGAATTGGAGGCCGCGCGCACCCTGCTGTGGCGGGCCGCGGCGGCGCTGGACGCCGACGCGCCGGACAAGGTCGAGCTGTGCGCCATGGCGAAACGCTTCGCGACCGACGCCGGTTTCGAGGTGGCCAACAAGGCGCTTCAGCTGCACGGCGGCTACGGCTATCTGGCCGAGTACGGCGTGGAGAAGATCGTCCGGGATCTGCGGGTGCACCAGATCCTCGAAGGCACCAACGAAATCATGCGGGTGGTCGTCGCCCGCGCGGTGGTAGGAGCGGCATGAACGGTCAGACCCGGAGGCGGCAGCGCAGCGTGACCATGGAGGGCCCCGTTCATGCCGGAAAGGACACAGCATGACCGAATCAGAAGTTCTGCTCGAAAAGCGTGACGGCCTCGGCCTGATCACGCTGAATCGGCCGAAGGCCATCAACGCGCTGAATCATTCGATGACCCTTGCCATCACGGATGCGCTGCGCGCCTGGGCCGAGGACGACGCGGTGCGCACCGTGGTCGTCACCGGCGCGGGTGAGCGCGGGTTGTGCGCGGGCGGTGACATCGTCGCCATCCATGCCGACGCGAAAAATGGTGCGAATACCGCGGATTCGGCGACCGGCCGGTTCTGGCGCGACGAGTACGTCCTGAACGCGCTGATCGGCCGCTACCCGAAGCCGTACGTGGTGGTGATGGACGGCATCGTGATGGGCGGCGGCGTCGGTCTGTCCGGGCACGGCAGCCACCGCATCGTCACCGAACGGTCCAAGATCGGCATGCCGGAAGTGGGCATCGGCTTCGTTCCCGATGTCGGCGGCACCTATCTGCTCGCGCGCACCCCGGGTGAGATCGGCACCCACGTCGCGCTGACCACCGCGCGCATGAGCGCAGGTGATGCCATCGCGGCAGGCTTCGCCGACTATTTCGTCGCCTCGGAGGATCTGCCCGCCCTGCTGGAGACGCTGCGTTCGGAGAGCGCCGATATCGCGATCGCCAAGTTCGCCACGGACGCACCGGAATCCGCGCTGGTCACCGGACAGGGATGGATCGACGCCTGCTACCGGGCCGACTCCGTCGAGGAGATCGTCGCGCGCCTGGAGGCGCACGAAGCGCCCGATGCGCGAGCGGCCGCCGCCGAGATCCTGGCGAAATCCCCAGTCGCGCTGAAGGTCACGCTGCGCGCGCTCCGTGCCGCGCGGACCGCGCCGAGCCTGGAGGCGGTGCTGAACGAGGAGTACCGGGTCTCGATCGCGTCGCTGTCCTCGCATGATCTGGTCGAGGGCATCCGCGCCCAGGTGATCGACAAGGACCGTGCTCCCAAGTGGTCGCCCGCGACCCTCGCCGAGGTCACAGACGCGCAGGTAGACACATACTTCGCCGACTTGGGCGAACGAGAACTGGGCCTGGTGGCCCCGGAGGTGGCGTGATGAGCAAGCGAATCGGTTTTCTCGGCCTCGGCCACATGGGCGCGCCGATGGCGGCCAACCTGGTGCGGGCGGGTTACGAGGTGCTCGCCTTCGATCCGGTGCCTGCGGCGCGGGAGGAGGCCGAGCGTGACGGCGCGACGGTCGTGGGCGTGGCCGCCGACGCGGCGGCCGCCGACACTGTGATCACCATGCTGCCCAATGGCAAACTCGTCCTCGACGTGTACGCCGAACTGCTCCCGGCTGCCGCGCCGGGCACGCTGTTCATCGACTGCTCCACCATCGACGTGGCCGACGCCAGAGTCGCGGCAGAACGTGCCACGGCTGCCGGTCACCGCGCGCTGGACGCTCCTGTGTCCGGCGGTGTGGCCGGTGCGGCCGCGGGGACGCTGACCTTCATGGTCGGCGGCGCCGCCGAGGACTTCGCCGCCGCGCTTCCCGTGCTCGAGGTGATGGGCGGCAAAGTCGTGCACTGCGGCGGCTCCGGCGTTGGCCAGGCGGCGAAGATCTGCAACAACATGCTGCTGGGCGTCTCGATGATCGCGCTGTCGGAGGCGCTGGTGCTCGGTGAGAAGCTCGGGCTGAGTCATCAGTCGTTTTTCGACGTGGTCTCCACCGCCTCCGGCCAGAGCTGGGCGCTGACCAACTACTGCCCCGTCCCCGGCCCCGTGCCGACCAGCCCGGCCAACAACGACTACCAGCCCGGTTTCGCCACCGCCTTGATGACCAAGGACCTCGGTCTGGCCGAGAACGCGTTGCTCGAGAACAACGTCGACGGCCAGCTCGGATTGCTCGCCGCGGAGATCTACAGCCGGTTCAACCAGACGGCTGCCGGGCGGGACTTCTCCGCTATCGTCACCGATGTCCGTAATCGTTCCGACAAAGAGGGTGCCTGAAGATGGACGCATCGCGAAGCGATTCCGTGGGGGGTGGCGGCCGGGTGACGGGAGGGCGTGACTTCGAGACGATTCTGCTGGAACGCAAGGGCCGGGTCGGCTGGATCACGCTGAACCGCCCGAACGCGCTGAACGCACTGAACGCGCAGGTCCTCGACGACGTCATCGCCGCGCTCGACGAGCTCGAGCACGACGACGAGATCGGCGCCATCGTGATCACCGGGTCGGAGCGGGCCTTCGCGGCCGGCGCCGACATCAAGGAGATGCAGCCCAAGTCGTACATGGACATGTTCCTCAACGACTACTTCGCCCGCTGGGACCGGCTGGCGCAGTTCCGCAAGCCGACAATCGCCGCGGTCGCGGGCTACGCGCTCGGCGGCGGCTGCGAGCTGGCCATGATCTGCGACATCCTGCTGGCGGCCGACACCGCGAAGTTCGGGCAGCCGGAGATCAAGCTGGGCGTCATCCCCGGCATCGGCGGCTCGCAGCGCCTGACCCGCGCGATCGGCAAGGCGAAGGCGATGGACCTGGTGCTCACCGGCCGCAATATGGACGCCGAGGAAGCCGAGCGCGCCGGTCTGGTCTCGCGCGTCGTGCCCGCCGCGGAACTGCTCGACACCGCGCTCGAGGTCGCCGAGACCATCGCGTCGATGTCGCTGCCGGTCACGATGATCGCCAAGGAGGCGGTGAACCGCTCGTTCGAGACCACCCTCGCCGAGGGCCTGCGCTTCGAACGCCGCGTCTTCCACTCGCTCTTCGCGATCGAGGACCAGAAGGAAGGCATGACCGCCTTCGTCGAGAAGCGCCCCGCGAAGTTCACCAACCGCTGACGACGACATCGCCCGGCCGCACACTCGGCCGGGCGAAGTCGGCCGGTGGAAATCATGGCTCGAGGTAGAGCCGCTCGCAGGGGAGTCGGGGCAGACCCTTCGCGCCGTCCGGGAAGACTTCCACCGCGTCGCCGTAGTGGGTTGCCCTCCATTCCTGGACGAATGCGTGCGCGGCTGTGGTGCAGGCGGCGAATTCGAGGTGCAGGCCGTGCCAGAAGACGCTGAGGCGGACATCGGTCTCGGTAGGGCGGGGGGACGTGTTCGCTTCTGTGGGTTCACCGCTGCCCATCACCGAGCACCGATCACGAAATCGGACCTGTCATCGACCACGCGCAGCCCGGCGGTAGAGCAGTCGCGGCCCGACACACCGCCGTGTGCGCCGATCACGCCGTCGTGCACTCGGGCGACGTGACGGCACTGTGGACAGCCCACGTACATCAGCGTGTCGGTCGTGTTCCGGAAGACAGCGCCGATGCATTCCGACAACCGCAGCGACCTGGGCGGACTGGATTCAGACATGCGCCGCCGTCCTCGGGGGCTTGCCGGGTCCTGCGCACGCTCGGATGGCGTCGACCACGACCAGACCCGAATGGCGGAACGGGCACTTCGGCGGTTCGACCCACAGCCGCAGATGCGCGGATCGCTGGTCCGGGCTCGGCAGCGCGATCGTTGCTCCGGTCCGCACGATCGACACGTTCAGCCGATACAGCTCGGCGAACAGCCGCACCTCGTCTGGGAGATCAGGTCGGGTGAGGATGGTCCACCGCTTCGACCGCGGGTGCGACATGATCGGCCCAACGTTTGGATGTTGTTGCCGCATATGGTTTCTGACCGCCGCGCCGAGTGGGGCGGGCATGATGATGCCCCATACGTGAGTGGCTCTCATGATGATCCTGCCCATGCAGGGCGGGTCGATGACGGCGGGCAGGTCACATACCCGCCGGTAGTAGTTGACGCGGGACAGTGGCGTGTCCCCGAAAGGCCTGTCGTCCATCAGTTCTCCCCTGCTTGCTCGTCGCTGAAGGCGCGCCCGGCCCCCGTCCGATCAGATGTGAGGGGAACCGGGGAGTGGGGCAGAACCACTCGGGCAACCTCCCCACCGGGCGCACATCCAGAAGACCACCAGTCCCGCGCTCTGACGGCATCAATCTGAAAATATCAACGGATTGCCGAAAACCTGCCGGACAGCTACCAATCTGTGAGACAATATCTTTCATTCTGAAAGCATCAAGGGGGACAGATGGCCAAGGACAGCACACCGCCACCGTCGCTACCGCGACGCCGGTTCGGCAACCACATCCGCGAGGCCCGCAACGCGGCGAATCTCAGGCAGCCGGACGTTGCGAAAGCGATGCGCTGGAGCGTCCCGACTCAATCGCGCATCGAGAGAGGGTATCTCGGCACGCTCAACGATCGTGACGTACGCGACCTCTGCGAAGTCCTCGGTATCGATGACGAGAACGAAGTGGCGGCGTTGATCGGTCTGCTCGCGGAGGCGACTGCGCAACCGAAGAAATGGTGGCAGCAGCACACCGAAGTCATGCAAGAGCGATTCGACGTATACGTCGGGCTCGAGTACGAGGCACGGTCGATCGACATCTACCGATCAGAACTGGTACCCGGCCTGTTCCAGACTGCCGACTATGCGAAGGCGCTCAACCAGCTGTTCTTCCCGCACGACTCCGAGGAGCAACAGGCCCGGCGCATCGAACTCAAACTCCAGCGCCAAGCGAGCCTGACCCGCAAGACCAAGCCCTTGGAGGTGAACATGGTCTTGGACGAGGCCATACTGCGCAGGGTCGTCGGAAACCGACGGATCATGCGCGCACAAGCGGCGCATCTCGCCGACATGAGCACCCGCGCAAACATCAGCATCCGCATCCTGCCGTTCACCGCCGGTTATCCAGCAGGGACAGCCACCGGTGCCTTCTCGATCCTGTCCTTCGAGGCCGACCCGCCCGTTGTGTATGTCGAGTCCTTCACCAGCAACCTGTACTTTGAGGAAGACGCGGAGGTCGCAATATACAAAAGCGCGTCCACGGCCCTCCACCGCTCCGCGCTGGACGCGCAAGCAAGCAGGAGTCTGCTACGGCAGATGGTGAAGGAGTACTCAGCGTGAACACCGACCTGTCCGGCGCAAAGTGGTTCAAGAGCAGCCATAGCGGAGGACATGGCGACTGCGTCGAAGTGGCCTTTCTTGACGACGGGCACGTCGGAGTTCGGGACTCGAAGAACCCCACCGGCCCGGCGCTGGTGTTCACGCCCGGCGAGTGGGACGCCTTCACCGCAGACGTGACGGATGGCGAATTCAACCGCCGCTAGCACAATCTCCCAGATCAAGGAGCATGGCCGTGAACGTTGACCTGTCCGCCGCGAGGTGGTTCAAGAGCACCCACAGCGGAGCTGACCAGGAGTGCGTCGAAGTAGCGTTCCTCGACGGGGACATGATCGGGGTACGCGACAGCAAGAATCCAACCGGCCCGGCACTGATGTTCACGCCCAGCGAATGGGACGCCTTCACCGCAGGCATGACGGATGGGGAGTTCAACCGCCCCTGAGCACAAAACCGCGAAGTCCCGCACCTCGAAACGAGGGCGGGGCTTCGTGCTATGTGGGAACCGGTGCCGAACATGCATCCCGCTTGGCCACCGCGCCACGTCGTGCACGGCAGGGCTTCGGGTACGCCGCCCTCGGTTTGCGTCCGGGTGGGCGTTGTCAGCGTCGACCACACTCTACGGCGATCAGCTGTGATCGGCCCGGACCTTGCGCTACGGAGCGGGAGAGAGCAACCCAGGCGCTATGGGCCGGATAGGTCCCGAGTTGCCTCCTGGGCGTTGCTTGCGGCATCTTTACTCTGGAGCGCCGGGAAGTCTGGTCGGCATGTGGTCTGAGCACTCGGGTCACACCCACCAACCTGGGAGTTTGTTGTGACAGGCACGTACTTGATCTTGACGAACTTCGCACGGGCGATCACACCGTCCCGGGTCGTATCCTGCAGGTGTGCGCGCTGCTCAAATGGCCGAGGAATACCCGGTGGTCAGTCTGGACACCGACGCGCTGGACGCTGCTCGGCTGCTGGCCGAGCACCGGTTGCCGGGGATCGTGGTCACCGATGGCCAAGGCGTCCCGCAAGCCGTCTTGCCCGCCTCCCAGGTGGTGCGCTTCATCGTCCCGAAATACGTGCAAGACGATCCGTCCCTGGCCGGTGTGCTCACCGAATCGATGTGCGACCGGATCGCGGACAAGCTGCGTGGCAAGAAGGTGCGCGACGTCATCCCCGAACGACTCAGCAAGGTGCCCGCGGCCCGGTCCGACGACACGATCATCGAGGTCGCCGCGGTCATGGCCCGGTTACGCTGCCCGCTCATCGCCGTGCTGAAGGGCGACGAACTCATCGGAGTGATCACCGCATCCCGGCTACTGGCCGCTGCGCTGCAAGACAGCTGACCCGCGACGGGATCACCAGCGCCACTTCGATCGCTCATGCGTGGTGGACGTCGTGACAGTTGTCGCGGTCTCGGTCTTCATCGTCGCCTACGCCCTCATCGCCACCGAACGCATCCACAAGACCAAGGCCGCCCTCGGCGGCGCCGCGATCCTGCTCGCCTTCGGCGTCACCGGATCCGAGGACGCCTTCTACTCCCGCGAGATCGGCATCGACTGGGACGTCATCTTCTTGCTGCTCGGGATGATGATCATTGTCGGCGTTCTGCGCCAGACCGGTGTCTTCGAATACATCGCGATCTGGGCGACCAAACGCGCCAGAGGATCCGCGGTCCGAGTAATGGTCCTGCTGGTCCTCATCACCGCCCTCGCGTCGGCCATGCTCGACAATGTCACCACCGTGCTGCTCATCGCGCCGGTGACGCTGCTGGTCTGCGATCGGCTCGCGATCAACCCGGTGCCCTTCCTCATCGCCGAGGTCCTCGCATCCAACATCGGCGGCGCCGCCACGCTCATCGGCGACCCGCCGAACATCATCATCGGCAGCCGGGCCGGGCTGTCGTTCAACACCTTCCTGATCCACATGGCACCGATCGTGCTCATCGCGCTCGCGGTATTCACACTGCTGCTTCCGAGCCTGTTCCGAGGCAGCTTCGACGTGGACCCGGCCCGCGCGGACGATGTCATGTCCCTCAACGAACGCGAAGCAATCAGCGATCCCAGGCTGCTGGTGAAATGCGCGATCGTGCTCGCCGCCGTACTGACCGGGTTCGTCGGACACTCGCTCTTCCACATCGCGCCATCGGTGGTGGCCCTGCTCGGCGCCGGTGTACTGGTCCTGATCTCCGGCGTCCCGCAGCGCGATTACCTGTCCGCGGTGGAATGGGACACCTTGCTGTTCTTCGCGGGCCTGTTCGTGATAATCGGCGCTCTGGTGAAAACTGGGGTGATCGAACGACTCGCCGAGCTGGCCACCGACGCCACCGGCGGTGACGCACTGCTGGCGACGATGCTCATCCTCGTCGTCTCCGCGTTGCTATCCGGCCTCATCGACAACATTCCCTACGTCGCCACCATGAGCCCCCTGGTCGCAGACCTCGTCGAGAGCATGGACCACCCGCAAGCCGGTGCGCTGTGGTGGTCGCTGGTTCTGGGCGCGGACTTCGGCGGCAATCTCACTGCCGTCGGCGCAAGCGCCAATGTCGTGATGCTCGGCATCGCCCGCCGCGCCGACAACCCGATCAGCTTCTGGGAATTCACCCGCAAAGGCGCCGTCGTCACCGCGATCACCATCGCGGTCGCCGCACCGTATCTCTGGCTGCGCTACTTCGCGTTCCACTGACCTGCAACGGGGCAGTCGCTCATCCACCGCGCTGGTTGCGGCGTCGGATGAGGTAGGCCACGATGAGGAACCCGCCGATCAAGGCCGCCGTGACGAATTCGCCCATCACGCCTCCCTCGGCAAAGGGTTCAAGAGTCCGAAGCGGATCCGGGTATGCCCCGAGACCGACTCGACCATACTCCGATATCCGGCAGCGATCCCGGCTCTTTCGCGGGTAGTCGTGCTGCTGGAAGCCCCCGAAGCGACAGCCGGCCGACCCGTCGCACGCTACCTGAACGACCACTTCGCCGACTGCCGGAAGATCGGGTGATCGCGGAGATCGACCCGCCTACGGCCTGCGACCGGGTTCTGCCCAGCCGCAGTGATCGCCACTGTCGCCTGACTGACCACGAAGCATCGAGGTCGACGCGGTGGTGGACCAGTGCACGTGTGACCACACAGCGCCGCGAAACGCGAAACGAGCGCCGGGGTATTCGGTGCGTGTGAACCGGTGTGGATGCGCCGTGGGCTATCCGAAGGATCTGGGTGTAGGCGCGACGATTTCGGCTGGTGTGCGCTCGTTGCCGCTTTCCGGCCGGGGTGAGCCTTTGTCGGTGGCGAGGAGTCCGGCGATGGTGGCGCCGAGTGCGACGGTGACCGCGACCGCGGCGATGAGTTTGCGCCGGTCCACGGTGGGTGGGACCAGTGTGGCTCCGGCGCGGACCCGGGGCATTCGGAGGTCGCCGCGCCGTCGTTCGGCGGCCAGCAGGACGGCCCCGCGTGCCGAGACCAGCTCCGGTTCTGGGTCGTAGATGATCGGCAGGTCGATCAGTTCGGCCAGCTCGGCCCGGATGCTGGGGCTGCGGGTGCAGCCGCCGAGCAGGACCATGGCCTCCGGTCGCACGCCGGTTTCTTCGATGAGCTGGCGCACGAACGACGCGGAGTGGTGGATGCCCGCGGTGCAGAGTTCGACCAGGTCGCTGCGCGTCAGCACGGCCCGGTCGCCGGTGTTGGTGTCGATCGCGGTGACCACCTTGGCGTCGCTCAGCTCCTCGCGATGGCGCCGGCTGGTCGGCTTGTCGGTGAGCACGCCGTCGCGGGCCAGCCGCCAGCGCAACAAGGCGTCGTAGCCGTCGCCGCCGAGTACCGTGCTGCGTCGGCTGGACAGAATCGTGTCGGTGCGGCAATCGGCGTGGGTGATGGTCAGCCCGGAACTGCCCAGGTCGTAAAGGATCACCGAGCCGCTGTCCGGAAGTTGCCCGGTGAAGCGCAGATAGCGCAGCTGGGCAAGCGGTTCCTCGACGATGGTGAGCCTGCGCTCGCCTGCGTTGGCGCGGATGGCATCGGCATGCAGGGGACAGCGGCAGGTCACGGCCGTTCCGGAGACCAACTCGTCACGCGCGCCTGCGGCGCCCATCATCTGGTGGATCGCCTCGAAGACCGACTCCTCGACACCGCCGCCCGCCCGCCGGGGCACCTCGCAGTGATCGATCGGGGGTAGGTGTGGCTGATCGGAGTGTGTCAGCATCGCGTGTGCGCCTCCAGCGCCCGCCGATACACCCAAGACCAGCACCATGGATTACATGGTGAACCTTTTCCCCGCCGCTGCCAAGACGACGGGCCCGGCAATTCGCCGCTCGGATGCCCGGTAGTCACTTCCCGATTCGGGCAAAAGGAGAATGCGACCGACCGGTACTGTCGCTTACTCCGCAGCGGTGGCCGACCAGCGCGCCGTTCCCTCCCCGGTATCGAAGTCGCCCGCGGCGTGGCGGAATTCGGCCAGCAGTTGCAGGAGCGTGTGCAGTCGGTCCGGCGGTAGCCCGGGAAGCGCGAAGACCTTCTCGTTGAGTTCCTTCGTCGCTTTCGCCACCAATTCTCTTCCCGCGTCCGTGATTTCGATCAAGGTAGCGCGCCGATCGCTGGGATGTGGTACGCGCTCGACCAGTTCCGCCGCCTCCAAGCGATCGACGGTGTTGGTCACGCTGGTGGGATGCACCTGCAAGCGCGCGCTGGCCTTCGCCATCGGCAGCGCGCCGGTTTTGCTGAAGCTGAGCAGCATCAGCAGTTCATAGCGCGAGAAGGTCAAACCGGTGGGTTTCAGTGCCTCGTCCACCCGCGCCATCACGATTTGCTGGGCGCGCACCAGCGAGGTCACCGCGGCCATGCCGTCGGCGACGTCGCCCCAGCCGTGGCCGACCCACTGGCGGTGGGCCTCCTCGATCGGGTCGAGCGGAAGCGGGCGTGGCCGAGACATATTTCGATCATTCCATGAGGCCGACCGCAGCCGGGGACATCCGACCAGCCTTCGGATCACCGTGAGCGCAATGGTGGGCCGCGCCGCCGGTCCCGGGCACTATCTAGGACGAGGCGGGCGTGGCTGAGTGGTTTAGGCAACGGTCTGCAAAGCCGTTTACGCGGGTTCAATTCCCGCCGCTCGCTCCAAGCATCCTCGGTGCTCGGCTCGGTGTACGCCACCGCCGAGCCGAGCATCTCGAGGAGCAGTGCCGAGCGGCACATGGTTGCGGCAGAACGCGAGAAGACCACTCCATCGCGTGCCGTGCGTGAGCGTGCCGCGGCTCGGCGCGAGCCACCGCCGAGCCGAGCGCCTCGAGGTGCGCCGCTGAGTGGCACATGGCTGCGGCGGAACGCGAGAAGACTTCTCCATGGTGTGCCACTCGTGTGCCTGTCGGGTGTGGTGGGCGTCGGTTCAGGCGGCGGCGGTCGGCTCGTTGTACGCCACCGCTGAGCCGAGCACCTCGAGGCGCACCCGCTGGCCGGTGGTGGGGGCGTCGACGCTGGCCCGGCGGACTCGCACAGGAGTGGCAGAACCGTCCAGGTCTATCGTCAGGATGACGTCTGCGCCGCGGAACTCGACGGCGCGGACCCGGCCGCTGTCGGGCTCGCCTTCCGAAACAGTCTGGGCCACAAGCTGTTCCGGTCGCAGCATGATGGTCACGGTTCCCGCCGGTGCGTTGCGCTGCACCGGGATCCGGCCGAGCGCGCACTTCGCCACGTCGGCTTCCACCACCGCGTCGAGCAGCACACAGTCGCCGAGGAAGCGGGCGGTGAACAGGTCCTTCGGTGTGCCGTAGACCTCCTCCGGCGTGCCGATCTGGGTGAAGCGTCCTTCGCGCATCACCGCGACCTGCTCGGCGAAGCTCAACGCCTCTTCCTGGTCGTGGGTCACCAGAATGCTGGTCATGCCCGCCGCGCGCAGGGTGTCGGCCACCGCCTGCCTGGTGGTCGCGCGCAGGCCCGCGTCGAGTGCGCTGAACGGCTCGTCCAGCAGCATCACGGCGGGCTTGCGGGCCAGCGCGCGGGCCAGGGCGACGCGCTGCTGCTGGCCGCCGGAGAGCTGGTGCGGTCGCCGGTCGGCATAGGACGGGTCCAGCGACACCATCTCCAGCAGTTCCCGCACCCGATGGTGGCTGCGGCGGCGCAGGCCGGGTAGCCCGTAGGCGATGTTCTGGCCCACGGTCAGGTGCGGGAACAGCGCGCCGTCCTGCGCGACGTAGCCGATGTTGCGTCGCTGTGGCGGCACCGAGAAGCATTCGCCGACAACGGTTTCCGATCCGATCGACACCGAACCCGCGTCCGGCGACTCGAACCCCGCGATGACCCGCAGCAGTGTGGTCTTACCGCACCCGGACGAGCCGACCACGGCGGTGGCGGTGTGGTCGGGCACATCGAGAGTGATCCCGCCGAGTACTCGGTTGTGTCCGAACGTCTTCGAGACGTCGGCGACGACAACGCGACTCATATCCCAGCCGCCTTCCGAGAGTGGGTGAACAGCAGATACGTCACCGGCACCGCGGTGGCGATCATGATCAGGGCGTACGGTGCGGCGGCCGCGTAGTCCAATTCGCCCGACAGCGCCCAGAACCGCATCGCCAGCGTGCGAGTTCCGTTGGGCGCCAGCAGCAGTGTCGCGGTCAGTTCGGTGGCCACCGCTACGAACACCAGCGCCGCCGCGGCGGCCGCGGCGGGTGCGGTGAGCCGCAGGGTGACCAGACAGAACGTGGCCGGTACCGACTTGCCCAGCGAGCGGGACGCCTCCTCCAAGCCGACCGGCACCTGCGCGAGCCCGGCCCGCACGCTGACCAGTGCCCTGGGCAGGAACAGCAGGACATACGCCGCGACCACCATGAACATCGTCTGATAGAGCGGCGGTGCCCATCGGATGGTCACGGTCACCATGGCCAGCGCGATCACGATGCCGGGCAGCGAGCTCGTGATGTAGTTCGCGCCCTCGACCAGCCGCGCGAACACCGAGGTGGAGCGTACCGCGATCCACGCGACCGGAAACGCGCACAGCGTGGTGAGCAGCGCGGCGAACGCGGCGAGTCCAACCGTCTGGCCCAGCGCGTTGCCGATCTCCGTGGCATCCCACACCGCCGTGCCGCCGATGCTCAACCAGCGCCCGATGGTCCAGAGCGGTACGCCGAGCGCTCCCGCGGTCACCGTGACCAACACGGCCAGGACCGGTATCGCGCCGATGCCCAATCGAACCCGGGCTGCGGCGCGTGGCGCCCCACCGCCGATCCGCGCGTAGCGGGCCCGGCCGCGCAGCCCGGCCTCGGCTCCGAGCAGCGCCAGGCAGCACAGCACGAGCACGCCCGCGAGCATGCTGCCCGCGGGCCCGGCGAAACTGGACTGGTACTGCTCGAAGATTGCCGTGGTGAACGTGTCGAATCGGACCATGACGAAGGCGCCGTATTCGGCGAGCAGGTGCAGTGCGATGAGCAGCCCACCGCCGAGGATGGCCAACCGCAACTGCGGCAGCACGATCCGCGCGAACACCGCCACCGGACCGGAGCCCAGCGCTCGCGCCGACTCCTCCACCGCTGGGTCCAAGCGCCGCAGCGTGGCCGCGGCGGGCAGGTACACCAGCGGGAAGTAGGACATCGTCGAGATCACCACGCCCGCCCCCAGGCCGTGCATGCCGGGGAAGACGCTGACCCACGCGTAGCTGTTGACGAACGCGGGCACCGCGAGCGGCGCCGCGAAAACCGGGCCCCACCACGATCTCCCCGGCACGTCGGTGCGCTCGACCACCCAAGCCAGCCCGACGCCGAGCGCCACGCAGACGGGTACGGTGCACACCACCAGCCCGAGCGTATTGCGCAGCAGCTCACCGACTCTGGGCCGGAACACCAACTCGGCCGCTTGCTCGAGACCGGTGGAGAAGACCGTCGAGACGATGTACCCGAGCGGCACGAACGTCGCCGCCACCAACAGCAGCGCGACGCCCGTGACGAGGGGCCCCGGCCTGCCGACCCGGGGCGCGGCGACAACGGTCCGCAGTGCCACGGCTACAGCAGACCCGCTTCGGTCATCAGCGCCGTGACTTTCTTCGAGTCGAGCTTCGACGGGTCGATCGCCGGGGCCTGCAAGTCGGCCAGCGGCGGCAGCGCCGGGTTGGCGGCCACGCCGCTGGCGATCGGGTACTCCAGCGACGTGCCGTCGCGCAGCACCTCTTGTCCGGCCTTACCGGTGATGAACGCCAGGAACTTCTGCGCCGCCTCCTGCTTCTTGCTCGACTTCAGCACGCCGCCGCCGGAGATGCTGACGAACGCGCCCGGGTCTTGGTTCTTGAAGTAGTGCAGCGCGGTATCGGCGCTGCTCTCCTTGGTTTTGGCCTGGTCGCGGTACCAGTAGTAGTGGTAGATGACGCCACCGTCGGGGCTACCGGAATTGACCGCCTTCATGGTGGCCACGTTGTTCGGGAAGGGCGTCGCGTTCTCCTTCATGCCCTTCAACCAGGCGCGGGTGGCGTCCTCGCCCTTCAGTGCGAGCAGGCCCGCGACGATGGCCTGGAAGTCGGCGCCGGACACGCCCGCGCCCCAGCGGCCCTTCCACTGCGGCTGCGCCAGATCGAGCAGCGAGGCGGGCAGCTGACCGGGCTGGACCTTGTTCTTGTTGTAGACGAACACCGTTGCGCGCGCCGCGATGCCGGTCCACTTGCCGCTGGAGGGACGGAACTGCGCGGGCACCTGATCCAGGGTCTGGGAGTTCACGTCGGCGAACAGGCCCGCGTTCTCCACCAGCGCCATGGCGGGCGAGTTCTCGGTCAGGAAGACGTCGGCGGGTGAGGCCGCGCCCTCGGCGACCAGCTGATTGCCCAGCGCGGTGTCGCCGCCCTGCCGCAACGTCACCTTGATGCCGGTTTCCTTGGTGAACGCGTCGGCCCACTCTTTGGTGAGGGATTCGTGCTGCGCGTTGTAGACGGTGATCTCGTTCGCGTCGTCCGAGGAATTCGAGCAGGCCGTCATGCCGAGTGCCGTCATCGCGACGGCCAGTCCAGCGGCAAACGTCTTCCATCTGACCGGCTTCATCCTCGTCCTTCCGATCGCATTCATGCCCCGTGCATATGTTGAGGCTTACCTAAGGAAGATACCGCCTCCGACGTGCGCGAACGGTCTCGGTCCCGCGGCGGATTCCCGGAATTCGTCCGCTTGTTACGTCAGCCCCGAGAAGTCGCGCAGCACAACATGATTGCGATCGGGACAGATGCCGAACGTGTAATCCGGCAGCAGTCCGAAATACTCGCCGCGGGTGAGGGCGCTCCAGCGCCGCGCGTCCTCGGTGCGGGTCTTGTAGAAGTTGACCATGTAACCGCCCTCGTAGAGGCGCAGCAGGCTGTAGCCGCCCGGATACTCCTTGATCGCGGCGACCTCCAGGAATTCCACCGCGCACGGCGCGTCCGGCCGGGTTCGCCGGTTGCGATGGGTGTGGCCGCTGTGGTGCAGGAAGACGCCGGGGCACCGGGCGTAGAGCGCCTGGAGTTCGGCACTGTCGCGTCCGTTGAGCACGAAGCCGGGCCCGGCGACGTTGGTGAACCCGGACTCCGCGGTGACGGGGTGGTGGCCGAACATCAGCGTCGGCCGGTCCGGGTCCGCGCCCAAGCGCTCGGCGAGCAGGTCGAATTGCGGGCGATCGATGGACCCACCCGCGCCCTCCAATTCGCTGGTGTCCAATCCCAACACCCGCAGGCCGCCGATCTCGTGTTCGATCAGTTGCTGGCGCGAGGAGAAGGCGTTGGCCCAGCAGTCGTGGTGCCCTGCGGGTGCGGCTGCGCACCGCGAGTATTCGGTCCCTCGGTGCGGCCGGTCGTGGTTGCCGCGCACGGCCAGGTAGTCCCGGCCGAGCGAGCCCCACGCGTCGAGCCGGGCGCGCACCGCGCGGGTTTCGAGCTCGGAGGCTTCGGCGGTGAGGTCGCCCGCGATCAACAGGTGCTCGGCTCCCCGGTCGGGGCGGCGCAGGTCGTCCAGCATCGCGGCCAGCATCACCTCGGGGTAGGGCGCAAAGCCGGGGTCCTGCCGGAAACCCGGCGGCAGTTCGCCGACGATCAGACCGCTGACCTGCTCGCCGTAGTGCACATCGTTGGCCAGGGCGATGGTGCGTAGTCGGCGGCCGGGCGGCGGCACGAGCGTGGTGAACTCGCCGCGTGCTTCCGGCGCCGCCGGACCGGATGTCGTGAGCGAGAGCGCGGGCGTCGCGCGAAGCCCCGCCGACCACGCCTCGAATCGGTAGGTGCGGCCCGGTTCGAGACCATCGATCTCGGCATAGTGGAACGGTGTCGGACGGTCGTCGGCGTATACCGGCGCTGGTCCGCGCGGGGAATCCGCGGGGCCGATGCGCACCTGTGTGTCGGCGTCCACCGGGATCAATCGCCCGGCCGAGTCGGGCGCGAGGGTGGTCCAGGTGAGGATCACCGAGGTGTCGGTGATCGTGACCACCTCGAGATCCGTGGCGACGAGTGGATTCCGCTGCGCCCGAGCCGTTTTCGCATGACCAGCGAGGGGGAACAGTGCGGCGAGGCCGAGCGCCCCGAGTACGGTCCTGCGGGTCGGCCCGCAGCAGCTCATCCGTGCGTGCATCGGGTCAGCGCGTGCCCTGCGCGGAGCAGACCTTCCACTTGCCGTCTTCTTCCTTCAGCTGCTCGGTCCTGACTGGCCGCTCGCCGGGAACCGCTCGATGGTGAGCGTGCCGGTGACGTCGGCGGTATCCCGACGCCAGGAACGTTACGGCAACTGGCGTGCCCGGCAGATCGCAAACCGACCGGCGGGACCGTTCGCGAGCTTACGGAAGCAGAAGCGAACGGATCCGCGTGGGCGTGCTCAGGCGTCGGACTCCGCGAGCGCGTCATACCAGCGTGCGGTGTCGGTGTACTGGTGCAGCCGCGTGATGCGGCCGTCGTCGTCCACCTGCCACAGGTGCACGAACTCGGCGTCGTACTCGCGACCGGTGACGCGGGCGGCGCCGCGATAGTGACCGGTCACCACGACGGTGCCGTCGGTGGTCTCGTGCCAGGTCTCGTCGTACGGCGCGGTGTCGAACTCCCGGGCGACCGCGCCCCAGATCCTGGTCATAGCCTCGAGCGGGCCGTGGAAGGTGCCGCCCGCGCCGCACGGCATGCCCGGCGCGGTTTGCGCCAGGAACTCCGGATGCAGCAAGGCCAGGATCGAGGGCCCGTCGCCCGCCTGGGTCGCCGCGTAGAAACCCTTGACGACCTCGAACTTCGATGACATGCGGGACTCCTTCTAATATGTTCGTTCTAGAACGATCATATTAGAAGCGTGCCCGTGCGAAGACCAGCGTCTGTGGTAGCCGTCATGCCGTCGGATTCGAGGCCGGGTTGCCTGGTGCTTGCCACGCGATGGCGGCTACCATTCGAACATGGGTTCGACAAGCGATGACGTGCCGCGAACCGAGGGCACGGAACCGGAGCTGGTCTACCCGAACAGGACCGGCCACTACTACCGGACGCTGACCTACCCGCCGCGCCCGGTCTGGGTCCGGCTGGACGCGATCCTGGTCCGCGACCCGGGCACCCCGCGGCATGTGAACGGCGCGGGCGTGATCATGCGCGGCGAGCGCCCGGGAACCCTCACGCATTGGCTGCCCACCGTCGACGGCGACTGGATGGGCCGCGTCACCTACAGCATCCAGTTCGCCGACGGGCGCCCGGATCTGCATGTGCGGGACCAGCTGGTCCCCGCCTACGCTCTGCGCCCGCGCCGCGGCCCGTCCGCAAATTCGCAGCTGTAACTTCGTATCAGGCGTACAAGACCTTCCTGTACAGCGACTTTCACCGATCGGCTCGATCCTCCCATGCAGCATCGGGCCAGCCACACAACAGCCGGTCGCACGCAACCGCTGATTTCGTAAGAACATGGGTAACTCGTCGGGTACGCCCAGAAATGGAGCGGCACCTACGCAGGACCTGAACGAAAATCCTGCGTCACCCGACTGGTACGGCCTGAAGACCCAGAGAGGCGGGGGAGCTTGAATCGCGGCGAGGCGGGGGAGCTGATACGTTGCCCGGCATGGGATTTCAGTTGCCGCATCCCGAGGTGCTGTGGGCGCGCGTGACCGTCTTGGACGTGATCACCTCCGCGACCCACGCCGACCAGCGGGCTGCGAGCGGGGAGGAGATCGGGCAGACGGCCAGAGTGGCAGGTGGCCGGCTGCTCAACGACGACGGCGAGGGCAATTGGTACTCGCTGGTCAGATATCCCGGCGAGCGTGCGCTCCTATTCGGCAGGGACGAGGACAACGAGGTCGCGGGGACCGCCTACGATCCGCTGGCCGCGGCGCCCGCCTGGGTGCGCACGGTGGATCCGGCGACGAATCTGCCCGGCGGGGTCGACGGTCCGGTCACCTTCGTGCGCTGGTGGGAATTCGGTCGCTGGCAGCACACGCCGACCGATCTCGACGACGGTCTGGAGATGAGCCTCAGCGCCGCCGCCGACCGGGAAAGTTTCACCGGCAGCGTCATGAGCGCCGCGATCCACGCGAAATGGGTGGAGATGGACTACGAGGCGGGCAAGCTGACCGCTCTCACCGTCGACCCCACCGCCTTGAACGCGCTGTGCGACGCCACCGAAAACGGCACCCTCACCAAAGCCCACCTCTACTTCCTCCAGCCGGGCCTGACCGCGCCCGCGTTCAGCTACCTCTCCGCCGCGGGCGTCCTGAGCGCCACCGACAAGCCGACCGCACCTCTGCCGTGATCGTCGAACCGTAGACGGCACCCGACCACTCCGACGAAGGGCTCCCGGTTTCCGGGAGCCCTTCTCTCGTCGCGCCCCACGCTCGAGGCGGGGCCTGGTCTCAGGTCGCGTACATGCCGATGACCGGCTTCCTCGACGGTTCGAGTGTGGTCAGCAGTGTCCGCATGACATCGGCGCCGACCGCGACGCATCCCGCGGTCGGCTTGCCCGCCTCGACGTGGACGAAGAAGGCCGAGCCCTGCTTCGGCACGACGGGGAAGCGGTTGTAGTCGATGACCAGTGCGTGGTTGTACTGCGGCTCGGTTCGTCCGAGGTTCTCGCTGAGACTCGTGTCGAACGGGCAGTCACCCTCGGCGCATTGATATTTCTGGTTGTACAGCGGGCTCTCCGTGTCGGACACCCACCACCAGGTGTTCGACGGGTCCACCGACAGGTAGGGAAGCTCGGCGCCCACGTCGGGTAGCCGCCCGAAGCTCTCCGTCAACGCGAAGGTGCCCTCCGGCGTATATGCCGCGCCTTCTCTGGCCTCCTTCGAAATACCTTCCGCGCCGACCCACGCGGGTGCCGCGAGCGTGCGTTCCCACTGCCGAAGCCGGTTGCGCTGCCAGAACTCGAGCGTCCCCCGATTGGCGCCCGCGGGTGCCGTCACCCACACGACCTGCGTTCCCGGAACCGCGTCCGTGTCGAACGGCGGTCGGTCGCCGGTGATCTCGGGCAACAGCACGATCCCGAGTAGTGCGACCACCACCGCGACGGTCGCGACGACAACCGCGACCGTCCACCTCCGTGCTGGCCTGTTTCCGGTTCCTTTGTCTCCCAACGCTGTTCACGCTCCTGTGAGATGGGGTAGGTCGGGCGCATGATGCCCCGTTCCGGCGTATGGTGGCGGGCCTGTCCGCTCTGGGGTGAAGAGTGGGCTGCGCCGATCACGCAGTGACACCGTAGGCGCTCCGGCGGGACGCGGGAACCAGTGCTGGCCAGCAGCCAGTTCGCCCGGAAGCGGAGTCCTGGCCACACGTGACGCTAATAGCGTTGTGGTGCAATGGAATCAGATCCCGACCCCGATGGTATGCTCACCGGACTGAGTCACTGGCTCCAGCAACTTCACGATCAGCACGGGGGGCGTGCAGCTGATCATCATCACCGAGCCGCCCGGATTCTCCCGAACCGCTGTCATGGTTGTGTGGCGCCCGCGAACCCGAATCAGCCATTCCGATAGGAGATAAGCCCGTGGGCAACCAACTCGAGGCAGACGTGACGATCCTGTCTCCCAGCGACGGCGGTCCGCGCGACCCGCACTCTTGCTCGCTCATCATCGTGCACACCAACGAGGGCCCGGCCGACGGCTCGCTCGAGGGACTGCTCAACTACCTCGCCCAGCCGGAGGTGGGGGCGTCGTACACGATCGTCGTCGGTGCCGACGGCCGCATCGGGCGCAGCAACGATGACGACTACATCCCTTGGGCCGCGGGCTCTCCCGCCAACGAGCGCGGACTGCACCTGTGTTTCCTCGGCTACGCGCGGCAGCCCCGCGACGAATGGCTCTCGCGTCCGGCTCAGCTGGACGCCGGCGCCCGCGTTCTGCGCGACTGGTCCGACCGCTACGGCATTCCGCTCGTGAAACTCAATGGCGACCAGATGCGCGCAGGAGAGTCCGGCGTCGGCGGCCACGGCGACACCGTTGAGGCCTGGCACGCCACCGATCACTCCGACCCTGGTGAAGGGTTCCCGTGGGATGTCCTGTTGGCCAAGGCAATGGAATCGACACCGGCGACAACATGATCCCGCGCCAGGCTCGCAAGCTCGACGAAATGCGCAGCTGTGAGGTTGGCGGACCCGGGACCCGTGCACAAGGGGCTGATCAGCGCGTCCGACGACGTTCTTCTTCCACCCGGCGCTTGATGTCCTCCACCGACCTGCCCTTCGGTATCCGTTCCGGCCAGTAGATCGTCCCGACGAGCACACCCAAGGGCAGGCCGATTGCAACCGCGATGCCGACCTCGATCCATCCGTCGCTCATTCCGCGAATCGCCTGCCCTTGGTGGCCCACGCCGAGCGTCCACGTGGAGTGATAGACCAGCGGGCGGAATGCGGTGCAGCCATGATCAGGCCCCGCGATTCCAACTGACCTATCGCCCGCCGGGTGCTCCATGCGGTGAGCTGGGCTTGGCGTTGAATCTGGGTGACGGTGAGCGTTCCACCCGGCGTGAGGACGGCCAGTATCGCCCACTCCGTCGATGTTCCCATTTCTGTCCCCCTTGGGGTCGAATCTGTCCAGACAAATCTGTCCCGTAAGGAGACATTAGAGCACCTTTGCCCGGTCTGTGGGACACTTTCGGGGGTATGCTGGACAGAACCGTCAGGACAGAACCGTACGAAGATCGGACAGTATGGGCAGCATCAGCGACAACATGCGCAACCGGCGGCTGGCCATCGGTCAGACCAAGGCGGGACTCGCGCGCATCCTCGGCACCAGCGACAAGCAGATCGGCCGATGGGAAGACGGCACGGCTCCTCCGTCCGAAGCGCTGGTCAACATCGCGCAGGCGCTGAACTTCTCGGTGGCCGAACTGCTGGGGATCGCTCCGATCGGCCTCGACCTATCCGGTGAGTGGTACGCCACCTGGGATACCTCCCGCGACGGCCTGCCGACCCTCAACCGCCACGGTCTCACCGCTACGCACGCGGGCGAATTCGTCTACCTCGACGCGGACGGGGACTACGACTGGCGTGCCGATCTGCGCCTGAGCGACTCCAAGCTGACCGGCACCTACCAAGCCGTGAGCGACCAACGACAGGAACGTGGCGCTTTGTACTTCGTCCTCAACCACGAAGGCGACGCCGCGATCGGTCGGTGGACCGGGCAGTGGACGGACGGAATCCTCGGCGGTGGCTTCGGCGCGATGGCACGGGACGCCGACAGAGCCGACCGATTGATCAAGTGGCTCATGGAACACGACGGGCCGATCACCGAATTCCCCAGGGAGGCATGAGAATGGCCAGCGACAACGAAGCGTACTTCGCCGCGATCAAGGAGGCTCACATCGGTAGTTGCGACTCCGGCCGGGCGTTCAACGAGGACGAGTACGCCGCGTGGTCGGCTGCGTTGACAGGTGCTCGAAAGGACGGCACCGACGCCGAACGCTGAGGCTAGGCGATACCTAATCGCTCTCGGGCAGCCATGTTTGTCGGGCACGAGTTCCCATGGAGTATCGCGGCACTTGCTGCGGCAGGGCGTGGAAGCCTCGCGCGGCACGCCGCACACCCATGTCGGGATGTTCCGGGGTGCGGTTCGCGCGCATCGCGCCGCCAGCCCGGCCGCGCATGCGGATCTCGTCTACCAGCCACGGGGAAGCTTCGATGAGGGATTTATCCCCGACGGTCTGCGCTCCGAGCCGCATCTGATCCGCGCGTTCCGGATCAGGTGAGTTCTCGGCCTCCCACGCCGGATCGGTCACGAGGCGCAAGCAGGCGGCGATGACTTGGGCGACGATGTGTCCTCGAGGCGAGCTGAGGTCGTCGACGAGAAAGGCCCCTACCGGCGATCAAGCTGGCAGGGGCCTTTGTCGTGGGTGCCCTCGGCAGGATTCGAACCTGCGGCCTTCTGCTCCGGAGGCAGACGCTCTATCCCCTGAGCTACGAGGGCGGGATAGGGCTCGGTCGGGGCCGGATGGCGGTCCGATCGGGCTGGGTCAGCCTATCGTATCGACCGCCGTCCGCCAAAAAGCGCGTCGGGGGGCGTGGTTTCGGGTCAGCTCGCGGGGAGGGGAGTGGCACCGCGTGCGGTGAGCATCGTGGTGATCAGTGCGGATTCGCCGCGTTGGGTTTTGGCCATGGTGTCGGCGAGGGTGCGCACCGCGGTGGTTTCGGCGTGCTGGGCGGCGTAGTCGATCATCGGCAGGCCACCCTCGTGGTGGCGCAGCATCAGCTGCAGGAACTTCGTGTCGAGTGCGGGTCCGGTGGCCTGACGCAGCGCGGCGAGTTCGGTGGGCGTAGCCATGCCGGGCATGGCGGCCACCGGGCCGGAATGGTGCGGCGAACTCGGCTCGGAATGGTCGTGGCCGCCCATCGGTTCGGTCATCCAGCCCATGTACCCGTCCACGCCCTGCGCGGGTTCGCCCCACAGCTGCAGCCAGCCCTGCATGCGGCCGATCTGGCTCTGCTGCGTGGTGAGGATGTCGTAGGCGAGGCGGCGTACCTCGGTGTCGGTGGAGCGAACCAGCACCACGCCCGCCATTTCCACCGCTTGGGCGTGATGCGCCGACATGTCCTGACTGAAGCCCACGTCGACGGGTCCTGGATCCGGCTCGGTGGAACTGTCCAGCGGAATCCGCACCAGCACGCCGATCGCGAAGCCGATCAGCATGGCGCCGATGGTGCCCAGGATCACCAGCGCGGTGCGCTGGCGGCGGAACTGCCCGCCGAGACAGGATTCGGTCTCGGCGTTGTCCGGGACCAGGTCGGCGGATGCCTTGTCGGTGGGCGTTGCCGCCCCGTGCCCGGGTCCGGTCTCGACGTTGTTCTGGACCTTGTCGGTGGGCGTCTTATCGGTGGACGGCTTGTCGGTGGGCGTTGCCGCCCCGTGCTCGGGTCCGGTCTCGGCGTTGTCCGAGATGTCGTCGGCGGGCACTACTGCCCCGTACCCGGCGCGGGCTGGGTCGGCGCCGGTACGCCTGGCACGCCAGGGAGACCGGGCACGCCCGGCACTCCCGGCAGCCCGCCGGGCATGCCGCCGACCTCGGACGGGTCGGGTGTCAAGCCCTTGCCGTCCATCGGCACCGCATCTGGTCCTGGCGGTGTCGGGTCGAACGGCGGCGGGTTGTCGGTGTCGAAGACGATCGTCGAGCAGTCCGCGCCGACCTCCGGGTAGGTGTAGGAGTTCAACCGCAGCGCGGTGATGAACTGGCCGACGCGCTTGTCGTCGGCGCTGTCCAGCTTCAACTGATGCCCCCAGGACTGCAGCGACACCGCCGAATCCTGACCCGGGTAGGGCGACATCATCGTGTACGGCTTGCCTTCGACCTTCGCCTTCAGCGTCTCGATGCCGTCGGCGTTCACCTTGTCGGGGTTATAGGTGATCCACACAGCGCCGTGTTCGAGTGAGTGCACCGCGTTCTCCACCCGGATCGGCTTGTTGTAGACCACGCCGGTGCAGGTCGCCCAGGACTGGTCGTGCGGACCCCCGAACGGCGGCGCCTGGTCGTAGGCGACCCGCTGGTTCCCGGCAATGTGCAGGCCTGCGGGGTACTCCTTCTTCACCACGCCCGCGATCCCCTCGGAGGGATCTTTCCGCTGCGCGCTGGGTGTGTACTTGTCCAGCTCGGCCTTCTCCTGGTATTTGGGGACCAGGTTGTAGGCCAGGGCGCCGATCAATGCGATGATGACTACGGCCGCGCCGATGGCCAGCCAGGGAATCTGGCGATTCTTCTTCGGAAGTTGCCCTTGTTTGCCCCGCTTGCGGGGAGCCGACAACTTCGCCGCGGCCTTGGCGGCCTTGGCCGATTTGGCGCTGGGACTGTTCGGCATCGCTCGTTGTGCTCTTTCGACGTGGTGGATCCGCTGGCTGCGCAGTGCCCACCCCGTGGTGTACACCCGCCAAGACCATAGGATAGAGACTCGTGACTCCAGCTGACCTTGCAGATCTCCTTCGCGCCACCGCGGCGAAGGTGCTTGTCGAACGTGGACTGGACCCTGCGGTCCTGCCCGACGAGGTCATCGTGGAGCGTCCCCGTAACCCGGAACACGGCGACTATGCCACGAATGTCGCGATGCAGGTGGCCAAGCGCGCCGGAACCAAGCCGCGCGAGCTGGCGACCTGGCTGGCCGACGCGCTGGCCGACGCGGACGGCGTCGCCGCCGCCGAGGTCGCCGGGCCCGGCTTCCTGAACATCCGCCTCGCCGCCTCCGCGCAGGGCGCGATCATCGAGCGGGTGCTCGCCGCCGGCGCCGCGTACGGCACCGCGGACACGCTGAAGGGCACCCGGATCAACCTCGAATTCGTCTCGGCCAACCCCACCGGCCCGGTGCATCTCGGCGGCACCCGCTGGGCCTCGGTAGGCGACGCGCTCGGCCGCATCCTGGCCGCGCAGGGCGCCGACGTGGTGCGCGAGTACTACTTCAACGACCACGGCGCGCAGATCGATCGGTTCGCCGCCTCGCTGGTCGCGGCCGCGACGGGCGCGCCGACCCCGGACAACGGATACGCGGGCGCCTATATCGCCGAAATCGCCGACAAGATCGTGACCGCGCACCCCGACGCGCTGAGCAAGCCGGAGGCCGAGCGCCTGGAACTGTTCCGCGCCGAGGGCGTCGAGCTGATGTTCGCGCACATCAAGGAGTCGCTGCACGAGTTCGGCACCGACTTCGACGTCTACTTCAACGAGAGCTCGCTGTTCGCCTCCGGCGCGGTCGAGCAGGCGGTGGAGAAGCTGAAGAGCTCCGGCGACCTGTACGAGAAGGACGGCGCCTGGTGGATCGCCAGCTCCGAATACGGGGACGACCAGGACCGGGTGGTCATCAAGAGCGACGGCAAGGCCGCCTACATCGCCGGTGACATCGCCTATTTCCAGAACAAGCGCTCGCGCGGCTTCGATCTGTGCATCTACATGCTCGGCGCCGACCATCACGGCTACATCGGCAGGCTGAAGGCCGCGGCGGCCGCGTTCGGCGACGACCCGGCCACCGTCGAGGTGCTGATCGGGCAGATGGTGAACCTGCTGCGCGACGGCGTCGCGGTGCGGATGAGCAAGCGCGCAGGCACCGTGGTGACGCTCGACGACCTGGTCGAGGCGATCGGGGTGGACGCGGCGCGGTACTCGCTGGTGCGCTCGTCGGTGAACTCGAGCATCGACATCGACTTGAATCTGTGGGCCAGCCAGAGCAACGAGAACCCGGTCTACTACGTGCAATACGCGCACGCGCGCACCGCCTCCATCGCGCGGAACGCCGCCGAGTTCGAGTACGACTCCGTCACCCCGGATCTCGCACTGCTGTCGGCCGACGAGGAAGGCGAGCTGATCCGCACCCTGGGTGAGTACCCGCGCGTCGTGGCCAGCGCGGCGAGCCTGCGGGAACCGCACCGGGTGGCCCGCTATCTGGAGGAGATGGCCGGCGCCTACCACCGTTTCCAGACCAACAAGAACCTGCGCGTCCTGCCGCTGGGCGACGAGCCCGTCTCGCCGACGAACGCCGCCCGCCTTGCCCTGGTCAACGCCACGCGTCAGGTCCTGGCCAACGGCCTCGGCCTGCTCGGCGTCAGTGCGCCGGAGCGCATGTGACCGCGCACCGGACCAGAGTGAGGAAGGAAACTTCATTGAGCGAGCGAGCCATCGACACAGCCGCCTGCGCGGTCATGCCGGAGCCGAGCGGCAGCGAGGCGCAAGCATGAGTGCGCACCCCGCCGGGCCCCGGCACGCCGAGATCCCGCATGCGCCCAATCTGCCGGAACGTCCGAGCGACCCGGAACAGATGATCGATCTGCCCGCGAACGTCTGGCCGCGCAACGCCGTTCGCGACGCCGACGGCGTGGTCCGGCTGGCCGGCGTGCCGGTGGACGAGCTGGCCGCTCGGTTCGGCACTCCGCTGTTCGTGGTCGACGAGGACGACTTCCGTTCCCGCTGCCGCGACATGGTCCGCGCCTTCGGGGCGAACGCACGCGTCCACTACGCGTCCAAGGCGTTCCTGTGCGGTGAGATCGCGCGCTGGATCCGGGACGAGGACCTGTCGCTGGACGTGTGCTCCGGCGGCGAACTCGCCGTGGCGTTGCACGCGGGTTTCCCGGCCGAGCGAATCGCGTTGCACGGCAACAACAAATCGGTAGCCGAGCTGGAGGCAGCGGTGTCCGCCGGCGTCGGCCACATCGTGGTCGACTCGCTGATCGAGATCGAGCGCCTGGAAGCCGTCGCCGGCCTCGCCGGCGTGGTGCAGGACGTGCTGGTCCGGGTCACGGTCGGCGTGGAAGCCCATACCCACGAATACATCTCGACCGCGCACGAGGACCAGAAGTTCGGTTTCTCGATCGCGGGCGGCGACGCCATGGAGGCGCTGGCGCGCGTCTTCGACGCCGACAACCTGCGTCTGGTCGGCCTGCACAGTCACATCGGCTCGCAGATCTTCGAGATCGACGGATTCGAGATCGCCGCGCGGCGCATGCTCGGCCTGCTGCGCGAGGCCATCGACAAGTTCGGCATCGAGCGCACCGCCCAGATCTCCACGCTGGATCTCGGTGGCGGACTTGGTATTTCGTATCTGCCGTCGGACGACCCGCCGCCGCTGGACGAGTTCGCCGCGAAGCTGCGTGAGCTGGTCGCCGCCGAGGCCGAACGCGCGGGCCTGCCCGTGCCGGTGATCGCGGTGGAGCCGGGCCGCGCCATCGCGGGCCCCGGCACGGTGACGCTGTACGAGGTGGGCACCATCAAGGACGTCTCGCTGGACGGCGGCCTGCGCAGGCGCTACGTCAGCGTCGACGGCGGCATGAGCGACAACATCCGTCCCGCGCTGTATCAGGCCGACTACGACTGCCGTCTGGTCTCGCGCTCGTCGCAGGCCGGGCCGGTGGTCGCGCGTGTAGTCGGAAAGCATTGCGAGAGTGGCGATATCGTCATTCGCGATACCTGGCTGCCCGCCGATGTCGGTCCCGGTGACCTGGTCGCCGTCGCCGCCACCGGCGCGTACTGCTATTCGATGTCCAGCCGGTACAACCAGTTGACCCGCCCCGCGGTCGTCGCGGTGCGGGACGGACAGCCGCGTCTGATCCTGCGCCGGGAGACGGTGGCGGACCTGCTCAGCCTGGAGGTGGAAGCGTGACGGCGAACGCGAAGAACGGCGTCTGGGGCACCGATCGCCCGATCGGGGTCGCGGTCCTCGGCATGGGCAATGTCGGCACCGAGGTCGTGCGCATCCTGCGCGAGCACACCGAGGACCTGCGTGCCCGCGTCGGCGCCCCGGTGGTGCTACGCGGCGTGGCCGTGCGCAGCCTCGGCACCGACCGCGGCATTCCGGCGGACCTGCTGACCACCGACGCCGACGCTCTCGTCGCCCGCGAGGATGTCGATCTGGTCGTCGAGGTGATCGGCGGCATTGATCCGCCGCGCCGGCTGATCCTGGCCGCGCTGAACGCGGGCAAATCCGTGGTGACCGCGAACAAGGCGCTGCTGGCCGACTACACCGGCGAACTCGCCGCGGCCGCCGAACGCAACCGCGCCGACCTGTACTTCGAGGCCGCTGTCGCGGGCGCCATCCCGGTGGTGCGCCCGCTGATCCAGTCCCTGGCCGGGGACCGGGTGAACCGGGTGGTCGGCATCGTCAACGGCACCACCAACTTCATCCTCTCCGCGATGGACGAGACCGGCGCCGACTACTCGGCCACGCTGGCCGAGGCCACCCGGCTCGGGTACGCGGAGGCCGACCCGACCGCCGACGTGGAGGGCTACGACGCCGCGGCCAAGGCCGCGATCCTCGCCTCGCTGGCGTTCCACACCAGGGTCACCGCCGCCGACGTGTATCGCGAGGGCATCTCGCGGATCTCCGCGGAGGATCTGGAGACCGCCTCGGCGCTGGATTGCACCGTCAAGCTGCTGGCCATCTGCGAGCGCGTGGACGCGGGCCCCGGCGAGCCCGGCCCGGACGAGGGCGGCAAGGAGCGCGTCTCGGTGCGCGTCTACCCGGCGCTCATCCCGCGCAAGCATCCGCTGGCCGCGGTGACCGGCGCCTTCAACGCGGTCGTCGTCGAGGCGGAGAACGCCGGGCGGCTGATGTTCTACGGGCAGGGCGCAGGCGGTGCTCCCACCGCCTCCGCGGTACTCGGCGATCTGGTGATGGCGGCACGCAACAAGTTCTACGGGGGTCGCGCTCCCGGCGAATCGGTTTATGCTGAGCTACCGATCGCGCCGATCGGCGATACGCCCACCCGCTATCACGTGAACCTGCAGGTCGAGGACCGTCCTGGGGTCTTGGAAAAAGTGGCGGGCGAATTCGCCAAGCACGAGGTGAGCATCTCGACCGTCCGTCAAGAAGGGCACGGCTCGGGTGCGCGCCTGGTCGTGGTGACCCACCACGCAACGGAGTCGGCGCTCGCGGACACCGTCGCCGCACTGGCGGAAATGGCATCCGTCACATCCGTGACCAGCGTTCTGAGATTGGAAGGCACCGAAGAATGACCACAGTGTCGCCGGGTGGGCGTACGACTGGCGTCGCACCCCAGGCAGGAGTGCACTCCCGCTGGCCGGGCCTGATCGCGGCTTACCGCGATCGGCTCGCGGGCGCAGCCGACTGGGAGCCGGTCACGCTCTACGAGGGCGGAACGCCGCTGGTGCCCGCGCCGCACCTGTCCGAGCTGACCGGGTGCGAGGTGTACCTGAAGGTCGAGGGCCTGAACCCGACCGGGTCGTTCAAGGACCGCGGTATGACCATGGCGATGACCGACGCCAAGTACCGCGGCCAGAAAGCGGTGCTGTGCGCGTCCACCGGCAATACCTCGGCATCCGCCGCGGCGTACGCCACCCGCGCCGGCATGAGCTGCGCGGTGCTGATCCCGCAGGGCAAGATCGCGATGGGCAAGCTGGCCCAAGCGGTCATGCTCGGCGCGAAGATCATCCAGGTGCAGGGCAATTTCGACGACTGCCTGGAGCTCGCCCGCAAGGTCACCGCCGATTTCCCCAGCATCGGCCTGGTGAACTCGGTGAACCCCGCGCGCATCGAGGGGCAGAAGACCGCGGCCTTCGAGATCTGCGACGTGCTCGGCAAGGCGCCGGACGTGCACGCGCTTCCGGTCGGCAACGCAGGCAACATCACTGCCTACTGGCGCGGCTACCGCGAGTACTACGCCGACGGTGTCACCGGTCAGCTGCCGCGCATGCTCGGCGTGCAGGCCGCGGGCGCGGCGCCGCTGGTCAACGGGGCGCCGGTGAAGGACCCGGAGACCATCGCGACCGCCATCCGGATCGGCGCGCCGGCCTCGTGGAACGGTGCCGTCGAGGCCAAGGAACAGTCCGGCGGAGTGTTCCGCGCCGCCACCGACGAGGCGATCCTCGAGGCATATCACCTGGTCGCGGCCACCGAAGGCGTGTTCGTCGAGCCCGCGTCGGCCGCCAGCGTCGCCGGTGTGCTCGCCGCGCGCAAGGAAGGCTGGCTGGATGCCGGGCTCACCGTGGTGTGCACCGTCACCGGTAACGGCCTCAAGGATCCCGACACGGCGCTGTCGGGGATGCCGCAGGTCCAGGCGATTCCGGTCGACCCGGTCGCGGTCGCCGCCGAACTCGAGCTGGCCTGAGTTGAGTTCGCGCGACAGCCAGCTCATGAGCGGTAGCGAGCGAATCATCGACACAGCGCGCACCGCGCATGCCGGAGCCGGGCGAGGCGCGGGTGTGAGCGCGACGCTGCCCGCTGGCCTCACCGTGACCGCGCGGGTACCCGCGTCGACCGCGAACCTCGGGCCAGGGTTCGACTCGCTCGGAATGGCATTGGGTCTTTATGACGAGATCGAAGTGCGCACCACCGATTCCGGACTCACCATCCGGGTCGAGGGTGAGGGCGCCGACGATGTGCCTTGGGGCCCTTCGCATCTCGTGGTCCGCGCGATCGAGCGCGGCCTGGAATCGGCGGGCGTGTGGGCCGACGGGCTCGATGTGGTGTGCCGCAACGTGATTCCGCATGCGCGCGGGCTCGGCTCGTCGGCTTCCGCGGTGGTCGGTGGACTGGCCGCCGGCTGTGCCCTCGCGGCGAAGCTGGACCCGGCGCTGGCCACGCCGGCCGATCAATTGGTCCAGCTGGCCTCGGAATTCGAAGGTCACCCGGACAACGCGGCGGCCAGCGTGCTCGGCGGAATCGTGGTCTCGTGGACCGAGGCCGAGACCGAGCTCGCCGCCGACGCGGGCCGCGATGTCACGCCCGAGACGGAGTACCACGGTCGCGTCTACCGCGCGGTGCGGCTCGAGGCGCATCCCGCGCTGCGACCGGTCGTGCTGATTCCCGAGGAGCGCTCGTCCACCGCGCACACCCGCGGCCTGCTGCCCGAGGTCGTGCCGCACGGCGACGCCGCCTTCAATGTCAGCCGCGCCGCGCTCGCGGTGGTCGCGCTGACCCAGCGCCCCGACCTGTTGATGCCGGCTACCGCGGACCGCCTGCACCAGCCCCAGCGTGCCCCCGCGCTACCGCTGACCACATCCTGGATCGCGCGTCTGCGGGCGGCGGGGATCGCGGCCACCGTCTCCGGCGCCGGACCGACCATCCTGGCCTTGAGTACCAGCGAATTCCCCGCGGAACTCCGCGAACTCGCGGCCACCGACGGCCTGCGTGTGGTGGAGCCTGGACTCGCCGAAGGCGTCCAGGTCGACTGACGGCGAGTCTGCCTTGCCGAGATTCGCAATGGGCAGCTATCCTGGGCAAGTCCGTACATCGTGCGCATCAGACGCCGGTGCTTCATCAGGGCAATCGCTCCAGCAGGCTCCAGGCTCGAGCCTCCAGGCCATGGGGGTGCTGCGTAGCTGCGCAACTGGAATGATCACTCCCCACCTTTCGCCAATGGTGGAGAAGCCGCCGGTCCGGCGGGGCAGGTGATACGGCACATAGCGCCCGGACGGACGCATCCCAGTCCGGCAGAATGCCCGGGCTGCGGGACGAACCCTCGAAACAGCACACGGCGATCGAGGGAAGGAAAGGATTTCCGTGACAGATACGGACCTGCTCGCGACACCCGGCGTGGAATCGAACCCGACGGGCGACCGCGAAAGTGAATCCGGACAGATTTCGAAGATGAGCGAACACACCGACGTCGCACGATCGGGGCTGACTGGAATGTTGTTGCCGCAGTTGCGCGCCCTCGCGGGGGAACTCGGAATCCGAGGTACCTCCGGAATGCGCAAGGGCGATCTGATCGCCGCCATCAAGGAAAATCAGTCCGCCGGGAAACCGGCGAAGGTGGAAAAGCCCGCCAAAGGCGAGGCGAAGTCCGCGGTGACCGCCAAGTCCGATGCCCCGGCGAAGGCCGATTCCGCGGCCGATTCCGCGCCCGCATCGGCTCCGGTCGCGTCGGCGCCGGCGAAGGCCGAGCAGGCGACCCTCGACGTGACGCCCGCGGCTTCGGCCCCGGCCACCGAGGCTCCCGCCCCGGCGAAGACCGCGCACGCCGATTCCGCGCCCGCGGCCGACTCTGCGCCCGCCTCCGCGACCGAAACCACCGAGGAGTCCGGCCGCGAGAGTGGCCAGCGTGGCCGCGGTCGGCAGCGGCGCGGTCGTGACCAGGCGCGATCCGGCGGCGAGAGCGCGCCCGGCGAAACGCGTGGTGACGAGGCGAGGCAGGACGCCGAACAGGGCGGCGAGCGTCGCCGGGAGCGCGGCGAGCGTGGCCAGGGCGAGCGTGGCCAGGGCGAGCGTGGCCAGGGCGAGCGCGGCGAGCGTGGCCAAGGCGAGCGCGGCCAGGGCCAGAGCCAGAACGGCAGCGCGGCGGGCCGCGGCGGTGACGATGAGGAAGGCGGTCGCGGTCGGCGCGGACGCCGCTTCCGGGAGCGTCGTCGTGGTCGCGACCGCGAGAGCGGTGGCGGCGAGACGCGCGAGCTGGAGATCCGCGAGGACGACGTGCTCCAGCCGGTCGCGGGCATCCTCGACGTGCTGGACAACTACGCCTTCGTGCGCACCTCCGGCTACCTGGCCGGGCCGAACGACGTCTACGTCTCGATGAACCTGGTTCGCAAGAACGGTCTGCGCCGCGGTGACGCGATCACCGGCGCCGTGCGCGCCCCGCGTGACGGCGAACAGGCCAACCAGCGCCAGAAGTTCGATCCGCTGGTGCGGCTGGACACGGTCAACGGCGGTGAGGTCGAGGCCGCGAAGCGCCGCCCCGAGTTCGGCAAGCTCACCCCGCTGTACCCGAACCAGCGGTTGCGGCTGGAGACCCAGCCGAACAAGCTGACCACCCGGGTCATCGACTTGATCATGCCGATCGGCAAGGGGCAGCGCGCGCTGATCGTATCGCCGCCGAAGGCCGGTAAGACCACGATCCTGCAGGATCTGGCGAACGCGATCGCGACCAACAACCCGGAGTGCTACCTGATGGTGGTGCTGGTCGACGAGCGTCCCGAAGAGGTCACCGACATGCAGCGTTCGGTGCGCGGTGAGGTCATCTCCTCGACCTTCGACCGTCCGCCGTCGGACCACACCTCGGTCGCCGAACTCGCCATCGAGCGCGCCAAGCGTTTGGTGGAGATGGGCAAGGACGTCGTCGTGCTGCTGGACTCGATCACCCGGCTCGGCCGCGCGTACAACAACTCCTCACCCGCCTCGGGCCGGATCCTTTCCGGTGGTGTCGATTCCACCGCGCTGTACCCGCCCAAGCGGTTCCTCGGCGCGGCGCGCAACATCGAGAACGGCGGATCGCTCACCATCATCGCCACCGCGATGGTGGAGACCGGTTCGACCGGTGACACGGTGATCTTCGAGGAGTTCAAAGGCACCGGTAACGCCGAACTCAAGTTGGACCGCAAGATCGCGGAGCGGCGGGTGTTCCCCGCGGTGGACGTCAACCCGTCCGGTACCCGCAAGGACGAGCTACTGCTCAGCCCCGACGAGGCGGCGGTACTGCACAAGCTGCGCCGCGTACTGTCCGGCCTTGACTCGCACCAGGCGATCGATCTGCTGATCGACCGTCTGAAGAAGTCCAAGAACAACCTCGAGTTCCTCATGCAGGTGAGCAAGACCGCGCCGGGCGCGCTGGACGAGTAGCGCGTAGAACCGAGTTGTCGCCATGGCAACGGCCGAAAGGGTCCCGCCCGTGCGGGACCCTTTCGGCGTTCCCGGGGCGAAGAAGGCCAGGCCGATCACGGCCGCGCCGCTGATCAGGAAACCGAGGATGAGCGCGCAGGTCGCGTCTCCGGGACCCGGCGTGGCGGTCCGGACGTACACGGCGTTCGCGGGGGCAGGATAGTTCGTGGTTTCGGGGAGTGCGCACCAGCCGACGGCCGCGGTGAGGATCAGGAGAACGAAAATCGCGGACGCGATCCGGATTGCCACGCGGGTCTCCTTCCTGCCGCCGAACGGCGATGTGCACCAGGTCTGCAACTCTATGAACGGATCTGTTCGCATTCCTGAGTAGCGGACTACCCGACTTCAGCGTCTCGAAGGCGGCGAGGATTCGCGCGCCCGAATTTTCAGGGGCGCAAACGATCGGGGGGAATACCCAGGGCGGGAACAAACCACTCGCCAGGGGCGTTTTGGGAGCGTAACGGCAGTTCTGGCATACTGAACGGTCGTTGCGTCTGCTCACGTGAGCAGACCTCCCGCCTAGTCGGTTCCGGTTCACGCTCGTCGCGAATTCGCGTCGGCGACCCGGCGGCCACATCTCGAGAGGACATCCATGAAGGCAGGAATTCACCCGGCGTATGTCGACACCACGGTCGTCTGTGGTTGCGGCAACACCTTCCAGACTCGCAGCACCAAGGAGTCGGGGCACATCACCGTCGAGGTCTGCTCGCAGTGCCACCCGTTCTACACCGGCAAGCAGAAGATCCTCGACACCGGTGGCCGCGTGGCCCGCTTCGAGGCCCGCTACGGCAAGCGTGCCGGCAAGAAGGCCGACGCCAAGTAGCTTCCTCGCCGACGCCCGGTCCTGCTGCGCAGGCCGGGCGTCGGTGTTTTTGTATGGACAGGTACCAGGAGAAGGAAGCACCGTGACGCAACCGTCCGCCATCGATGACGTTCTGGCCGAGTACGCCGGCTTGGAGACGCAGCTGGCCGATCCGTCGCTGCACAACGATGCGGGCGCCGCGCGCCGGGTCGGCAAGCGGTTCGCCGAGCTGGCTCCGGTCATGGCCACGTACCGCAAGCTGGAGGCGGCGCGCGACGATCTGTCCGCCGCCGAGGAACTCGCCGCCGACGATGCCGCCTTCGCCGCCGAGATCCCCGGCCTGGAACAACAGGTCCAGGAACTGGAACAGGCCCTCGCCGACCTGCTGGCCCCGCGCGACCCGCACGACGGCGACGACGTCGTGCTCGAGGTGAAGTCCGGGGAGGGCGGCGAGGAGTCCGCCTTGTTCGCCGCCGACTTGGCCCGCATGTACGTGCGCTACGCCGAGCGCCACGGCTGGAAGGTCGAGATTCTCGACGCCACGCTGTCGGATCTGGGCGGCTACAAAGAGGCCACGTTGTCGATCAAGAGCCGGGACGCCGCGCGCGACGGCGTGTGGTCGCGATTCAAGTTCGAAGGCGGTGTGCACCGGGTGCAGCGCGTCCCGGTGACCGAATCGCAGGGACGCATCCACACGTCGGCGGCGGGCGTGCTGATCTACCCGGAGCCCGACGAAATCGAAGAGGTGCAGATCGACGAGTCCGATCTGCGGATCGACGTCTATCGCTCCTCCGGCAAGGGCGGTCAGGGCGTCAACACCACCGACTCCGCGGTACGCATCACCCATCTGCCCTCCGGCATCGTGGTCACCTGCCAGAACGAGCGGTCCCAGTTGCAGAACAAGGCCCGCGCCATGCAGGTGCTCGCGGCCCGGTTGCAAGCGCTGGCCGAGGAGCAGGCCGACCAGGAGGCGGCCGCGGGCCGGGCGAGCCAGATCCGCACCGTGGACCGCTCCGAGCGGATTCGCACCTACAACTTCCCGGAGAACCGGATCACCGACCATCGCATCGGCTTCAAGGCACACAACCTCGACGCCGTGCTCGACGGCGATCTCGACGCGCTGCTGGATGCCCTGGGCAAGGCGGATCGCGAAGCGCGTATGGCCGCGGAATGATCGCGTTTCGGGCAGAGTCAGTGCCATGTCCACCACCCGAGTAGCGCTGCGCCCCGCCATCAACGACGCCATCGAGACGTTGCGGACGGCCGGGGTACACAGTCCGCGGGCCGACGCCGAGCATTTGGCGGCGCACGTTCTCGGCGTGGAACGCACCAGGCTCGCACTGACCCCGCTCGTGCCGCCCGGCAAGCTGGCCGAGTACCGCGAGCTGGTCGATCGCCGTGCCCAGCGGATTCCGTTGCAGCACTTGACCGGAACGGCCGTGATGGGTGCGCTCGATCTCGCGGTGGGACCAGGCGTCTTCGTGCCGCGCCCGGAGACCGAGCTGCTGTTCGCGTGGGCCCTGGCGCAGCTGGAGGCCCTGCCGCACGATCACGCCCCGATCGTCGTCGACCTGTGCACCGGATCGGGCGCGCTGGCCCTCGCCATCGCGCACGCTCGCCCCGACGCCGACGTGCACGCGATCGAGCTCGATCCCGCGGCGCTGGTCTGGGCGCGCCGCAACGCCGACGACCGCATCGCGGCGGGTGACACACCGATCACGCTCTACGCCGACGACGCCACCGACCCCACGTTGCTCACCAACCTCGACGGCCGCGTGGACGTCGTGGTCTCCAACCCGCCCTACATCCCGGAGGGCGCCCGCCTCGACCCCGAGGTGGCCGAGCACGACCCGCCGATCGCCCTGTTCGGCGGCCCGGACGGTTTGTCGGTCATCCGCGGCATGATCCCGAACATCACCCGCCTGCTGCGCCCAGGCGGCGGCGTCGCCATCGAACACGACGACACCAACGGTTCCGCCCTGGCCGCACTGCTGGCAGAGCACGGGGAATTCACCGACATCGTCGAACACCCCGACCTTGCAGGGAAACCACGCTTCGTCGCCGCCACTCGCACTTGACCCCCGACCCCGTTCGCCAGGTGCCGCACCCAGTCGATCAGGCGGGTGATGTCTTCTATCAGGACGTGAAGTTCAAGCGGCAAGAGTGCTCACCAGCTAGCCGCTCTCGGAACCGTGCACCATCAACCCGCTCGCCCCTGGTAGAAGTGTGCGTTCAACACCGCGGTGTGCAGCTCAGGCGTGATTCGGACCTGGCAGCCGTCGAAGCGGCACAAACGCCGCTGAGAACGTGACAACTGATCTCGCGAGTACATGGGTAACTCGTCGGGCACGCCCAAAACTCGAGTGGCACCCGACGCAGGACCTGAACGCAAATCGCGCGTCACCCGACTGGTACGGCCTGAGGATTCGGAGAGGCGGGGGAGCCTGAATACGCGGAGAGGCGGTACAGCGTGACAGGATGGTCGGGTGAGTACCGTCTACGACTGCGCGGATCCCGACTCGCGTGCCGCCGGACTGTCCGCAGCCACCAGCGCCCTGAAATCCGGACGGCTGGTCGTGCTGCCCACCGACACCCTGTACGGCTTGGCCGCCGACGCGTTCGATTCCACCGCGGTGAGCTCGTTGCTCGCGGCCAAGCGCCGGGGCAGGGACATGCCGGTGCCGGTGCTCGTCGGATCCTGGCACACCATCGACGGCCTGGTGTTCTCGGTGCGGCCGCAAGCGCGCGAACTGATCCGGGCGTTCTGGCCCGGTGCCCTGAGTCTGGTTGTGCAGCAAGCGCCTTCGCTGGCCTGGGATCTCGGTGACACGCGCGGGACGGTGATGCTGCGGATGCCGCTGCACCCGGTCGCGCTCGAGTTGTTGCGTGAGGTCGGCCCGCTGGCGGTGTCCAGCGCCAACGTGTCCGGACAGCCACCGGCCAAGACCGCGGCCGAGGCCAAGGATCAGCTCGGCGAGCTGGTCGGCGTGTATCTCGACGGGGGTCCCGCCGAGCACGCCGTCGCCTCCACCATCGTCGACCTGACCGCCGACCAACCGCGCATCCTGCGCGCCGGCGCGGTGCCCGTCGCCGACATCGCCGAGGTGCTCGGCATGTCGCCGGAGGCGCTCGGTGGCGCCGCGCAGCGGCTCGGATGATGGGTTCGAGTGCTGTCGTTCCCCTGCGGGAGCTGCTCGTCGTGCTGCTCATCTCCGCGGTGGTGACCTTCCTGGCCACCGGCGGGGTGCGCGTGCTGGCGATCGGCTTCGGCGCGGTCGCCGTGCCGCGCGATCGGGACGTGCACGTCAAGCCGATTCCGCGGATGGGCGGCGTCGGCATGTACATCGGCGTGGTCACCGCGGTGCTGTTCGCGCACCAGCTGCCCGCGCTGCGGAGCGGATTCGACTACAAACCCAATATCCCGATCGCCGTGCTGGTGGCGAGCACGCTCATCGTCGCGGTCGGCATCGTCGACGACCGGTGGGGACTCGACGCGCTCACGAAGTTCGCCGGACAGGTGACGGCGGCGGGCGTGATGGCCGTCATGGGGCTGGGCTGGTACGTCATCTACAACCCGTTCAGCAACACCACGGTGGTGCTGGACGGGTTGCAAGGCGGCTTGGTCACGGTCGCGGTCACCGTCACCCTGGTCAACGCCATGAACTTCGTCGACGGTCTGGACGGTCTCGCCGCGGGCCTGGGCCTGATCGCCGCGCTGGCCGTTTTCGTGTTCTGCGTGGGGTTGATGAACGAGCAGGGCGGCTCGGTCGATACCTACCCGCCCGCGCTGCTCGCCGCCGCGCTGGCGGGCGGATGCCTCGGATTCCTGCCGCACAATTTCCAGCCCGCGCGCATATTCATGGGCGACTCCGGCTCGATGCTGATCGGATTGATGCTGGCGGCGGTGTCCACCGGTGCATCCGGTCGAATCCCGTTGCAGGGGTATGGGCCGCGCGACATCGTGGGTCTGCTTTCCCCGCTGTTGCTGGTCGGCGCGGTGATGTTCATTCCGGTGCTGGACCTGTTGCTCGCCATCGTGCGCCGGGTTCGCGCGGGCGTGAGTTTCTCGACGCCGGACAAAATGCACTTGCATCATCGCTTGCTGCAGATCGGTCATTCCCACCGGCGCGTGGTGCTGCTCATCTATTTGTGGGTCGGTGTGCTCGCGTTCGGTGCGGTGGGCACCTCGCTGATGGACCGCAGGCTGGTTGTCCTGATGATGGCGGGCGGGTTGGTTTTCGCGTTGGTGATCACCGCGATTCCGGGGCTGCGGCGTAGGGACCCGGCGGGGGACGGATCGGCGTCGGGGTAAAGTCGGCGGCTGTGATCGAACCTGTCCCCGGCCCCGACGCTCCGCTGCGGTCCGCTCTGCGCTACGGCCTGATCGGCTTGGGCGTGCTGGTGGTCCTCGCGGTCGGGCTGGGCGCCGCCGTCTCGGGAATGCCGGGCGTGTGGGGCGCGCTGCTGGGCGCCGCGATCGGCGGGGGCTTCATTCTCACCACCGCGGCCGTCGTGCTGTTCGGCGCGAAACTGCCGCCGACCACCGCCGGTCTGGTCATGCTGGTGAGCTGGGTGGGCAAGATGCTGGTGGCGTTGGTCGTCATAGCGATCCTCAACCAGTTCGATTTCTACGACCGGGTCGTCCTGTTCCTCACCGTCGTCGGAGCCTTGGTCATCGTGCTCGGCGCCGAGACGTACGGCGTTCTGCGCCAGAAGGTTCCGTACGTGACGACCACCGACACGGAAGCGTCTGATACCCGCGAGTAACAAAAAACGCACACCCCCTACATGCTGTCGTAGATCACTTGGTAAAGTGTTGGTAAGCAAGCGACCAAGTGAGGGGTCACCCGCTGGATCTCCCACATAGGCCGCTATGCTTACTGCCGTGCCGGGCTCCGAGGGGTGTTCCGGTTCTGCATGTCGACGATGTCGCCGACACACGTACAGACGCCGGGTGGAGTCCAAACCGCCGCACAGCTGCTGACGAACTTCGAGCCGACCTGAGTCGACCAAATTGATCGTCAATGTCCGATCGAACCGCGGGAATGACCGTACCCGCGGCCCGAACACGGGAGAGAACGCTGAGCGTCACCACTCTGGCGGCCGAGTTCCATGCGCCGTCGCTTACCGATTTCTTCCCTCCAGCTGTGCTGTTCGAGGGAACGCCGTTCGAACTCGATCGATTGATGCTGATCCGCCTGCTGATGTCGGCCGTTCTGGTCGGCGTGATGCTGCTGGCGTTCCGTTCGCCGAAGATCGTGCCGCGCGGTCTGCAGAATGTCGCCGAAATCGGCCTGGTCTTCGTCAAGGAGCAGATCTGCGAAGAGGTGCTGGGCAAGGAATCGGGACGCAGATTCTTCCCGTTGATCGCGACGATCTTCTTCACGGTCCTCTTTCTGAACTTCTCCGGCATCATTCCGGGGTTGAACATCTCGTCGAATGCTCGCATCGGCATGCCGCTGACGCTGGCCGTCATCGCGTACCTGGCGTTCAACTACGTCGGTATCAAGAAGTACGGATTCCTCACCTACATGCGCAGCAGCATCGTCGTTCCGAATGTTCCCCCCGCACTGCACGTGCTGCTGATTCCGATCGAGTTCGTCTCCACCTTCATCCTGCGTCCGTTCACGCTGACCGTCCGACTCATGGCCAACATGCTGGCCGGTCACATCATGTTGGTGCTGTTCTTCAGCGCCACCTGGTTCTTCCTGTTCGACGCCACCGCATGGATGAAGGTGTTCTCGCCGTTCTCGCTGATCGCGGGACTCGGATTCACGCTGTTCGAGATGTTGGTCATCTTCCTGCAGGCCTATGTGTTTGCGCTGCTGACCGCCGTTTACATCGGGCTCGCGCAGCACGCGGCCGATCACTGACCCGACCGACACAACTACCGGAAACCTGCTACACCACGCCGACCGGCGGGTGAGCAACAGAAAGGGAATGGAAGACTCATGAGCCTCGCTTACCTGGCCCAGGAAGCCGCGACGACCGAGAGCACCTTCAAGGGTTTCGGTGCCATCGGCTACGGTCTCGCCGCGATCGGCCCCGGCATCGGCGTCGGCATCGTCGTCGGCAAGGCCATCGAGGGCATCGCGCGCCAGCCTGAGCTGCAGGGCACCATCCGCACCAACATGTTCCTCGGTATCGCGTTCACCGAGGCGCTCGCCCTCATCGGTCTCGTCGCCGGCTTCATTTTCTGATTCCGATGTACGAGTCAGTTTTGCTCGCGGCGGCGGAGGGAGAGGAAGTGAATCCTCTCGTCCCCGAAACGTACGACATCGTCTGGTCGATCGTCTGCGTCATCATCATCGCGGCCCTGTTCTACAAGTACGTGGTTCCGCGCCTGATGAAGACGCTCGATGAGCGTTCGGACAAGATCGAAGGCGGCATCGCTCGCGCGGAAGCCGCGCAGGAGGAAGCTCAGCTCACCCTGCAGCAGTACCAGCAGCAGCTGGCCGATGCCCGGCTCGAGGCCGCCCGCATCCGGGAGGACGCGCGCACCCAGGGCCAGGAAATCCTCGCCCAGATGCGTGCAGAGGCCCAGGCCGAAAGCGACCGCATCGTCGCGGCAGGCCACACCCAGCTGGAAGCCCAGCGCCAGCAGATCCTCACCGAGCTCCGCTCCGAAGTCGGCCGCACGGCCGTCGACCTGGCCGAGAAGATCATCGGTCAGTCGGTGTCGGACGAGGCCAAGCAGGCGGCGTCGATCGAGCGGTTCCTCGACGAGCTCGACGAGTCGGACGCTGGCATCGGGGTCGGAAGGTAACGACGCGAAAGTGAGAAGCATGTACGCAGCGAGCCGCGAGGCAAGCGCCCGGTCCCGGGAGGCGCTTCGGGCCGCTCTGACCGGAAGCGATACGGCTGCGGCCACGACGGGTTCGGAACTGTTCGCCGTTGTCGCCGTGCTGGACGACCAGCGTTCGCTGCGTGTGGCGCTCGCGGACGTGTCGGTGCCGGGTTCCGTGCGCGCGGAACTCTGCGAGCGGGTCTTCGGCGGCAAGGTCAGCGCTGCCACGCTGGCGGTGCTGACCACCGCGGTGGCCCAGAACTGGTCGCGCACCTCGAACCTGGTCGACACCCTGGTACTGCTCGGCCAAGAGGCGTTGCTGGAGTCGGCGGCGCAGCGCGGCCGGCTCGACGCGGTCGAGGACGAGCTGTTCCGGCTCGGCCGGATCATCGCCGACAACCCCGAGCTGGAGCAGGCTCTGTCGGATCGGGCGAAGCCGGCTTCGGCCAAGCGCGAGTTGGTCGCCCGCCTGCTCGCGGACAAGACCGAGCCGATCACCCTGACCCTGGCGGAGCAGGTGGTGGCCAGGCAGCGGACGAGCATCGGCGCGGCCTTCGACGAGCTGTCCGACTTGGCAGCGGGTCGCCGTGAGCAGATCGTCGCGCACGTGCGCGCCGCGATCGCGCTCACCGAGCAGCAGAGTGACCGGCTGGCCGGCTCGCTGGGCCGCATCTACGGCAAGGCGATCACGGTGCACGTCCAGGTCGACCCGAGTTTGCTGAGCGGGCTCGTCGTGCGCGTCGGTGACGACGTGATCGACGGCAGCGCCCTCGGCCGACTGGAAAAGCTGCGCCGGGCCCTGACCTAGCGCGCTCACCACCACCCCCGACATTCCAGACCCAGACAGCGAGAGCAGGAAGAACATGGCGGAGCTGACGATCTCCTCCGACGAGATCCGTAGCGCGATCGAGAGCTACACCCAGAGCTACACCCCCGAGACCTCCATCGAAGAAGTCGGCGTGGTCACCGACGCCAGCGACGGCATCGCGCACGTCAGCGGCCTGCCTTCGGCGATGGCCAACGAGCTGCTCGAGTTCCCCGGTGGCGTGCTCGGCGTGGCGCTCAACCTCGAGGACCGTGAGATCGGTGCGGTCATCCTCGGCGAGTTCGCCGAAATCCAGGAAGGTCACGAGGTCCGCCGGACCGGTGACGTGCTCTCGGTTCCGGTCGGCGACAAGTTCCTCGGCCGCGTGGTGAACCCGCTCGGTCAGCCGATCGACGGTCTCGGCGAGATCGAGTCCGAGGAGCAGCGCGTGCTGGAGCTGCAGGCCGCGACCGTGCTGCAGCGCCAGCCGGTCGAGGAGCCGCTGGCCACCGGCATCACCGCCATCGACGCGCTGACCGCGATCGGCCGTGGCCAGCGCCAGCTGATCATCGGCGACCGCAAGACCGGCAAGACCGCGGTCTGCATCGACGCGATCCTCGCGCAGAAGGCCAACTGGGAGACCGGCGACCCCAAGAAGCAGGTGCGCTGCATCTACGTCGCGATCGGCCAGAAGGGTTCGACCATCGCGGGCGTCAAGACCGCGCTGGAGCAGCACGGCGCGCTGGAGTACACCACCATCGTCGCGGCCCCGGCCTCCGACTCCGCCGGCTTCAAGTGGCTGGCGCCCTACACCGGTTCGGCCATCGGCCAGCACTGGATGTACCAGGGCAAGCACGTGCTGATCGTGTTCGACGACCTGACCAAGCAGGCCGAGGCCTACCGCGCCATCTCGCTGCTGCTGCGTCGCCCGCCGGGCCGCGAGGCGTACCCCGGTGACGTCTTCTACCTGCACTCCCGTCTGCTGGAGCGTTGCGCCAAGCTGTCCGACGAGATGGGCGCAGGCTCGATGACCGGTCTGCCGATCATCGAGACCAAGGCCAACGACATCTCGGCGTTCATTCCGACCAACGTCATCTCCATCACCGACGGCCAGGTCTTCCTCGAGTCCGACCTGTTCAACAAGGGTGTCCGCCCGGCGATCAACGTCGGTACCTCGGTCTCCCGCGTCGGTGGCGCCGCCCAGACCAAGGGCATGAAGAAGGTCGCCGGTTCGCTGCGTCTGGAAATGGCGCAGTACCGCGAGCTGGAGGCGTTCTCCGCCTTCGCCTCCGACCTCGACGCCGCGTCGCTGGCGCAGCTCGAGCGCGGTGCCCGCTGGGTCGAGCTGCTCAAGCAGGACCAGTACTCGCCGGTGTCGGTCGAAGACCAGATCGTTTCGATCTACCTGGTCGACGGCGGCTACTACGACTCGGTTCCGGTCGCCGACATCCGCCGCTTCAACGTGGAGCTGCTGGAGGATCTGCACCGCACCGCCGCGGATGCCTTCAAGGCCATCGCGGGCGGCAAGGTGCTCGATGGCGACGCGGCCGAGGCGATCAAGGCGGCCACCGACAAGTTCAAGCAGGGCTTCCTCGCCTCCGACGGCAGCCGTGTGGTGAACGAGGCCGAAGCGGGCGAGCTCGACCATGAAGAGGTCGAGTCCCTGTCGGTGACGCGCAAGCACGTCGAGAAGTAATCGAGCCTGCCATGCGCTATTCGATTCGTGCGAATGAAGGGAGTGTGAACCGCTGATGGCAAGCTTGCGTGAATTGCGCTCCCGCATTCGTGGTGTGAATTCGATCAAGAAGATCACCAAGGCTCAAGAGCTGATCGCGACCTCGCGCATCTCCAAGGCCCAGGCCAGGGTCGCGGCCGCGAAGCCGTATGCCGAGGAGATCACCAAGGTCCTCAGCGAGCTGGCGAGCGCGTCGAAGAACCTGTCGCACCCGCTGCTGACCGAGCGCCCCAACCCGCGTCGTGCGGCGGTGCTGGTGATCACCAGTGACAGCGGTATGTGTGGTGGCTACAACTCGAACGTGCTCAAGCGCGCCGAAGAGCTGATGACCACCCTGCGCGACGAGGGCAAGGAGCCGGTGCTCTACGTCATGGGCAACAAGGGCCTGACGTACTACACCTTCCGCAACCGTCCGTTCGTCTCCGCCTGGACCGGGTTCTCGCAGCAGCCGAAGTACACCGATGCCTCGGCCGCCTGCCACCATCTGGTGGATGCGTTCATGGCCGGGTCCGACGGCGAGGTTCCGCACCCGCACGGGACGGGCGACATCGCCGGTGTGGATGAACTGCACATCGTCTACACCCGCTTCGTGTCGATGCTGACACAGACCCCGGAGGTGCGCAGGCTTGCGCCCATCCAGGTGAGCTTCGTCGACGAGAACTTCGACCTGGGCGAGGACATCGTGTCGGATTCGCCGACCGCGGAAGTCCACGCCCAGTACGAATTCGAGCCCGACGCCGATGTGCTGCTGGCGGCGCTGCTGCCGAAGTACATCAATACGCGTATCTACGCGTCGTTGCTCGAGGCAGCGGCATCCGAGTCCGCGGCTCGGCGCACCGCAATGAAGGCCGCCACCGACAACGCCAACGAACTCGCGAGTGTGCTTCAGCGCGAGGCGAACTCGGTCCGTCAGGCCCAGATCACGCAGGAAATCAGCGAAATCGTCGGCGGCGTGAACGCGCTGGCGGCGAGCTCGGACCGCGACTAAGCGCCGCGGCCCGAGGGCCGCCCATCGACACGGAGAGAACCAACACCAATGACCGCAGCTGTCACTCGAGAAGACACGAGCCGGACCGGCGCCGCCACGGGCCGCGTCGTCCGGGTCATCGGCCCCGTCGTGGACGTCGAATTCCCCCGCGGAGCCATCCCCGAACTGTTCAACGCCCTGCACGCCGAGATCGCCCTGACCTCGGTGGCCAAGACCCTGACCCTCGAGGTCGCCCAGCACCTCGGCGACAACATCGTGCGCACCATCTCGATGCAGCCGACCGACGGCCTGGTCCGCGGCGCCACCGTCACCGACACCGGCAAGCCGATCTCGGTGCCAGTCGGCGACGTGGTCAAGGGCCACGTCTTCAACGCGCTCGGCGACTGCCTGGACGCGCCCGGAACCGGCCGTGACGGCGAGCAGTGGGGCATCCACCGCAAGCCGCCGTCGTTCGACCAGCTCGAGGGCAAGACCGAGATCCTGGAGACGGGTATCAAGGTCATCGACCTGCTCACCCCGTACGTGAAGGGTGGCAAGATCGGTCTGTTCGGTGGCGCCGGCGTCGGCAAGACCGTTCTGATCCAGGAGATGATCACCCGTATCGCGCGGGAGTTCTCCGGTACCTCCGTGTTCGCCGGCGTCGGCGAGCGCACCCGTGAGGGCACCGACCTCCGCCTGGAGATGGAAGAGATGGGCGTCCTCCAGGACACCGCCCTCGTCTTCGGCCAGATGGACGAGCCGCCGGGCACCCGTATGCGCGTCGCCCTCTCGGCCCTGACCATGGCCGAGTACTTCCGCGACGTGCAGCACCAGGACGTGCTGCTGTTCATCGACAACATCTTCCGGTTCACCCAGGCCGGTTCCGAGGTCTCCACCCTGCTCGGCCGCATGCCTTCGGCCGTCGGCTACCAGCCGACCCTGGCCGACGAGATGGGTGAGCTGCAGGAGCGCATCACCTCGACCCGCGGTCGGTCCATCACCTCGCTGCAGGCCATCTACGTGCCTGCCGACGACTACACCGACCCGGCGCCGGCCACCACCTTCGCCCACTTGGACGCGACGACCGAGCTCTCCCGCCCGATCTCGCAGAAGGGCATCTACCCCGCCGTCGACCCGCTGACCTCGACCTCCCGCATCCTGGAGGCCTCGATCGTCGGTGACCGGCACTTCGCGGTGGCCAACGAGGTGAAGCGGATCCTGCAGAAGTACAAGGAGTTGCAGGACATCATCGCCATCCTCGGTATGGACGAGCTCTCCGAAGAGGACAAGGTCCTCGTCGGCCGCGCCCGTCGTCTGGAGAAGTTCCTGGGCCAGAACTTCATCGTGGCCGAGAAGTTCACCGGCCAGGTGGGTTCGGTCGTGCCGCTGGAGCAGACCATCGACGACTTCGACCGGGTCTGCAAGGGCGAGTTCGACCACTTCCCGGAGCAGGCGTTCAACAGCTGCGGTGGTCTCGACGACGTCGAGGCGGCCGCGAAGAAGATCGCCGGAAAGTAGTAGTCACCAATGGCGGAAATGTCAGTCGATCTCGTCGCGGTCGAACGGCTGCTCTGGTCCGGCCAGGCGTCGTTCGTCAGCGCGCAGACCACCGAGGGCCAGATCGGCATCATGCCGGGGCACGAGCCGCTGCTCGGCCAGCTGGTCGAAGGCGGCACCGTGAACATCGTGTCCAGCGAGGGTGAGCGCATCGTCGCCGCCGTGCACGGTGGCTTCTTCTCGGTGACCGCGAACTCGGTTCGGGTACTGGCCGAATCGGCGGAGTTCGCCGACGAGGTGGATGTCGAGGCGGCCCGCCGGGTCCTGGCCGACTCGGAGGCCAGCGAAGAGCAGCAGAAGGCGGCTCAGGCCCGGGTGCGCGCGGTCGAGCAGACCTCGAACGCGTAGCAACAACCTGTCATCGAGGAACGACGGCTGTCGGCGGTGAAGACACTCTTCACCGCCGACAGCGTCTTTTGCAGGCGAGTCGGACACGGCCGGGCCATTTGTAAACTCAGGGCCGTGGTTGAATGACCGCACGCGGTGTGAGCATCAGGCTCGGAGGCGAAAGCCTGCGTAACCAACGAAGCCTGCGAACACCGCCAATCAAATACCGTGTCGACGACACGGCGGCGGAGCGAAGGGACGAACGGCATTGCAAACCGGGATGGTTCTGCTGATCATTCTGGTGCTCATGCTCGTGTTCCTCGCGCTGGCCTCGACCTATCGCCTGATCATGTTGCGTCGCGGCGGAACTGCCGCGATTCTGCGCGTTCTCCCTGCCCGCGGTGGTCAGGGCTGGCGGCACGGATTGATCCGGTACGACGAGGACCGGCTCGTCTTCTTCAAGCTGACCAGCCTCAAACTGGGCCCGGATTCCACGATTCGGCGCCAAGGCATCGAGATCGGTGATCGCCGCGGCCCGCGCGGTGACGAATACGACATCATGACCGACGACATCGCCGTGATCGCGGTGTCGGACCGGACCGGCGGCTTCGAGTTGGCACTCGACCGCGACTCGTTGACCGCCTTTCTTTCCTGGGTGGAGTCCCGCCCTTCGGACCGCACTCGGCGGATGCCAGGCCTGTAGACCGAAACAGATGAGCGGCTGCCCAAGGCCTTCGCTGGACCTGACCGCGGGCTGGGGCGGACTTCGCCTGGCTGCGCCCATTAGGGTTGTGCTGTGAGTGTGCACTTGACGCGGATCTATACCCGGACCGGCGATGACGGGACCACGGGACTGAGCGACTTTTCCCGGGTCGCCAAAAACGACCCGCGCCTGGTCGCGTACGCCGACTGCGACGAGACGAACGCCGCCATCGGCGTGGCGATCGCACTCGGGCAGCCGGAGAAGACGATGCTGGCGGTGCTGCGGCACGTGCAGAACGATCTGTTCGACGCCGGCGCCGACCTCTCCACACCCGTGGTCGCGGAGCCGAAGTACCCGCCGCTGCGCGTCACCCAGCCCTACGTCGACCGGCTCGAAGCGTGGTGCGATGAGTTCAATGCCGAACTGCCCGCTCTGAACTCGTTCATCCTGCCCGGTGGTACGCCGCTGGCGGCCCTGCTGCACACCGCCCGCACCGTTGCCCGCCGCGCGGAACGCTCCGCGTGGGCCGCGATCGAGGCGTATCCGGAGGACACCAACGTCCTGCCCGCCAAGTACCTCAATCGGCTCTCGGACCTGCTGTTCATCCTGAGCCGGGTGGCCAATCCCGGCGGCGATATCCTGTGGAAGCCCGGCGGGGACCTGCCGAGCGACTGATCGCGTCGGCGAGAACATGCGAGTACGCGAGTAACCACCGGGTATGCCGGGACCACGACGCCGACCACGCCGTCGGCCGCGCAAACCCAGCTCGCGGCACTCACTCGTACGGCAAAGATGGCCAGAGGCGAAGGGGAGTCGCGGAGAGGCGGCACCGTAGTGGGCCGCCGCAACTATCCTTGCACCAACAGTGCGCCGAATACGCGGAGAGGCGGCATGGAACGGTTTCTGGTTACCGGCGGAAACAGACTCGTCGGTGAGGTCACGGTGGGGGGCGCCAAGAACAGCGTCCTCAAGCTGATGGCCGCTGCGTTGCTGGCCGAGGGCACCACCACGATCTCGAACTGCCCGGACATCCTCGATGTGCCGCTGATGGCCGATGTACTGCGCGGCCTCGGCTGTGACGTGACCATCGACGGCGGGGTGGTCACGATCACCACGCCCGCCGAGCCGAAGTACCACGCGGACTTCCCCGCGGTCACCCAGTTCCGTGCGTCGGTGTGTGTGCTCGGTCCGCTGATGGCTCGGTGCAAGCGTGCGGTCGTCGCGCTGCCCGGTGGTGACGCGATCGGCTCGCGTCCGCTCGATATGCATCAAGCCGGTCTGCGTCTGCTCGGCGCGACCAGCGAGATCGAGCACGGCTGCGTGGTGGCGAGAGCGGACGAGTTGCAAGGCGCCCGGATCCGTCTGGACTTCCCTTCCGTCGGCGCGACCGAGAACATCCTCATGGCGGCAGTGCTCGCCGAGGGGGAGACGGTGATCGACAACGCCGCGCGCGAGCCGGACATCGTCGACCTGTGCAACATGCTCGTCCGGATGGGCGCGCGGATCAGCGGGGCGGGCACCTCGGTGCTCACCATCCAGGGCGTCGAGCGGCTCTCGCCCACCACACACCGCGTCATCGGTGACCGCATCGTGGCCGCGACCTGGGGGATCGCCGCCGCGATGACCCTGGGGGACATCCGCGTCACCGGAGTGAACCCCAAGCACCTGTCCCTGGTGCTGGACAAGTTGCGTTCCGCGGGTGCGCGGATCTCGTTCGAGCAGGACGGCTTCCGTGTGGTGCAGGCCGAGCGCCCGCGCGCGGTGAACTTCTCGACCCTGCCGTTCCCCGGCTTCCCGACCGACCTGCAGCCGATGGCCATCGGGCTCGCGTCCATCGCCGACGGGACCTCGATGATCACCGAGAACATCTTCGAAGCGCGGTTCCGTTTCGTGGAGGAGATGATCCGGCTCGGTGCCGACGCCCGCACCGACGGGCACCACGCCGTAGTGCGCGGTATTCCGAGGTTGTCGAGTGCCCCCGTGTGGTCGTCCGATATTCGAGCGGGTGCCGGATTGGTCCTCGCCGGCTTGGTCGCCGATGGGACCACCGAAGTGCACGACGTCTTCCACATCGATCGCGGTTATCCGAATTTCGTCGAGCAGTTGCAGGCACTGGGGGGCGATGTAGTGCGCGTCGGCGCCGCGGATTGAACGTTTCCGCGAAAACGCTTCCTGACCAGGGGATTTGACATCGTGCACGCAGACACGTAACTTTGTCCAAGTCAGAGCGACACGGACACCGACCCGGAGCCGAGGAGCTGAGCGGAAACGCTGAGCGAGAGGCGAGGGAAACGAGGTAGGACGAGGAGCGCCTGGCGATCACACTAGCTCGAACGAGAACCTTGTTTGCAACTGGGTTCGAGGCTGAGCTAAGCTGGAAAAGTTGCTTCACCGATCAAACGGCTCAAACCGGGCGATGGTGTGTGCGTGTGTTCTTTGAGAACTCAATAGTGTGTCGATGAATGTCAGTGCCAATTATTTTTGGTTCCGGCTCTTCACCCCCCGTGTGGAGGGTCGGGTATTTAAGTCAGCTATTTTTCCGGCTGG